>NZ_JBIATV010000012.1:0-305704 GCF_042892175.1 Streptomyces sp. NPDC001828
CGGGCGCTTCCCTTCGGTATTTCGTGTTCCCGACTCTATCAGACTCTTTCGTGTCCGATTTCCTCGGTGCCTTTCAGGTTCTCCCTCTCGGGTTTCCCTTTCCGGCGGCTCCGACTCTATCAGATCCTTTCGGTCCTGATTCCCGGTCGAAATCGGGTTGTCTTCCCGGCTGTTGGGCCGTTTCGACGTTCCGAACTCTAGCGGATCCGTCCGGCGATTCGTAATCGAGTCTCCGGTCCGGCCGGAAATGGAATTCGGCATGCCGAATTCACCCCGGTCGGGGGCCGTGCTGAGTTGGGAGTGCCGCAGAATCTGCGGCGGATGGTCGGCGCGGAACCGTCCCGGCTGCGCGACAACTCGGAGAACATTACACGAGGTTCCAGGGGGTCTGTGTCCGCCCCCTCGCCTCTCTGTGCGGTCTCCCCGAGTCCCTTCACCTCGGCGGCGCAGAGGCTCGGCGGCGCGACGGCAGGGCGGCGGGGCTTGCGGCTTCCGTTGCGTCAACTCCTACCGTCCTCGGTGTGGCCGGAGACGGACTCCGGCCCGGTGATGGGAGGCACGGCCATGGCCTGGTCGATCGCGGATGTGTCCCGGATGTCCGGGGTGACGTCCCGGACGCTGCGGCACTACGACGAGATCGGTCTGCTGCCGCCCGCCTGGATCGGGAGCAACGGGCACCGCTACTACGAGCAGGCCGATCTGCTGCGGCTCCAGCAGATCCTGCTGATGCGCGAGCTCGACCTGGGCCTCCGGGAGATCCGGGCGGTGCTGGACAGCCAGGTCGACCGGGTGGCGGTCCTCCGCGAGCACCACCAGCGGCTGCTCGCGGAACGGGACCGGCTCGGCACCCTGGCGCGCACGGTCGGCCGCACCATCGGCGAACTGGAAGAGGCAGAGGAGAACGACGACATGGCGACGATCAATCGCCCGGAGAATCTGTTCGAGGGGTTCGAGCCCTCGGCGGAGGAGAACGACAAGGTGCGCGAGCGGTGGCCGAAGGCGTGGGAGCAGTCCCGGCAGGCCGTCGACTCGATGACCGCCGAGGACACGGAGCGGTGGCAGCGTGAGGTGACGGCGCAGATGATCCGGTTCGCGGAGTTCATGGTGGCCGGCACTCCGGTCGACGACCCCGCGGTCCAGACAGAGGTCGGCCTCCACTACCGGAGCGTCTGCCGGTTCTGGACGCCGAACGCGGTCGCGTACAAGGGTCTTGGACGGACCTATGTCGAGGAGGCGGGGATGCGCGCCAACTACGACAAGATCGCCGACGGTCTGGCCGAATACCTGCGGGACGCGATGGTCGCGTACGCCGACGCCAAGCTGAGCTGAGCCAAGCTGAGCTGAACCGACGGCCGACCGACGGCCCGGCATGACGTCGGGGGGCTGCAGACCCCCGATCGCCCGGGCCCCGTCGCCCGTCCCGGCTGTGCCAAGTTGGTAACCGTTCGTCTCGCCGCCGCTTCGCCAGGCCGTCGCGCACCTGGGATTTCCGGGGTTCGGGCGGACCCGGACGGGCGGGATCGGCGTTGCGCGTGCAATCCCCTTTGGGTACACATGGACGAGGCGCGCCACGGTGTCGGCCGGGTGTTCGGATCCGGCGGGCGGTCGGGGGTGGATGTCACTTCAACGCCAGTGGCCACGAGCAGGAGTCCGACGCCCACGGGGGGGCATGACGGCGGTCCGCTTGGGTGGACGCTACTTATACGGGGGACCACAGACATGGATCACAACTTGGACCGGCACCCGCACCGCGTACGCGACGGCCGCGGCCGCGCGGTGAAGGCCGCCGTGGCCGGGTTCGCCGTCGACGCCATCGGCTGACCGAGATCGTGTCCCGGGATGCCTCGGTCGTGGGTGCCGAGTTCGTGCGCATCGACTTCTACCGCTGCCACATGGAAGGCGCGGAGCTCGACGGCGCGGATCTGACCGGGGCCTGCCTGGTCAAGGCCGTCCTGGACGGGGGCTTCCTGCGGGGCGCGCGGCTCGACGGCGCGGACCTGGGCGGCGCCGAGCTGTACGAGGCCGATGCCCGGGGAGGCTCGCTGCGCGGTGCCCGGCTCGACGGGGCCTCACTGGTCCACACCCAGTTGCAGGGCGCCGACCTCACGGGCGCCTCCGTGAAGGAGACCTGCTTCGAGGTCGTGGTCGACGAACACACCGTCCTGCGTGGCCTGTCCGGCTCGGTGTACGGGCCGGTGCTCGTGGAGAGCGAGGGGCGTCGGCGCGAAGTGGGCGGGCGAGCGCTGGAGTTGTGGCTCGGCGGCCGTGGCGCCGATGTGCGGGTGATCGACCCGGCGTCGCCGAAGGTCACGTACTACGCGAAGATCTCCGAGGGACACCCTCGTGAGAGCCCGCGCGGTATTGCCCGGCGGCGCATTCTCGACGGGGTCGGCTGCGACGAGGCTTTCACGCGGAATCTGCGCTGGGAGCCGACCGACTACCTCCGCCTCTACGAACTCGGGCACAACGAGATCGACCATGTGGAGATCACGGAGGTGGAAGCGGACGCTTTCGTCCTGGCCGTGATCGCGGAATTCGGGGGGCGATGAGCATGATTGACGCCCCAACAGAACCAGCCCGCACCGTTGTTGTCGCGGTGCTGTTCACGTCGAGGCACCGTAAGTCGAGGCACCGTAAGAAGGAGATTCACCGCGCATGACTGCCGCGCAGGACTACGACAGCCAATTGCTGGAGTCAGTTTCGGTACGGCGCCGGCGGCTTCGCGATGCCCTGTTGTTCGGGGGGCAGCGCGGGCGGCGGTCGGTCGACGAGCGGCTCGGGAAACTGTTCGCCGGAATCGTGATCGCGGCGGTGTTGTGCGCGGGGTGTGTGGGCTGGTCGTTCATTTCGCACAAACTCATCGGCAAGACCCCGTACGGGACTTCGGTTCAGCCGACGTCGACGCCCTCTTCGCAGGCCTCATCCCCGCCCTCTTCTCCCGCTTCTTCATCCGCTTCTTCGCCCGCCGTGAAGTCTTCGGCCCGATGATAGGTTCGCGCACGTGATAGCTACGGGATCGGTGAGCCGTACGGCATTGAGCCGGGTCACTCTGGTAGGTGCACAGCGTCGGGTCGATCTCGTTCTGCCGGCCGAAGAGCCCATTGGGCTGTTGCTGCCGGAAGTCATGCGCCTGCTCGGGGACGCCCCCGGAAGCCGGCCGATGCTGCGGCATCTGACGACGGCCGACGGTTCGGTGCTCGCGCAGGACTCGACGCTGGCGTCCGCGGGTGTGCCCGATGGCGCGGTGCTGCGGCTGGTGCGGGTCGAGGACGCGCCGTCGGCGCCCGTCGTGCACGACGTCACCGACGAGGCCGCGGACGATCTCGACGTACGGGCCTGGCGCTGGCGGCCGTCCGCGCGGCGCGCGGTCGCGGGGTTCGCGACGCTCGGCTGGGCGCTCGCCGCCGGGGCGCTCGCGCGCCAGGAGTTCACGCTGTCCTCGGTCGGTGCGGTGCTGCTCGCCGTGGCCGGGGCCGGCGCGGTCGCGGGGGCGGTGCTCGGCCGCGTCGGGCAGCGCGGGCCCGCGACCACACTGATCGTCACGGCCGGGGCGCTCGGCGTGCTCGGGGCGTGGACGCTGGCCGACGCGTACGGCTGGTCGGGCGGGGCCCGGCTCGGCGCGGTCGGCGCCGCCCTCGCGGTGGCCCTGCTGCTGCTCGGGCTGTTCTCGCCGCTCGGCCGTGGCGGGCTCATCGGAGCCGGGGCGGTGGCCGGGGGCGGTGTCTGCTGGGAGGCCGTGCTCGCGTCGCAGTCGGGTGCGGGGACCGCACTCGGGCAGGCGCGGGCCGGGGCGATCGTGCTGGTCGTGTCGGCCCTTGTGCTCGGGGTGCTGCCGCGTCTCGCGCTGATGGCGTCCGGGCTCTCCGGCCTGGACGACCGGCGCTCCGGCGGCGCTTCCGTCAGCCGCTACCAGGTGTCGACCGCGCTGGCGGCCACCCACCGCGGGCTCGCCCTCGCGACGGTCGTCGTGGCCGGCTGCGCGGCGGTCGCCGGGACGCTGGTGCTGCGTACGCCGACCGTGTGGACGGTTCCGCTCGCCTCCGTCCTCGCCGTGGTGCTCGCCCTGCGCGCGCGGGCCTATCCGCTGGTCCCGGAGGTCGTGGGCCTGTTCGCGGCGGCCGCCGCGGTGGCCGGGCGGCTCGTCTGGGTGTGGTGGGAGCGCAGTGGCACGGCCGGTCCGCCGGCCGTGCTCGTGGTGCTCGCCCTGGCGCCGGTCGCGGTGCTCCTGATCCAGCCGCCGGACCATGTGCGGGTCCGGCTGCGGCGGTTCGGCGACGCGCTGGAATCGATCGGCGTGATCGCACTGTTCCCGCTGGTGCTCGGGGTGTTCGGCGTGTACGGGCGACTGCTCGGCACGTTCGCGTAGGTACGCGTAGGTATGCGCAGAGGTCGGGATGTGGCTGTGGGCGGTGCGGACTGGCAGCGCGATGTGCTGCGCGAGCTGGGCGGGAACGGCTCGGCGCCGGTAGCGCCCCCGGGCACGGATGCCCCGGCGGCGTACTCGGGTGATTCGCCCGCCGCACAGCCCGGTGCGGGGCATGCCACAGGGTCCGGTCCCCGGCCCTACGCCGGTCCTGCGGAGGGGGCCTTCCGGATACGGCCGCTCGAAGCCCGGCAGGACGGTGGACCCGACGAGGGGCCAACTGCCTTTCCTGGCAAGGGAGTTGAGCTTTCCAACACGGCTGACGCCGGACCCGGCCGCCCCTCGGCCCCCGCAGCCCCCTCGGCACCTCCAGTCCCCTCGGCCCCCGCGGCCCCCTCGGCACCTCCTGCGCCCTCGGCCCCCGCAGCACCCGCCCCCGCCGATCCGAGGGAGGCCGCCCCCGCGCGCGCCCGGCGGCCCGGTGCCCCCGGCTCCGGGCGGCCCGCGACCCTTCCCGGGATACGCGTCCCCGGCGGGCGCGACACCGCCGTGCCGATGACCACCCCCGAGTCCGTGCCCACCGTCGATCCCCGGCTCGCCGTGGCGCTCGGGCGGCCCGTGCACGGGGACTCGGTGGCCAAGCGGGCCGGGCGTTCGGTGCGCAAGCTCGGTGCCTCCGCCGCGCAGGACGTCGCCGAAGAGACGCGGATCGGGCGGGAGTTGCAGCAGCCCGTCACGACCGGGCGGCTCATCGCGGTCACCTCCATCCGGGGCGGGGTCGGCAAGACCACCGTCGCCGCCCTGCTGGCCCGCAGCTTCAACCACTACCGGCACGATCCCGTGCTCGCCCTGGAGGCGGACGGCGCGCTCGGCACCCTGCCGGTGCGGCTCGGCGCCGAGTCGGTGCGCTGGTCCTGCGTCGACCTCGCGCACATCCTCACCCCGGCGATGCAACTGACCGACGTCACCGGCTACCTCGTGCCGATCGCGGACGGCGGCTGGCTGCTGCCCGCGAGCCAGGGCCGCCTCGGCGCACCCCTGAACATGCGCACGTACCGCACCGTGACGCTCGCGCTGCGGCGCTACTTCGCGGTGAGCGTGGTCGACTGCGAGACGCTGCCGGGCGAGGTGGCGCGTACCGCGATGGACACCGCGCACGCCCGGGTCGTGGTCGCCCCGATGACCGCGGAGGGCGTCGGCGGCACCCGGCTCGTGCTCGACTGGCTCGCCCAGCTCCCGCACGCGGCGCTCGCCACGACCGTGGTGGCTCTCACCGCCAACTCGCCCGACACGACACTGGACTTGAAGACCGCCACCGCGCATCTGCGGGAGGCGGGCGTCAGCGTGGTCCCGGTCCCCTACGACCGGCATCTGGCCCAGGGAGGCCCCATCCAGACCGCACTGCTCGGCCGGGCCACCCGGCGGGCCGCCGTCGCGCTGGCCGCCGAAGCGATGGAGCGGGCGGTGAGGGCACGATGACACCGCACCTGGTCCACCGCCCGGCCCGTTCGACCCGGCCGGCCGCACCGGCCGCGCCGCGCGCCATCGAACCGCCGCCGAACCTGCCCGAGGGCAAGACCGGCACGGCCGCCACCGCGCTGCTGCCCATGGCCGGCGTGATGAGCTCGGTCGTCATGATGACGGTGATCCGCAACAGCCAGTTCGCGGGGCTCGGCGCCATCGTCCTGGTCGTGGCGCTGCTCGGCGCGGTCGCGCTGTTCCTGTCCCAGCGGGGCAAGGCGCAGCGCACCCGGCGCACCCAGCGCGAGCGCTATCTGGAGTACCTGGAGGAGCAGCGCGAGGAACTCAGCGCCGTGGAGCGGGAGTCGAGGCTGCGGGCCCGGCTCCTGAACCCGCCGCCGCAGGCCCTGTACGACGTGCTGCGGGATCCGGCGCGGCTGTGGGAGCGCCGGCGCGGTGACGCCGACTTCCTGCGGGTGCGGGTGGGCACCGGCACCGTACCGGCGCAGGACCTGTCGATCGGGCAGAACAGCGCGCAGGGCGTCCTCACACCGCCGGACCCGTTCATGCTGAACGAGGCGCGGGCCCTGGTGGCCCGGTACGCCACGGCGACGGAGTCGCCGTTGACGGTGCCGCTCGACCGGGCCGCGGACGTGAGCGTGGTCGGCGACCGCGAGGGCGTGCTGCGGGTCGCGCGGGCGCTGCTCGTGCAGGCGGCCGTCACGCACGCCCCCGACGATCTGGCGATCGCCCTGGGGGTGCCGGGCGAGCTGCTCGCGGACTGGGAGTGGGCGAAGTGGCTGCCGCACGTCCTGGACGCGCTGGAGAGCGACGGCCCGGTGGCCGCGCGCCGGATCGCACCGAGCATGCCGCAGCTGGCCCGTCTGATGCGCTCGGACCTGCGCCGCCGTGCCTCGTACGCGGCGGAGGTGCGCCGGGGTCTGTCGGACCGCGACGCGCTGACGATGACCGACCGGCTGCTCGTGGTGAGCGACGCGTACGGGTCTCCCGCCGAGGAACTGCCCAGGCCCGACGCGGCAGTTGGGCTGACCGACATGGGTGTGACGGTGCTGCATCTGCTGGAGCGGCAGGTGGACGAGCCGGACCACGTCGGCGTACGGATCAGCGTGGACGGCGACAGCGTCACGGTCGAGGACCTGCGCGATCCGGCGAACCCGGCCCCGCCGGTGTCGTACGGGCTCTGCGACGAGGTGGGCCCGGCCGGCGCCGAGGGCCTCGCGCGGATGCTGGCGCCGCTGCGGCTCTCGGCGGAGTCGGTGGCCGACGGCACCCCGGTGACCGGCCCGGTGGACTTCCCTGCGCTGCTCGGCATCGACGATCCGGCGGACCTGGACATCGACCGGCTGTGGGCGCCGCGCGGCGAGCGGGCGTTCCTGCGGGTGCCGATCGGCCTCGACGACCGGCACCAGCCGGTGCTGCTCGACCTGAAGGAGTCGTCCGAGCTGGGCATGGGCCCACACGGCCTGTGCGTGGGCGCGACCGGCTCCGGCAAGTCCGAACTGCTTCGCACCCTGGTGCTCGCGCTGGTCGCCGGGCATCCGCCGGAGGATCTGGCGCTCGTCCTGGTCGACTACAAGGGCGGCGCGACCTTCGCCCCGTTCGCCGAACTGCCGCACGTGGCCGGGGTGATCACCAACCTGGAGAACCAGGCCGGTCTCGTCGAGCGGGTGCACACCAGCCTGGCGGGCGAGGTCAAGCGGCGTCAGCAGGTGCTCAAGGACGCGGGCAACGTCGCCGACATCGGCCACTACGCCGCGCTGCGCGCCGAGCGGCCCGGTCTCGAACCGCTTCCGCACCTCTTCGTGGTGATCGACGAGTTCGGTGAACTCCTCACCGCGAAGCCGGACTTCATCGACCTGTTCCTGTCGATCGGCCGGATCGGGCGTTCCATCGGCGTCCATCTGCTGCTGTCCAGCCAGCGCATCGAGGGCGGCAAGCTCAAGGGCCTCGACACCTATCTCTCCTACCGGCTCGGCCTGCGGACGTTCTCCGCCGACGAGTCGCGCACGGTCCTGGACACCACGGACGCCTTCCATCTGCCGCCGCTGCCCGGATTCGGCTATCTGAAGGTCGACACCTCCACGTACGAGCGCTTCAAGGCGGGGTACGTCTCGGGCGCCCACCGGGGTCCCGCCGTGCTGGAACAGCAGGACGACACCCCGCTCGCCCGTCCGTACGAGGCCTTCAACTCCCCCGCACAGGAAGCGAGTCCGGAGGATTCGGAGCCCCGGATGCGCGAGCGGGAGACCGGGCCGACCGTCATGTCGGCGATGGTCGACCAGCTGCGCACGGCCGCCGCGCCGGTCCGCCGGATCTGGCTGCCGCCGCTGCCCGGGGCGATCAGCCTCGACGCGGCGGCGGGCCCGCTCCAGGTGTCCGAGCACGGCCTGCGACTCAGCCACGCCCCGGGGCCGATGCGGGTGCCGCTGGGGGTGCTCGACGATCCGGGCCGGCAGTGGCAGGGTCCGTGGACCCTCGATCTGACGGTGGCCGGCGGGCACGTGGCCGTCATCGGCGGCCCGCAGTCCGGCAAGACGACCCTTCTGCGCACCCTCGCGCTCTCCCTCGCCCTGACCCACACCCCGGCCCAAGTCGCGCTCTACGGGCTCGACTTGGTGGGCGGCGGGCTCGCGGCGCTCGCGGGCCTTCCGCACGTCGGCGGGATCGCGGGCCGCGCCGACCACGAGCGGGCCGCGCGTACGGTCGCCGAGGTGCGGGCCATGCTGGCCGCCCGCGAGGCGCTGTTCCGCGAGCACGGCATCGACTCCGTGGACGAGCTGCGCAGCCTGCGCGCCCAGGGCCGCCTGCCCGAACTCGGCTCAACCGACGTGGTGCTGCTCATCGACGGATACGGGGCGCTGCGCGACGAGTTCGACGACCTGGACGACGCGCTGGCCGACCTGCTCAAGCGCGGCAGCGGCTACGGCATCCACGTCGTGGCGGGCATGCTGCGCTGGAACGACGTGCGGATCGCGACGCAGTCCATGTTCGGTACGCAGCTGGAGCTGCGGCTCAACGACCCCTCCGACTCGGCGATCGACCGCAAGCTGTCCCAGACGCTCGCCGTGGACTCTCCGGGGCGGGTCCTCACCCACGGCAAGCTGTTCGCGCAGGCCGCGCTGCCGCGCACCGACGCGGTGGCCTCGGCGGCCGACCTCGGGCCCGCCCTGGAGGACGCGGCCCGCACGGTACGGGCCACCTGGCACGGTGAACTCGCCTCTCCGGTAAGGGTGTTGCCGACCCGGCTGCCCGCGCAGCGGCTGCCCTCGCCGGTGGCCGAGCCGAGGCGGATCCCCATCGCGGTCGACCAGGACGCGCTGGATCCCGTACTCCTCGATCTGTTCGAGCACGACCAGCACCTGCTGATCCTGGGCGACAACGAGTGCGGCAAGACCAATCTGCTCAAGCTCATCGCCCAGCAGTTCACCGCCCGCTACAGCGACGAGGAGCTGGTCTTCGCCGTGTTCGACCCGCGTCGCGGTCTTCGCGGGGTGGTGCCCGAGCCGTACCGCGGGGGCTACGCGCACAACGCGAAGATCAGCGCGGGGCTCGCCTCGGGGATCGCCACCGAGCTGGAGAAGCGGCTGCCGGACGAGAGCGTGGACCATGACGCGCTGCCGGACGGGCCCTCGTTCGCGGGGCCGCGCATCGTCATCCTGGTCGACGACTACGACATCCTCACCACGGCCGGGCAGCAGCCGCTGACGCCGTTCCTGCCGTACATCTCCTCCGCGCAGGACATCGGGCTGCACTTCGTGGTGGCCCGCCGCGTCGCGGGTTCCTCGCGCGCGCTGTACGAGCCGTTCCTGACCACGCTGCGCGAGACGGGCACGGCCGCGCTCGTGATGACCGGCGACCGCACCGAGGGCCAGCTGTTCCCCGGCCTGTACGCGTCCGCGCAGCCGCCGGGCCGCGGCTATCTGGTGCGCCGCGGCCGGCGCCACCAGCTCGTCCAGACCGCCCTCGCCCACCAGGAAGAAGCCGAACTTTCGTGACCAAGGACGTCATCGCCCTCACCCCGAAGATGCCGGACACCTGGGCCCTGCTCGCCGGGCTCTACGCGGGCGGGCCCGGGCTCGCCGTGGACACCGGCAACGACGGGGCGGTGGTCCAGCTCTGCGCGGCGGACGGGCGCCCGCTGGTGTCCCTGGAGGCGCCGCTGCTCGTGCAGGTGCCCGGCGAGGCCGAGCGGCTCCTGGGCGGTCAAGTCCCGGTCCCCGAGGGCGCGTTCTGGTGGACGGAGGCGCGGGCCTCCACGGCGGCGCCCGAGGCGGAACGCCTCGCCGGGTCGGTCGCCGGGCGGCTCACCACACTGCTCGGCGGCGCCGCGTGGCCGCCCGGCGCGGCCAACACCGAGGTGGTGCCGGTCGAGCAGGACCCCGGGGTCACCGCGCGGCCGGTGGCCGGCGGGGCGCATCCGACGGTGGACGTCCTGACCGGGTCGACGGCGGTGGTCATGTGCGACCGGCCGCTCATCGCGCTGAGCGCCTGGCTCTCGCACATCCTGCGCGCGTCCGTCGAGAGCCGCCGGGCTCTGCAGATCGTCACCCCGCCGGGTGTGCGGCTCAGCCTTCCGCTGCGCACGGCCCTGACGGGCGCGCCCAACCGCTGGGTGGTGAAGGACCCCGACTGCGGTTACTACGACGGGCTTTCGGGCGCGGTGCTGCGCTGGCAGGACGGTACGTTCGCGCCGGCCCGGGACGCGGACGGGCGGGCGGTGGTCGCGGAGGCGTTCGGCGCGCCCGAGCCCACCTCGGAGCGGCAGCTGGTCGTCGCGTTCCGCACGGTGCACCACGCGGACGAGAACCTGGTTCTGGGCCGCGCACTCGAAGCCGCCTGGCAGGCTCTGACCGGCGCGGCTCCGGCGGGCTGGGGCACCGCCGAGCCCATCAACCTCCCTTGGTCCACACGGCAGTTGACCGATCTGGCCCGCGACCGGGCGCCCGAGCCGACGCACCTGCTCGCGGTGGGCGATCCGGCGCGGCCCGCGCTCGCGGGGCTGCGGGTGACCCGGGTCGAGCGGGGGGTGGCCGCGGACGCCACGCTCACCCTCGGGTACGGGGCGTCCGAGACTCCCCCGCTGGACGCCGTCCAGGCGCTGGCGGAGACCCTGGCCGACCGGCACGGGCTCGCCCATCTGCTGGTCTCCCTGCGCAGGGGGCGCCGCGATCTGGCGATGCCGGGACACTTCGAGGCGCCGCCGGTCCCGGTGTCGTACACGCTGGGTGCGGCGGGGGTGCGCGCGGCGGGCCTCGCGCACGCCTCACGCCCTCCGCTGGCCCTGCGCCCCATGCCCCTCGGCCCCGCGGCCGAGCCCGCGCTGCACTTCGTGCTGGGGGACGGTACGGATGCGGGGGCTTGGCCGGTGCTTGAGCGCCTCCTGTCCCACATCGAGGCCGGCTCGGCCTCGGCCCCGTAGCCCCTCCGGCGCGGCCACGCACGGTCTACGGACGCATGCCCGTCCCCCGCGAGGGGCTTGCGCTTCCGCGTGTGCGTCGTCGGGTGCGGGCCGTCGTGGGCTGATCGCGCCGATCCCCGCGCCCCCCGTAGGCGGGGGGCCGGGACCCTGGTTCGCGGGGTGGGGTCAGTCCCTGTGGCGGAGCAGGAGCATTGCCGCGTCGTCGTGCAACGGCCCCTCCGTGTGGAGGATGAGGTCGCGGCGCAGGGCCTCCAGGGCCGCCTCGGGGTCGGGGTCCTTCAGCAGGGGCGTGCGGGCTCCCAGGGGGTAGAACGCGCCCTCTCGGTCGCGGGCCTCGGTGACGCCGTCGGTGTACAGGAGGAGCTGGTCGCCGGGGGCGAAGGCGACCTGGAAGGGCTGGGGGCCCTCGTCCGGGCCGAGTCCGAGGCCGAGCGGCAGCGCGTACTGGTCGGGTTCGGGGAAGGACACCGAGCCGTCCACCCGTACCAACAGGGGCGGCGGATGGCCGTAGTTGAGGAACACCGCCCCGTTCGCGGGGTCGAGCTCGGCGATGATCGCGGTGACGAACTTCTCGCCCTGCAGGGTCCGCCCCGCCGCCCGTTCGATCCGCGCGCCCACCCCCTTGAGGTCGGGCTCGTCGTGCGCGGCCTCCCGGAACGCGCCGAGCACCACCGCCGCCGTCTCGACCGATTCGAGCCCCTTGCCCTGCACGTCCCCGATGATCACGCGCACCCCGCTGGGCCCCGACACGACCTCGTACAGGTCCCCGCCGATCCGTGCCTCCGCGACCGCCGAGGTGTACGAGACGGCGGCCCGCAGATGCCCGGCGCTGCGCGGCACCGGGCGCAGCAGCACCCGTTGGGCGACCTCGGCGATGGAGCGCATGCCCGCGAGTTCGGCCTCGCGGCGCTGGCGCATCACGCTTCCGACGGCGGCCACCGCCGTGACGCCCGCCACGGCGGCGAGCGACGCGAAGCCGCGCCGCTCCTCGAAGAGCTCGCTGTAGATCCCGAGCCCGACCCCGGCGCCCAGCGCGATCAGGCCGACGACGACCGTACGCCGCCAGCCTCCGACCAATCCGGCGAAGGCGGGCCCGAGCGCGACGAGGGGCAGCAGTCCGACCGTGGGGCCCGCGATCAGGTTGGCCACGACGACCAGCGCCATCACGGCGTACGGCAGCACCGAGAGCACCACGGGGTCGGGGCTTGACCGCCCTTCGGTACGGGCGTGGCCGTCGCCGCTTCTTCGCACCATGGCCGCACCCCTTTCACACCCTTGGGCAACCATTTCGCCAGCGCGGGCCCGCCGCAACCCCTCCGTTACCGAATCGAGGCCGCGCGCCGGGGTGCGGAGTCAGGCGCTGGCCCGCTTCCGGGGCGTCGCCTTCTTGGCCGCGGTCTTCTTGGCGGTCGTGGCCGTGGACTTCTTCGCGCCGGTGGACTTGGGGCTGGCCGCCGCGGACTTCTTGGCGGCGGTCTTGGCGCTGCCGGTCTTCGCGGCGGTGCTCTTCCTGCCCTGCGCGGTCCTGGTCGCGGTGGCCTTCTTCGCCGAGGCCGTCGACTTGGCGGCCGTCTTCGACGCCGTCTTCCTCGCGGGCGCCGGCTTGCGGCCGGTGGCCTTGCGCGAGCTCAGCTCCGTGACCTCGGCGACGTCGTCGCCGTCCGCCTCCGCGCCACTCTCGGCGCCCTCGCCGCGCGAGGCCTTCGCGGCCTTGACGCTGTTCTCGAGTGCCGCCATCAGGTCGATGACCTTGCCGCCCTTGGCGGCGGGGGCCTCCGGGGCCGGGGCGACCGCGCCGTCCGCCTTCGCCGCGATGAGCTCCTCGACGGCGGTGCGGTAGTCGTCGTGCAGGGTCGCCATGTCGACTTCGCCGAGCGTGTCCATCAGGGCGTCCGCCAGGTCGAGTTCGGCCTCGCGCACGCTCACGTCGGCCTCGGGGGCGGCTTCGTCGGAGGCCCGGATCTCGTCCGGCCAGAGCAGTCCGTGCATGGCGATCACGTCGTCGACCACCCGCAGCATGCCGAGCCGCTCCCGCCCGCGCAGCGCGAACTTGGCGATGGCCACCTTCTTGCTCCGCTTGAGGGCCTCGCGCAGCAGGGTGTACGGCTTCGCGGCGGGCACTCCGTTGGCGGAGAGGTAGTACGCGGCGTCCATCTGGAGCGGGTCGATCGTGTCGGCCGCCACGAACGCGACGATCTCGATCGTCTTGGCGGTGGGCAGCGGCAGCGAGGCCAGATCGGCGTCGGTGATCGGGATCATCGAGCCGTCGGCGTCCTCGTACGCCTTGCCGATCTCGTCCTGGCTCAGCTCCTCGCCGTCCAGCTCGCACACCTTGCGGTAGCGGACCCGGCCGCCGTCCGACGTGTGGATCTGGCGGAACGAGATCGAGTGGTTCTCGGTGGCGTTCACGACCTTGATCGGGATGCTGACCAGGCCGAACGAGATCGCACCGTTCCAGATGGATCGCACGGTTTCTCCTCTTCGTCCCCGAGGAGTGGTTTTGCGGGGGTTCGTGGGACTCTCATCGTATGACGCCGATCACGGAGGTGGAGGGGCGGCGGATCGCCCTCTCGAATCTGGACAAGGTGCTCTACCCGGCCACCGGCACCACCAAGGGCGAGCTCCTGCACTACTGCGCCTCCGTATCGGGCCCGCTCCTGGCCCATCTGGAGAACCGCCCGGTGTCGTTCCTGCGCTTCCCGGACGGCCCCGGAGGCCAGCGCTTCTTCACCAAGAATCCTCCGCCGGGCACCCCCGCCTGGGTGAAGACCGCCGAAGTACCGCGCTCCGAGGACAAGGCGGCCCGCCAGGTCGTGGTGTCGGACCTCGCGACCCTGATGTGGGCGGCGAACCTGGTGGTCGAGTTCCACACCCCGCAGTGGCGGGCCGACGCCCCGGCCCTGGCCGACCGGCTCGTGCTCGACCTCGACCCGGGCGAACCCGCGAGCATCGTCGAGTGCTGCGCGGTGGCGCTCTGGCTGCGCGACCGGCTCGCGGCGGACGGCCTCGGCGCGTACGCCAAGACCTCGGGTTCCAAGGGGCTGCATCTGCTCTCGGCCCTTGAACCGACCCCCTCCGAGCACGTCTCCGCGTACGCGAAGACGCTGGCCAAGGAGGCCGAGGCGGCCCTGCCGGGGTTGGTCACGCACAAGATGGCGAGGGCGCTGCGGCCCGGCAGGGTGTTCGTCGACTTCAGCCAGAACGCCGCCGCGAAGACCACCGCGACGCCCTACACCGTGCGCGCCAAGGAGCGTCCTACGGTGTCGGCGCCGGTGTCCTGGGCGGAGGTCGAGTCCTGCGCGGCCCCGGACGACCTGGTGTTCCTGATCGACGCGATCGGGCCCCGCCTGGAGCGGGACGGCGATCCGCTGGCCCCGCTCGCCGATCCCGACGAGGCGGGCCGGCTGCCGTGAGCGCGGACCGGGACCCGTCGGGGGTCGCCCTGCGGCCGCCGGTCGACGTCATGCGCCCGCGGCCCGAGGACGAGATCCCCGGGGCCGACACCACGCCCGGGGGTCTGCAGTACTCGCTCAAGCTCGACGGATTCCGCGCCCTCGCCTTCGTCCTCGACGGCGGGAAGGTCTTCCTGCAGTCCCGTTCGCGAAGGGACCTCTCCAGGGAGTTCCCGGAGATCGCGGCGTCCCTGCGCGATCAGCTGCCGCCGGGAACCGTCCTCGACGGCGAGTTGTGCGCCTACCGCGACGGGCGGCTGAGCTTCACCGATCTGCTGCGGTCCCACGGTGACCGCGAGCGGTCGGGGGTCCCGGTGTCCTACATCGCGTTCGACATCCTCGCCGTGCCGGGCCGGGACGTGCGGACCCTGCCGCTGCGGGACCGGTGGGAGCTGCTCGGGGCGGCGCTGCGGGACGTGGGCCCGCCCGTCCAGCGGGTCCTCGCCACGCTGGACGAGGACACGGCCCGCGCCTGGTTCCGTGATCTGAGGGCCGTGGGCGTCGAGGGGATCGTGGCGAAGGCGCTGGACTCCCCCTATCGGCCAGGGGGGACCCGGGCCGGGACCCGGGCCTGGCGGAAGATCCGGCACTCCGACACGCGCGACGGCGTGCTCCTCGGTGTCTTCGGCCCGGCGCAGCGCCCCCGGGCACTCCTGGTCCGCCTCCCCGACGACCGCGCCGTGCGGACGTCACCCCGCCTGACCCCGCCGCAGGCCCGGCAGGTGGGCGAGCTGGTGCGCGACCGCCTGGGCGGGCCGGTGGACCACCCCGAACACGGGCCCGTACGCATGCTCACCGAGCCGCTCCTCGTGGAGCTGCGCGAGGCGGCCGGCCGCCAGGAGGGCACCCGGTTCGTCCGCGTACGGTCCGACGGGTGAGCTGCGGCCCACCGCATGAGGTACGGCGCGAAGGGCGGGTGCCGGGTCAGCGGGGGCGGCGGGCGTTGAGGCGGGCGGCCTGGCGCGTCAGGTGGTCGCGCTCGGCGAGGTTGGGGGCCTGGTGGGCGGCCTCGGCGTACAGCCGTGCCGCCGTCTCCAGGTCGCCTGCTCGCTCGTGCAGGTAGGCCGCGACCGCCGTGTGGCGGGGCAGCGAGGCATCGAGGGGCGCGAGCGCCGCCAGGCCCGCGCGCGGGCCGTCGGCCTCACCGACGGCCACCGCCCGGTTGAGCAGGACCACGGGGCTGTCGGTCAGGCGCACGAGCTCGTCGTACCACTCGACGATCTGCACCCAGTCCGTCTCCTCGGCGGCGAGCGCGTCGGCGTGCAGGGCCGCGACGGCCGCCTGCGCCTGGAACTCGCCGAGGCGGTCGCGAGCGAGGGCCGCCTGGAGGATCGCGACGCCCTCGGCGATCAGGGCCGTGTCCCACTTCGCGCGGTCCTGTTCGGCGAGCGGCACCAGGCTGCCGTCGGGCGCGGTCCGGGCGGCGCGGCGGGCGTGGTGGAGCAGCATGAGGGCGAGAAGGCCCGCCACCTCGGGGTGGTCGATCGCGGCCGAGAGCTGACGGGTGAGCCGGATGGCCTCGGCGGCGAGGTCGATGTCGCCGGAGTAGCCCTCGTTGAAGACCAGGTAGAGAACGCGCAGCACGGTGGCGACATCGCCGGCCTGGTCGAACCGCACCTGCGAGACCGTCCGCTTGGCCCGGCTGATGCGCTGCGCCATGGTCGCCTCGGGCACCAGATGGGCCTGGGCGATCTGACGGGTGGTCAGGCCGCCGACCGCGCGCAGCGTGAGCGCGACCGCGGCCGACGGCGTGAGCGAGGGGTGGGCGCACAGGAAGTAGAGCTGGAGGGTGTCGTCCGCCGCGGGCGCGGGCCCCGGCACCGGCTCCTCGCCGATGCGGTCCTCGCGCCGGCGCCGGGCGGCGTCCGAGCGGGTCGCGTCGAGGAAGCGACGCCAGGCCACGGTGACCAGCCAGCCCTTCGGGTCCCGTGGCCGCTCGGCCGGCCAGACGCGGACCGCCTCGACCAGGGCGTCCTGCACGGCGTCCTCGGCCGCCGCGAAGTCCGCTCCGCGACGGACGAGCACGGCGAGCACGCTCGGCGTGAGGCTCCTCAGGAGCGCCTCGTCCACGGCCTCGTCCACGGCGGCGCTCAGTCCGTGACGGTGGAGTGCGCGCCCAGGAACGGGCGCAGCTCCAGCCACTCGTGGATCGGCTTCCCGCCCGCGCCGGGGGCGGCCGACAGTTCCCCGGCCAGCTCCACGGCCCGCTCGTAGCTGTCGACGTCGATCACCATCCAGCCCGCGATGACGTCCTTGGTCTCGGCGAACGGGCCGTCGGTGACGGGCGGGCGCCCCTCGCCGTCATAGCGGACGAACGTCCCCTCGGGCGCGAGGGCCTGGCTGTCGACGAACTCGCCGGTCTTCTCCAGGCGGGCCGCGAACTCGTTCATGTACTGGACGTGCGCCGAGATCTCCTCCGGCGTCCACTGGGCCATCGGCACGTCGTTCACGGAAGCCGGGGCGCCGCGGTAGTGCTTCAGGAGCAGGTACTTGGCCATGGTGGTTCTCCTCGGTACGGGTGCGGCCCATTCTGGCCGCGTTCACTCCGGGGACGGAGCCGGCCACGGGTTCTCGACATCGCCGCCCGAGTTTTTTTCGGGCCCGGTGCGCGGGCTTCACGCGGCCCTGGAGCCGCGCTTGCCGGCACTCACACCCGCAGCCAGGTCCTGCGGTCCCGGGCCGTCCAGTACAGGGATTCCACATCGGCGGGTTTCAGTACGCCGCCCGCGCGGGCGAGTTCCGCAAGGTCGGCGTCCTTCAGGACGCTGACGTCGGGGACGGCGCCCGGCGCCCGCTCGACCCGGTCCGCGTCGATCAGGAGCAGCGCCGCCCGTACCGCCGTCGCCAGGGCGAGCGAGGCGCGTTCGGCCTGGTGGCGGGCGTCGCGCAGCAGCGGCAGTGGTGCGGCCCTGCCCACGGTGACCAGCGGGTCGGCGATCCGCACCCGGTGGCGCCGGGTGTCGAGGGAGCGCAGGGTGAACACGCCCGCGGGCCCGACGAGCAGGTGGTCGATCCTGGCCGCGCCGGGCAGCGGCACCGAGTGCAGGACCCGCCAGCCCGCGCCTTCGAGCCGTTCGAGCGCGGCCCCGGCGAGCTGCTGTGCGGCGAGTTCGCGGCGGCGCGGGCCGGCCCGGAACCGGTGGGCTCCGCCGTTCCGCTCCAGCTCGCCGATGAGCGCCTCGCCCGGCCGGTTGGGCGCGAGGTCGTCGTCGGGGTGCAGGGAGAGCCGGACCAGCTCGGAAGGGGTCGGCACGGGCGGCGGCCCGACGGTCGGCTCACCCACGACGTACGGGCGCAGCGCGGCCAGCACCTCGGCCCCGCGGTCGTCGAGCAGCAGCGACACGTGTCCGGTGTCGCGGTCGTACCAGGCGACGCTGCGCCCGTCCGGGAGGCTGACGTACAGTCGCGCCTGTCCGTGCCGGTGTACCGGTGTGACCCGCAGTCCTGCCATGCCCCATCACCCCACCTCGACCCATGGGAACAGCCCGATGCCCATGAGGGCAATAAGTCGTGTGGGCGTCGTCACAACACGATGGACGCAGGCGGTCATGGCCACGACACTTACGCGCGACACGACGTCAGGAAACACGGGAGGGGAACCACTCAATGATCATCTTCGGCACCCGCGGCTATCTCTACCAGCTCGCGATGCTCACGCTGGTGTGCGGCAACTGCGGCAATCCGTCGGCGCACGCGATCCGCAAGTACGTCACGAAGTTCACGCTGTTCTTCGTGCCGCTGTTCCCGATCTCGACGAAGTTCCGCACGCAGTGCACGTTCTGCGGGCTCGAGCAGCAGATCAGCAAGGAGCAGGCCGAGGGTCTGCTGGCTCAGCCGGTCGCGCCGCAGCAGGCGTACGGGCAGCCGCAGCCGGGCCAGATGCAGGCCCAGAACCCCTACCAGCAGTAGCCCCTGGGGCTCCGCCCCAGACCCCGTTCGCGCCTGAACGGCGCTCGTCCTCAAACGCCGAACGGGCTGAAATGCCCTCGGTGCCGACCAGCACCAAGGCATTTAGGGGCGCGGGGAACTGCGCACAGGCCCGCGCGGCAGGCGTAACCGCACCGTCTGGTTACCTACGGCGGGCCGTTACATATGCGCCGCAATGTCGCAATGGCGGGGCTTTAGCGTCATCCCCATGACCACGCCCCCGCCCCGCGCCATCCGCATCGCGGCCGCCTCCGTGCTCGCCCTCGGCCTCGGCGGCGGCCTGATGGCCTGCGCCCACGACCCCGTCGCCAAGGCCCCGGACGTGCACGTGCGGAACGCCGCCACCACGCAGGCCAAGGCGGCCGTCGGTCCGCTGCGGGCCGCCGAGCCGACCCGGCTCGTCATCCCCTCCGCGAAGGTGGACGCGAGCCCGGTGCTGCGGCTCGGGGTGGACTCCGCCCAGGAGCTCCAGGTGCCGCCGGTGGACGAGGCCGAGCGGGCGGGCTGGTACACCGGCAGCGTCACGCCCGGCGAGAACGGCGCTTCGGTGCTGGTCGCGCACTACGACACCGCCAACGGCCCGGCCCTGATGCGGAACGTGAAGGACATGAAGGTCGGCGACGTGATCGAGGTCGGCCGGGCCGACGGCTCCACCGCGGTGTTCAGGATCAGGGAGACCCAGCAGGTCGAGAAAAAGGACTTCCCGACGCATAAGGTTTATGGGAGGACCGATCGCCCCGAGCTCCGCCTCATCACCTGCGGCGGCCCCATCGTGGACGGTCACCGCTCGGCCAACATCATCTTCTATGGCGACCTGGTCAAGGCCGAATAAGGCACCGGGGCTCCGGCGAGGGCGCGGCAGAAGGTGAAATAGCCTGGGGTTCCCGCACGACAGGAGCACCTTGATCCGCCACCGCCGCACAGCCCTCCTGGCACCCCTGCTGACCGCAGTGGGTGCTCTGCTGCTGTCCGGCTGCGGCGGGGCGGGCCACCTGGAGAGTTCGGGTGCGACGCCGTCGGCCGTCGGGCCGATCCACCTGTGGCCGGACCTGCCGCCCGCGACCGCGACGCCCAACGACTACGGCGAGACCGACACCGAGCAGGTGCCCGGCATCAAGGTGACCGGCGGCGACGTCCGCAGGCTGAACCCGGTCGCGGTGGTGCAGGCCGAAGTGAAGGCGCACCCCAACACCTACAGCGGCGAGGACGGGCTCTATGACGAAACGGTCCGGCAGCTGAACGCCTGCAAGCAGAAGCCGGCCGGCTGCCCGGTGCTCAAGCCGTACTACCGGGACCTGACCGGGGACGGCAAGGACGAGCTGATCCTGGGCATCCGGATGCCCGACCAGAACCTCGCGGTGCGCTGCTACATGCCGGCCAAGGACGGGGGCCTGATCCGGATCATGTCCACGGTCGACCAGATCATCAGCGTCGATCTGGCCGGCCGCGACGTGATCCTGCGGTCGGTGTCGGCGGGCATGCCCGGATACGAGTACCGCACGGCGTGGTCCTGGGACGACCACCAGCAGGCGATGCTCCCCACCCGGGACGAGATCGTGCGCAACAAGCCGGGCGGCAAGCACCCCGCGCCCACCGGGGGCGGCCCGCTCGCGCCGTCGCCGAAGAAGAAGCCGCCGGCGGCGAGCCCGTCGGCCACCCCCACGGCGGACGCACCATGAAACTGCCCCGGATAGCCCGGCTGCGGCTGCCCGCGTGGACCGCGACCCTCACCTGGAAGGCAGCGGTGTTCATCACCGTGATGTGCTGCGCCCTCGCGTCGCTGCTCGGCGTCCTGGTGCACGTGTCGGTGACCCGGCAGACCGTGGGCGAGGCCCGCCACAAGGCGCTCGACCGGCTCACCGACGTCACCCGGATGTACGAGGCGGGCGAACAGCTGCCGCCCGGCGCCGCCCTGGACCCGCCCGAGCTGCCCCCCTCGCTGCGCGCGCTCGCGGTCTCCGGCAAGCGCGGCACCCTCGTCGACGACGACCAGGGCCGCCCCACCATGTGGGCGGCGGGCCCGGCCGACGGCAAGGCGCTCGCCGCCGAGATCGACTACACCCAGAGCGCCCGCACCATCAACGGCCTCGACAAGGCCATCCTCGGCTCGTCCATCCTCGCCATCGGCGCGACCCTGCTCGTCGGCGTCTTCGCGGTCACCCGGATCACCCGGCGGCTGCACCAGACGGCCACGGTGGCCCGCCGGATCGACGCGGGCGACCTCGACGCCCGGGTCAACGACCCCCGCACCAGGGACCCCTCGCGCCCCCAGGACGAGGTGGCCACGGTGGCCGGCGCCCTGGACACGATGGCCTCCACGCTCCAGGGCAAGCTCCTCAGCGAGCAGCGCTTCACCGCGGACGTGGCACACGAGCTGCGCACCCCCCTGACGGGTCTGCACGCGGCGGCCGAGCTGCTGCCCGAGGGACGCCCGGCCGAGCTGGTCCGGGACCGGGTGCAGGCGATGCGCTCGCTCACCGAGGACCTCCTGGAGATATCCCGGCTCGACGCCGGAAGCGAGACCGTCGACCTCGACCTCCAGGAGCTGGCACCCGTGGTGGAGCGCCTGGTGCGCGCTTCGGTCGCCTCGGGGACCGCCGAGGCGGACACCACCCTGACGGTGGTGCGGGGCACCTGTGTCGAGACCGACAAGCGCCGCCTCGAGCGGGTCCTCGGCAATCTGCTCGCCAACGCCCACAAGCACGGCAAGGCCCCGGTCGAGCTGACGGTCGACGGCCCGGTCGTCACCGTTCGCGACCACGGCACCGGCTATCCGGACTACCTCCTGGACCACGGACCGCAGCGCTTCCGCACGGACGCCGGCAGCAAGGGCCACGGGCTCGGCCTGACCATCGCGGTGGGCCAGGCCGCCGTGATCGGCGCGGAGCTGAGCTTCCACAACGCCCCGGACGGCGGCGCGGTGGCCCGGCTCGAACTCCCGGAGTACGTCAGCTTCGAGGTGCCGGGCACCGACGGGGCCCCGCACGGCGCGTGACGCCTCGTCACGCTTTGCGATGTCGAAGGGGCGAATTTAGTGTGAGGCAGGCGAACTGAGGGTCGTTCACCCGCGGCCCCGCCCCGTTCCAGGAGGCACCATGTCCCTGCGTTCATCCCTTGCCGCACTCGGTCTGTGCGTGGCCACCGGAGCCGTGGCCGTCCTCGCCACGGCGTCCCCCGCCGCCGCCGAGGAGTCCGCGCACAACGAGTACAAGGGCCGCGTCACCGCCAAGTCCGGCCTGATCCTGCGCGACCGGCCGACCCGGAGCAGCCGGATCGTCGGCAAGGCGCCGTACGGCTCGATCGTGCACATCTTCTGCAAGACCGGCGGCGACCGGGTCAACGGGAACGACCGCTGGTACCTGCTCACCGACGGCACCTGGGCGTGGGGCTCGGCCTACTACATCGACAACATCGGGGCCGTACCGCGCTGGTGCTGAGCCCCCCGGGCAAACGCGTCTTGGCGGACGCGAACTCGTCGCGGACGGGCGGCTCTTCGGAGCCCCCGTCACCCGGACGGGCCAGGCGGCCCGCGACACCGGCGCCGCCCGCCCGCTCGGCACCTCCCGACATACACGGACATAAGGCTGCGGCTTGCTACGTTGCGTGCCATGACCGCACCGTCGGCGGCGGACGCCTCCCCGCCCGAGCTGGGCCTCCCCAAGCGGCGGGGCGTCGAACTCTTCCTGCTCGTCGGTGCCGTCCTCGTCGTGGTGCTCGGCTACCTGAACGTCGGGCTCGCCCGCACCGGCACGATTCCGCCCGACGCGGCGCGCTACGGAGCCGGACTCGGCCTGCTCGCGCTCCTCGCCCACCTCGTGGTCCGCTTCGGCGCCCCCTACGCCGACCCGCTGCTGCTGCCGATCGCGGTGCTGCTCAACGGGCTCGGCCTGGTGCTGATCTACCGGCTCGACCTCGCGACGCCGGGCAGCCGGGCGGCCCCGGCCCAGCTGGTGTGGTCGACGCTGGGGGTCGGCCTCTTCCTCGCCGTCGTGCTTGTGCTGCGCGACCACCGCGTCCTGCAGCGGTACGCGTACCTCTCGATGGCCGCGGGCCTGGTCCTCATGCTCGTCCCGATCCTGTTCCCCGCGATCAACGGCGCCAAGATCTGGATCAGGGTCGCCGGCTACTCCTTCCAGCCGGCCGAGCTCGCCAAGATCCTGCTCGCCCTCTTCTTCGCCGCCTACCTGGCCGCCAACCGCAACGCCCTCGCGTACACCGGCCGCCGGATCTGGCGGCTCCAACTGCCCACCGGACGCGTGCTCGGCCCGATCGTGGCGATCTGGCTGCTGAGCGTCGGCGTCCTCGTCCTCGAACGCGACCTCGGCACCTCGCTGCTCTTCTTCGGCCTGTTCGTGGTCATGCTGTACGTCGCGACCGGGCGCACCGGATGGATCGCGGTGGGCCTGCTGCTCGCCTCGGCCGGGGCGGCGGCGGTCGCCCTGTTCGAGCCCCATGTGCACGCCCGGGTCACCGACTGGCTGAACCCGTACGCCACCATCGAGGCGGGCCTCGGCCCCAGCCAGCTCGCCCAGTCGCTGTTCGCCTTCGCGGCCGGCGGCACGCTCGGCGCGGGGCTCGGGAGCGGCCACTCCGTCCTGATCGGCTTCGCCGCGAAGTCCGACTTCATCCTGGCCACGGCGGGCGAGGAGCTGGGCCTGTCCGGGCTGACCGCGATCTTCCTGCTCTACGCCCTCCTCGTGGCCCGGGGCTACCGGGCCGGGCTCCGTCTGCACAGTCCGTTCGGCCGGCTCCTGGCCATCGGGCTCGCCTCGATCCTGGCGCTCCAGGTGTTCGTCATCGCGGGCGGTGTGATGGGCCTGATCCCGCTCACCGGCATGGCGATGCCGTTCCTCGCCCAGGGCGGCTCGTCCGTGGTGACCAACTGGATCATCGTGGCGCTGCTCATCCGGATCAGTGATTCCGCCCGCCGCCCGCTCCCCGCGGTCGAGCCGGGCGTCATCGCACAGCCCGAACCGGTGGAGGGAACAGCCAAGTGATCCGGTACATCCGGCGGGCCGCCGCCTTCTGTCTGTTGCTGCTCGTGGCGCTCCTGGTGAACGCGGCCCGCGTCCAGGTCCTCCAGGCCGACGCGCTCGACAACAACCCCGCCAACCGCCGCCTGGCCATTGCCCGTTACCACCAGCCGCGCGGCGCCATCGTGGTCGGCAAGGAGAGCGTCACCGGGTCGAGGGACAGCGGCCAGCAGCTGCGGTACGAGCGGACGTACAAGAACGGCCCGCTGTACGCGCCGGTCACCGGGTACGCCTCGCAGACGTACGGCACGACGCTCGTCGAGAACGCGGAGGACGGCGTGCTGTCCGGCACCTCCTCGCTCCTCTCGGTGTTCCCGCTGTGGAACGACGTGACGCGGGGCCGGCACTCCGGCGGGCGGGCGGTCACCACCATCAAGGCGTCCATGCAGCGGGCCGCGTTCGACGGCCTGGGCGGCAAGAAGGGCGCGGTCGCGGCGCTCGAACCCGCGACGGGCAAGATCCTGGCGCTGGTCAGCAGCCCGTCCTACGAGCCCGGGGTGCTCTCGGGCACGGGCAGGGCGGTGGCCGGCGCCTGGTCGCGGCTCACGGCCGACCCGGCCCAGCCGATGCTGAACCGGGCGATCCGGCAGACCTATCCGCCCGGCTCCGCCTTCAAGATCGTGACGGCGGCGGCCGCGCTCGACGCGGGGGTGGTCACGGACGTCGACGCGCCGACCGACACCCCCGATCCGTACGTCCTGCCCAACACCAGCACCACACTGCCCAACGAGGCGAGCGGCTGCGGCAACGCCTCGCTCGCGTACGCGGTCACCGTCTCCTGCAACACCGTGATGGCACAGCTCGGCGTGAAGGTGGGGCTGCCCGGAATGCTGGACGCGGTACGGAAGTTCGGCTTCAACGACACGAGGCTGCGCATCCCGTCGGGCGCCGCGAAGTCCAACTTCGACACGAGGATGAGCCCCGACCAGCTGGCCCTGTCCTCCATCGGCCAGTTCGACACGACGGCCACCCCGCTCCAGATGGCGATGGTCTCGGCGGCGGTCGCCAACGGCGGGGACCTCAAGTACCCCTATCTGGTGGACCGTACGACGACCTCGCGCGGCTCGACCGTGTCCACGACCGTGCCGCGGACCTATCAGCGCGCGATGAACCCGGCCACCGCGATGCGGTTGCAGCAGATGATGGTGGACGTGGTGCGGACCGGCACCGGCACCAGCGCCGCGATCCCGGGAGCGACGGTCGGCGGCAAGACCGGCACCGCGCAGAACGGCATCGGCAACATCGGCAGCCCGTACGCCTGGTTCATCTCCTGGGCCCAGGCGGACGGCGCGGTCCGTCCGGCCGTGGCGGTCGCGGTCGTCGTCGAGGACGCGTCGGCGAAGCGCGGCGACATCAGCGGCGGCGGGGACGCGGCACCGATCGCGAAGGCGGTGATGGAGGCGGCGCTGGCGGACAAGCCATGACATCTCGCTCCGCGAAATGAGCTGACGGGTGAGCGAGTTGGCCGCTTAGGGTACGCGCATGACAGATGCGGACGAGCGTTACGAGCTGGCTCAGGTCAACATAGCCCGGCTCAAATACCCCTTGGAATCAGTTGAGTTGACGGACTTCGTGACCGCACTCGATCCGGTGAACGCGGTCGCGGACGCCGCCGACGGCTTCGTGTGGCGCCTTCAGAGCGACAGCGGGAACGCGACGGACGTCCCCGTGTTCGGCGACACCTCGATGATCGTGAACATGTCGGTGTGGCGGGACGAGGCGTCCCTGAAGGCGTTCATGTACGCGGGCAGGCACCGGGAGCTGCTGGCCCGCCGCTTCGAGTGGTTCGAGCGGATCGAAGAGGCGCTGGTGGCGCTGTGGTGGGTCCCGGCGGGACACCGCCCGACGGTGGAGGAGGCCGAGAAGCGCGTCCTGCACCTCCGCG
This sequence comes from Streptomyces sp. NPDC001828, assembly GCF_042892175.1. Lineage (NCBI taxonomy): Bacteria > Bacillati > Actinomycetota > Actinomycetes > Kitasatosporales > Streptomycetaceae > Streptomyces > Streptomyces sp. NPDC001828. The sequence goes on from NZ_JBIATV010000012.1 coordinate 25,562, forward strand.
ACCACGGCCCGACCCCCCACGCCTTCACCCTGCGGTCCGGCTTCCCGGCGGGTCCGGGGCTGTGACGGTCAGCGGCGGCGGTCCAGTGCGGTCAGATCGATCTCGACGGGGAAGGGGAGGTCGACCTTGAGTTCCTTGCGGAAGGTCCCGATCGGGCTGTAGGCCCGGGTCGCCGGGTCCAGCTCGAAGACGTACACCACGGGCTGACCGTCGGACAGCTCGACCCGCCAGAAGTGCTGGACGCCCGCCCGGGCGTACTTGCGGGGCTTGACCTCGCGGTCCCGGTCCACCGATTCGGCGGACGCCACCTCGACGGCCAGCAGGACGTCCTCCGGCTTGAACCAGGTCTGCCGAGGACCGGTGTCCGCGTCGACGGGGACGACGAGGACATCGGGCTCGGGCCGGTTGCGCGGGTCCAGCTTCACGGTCATCTCCCCGATGGCCTCCAAGTGCTCCGGCGCCTGCCGCGTCAGCTCGTGCACCAAGAAGTAGATCGCGCGCATGTGAAACCAGGTCTGCGGTGCCCTGAAGACAAGACTCCCGTCGATCAGCTCCGTGTGCGGAGGGAGACCCGGGAGCAGGTCCAGGTCGTCCGCCGTCCAGCCGGCCGCCGGCGGCCGGGGCCACCGGTACTCGCTGTCCAGCTCGTACTCGCCCGCAGCGCTCATGCGCGGAGTCTGTCTCGCGCCAACAGCCTGCTCAGCGGCTATCCGGAGAGTGCCACCCGAAAGGGTGGGCGCCGGTCGCGCCATTGACGGCCGAGGCGGCGCGACCGGCACCGGGTGGTGTCAGGACGAGGCGCCCGCCTCGATCGCCCCCTCCACCTCCGCGACCCGCGCCGCCTCCTCGGCGGCGAAGCGCTCCTTGTCCAGCTGTTCGGCGATCTCCTCGTCCTGGGCCATCAGGAGGTCGAGGTTGGAGTCGCCGAGGTCGAAGACGCCCATGTCGACGTACGCCTTCTGGAGGCGCTCGCCCCACAGGCCGATGTCCTTCACGCAGGGGACGATGCGGCTGAAGAGGAGCTTGCGGAACAGGTGGAGGAACTCGCTCTCCTCGCTGAGCTGTTCGGCCTCCTTCTTCGGGATGCCGAAGTTCTCCAGGACCTCCACCCCGCGCAGCCGGTCGCGCATCAGATAGCAGCCCTCGATGACGAACTCCTCGCGCTCCTTGAGCTCCGCGTCGGACAGCTGCCGGTAGTAGTCGCGCAGCGCCATGCGGCCGAAGGCCACGTGGCGGGCCTCGTCCTGCATGACGTACGCCAGGATCTGCTTGGGCAGGGGCTTGTCGGTGGTGTCCCGGATCATGCCGAAGGCCGCGAGCGCCAGGCCCTCGATGAGCACCTGCATGCCGAGGTAGGGCATGTCCCAGCGGGAGTCGCGCAGGGTGTCACCGAGCAGCGCCTGGAGGTTGTCGTTGACCGGGTAGAGCATGCCGAGCTTCTCGTGCAGGAAGCGGCCGTAGATCTCGGCGTGCCGGGCCTCGTCCATGGTCTGGGTCGCCGAGTAGAACTTGGCGTCCAGGTCGGGCACGGACTCCACGATGCGGGCGGCGCACACCATCGCCCCCTGTTCGCCGTGCAGGAACTGGCTGAACTGCCAGGACGTGTAGTGCAGTCGCAGCTCACCCTTGTCCCGGTCGGTCATCTTGGCCCAGTGCGGGGTGCCGTAGAGGGTCATCGCCTCGTCGGGGGTGCCGAGGGGGTCGTACGGGTCGACCTCCAGGTCCCAGTCGATGCGCGTGGCGCCGTCCCACTGCTTGTCCTTGCCCTTCTGGTAGAGGGCGAGCAGACGGTCGCGCCCGTCGTCGTACTCCCAGCTGAAGCGGGCGGCGCCGGAGGCCGGCACCTGCCAGAGGGGTTCCTGCGGGGCCTTCACATAGAGGTCGTGCGTCGACACGTGCGGCTCCTTCGCCTCGCGGACGGCATCGTCCAGCGGCTCAACTTCTGCACACTGCTGTGCAGTTGGCAGGTTCACACGGTGGTAGACGCGGGGTCAACAAGTCGCGCACAAGGGATTGACGCGCTTGCTGACAAGCAGTCTCATAAGGAGTGACCGTAGGTAACCCAGCCACGAGGTGCCGCAAGCCATGACTACCGTGACCGAACGCGATGCGCTCCGCGACGCACTCGGCCTGCTCAGGGACCGTGAGCAGGTGGCCGAGCGGCTGCTCGAATCCTCCGCCAAGCACTCCTTCGACCCGGACAAGGAGCTGGACTGGGACGCCCCCGCCGAGGACGGGAAGTGGTTCTGGCCACCGGAGTTGCTTTCTCTGTACGACACCCCGCTCTGGCGGAAGATGTCCGAGGAACAGCGCATGGACCTGGCCCGCCACGAGGCCGCCTCGCTCGCCTCGCTCGGCATCTGGTTCGAGATCATCCTGATGCAGCTGCTCGTCCGGCACATCTACGACAAGTCGCTCACCAGCAGCCACGTCCGGTACGCGCTCACCGAGATCGCCGACGAGTGCCGCCACTCGATGATGTTCGCCCGCATGATCAAGAAGGGCGGGGCGCCGACGTACCGGGTGCCGAGGATCTACCACAACCTCGCCCGCGTCCTGAAGACCGTCTCCACCACCCCGGGCTCCTTCGCGGCCACCCTGCTCGGCGAGGAGATCCTGGACTGGATGCAGCGCCTGACCTTCCCGGACGAGCGCGTCCAGACCATCGTGCGCGGCGTGACGCGCATCCACGTGGTCGAGGAGGCCCGCCATGTCCGTTACGCCCGCGAGGAGTTGAGGCGCCAGATGGTCTCCGCGCCGCGCTGGGAGCGGGAGTTGACCCGGGTCAGCTGCGGCGAGGCGGCCCGCGTCTTCGCCACCTGCTTCGTCAACCCGCAGGTGTACGAGAACGTCGGCCTCGACCGCCGCGAGGCCGTGGCCCAGGTGAAGGCGAGCGGTCACCGCCGCGAGGTCATGCAGAGCGGCGCCGGCCGCCTCACGGAATTCCTGGACGACATTGGCGTCCTGAACGGGGTCAGCCGACGGCTGTGGAAGAGCTCGGGACTCCTGGCGTAAAGCCCGATCGCGGGGATTACGCTGCCCGTATGACCTCTCCCGCCGCCACCCCCGCGTACCGCAGGCTCAGCGTCGAGGAGCGTCGCACCCAGCTCCTCGGCGCGGCCCTGACGCTCTTCGCGCACCGGGCGCCGGAGGACGTGTCGCTCGACGACGTGGCCGAGGCCGCCGGGGTCTCGCGGCCCCTGGTCTACCGCTACTTCCCGGGCGGCAAGCAGCAGTTGTACGAGGCCGCGCTGCGCTCGTCGGCCGACGAGCTGGAGCTGTGCTTCGCCGAGGCGCAGACCGGGCCGCTCACCCAGCGGCTCACCCGGGCCCTCGACCGCTACCTCGCCTTCGTCGACGAGCACGACGCCGGGTTCTCGGCGCTGCTCCAGGGCGGCAGCATGGCCGAGACGTCCCGGACGACGGCGATCGTCGACGAGGTGCGGCGGGCCGCGGCCGAGCAGATCCTGGTCCACCTGGAGGTGGCCGAGCCGGGCCCGAGGCTGCGGATGATGGTGCGCACCTGGATCGCGGCCGTCGAGGCGGCCTCCCTGATCTGGCTGGACGAGGACAAACAGCCCCCGCTGCCCGAGCTCCGGGACTGGCTGGTGGACCATCTGGTCGCGCTGCTCACCGCCACCGCGGCCACCGACGCGCAGACCTCGGCGGCGGTGCGCGGCGCGCTGTCGCACGAGTCCCCCGAGGGCGCGGCCGGGGTGCTGGCCCGCCGGGTGATACCCGTCGTGAGCGAGGCGGCCCACCTGCTGTGAGACTTGGGGGGTGCGAAGCGAGAACACCCTCTTTGTGGGCGGCCCCCTCGACGGGCGCGTCCTGCCGGTACTGACCGGCCCGACCGGCAAGCCCCCGCAGTGGTACGAGGTGCCCGTGCCCGATGCGGAGGGCGGCCCGGCGACGGTGCACGCCTACCGTCTGGAGCCGGCCTCCCACACCAAGCGGCTCGGGCTTCCGCGCGGCTGGAAGTACACCTACGTACCCGAGGGCCGCGAGCCGCGCCGCTGGCCGTGGCCCAAGAAGGGCCCCGGCGCAAGCCCCCGCACCGGGCTGCCGCCGCACGAGTGAGCCGAATCCACCGTTCACTTCTCCCACCAGGATTGTCGTGCGAGCGCGTGCCACGATCCGGTGGGGCCGGACCGACCGGTTCCGGACCGGAGGTGAGCACATGTCAGCTCGTGTGCGCTCGGTGTGTGCGGTGGCCGTCGCCGCGGCCCTGGCGACGGCGGCGGTGGGCCCGCTCGCGGTCGCGGCCCCGCGGCCGCCCGGCGAATCGTCGGCCGTGCTGCCCGGACAGCCCCCGGAGACCTCGGCCCTGGCACTCCTGACCCAGCTCCAGACGCTGTACCGGCAGACGGAGGAGGCGACCGAGGCGTACAAGACCACCGACGTCGAGCTGAAGCGCCGCGAGGGCGAGGACAAGAAGCTGAGCGCCTCGCTCGCCAAGGCCCGCGCCGCGCTCGCGCGGAGCCGCGGCGACGCCGGACGCCTGGCCCGGGAGCAGTACCAGGGCCGCAGCGACCTCTCCACGTACCTGCGCCTGCTGCTGGCCGACGACCCGCAGAGCGCCCTCGACCAGCGCCACGTCCTGGACCGGGCGGCCGGCGAACGGAAGGCCGCGCTGGACCGGCTGGCCCGTGGCGAGCAGCGGGCCAACGAACTCGCCCGGGCCTCGCGGCAGGCCCTCGACGAGCAGCAGGCCCTGGCCAAGCAGCAGCAACAGGCCAAGGAAGACGTCGAGTCGCGCCTCAAGGAGGTCGAGAAACTGCTCTCCGGCCTCTCCCCCGACCAGCTGTCCGAGCTCACCCGCCTGGAACAGCAGGGCACGGAGCGGGCCCAGCAGAGCCTGCTCTCCTCGGGCGCCCTGAGCGGGACCCGGGCCCCCTCGTCCGAGGGCGACCGGGCACTGACGTACGCCGTCGACCAGATCGGCAAGCCCTATGTGTGGGGCGCGGAGGGCCCGGAGTCCTACGACTGCTCGGGGCTCACCTCGCAGGCCTGGGCGCACGCGGGCCGCTCGATCCCGCGCACCAGCCAGGAGCAGTGGGCCGAGCTGCCCCGCGTCGCGCTGACCTCGCTGCGGCCGGGCGACCTGGTGATCTACTTCCCCAAGGCCACCCATGTGGCGATGTATCTGGGCGACGGCCTGGTGGTACAGGCGCCGCGCCCCGGCACCCGCGTCAAGGTCTCCCCCATCGCCGCGAACCCGCTGCTCGGCGCGGTCCGCCCGGACCCGGCGGCGGGCTCGCTGTCCTCGTACCGCCCTCCGAGGCTCCCCGAGGGGGCGTCGGAGGGCGCGGACACGGGGTACTCGACCGACGCGGAGCCCGCCAACTAGCCCTGTGCGGCCGCCACTTCGGCCAGGTAGGCGGCCGTCTTCTCCGGCTCGTAGAAGAAGTTCTCGAAGTCGGCCGGGTCGTTGAAGCCGTTGGCGAAGCGGTCGGCGGCGGGCTGGAGCTCGCCGGCCGCGCCGATCAGGTTCAGGACGTGCTCCGGCGGCACCCCCAGCATGGCGTTGGTCCACTTCGTCACGTGCTGGGCGGTGTCCCAGTAGCGGTCGAAGGCCGACCGCATCCACGCCTCGTCGAACTCCCTCTCGCCGTGCTCGACGATCGAGGACAGGTACGAAGCGGCGCACTTGGACGCCGAGTTGGAGCCCTGGCCGGTGATCGGGTCGTTCGCCACGACGACGTCACCGACTCCGAGCACCAGTCCGCCGCCGGGCAGCCGGCCGACGGGGTTGCGCACGGTCGGGGCGTAGCGGCCGGCCAACGTGGCACCCGCGTCGGTCAGTTCGACCTTGGTGGCCCGGGCGTACTCCCACGGCAGGAACTTCTCCATCAGCTCCAGGGTGAGCGCGAGGTGCTCGTCGGGGTCCTTCACGCCGTTGAACACGTCGAGGGGGCCGCCGGGGACGCCCTCCCAGAACAGGATGTCCGCGCGGCCCGAGACCGTCAGGGTCGGCATCACGAACAGCTCGCCGACGCCGGGCACCAGGTTGCAGCGCACCGCGTCGAATTCGGGGTGCTCCGGGCGCGGGCCAAGGCCGTGCACGTACGACACCGCGAGCGCGCGCTGCGGCTCGGCGTACGGGGAGCGCGCGGCGTCGCGGCCGAACATCGAGACGAGCTCGCCCTTGCCCGCGGAGACCAGGACCAGGTCGTAGGTGCGCGCGAAGAAGTCGAGGTCGGAGACGGCGGCGCCGTGGATGACGAGCTGCCCGCCGCGCTGCGCGAAGGTCTCCATCCAGCCGGCCATCTTGACCCGCTGGTCCACGGACTGCGCGTAGCCGTCCAGCTTGCCCACCCAGTCGACGGCCCGGGAGGAATCGGGGGCCGCGACCGAGACGCCCACGCCCTCGATGAGCGGGGCCTGGGACTCCCAGAAGTTCAGCGAGAGGTCGCGCTCGTGCTGGAGCGCGGTGTGGAACATGCACTGCGTGGACATGACCCGGCCGGACCGGATCTCGTCCGCCGTGCGGTTCGACATCAGGGTGACCTCGTACCCCTGTGCCTGCAGTCCGAGGGCCAGCTGAAGACCGGACTGGCCGGCTCCGACTATGAGTATTCTCCGCATGCGGGACCGTTCTCCGTTGTGTGCGTTGCGTGCCGTGGGGGGCGGCGTCTATTCCGGGCAGGCTTCCAGCGCGTGGGCCACCAGGCCGAGCAGGGAGTCGATGACCGAGAGCCGGTCACGCGCATCCATGATCACCACCGGGATGTGCGGCGGCACGGTGAGCGCCTCGCGCACGTCCTCGGCCTCGAAGGACTCGGTGCCCTCGAAGTGGTTGACGGCCACGACGTACGGAATGCCGCAGCTCTCGAAGTAGTCGAGCGCGGGGAAGCAGTCCGTGAGGCGCCGGGTGTCGGCGAGCACGATCGCGCCGATCGCCCCGCGCACGATGTCGTCCCACATGAACCAGAACCGCTGCTGCCCGGGCGTGCCGAACACGTACAGGACGAGGTCGTCGTCGAGCGTGATGCGGCCGAAGTCCATGGCGACGGTGGTGGTCAGCTTCTCCGGCGTCGCCGACAGGTCGTCGGTGGCCTCGCTGGCCCGGGTCATCACCGCCTCGGTCTGCAGCGGGGTGATCTCGGAGACCGCCGATACGAAGGTGGTCTTGCCCACGCCGAAGCCGCCCGCGACCACGACCTTCGTCGCGATGGGGGCCCGGCTGCGGTCCTGCTGCCAGGGCAGCAACTCCTCCTCGGAAGCGAGGAGTTCAGAGACGGCGGAGTCCACCGAGCACCCTTTCGAGCAGTGCGCGGTTGGGCCGGCCCGAGCCGTGCCCGGTCCCGTACACGCGGATTCTTCCCTGGTCGGCCAGGTCGCTGAGGAGCACCCGGACCACGCCGAGGGGCATCTTGAGGAGGGCGGAGATCTCGGCGACGGTACGCATCGCGCGGCAGATCTCCACGATGGCCAGCATCTCCGGCATGACCCGGTGGGTGCGCCCGCCGAGCTCCTTGCGCTCGGGAGGCGCCTCGATGGCCGCGACGAACGTCTCGACGAGCAGCACATGGCCGAACCGGGTGCGGCCACCGGTCAGCGAGTACGGGCGGACACGGGCGGGCTTCCTGTCCGCACCGCGTATCGGGAGCCGCGCGGATTTCTCGGCGGGCGCGTTCACTGGGCGGCCTCCATCGACTGGCGCAGCGCACTGCGGACTTCGGGGGTCAGAACGTGTCCGGCACGGCCCACGAAGAGCGCCATGTGGTACGCGACGACGCTCATGTCGCAGTCCGGAGTGGCGTGCACGCCGAGCAGCGAGCCGTCGCTGATGGACATGACGAAGACGCTGCCCTCCTCCATCGCGACCATCGTCTGCTTGACGCCGCCGCCCTCCATGAGGCGGGCGGCCCCGATGGTGAGGCTGCCGATGCCGGAGACGATGGTGGCGAGGTCGGCGCTGGAGCCGCGCGGGCCCTGCCGGGCGGCCGTGACCTGGCGCTGCTCGGGGTCGGACGAGAGCAGCAGCAGTCCGTCGGAGGAGACGACCGCGACGGAGTGGATCCCGGGCACCTCCTCGACGAGGTTCCCGAGCAGCCACTGGAGATTGCGGGCCTCGGTGCTCGCTCCGATGGTGCCGGTGCCGGTCGCCGCGCTGCCGGGCCTGCCGATACCGGTGGTGCCGGTCGCACTCATCTGCGTACCTCCTCGACTGTCTCCCCCGTGTCCGTGTCTGCCTGCTGTTCGGTCTCTTCGAGTTCCGCCGCCACATCGCGCCGGCCCTCGGTCGCGCCCTTCTGGAATCCGCCGAGCCTGCGGCGCAGCGCCTCGGCGGCATCCGTGCCCCCCTTGCGCTCCTGTACCCCGCCCGCCCCGGCCTGCACGACCTTCGGCGTCCGCTTGGGCAGCCCCTTGTCCGTCAGGCGCTGGGCGGGCTCGGCCTCGGGGGCCGGCTCGTTCGCCGCTTCCGGCGCGGGCGTGGGCGCGGACTCCGGCGCGGGCGCGGATCGCGATACGGCGGGCCGGGGGCCGGGCGTCTCGGGCCGGGGCTCGGGGAGCCGCATCTCGAAGGTGGGCTGATCCAGGGGGAGTTCGGGGTCCGCGAGGGGCTCCCCGGGCTCGGCCGGGGCGGCGGCGTCGGCCTGCCGCGAGGGCGCTGCGGGCTCGGCCGGCTGCGCGGGCTGGGCGTGTGGCGTCGGCTCGGCGTGTGGCGCGGGCTCGGCCGGTTGCGCGGGTTCGGCGTGTCCCACGGGCTCTGCGACAACGGGCCTGAGGACCTCGCCCGAGCGTTCCGTGCGCTCCGGCAGCACGTTGGAGTTGGCCTCGGCGAGGGCGCCCGGCAGCGTGAAGCGCGGGGCGTCGCCCACCGGCGGCAGCAGCTGGGGCGCGGCCACCGGCGGAGTGGTCGGCAGGATCGCCTCGGGCAGCACCACGACCGCCGCGACCCCGCCCTGCTTCTGCTCCCGCAGCTCGATGCGTACGCCGTGCCGGTGCGCGAGCAGCGCCGAGACGTGCAGCCCGAGGCCGCCCGCTTCGGTGCCGGGCTCGCCGGGCTCGTACGAGGAGGGGTCGGCGAGCCGGCGGTTCAGCTCGGCGCGCCGCTCGGGGGGCACTCCGATGCCCTCGTCCTGGACCGAGAGCATGATCTCGCCGTTCTCCAACTGCCAGCCCGAAAGCTCCACTTGGGCTTCCGGCGGCGAGAACGCGGTGGCGTTCTCCAGGAGTTCGGCGACCAGGTGGCTCAGGTCGTCGGCGGCGAATCCGGCGACCTGGGCGTGCGGCGGCAGGGCCTGGATGACGACCCGCTCGTACCGCTCGATCTCGCTGACCGCGGCCCGCATCACGTCGACCAGCGGGACCGGGCCCGGGTGGTTGTGGTGGTGCTCGGTGCCGGCCAGGACCAGGAGGTTCTCGCCGTGGCGCCGGATGACGGTGGCCAGGTGGTCGAGCTTGAACAGGACGCCGAGCTGGTCCGGGTCCTGCTCGCGCTCCTCAAGACTCTCGATGACGGTGAGCTGACGCTCAATCAGGCCAAGGTTGCGCAGTGCCAGGTTGACGAAGGCGTGTTTGACGGTGCCCTGAGCGCGTTCCAGCTGGACGGTCAACTCCCGTACCTGGGAGCGCAGTCCGTCCTTCTCGGCGGCAAGACGGGCGAGCCGGCCGCGCTGCTTGCCGAGGTCCTGGTCGAGTTCGGCGACCCGGGAGTGCTGCTCCACGAACTTGGTGTGCAGCTCGTTGAGGGACCGTACGACCTGGGCGAACTCGTCGTTGCGCCCGGTGAAGCGCACCGGCTCCTCGGTCTCGGGCGCCTCGGCGAGCCGGGCCGAGCCGCGCCGCAGCACGGCGAGCGGGCGGGTCAGGCTGCGGGCGGTGGCGGCCGAGACGCCGATGGCGAGCAGCAGCAGCGCGCCGATGAGGCCGGTCCGGATCTCCAGAGCGCTCACGTCGTCGTCGCGCAGCCCCTCGAACTTCTTGACCTGCGCGGTCGCCAGGGCCGCCTCCGCACCCCGCATCCGGTCGATCCGCGCCGAGAGCGCCGCGTTCACCGCGTCCGGGTCGGACTTGCGCTCGGCGGCACTGAGCTGGGGCTGGTCGGTGAGCCGGGTGAGGAAGCCGTCGGCGGCCTCCACCTCGGGGCCGGTGACGGTGCTGGCGAACCGGTCGCGGGCATCCGCGCCGGCGGCCTGGTCGAAGTCGGCGAGGGCGGACTGCTCGCGCACGTGGGCCTGCTGGGCGGCGCCGCTCAGCGCGTCCCGCGCCCGGGCCGCGTCCCCGTCGTCCTTCTCCTTCTGTACGTACTTGCCGGCGACGGGGTCGAACACCCGGGAGGACGGACCCGGCGGCACCGCGAGCGCGCCGAGCAGCAGTCCCCGGGTGGCCGAGGCCTGTTCGACCGCACGCCCGAGCGCACCCGGCGCCCGGGCGGCCTCGGCGGCGCGCGGGGGCGTGCGGTCGGCGAGCTCGTCGGCGACGGCGAGCAGCGTGGCGATCACGTCGGAGTACGCCTTCTGCGCCTCCAGGGCCGTGCCCTTGCCGGTGAGCGCGGTGCGGCGCAGGGCCGGCACGGTGGCGAGGTCGCGCGCGAGGCCGTCGGGGGCGGTGGCGCGGAGTTCGTCGATCTGGCGGTCGACGCGGGCGGCGGGCTCCTTGAGGGCCGCTTCCTTGCCGGCGGGCCTGCCCCCGGCGACGTACCGCGTGACGCCGTCGCGCTCGTCACCGAGCGCGTGGGCGAGGCTGATCGCCTGCTGGTCGAGCTGGGCGAGGGTGACCAGGTGCTGGGAGTCCTTGAGGTCCGCGGAGGCCGCGAACAGGGTGGGCGCACCGGCTCCGAGCACGGTGAGGGAGACAACGGCGACGGAGACGACCAGGCGGCTCCGCACCCGGACGGTGCGTTGTGCGCGTGTGCCGTCGTTGCCCCGAGGCCGCTTGTTCTGCACCGGTGCTCTCAATCTTCACTCGTGTTTGCCAGTCCACCAAGGAAGCCAAGGTGACGACTGGTCATGACGAGTAGTCACTGCTCGGCCACCTGAACGAGTGAACATCACTTCGGAGTTGACCATCAACTCCCCCGGAATGCCCGGCCCCGCTCCGCCGTGGCGCCGGTTGGAACTTCCGCGCGGCCTTTGGCAGGATGCCCGCCCACAGCTCGGCGGAGTGGCGGATTCCTCCCGGGATTATGCGGTTCGGCCGCCGTCCGGGACCAATTGACGGAGTGTCCGGCGGCGGCTCCGGTGCCATGGAGGCACCGTGGAGGGCTCGTGCAGACTGGCCGGCATGCGCATCCAGCTGATCACCGTGCCCGGAGACCCCGACCGCCCCAACGAGGACTGGGCGGCCACCGCGCTGCCCGCTTCGGGCCTGGGCGGGCTGCTCGTCGTCCTGGACGGCGTGACTCCGCTGCCCGGCAACGGCGACTGTGTGCACGACGTGCCGTGGTTCACGGCCCGGCTCGGCGGCGCGCTGACCGAACTGTCCGCTTCACGCCGGGACATGACGCTGCGGGAGATCCTGGCGGCCGCCATCCGGCGCACCGCGGATGCCCATCGCGACACGTGTGACCTTTCTCACCCGCGCACGCCTCAGGCAACCGTGGTGGTCGCGCGGTGGGACGCGAAGGACCTGGAGTACCTCGTCCTGTCGGACTCGGCGCTGCTGCTCGAATCCGCCGACGGCTCGGTGCGGGCGGTCCTGGACGACCGGCTCGACCGGGTGCCCAGGGCGTCCCTGGTCAGCGACGCGGTCGCGGACGCGCTGGTCCGCAACAAGGAGGGCGGCTTCTTCACGGCGGCCGCCGACCCGTCGGTGGCGGCCCGCGCGGTGACCGGCCGGGAGCCGCTCGCCTCCGTGCGCTCGGTCCTCGCTCTGACGGACGGCGCGACCCGCTGGGTCGACCGGTTCCACGAGGGCTCGTGGGCGGACTGCGTGGCGCTCGTCCGCAAGGCGGGGCCGGAGGGTTTGGTCGAGCGGGTGCGGGAGTTGGAGACGGGGGACGTCGAGCGGGCGTTCCTGGGCCGGAGCAAGCGGCACGACGACGCGACGGTGGTGGCGGTGGGGTTCCAGCCCCCCACTCCACCCCGGCCCCGGGGGGTCTAGCTCTCCGCCGCCGCGTTCAGCTGGTGCAGCAGGCGGGCCAGTTCGGAGATTTCCAGGCGGTCCCAGTTGGCCAGGCGCCGGACGTAGCTCTCGCGGCGGGCGTCGCGGACCCGCCCGAACCTCGCCGTGCCCTCGGAGGTGATGCGCACCAGGGAGGCGCGGCCGTCGGCCGGGTCGGGCTCGCGGGCGACCAGGCCGAGGTCCTCCAGGGCGTGCAGCTGGCGGCTCATCGTCGCCTTGCCCACGCCGAAGTACCCGGCGAGCTCGGTGGCCCGCTGCGGACCGGCCTCGTCGAGGCGCACCAGCAGGCCGTACGCCGCCGGTTCGAGATCGGGGTGCACCTCGCGGGCCATCTCGCCGGACGAGGCCCTGGCCCGCCGCAGGAAGACGGCCAGCTCGCGTTCGAGCGCGAGGAACTCCTGGTCCGGACCGTGCACATCGGCTCCCATGCCGTAGGTGTGTCGTGACGGCACAGTATTTCCCAGCGGGCTGTGTGCCCGGCATCCCGGCTGGCGCCCGCACCGGCCCCGGCTGAAAGTTTCCGCCGGGCCACGCCGTTCCCGCAGCGTGTCGCCACCACCATAGGTCTGAACCAACGGCATAACCTGAAGGCCCTTTCCCGCCACGGTCTACGTGCGTAGCGTCGTCTCCGGCATCCCTGACATGTCCACAGCGATACGTCGTCGCCATGTCGACCCAGGACGTCACCTCCCCACCCCCACACAGCCTTTCGGAGGCACGCAATGCCCGTGCACAGATCCGGAACGGCCCGCCGCGGCCCCATCGCCGCGGCCGGGATCCTCCTCTCCTCCCTCGCACTGGTCCTCGGCTTCACCGGTACGTCGAGCGCCGCCGACATCCCCGCGCGCGGCTCCGCGACCCTGGGCATGGGCGTCGCCAAGCACGACGGGGTGGGCGGGCTGCCCCGCGACATCCGCGACGTACAGGCCGCGCAGACCGAGGGCGTCGACACCAGCAGCCACAACGGCAACGTCGCCTGGCCCACCCTGTGGAACAGCGGCGTGAAATGGGCCTACGTCAAGGCCACCGAGGGCACGTACTACACCAACCCCAACTTCGCCCAGCAGTACAACGGCTCCTACGACGTCGGCATGATCCGCGGCGCGTACCACTTCGCGACCCCGGACACGACGAGCGGCGCGGCCCAGGCCGACTACTTCGTGAACCACGGCGGCGGCTGGTCGCGCGACGGCCGCACCCTGCCGGGCGCGCTCGACATCGAGTGGAACCCGTACGGCGCGGCCTGTTACGGCAAGTCGGCGGCCGGCATGGTCAGCTGGATCGGCGACTTCCTCGACCAGTACCGGGCCCGTACCGGCCGGGACGCGGTGATCTACACCGCGACCAGCTGGTGGACCCAGTGCACCGGCAACTCGGCCGCCTTCGGCGCCAGCAACCCGCTCTGGATCGCCCGCTACAACACCGACCCCGGCACCCTGCCGGCCGGCTGGGGCTACCAGACGATGTGGCAGTACACCTCTTCCGGCCCCACGGTCGGCGACCACTCCCGGTTCAACGGGGCGTACGACCGGCTGCAGGCGCTCGCCAACGGCTGACAGCGGCCCAGCGCCCGAGCGGGCCCCCGGCACCGCGTGTGCCGGGGGCCCTTCGCGTCCCCGTACGGAGCACCCGTCGCACACGTGACCCCCTCCCGCGCGCGGCATGCGCAAGGATGGGGGCATGCGCAGGTTGGGAGCGGTGTGCCGGGTGGTTGCCCTGATCACGGTCGTCACGGTCGGCGGCGCGGGCTGCGGCTGGTCCGCGGCCTCCTCGCCGCAGTCCGAGCGGTCCCCGGACGAGGCCGCGGCCCCGCCGCCGGGCACCCAGAGCAGCGCGGTGCCGGCCGGCAAGGTCGCGTCGGTCGGCGTGCTCGTCAACGGCGCCGACCACGCCTGCACGGCGAGCGTGGTGGCCAGCCCGCACGGCAACGTCGTCGCCACCGCCGCCCACTGCGCGACCGGGCTTCCGCTGGACACCCTGGAGTTCGCGCCGGGCTTCTCCGGGGCGGCCACGGGGACCTTCCCGTACGGCAAGTGGAAGGTGCGGGCGGTGCAGGTCGACGAGCGGTGGACCGCGGACCACGAGGACGCGGCGGACTACGCCTTCCTCACGGTGGAGCCGGACGCCCGGGGCCGCAGTCTGCAGAGCGTGGTCGGCTCCTCGACGCCCGAGTGGGGCGCGGGCCCCGACCAGCGGGCGACGGTCGTCGGCTACCCGGACGAGGACCACAACCCCGGCAACCGGCCGGTCATGTGCACCACCGACGTCCACCGGGACTCCGACGAGCCCGCGATGCTGCGCATGGAGTGCGGCGGTTTCTGGGTCGGCACCAGCGGCAGCCCCTGGCTGATCGACTACCAGGGGCCCGACCGGCTCGGCCGGATCATCGGCGTCCTGAGCGGCGGCGACACGGACGTGGAGTCGACGGCGGCCCTGTTCGACGCGAAGGCCCGCTCGGTCTACGAGCGGGCCACCCAGGCGTGAGCGGGGCCGGGGGCGCTCCCCCGGCCCCGCCGCCTCACGCCGCCGAGGCGACCGCGACCTCAGCCGGGGCGAGGGCGATCTCCAGGACCTGGCGGACGTCCGTGACGGGGTGGACCTCCAGCTTCTCCAGGACCTCCGCCGGGACGTCGTCCAGATCCGCCTCGTTCCGCTTGGGGATCACCACGGTGGTGATCCCGGCCCGGTGCGCGGCGAGCAGCTTCTGCTTGAGGCCGCCGATCGGCAGCACCCGCCCGGTCAGCGACACCTCGCCGGTCATCGCCACGTCGGTGCGGACCTGCCGCCCCGAGAGCAGCGAGGACAGCGCGGTGACCAGCGTGATGCCGGCGCTCGGACCGTCCTTGGGGACCGCGCCCGCCGGGAAGTGGACGTGCACGCCCCGGTCCTTCAAGTCCGCGACGGGAAGCTCCAGTTCGGCCCCGTGCGAGCGCAGGAAGCTCAGCGCGATCTGCGCGGACTCCTTCATCACGTCGCCGAGCTGACCGGTGAGGGTCAGGCCCGCCGCGCCCGTCTCCGGGTCGGCTAGGGAGGCCTCGACGAACAGGACGTCACCGCCGGCCCCGGTGACGGCGAGCCCGGTGGCCACACCGGGCACCGCGGTCCGCCGCTCGGCCGGGTCCTGGGCGGACTCGGGCACGTGGTGCGGGCGTCCGATCAGCTTGCGCAGATCGTCGGGGGCGATGGTGAACGGCAGCTCCTGGCCGCCCAGTTCGTGCTGGGCCGCGACCTTGCGCAGCAGCCGGGCGATCGAGCGCTCCAGGTTGCGGACGCCCGCCTCCCGGGTGTACTCGCCCGCGAGCCTGCGCAGCGAGGCGTCCTCGAGGACGACCTCACCGGGTTCGAGACCGGCCCGCTCCAGCTGGCGCGGGAGGAGGTGGTCGCGGGCGATGACGACCTTCTCGTCCTCGGTGTAGCCGTCGAGCCGGACCAGCTCCATGCGGTCGAGCAGGGCCTCGGGGATGGCTTCGAGGACGTTGGCGGTGGCCAGGAACACCACGTCGCTGAGGTCGAGCTCGACCTCCAGGTAGTGGTCGCGGAAGGTGTGGTTCTGCGCCGGGTCGAGGACTTCGAGCAGGGCGGCGGCCGGGTCGCCCCGGAAGTCGGAGCCCACCTTGTCGATCTCGTCGAGCAGCACGACCGGGTTCATCGACCCGGCCTCCTTGATGGCCCGCACGATCCGGCCGGGCAGGGCGCCGACGTAGGTGCGGCGGTGGCCGCGGATCTCGGCCTCGTCGCGTACGCCGCCGAGCGCGACGCGGACGAACTTGCGGCCCATGGCGTGCGCGACGGACTCGCCGAGCGAGGTCTTGCCCACTCCGGGCGGACCGACGAGCGCGAGCACGGCGCCGCCGCGGCGGCCGCCCACGACCCCGAGCCCCCGGTCGGCGCGGCGCTTGCGCACCGCGAGGTATTCGGTGATGCGTTCCTTGACGTCCTTCAGACCGGCGTGCTCGGCGTCGAGAACGGCCCGCGCGCCCCGGATGTCGTACACGTCCTCCGTGCTCTCGTTCCAGGGCAGTTCGAGGACGGTGTCGAGCCAGGTGCGGATCCAGGAGCCCTCGGGCGACTGGTCGCTGGAACGCTCCAGCTTGTCGACCTCCTTGAGGGCGGCCTCGCGGACCTTCTCGGGCAGGTCGGCGGCCTCGACGCGGGCGCGGTAGTCGTCGCTCTCGTCCTCGTCGCCGCCCTCGCCGTTGAGCTCGCGCAGCTCCTTGCGTACGGCGTCGAGCTGGCGGCGCAGCAGGAACTCGCGCTGCTGCTTGTCCACGCCCTCCTGTACGTCCTTGGCGATGGACTCGGCGACCTCCTGCTCGGCGAGGTGCTCGCGGAGCTGCTCGGTGGCGAGCTTCAGGCGGGCCACCGGGTCGGTCGTCTCCAGGAGCTCGACCTTCTGGGTGGTGGTGAGGAAGGGCGAGTATCCGGAGTTGTCGGCGAGGGCGGACACGCCCTCGATCTGCTGGACGCGGTCGACGACCTGCCAGGCCCCGCGCTTCTTCAGCCAGTCGGTGGCCAGTGCCTTGTATTCCTTGACCAGTTCGGTCACCTGGCCCGGCAGAGGCTCGGGCAGGGCCTCCTCGACCCTGGCCCCCTCCACCCACAGGGCCGCGCCGGGCCCGGTGGTGCCGGCGCCGATGCGCACGCGGTGGCGGCCCCGGATGAGGGCGCCGGGGTCGCCGTCGGAGAGCCGGCCGACCTGCTCGACGGTTCCGAGCACACCGGTCGCGGCGTACGTCCCGTCGATCCGCGGCACGAGCAGCACCTGCGGCTTCCCCGCATCGGGCCGGGCGGCGGCCTGGGCGGCCTCGACGGCGGCCCGCACCTCGGCATCGGACAGATCCAGCGGAACGACCATGCCGGGCAGCACGACCTCGTCGTCGAGCGGCAGCACGGGCAGGGCGGTCGGTGTGTACGCCGTGGACTCGGTAGCCATGATCTCCCCTTCGGCAGTCAAGTTGAGCTATGCCGACTCAATGCATGTGAGTCGAGGAATGTTCCCCGGGGCGTGTTCGCTCTGAGCGATCACTCGGGGCGACCCCGGTGACCAGGCACGGAGGGCTCGGCAGCCGCCGGTCGCGCAGGGCGACGGCTGCCGCGCCCGCCGGACCGCGCCGCACCGTCGGCCGCCCGGCAGCCATAAGACGCGAGACAAACACCCACCCTCGCTTGTAAGGTTCCCTACACCACTTCATCCATTACCACCGGGGGCGGACATGACGACGACAGCGACGGCAGCGGCGGCGGACCCGGCCGGGACGGCCACCCTCGTACGGGCCTGGATCGACGGCTGGGTCGTGTCGCGCGGGGCCTCCGATCCGATGGACCGCCCCTGGGGCTGGACCATCGACGCCGGACAGGCCCACCACGTGTCCCGGCACGTGCTGCCGGAGCCCGCCGAGGCGGACGTCCGCGCGCTGGTGGCCGCCACGACCGCACCCGGGACGTGGCTGAAGCTGTTCGCGGACGACGACACCGTGCGGCCCTGGCTCGGCGCGGGCTGGCAGTTCGACCAACCCGGCTTCCTGATGTCCCTCCCGCTCGCCGCCGAGCGGCCCGAGGTGCCGGCCGGCTACACCCTCACCTCGTGGACCCGGGGCGGCGTGACCCGGGTCCTGGTCCGCACCGCCGAGGGGCACTTCGCCGCCCGCGGCCAGATCGCGCCGACCGGCCCGACCGCCGTCGCCGACCAGATCGAAACGGCTGCGGACCACCGGCGCCGGGGCCTGGGCAGCCTGGTGATGCGAACCCTGCAGAACACCGCCCACGAGGCGGGCGCCACCACCGGAATCCTGGTGGGCACCCCCGAGGGCCGCACCCTCTACACCTCCCTGGGCTGGGAGACCCGCTCCCCCATGGCCAGCCTGCACTTCAAGCCGTCGGCGGGCTGACCGGCGCCGAAGGGCCGGGCGCGGCCCGGGTCAGGACGCCGGGGCGAGCCGTACCCGGCGCACCGCCGGCCAGCAGGCGACGCCCACCAGGAGGGCGACCGGGTGACCCCAGGCCGCCAGGGGTTCGGCCATGTCCAGGAGGTCCTGGAGGAGCAGGGCGCCGACCACGGCCAGGACGGTCCAGCGCAGCAGCGGGGCGAGCAGGCCCGCGAGGGCGCCGACCGTGGCCATCAGGCCGAAGCTGATGCCGTAGTCCAGGCGGTGCAGCGAGCTCGCGGGGAGGTGCCCGGCCAGGACCGAGAGGGCGACCGGGATCTCGGTGGCGAGGGTCGCCACGACATGGCCAAGCAGGAAGACACCGGCCGTGCGCCAGCCGCCGATGCGGCGCTCCAGGGCGGCCAGGACGAAGATGAACACCATCGCGTACGGGGAGGCGATGCCGCCGGCTATCCACAGCGCGCTGGCGAAGATCGCCAGGACCGGTGTCGTCGACAGGTGGGCCACATCGGTGCTCGACCCGCGCAGCAGGGCGCTCACCGTGTGCGGGTCGCCGTACTGGCTGTAGAGGGACGTCACCAGGAGCAGCACCGCGTAGCCGAAGGCGAACGGCGTCGCGATGGGCGAGGGGAGCACACGTCGTACCCGGGCGAGGCCGCCCCGCACTCCCGTGACGGGCGGCTCCGCGAACCCCGTCGGCCCGGCGACCGCCGGCTCCCCGGCACCCGAAGCGGGCGGCTCCGCCGTCTCGGACCAGGGCCGCTGGGACGGGAGCGCCTCGAATGCGGGGCCCGAGGCGGTGGCGGGCAGCGGCGTCGCCGACGCGGCCGGCTGCCGGGTTTCGAGCGGGTGCACCGGGAGAGGCCCCTTCCCCGGGACACCGTGTACGCGCCCCGAATCAAGCCACGCCCGCGTTCTTCGGCCGTGTTCCGTTCTCGCTTACGTGCCTTACAACGGCTCACCTTCCGTGATCGACTCCGACCGCGTCTATGGCGTGCGCCACACCGGACAACCTTTGACACATCTTGAGCGTCCGGGGCGCGCCGCGCCACCCGTCCGCGACGCACAACTCGCGTGCGCGGCACGGCCGGACACGGCATCCTCGCGGGCATGGACCACATCGCCACCCTCGACAGGCGCCAGGGACCGCACGGGGAAGTCGTGCTGCGGCGGCGCGGAGCGCATTTCGAGATCATCGCCAACGGGTGCTTCCTCATGGACACTTCGGACGGCCGCTCGGAACGCCTGCTCATCGATGCGGCGTACGACACACTTCTGCCAGGTACGGCCCGCCCTTCGGTTCTGATTGGCGGCCTCGGCGTCGGCTTCTCCCTCGCACATGCGGCGCAGGACCCGCGCTGGGGCCAAATCGCCGTGGTGGAGCGGGAAGAGGCCATCATCGACTGGCACCGCGCGGGTCCGCTCGGCGCCATTTCGGGCCCGGCTCTGTCCGATTCGCGTACCCGGATCATCCAGGCGGATCTGGTCGATTACGTGCGTACCACCCAGGACACCTTCGACGCGCTCTGCCTCGACATCGACAACGGGCCCGACTGGACGGTCACCGAGGGCAACGGTGGACTGTACTCACCGGCCGGACTCGCCGACTGCGCAAGGCGGTTGAGACCCGGCGGGGTGCTCGCCGTATGGTCCGCGCAGCCGTCCGCCGGCTTCGAGCAGGCGCTCCGGAATGCCGGATTCACCGGGGTAAATACCGAAGAGATCCGAGTTGCCCGGGGCGTCCCTGACGTGGTCCATCTCGGCGTTCGCCCTGCGTAGCCGAGATACGGAAAGTGCCTCTAGTCTCTGACCGACACAGGGGATCACCCCACGGATCCCCGGGCGAGCACAGTCAGGGCGGGGCAACCGATGGAGCAGACACACACCGGCCACAACGGCGTCGCGGCGACCCCCGGCGCCCAGCGCAGGGTGCTGGTCGTCGAGGACGACACGACGATCGTCGACGCCATCGCGGCCCGTCTGCGGGCCGAGGGCTTCCAGGTGCAGACGGCCGTCGACGGGCCCGCGGCCGTCGACACGGCCGAGGCCTGGCAGCCGGACCTGATGGTCCTCGACATCATGCTGCCGGGCTTCGACGGCCTGGAGGTCTGCCGCCGGGTCCAGGCCCGCCGGCCCGTGCCGGTCCTCATGCTGACGGCCCGCGACGACGAGACCGACATGCTGGTCGGGCTCGGCGTCGGCGCCGACGACTACATGACCAAGCCGTTCTCGATGCGCGAGCTCGCGGCCCGGGTGCACGTCCTGCTGCGCCGGGTGGAGCGGGCCGCGCTGGCCGCCACCACGCCGCGCACGGGCATACTCCGCCTCGGCGAGCTGGAGATCGACCACGCGCAGCGCCGGGTCCGGGTGCGCGGCGAGGACGTCCATCTGACGCCGACCGAGTTCGACCTGCTGAGCTGCCTGGCGAACACCCCGCGTGCCGTCCTCTCGCGCGAGCAGCTGCTGGCCGAGGTGTGGGACTGGGCGGACGCGTCCGGCACCCGGACCGTGGACAGCCACATCAAGGCGCTGCGCCGCAAGATCGGTGCCGAGCGGATCCGCACGGTCCACGGCGTGGGTTACGCGCTGGAGACCCCGGCGCCATGAGCCGGGCCGGAGACCGGGCCCGGCAGCTGCGCGGCAGCGGCGAGCGGCCCGGCTGGGACGAGCCCGCCAGACGCGGCAGATGGGCCAGGGCCCGGCGCGGGCTGCGCGGCCGGGTAGCGGCGGGGCTGCGGTCGGTGTCCATATCGATCAAGACGAAGCTCGGCACGCTCGTGGTGGTCTCCGTGTTCATCACCACAGGGCTGCTCATGGTGGCCCTGCAGACCCGCACCGAGCTCCGCTTCATCACCGTCTTCTCGGTGATAGCGACGCTGCTGATCACCCAGTTCGTCGCCCATGGGCTCACCGCCCCGCTGGACGAGATGAACACCGTCGCCCGCGCCATCTCGCACGGCGACTACACCCGCCGGGTGCGCGGCGCCGACCGCCGGGACGAGCTCGGCGACCTCGCGGGCACGATCAACCGCATGGCCGACGACCTGGAGGCCGTTGACCGGCACCGCAAGGAACTCGTGGCGAATGTCTCCCACGAGCTGCGCACGCCCATCGCGGCGCTGCGCGCGGTCCTGGAGAACGTGGTGGACGGCGTCTCCGCCGCCGACCCGGAGACCATGCGCACGGCCCTCAAGCAGACCGAGCGCCTGGGCCGTCTGGTCGAGACCCTCCTGGACCTGTCCCGCCTGGACAACGGCGTCGTGACGCTGCGCGCCCACCGCTTCGAGGTGTGGCCGTACCTGTCGGGGGTCCTCAAGGAGGCCAACCTGGCGGCCGCCCAGCGCAAGCTGTCCTCCGGCTCGGGCAACCACCAGCGCACCGACGTCCATCTGCACCTGGACGTGTCGCCGCCCGAGCTGACCGCGCACGCGGACGCGGAGCGGCTGCACCAGGTGGTGGCGAATCTCATCGACAACGCCGTCAAGCACTCCCCGCCGCACGGCCGCGTGACCGTACGGGCGCGGCGCGGCCCGCAGCCCGAGTCCCTCGACCTGGAGGTCCTGGACGAGGGGCCCGGCATACCGCAGTCCGAGTGGCACCGGGTCTTCGAGCGGTTCAACCGCGGCACCGCCACGGCCCCGCACGGCCCCGGCAGCGACGGCGGCACGGGGCTCGGCCTCGCCATCGCGCGCTGGGCGGTGGATCTCCACGGTGGCCGGATCGGCGTGGCCGAATCCGCTCGGGGCTGCCGGATCCAGGTCACCCTCCCGGGCACTCCCCGCCAGCAAAGTTGACGTAAAGTTCGAACCGGAAGCGGCCGTTCTGCGTGGTCATCAGCGGAAGCGGTCGTTCAGGGTGCGGGCCAGGGGGCCGTAGCCGCGCTGTCGTGTACCCGGAGCGGCTCGGGCAGTAGCGGAACCACGCTTGTTTCCCGCCATTTCGCGCCCTGAAACCAGGGTTCCGGTGTGACTTACGCGACTGTGGCAAGCCCGGCCTGCACGTCCAGGCCGGCAAGGCGTAGCCTTTATTTCCGCTGTCCATCACCTTGTGAAGCGGAAGAGGGCGGTTACCGCCGTGTCGTCTCAGTCCCCCAGTAATTCGAGCGTCTCGACCGACCAAGACGGGCAGGGCAAGAACCCTGCGGCCGGCTTTGGTGCCAATGAGTGGCTTGTCGACGAGATCTATCAGCAGTACCTCCAGGACCCCAATTCGGTCGACCGTGCCTGGTGGGACTTCTTCGCCGACTACAAGCCGGGTGCCACCGGCACGGCGGACAACCCTGTTCAGGGTGCTCCCACCGCAGCCGCGGGGGCTGCGGCAGCCGCGCCTGCCGCAGCTGCTCCGGCCGCTCCCGCGGCCCCGGCCCAGGCCGCCCCGGCACCCGCGGCGCCGGCCACCCCGGCCGCCGCCCCGGCGCCGGTGAAGGCCGCGGCTCCGGCCGCCACCCCGGCCCAGGCTCCGGCTCCGGCTCCGGCTCCGGCTCCGGCGAAGCCCGCGGCTGCCGCCGCGCCCGCCGCCAAGCCCGGTGCAAGCACCGGCTCCACCGGAGCGGCTGGCGCCGCACAGCCTGCTGGCGCCACGGAGGCCCCCGCCGGTCCCGAATACGTGACGCTGCGCGGTCCCTCCGCCGCGGTCGCCAAGAACATGAACGCCTCCCTTGAGGTGCCCACGGCCACGTCCGTGCGCGCCGTCCCGGTGAAGCTCCTGTTCGACAACCGCATCGTCATCAACAACCACCTCAAGCGCGCCCGGGGCGGGAAGGTCTCCTTCACCCACCTCATCGGGTACGCGATGGTGCAGGCCATCAAGGCCATGCCGTCGATGAACTACTCCTTCGTCGAGAAGGACGGCAAGCCGACCCTGGTCAAGCCGGACCACGTGAACTTCGGTCTGGCCATCGACCTGGTGAAGCCCAACGGCGACCGCCAGCTCGTCGTCGCCGGCATCAAGAAGGCCGAGACGCTCAACTTCTTCGAGTTCTGGCAGGCCTACGAGGACATCGTCCGCCGGGCCCGGAACAACAAGCTGACGATGGACGACTTCACGGGCGTCACCGTCTCGCTGACCAACCCCGGCGGCCTCGGCACCGTCCACTCCGTGCCGCGTCTGATGCCCGGCCAGTCGGTCATCATGGGCGTCGGCTCGATGGACTACCCGGCCGAGTTCCAGGGCACGTCGCAGGACACCCTGAACAAGCTGGGCATCTCGAAGGTGATGACCCTCACCTCGACGTACGACCACCGGGTCATCCAGGGCGCCGCGTCGGGCGAGTTCCTGCGGATCGTCGCCAACCTGCTGCTCGGCGACAGCGAGTTCTACGACGACATCTTCGAGGCGCTGCGCATCCCCTACGAGCCGGTCCGCTGGCTCAAGGACATCGACGCCTCGCACGACGACGACGTCACGAAGGCCGCCCGCGTCTTCGAGCTGATCCACTCCTACCGGGTCCGCGGCCACGTCATGGCCGACACCGACCCGCTGGAGTACCGCCAGCGCAAGCACCCCGACCTGGACATCACCGAGCACGGCCTCACCCTGTGGGACCTGGAGCGGGAGTTCGCGGTCGGCGGCTTCGCCGGCAAGTCCCTGATGAAGCTGCGCGACGTCCTCGGCGTCCTGCGCGACTCGTACTGCCGCACCACCGGCATCGAGTTCATGCACATCCAGGACCCCAAGCAGCGCAAGTGGATCCAGGACCGCGTCGAGCGCTCGCACTCCAAGCCGGAGCGCGAGGAGCAGCTGCGCATCCTGCGCCGCCTGAACGCGGCCGAGGCGTTCGAGACGTTCCTGCAGACCAAGTACGTCGGCCAGAAGCGCTTCTCGCTCGAGGGCGGCGAGTCGGTCATTCCGCTGCTCGACGCCGTCATCGACAGCGCCGCCGAGTCGCGCCTGGACGAGGTCGTCATCGGCATGGCCCACCGCGGCCGGCTGAACGTCCTGGCCAACATCGTCGGCAAGTCGTACGCGCAGATCTTCCGCGAGTTCGAGGGCAACCTCGACCCGAAGTCGATGCACGGCTCCGGCGACGTGAAGTACCACCTGGGCGCCTCCGGCACCTTCACCGGCCTGGACGGCGAGCAGATCAAGGTCTCGCTCGTCGCGAACCCCTCGCACCTGGAGGCGGTCGACCCGGTCCTGGAGGGCGTCGCCCGCGCCAAGCAGGACGTCATCAACAAGGGCGGCACGGACTTCACGGTCCTGCCCGTCGCCCTGCACGGTGACGCGGCCTTCGCGGGCCAGGGTGTCGTCGCCGAGACCCTGAACATGTCGCAGCTGCGCGGCTACCGCACCGGCGGCACGGTCCACATCGTCATCAACAACCAGGTCGGCTTCACCGCCGCCCCGGAGTCGTCGCGCTCCTCCATGTACGCCACCGACGTGGCCCGCATGATCGAGGCGCCGATCATCCACGTGAACGGCGACGACCCGGAGGCCGTGGTCCGCGTCGCGCGGCTCGCCTTCGAGTTCCGCCAGACGTTCAACAAGGACGTCGTGATCGACCTCATCTGCTACCGCCGCCGCGGTCACAACGAGGGCGACAACCCGCAGTTCACCAACCCGCAGATGTACAACCTGATCGACAAGAAGCGCTCGGTGCGCAAGCTCTACACCGAGTCGCTCATCGGTCGCGGCGACATCACCCTGGAAGAGGCCGAGCAGGCCCTGCAGGACTTCCAGGGCCAGCTGGAGAAGGTGTTCGCGGAGGTCCGCGAGGCCACCTCGGCGCCGGGCGAGATCCACTCGACCGACGCGCAGGCCCAGTTCCCGGTCGCGGTGTCCACGGCGGTCTCCCAGGAGGTCGTCAAGCGCATCGCCGAGTCGCAGGTGAACATCCCCGACCGGATCACCGTGCACCCGCGTCTGATGCCGCAGATGCTGCGCCGCGCCGCCTCCGTCGAGGACGGCACGATCGACTGGGGCATGGGCGAGACCCTGGCCATCGGCTCGCTGCTCATCGAGGGCGTCCCGGTCCGGCTCTCCGGCCAGGACACCCGCCGCGGCACCTTCGGCCAGCGCCACGCGGTCCTGGTCGACCAGGTCACGGGCGAGGACTACACCCCGCTGATGTACCTGTCCGAGGACCAGGCGCGTTACAACGTCTACGACTCGCTGCTCTCCGAGTACGCGGCGATGGGCTTCGAGTACGGCTACTCGCTGGCCCGTCCCGAGTCCCTGGTGATGTGGGAGGCGCAGTTCGGCGACTTCGTCAACGGCGCCCAGACGGTCGTGGACGAGTTCATCTCCTCGGCCGAGCAGAAGTGGGGCCAGACCTCCGGCGTCACGCTGCTCCTGCCGCACGGCTACGAGGGCCAGGGCCCGGACCACTCGTCCGCCCGCCCGGAGCGCTTCCTCCAGATGTGCGCGCAGAACAACATGACGGTCGCGATGCCGACGCTGCCGTCGAACTACTTCCACCTGCTGCGCTGGCAGGTCCACAACCCGCACCACAAGCCGCTCATCGTCTTCACCCCGAAGTCGATGCTGCGTCTGAAGGCGGCGGCGTCGAAGGCCGAGGAGTTCACCAACGGCGGCTTCCGCCCGGTGATCGGCGATGAGCACGTGGACGCCAACGCGGTCCGCAAGGTCGTCTTCTGCGCGGGCAAGGTCTACTACGACCTGGCCGCCGAGCGCGACAAGCGCGGCGCGAACGACACCGCGATCATCCGCATCGAGCGCCTCTACCCGCTGCCGGGTGCCGAGCTCCAGGCGGAGATCGCCAAGTTCCCGAACGCCGAGAAGTACCTGTGGGCCCAGGAGGAGCCGGCGAACCAGGGTGCCTGGCCGTTCATCGCGCTCAACCTGATCGACCACCTGGACCTGGCCGTCGGCGCGGACGTGCCGCACGGCGAGCGCCTGCGCCGCATCTCGCGCCCGCACGGCTCGTCCCCGGCGGTGGGCTCGAAGAAGCGCCACGAGCAGGAGCAGGAGCAGCTGGTGAACGAGGTCTTCGAGGCCTAGCACCGGCAGGCCGGCGACCGGTCACCACTGGTCGCCGACGGCTGTACGCGGCGAAGGGCCCGGCATTCCGATTCCACGGGATGCCGGGCCCTTCGGCGTCAGCGCGCCTGGCTCACGCCGTCCTCGTCCCCGTCGCCATCGCCGTCCCCGTCATGAGCGTGCCCGGTGCCCCCGCCCGGGGGCACCCGTATGACGACGCTGCCACTGGCCAGGTCTATCGGGCCGCGCCCGGGGTCGGAGTCGCCGACCTCGTCGAGGGTGATCTCCTGACGCCGGCGCTCCTCTTCCGTGTGCCGCCGCCCGGGCGCGAAAAGCTCGTCGAGCCCACCGAACATCCGAAGCCACCTCCGTCAGCCGTCCCGTACTCCCATAACGCCGTGCGGTGCCCGTCGGATCCCGGTCATGGCTGCCGGATCCGCCGGCCGCGCCCCGGGAAGGCCCCGCGGGAGCGCACGGGGACGGTGCCCTCGCTGTACCCCCGTCCCGCCGGGCGAACCGGGCGCTCGAGGCCGCCCGCGCGACGGCCGTTCCGTCCCCGTACCGGCCGCCGGATACCCTGAGGGCCGAACATCCGGTACGTCCCAGGAGCAAGTTGTGTACTTCACCGACCGCGGCATCGAGGAGCTGGAGAAGCGGCGCGGCGAGGAGGAGGTCACCTTCGAGTGGCTCGCCGAGCAGCTGCGCACCTTCGTCGATCTGAACCCGGACTTCGAAGTCCCGGTCGAGCGGCTCGCCACGTGGCTGGCCCGGCTCGACGACGACGAGGACGAGGACGAGTAGGCCGAAGCGGGGGCTCGGGCCCCCGGACGCGTAATACGCGTCAGCGGCCCGGCCGGGCCCGCATGCGGTCGTACGCGAGACCAAGTGCGCCGTGGGCCACCAGAATCGCGCCCGCCGTCGTCCAGCCGCCGCTGCGCCGGGCGAGGCCCCAGGCCGTGAGCGGGAGGCCGGCGGCGAGTTGGGCGGCGCCGGTTAGGCGGGCCTTGGGGCCGCGCAGCCAGGGGCCGAGCGGGCCGTCCTCGACCGCGTCGAGTTCGGCGCGTACGGCATCGCGCCAGCCGGACCATTCGATCGGCTCGGCGCCGTGCGCCGCGGCCACCGAGCGCAGCCGGTCGGTCGGTTCGCCCGGGCCGAGCCCGGCGGGCAGGACCACGCCCGTGCGGGCCAGGACCGCGATCAGGCCGAGGAGCCGGGCCCGGGCGTCGGCGGCCGAATCGGGGCGGGTGAGGCCGTCGAGCGCCTCCATGTCGTGTACGGGATCCAGGCCGAGCCGGGCCGCGAACGTACGCATCGCCTCGCTCTCGCCGAGCGGCGTGCCGTCGGACAGCCAGACGTATCCGACCGTACGGCGAAAGCCGGAAGCCAGGGTGTAGCCGGCCCGGGAGTCGTCCCACCACAGCGCGATCGCGGGCCGCCCCGCGCCGACCGTGAGCGCGCCCGCCCAGCCCGCGAGCACCTCGTCGACGGGGCCGGCACCGGTCAGCCAGGGCTTGGCCGCGGGCACGAGCACGCTCCAGCCGTCTCCCGCCGGGGCCAGCAGCATGCGCTCGCGCAGCAGATGGGCGACCGGGCGGACCGCCGGGGGTTCGGCGCGGCAGAGGAGCAGGGCGCCGGGGGCGGCGGTATCGACGACGGTCATGATCGATACGCTAGGCCATTTTTGGGGTGATTTCCCTCTATGCAGGGGCGTATGGGCCCATAGTGCGGGGGCGGATCCGCTCGCACCGGGCCGTCGCGCGCGGCCTTGACTTTCCACAACCGCGATATATCGTGTCTAACGAGAGACGCGATATGTTGCGTCTCTCCTGGAGGGCATATCCACCGTATTGCACCCGTGTCATGCCCTGTCCGGTCACAGCGCCCAGGAGGTCAGCACATGTCCGAGTCCACGTGGGCCGTCCCAGATTCGCGGAAGCTCACCTTCGACGCGACCGACGGCCCGGTGACCAAGGTCCAGGTCCGCATCGTCAACGGAACAGTGAACGTGGTCGGCACCGAGGAAAGTTCCGCCCGCCTGGAGATCTCGGGGGTCGAGGGGCCCCCGCTGATCGTGACGCGGGACGGCTCCACGCTCACCGTCGCCTACGACGACCTGCCCTGGCGCGGCTTCCTCAAGTGGCTCGAACGCAAGGGCTGGAACCGCAGCGCGGTGGTCTCGCTCGCGGTGCCGGCGGACGCGGACGTCGAGGTCGGCACGGTCGGCGCGGGGGCCGTGGTGTCCGGGGTACGGGGACGTACGGAGGTACGCGGGGTCAGCGGCGACCACACCCTGGTCAAGCTCGCGGGCCCGGTCCGGGCCGAGAGCGTCACCGGCAACCTGGAGGCCCAGGCGGTCACCGGTGACCTCCACTTCAAGTCGGTCTCCGGTGATCTGACGGTCATCGAGGGCGCCGGAGGCCGTGTGGCGGCGGAGTCGGTGAGCGGCGACATGCTGCTCGACCTCGACCCCGGCACGAAGGCCACCGACATCCGGCTGACGACCGTCTCCGGCGAGGTGGCCATCCGGCTGCCACACCCGGCCGACGCGCATGTCGAGGCCAACACCGCGAGCGGGGCCGTCTCCAGCGCGTTCGAGGACCTGCGGGTCAGCGGGCAGTGGGGCACGAAGAAGATCACCGGCACGTTGGGGGCGGGCAACGGCACGCTGCGGGCGACGACGGTCTCCGGCTCGATCGCGCTGCTGCGCCGGCCGGCGGACGAGGAGCCGCCCTTCGCGGAGGACCCTGTCGAGCAGGCGCCGCCCTCCACCGAGGCGTCCTCCGCCGATGACCAGTCCGGCTCGGCCGGCCCGAACAAGAAGGTGCTCTGACATGCCCCCGGTCTTCGCCCACGGACGCCTGCGTCTCTACCTCCTCAAGCTGCTCGACGAGGCTCCGCGCCACGGGTACGAGGTGATCCGCCTGCTCGAAGAGCGCTTCCAGGGCCTGTACGCACCCAGCGCGGGCACCGTCTACCCGAGGCTGGCCAAGCTGGAGGCCGAGGGACTCGTCACGCACACCACCGAGGGCGGCCGCAAGGTCTACTCGATCACCGACGCGGGCCGCGCGGAGTTGGCGGGCCGGGGCGGTGAACTCGCCGACCTGGAGCTGGAGATCCGCGAGTCCGTCTCCGAACTCGCCGCCGAGATCCGTGACGACGTACGCGGTGCGGCGGGCAGCCTGCGCGACGACATGCGCCGGGCGGCCCGTGAGGCCCGTACGGGTCAGACCTCCCCGGGTGCGGGCACGGGCCGTGGCGCCCGGAAGGGCTTCCCCGAGGCCTCCGACTTCCTCGACGGCGCCTGGGGCGACGCGGAGGGGTGGCAGCAGGCCAAGGAGGAGTTCAAGCGGGCGAAGCAGGAGTGGAAGGAGCAGGCGCGCCGGGCCAAGGACGAGTCCCGGCGGGCCCGCGACGAGGCCAGGGAGGCGCGCCGCCAGGCCAAGGAGGCGCAGGAGAACGCGCGCGAGGAGATGCAGCGGGTGGCCCGGGACGTGCAGCGCCAAGTGCAGGAGCACTTCGCGCGCGGCGACTGGCCGACGGGTGTGCGCGAGGGGCTCGCCGAGATCACGAAGGAGCTGGGGCGGTTCGGGTTCGGCCAGGCGGCGCCGCCCGTGGCGGATGAGCGGGTGGATCTCGGCAAGCCGGGCGCGGTTCCGGAGTGGGCGCGGGAGGAGTCGTCCGGTGACCCGGCGCGGGACCTCGACCGGCTGCTCGACCGGTTCCGGGACGATATCCGGGATGCGGCCCGGGATCACGGGGTGACGGAGCCTCAACTGCGGCAGGCGCGCCGCCACTTGGCCGAAGCGGCGGCCCACATCGGCGCGGCCCTCCGCCCCCCGCGCCCCTGAGCGACCCGACCCTGGGGCTCCGCCCCAGACCCCGTTCGCGCCTGAACGGCGCTCGCCCTCAATCTCCCCCAAGGCCTCAAGGGCCAGGGGGGACCCCCATGACGGGCTGGGCATGTCTGCACCGTCCAGCACCGAGGCCTTCAGGGGCGCGGGGAACTGCGCGACCAGCCACACACGGTCCGCAGCCGAAGCACTCTCCCCCGGAGGGTT
Source organism: Streptomyces sp. NPDC001828 (assembly GCF_042892175.1). Classification (NCBI taxonomy): domain Bacteria; kingdom Bacillati; phylum Actinomycetota; class Actinomycetes; order Kitasatosporales; family Streptomycetaceae; genus Streptomyces; species Streptomyces sp. NPDC001828. Next base: position 55,518 of record NZ_JBIATV010000012.1, read on the forward strand.
GCGGGAAGGGGCGGGGCGGGGCGAAAACCCTCCCAAGCCCCACCCGGAGGGCGAGCCCGGGGTCAGGGCGCAGGGGTCAGGGGGCCGGGGTGGACAGCACCCGCTCCAACCCCGCGTACGTCCCGCCGCACTCCGCCAGAGCCTCCCCCGCCAGCCCCGGCAGCACCGCGAGCGCGAGCAACAGATGCTCGTCCCCGATGTGCTTCTGCTTGCGGGCGACCGCGAGCCTGAGGGACTTCTCCAGTACCTTCTTCGAGCCCTTCGTGAAGGACGGCCGGCCCGAGGGCCACGCCTTGCCGAGGGCGTCGCCGGACAGCGCGCCGGGGCCGTGGGCCTCCTCCACCCTCGCCACGATCTCCTGGACGGAGATGCCGAGGCCGGCCAGCGCGTCCTCCTCCGCCCTGGACATCCCGCCCCGGCGCCGCCCGGCGGCCAGCGCCTCGGCGAGTTCGGCGCGGCGGCCGGTCACGCCGAGGGAGGCCAGCGCGAAGGACGCCTTCGTGCCCTCGCGGTCGAGGAGGGCGAGGAGCAGATGCTCCTCGGTCACCACCGGGGACCCCGCTCGCGACGCGTGCTCGACCGCTCCCGCCACCACCCCACGGGCATCCGCCGTGAATCGCTCGAACATCAATTCCTCCCGTGCTTCTTGTGGACGGCCTGGCGGCTGACCCCCAGCTCGGCGGCGATCTCCTGCCATGACCAGCCCTGATTGCGGGCGCTTCGTACCTGTACGGATTCGAGCTGTTCCAGCAGCCGTCGCAGCGCGGCGACGGCCCGCAGTCCGACCCTCGGGTCGCGGTCGCCGGCTCGTGCGGCGAGATCGGTGGCCTCGGTCATGCCTGTCAACTTACATTGACAGGCACCTACCGTCAACCAGAGTTGACAGATTCCGCGCGCGAAAGGCCGTTGTCCCGCGCGGCCCTGCGCGCGGGACAACGGCCCCGAAGCTCAGCGGAAGCGGACGCGCCGCCTCATCCCACCGTGAGGACCACCTTCCCGAACAGGTCGCCCGACGCCACCTTCTCGAAGCCCTCGCGCGCCCGGTCGAGCGGGAGCACCTCGTCGATGACGGGGCGTACGCCGGTCGCCGAGCAGAACGCCAGCAGGTCCTCCAGCTCGTCCTTCGTGCCCATCGTCGAGCCCACGACCTTGAGTTCGAGGAAGAAGATGCGGGTCAGTTCGGCGTGCGCGGGGCGGTCGCCGCTGGTCGCGCCGGAGATGACCAAAGTGCCGCCCGGGCGAAGGGACTTGACCGAGTGGGACCAGGTCGCGGCGCCCACTGTCTCGATCACCGCGTCCACCCGCTGCGGCAGCCGCGCCCCGGGCTCGTACGCCTCGACCGCACCCAGTTCCACCGCCCGCACGCGCTTGTGCTCGTCGCGGCTGGTCGCGAAGACCCGCAGGCCCGCGGCCTTGCCCAGCACGATCGCGGCAGTGGCGACGCCGCCTCCCGCGCCCTGCACCAGGACCGAATCCCCGGGCCGCACACCGGCGTTGGTGAACAGCATCCGGTACGCCGTCAGCCACGCGGTCGGCAGGCAAGCGGCCTCCGCGAAGCTCAGGTCCTTGGGCTTGGGCAGCACGTTCCAGGTCGGCACGGCGACCTGTTCGGCGAAGGTGCCCTGGTACTTCTCGGTGAGGATCGAGCGGCCCTCGGCGGGGCCGACGCCGTGGCCGGTCTGGCCGATCACCGAGTGCAGGACGACCTCGTTGCCGTCCTGGTCCACTCCGGCCGCGTCGCAGCCGAGGATCATCGGCAGCTTGTCCTCGGAGAGCCCGACCCCGCGCAGCGACCAGACGTCATGGTGATTGAGGGAGGCGGCCCGTACGTCGACGAGGGTCCAGCCGGGGCGTACCTCGGGGGCCGGCCGCTCCCCCAACTCGAGGCCGCTGAGCGGCTGGTCACGGTCGATGCGGGCGGCGTATGCGGCGAACATGGCCCTGACCCTAGGGCGCCCGGCCCGGCCGCCGGAACCTCCCACGGCTGTGACGCCCCGCACGCCGCGAGGAGCGGGCGGAAAGCAGTCGTGCCGGGCTCCCCCGAAGGGGAGCCCGGCACGTCGGCGAGAAGAAGCCGGCCGGTCAGCGGCGGGCCACGCCCTCGGCGCGGGCGGCGGCCGCCACCGCCGCCGTGACGGCGGGGGCGACCCGCTCGTCGAACGGGGACGGGATGACGTAGTCGGCGGCGAGCTGGTCGCCCACGACGTCGGCCAGCGCGTTCGCCGCGGCGATCTTCATGCCCTCGGTGATCCGGGAGGCCCGGACCTGGAGGGCGCCCGCGAAGATGCCGGGGAAGGCGAGCACGTTGTTGATCTGGTTCGGGTAGTCCGAGCGGCCGGTGGCCACGACGGCCGCGTACTTGTGCGCGATGTCGGGGTGCACCTCGGGGTTCGGGTTGGCCATCGCGAAGACGAAGGCGCCCGGCGCCATGGAGGCGACCGCGGGCTCGGGGACCGTACCGCCGGAGACGCCGATGAAGACGTCGGCGCCGGCGAGCGCGGTCTCCAGGGAGCCGGAGAGGCCCGCCTTGTTGGTGAGCTCGGCGAGCTCGCGCTTGACGTCCGTCAGGTCCGTGCGGTCGCTGCTGACGATGCCCTTGCGGTCCGCGACCGCCACATCGCCGAGGCCCGCTTCGAGCAGGAACTTGGCGATGGCGACACCGGCCGCGCCGGCGCCGGAGATGACCGCGCGCAGGTCGCCCAGGGTGCGTCCGGTGAGCTTCGCGGCGTTGCGCAGGGCGGCCAGGGTGACCACGGCCGTGCCGTGCTGGTCGTCGTGGAAGACCGGAATGTCCAGGGCCTCCTGGAGCCGGCGCTCGATCTCGAAGCAGCGGGGGGCGGAGATGTCCTCCAGGTTCACCCCGCCGAAGGACGGGGCGAGCCGGACCACGGTCTCGATGATCTCGTCCGTGTCCGTGGTCGCGAGCGCGATCGGAACCGCGTCGACGCCGCCGAACTGCTTGAAGAGGATGGCCTTCCCCTCCATGACCGGGAGGGACGCCTCCGGGCCGATGTCACCGAGCCCGAGCACCGCCGTACCGTCCGTCACGACGGCGACCACCTGTGACTTCCAGGTGTAGTCGTGGACCAGCTCCGGGTTCTCCGCGATCGCGCTGCACACCTTCGCGACGCCGGGCGTGTACGCGAGGGACAGGTCGTCCCGGTCCCGGATCGGCACGGTGGCCTGCACGGCCATCTTGCCGCCGCGGTGGAGCGCGAAGGCCGGGTCGAAGGGCTCGTCCGAACCCTCCGTGCTGCTGTCGCTGCGAGGATTGACGATCTCCGCTGCCATTGTGTTTTACCCCTTAAGTCTTCATCAGTTGAGGGTGGCCACTCCTTGTTGAGGAGGGGTGGGCGGACCCGCGTACGTTCCCCGCTGAGGGCGGTTGGCCCGCCCCGCGGGGAGGAGGTACGTACGCGCGGGCGCGCCGCACACGCGCCCTGAGCCCCGGATGAGGGGTGTAAGGATCCTTCTTACCGGACAGAAGCGTCCGCCGACGAGTCCATATTGGCTCAGCGCCGACGCTGCGTCGCAAGCGGCCTCCGTACCGTGACACGACTCTTGGTGGGATGTCACGACAAGTCGGCTACGCGGCACGAAACATGTCCACAACGCGAGATGAACCGGAGGATCTCCGGCCTGCGCAGACGCATTCCGCACATGGTCCGGCCGGGTGTGCCTTGGTGTACCGGCCTTGTCGGCTTCGGGGGGTGACCCGTTATCCGATTTTGACATGGCTGCGACCCTGATTTCCGGGGTCCGAATGGCAAGATGCGACTTCACACGCGGTTCACACCGCGGTCGCGACACCCGAGGATGCGTGCACGACCACCGCCCAGGACCTGTGCGTTCGTTGTCCGTACGCACTCCATGGCCACTCCACTCAACACCTGCCGGAGGAACCCGACCATGACCGCAAGCACCACCCGCCGTACGACCGCCTCCAAGTCCCGGATTGCCGCGGTCGGCGCGATCGCGGTCGCGGGCGCCCTGCTGGTGACCGGCTGCGGTGACCAGACGAAGAAGGGCTCGGCCCCCGAGTCCTCGGGCTCCAGCTCCGCCCCGCTCTTCTCCAAGCTCCCCGCGAACATCCAGAAGGCCGGCGTCATCAAGGTCGGTACGGACGCCACGTACGCGCCCATGGAGTTCAAGCAGGGCGAGACCATCGTCGGCATCGACCCGGACATCGCCGCGGCCCTCGGCAAGCAGCTCGGCGTGAAGTTCGAGTTCACCAGCGGCACCTTCGACACCCTCCTGGGCGCCCTGCCGACCGGCCGCTACGACGCGGTCATGTCCTCGGTGAGCGACACCAAGGCCCGCCAGGAAGGCCTTGACAAGGACGGCAAGAAGACCGGTACGGGCGTCGACTTCGTCGACTACTACACGGCCAGCACCGGCATCCTGGTCAAGAAGGGCAACCCGCAGGGCATCAAGTCCACCGACGACCTGTGCGGCAAGACCATCGCCGTGCAGCGCGGCACCACCTACGAGCAGGCCGCCAAGGACCTCGCCGCCAAGTGCGAGAAGGACGGCAAGGGCAAGCTGGCCTTCGAGCCCTTCGCCACCGACGCCGAGGCGCAGACCCGCGTCAAGGCCGGCGGCGCCGTGGCCGACCTGAACGACTCCCCCGTCGCCGCGTACATCGCGAAGACCGCTGGCGGCGGCGCCGACTTCGAGTCGGTCGCCAACCCCTCGGACGCGGGCCCGTTCGGCATCGCGGTGGACAAGAAGAACACCCAGCTGCGCGACGCCCTCTCGGCCGCACTGGACGCGATCATCAAGGACGGCTCGTACAAGACGGCCATCGACAAGTGGGGCGGCGCACAGGGCGCCGTCACCAAGGCAGCCATCAACGGCGGCTCCTGACCCGCGCACCACTGAAGGGCAGTCGCTGTGACTGACAAGCTCGACAAGACTCCGGGCCCGGCGGAAGCCGCCCCGGAGCAGGTCCCGCCGGACATCATCCGCGCCATCCCGGTGCGCCACTACGGCCGCTGGATCAGCGCCGTGGCCGTCGTCGCCGTGCTCGGCGCGCTCGGGTACGCGTTCGCCCAGGGCAACGTGCGCTGGGCGACCGTCACGGACAAGCTGTTCGACTCCAGCATCCTGGCCGGCCTGTGGCACACCGTGCTGATCAGCGTCGTCTCGATGGCGGTGGGTCTGATCCTCGGCGTGCTGTTCGCCGTGATGCGGCTCTCGAAGAACCCGGTGACCAGCTCGGTCGCCTGGCTGTACATCTGGTTCTTCCGCGGCACCCCGGTCTACGTGCAGCTGTTGATCTGGTTCAACCTGGCGCTGATCTTCCCGATCCTCAACCTCGGGTTCTACAAGGACTACATGACCGCGGTCATGACTCCGTTCCTCGCCGCGCTGCTCGGCCTCGGCCTCAACGAGGGCGCGTACATGGCGGAGATCGTCCGGGCCGGCATCCAGTCGGTGGACGAGGGCCAGACCGAGGCCTCGCACGCGCTCGGCATGACCCAGATGCAGACGATGCGCCGCGTGGTGCTCCCCCAGTCGATGCGGGTGATCATCCCGCCGACGGGCAACGAGTTCATCAACATGCTGAAGACCTCGTCCCTGGTCGTCGCCGTCCAGTACCAGGATCTGCTGCGCAGCGCCCAGGACGTGGCCGCGACGTCGTTCGCGGTGATGGAGATGCTCTTCGTCGCCTCGATCTGGTACCTGGCCCTGACCAGCGTGTTCAGCGTCGGCCAGTACTACCTGGAGCGCCGCTTCGCCCGAGGTTCGCTGCGCGCCCTGCCGCCCACGCCGCTGGAGCGCATCAAGTCGAACCTGCTGTCCCTCTCCCACTGGCGGCGGTGACCCCATGACTGCACAACCGATGGTCAAGGCGGAGGGCGTCCACAAGTCGTTCGGCCCCGCCCACATCCTCAAGGGCATCGACCTGGAGGTGGCCGAGGGCGAGGTGTTCTGCCTCATCGGGCCCTCCGGCTCCGGCAAGTCGACGTTCCTGCGGTGCATCAACCACCTGGAACAGATCAACGCCGGGCGTCTTTACGTCGACGGCGAGCTGGTCGGGTACCGCCAGAAGGGCGACAAGCTCTACGAGCTGAAGGACAGCGAAGTCGCCCTGAAGCGGCGGGACATCGGCATGGTCTTCCAGCGCTTCAACCTGTTCCCGCACATGACGGCGGCCGAAAACGTCATGGAGGCGCCGGTCCAGGTCAAGCGGGAGTCCAAGGCGGTGGCCCGCGAGCGGGCCCTGAAGCTGCTCGACCGGGTCGGCCTCGCCGACAAGGCGGGCAACTACCCCTCGCAGCTCTCCGGCGGCCAGCAGCAGCGCGTGGCGATCGCCCGGGCGCTGGCGATGGAGCCGAAGCTGATGCTCTTCGACGAGCCGACGTCCGCGCTCGACCCCGAGCTGGTGGGCGACGTCCTGGACGTCATGCGCGGTCTCGCGGAGGACGGCATGACGATGATCGTGGTCACCCACGAGATGGGCTTCGCCCGCGAGGTCGGCGACTCGCTGGTCTTCATGGACGACGGCGTGGTGGTCGAAGCGGGCCACCCGCGCGATGTTCTGACGAACCCTCAGCACGACCGGACGAAGTCGTTCCTGTCGAAGGTGCTGTAAGCAGGCATACGCGGAAGGGGGGTTACGGGCACCAGCCCGTAACCCCCCTTCCGCGTGCGCCGGTTGACGCGCTACTTGAGCGCGAGCAGCAGCGTGTCGGAGGGCGAGGCCCAGACGGGCCGGGCCTCGGCGAAGCCGGCCGCGCGCAGGGTCTCGGCGTGCCAGCTCGCGGCGGGCATGTCGCCGTCGGCGTGCTCGCCGTAGATCTCGTACCGCTTCGCGGTGGGCCCGGCGAGCACCGGGTCCTGGGCGGCCAGCGCCCACCAGTCGGCCCAGTCGAGGGCGCCGTTGGCCTTGGCGCGGTCCATCTGGGCGTGCCGGTGGGCGCGTTCGGCGGCGTTGATGCGCGGGGTGGCGGGGTCGATCATGTGGTCGGCGTTCATGAACACGCCCCCGTCCCGGACCAGCCCGGCGACCTGCCCGTAGAGCGCGGCGAGCGGTTCGGCGTGCAGCCAGTGCAGGGCGGTCGCCGTGAGCACCGCGTCGTAGGTGTCGTACGGGAGCGGCTCGGCCCAGTGCGGGTCCTTCAGGTCGGCGGACACGAAGCTCACGCGCTCGTCCCCGGCGAAGGTGCCCTCGGCGATGGCGAGGAGCGCGGGGTCGAGATCCACCCCGGTACTGACCGCGTCCGGGAACCTCTTGAGGAGCCGGTCCGTAATACTCCCCGTACCGCACGCGAGGTCCAGCACGCGCGGCGCGGGACCGACGCAGGCCTCGACCATGTCGAGCATGACCCGGAAGCGCTCCTCGCGGTCCGGCATGTACCACTCCTGCTGCCGGTCCCAGCTGTCCTGCCAGCCCCGCCAGTCGGTGCCCGTACCGGCCCCAGTGACAGTCTCCGACACCGCGATCCCTCCTACACAGCCAGTCTGTAATACCCTCGATGGGTATCCAGCCGTTACTTGTGAACACCTCAGACCATAGACCGCCGCCGTAAGGACTACAAGTGGAACTGGCCTATTACTCGGACTACGCCGTGCGCCTGGTCAACACCGAGGAGCCGGCCCGCAACAAGGACGCCCTGACGTCGGTCGACGCGGTCCGGGACCTGTTCGGCGGGAACCAGTCGGCGGCCCGCCGGGCGACGGACGCGGACGTGACGCGCTTCCGTTCGGTACGGGCCCGGCTGCGGGCGGTCTTCGAGGCGGCGGACCGGGGCGAAGAGGTCCAGGCGGTGGACCTGCTCAACTCGCTGCTGCTCGAATTCCCGGTCAGCCCGCAGGTGTCGGGCCATGAGCACCGCGACGAGGACGACCGCCCGCTGTGGCACATGCACCTCGCCGACCACCCCTCGAACGCGACGGCGGGCTATGCCGCGATCGCCTCCATGGGGCTCGCCTTCCACCTCACGGAGTACGGCGTCGACCGGCTCGGCCTGTGCCAGGCGGCGCCCTGCCGCAACGCCTACCTGGACACCTCGACCAACCGCTCGCGCCGCTACTGCTCGGACCGCTGCGCGACCCGCGCCAACGTGGCCGCCTACCGGGCCCGCAAGCGTCTGGAGACCGAGCGGTCGGACAGCACCGGCCGCACCGAGGAGACGGCCCAGGACGCCAGGTAGCCGACCGTGCGCCGGCGCCCCGCCGTCATCGGCCGGTAGCGCCCGCGCACCCGGCCGAGCACGAGGTCGACCGGCACCGCGCCGAAGGCCCGGCTGTCCACGACCTCGTCGTCCGTGTTGTCGCCGAGCACCCACCAGCCGCTCTCGCGCAGCTCCATGAGCCGCTTGACGATCAGCAGGTCCTGCTGCAAGGGGTGCCGCAGCACGGCCACATCGCCGGTCCGCAGCTCCGCGCCGTAGTGCACGAGCAGCTGATCCCCGTGCAGCAGCGTGGGAACCATCGAGGTCCCGAGCACCTCGGCGATCCCCAACGGAACCCTCGGCTCCCGCCCCTCATCCGTCATACGTCACCCACCTCCCGGCCACCGGCACCCCGCCGCCACTCCCACGGTACGTTCCGCCACGAGTCCCGGGGTGCCCCTGGACTTTTGACCTAAGCCCATGGGGGCACCCGCGAAATCCCGTCTCTCACCGAGTAATGTCCCACCTGAGAAGACGATCACGAGGAAGGACAGCTCAATGCTTTCCCGCCTGTTTGCCCCCAAGGTGAAGGTCAGCGCGCACTGCGACCTGCCCTGCGGTGTGTACGACCCGGCCCAGGCCCGCATCGAGGCGGAGTCGGTCAAGGCCGTACAGGAGAAGTTCCAGGCCAACGAGGACGCGCACTTCCGTGCCCGTGCCGTGGTCATCAAGGAGCAGCGCGCCGAGCTCGCGAAGCACCACGTTTCGGTGCTGTGGAGCGACTACTTCAAGCCGCCGCACTTCGAGAAGTACCCGGAGCTGCACCAGCTGGTCAACGACACCCTGAAGGCCCTCTCGGCCGCCAAGGCGTCGACCGACCCGGCGACCGGCCAGAAGGCGCTCGACCTCATCGCCGAGATCGACCGCATCTTCTGGGAGACCAAGAAGGCCTGATCCAGGCCGAGTTCGCGGGCCGGGCGCTTTCGGGCGTCCGAACACCGGCGAATCGAGAAGGGCCCGTCCGGGGTTGCCCGGCCGGGCCCTTTCGGTGTCTGCCGCCCGGTGGGGGGGCGCTGTGTGAAGGGGCGGGGCGGCCGGATTCGAACCGGCGTCCTCCTCCATGTTGTGTAGGCGCACTACCTCTGTGCTACGACCCCGCCTTGATCGGCATCGTAGGCGACACGCGGCGGCACGCCTAGCGGTTTTCGAGCGTCCGCAGCCACCTCCGGGCCTCGCGCGGCGCCGTGAAGCGCAGGGTGCGCAGCGGGGCGTGCGCGGGGTCGGCGGTGAGGGCGGTGAGCGCCGCCCGGCGCGGGGCGTACTGGGACCAGGCCCAGCGGGCCGGGTGGTCGCGGCGGAACCACTCCGTCAGGGTCTCGCGGTTGCCGTTGAAGATCCGCTCGCGCAGCACGGTCCTGCGCAGCGAGCGGCGCAGCACGCGGGGCATGACGACGCGCCTGGGGTAGTCCAGCCAGACCACGGTGTCGGCACGCCGCCACAGCAGGGGCCGGACGTCGGGCGAACCGTACGAATCGAGGACCCACGCGGGCGTGGCCGCGATCTCGGCCACCCGGGCGGCGAAGTCCGGATCCTCCGCCCAGCCCGGGCCCGCGAAGTGCAGGGCGTCCAGCTCGTGGTACGGCACCCCGAGCCGCTCGCCCAGTGCGCGCGCCAGGGTGGACTTCCCGGCTCCGGTACTGCCGACCACGAGAACGCGCTTCATCGGGGCAGGTTATCCCGCGCGGAATTCGGTTGGCCGGGCAAGAGCCGGCGCCTACCGTGGCGCGCGTGACGGATCAGACGCGTACGCCCCGGTGTCAGGTGATCGTGCTCAACGGCGGGTCCAGCTCCGGCAAGTCCGGCATCGTCCGGTGCCTCCAGGCCGTGCTGCCCGGGGCCTGGCTCGCCTTCGGGGTCGACTCGTTGGACGCGGCCATGCCCGCCTCCCTCCGGGGCGGCGAGGGCGGCCTCGAACTCGGGGCGGACGGGACGGTGACCGTGGGACCGGAGTACCGGCGGCTCTCGGACGCCTGGGCGCGCGGAGTGGCCGCGATGGTGCGGGCCGGCGCCCAGGTGGTGCTCGACGAGGTGTTCCTTGACGGCGCCGACGGCCAGAAGCGCTGGCAGCACGCCCTCGACGGGCTCGACGTCCTCTGGGTCGGGGTGCGCTGCGACCCCGACACGGCCGCGGGCCGCGAGACGGCCCGTGGCGACCGGATCCCCGGCATGGCCCGCGCCCAGGCCGAGTCCGTACACCGGGGGATGCGGTACGACGTCGAGGTGGACTCGGCGGGTACGGAGTCCATGGCCTGCGCCCTGCTGATCGCCGAGCGGTACGCATCGCGGACCTGAGGCGCGGCACGGGAACGGCCCCCCCGGCGGAAGGTCATCTTCCGGGTCAGGTTCGAGGGCCTTCCGGGTTAGATTCGACGGCATGGAACCTCTGGAGCCTCCGTACCCCCGGCTTCTCGTCGACCGCTACGAACCGGCGTTCCGCTTCTACGACGCCGTGCTGCCGGACCTCACCGGCTGCACCCTCGCGCGCGGCAACTCCTCTTCGGGATACGCCAGTTGGGACACATCTGACGGCCGGACCGCGCTCGCGCTGTTCGCCCGGTCCGCGATGGTCGCCGCGCTCGGTGAGGACCGGGTGCCGAGCGGGGGCGCGTCCCTGGTGATCCACGTGGCCACCCGCGACGCCCTCGACGCCGCGGTCTCCCTGTGCGCGAAGGCGGGCGGCACGGTGGCCGCGCCCGCGCGGGACCTGCCGGAGTGGGGGCCGGGGATGCGGGCCGCACACGTCCTGGACCCGGCCGGGAACCTGGTCGAGCTCCAGACGTACTGACGGCCGACGGGCCCTCTCGCGACGCAGAGCGGCCGCCGTGCACCGGGGAGTCGGACGGACTCCCCGATGCGCGACGGCCGCGGGGTGGACGAGCGAGCAGGGAGCTAGATGGCGTCCAGGGCGGACGGCTGGAGGCTTGAGCCGGAGGGGAGTTGGCGCCGGATGTCGGCCAGCACCGAGCCGAAGTCGAGTTCGGCCCGCCCGCTGGCGTACACCGCTCCCCCGAAGTGCAGGGCGACCCCGAGATCGGGCTCCGGCGGTTTCAGGGAGAGCAGGCAGCTGAGGGTGGCCTCCTGGACGGCGCCGTCGTCCGAGGCGATGGGCACGGGCATGTCCCATTCGAGTACGAAGTCACGGAGGTTCCCGCCGTCGAGCGCGAACGAGCCGCTCTCCGTCGGTATCCCCGGTACCGGGCCGAGCGAGTCGAAGTTCGCTCCGGCGAAGTCGACCCCCCTGATCCGGGTCCGCAGTTGCGTCCCGTCAGTGGTGATCGTCAGCGCTTCTGATCCTAGGCGGTCTCGATACCAACCCGCCCATGACTGTGGTGTCATGGGCGGAGATTAGCGGCGCACCCTGCCGTTCGTCACAGGGGGTGACCGAAATGGGTGTTACCGCTTCCTTGCGCGCTTCGGCACGACCGCCCCGATGTCGAACGATCGGCGCCCCTCAACTCGACGCGGCCAAGGGCGAATTCACCACCGGTACGGAGCGGGACCGCTCGGCCCGACGGACCGCCGGCCCGAGTGCGAGGCCGGCGCCCAGGAAGAGGGCGCCGAGCAGCAGCCAGCCGGGCACTCCCCAGTCGATGACGAGCGCGGTGAGCAGCAGCGGTCCGAGCATCCTGGCCAGCGGCACGCCCATGCCGAAGAAGCCCTGGTACTGTCCCTGTTGGTCGGCCGGTGCCAGATCGAAGGCGATCTGCCAGGCGCCCGCGGACTGCATCATCTCGCCCGCCACCTGGAGCCCGCCCGCGACGAGCAGCACGGCCACGGAGACCCAGGCGGACGCCCCGGCGGCGCTGAGCGCGAACACCGCGCAGGAGGCCAGCATCAGGACCCCGCCGCGCGCCACGGTCCGCCGGGCGCCGGCCAGGTCGCGGACGGCGGAGGCGGTACGGACCTGGAAGAGCATCACGGCGCCGGTGTTGAGCACGAGCAGCGCGGACACCAGCCAGCCCGGGGCGTCGGTGCGGGTGACGGTCCACAGCGGTACGGCGAGGCTGATGAGCGGCATCCGCAGCAGGAGCAGGGTGTTGAGGAGGGTGATCACGGCGTAGGGGCGGTCGCGCAGCACGGCGAACCGCGGGCCCGCGCCGGGCGCGACGGCTCTGGGCGGCACCTGGGGCAGCCGGAGCAGGGCGAGCGCGCAGAGCAGGAAGGCCGCCGCGTCCAGGGCGAACACGGCGAGGTAGGCGGTGCGGGTGCCGTAGTGCAGGGCGACCCCGCCGAACGCCGCGCCGACGGCGAGCCCGGCGTTCAGCGTGGACTGGAGGTGCGCGAGGACGTGGGTGCGGTCCCGGCGGTCGACGAGCGCGGACAGGAGCGCCTGGCGGGCGGCGGAGAGCCCGGTCTGCGCGGTCGCGTAGCAGCAGGCGGCGAGGACGAAGGGGAGGAAGCCGCGGACGAACAGGAAGGACGCGACGGAGGCGCCCGTGGCCGCGGCGAGCAGGACGGCCACGGTGCGCGGGCCGCGCCGGTCGGCGAGCTGTCCGAGCGGGACCCCCGCCAGCGCGCCGACCGCCCAGGCGAGGGTCAGGCCGAGGCCGATGCGGGTGGCCGGCAGGCCGACGACGCGGCTGAAGTACAGCGCCGAGGTGACCAGGAAGGCCCCGTCGCCAAGGGAGTTGACGAGCTGGGCGGCGGCGAGTCCGCGAGCGGGGCCGGCGGGCGGCAGGAGGCGGGAGGTCATGTGCCCATCCAACCAAGCCGAATGGCCCAGGACTGGGGCCACTTGGACTCCCATTCGCTGGGCCACTTCGGGGTCCGTTCGGCGCTGCCGCCCGGCCCCTCGGCGGGCAGGCACGACCAGCCGCACTCGCCCGCCCTGCGCCTCTGCGGGCAGGCACGACCAGCCACGCGGCGTACCCACACCTCGGCGGGTACGGCTCAGCGGTTCCGGCGGGTCACGAACTCGGCCAGGGCGAGCAGTTCGCCCGCCGCTGCGAGGTCGGGCACGGCCCGCGAGAGGTGGTCGACGGCACGGGCCATCCGGTCCGCCGCGTGCATCTGGGCCCAGTCGCGGCCGCCCGCACGCTCCACCGCGTCCGCCGCCCTGCGGACCGCGTCGGCCCCCATCGGGCCCCGGTACAGCTCGGCCAGCTCGGTCGCCGCCGGGGTGCCCGAGTTGAGGGCGGCGACGACGGGCAGCGACTTCTTGTGCGCGGCGAGATCGGCGCCGGCGGGTTTGCCGGTGCGTCCCGGGTCGCCCCAGATCCCGATGAGGTCGTCGATGAGCTGGAAGGCGAGCCCGGCCTCCCGGCCGAACGCGTCCATCGCGGCCACCTCCTCCGGCCCCGCGCCCGCGTACAGCGCGCCGAGCGCGCAGGCGCAGCCCAGCAGGGCGCCGGTCTTCGCCATCGCCATGGCGAGGCACTCGTCGAGCGAGACGTCCTCGGGGCCGCGCCGCTCGAAGGCACAGTCGGCCTGCTGGCCCGCGCAGAGCTCGATGACACAGGCAGCGAGCCGGGCGGAGGCCGCGCCCGACGCCCGGTGGCCGTCCTCGGCGATCAGCCGCAGGGCGAGGGCGAACAGCGCGTCGCCGACGATGATGGCGTCCGGGGTGCCGAAGACGGTCCAGGCGGTCGGCCGGTGCCGCCGCGTGGCGTCCTCGTCGATGACGTCGTCGTGCAACAGCGTGAAGTTGTGGACGAGTTCGACGGCCGAGGCCGCCCGCACCGCGGCCTCCGGCCGGCCCCCGAGCGCCGTGCTGGCGGCGAGGACGAGGGCGGGGCGGATCGCCTTGCCCGACTGTCCGCCGGCCGGGGTCCCGTCCGCGTGCTCCCAGCCGAAGTGGTACATCGCCACCCGCCGCATGGACCCGGGCAACGACTCGACTGTGGAGCGTAGTTGGGGGTTGACGACGGTACGCGCCCGCTCAAGGAGGTCGCCGGCCTCGCGGCCCTCCATGGCTTCCGGCATGGCCAACTAGGGTGCCTTTCCTGAGAGTTGACGGCGGCTCCGGACGCGCCGGAAGGGGCGCGCCCGGACCGGAAGCTCACCGCCAGCGGCTGACCTCGACGTTCTCCAGGACGCCGAGCGCGTCGGGTACCAGGATCGCGGCCGAGTAGTAGGCCGTGACCAGGTACGAGATGATCGCCTGCTCGTCGATCCCCATGAAGCGGACCGACAGGCTCGGCTCGATCTCGTCCGGGATGCCGGACTGCTGGAGCCCGATCACACCCTGCTCGGCCTCGCCGGTACGCATGCAGATGATCGAGGTCGTCCGGGCGTCGCTGACCGGGATCTTGTTGCACGGGAAGATCGGCACCCCGCGCCAGGCGGGCACGTGGTGTCCGGCGACCTCCACCGACTCGGGCACCAGACCGCGCTTGTTGCACTCGCGCCCGAACGCGGCGATGGCGCGCGGGTGGGCGAGGAAGAGCTTGGAGCCGCGCCGCCGCGAGAGCAGCTCGTCCATGTCGTCGGGGCTCGGCACGCCGTCGTGCGGCTGGAGCCGCTGCTCGTAGTCGCAGTTGGTCAGGAGGCCGAACTCCCGGTTGTTGACGAGCTCGTGCTCCTGGCGCTCGCGCAGCGCCTCGACCGTGAGCCGCAACTGCTGCTCGGTCTGGTTCATCGGCTGGTTGTAGAGGTCGGCGACGCGGCTGTGGACCTTCAGGACGGTCTGCGCGACCGAGAGTTCGTACTCGCGGGGCGAGCCCTCGTAGTCGACGTAGGTGTGCGGGATGATCGCTTCGCCGACGTGGCCGGCGGAGAGGTCGATCGCGGCCTCACCGTAGTTGTTGGTGCGCTGCTCGGGCAGCAGCGAGACCGCCGCGAGGTGGTCGTGCAGCGACTCGGAGCGCTCGGCGAGGTTGAGCACGTCGGCCCGGCTCAGGGTCAGCACCGTGCACCCGGTGGTGGCGCGGAAGGTGCACTCCCAGACCGCGTCGCCGGAGACGAGCGCCTGCTCGCCGAAGTGCGCCCCGTCCGCGAGGAACCCGAGCTCCGTCTCGTCGCCGTACTGGCCGGTGCCGATCTTCTCGACGCGGCCGTGCGCGAGCAGGAACACCCGGTCGGTCACGTCGCCCGCGGTGGCGATGACCTCGCCGGCCGCGTATTCGCGCTGTTCGCATCGGTTGGCGAGCTCGCCGAGCGCCGCCTCGTCCTCGTAGTCCCGCAGCGCGGGCAGTTCGCCCAGCTCGGCGGGGATGACGGCGACCCGCTCACCGGTCTGGACGAAGGTGATCCTGCCGTCCCCCACCGAGTAGCTGAGGCGTCGGTTGACCCGGTACGTACCGCCCTGCACCTGCACCCAGGGCAGCATCCGCAGCAGCCACCGGGAGGTGATCTCCTGCATCTGCGGGGCGGACTTGGTGGTGGTCGCCAAGTTCCGCGCGGCGGCTGTGCCGAGACTCTGCTGGGTGCGGTTCTCGGGACCTGCCTCGACCGACATGTGACTCCTTCTGAGCGCTCTCACGATCTTCAAGCTGACTGCGCTGAGAACACTTCCAGCACGGAGAGTCCCCGCGCCATTACTCAAATGAGTGGGATTAGAACACCAGCTGGCCGGGCAGCCGCCACGAAGCGCTCGAACAGTCCCCGCGCGCCCCCTCGTTTCCGGCCGCGCACCGACGGGCCGACAACCGGCCCGCGACCGGATTCTTAATTTGCACCCTTGATGCACATTATCTACGCTGCCGCCATGCGGCTCACCCGATTCACCGACCTGGCCCTGCGGGTGCTGATGCGCCTCGCGGTCATCGAGAACGCGGCCGACCAGGCCCCGCCCACCACGCGGGAGGTGGCGGACGCGATGCGCATCCCGTACACGCACACCGCGAAGGTCGTCGCACGGCTCCAGCACCTGGGCCTCGTCGAGGCGCGGCGCGGCCGGGGCGGCGGGCTCGCGGTCACCGCGGCGGGCCATCTCGCCTCCGTGGGAAGCCTGGTGCGCGAGCTCGAAGGACCGGGCGACGTCGTGGAGTGCGAAGGGGCCACGCCCTGCCCGCTGGCCGCGGCCTGCCGTCTGCGCCGGGCCCTGCGCCGCGCGCAGGAGGCGTTCTACGACTCCCTCGACGAGCTCACCGTGGACGACCTGGTGACCGCGCCGACCGGCCCCCTCCTGCTCGGCATCACCAGCCGCTGACACTCCGTCACATACACGGCCGCGTCAGCCTTCCCTTTGACTTTAAATAAGCATCCATCATTCCAATTCAACAACCGCAGCCGCACCACGACCAGAGATATCGACCCAGAGGAGCCACTCGATGCTGTCCGAGAAGTCGACCGCGACCGTACGCGCCACCCTGCCCGCCGTCGGGGCGGCCATCGGCACCATCACCGAGCGGTTCTACGAGCGCCTCTTCGCGGCTCGTCCCGACCTCCTGCGCGACCTGTTCAACCGCGGCAACCAGGCGGCCGGCCTCCAGAAGCAGGCGCTCGCCGGCTCCATAGCGGCGTTCGCGACGCATCTGGTCGACCACCCCGACGACCGCCCCGACGTGATGCTGAACCGCATCGCCCACAAGCACGCCTCGCTCGGCGTCACCGCCGGCCAGTACGAGACCGTCCACCGGCACCTGTTCGCCGCGATCGCCGAGGTGCTCGGCGACGGGGTCACCGCCGAGGTCGCCGAGGCATGGGACGAGGTGTACTGGCTGATGGCGAACGCGCTGATCGCCATCGAGGCCCGGCTCTACGCGGAACGCGGCGTGCTCGCCGGGGACGTCTGGCGGGAGTGGACGGTGGCGGGCCGCACCGAGGAGACCGCCACCTGCGCCACCTTCCGGCTGCGCCCCGCCGACGGCGCCCCCGCCCCCGCCTTCCGGGCCGGCCAGTACGTCTCCGTCCAGGTCCAACTGCCCGACGGAGCACGCCAGATACGCCAGTACAGCCTGAGCTCGGCGCCCGGCGGCGAGCTCCGCTCGATCACCGTCAAGCGCGTCCAGGGCGAACCCGACGGCGAGGTTTCCGGCCACCTGCACACCCACCTGCGCGAAGGGGACCGGCTGCGCGTCTCGGCGCCGTACGGCGATCTCGTCCTCGACACGGGCGAGGCCCCGCTGCTGCTCGCGTCGGCCGGGATCGGCTGCACGCCGATGGTGTCGATGCTGGGGCAGCTGGCGGCCGCCGGGCACCGCGCCCCGGTGACCGTGGTGCACGCCGACCGCTCCCCCGGCGAGCACGCGCTGCGTGAGGCCCACACGGCCCTCACCGCCGAACTCCCGGACGCGGCAGCGCACTTCTGGTACGAGACGCCCGAGGCCGGCCACCCGGCCGAGCGCACGGGCCTGGTCGATCTCACGCACGTTCCGGTCGCTTCCGGCACCCGCGCCTACCTCTGCGGCCCGCTCCCGTTCATGCGCGCGGTCCGCACCCAGCTCCTCGCCAAGGGCGTCCGGGCGGCCGACGTCCACTACGAGGTGTTCGGCCCGGATCTGTGGCTGGCCCAGGACTGAGACGACCGGGCCGACCGGGCCGCGCTGTCCGGATCCACTCGCACGGCAAACCGAACAGATCGCCCCATAGCGGGAGTTGGGGTACAAGCGGTACGAGATATTCCGCACCGCTCTGGAAGGAGGCGGCCATGGCCCCACCCATGTCCGCAGACCAATTCCTCGCCGCCCTGCGCGCCGAGGGCCTCCGCGTCGTCGAGGTCGGCCAGTGGCGCACCCACAACCGGGCCGGCCACGGCGGCTGGGGCCCGGTCAACGGCGTCGTCATCCACCACACCGCCACCCGCGGCACCGACGCCACGGTCCGCCTCTGCTACGACGGCTACGACTCCCTGCCCGGCCCGCTCTGCCACGGGGTGATCGCCAAGGACGGCACGGTGCACCTCGTCGGCAACGGCCGCGCCAACCACGCCGGCGCGGGCGACGGCAACGTACTGCGCGCCGTGATCGCCGAGAAGCGGCTCCCGCCGCCGCTGACCAACGACACCGACGGGAACACCCACTTCTACGGCTTCGAGTGCGAGAACCTGGGCGACGGCAAGGACCCCTGGCCCGAGGCCCAGCTCGAAGCCGTCGAGAAGGCGGCCGCGGCCGTGTGCCGCCACTACGGCTGGACCGAACGCTCGGTCATCGGCCACAAGGAGTGGCAGGTCGGCAAGGTTGACCCGCGCGGCTTCACGATGGACTGGCTGCGGGAACGCGTGCACGAGCGACTGAAGTGACAATGGGCGCATGACCCCCGAAGCGCTCGCCCCCCGCCTCCCCTCGCCGCTGGAGGAGGTGGCGGACGAGCGCTTCGCGCGGTACGGGGTGCGGCTGCTGCTCAAACGGGACGACCTGATCCACCCCGATCTGGTCGGCAACAAATGGCGCAAGCTGGTGCCGAACCTGCGGGCCGCCGCCGGCCGCCCCGTCCTCACCTTCGGCGGCGCCTACTCCAACCACCTCCGCGCGACGGCGGCGGCGGGGCGGCTCCTCGGCCTCCCCACGATCGGCGTCGTACGGGGCGACGAACTGGCCGGCCGCCCGCTCAACGCGTCGCTCGCGCGGTGTGCGGCGGACGGCATGCGGCTCCACTTCGTCGACCGCGCGACCTACCGCCGCAAGTCCGACCCGGACGTCCTGGCGGACCTCCTGGCCCTCCTCTCCCCCCGCGCCTACGTCGTGCCGGAGGGGGGCAGCAACTCCCTTGCGGTACGGGGCTGTACGGAGCTGGGCGCGGAGCTGCGGGGCCGTACGGACGTGGCCGGGGTGGCCTGCGGAACCGGCGGCACCCTGGCGGGCCTGGCCGCCGGCCTCGCCCCCGGCCAGCGGGCGATCGGGGTGCCGGTCCTGAAGGGCGGCTTCCTCGACGCGGAGGTCCGCGCGCTCCAGCACTCCGCGTTCGGCGGCCCCCGGGGCGTCTGGGCCCTGGAGGACCGCTTCCACTTCGGCGGGTACGCGCGGGTTCCCCCCGAACTGGAGGCGTTCGCGCGGGACTTCGAGGACCGGCACGGGGTGGGGGTGGAGCGGGTGTATGTGGCGAAGGTGCTGTTCGCGCTGCGCGCGCTGGCGGAGGAGCGCGCGTTCGCGCCAGGCACGACCGTGACGGCGGTCATCACGGGGCGCCCGTAAGCTCCGCCGGGGCTCCGCCCCCGACCCCGCTTGATGGCCCCACCCCGCTGCTTTCGTCTGCGGACCGTGCGTGGCTGGTCGCGCAGTTCCCCGCGCCCCTAAATGCCTGGTGCGGGCCAGCACCGGAGCATTTCAGCCCGTCCGGCGTTTGAGGACGAGCGCCGTTCAGGCGCGAACGGGGGTGTGGGGGCGGAGCCCCCGCAGGGGGTCTGGGGCGGAGCCCCAGGGGGAGGGGGCTACGGTTCCGTGTCGCGGTAGGCCGCCGCTTCCTCCAGATCCAGCCTGCGCAGCAACGTCCGCATCATCTCGTCGTCAATACGGCGAGCATCCCGCAGGGACACGAACACCTTCCGCTCCGCCTCGATCATCTCCCGCGACAGCCGCCGGTACGTCGCGTCCGCCGACTCCCCCGTCACCTCGTTGACCGCCCCGAGCCGCTCCCACACCGCGTTCCGGCGCCGCTCCAGGACCGTCCGCAGCCGGTCCGCGAGCGGTGGCGGCAGCGTGCTGCGGGGGTCGGCGAGCAGCTCGTCGAGACGCGCCTCGGCCGCCTGGGACGCCTCGCTCTGGGCCTGCGCCTCGGCCAGCGTCTCGGCCTGTGTGTCCCGCCCGGGCAGCTTGAGCAGCCGGATCAGCGGCGGCAGGGTCAGCCCCTGCACGACCAGCGTGCCGATGACCGTGGTGAAGGTCAGGAACAGGACCAGGTTGCGCGCCGGGAAGGCCGAACCGTCCGCCGTCGTCAGCGGGATCGAGAAGGCGATGGCCAGCGAGACCACCCCGCGCATCCCGGCCCACCCCACGATCACCGGCGCCGTCCAGTCGGTGTCCGGCTCGCGCCGGCGGATCCGCTCGGACAGCACGCGCGGCAGGAACGTCGCCGGGAAGACCCAGACGAAGCGGGCCGCCACCACCAGCACGAACACCCCCAGCGCGTACCCGACCGCCTCGCCGACCCCGTACTCCCCAAGTCCCTTGAGAACCACCGGCATTTGCAGTCCGATCAGCGCGAACACCGCCGATTCGAGGAGGAAGGCGACCACCTTCCAGACCGCCTCCTCCTGGAGCCGGGTCGCGAAGTCCACCTGCCAGGAGCGGTGGCCGAGGTAGAGGGCCACGACCACCACGGCCAGCACCCCGGACGCCCCGACCTGCTCCGCCGCCGCGTACGCGACGAACGGGATGAGCAGCGACAACGTGTTCTGCAGCAGCGCCTCGTGGAGGTGGCGGCGCAGCCAGTGGATCGGCAGCATCAGGACGAGCCCCACCCCGACCCCGCCGATCGAGGCGAGCGCGAACTCCTCGACCCCGCCGGCCCAGGTGGCCCCCGCCCCGACGGCGGCCGCGAGCGCCACCTTGTACGCGGTGATCGCGGTCGCGTCGTTCACGAGCGACTCGCCCTGCAGGATCGTGGTGATGCGGCTGGGCAGCCGCAGCCGGCGCGCGATGGCGGTGGCGGCGACCGCGTCCGGCGGCGCGATCACCGCGCCGAGCACGAGAGCCGCCGTCAGCGGCAGGTCGGGCACCAGGAGGTAGGCGAGGTAGCCCACGGCCACCGTCGCGAACAGCGTGTACCCGACCGAAAGCAGCGCCACCGGGCGCAGGTTGGCCCGCAGGTCGAGGTAGGAGCTCTCCAGGGCGGCCGTGTGCAGCAGCGGCGGCAGCACGAGGGGCAGCACGATGTGCGGGTCGAGGGTGTAGGCGGGCACCCCGGGCACGTACGCCCCGATCAGGCCGACCGCCACCAGGAGCAGCGGCGCGGGCACCGGCGTCCTGCGGGCGGCCCCCGCGACCGCGGCACTCGCCGCGATCAGCGCCACCAGCGGCAATGCGTCCATCAGATCCGCCCGTCCCCGTCCACCAGCGCCCCGCGCTCCGTCGTAACCTGGCCATCATGAGCGAGTGCCCGCACGTTGCAGAACTGCCGCGCCCCGAGCCGGCCCCGCTGAACGACACCTGTCCGGAGTGTCTCAAGGACGGTACGCACCCCGTACAACTGCGTCTGTGTCTGGTCTGCGGTCACGTGGGCTGCTGCGACTCCTCGCCGCACCAGCACGCCACGGGCCACTTCAAGGAGACCGGCCACGCGGTGATGCGGACCTTCGAGCCCGGCGAGAGCTGGCGCTGGTGTTTCGTGGACGGCCTGCTGGTGTGAGAGTGACCTCCCGCACTCCACGTCCGATGCGTACGGGACGCACGGGAAGGTTCGAAGCCCTCGGCACCTGGGTACGTCAACCCGGTCCCGCTTCACAGCAATTGGGCACTGCAAACCTCTAGCCACTGTCCGTACTCATAGGCTTACCATGAGTGACAGCCGCCGGGAGAGCTTCCGGCGACAGGGCACCATGGATCGCGATAGCGTCGCCAGTCCAGGTACGGACCCCGTACCCACGGCCCCGGGACCTCCCCCCTCCTCGGGCCTCGATAGAGCTTGTGCCACCTTGGAGGTGAGGGTGTCCCAGATCGCAGGCGAGCCCGGGAATCAGGACTTCGTGGAAGTCCGGCTGCCGGCCGCGGGTGCCTACCTGTCGGTGCTGCGTACGGCCACGGCCGGACTCGCGGCACGTTTGGACTTCACCCTCGACGAGATCGAGGACCTGCGCATCGCGGTCGACGAGGCCTGCGCGATCCTGCTCCAGCAGGCCGTTCCAGGTTCCGTACTGAGCTGCGTCTTCCGCCTCGTGGACGACTCGCTGGAGGTCACCGTCTCGGCGCCGACCACCGACGGGCGGGCCCCGGAGCGCGACACCTTCGCGTGGACGGTGCTCTCCGCCCTGGCCGGAAAGGTGGAATCCACCGTGGCCGAGGACCGTACGGTCTCCATCAGCCTGTACAAACAGCGCGGCGCGGGACCCGGACCGGCGTGAGCGGGGAGGGTCCGGTGCGGGACGACGAGCGCACTCCGGAAGCGGTACGCCCGGTGGGCATCCCGGAGCAGCAGGCCCGGCCGCACCCGGTGGACAGCCCTGTGGATGGCCCAGATGGCGTTTTGTACGCGGCGGAGCAGGCAGAGCGGGCGGCCCTTATGAGCGAGCACATCGAGCACAGGCATCACGATCCACACGATCGCAGCGGGGCGCGGGCGATGTTCATCGAGCTGCGCAAGCTGCCCGACGGCTCGTCCGAGAAGGCCGAGCTGCGCAATCAGCTGGTACGGATGCACCTGCCGCTGGTCGAGCACCTGGCCCGGCGCTTCCGCAACCGTGGCGAGCCCCTCGACGACCTGACCCAGGTCGCCACGATCGGCCTGATCAAGTCGGTGGACCGGTTCGACCCCGAGCGGGGCGTGGAGTTCTCGACGTACGCGACGCCCACCGTGGTCGGCGAGATCAAGCGGCACTTCCGCGACAAGGGCTGGGCGGTGCGGGTGCCGCGCCGGCTCCAGGAGCTGCGCCTCGCGCTCACCACGGCGACGGCGGAGCTGTCCCAGCAGCACGGCCGCTCGCCGACGGTGCACGAACTGGCGGAGCGGCTCGGCATCTCGGAGGAAGAGGTCCTGGAGGGCCTGGAGTCGGCCAACGCCTATTCCACGCTGTCCCTGGACGTGCCGGACACGGACGACGAGTCGCCGGCGGTCGCGGACACCCTGGGCTCCGAGGACGAGGCGCTCGAAGGCGTCGAGTACCGCGAGTCCCTCAAGCCGCTGCTCGAGGACCTGCCGCCACGGGAGAAGCGGATCCTGTTGCTCCGGTTCTTCGGGAACATGACCCAGTCGCAGATCGCGCAGGAGGTCGGCATCTCGCAGATGCACGTCTCGCGGCTGCTCGCCCGCACGCTGGCGCAGCTGCGGGAGAAGCTCCTCGTGGAGGAGTAGCCGGGGTCCGGGGCGCGTCCTGGGACCCTTCCCCGGTTACGCGTCCCGCATCGGCCCGCGGATGCCCAGCGCCTCAGTGGTGGCGGGGTTCACCAGGAGCACGAGACCGGTGATGGCGACCGCGGCGAGCGCGATGCCGGCCGGGATCCAGGGGGCGCCGTCGGAGTTGAGGAACATCCAGGCCACCGGCAGCGCCATGATCTGGGTGATCATCGCGGGGCCCCGGCTCCAGCTGCGGCGGCGCAGCAGTCCGCGGGCGGCGATCAGCGGGATCAGGCCGAGGACCACCAGGGTCAGGCCGCCCATTTCGGCCTGGGTGGGCTTGTCGGGCTTGCCGGTCAGGCCCATCACGAGCATGAAGAGGCCACCGGCGACCAGGGCGAGGCCTTCCAGCGCGGACAGCGCCGCCGCGGCGGTCAGCCGGCCGGGGCGCGGTTCGGCGGGGGCTTCGGGGGTCTGCTCAGTACTCACCCGGCCAGGGTAGCCCGGGCGCGGGGGCCCGCCCCGGGCTGGGCGGTCCGGCCCAGGTGCGCCTCGGTACCCCCCGGTAGGTAGTCTGGCGCCCATGCGTGCACTTCTCGTGGTCAATCCGGCGGCTACCACCACCAGTGCGCGCACGCGTGACGTCCTCATCCACGCGCTGGCCAGCGAGATGAAGCTGGAGGCGGTCACCACCGAGTACCGCGGTCACGCGAAGGATCTCGGCCGGCGGGCCGCCGAGAGCAGTGACATCGATCTCGTGGTGGCGCTCGGCGGCGACGGCACGGTCAACGAGGTCGTGAACGGTCTGCTGCACAACGGGCCGAGCCCCGAACTCCCCGAATTCGCCGTGGTTCCCGGCGGTTCGACGAATGTGTTCGCGCGGGCCCTCGGACTGCCCAATGACGCTGTGGAGTCGACCGGTGTCATTCTCGACGCGCTGCGCGAGAACCGGAGCCGGACGGTGAGCCTGGGTCTCGCCTCCGGGGTGCCGGGCAGCGTCGACGAGGGCGTGCCGGAACGCTGGTTCACTTTCTGTGCCGGGTTCGGATTCGACGCGGGTGTGGTCGGCCGGGTCGAACAGCAGCGGGAGCGCGGAAAGCGCTCCACGCACGCGCTCTATTTGCGCCAGGTGGCGCGCCAGTTCTTCGGCGAGCCCCACCGCAGACACGGCCAGATCACGCTGGAGCGGCCGGGCGCCGACCCCGTCGAGGATCTGGTGCTCTCGATAGTCTGCAACACCTCCCCCTATACCTACCTGGGCAATCGTCCGCTGTACGCGTCCCCCGAGGCCTCCTTCGAGGCGGCCCTCGACGTCCTCGCCCTGACGAAGATGACCACGCCGTCGGCGACCCGTTACGCGACCCAGCTGCTCACTTCGACCCCCGACCGGGGTCCGCACGGCAAGCACGCCGTATCACTGCACGACCTGACGGACTTCACCTTGCATTCCAAGGCCCCGCTCCCCTTCCAGATGGACGGCGACCACCTGGGTCTGCGTACGAGCGTGGCGTTCACAGGCGTACGCCGTGCACTGCGTGTGATTGTGTGAGTGGAAGGGCCTAAAGTCCTTTCACTCGAACGTTTAGGCTGGCATCCACCCCATGGAAGTACGACTGTGACCCAGTCGACACCGAGGAATCCAAAAAAACTTTCCTGAAGGGGTTGTATCCGCCGCCGAGGTTTGCGAATCTCTACATGGCGATCGGGACGGCCCGCAACACCGGCCTCCACTGAAAGCCAGAACCCCTCCTCAATCAAGGACCACCACCAGTCCAACTGGAAGATGGCCCTTCCCTTGTTGAGGGATTCGTGAAAGCGTTCACATTCACAAGCACCCCCCTGCACGTAACACCAAGAGAGGTAGCAGCCATGGACTGGCGTCACAACGCCGTTTGTCGTGAGGAAGACCCCGAGCTGTTCTTCCCCATCGGCAACACCGGTCCTGCGCTGCTGCAGATCGAGGAAGCCAAGGCCGTCTGCCGCCGCTGCCCCGTCATGGAGCAGTGCCTGCAGTGGGCGCTCGAGTCCGGCCAGGACTCCGGCGTCTGGGGTGGCCTCAGCGAGGACGAGCGCCGCGCGATGAAGCGCCGCGCCGCTCGCAACCGGGCGCGCAACGCGACCGCCTGAGCCCCCACTTCCCGCCTTAGCAACGCGCGGCGCGTACAGAGCGTACGCACTCACCGCCCCCCGAGCCGCAGCGCGCAGCAGTAACCCACACAGCATTCGAGCCCCGAACCGTGTCTCATGGTTCGGGGCTCGCTGCTGTCCGCACGCCGTCGGCGTGTACGCCCCCGGGTGCGGGGTAACCGCTACTTCTCGGGGCCCACCGGGATGTCGAGCACGACCTTCGTGCCGCGGTCGGGCGCCGGGACCATGTCGAAGCCTCCGCCCAACTCGCCTTCCACCAGCGTCCGTACGATCTGCAGACCCAGGTTGCCGGTGCGCTGGGCGTCGAATCCCTCGGGCAGTCCCCGGCCGTCGTCCCGCACGGTGATCAGCAGCCGGGACTCCTCGCGGGTGCCGCCGCGCAGCGCCGACACCTCCACCGAACCCTGCTCCCCCGGCGCGAACGCGTGCTCAAGGGCGTTCTGCAAGACCTCGGTCAGGACCATGGCCAGCGGGGTGGCGACCTCGGCGTCGAGTATGCCGAAGCGGCCGGTGCGGCGGCAGTTGACCTTGCCGGGCGAGATCTCGGCCACCATGGCGAGGACCCGGTCGGCGATCTCGTCGAACTCGACGCGCTCGTCCAGGTTCTGGGAGAGCGTCTCGTGCACGATGGCGATCGAACCGACGCGCCGCACCGCCTCGTTGAGGGCCTCGCGGCCCTGGTCGGAGTCCATCCGGCGGGCCTGGAGGCGGAGCAGGGCGGCGACCGTCTGGAGGTTGTTCTTCACCCGGTGGTGGATCTCCCGGATGGTGGCGTCCTTGGTGATCAACTCCCGCTCGCGGCGGCGCAGTTCGGTCACATCGCGAAGCAGTACGAGCGAGCCGATGCGCGTTCCCTTGGGCTTCAGCGGGATGGCGCGCAGCTGGATCACCCCGTCGTTGCCCTCGACCTCGGCCTCCCTCGGCGCGTATCCGCTGGCGAGTTTGACGATGGCCTCGTCGACCGGGCCACGGGCCGGCGCGAGGTCGGAGGTCAGCTGGCCGAGGTGCTGGCCGACGAGGTCGGAGGCGAGACCGAGCCGGTGGTAGGCGGAGAGCGCGTTGGGCGAGGCGTACTGGACGATGCCGTCCGCGTCCAGCCTGAGCAGACCGTCACCGGCGCGCGGCGAGGCGTCCATGTCGACCTGCTGACCGGGGAACGGGAAGGACCCGGCGGCGATCATCTGCGCGAGGTCGGACGCGGACTGGAGGTAGGTCAGCTCCAGGCGCGAGGGCGTACGGACCGTGAGCAGGTTGGTGTTGCGGGCGATGACGCCGAGGACGCGCCCTTCCCGGCGGACCGGGATCGACTCGACGCGGACCGGGACCTCCTCGCGCCACTCCGGGTCGCCCTCGCGCACGATGCGGCCCTCGTCGAGCGCGGCGTCGAGCAGCGGCCGCCGGCCGCGCGGCACCAGGTGGCCGACCATGTCGTCCTGGTAGGAGGTGGGGCCGGTGTTGGGCCGCATCTGCGCGACCGACACATAGCGCGTGCCGTCCAGGGTGGGCACCCACAGGACCAGGTCGGCGAAGGAGAGGTCGGAGAGCAGCTGCCACTCCGAGACCAGCAGATGGAGCCACTCGAGGTCGGACTCACTCAGAGCGGTGTGCTGGCGTACGAGGTCGTTCATGGAGGGCACGCTGTGAGCGTACCTGCGTACAAGGGCAAAAAATGACTGCGGGCCGCGGCGCCAGGACGGGACCCTCAGCCCGTCCGGGCACCGCAGCCCGGTTGCCGGCCGGCGGGTGTGCGGTCCCTCCGGCCTTCAAGAGAGGTCACGGCGCGGTCAGGGCAGAGAGCGCCGGGGCCTCGGTCCCGCCCGCCTGTGCGGGGTGGGCGGAAGCTCGGTGTGTTCATTGTGGACTAGACCATTCTGCCATGTCCATCCATCTGCACCCCGCAATATTCCGCGCCCGCCGGGCTCCCGCAACCCTCAGCGCCGCCCGGTCCGCTCCACGGGCCAGGCCAGCATGGCGGCCTCGGCGACGGCTTCGAGCTCGGCACGGCCGGCCCCGTCGCGCGCCTGCTGGGACATGCCCTGGAAGACGGCCCCGCTGAAGCGGGCGAGCGCGCGGGCATCGGTGCCTTCGGGCAGGTGCCCGGCGGCGATGTCCGCGGCGATCCGGCTCTCGATCGCGGCCAGATTCGCGTTCCGCTGCTCGCGCAGGCCGTCGCTGACGGCCTCGGTGGTGCAGTTGGCCGCCGCGCTGATGACCAGGCAGCCGTAGGGGTGGGCGGGGTCGGTGAACTCGGCGGCGGCCTCGCGCAGCAGGCGGGCGACGGCCCGGCGCGCGGTCGGCTCCTCGGTGAGGGCCCGGGTCGCGAAGGCGCCGTGGGTCGCTCCGTAGGCGCTCAGGACCTCCTCGAACAGGGCCCGCTTGTCGCCGAAGGCGGCGTAGAGGCTGGGCGCGCCGATGCCCATGGCCCGGGTCAGATCGGCGACGGACGTCACCTCGTAGCCGTGCCGCCAGAACTCCATCGTGGCCTGCTCCAGGGCCTTGTCCCGGTCGAAGGAGCGGGGGCGCCCGCGCTGTTTCGTCGCCATGTCCGGATCCTATCGCGTTTCTGTAGCGCCCACTAAAGAATGTGCTACGTTTCTTTCCGTAGCGACCGCTACAGAAATCTTCGGGGTGGAAGGGGCGCGGCCATGGGCTCGCTCGACGGAAAGACGGCACTGGTCACGGGCGGCAGCAGGGGCATAGGGCGAGCCATCGCCGAGCGGCTCGGCCGGGACGGGGCGCGGGTGGCCGTGCACTACGGAACGAACGAGGCGGCCGCCAAGGAGACGGTCGGGGCCATCGAGGCGGCGGGCGGCTCGGCCTTCGCGGTCGGCCAGGAACTGGGGGTACCGGGCGACGCGGCCGCCCTGTGGGAGGCCTTCGACCGGCAGGCCGACGGGGTCGACATCCTGGTGAACAACGCCGGGATCGGGCAGCCCCTGCCGTTCGGCGAGGTCACCGAGGAGGCGTACGACCGCATCTTCGGCGTCAACGCCAAGGCGCCGTTCTTCGTGGCCCAGCTCGGTCTGGCCCGGCTGCGCGACAACGGGCGGATCGTCAACATCTCCAGCGGGCTCTCCCGGGCCGCGATGATGCCGGACCAGATCACCTACGCCATGACCAAGGGCTCGCTCGACGTGCTCACCCGCTATCTGTCCAAGGTCGTCGGGGCACGGGGAATCACGGTCAACGCGGTCGCGCCCGGCATCATCGACACGGACATCAACGCGCACTGGCTGCGCGCCGACGAAGAGGCCCGGGCGCAGGCGGCCGCGTACTCGGTGTTCGGCCGGGTCGGCGAGGGGTCCGACATCGCGGACGTCGTGGCGTTCCTCGCCTCGGACGACGGGCGCTGGATCACCGGCCAGTGGCTGGACGCGACCGGAGGCTCGCTCGCCTAGGACCCGCTCGCCCGGGTTCCGGCACCGCGGCGGGGACGCGGCGGGGACATGTTCCATGCCTCCGAATGGCCGTCTTCGTATGCGTTCCGGCAACCCGGGCGGTCGACGATGGGAGCGGGCGCGAGCCTGCGCCTCGGGGCCACCACTCTGCTAGATTGGTCTATACCACGCCCGTTGTAGTTTCACGTCTCCAGATCGGCAGGCCCACGTGGAAGTTGTCATCGTCCCGGACGCCAAGGCAGGCGGCGAGCTCATCGCGGAGTCGATCGCCGCCCTGTGGCGCCGCAAGCCCGACGCGCTGCTCGGCGTGGCCACCGGCTCCACCCCGATTCCGATCTACGACGCCCTGACCGCGAAGGTCACCGCCGGTGACGTGGATGTCTCGCGGGCCCGTGTGTGCCAGCTCGACGAATACGTCGGGCTGCCCGCCGGGCACCCCGAGTCCTACCGCGCCACCGTCATCCGCCAGGTCGTCGAGCCGCTCGGGCTCGGTGCGGACTCCTTCATCGGGCCGGACGGTTCGGCCGAGGACGTCCAGGCCGCGTGCGAGGCGTACGACCTGGCGCTGGCCTCGGCCGGCGGCGTCGACCTCCAGATCCTGGGCATCGGCACCGACGGGCACATCGGCTTCAACGAGCCCTGCTCCTCGATCGCCTCGCGCACCCGGATCAAGACGCTGACCGAGCAGACCCGGGTCGACAACGCGCGCTTCTTCGACGACGACATCGACCAGGTGCCGCACCACGTGATCACCCAGGGCATCGGCACGATCCTGGAGGCCCGGCACCTGGTGCTGCTCGCCACCGGCGAGGGCAAGGCCGAGGCGGTCGCGCAGACCGTCGAGGGGCCCATCGCCGCAGTGGTGCCCGCGTCGGCGCTCCAGCTGCACCAGCACGCGACGGTCGTCGTGGACGAGGCGGCGGCGTCGAAGCTGAAGCTTGCCCCGTACTTCCGGCACACCTTCGCGAACAAGCCGGTGTGGCAGGGCCTCTAGCCCCCGGGCGCGGGCCCGCGTGCCGGCCGGCGGGTAGCCGTCTGCGCAGTTCCCCGCGCCCCTGAAACCGCACGCGCTACGCGCGGAGTCCGATGTCGACTGCGGGCCGCAGGGGGCTGGTCGCGCAGTTCCCCGCGCCCCTAGGGGTTTGCGGCGAGCCCCTCGAAGAGGTGCGAGGAACTGCCCGACCGGCCCACGAAGTGACGCCCCCCAGGGGACGCGGGCAACTGCGCCACCAGCCCAGGACGGGCCGCGGCCAAACCACAAACCCGGCCCACCTCCAAGGGGCGCGACCAGCCCACGACAGGCCGCAGCCAAACCACAGCAGAACGACCCCCAGGGGCGCGGGGAACGGCGCGACCAGCCCACGACAGGCCGCAGCCAAACCTCAAACCCGACCCACCCCCCAGGGGCGCGGGGAACTGCGCGACCAGCCCGCGACGGGCCGCTGCCGGGCCGTTCCCAGGGGGCCGGGGGCCTGGCAGGCCCACCGAGGCCCGGTCGGCGGGGCGGGAGTGGGCGTGCCCCGGGTACGCCCGCCGGGCCGGGCGTGCCCGGGACCGCAGACCGGCGGAGCCGCTACGCGTCGGTCAGTACCGGGAAGCGGATCCGGGTGCTGCACACCGCGACGACCAGGGCCGAGACGGCCACCGCCCCCATCCCCCACGCCAAACTCGTGCCGTTCGCGATGAAGCCGATCACCGCGGGCCCCGCCAGCAGACCCGTCGTGCCCATCGCCGCGACCAGGGCCAGCGCGTCCGAGCCCTGGCGGGCCGCCGCCACGTACACGCACGGCGTCACCGCCGCGATGCCGAGCCCGACGCAGGCGAAGCCGAGCAGCGCCGGGACCACCCCGCCGGCCAGCAGGGCCAGCGCCAGGCCCGTGCCGGCCAGCACGCTGCCGACCCGCACGATCCGGTCGTCGCCCCACTTGGTGCGCCAGCCGTCGGCGAAGAGGCGGGCGAGCACCATCATCACGGACACCACGGCGATGCCCAGCGGCGCCAGTTCCGCCGCCGCGCCCGCCGTGTCCTTCAGGTAGAGCGCCGACCAGTCGTTCATGGCGCCCTCGGTCACCGTGCCGAACGCCATCGCGAGACCCATCCAGATCGTCACCCGGGTCGGCAGGGTCAACCCCTTCCGCTTTGGCGCCGCGTCCGCCAACTCATCGACAGAGGAGGCACTTTGATCCTCCGTCAGCAACCCCCCGCTCGCCCCCAGGACCAGCACCGCGAGCAGCGCCGTGGCCGTGACGAAGTGGGCCGGCAGGGCCGAGGACAGGGAGGTCACGCCCGAAGCGAGCAGCGCGGCGAACAGCGAACCCGCGCTGAACGTCGCGTGCATCCTGGCCATCGTGGTCCGCTGGTACTTCACCTCCAGCGCGGCCGCCTGCGCGTTCATCGCGACGTTCAGACACCCGACCGCGATCCCGTCGCAGCAGACGATGAGCAGGGTGACCGGATAGTTCGGCGTGACCGACAGAGCGAGCAGGACCACGCCGAGCCCGAGGGCGGACAGGATCGCGAGCCGGCGCGAGCCGAGCCGCCGGGTGAGGACCGCCACCAGTGGGAACGAGATGGCGGCCCCCGCCCCGCAGACCATGAGGAGCAGGCCGAGCTCCGCCTCGGACAGGTCGAGCCTCGTCTTCAGCGCGGGAATCCGCGAGACCCAGGTGGCGTACTGGAATCCGAGGCAGCAGAACAGCGCCGCGATCGCCACCTGTGACCGCCGGTATTCATCGCGAAGGCGATACATGCGAATTTCAGCCTACTTCCATGGACATGTACATCGCGTTCGTGCCGTAGCTCTCCGGCAGTTCGACCTCGGGGTGGGCGTGGTAGCCCAGTCGCGCCCAGAGGACATGGGCGCCCCTGACGGCCACCAGGGAGATGCGCTCGTAGCCCAACTCCCTGGCGGTGTCCAGGAGATGGGTGAGCAGCCGGGGCCCGAGGCCCCGGCCGCGCAGGTCCTCGGCGACGACCAGGTCGTGCGCGTGGAGGTTGCGGGAGGGGTGGCCCGACTCCTCGGCGCGGCTCAGGTCCGGGCTGGCGAAGGGCGGGTAGGGCAGGGCGAGCAGATAGCCGCCGACTCGGCCCGCCTCTTCGATGACGAAGCAAGTCCCCTCGAAATAGCGGGACTTGAGGGCCTCGCGGCCCTCCGACAGGCCGTCGTCGGTGTAGGCGCCCGCCTCCAGGGCCACGATGGCGTCCCAGTCGTGCTCGGCCAGCGGCCGGATGAGCACGTCCGTGTCCGGCCGGAGCCGGGTGTCCGACGCAGGCGTCCGCTCCGCACCTCCGACGCAGGTGTACGGCAGCGGGTCGAAGCCGTTGAAGCCCTGGGTGGTGTAGCCGACGGCGTACGCGCCGCAGGAGTGGATCCAGACCGGATCGCCGGAGGCCGCCCGGGCGGGGACCCGGACGAACCCGGACTCGTGGTCGTAGGAGTCGTCGCTGTCGCAGGTCGGACCCGCGATCACGGCCGGGACGTGGCGGTCCTCGGCGTGGCCCGGGAACTCCAGGCGGTACTGCAACTCGTCCATCTCGTACAGGCCGTTGAACTTGCCGCAGCTCAGGTACAGCCAGTTCTGCCGCTCGCCGTCGCGCTGGCGGCGGGTGGAGAGGCGGGAGACGCGGGCGCGGATCGCGCCGTGGTCGGCGACCAGGTGGCGGCCGGGCTCCATGAGGAACGTCAGCGGCGAGGCCGACTCCTCGCGCAGGCGCTGCATGCCCTCGCGGAGCACGGCGAACATCTTGTCCAGCGGCGGCTCCAGCGGCCGGCCCCGCTTGTCGAGGCAGCCGAGGGCGGGCAGGCCGCCGCCGAGGTTGATGTGATCGAGCAGGATGCCGCGCCCGTTGAGGACGCCCACCAGGTCCGCGAGCTCGTCGAGCGCGCCCTGCCAGGCCTCCGAGGTCATCTGCTGCGAGCCGACGTGCACGGAGAGCCCCGAGGGGGTCAGGCCCGCGTCGCGCGCGGCTTCCAGGACGCGTACGGCGTCGTCGGCCGAGCAGCCGAACTTCTGGCTGAGGCCCCACAGAGCCCCCTCGCCGCTGGTGGCGAGACGGCAGAACACCCGTGATCCCGGGGCGTGTTGGGCGATGGCCGCGACGTCTTCGACGCTGTCGGTCGCGAAGTCGCGGATGCCCATCCGGTAGGCGTCGGCGATGTTCTCGTCCGACTTGATCGTGTTGCCGTAGTGGATCCGGCCGGCCGGCACGCCCGTCCCCAGGGCCTGCTCGATCTCGCGGGGGCTGGCCGCGTCGAAGCCCGCGCCCTGTCGGGCCAGGGCGTCGAGCACCTCGTCCACCGGGCACGCCTTCATGGCGAAGCGGACCGCGATGCCGGGGAGTTCGCGCAGCAGCGCCGCGTACTGGGCCTCGATCCCGCCGAGGTCGAAGAAGATCCGGTCGTCGGTGGCGGCGGCCAGGGCCGCTCGCAGGGCCGCGCTCTCAGGCATCGTCGACACCCCGGGCCGGGCTCTCGGATCTGCTGGCCGTCACCAGCGCGCCCCATTCCTCGATGAGCAGCGCGAAGTCCTCGATGTCGGCCTGCGCCTCGTCGAGCAGCCGCTCGCGCAGCGGCGCGATGTGGTCGGCGAACTCCGCGTATTTGCCGCCCAGTTGGCGATAACAGCGGTCGAGGACGTCGAGCCTGCGGACGTTCTCGGCCCGGTCCGCGCCCGCGCTGCGCCCGGCGAGCTCGGCGATGGCGGCCGCGCGTACGTGGTGGTTCTCGTCGAGCAGCGCTCCGCGCGCCTCCTCCATCGCCGTGTAGACGGGGTAGAGGTAGAGCATCGACAGGAGGAACTTGGTGAACCGCAGCTGGTAGGCGGTGAACCCGGATCCCGTGCGGCGCTCCGGGGTGTAGTAGTTCACGATGTTCCGGTTGTGCACCACGCCGGGCAGCGTCGCGTCGCGGACCAGGTGCAGCAGGAAGTAGTCGCTGCCGATGGTGCTGGTCGCGGGCGGCAGCGGCACGCGTTCGTAGACCTCGTGGTCGAGGCCTATGTTGCACATGTCGATGCGCCAGATGTCGGGGGCGCCGAGCGTGGACTCGTCGTGGGTGAACGGGTCGGTGCCGGCCCCGACGAACGACTCGTCGACCAGCTCGCGCCGCTCGTCGGAGGTGGCCCCGGCCTCGGCCCACAGGCCGACGACCTCGTAGTAGACCGCCGGGTCCAGGTCGCGTATCTCGCCGATGTCCACCGACAGCTCGCCCACGAAGGAACTGCCCACCAGGGAGACGGGCTTGTAGACGTCGGCCGGGTCGAGCCGGGTGCGGGTGACGTCGGGCACCGCGTCCACCGCGCGCTTGCCGAGCGAGAGGAGCTCGTGGTGAACGGGGTAGACGGGTTCGCCGTCCAGGACCTGGTAGTCGCTGTCGGAGTCCCGGCGGTGCACGGACGCGCAGCCGAGCGCGCTCGCGATCAGGAAGGCCCGGTTGGTGCAGGCCCCGTACGACACGTCGGCCGGCAGCATCAGGTCGAGCATCAGCTCGGGCTTGGTGACCCCGGCGCGCTCGATGACGCGCTGAAGGAAGTCCCGCTGCCGCGCCTCGTCGAGGTGGTGCACGAAGATGCGCTCGTTGGGCTCCAACTGGCTCATCGCCAAGGCGTGTTCGGCACGTATGGACTCCGCGCAGGAGTCCAGGATCAGCAGATGCACCTCGACGTCGAAGTGCTGGACGGCGTACGCGGCCTCTGCGCCGAGCGCCGTGATCGTGGCGGCGCAGGGCCGGTTGGTGGGCAGGGTCAGGCAGATTTTGCGCA
This sequence comes from Streptomyces sp. NPDC001828, assembly GCF_042892175.1. Lineage (NCBI taxonomy): Bacteria > Bacillati > Actinomycetota > Actinomycetes > Kitasatosporales > Streptomycetaceae > Streptomyces > Streptomyces sp. NPDC001828. The sequence continues at coordinate 89,808 of NZ_JBIATV010000012.1, forward strand.
TGACTGATCTCCGGTCGGCCGCTCGGTGTCCTGCCCGGCCGCGTCCTGTCCGCTCCAGGATTCGAGGCCGAGCAGTTTCGCGCCGAGGTCGTTCAGGGTGGCGGTGGGATACCTGAGGGACTCGTGCCGCCGGGCGTCGCCGACCAGCGTCTTGTTCCAGTCCGGGGTGCTGAGGCTGCGCCAGGATTCGACGCGGGACTTGCGCACCTCCTGGTCCGACTCCAGGGCGGGCATCATCGAGAGGTACTGGACCGCGCGGACACCGTTGTCAGAGGTGTTCCGGGCCACGCCGTGCGCGAGCAGGCCGTTCCAGATCAGCAGGTCACCGGCCTTGAGCTGGGGCCGGATGACGGGGAACTCGGAGCGGTCGGCGTTGGGCCTGATGGGGTCCCGGTCGGCGGGCTGAGCGGTCTTCCACTCCTCGAAGCGGCGGAACAGCTCGGGCGAACACTGGAAGCCGCCGTGGTCGTCCTGGGTGTCGTTGAGCGCGATGATCCCCTGCACGCGCTGCGGCAGCACGCCGAGGGTGGTGTCGACGTCCCAGTGCAGCTCGATGTCGAAGCCCTTGTCGGTGGGCTCGATCAGCGCGCGGTCGCGGTCCTTGATGTTGGGCGGGTTCAGGTTGAGCCGGTCGAGGGTGACCCAGAGCTCCTCGCAGTCCCAGACGTCGGCGAACGCGTCGTAGACCCGCTGCGCCTGGCGGCTGTCCCACAGGAGCTGGTGGTGGTAGGCCTCGACGAAGCCGTAGACGTGCAGGTGCTGTTCGAGCTCGGTGGCGAACTCGCGGTCATCGGAGTACCAGGTCTCGGGCCGTTCGGGGTCCAGGCCCTGGAAGTCCCAGGTGAAGTCGAGCAGGCGCCGGGCGGCGTCCGCCGGGATCGCCTCCTTCACGACGACGTAGCCGTACGTCTGCCAGAACGCGAAGTCCTCCTCGGACAGGACGCGCAGCGGACGCGACTTCTCGATGTCCCGCAGCGGGGTGCGGGCGAGGTAGGTCTCGCCGCCGTCCGAGCTGAAGTAGGGGACGTCCGAGGCGGCTCGGTAGAGATATCGGTCGGGGGCCGGCATGCGATCGCTCCAGGGTCGGGATGGTCGGTGGCTGAGCGGGTCCCCCGGCCGGCACAGGGAGGCGGCCCGGGCGCGGGCGTGCCGAGGGCGGGGGCGGGAAGGGGGCGGCCGCCGGAGCGGATCGCGCGGGCCGGGTGAGGTCACGGTCGGCGGCGAAGCGCTGCGGCGGATGGGTTCGGCAGGCGGGGTGCTCGCTCCGGCACGCGCCTCGCGGCCGTCCGGGGCCGGGGATGAGCGGGGTGCCGGGCGATGCGGGCGCCCTCGGCTCGGTGCTGCGCCGACCGGTTCTCGGCTGGCATTGCGAGGGCAAATAGGCGCGGAAGCAAGGGAGTTGGCGGGATCGGCGCCTCGTCGCGCCGGCCGGTCAACCGGTGGAGTGCGTACGTCTCCACGAAGACTGAGCCGGGGTTGCCACCTCCTCGTACCCGGTGCCGCCCGTGAGCCGAGGACACCTGCACCGATCTTGCGTACCTCCAAGGTGGACTAGACCAACTTCCGGTGTCAAGCCCCAAGTTGACGGGCCGCGCGACGCAAATGGGGCGGGTTCACGCACCGGACACGCGGGGGATACGTACTGTCAAGTAGAGCTCTCCACGGCCGAGTTGAAAGCCTCCGCGAGAGCCAAACGGAGTTCCCGCTTCCGGGGCCCGGCGCAAGTCGGCCCTCCCGGACATCGGAATTCGGCCCCTTCGTACAGCTTCTCCACGTCGCCTTGGCTATACCCGCACATGCAAACGTGGCGGGGTGACGGCCCGCCGGCCGACACCCCGCCACGTGATCGAGGGGGTGCCTCAGACTCCCGCGATGGCCTCCGCCGCCGCCCTGCCGCACACCCGCGCCGCGCCGTGCGTGGCGATGTGCAGCGCGCCGCGCGGGGTCGCCCGCGGCACGCCCATCTCGACCACGACCGTGTCCGGGCGCGCCGCGAGCAGCGCGTCCAGGGCCGCCGCCATCCACGGGTGGCGGTGCTCGTCGCGCACCACCGCGACGATGCGGCGCTCCCCCGCGTCCGCGAGCACCTCGGCCGCGGCGGCGTCCGTGCCGTAGGTGCCGCTCCGGGTGCCGGGCAGCAGCCCGTCGAGTTCGGCGCCGATGCTCCAGGGGGTCTCGCTGCTCACCGCGATGTTCATGACGGGCGTGAACGTGGCCACGTACGGGGCCTGTTCCAGCGGACGCCACGACGGCGACGCGGTGATCCGGGCGGCCCGGCGCGCGGCCACCAGGCCGATGTCGCTGCCGATGCCGGTGCCGGGCGCGGTCCCCTCCTGCACCGCCGCGCCCGGCGCCGTCACGTCCCCCCTGGCCCGCTGGGCCCACGCGGCGAGCGCACGGACCCGTGCGGCGGCGTCGGCCAGGCGTTCCTCGGCCAGCTCGCCGTCCCGTACCGCCGCGACCAGCGCGTCGCGCAGTCGCAGTACGGTGCCCTCGTCGGCCAGGCCGCCGCCGACGCACAGGGCGTCGGCGCCCGCCGCGATCGCGAGGACGGAGCCTCGCTCGATGCCGACCGTCCCCGCGATGGCCTGCATCTCCACCGCGTCCGAGACGATCAGCCCGTCGAAGCCGAGCTCCTCGCGCAGCAGTCCGGTGAGGATGCGCGGGCTGAGCGTGGCGGGACGGGCGGGGTCGAGCGCGGGAAGAAGGATATGCGCACTCATGACCGACTTGGAACCCGCGGCGATCGCGGCACGGAAAGGCACCAGCTCACGAGCGTGCAGCGTGTCGAGGTCGACGTCGATGCGGGGCATCGCGTGGTGCGAGTCGACGTTGGTGTCGCCGTGGCCGGGGAAGTGCTTGGTGCAGGCGGCCACTCCGGACGCCTGGAGGCCCTCGATGTAGGCGGCGGTGTGCCGGGCCACCAGCTCGGTGTCGGCCCCGAAGGCCCGTACGCCGATGATCGGGTTGTCCGGGTTGGAGTTCACGTCCGCGGACGGCGCCCAGTTCAGGTTGACGCCGCACTCGGCGAGCCGGCGGCCCAGTTCGCGGGCGACCTCACGGGTCAGCTCCAGGTCGTCGACCGCGCCGAGCGCCAGGTTGCCGGGGAAGGACGAGCCGGTGCGCACCTCTATGCGGGTGACGTCGCCGCCCTCCTCGTCGATGGCCACCAGGAGGTCGTCCCGCTCGGCCCTCAACTGGGCGGTCAGCGCGGCGACTTGGGGGGCCGAGACGATGTTGCGGCCGAACAGGCCGACGGAGGCCAGGCCTTCGTCGATGCGGCGCAGCAGCCAGTCCGGGGCGGTGGTGCCGACGAACCCGGGCTGGAGCACGGCGAGGGCGTCGCGGGTCAGAGTGTCGGAACCCGTGGTCATAGTCGTCATGGGGCGGGGTTATCCCTTCACTGCGCCGGCCGTCAGACCCGCGGCCATCTTGCGCTGGACGAGGAGGAAGAGAATCACGATGGGGACCGCCATCATGGTCGATCCGGCCATCATCGGGGCGTACTCGGTGCCGTGCTGGGTGGTGAAGTTGGACAGCCACACGGTGGCCGTCTGGTGGTTCTGGCTCATCAGCATGAGGGCGTAGAGGTACTCGTTCCAGGCCTGGATGAAACCGTAGACCGAGGTGGCCACCATGCCGGGGGCGAGCAGCGGGAAGACCACGCGGATGAAGGCGCCGGTGCGGGTGCACCCGTCGACCATGGCCGCCTCCTCCAGCTCCTTGGGGACGTTGACGATGAAACCGCGCAGCGTCCACACCGTGAAGGGGAGGATGAAGGTCAGGTACGTGATGATCAGGCCCGAGAGCTTGTCGTACTGACCGAGGTCGTTGAGCAGCAGGAAGACCGGGATGATCATGGCGACCAGCGGGACCATCTGGACCGCGAGGATGCCGATGATGACGATCTTGCGGCCGCGGAAGGCGAACCGGGAGATCGCCAGCGCCGCGAGCAGGCCGACCGCGATGCCGATGAGGACCACGACGACCGAGACGATCAGGGACCGGCCGATCGATCCCCAGAAGTCGCCGATCTGGAGCGCCCGCTTGAAGTTGTCGAGCGTGAAGTGGGTGGGGAACAGGTGCGGATCGGGGTCGATCGCGTCCTTGGCCGGCTTGAACGCGGTGTTCAGCATCCAGTAGACCGGGAAGCCGGCGGTGACGAAGACGAGCAGGCCGAGCAGGTTCCAGCCGAGCTTGGTCTTCTTGCGGGCGGGCTTGGCGCGCAGGGCGGCGGGCGCCGTGGCGGTCGAGGCAGCCATCGTTACTCCGTCTTGTCGGTTCGCGATGCTCACTCGACGTCCCCGATCTTGAGCATCTGGCGCATGTACACCGCGATCACACCGAGCAGCAGGAGCACGGTGAGCAGGGCGATCGCGGAGCCCTGCGAGTAGTCGTTGACGACGAAGGCCTTGTCGTACGAGTACGTGGTGAGGAGCTGGTACTCCGGCTCGGGGTGGCCGCCGCGCATCACGAAGACCTGCGGGAAGACGCCCATGTCCCAGATCACCGAGAGCGTCGCGAGCATCACGATGATGGGCTTGAGGATCGGCAGGGTCACGTGCCGGAACACGCCCCAGGAGCCGGCCCCGTCGAGCCGCGCGGCCTCTTCCAGTTCCTTGGGGACCTGGGTGAGACCGGCGCTGAGGGTGATGACCACGAACGGCACCGCGCCCCAGACCACGAGCAGCATGATCACGGCGAGGCCCTGGGTGCTGCTGATGAACCAGTTGTGTCCGGTGACGTCGACCCCGGGCAGCTGGCTGAGCAGCCAGTTCAGCACGCCGTAGTCGCTGTCGAACATCCACTTGAAGATGGTGATCGCCACGACGATGGGCATGCCCCAACTCGCCACCAGGGCAATGTTGATGAGGGTCTTGACCCAGCCCGAGACCCGCTGGAGCAGCAGGGCTATGAGCATGCCGATGACCATGGTCAGGATGACCGCGGTGGCGGCGAAGACGATGGTGCGCACGACGACGCGCCAGAACTCGCCGTCGCCGAGGACGTTGGTGAAGTTGTCGAGGCCGACCGACTCGGCGGCCTGGAAGCCCCACAGCTGCGGCTGCCCGAACTTCTCGAAGGACAGGGTGACGAGCCGTACCAGCGGATAGCCGAGGACGATCGCGAGGACGATCAGACAGGGCGCGAGCAGTGCCCAGGGCACCGCCGCTCCCCCGCCCGTGCCACGCTTCTTCCCCGGCTTGCCGGGATGACCGGATCCAGCACCCGGTAGTGGGTCGCGCCGCGCCGGCGGCACCTTGGCGGTGGTTGTCTCTGCGGCACTCATCGCGCGCTCCTGGTGATCCCTCTCTGGAACTGGCCAGGCAGGGCCCCGTCACCGTGACGGGGCCCTGCCCAAAGGTCACTTGGTGTTGATGACCTTGTCGATCGCGGCGTCCGCGTCCTTCGCGGCGGCCTCGACCGTCTTCTTACCGGTGCCGATGGCCTGGAGCATGTCCTGGAGGGTCTTGGCCTTCTCGACCTGGCCCCAGCCCGGCGCCATCGGGACGAACCAGCTGGACTCGGCCGCGATGGCCGGGACGGCCGTCTTCGGGTCCGACTTCAGCGGTGCGAGGTCCGTCTTGTTGTTGGGCAGGTTGCCCTTGGCGACCAGGCCCTTCTGGCCCTGCGTGCCGGTGAACGCGTTGATCCACTCGGCGGCGAGCGCCTGCGCCTTGGACTTGACCGGGACCACGAGGTCCGAACCGCCGAGGAAGACCGGCATGGCCTTGCCGGACGGGGCCGGCAGGACGAAGCTCTCGATCTTGTCGGCGAGCTTGCCGACCTTGTCGTTCTCCGGCAGGGCGGCGTTGGCGCCCTCCCATGCCGGGCTGAACACGAGGGCCGACTTGCCCTGGCCGTAGACGATCGGGCGGTCCGCCTCGTCCTTGGTCTTGTCGCCCTTCATGTACTTGTCGATGACGTTCTTGAACTCGGTGAGGCCCTTGATGGACTCCGGCGAGGACAGGTTGGCCTTGAACTTGTCGCCGTCCTGCTTGGCGATGGAGCCGCCGGCGTCGTACACGAAGGACATGGCCGCGTACCAGTCACGGGTGGGCTGGTACCAGGCGCTGAACTTGTCGCCCTGCTTGGCCTGGATCTTGTCCAGGTCGGCGGTCAGCTCGGCGTACGTCTTCGGCGTCGCGGTGATGCCCGCGTCCGCGGCGATGTCCTTGCGCCAGGTCGCCGTGCGGCCACCCGCGTAGTAGGGGACGCCGTAGGTCTTGCCGTTGTACGTGACCGACTGCTTGAGCGCGTCGAGCCAGGCGGCGGAGTTGTCGAACTTCGACGGGTCGACCTCGGCGAACGCGCCCTTGACCGCGTAGGGCAGCACCTCGGAGTTGCCCATCTCCACGACGTCCGGCGCCTTGTCGGTGGCGAGGACGGCGTCGAGCTTGGCGTTCTTGTCCGGCCAGCCGTAGTACTCGTGGTTGATCTTCAGGCCCGGGTGCTTGGCGACGATCGCGTCGTCCGCCGCCTTCACCAGCTCGGGCCAGTTCTTCTGGGCGTCGACCGTGAGCCAGACCGTCAGCTCCTTGGCGTCGCCCCCCGCGGCGCCGTCCTTCTTGTCACTGCCGCCGCATGCCGCGGCACCGATCATGATGCCGGCGACGCCGATCGCCGCGATGAGCTTGCGCTTCACGCCACTCTCCTCAGGGATGACTGAAACCCCCCGCCCACCGCGATGCCACATACGACGAGTACTGCCCGTGGGGCTGGGATCTGGTCTTTAATGGTTTAGACCAGTACCGGGAGCTTGGCCTAGACCTATTGGGGTGTCAAGAGTCGATAAGAACGCTGAGACCGTCCGTTATCGGACCGACACCTCACCGCCCCGGACACCCCTCAACTCCGTCCCCACGCGCCCGTTCGGCACCACCGCGGGCTGCCCCGAAGAGCCGGCTGGGCTTTAATGGTTTAGACCAACTTGCACACTTCCCCGCACGTCCGCCGCGCGGCGGTGTATAAGAAGGGCTTGTCGATCGCGTTCCCGGACCGACACCCTGACGGAGGGCGACGACCCGTGACCGGTCCGTGCCACCATGTGAGCCGCGACAGACGGAGGAGCCGGTGACGGCAGCAGCGCAGCACTCGGGAAGGCAGACCATGGCCGCCGACGCGGGCGGGAGCGAGACGGAGGCGGGCGCCGGCGCCCGGACCGCTCGCGTGCCCAAGTACTACCGCCTCAAGCGCCACTTGCTGGAGATGACGGAAACACTTCCGCCCGGCACCCCGGTGCCGCCCGAGCGGACGCTCGCCGCGGAGTTCGACACCTCCCGCACCACCGTGCGCCAGGCCCTGCAGGAACTGGTCGTCGAGGGCCGCCTCGAACGCATCCAGGGCAAGGGCACCTTCGTCGCCAAGCCCAAGGTCTCCCAGCCGCTGCAACTCTCCTCGTACACCGAGGACATGCGGGCCCAGGGCCTGGAGCCCACCTCCCAGCTCCTGGACATCGGGTACGTCACCGCCGACGACACCCTCGCCGGGCTGCTCGACATCGGCGCCGGCGGCCGGGTGCTGCGCATCGAGCGGCTGCGCCTCGCCAGCGGCGAGCCGATGGCGATCGAGACCACGCACCTGTCCGCCAAGCGCTTCCCGGCTCTCCGCCGCTCCCTGGTGAAGTACACCTCCCTCTACACCGCGCTCGCCGAGGTGTACGGGGTGCACCTGGCGGAGGCCGAGGAGACCATCGAGACCTCGCTCGCCACCCCGCGCGAGGCCGGCCTGCTCGGCACCGACGTGGGCCTGCCGATGCTGATGCTGTCGCGGCACTCGCTCGACGGCCAGGGCGAGCCGGTGGAGTGGGTGCGCTCGGTCTACCGGGGCGACCGGTACAAGTTCGTCGCCCGCCTCAAGCGCCCGACCGACTGAGCCGGTCCGCCCGGCACCGCAGGAAAACGGCCACGCCCCTCGGGGCGTGGCCGTTTCGCGTTCCGGAACCCTCAGCTCCAACTCCAGCCGGACTCAGGCACGTTGTGCCTGGCAGCAAGGTGCCCGCGCGCACAGAACCCCTGCTGGGCCCGGGGGCGGCGGCGCCGGGCGGCGTGGACGGGGGTGGCACCGTCCTGCCGCGCGGTTGTGGCCACCCGTTGTCCGATGACACCCGGGCCGCCGTCGGCCAGTCTTGAACTCGCCAAAGGAAATCCCGCTCCTCACAAAAGACTCCTGACGAAAAGGTGGCTCTCATGCGTGCCAGGTTCCGTTCGATCGCGGCTCTTCTCCTTCCGGTCGCCGCCTCGATCGCATTCGTACTGACCGCACAGGGAAACACCGCCGCACCGGCCCACCAGATCGCCGACTCGGCCACCACCACCGTTCCGTCCGGTGGCTCCGGCGACGGATTCTCCTGGGGCTGACCCATCTATCTCGTCGGCATTTCGATGACCGCCGCTCCCGGGGACGACGCGGAACCCCCGACGAAGTCACAGGTGATCGAGACGCTCCGGCGCATCGACGAACCCCGAGGCCATGAGGGGCCGGCCCGCGCGCTGGTCCTCGGGCAGTCGATCCGGCTGGCCCTCTACCTCCAGAGTCCGGACGAGAGCGAGGCCGTGAGCCGCGCCCTGGACATCTGCGTACGACTGCTCGCCGCGTCGCCGGAGCTCGCCCGCTTCCGCATCACGGACTTCCGGCTCCTCTGACACCGCCGAATTCACCGGCCCTTCAGAATCCCCGTACCCCGGTACTCCTCAACTCCAGTGCTCCCGAAATGGAATCGCCATGCCCAGGGCCCGCCCGAGCGTGTCCGTCATCATCCCCAACTTCAATTACGAGAAGACCCTGCGGGCCTGTCTGGAATCGGTGTTCGCCCAGACCCGCACGCCGCTCGACGTCATTGTCGTCGACGACGCGAGCACCGACCGTTCACGGGACATCGCGCGGGAATTCCCCTGCGTCCTCATCGCGAGTCCGCGCAACGGGGGCGTGTCCGCAGCCCGCAACCTCGGCGCCGCGGCGGCCCGCGGCGAGATCCTGTTCTTCCTCGACTCCGACACCGCGCTCGCCCCGGACGCCCTGGCGAACGCCGTCGACCAGCTCCTGGACGACCCCGGGCTCGGCTGTGTCCACGGCGTGCTCGACCCCGAACCGCTCTTCGACGACGGGCCCGTCGAGCGCTACCACGCCCTGCACGCCCACTTCTGGCGCCGGCGCGGCGCCGGTGAGGTGCGTACCGCGTTCTTCGCGCTCGGCGCGATCTGGAAGCGCGTCTTCGAGGAGATCGGCCCCTTCGACGAGAACCTCCGCGACTCCGAGGACGTCGAGTACAGCGGCCGGCTCGTGCAGAAGTACCGCATCCGCATGTCGGAGACCGTCACCGGGCGCCACGACGACGTCGACCGGCTGCTGCCCATGCTGCGCGAGCAGTACCGGCGCTCCCAGCTCCTGATCGCGGCGGTCGGCCAGATGCGGGCGGGCGGGCTCAGCGCGAACCGGCCGCTCGGCGTGCTCGCCGCGGCCCTCGCCCCGCCCGCGCTGCTGCTCGGCCTCCTGTCGCCGTGGCTGCTGCTCGTGCCCGCCCTGTGCGTCCTGGTCTTCGCCTGCGCCGACCCGGGGCTCAGCCGCTTCGTCCTGCGCACCAAGGGGCCCGGGTTCCTCCTGTGGTTCACCGGCGTGCACTTCGTGCTGCACCTCGCGCTGGTGCTCGGCGCGGCACGCGGTGTCGTGCGCTGGCTCACCGAACCGGACTTCGGGCCCACCGTCCGCCGCCGCGCCCCGGTCCCCGCCACCGGCCGGAGGTGACCCACCGCCCCACGCGTCACGTTCGCCTCCCCACCCGGTGTCCCCCGCCACCGCCCGTCAGCAACTGGAGCCTGTCCATGGCCACTCTCGGCCCCACGCTCGCCCAGCAGCCGGCCCGCACCCAGCAGGCCCGGCCCCCCAGCCTCCTCCGTGACCTCCTCTCCCTCGTCCGGCCCGGCCAGTGGTCCAAGAACCTGGTGGTGGTGCCGTTCGGACTGCTCGGCGCCCAGCGCCCCGGCGGTCAGCTGCTCGGCGGCGCGGCCGCGGCCGTCGTCGCCTTCACCCTGGCCTCCGCGCTCGTCTACCTGGTCAACGACATCAGCGACCGCGACCGGGACCGCAGCCACCCGCAGAAGCGCAACCGCCCCATCGCCGCGGGCCGGGTCGGGGTGGGCACCGCCATCGCCTTCGCCGCGGTCCTCGTCGTGCTGCTCGGCGCGGCCGTGACCGGCTGCGCGCTGCTCGGCGTCACCCCGGTCGCCGCCTGGTGGCCGGTCGTCGCCTACCTCGGCCTCAACGTGGCCTACAGCAGAGGCCTCAAGCACGTCCCGCTGCTCGACGTCTTCATCGTCGCGCTCGGCTTCGTCCTCAGACTCGTGCAGGGCGCGCTCGCCGCGTCCTCGCCCGTGCCGGACTGGCTGGTGCTGTGCGTGTTCTCGCTGTGCCTGATGCTGATCCTCGGCAAGCGGCGCCACGAGATGACCGTGGGCGGTGTCCTGCACCGGCCCGCGCTGCGCGGCTACACGGTCGGATTCCTCGACCAACTCCTCGTGTTCGCGGCCGTGTTGACCGCCATCAGCTATGTCCTCCAGGTGCAGGGCAGCGCCCTGTTCGGCGCCCACGGCACCGCCGTCGCGATGCTCACCGCGCCGTTCGCCCTGTTCGGGCTCGCCCGCTACCTCCAGCTGCTCGTGGTCGACTCCGGGGGCGGCAACCCGTCCCGGGCCCTGTTCCGGGACCGCGTGACGGTGTCCAACGCGCTGCTGTGGTCCTGCCTGGTCGGCGGCTCCGCGCTGTTCGTCCACACGGCGTCATGACGGCCGCCGAACTCGCCCCGGCCGCCCCTCGGGGCCCGCTGCGCCGGGCCGTGCCCGTCCTGTTCCCGCTCGCCGTCGCCACCGGCATCGGCTTCGCCCTGCACGACCGGATCGGCGACCTGGCCGATCTGGTCGTACGCCCCGGAGCCGTGCCCTACCTGCTGGGCGCGCTCGCCGCCAACGCGGGCGCCGTACTCCTGTCCATGGCCACCTGGCGCACCCTGCTCGGCGACCTGGGCCCCAGGGTGCCCGGCGCGGTCGCCACCCGGATCTTCTTCACGTCGTTCCTCAGCAAGTACCTGCCCGGCGCGGTGTGGGGAGTGCTCGCCCAGGTCAGGATGGGCCGCGCGGTGGGCGTGCCGGGCCCGGTGGTGGTCGCCGTGTTCCTGCTCAACCTGATGGCCGCCGTCCTCACCGGACTCACCATCGGCCCGATCGCGGCGCCCTGGACGCTGGGCGGCGACGCCTGGTGGCTGCTGCTCCCGGTCGCGGTCACCGTCGCCTGCGCCGCCCGGCCCGGCCTCATCAACTCCCTTGCCGCGCTGGGCGCCAGGCTCGCCCGGCGCCCCGCCCCGACCGCCACCGCGAGCGATGCCGGGATGCGCCGGGCGATGGCCTCGGCGGCCGCGTCCTGGGCGGTGTCCGGCCTCCACCTGTGGGCGCTCGCCGTGATGCTCGGGGCGCCCGCCGCCAAGGCGCTGCCGGTGTGCGTGGGCGGGTTCGCGCTCGCCACCGCCGCCGCCAGCCTGGTGGTCGTCCTGCCGGACGGCTGGGGCGCCCGCGAGGCCGTCCTGATGCTCGCGCTGTCCGCGGTGCTGCCCTGGCAGGCCGCCGCCGCGGCGGCCGTCGCGAGCCGGGTCGTCTGCACCCTGAGCGAAGTCCTGGTCGGCGGGGCCGCGCTGCTCCTCACCAGGACCTCCGGCCGGCTCGTCCCGGCCCCGGCCTCCTGACCGTACGTCTCCACGAAGCCTCACGAAGAGGGATCGATCCCATGCCACAGCTGTACTCCGTCGACGACTGCGAGTCGCTGACCACCAAGCAGGTCCACGGTCTGTACAAGGACCACGTCAACCGCAGCCAGGTCTCGCTCATGACGTCCTTCGGCTTCGGCCAGGAACTCGTCGAGCGCGCCGAGGGCGCCTACCTCCACCAGCGCGACGGCCGCCGCATCCTGGACTTCACCGGCGGGGTCGGGGTGCTCAACCACGGCCACAACCACCCCCGCATCCTCGCGGCCCGCCGCCGCTTCCAGGACGAGCGGCGGATGGAGGTCCACAAGACCTACTTCTCGCCCTACATCGCCGCCCTCGGCCACAACCTGGCCGAGCTGCTGCCCGGCGACCTGAACATGTCGTTCTTCCCCAACTCCGGTGCGGAGGCGGTCGAGGGCGCGGTCAAGCTGGCGTACAAGTACCACGGCGGACGCCGCTCGCGGGTGCTGCGGGCCGACATCAGCTTCCACGGCAAGCTGCTCGGCTCGGGCAGTCTGACCGGGCAGAACCAGGCGACCTTCCAGTTCCCCGGCATTCCCGGCGTCGGCGTCTTCCCGTACGGGGACCTGGCGGCCGTCGAGCGCGAGGTCGCCAAGTCCCGTACGGCGAAGGGCGATTCGGACGTCTACTGCATCCTGATCGAGCCGCTCAGCGCCTCCACCATGAACGCCTGCTCGGAGGAGTTCCTGCGCGGACTGCGGGAGCTGTGCACCCGCGAGGACATCGTGCTGCTCTTCGACGAGATCTACACCGGCTGGGGCAAGACCGGCAGCCTCTTCTACTTCATGCGGTACGAGGGCCTGGTCCCCGACATCCTCACCACCTCCAAGTCGTTCGGCGGCGGCAAGTCCTCCATCTCGGCGTTCATCGCCAGGGAGCCGGTCTTCCGCAAGGCGTACGACAACCTCACCGACGCCCTGCTCCAGTCGACCAGCACCACCTACTACGGGTTCGGCGAGGAGGCGATCACCGCCATCGAGGCGGTCAACATCGCCGTGGAGGACGACTATCCGGCCCGGGCCCGCGCCATCGAGCGCATCCTCGGCCCCGGCCTGGAACGGATCGCCAAGGAGCACCCGGACGTGGTGTCCGAGGTGCGCGGCGCGGGCGCGCTGCACGGGGTGTTCCTGCACAAGGGCCCCAAGATCCTGGAGCTGGCGACCAAGCTGGTGCCGGGCGCGATGACCAAGGACCCGCGCTTCCGCACCAAGCTGATCACCTCCTCGGTGGTGAACGCCCTCTACCGCGACCACGGCGTCTACGCCTACTACACGCTGAACGGCGACAACCCGCTGATGGCGGCCCCCTCGCTGATCACCGAGGACCACGAGGTCGAGTACTTCCTCGAATCCCTCGACGCCACCCTCGCGCAGGGCCTGCCGCGTCTGCTCACCCGTTTCGTCAAGGAGAAGGTGTCGTCGCTGTGGTAGCCAGGACGGTTGTGACCGGCGGTGCCGGAATGCTCGGTTCGACGCTCGTACGCCGGCTGCTCGCCGACGGCCACGAGGTGCACTGTGTGGACCTGCGGGCGCCGGGCACCACACACGAACGCCTCACCCACACCGTCTCGGACGTCCGGGACGCCGTCGCCATGAAGCGTGCGACGGCCGAGGCGGACGTGGTGGTGCACTGCGCGGCCGCGCTGCCCAGTTACCCGGCCGACCAGATCCGCTCGGTGATAGTCGGCGGCACCGAGGCGGTGCTCGGCGCGGCCGAGGCCAACGGCGTGCCGCGCTTCGTGCACATATCGTCGACGGCCGTGTACGGGCTCCCCAAGGTGGTCCCCACCCCGGAGGAGTATCCGCGCGAGCCCGTCGACACCTACAGCGCCGCGAAGGCCGAGGCCGAGGAGGTGGCCGAGCGGTTCCGGGGCAAGGAGATGTGCCTGCCGATCCTGCGGCCCAAGACGTTCCTCGGGCCCGGCCGCATGGGCCTGTTCGCGATGCTCTTCGAATGGGCCGAGGAGGGGCGGCACTTCCCCGTGCTCGGCAAGGGCGACGTCCGCATCCAGATGTTCGACGTGGACGACCTGGTGGACGCGGTCGTCACCGCGATGGAGGCGCCGGCCGAGCGTGCGGACGGCACCTTCAACCTGGGCGCGACCCGGTTCGGCACCCTGCGCGAGGACTTCCAGGCCGTGCTCGACGCCGCCGGGCACGGCAAGCGGGTCCGCTCGCTGCCCGCGAAGCCCGCGCTCGCCGCGCTCAGCGCCCTCCAGCGCACCCGCCTCTCGCCGGTCTACGGGCGCCTGCTGCACAAGCTGCTCGACGACTCGTACGTGAGCACCGAGCGGGCCCGCGAGCAGCTCGGCTTCAGCCCGCGCCACTCCAACCAGGACGCGATCCTGCGCACCTACGCCTGGTGGCGCGAGCAGCGGCGGACGAAGAGCGCCCCGGCCAAGGGGCAGGGCGTCACCAGTGTCGAGCCGTGGCGGCAGGGAGCCCTCTCCCTGGCCAAGGTGCTGTTCTAAAGCGATCCGAGGAGTGAAGACCGTGTCCAGCGACCACAAGCCCCTGGTCTCCGTGATCATCCCCAACTACAACTACGGCCGCTCGATCGGCCTGTGCGTCGAGGCCGCGCAGAACCAGACGTACCCGCACACCGAGATCATCGTCGTCGACGACTGCAGCACCGACGACTCCGCCGCGACCGCCGCCGCCCTCGGCGCCCGGGTGGTGAGCACCGGCCGCAACAGCGGGGTCGCGGTGGCCCGCAACCTCGGGGCCGAACTGGCCCGGGGCGAGGTCCTCGTCTTCCTGGACTCCGACGTGGCGATGCACCCGGACGCGATCGAGCGGTCGGTGGCCCTGCTCGCCGAGGGCGTCGACGGCGTCAAGTACGGCGCGGTGTGCGGGACTTACGAGCCCGAGCCGCTGATCCGGGACAGCCTGATCGAGGAGTACCGCTCGCTCCAGCAGTACTACCTGCTGCTGAAGTCCGAGGGCGTCATCGACACCGTGCACACCGCGATCCTGGCGATACCGCGTGCGGTCTACGACGAGGTCGGCCCGTTCAACCCGCTGCTGCGGCACACCGAGGACCAGGACTACGGGCGCCGCATCTCGGAGCACCACAAGGTCCTCAGCTCCCTCGAAGTGCGCGGCCGGCACGACCACGACGACACCGTACGGATCGTCCTGGACAAGGTGTTCAGCCGCGCCCGGCTCGCGGTGCCGCTGATCCTGAGCCGCCGCGCCCTGCAAGGCGGCTTCGTGACCGGGCCGCGCGCGGGGGCCAGTCTCGCGGCGCCGCTCGCCGTGGCCGCCCTGGCCGCGCCCCTGCTGTGGGGCGCGGTGTGGTTCCTGCTCCCGGCGGCCCTGTTCGTCCTGTCCGTCCTGGGCGACCTCGACATGTACCGGGTGGTCCGCAGACACCGGGGGCGCCTGTTCCTCGGGTACTTCGTGGCCGTCAACTTCCTGGTGAACCTGACGGTGTTCGCGGCCATCGGGGTCGCGGGGACGCAGTGGCTGTTCTCGTCCCGCTTCCGGCGGCTCTACGATCCCCAGCCCCGCCCCTCCCAGAGCGCGGCGCTCGGCTCGGCGGTCGGTGTCCCCGGTGTCTGACCTGCGGACCCCGCCCGCCGAGGCTCTCGCCGAGCCGGCCCCCGCCGGGCCGCCCGTGCGGCGCGCCCGGCGCCGGGCGGGGCGCCTGGTGTGCTGGGCGGCGCCGGCCTGGCTGGTGTACCTGGCGGTGGAGTGGTGCGTCGACGGCCGGTACTGGATCGGTGAACTGGCCGGTGCCGTACCGCCGTTCCTCTTCGTGGTGCTTCCGCTGCTGTTCGCCGCGCTGATCCCGCTGGCGCGCGGGGCCGGGCGGTGGCGTACGGCGGCCGCGGTGGCCGTGGCGCTCGTGCTCGGCGCCGGGCAGTCGGGGATCAACTTCGGCGCGCTGTGGTCCTCGGACCACACGGCCGGACCCGACTCGGTGCGGGTGGTCGCCTGGAACACCAACTCGTGGAACCAACTGCTGGGCACCCAGGACCACTTCTACGCCTTCCTGAAGTCGAAGAAAGCGGATGTGTACCTCCTGCACGAGTACCAGCACGTGACCCCGGACCGTAAGGGCCGCCTGCCCATCGACGATCTGGCCCGGCTGCGCGCGGAGTTCCCCGGGTACGAGGTCACCGTCCAGGGCGAGCTGGTCACGGTGTCCCGCTTCCCCGTGGTCGCGACGCCCGCGGTCGGCCCGGCCCGGGACGTCGCGGCGGACGCCGACTGGAACACGCGCTACCGGCAGGCCAAGGTGCTGCGGACCGATCTGCTGATCAGGGGGCGGACGGTGTCGTTCTACAACCTGCACATGCCGGTCTGGAACAGCATGACCGACGGCCCGCTCTCGGGCGCCTTCTACACCCACATGCGGGACAGCTTCGGCCCGCGCGCGGCTCAGTACGCCGGCCTCCAGGACGATGTGGACCACAACCCCAACCCGGTGGTGGTGGCGGGGGACTTCAACACCACGGCCGCCATGTCGGAGCTCGACGGGATCCGCTCGCGGCTCACCGACGCGGTGGGCGCGAGCGACGACCTCTACCCGACGAGCTGGGAGGAGGGCGGCTGGAAGCCCTTCTGGCGCACGGACTGGGCGTTCACCGGCCATGGCGTGAGGGCGGACGAGTACCGCTTCGACTCGCCGGAGAAGCTGTCCGACCACGCGGTGCAGGACCTGTGGGTGACCGTGCCGCCCGCATCGCGGCCGAAGGACGACTCGCGGCCGGAGAACGAGTCACGGCCCAGGAACGAAAGGTAAGCCCACCGTGTCCCCCGCTACCGCCGTCGCCCTCTGCGCTCTCGCGTGGGCCGTCTTCCTCGGCGCGCACCTGGTCCTCAACGGCCGCTGGTGGCCCTGGCTCGCCGTGTCCCTGCTGCCTCCGCCGCTCTTCGCCGCCGCGCCACTCGCCCTGCTCGCGGCGGCCGCGGCCGCGGGGAGCGTGCCGGGCGCGGCGCTCGCGGCCGGATGCCTGCTCGCGGGGTGGCGGGAGAGCGGCGTCAACTGGCGAGCCTTGCGCCGGAGTTCGGCTCCCGGAGCGCGGCGCGAGGGAGTCCGGGTGGTGTCGTGGAACACCCAGCACTGGAACCAGGGCCGCGAGCCCGACCGGTTCTACGCCTTCCTGCACACCGTGTCCGCCGATGTCTATCTGCTCCAGGAGTACCTGAACGGGTTCGAGGGCGGCGAGGTGTGGGACATCGACGACGAGGAGCGGCTGCGCGACGAGTTCCCGGGTCACCACCTGTCGGTCGACAACAACTCGGTGACCCTGTCCCGGTTCCCGCCCGCCGGGCCCCCCGTGCCGGTCGGCGCCTGCTCGCTGCGGGTCGACCTGCGCACCCCGGACGGCGTCCTGTCGACGTACAACGTGCACATCCCGGTCCAGCTGACGGTGATGAACCCGCTGAGCCGGGCCTTCTTCCGGGACATGCGGCGCCGGCACGAGGCGCGGCGGCGCGAGTACGACGCGCTGGTCGCCGATCTGCTGGCCAACCCCCACCCGTTCCTGGTGTCCGGGGACTTCAACACCAGCGCGGCGATCGGCGACATCCGCCGGATGCCGAGGGCCGCGCGCGACGCCATCGGGGCCAACCGCTCGCTGTTCCCGGCGAGTTGGCATGCTCGATGGAAACTGCGGCTCTGGCGCATCGACTGGGTGTTCACCAGCACCGGGGTCCGCGTGGAGCGGTACGCGTTCCGTGACCCGGGCGGTCTCTCCGACCACCTGGCACAGGACGTCACGATCACCACCACCGATATCGAGGAGATGAACGGTTGATGCAGTACCGACAGCTGGGCGGCAAGGACGGCCTGCGGGTGAGCACCCTGTGCCTGGGCACGCTCCCCTTCGGCACCCGGATCGACGAGGCGACCGCCTTCTCCGTCCTTGACCGCTTCTACGAGGCGGGCGGCACCTTCCTGGACACCGCGAACACGTACGCCTTCTGGGAGCCGGGCGCGACCGGCGCCGAGAGCGAGCTCGTCATCGGCAAGTGGCTGGCCAGCCGGGGCGTCCGGGACGAGATCGTGCTCGCCACGAAGGTAGGCGCGCTGCCCGAGCCGCTGGACGCGCCGTGGCCGGAGGCCGCCGAGGGCCTGTCCGCGCCGGTGCTGCGCCGCCAGGTGGAAGCCAGCCTGCGCAATCTGGGCACCGACCGGATCGACCTCTACTACGCGCACATCGACGACCGGAAGACGCCCGTCGAGGAGACCATGGGCGCGTTCGCCGAACTCGCCGACGCCGGGAAGATCTCGCTCTTCGGGTGCAGCAACTTCGCGGCCTGGCGCGTCGAGGAGTCGCGGGCCGCCGCCGAGCGCGCGGGCGGCCCTGCGTATGCGGCGGTGCAGCAGCGCTACACCTACCTCCAGCCGCGCCCCGGCGCCGCCTTCGGGGTGAACCCGCATGCCTCCGAGGAGCTCCTCGACTACCTGGCCACCCGGCCCGACCTCGCCTTCGTCGCCTATACGACCCAGCTGACCGGGGCGTACAACAACCCCGCGAAGGAGATTCCCGAGCAGTACCGGCACGCGGGTTCCACCCGGCGGCTCGCGGTGCTCGGCGAGGTCGCCAAGGAGCTCGGGGTCACCCCCGGCCAGGTCGTACTCGCGTGGGCGCTCGGCGGAGCGCTGCCCGTCCTGCCAGTGATCGGGGCGAGTTCGGTGGGCCAGCTGGACGAGTCGCTGGACGCGGTGGCCCTCGTCCTGTCCGACGAGGTCCGGGCCCGGCTCGACGCGGCGGGTGCCGATGCGGCGAGTTTCGATGCGGCGAGCTGAGCGGTACGCGGCCGGGCTCGTCCGCCTCTCCGTCGGCCACCGCGGGCTCGTGTGCCTGCTGTGGCTGGCGGTGCTCCTGGCGGGCGGCCTCGCGTCGGCGGCGAACCTGGGCCGCCTGGACCAGAGCTTCACGGCCTCGGGCCAGGACGGCTCCCGGGCCAACGCCGCGATCACCGAGCGGTACGGGGCCGGCGCGGGCGTCGCCCCGCTGGTCGCCGTGGTCACCTGGCCGGACGGCACCGACGCCCGGTCGCCCGGCACGGTGGGCCGCCTGAGGTCCGGTCTCGCCGGGGCGACGGATCCCGGCACCCGGGTCCTCTCGTACGCCGGCACCGGCGACGGGGCGTTCCTCTCGCAGGACGGCCGCACCACGTACGCCCTGGTGTATCCGCACTCCGGGAAGCCGGACCTGGCCGGGCTCACGGCGGTGCGGGACGCCACCGAGCGGCTGCGGACCGGGCTGCGCGCGGCGCTACCCGACGCCCGGGTGAACGTGACGGGCGTGCTCCCGCTCCAGGAGGACAGCGCCACCACCCGCCCCGGACTCGGACTCCAACTGGCCAAGTACGGCTGCGCGTTGGGGGCACTCGTGCTGCTCCTGCGGCGGTTCCGGCCGCTGCTCTCGCTCCTCCCGCTCCTCCTGGCGGCGGTGTCGTCGGTGGCGGCCCTCGTGGTGGTCCTCGCCCTCGCGTGCGCCATGGAGCTGAGCTTCGTCGTGGTGTATCTGATCCCGGTCGCGGCCCTCGCCCTCTCGCTGCGGCGCTCGGCGGGCCTGGTGACGGCCTGGCGGGCGGAGCTCGCGCGCGGCCGCGACGCGCGGCGGGCCGCGCTGCGCGCGGGATCCCTACTGGCGGGCCCGGCGGCGACCGGCACCTCGGCCGGAGCAGTGGCCCTGGCGTCGCTCGCCCTGTTCCCCGCCCCCTTCCTGCGCTCGATCGGCATCGCGGGAGCCACGGCCTGCCTCACCACCGGCCTGGCCGCCCTGACCCTGGGCCCGGCCCTGCTGTCGTGGCTGCCGGGTCGGGTGCGGGAGCGGAGTGGGGCCGGGTCGCGACGGATGGGGCAACTACCGCTCGCGGAGGGCGCGTTGAGGACGACCGGCGGAGTTCGGCGCGCTTCGCGGCCGCTCGCCGTCGCCACCCTCGTCGCCCTCGCCCTGCTCACCGGCGCGGCAGGGTTCCTGACGGCCGGGAACCCACGGGCCGAGGCGCTGGTGCGCGGTGGCCCCGGACGGGACGGGCTCGACCAGCTGACGGCGGCCGGGATGCCGACCGGTGTCCTCAACCCCCTTGAGGTGCTTGCCCCTTCGGCTGCCGGCCCCGGCCGGTTGGCGGCGATGGCGGCCCGGATTCCGGGCGTCCTGACGGCCGTGGCGCCCGGTGACGCGGCTTGGCGCCGCGATGGATCCGCGCTGGTCGCCGTCATCCCGTCCGGTGAGCCGATGACGGCCCCCGGCCGGCGCGCGATGGCCGAGGTGCGGGCCGCGACGGCCGGCACGGGGGCGCGGGTCGGCGGTTCGGGGGTGCCCGAACTCGACCTGGTGCGGGGCGTGTACCGCCTGGTCCCGCTCGCGCTCGCGGTCATGGCGCTGCTCGGCTTCGCCGTGATCGCCCGGCTGCGGTCCGCCCGGGCGGCCGTGCGGGCGGTGCTGTGCGGGGTGGTGTCGGCGCTCGCGGTGAGCGGGCTCCTGGTTCTCGTCTGGCAGTACGGCCCCGGCGCCCGGCTGCTCGGCGGGGTCGCGGCGACGGGGGCGGTCACCGGGTGGATCCCGCTGGTGGCGGGCGCCCTGGCCTTCCTCCTCGCGCTGGACCTGGCCGTGCCGGGCGGCTCGGCGCCGCGCGGCCGGGCGGGCGTCGGGCTCGCGGGAGCCCTGCCGCTTTTGGCCATCGGGCTCGGCCCGCAAGTGGAACTGGCCATTCTGGTCACGGCACTTGGCGGTGCGGTGCTGCTCGGCCCGGCGCTGCTCCGGGCCCTCTCCGTGTTGCCCGGACGGTCACGGCCCGGCCCACACGAAAGGGCCGCGAAATCCCCCGCAAGTGCCCTTCCGGCCACCCCCGCGTCATCTTATTGGTCTAGACCTAGATCGCCGCTCGGCCATACGATCCCCCTGGCCGAACCATCGGACCACGCACAGTGACATCACGGCATACGCGAACCTGGGGGAACCCGCATGCTCGAGGCACTCGGAATCCAGCAGTCCACCGAAACCGTCTACCGGCTCCTGCTTGAGCAACCGAGTTATGGCGTACCGGAGTTGGCCGAACAGCTGGGGTGGCCCGAGAGCGAGGTCAGGTCGGCGCTCGCCCATCTCGCCGACCTGCGGCTCGTCCTCATGGACGACGCTTCGGACCCGATCGCACCGTTCAACCCGGATGTCGGGTTCGCGTTCCTGCTCTCGCGCGCCGAGGCCGAACTGACCAAACGCAGACGCCAGGTCGAGCGGGCCCAGCAGGCGGTGGCGGCGATCCTCGCCAAGTTCAGCGAGAGCGGCACCTTCCGGCACGACGTGGTCGACCGCATCCAGGGCGTGGACGCGGTGCGCGAACGCCTGGAGGACCTGGCCTCCAGCGCCCGCGCCGAGTGCCTCTCCCTGCTGCCCGGCGGCGCCCAACTCCCCGACACCATGGACGCGAGCCAGCCCCTCGACGAGCTGGCCCTGGAGCGCGGGGTGCGGATCCGCAGCGTTTACCAGGAGAGCTTCCGCAATGACGCCGCCACCCTGGAGTACGTGCGCTGGTACTCCGACCTGGGCGGCGAGGCGCGCACAGTGCCGATCGTCCCGATGCTGATGGTGATCGTCGACCGCAGCGCCGCGCTGGTCCCGGTGGACCCGGAGGACGCGCGGGCCGGCGCCCTCGAAGTGCGCAGCCGGGGCCTGGTCAACGCCCTGGTCGTGCTGTTCGACCACCTGTGGGAGTCGGGCACCCCTTTCGGGGAGGCCCCGCGCCGCAACGAGCACGATCTCTCGCCGCAGGAAAGGGAGTTGCTGCTGCTCCTCGGCATCGGGTGCACGGACGACATCGCCGCGCGGCGGCTCGGGATCTC
This sequence comes from Streptomyces sp. NPDC001828, assembly GCF_042892175.1. Classification (NCBI taxonomy): domain Bacteria; kingdom Bacillati; phylum Actinomycetota; class Actinomycetes; order Kitasatosporales; family Streptomycetaceae; genus Streptomyces; species Streptomyces sp. NPDC001828. The sequence continues at coordinate 111,388 of NZ_JBIATV010000012.1, forward strand.
CCTGCGCACCGTGCGCCGGATGAGCTCGGAACTCATGTCCCGCCTGGGTGCGCGCAGCCGCTTCGAGGCGGGGGTGCGGGCGGCCAAGGAGGGCTGGCTCTGAGTCCACGAAAGGGGAGTTGGCCGAACTCGTGACCCGTCCGGAATCCGGACGGGGGTTCCCTTGACCGAATCTCTCCCCTAGATTTCCTGCGCATTACCAAGTGATCCAACGCACAGGTGATCGTGAGGGGACGGAACCACCCAATGCCGGAATCGACGGAAGTGAAGAGACCGGTGATCACGCCCTCGCGCGTGGTCATCGCGCTCTGCCTGATCGCGCCCTTCGTGGCGATGCTGTGGGTGAGCTCGTACGCCAAGACGGATCCTGCGCTCGGCGGCATCCCGTTCTTCTACTGGTACCAGATGCTCTGGGTGCTGATCTCGACGGTGCTCACGATGATCGCGTACAAGCTGTGGCAGCACGACCAGCGTTCGCGTACCGCCCCCGCCCCGCGCACCTCCGACGACACCGAGGGGGGTGCGTCCAAGTGAAGGACGGCGTGAACGGCGTCGCACTCGGCGTCTTCATCTTCTTCTTCCTGGCCGTCACGGTCATCGGCTTCATGGCCGCCCGCTGGCGCAAGGCCGAGAACGAGGCCAGCCTCGACGAATGGGGCCTGGGCGGGCGGTCGTTCGGCACCTGGGTCACCTGGTTCCTGCTCGGCGGCGACCTCTACACCGCGTACACCTTCGTCGCGGTGCCCGCGGCGATCTACGCGGCGGGCGCGGCCGGCTTCTTCGCGGTGCCCTACACGATCCTCGTGTACCCGCTGATCTTCACCTTCCTGCCGCGCCTGTGGTCGGTGTCGCACAAACACGGCTATGTCACCACCTCGGACTTCGTGCGCGGCCGGTTCGGCTCCAAGGGCCTCTCGCTCGCGGTGGCGATCACCGGCATCCTCGCCACGATGCCGTACATCGCGCTCCAACTGGTCGGCATCCAGGCAGTGTTGGACGTCATGGGCGTGGGCGGCGAGTCCGGCAACTGGTTCGTCAAGGACCTGCCGCTGCTCATCGCGTTCGCGGTGCTCGCGGCGTACACCTACTCCTCGGGCCTGCGCGCCCCCGCGCTGATCGCGTTCGTGAAGGACGGCCTGATCTACCTCGTCATCGCGGTGGCGATCATCTACATCCCGATCAAGCTGGGCGGCTTCGACGCGATCTTCAGCGCCGCGCAGCACAAGTTCGCCGGTCCGCCCGGCGGCAAGCCGACCGGGGCCATCGCGCCCGGCGAGTCGAGCCAGTGGACGTACGCCACGCTCGCCCTCGGCTCGGCGCTCGCGCTGTTCATGTATCCGCACTCGATCACCGCGACCCTGTCCTCGCGCAGCCGCAACGTGATCCGCCGCAACACCACGATCCTGCCGCTGTACTCCCTGATGCTGGGGCTGCTCGCGCTGCTCGGCTTCATGGCGATCGCGGCGGGCGTCAAGGTGAGCAACGGGCAGCTGGCCATTCCGCAGCTGTTCGAGGACATGTTCCCGGACTGGTTCGCGGGCGTCGCCTTCGCGGCGATCGGCATCGGTGCGCTGGTCCCGGCGGCCATCATGTCGATCGCGGCCGCGAACCTCTTCACCCGCAACATCTACAAGGACTTCATCAAGCCGGACGCGTCACCCGCGCAGGAGGCCAAGGTCTCCAAGCTGGTCTCGCTCGTGGTGAAGGTCGGCGCGCTGGTCTTCGTCCTGACCATGGACAAGACGGTCGCGATCAACTTCCAGCTGCTCGGCGGCATCTGGATCCTGCAGACCTTCCCGGCCCTGGTCGGCGGCCTGTTCACCCGCTGGTTCCACCGCTGGGCGCTGCTCGCCGGCTGGGCGGTCGGCATGGTCTACGGCACGCTCGCCGCGTACGGGGTGGCCTCGCCCACGCAGAAGCACTTCGGCGGCTCCTCCAAGGAGATCCCCGGCATCGGCGAGATCGGCTACATCGGCCTGACGGCCTTCGCGATGAACGTGGTGGTGACGGTCGTCCTGACCTTCGTCCTGCGCGCGGTGAAGGCCCCCGACGGCATCGACGAAACCTCCCCCGCCGACTACACGGCCGACGCCGGCGACCCGGGCGTCGCCGTCGAGCTCCCCCCGGCGACGGCGGGCTCGGCGCACTGATCCGGCGCCACGCCCCGTACGGCCAAGGGCCGCCGCATCCGAGAGGGTGCGGCGGCCCTTCCGTGTGGCGACACAAGATGTGGGGGGTGCCCGATGAGGCACCCCCCACATGTATGCTCGTGCTCGCTGTCGCCGCAGGGGAATCCGGTGGGAATCCGGAACTGTCCCGCAACGGTATGACCTGTACGTCTTTGTACGGGTCGAGTCCGAACACCTGCCGACGGTGCGTCCGGGTCGACCGAACCGGATGCCAGACGTCCGGGCCTCGCGGTTGGGCCGGTGGACGACGCGCTGAGGGCTGCCCCGACGCGCGCCGACGCCTCCCCCGAAGGCCCCGTGCCGAGCGAGGGAGTGCCCCCACGTGACCATCGCCCCAGCGGATCCCGCTTCAGCGATCACCGAAGAGCTCGCGGATGCCCCCGGGACCGCGCTGCTGCGGACCCTGACGGAGCTCACCGCCGATCTCGCGGACACCGACCCCGGCCGGGTCGCCGCCGCCGCGCTGCGGGGCCGCAACGCCCGCTCCGACGAGGCCGAGCTGCGCGAGCTGGCCACCGAGGCGGCCGCGGGGCTCATCTCCGAGGACCCGGCCTACTCCCGGCTCGCCGCCCGCCTCCTGACGATCACCATCGCCGAAGAGGCCGCCACCCAGGGCGCGGTGTCCTTCTCCGGCTCGGTCGAGGTGGGCCACCAGGAGGGCCTGATCGCCGACCGGACCGTCGAGTTCGTCCGCGCCCACGCGGCCCGTCTCGACGCCCTGGTGGACTCGGCCATCGCCGACGGCGCCGACGACCGCTTCGGCTACTTCGGCCTGCGCACCCTCTACTCCCGCTACCTGCTGCGCCACCCGATCACCCGCAAGGTCGTCGAGACCCCCCAGCACTTCATGCTGCGCGTGGCGTCCGGCCTCGCCGAGGACGAGTCGGTCCGCGCCCTGGACGAAGTGGCGTCCCTGTACGGCCTGATGAGCCGCCTGGACTACCTGCCGTCCTCCCCCACGCTCTTCAACTCCGGCACCCGGCACCCCCAGATGTCGTCCTGCTACCTGCTCGACTCGCCGCTCGACGAGCTCGACTCGATCTACGACCGCTACCACCAGGTGGCCCGCCTTTCCAAGCACGCCGGCGGCATCGGCCTCTCGTACTCCCGCATCCGCGGCCGCGGTTCGCTGATCCGGGGCACCAACGGCCACTCCAACGGCATCGTCCCGTTCCTCAAGACCCTCGACGCCTCGGTGGCCGCGGTCAACCAGGGCGGCCGGCGCAAGGGCGCGGCCGCGGTGTACCTGGAGACCTGGCACTCCGACATCGAGGAGTTCCTGGAGCTGCGCGACAACACCGGCGAGGACCAGCGCCGCACGCACAACCTGAACCTCGCGCACTGGATCCCCGACGAGTTCATGCGCCGGGTGGACGCCGACGGCACGTGGTCGCTGTTCTCGCCCGCCGACGTGCCCGAGCTCGTCGACCTGTGGGGCGAGGAGTTCGACGCCGCCTACCGCGAGGCCGAGGCCGCCGGGCTCGCCCGGAAGACCATGCCGGCCCGGGACCTGTACGGCCGCATGATGCGCACCCTCGCGCAGACCGGCAACGGCTGGATGACGTTCAAGGACGCCTCCAACCGCACCGCCAACCAGACGGCGGAGCCCGGCCACACGGTCCACTCCTCCAACCTGTGCACCGAGATCCTGGAGGTCACGGACGACGGCGAGACGGCCGTCTGCAACCTCGGCTCGGTGAACCTCGGCGCGTTCGTGGTCGAGGGAGCCCACGGCGGGGAGATCGACTGGGAGCGCCTGGACGACGCCGTCCGCACCGCGGTGACCTTCCTGGACCGGGTCGTCGACATCAACTTCTACCCGACCGAGCAGGCGGGCCGCTCCAACGCCCGCTGGCGTCCGGTGGGCCTGGGCGCGATGGGTCTGCAGGACGTCTTCTTCAAGCTGCGCCTGCCCTTCGACTCCCCCGAGGCGAAGGCCCTTTCCACCCGGCTCTCCGAGCGGATCATGCTCACCGCCTACGAGGCCTCCACCGACCTCGCCGAGCGGTCGGGCCCGCTGCCCGCCTGGGACAAGACCCGCACCGCGCGCGGTGTGCTGCACCCCGACCACTACGACGTCGAGCTGACCTGGCCGGAGCGCTGGGCGGCCCTGCGGGAACGTATCGCCAAGGTCGGCATGCGCAACTCGCTGCTCCTCGCGATCGCCCCGACCGCGACCATCGCCTCCATCGCGGGCGTGTACGAGTGCATCGAGCCGCAGGTCTCCAACCTCTTCAAGCGCGAGACGCTCAGCGGTGAATTCCTCCAGGTGAACGGCTACTTGGTGGAGGAGCTCAAGAAGCTCGGCGTGTGGGACGCGCAGTCCCGCGAGGCGCTGCGCGAGGCCAGCGGCTCGGTGCAGGACTTCGGCTGGATCCCGGCCGACGTGCGCGCCCTGTACCGCACGGCGTGGGAGATCCCGCAGCGCGGCCTGATCGACATGGCCGCCGCCCGCACCCCCTTCCTCGACCAGTCGCAGTCGCTCAACCTGTTCCTGGAGACGCCCACCATCGGCAAGCTGTCGTCGATGTACGCGTACGCCTGGAAGCAGGGCCTGAAGACGACGTACTACCTGCGCTCGCGCCCGGCGACCCGCATCGCCCGCGCCGCCCAGGCCGCCACCATCCCCGTCCAGCAGGCCGCGCCCGACGCCGACGCGGTCGCCTGCTCCCTGGAAAACCCCGAGTCCTGCGAGGCCTGCCAGTAATGAGCTCCACCGACAAGAACCTCCTCGACCCGGGCTTCGAGCTGACCCTGCGTCCCATGCGCTACCCGGACTTCTACGAGCGCTACCGGGACGCGATCAAGAACACCTGGACCGTCGAGGAGGTCGACCTCCACTCCGACGTCGCCGACCTCGCGAAGCTGACACCGGGCGAGCAGCACATGATCGGCCGTCTCGTCGCGTTCTTCGCGACGGGCGACTCGATCGTCTCCAACAACCTGGTGCTGACGCTCTACAAGCACATCAACTCCCCGGAAGCGCGGCTCTACTTGAGCCGTCAGCTCTTCGAGGAGGCCGTGCACGTCCAGTTCTATCTGACGCTGCTCGACACCTACCTGCCCGACCCGGAGGACCGCGCGGCCGCGTTCGACGCGGTCGAGGAGATCCCCTCGATCCGCGAGAAGGCGCAGTTCTGCTTCAAGTGGATCAACGAGGTGGAGAAGCTCGACCGGCTGGAGACCAAGGCCGACCGCCGCCGTTTCCTGCTCAACCTGATCTGCTTCGCGGCCTGCATCGAGGGCCTGTTCTTCTACGGCGCGTTCGCCTACGTCTACTGGTTCCGCAGCCGGGGCCTGCTGCACGGCCTCGCCACCGGCACCAACTGGGTGTTCCGCGACGAGACGATGCACATGAACTTCGCCTTCGAGGTCGTGGACACCGTCCGCAAGGAGGAGCCCGAGCTCTTCGACGACGAGCTGGAGCAGCAGGTCACCGACATGCTGAAGGAGGCGGTCGCCGCCGAGCTGCAGTTCGGCCGTGACCTGTGCGGCGAGGGCCTGCCCGGCATGAACACCGAGTCGATGCGCGAGTACCTGGAGTGCGTCGCCGACCAGCGGCTCACCCGGCTCGGCTTCCCGGCGGTCTACGGCTCGCAGAACCCGTTCTCGTTCATGGAGCTCCAGGGCGTCCAGGAGCTGACGAACTTCTTCGAGCGCCGCCCCTCCGCCTACCAGGTCGCGGTCGAGGGCTCGGTCGGCTTCGACGAGGAGTTCTAGCCTCCTGACGCACCACGGGCGAGGCCCCGCTCCCACGGGGGGAGCGGGGCCTCGACTCGCTTGTGGCGTACGTCAGTTGTTCGGCACGGTCTCGTAGCGCGGGGTGCCCTCCGCCATCTGCTTCAGCGCGTCCTTGCGGTCGCGCTTGGAGAGGCGGTCGATGTACAGGTAGCCGTACAGGTGGTCCGTCTCGTGCTGGAGGCAGCGCGCGAAGTAGCCGGTGCCGCGCACCTTGACGGGGTTGCCCTCGGCGTCCTGACCGCTGACCACCGCGTAGTCGGGGCGGGCCAGCTCGGCGTACGCGGTCGGCACGGACAGGCAGCCCTCGTTGGACTCGTCCAGGACGCGCTGGTCGGCCGGCAGCTCTTCGAGCACCGGGTTGCAGACGGCGCCCACGTGCCGCACGCCCTCGTCGTCCGGGCAGTCGTACACGAAGACCTTCAGGTCCACGCCGATCTGGTTGGCCGCGAGGCCCACGCCCTCGGCCGCCTTCTGGCTGGCGAACATGTCGTCGATGAGCTGGGCGAGCTCGCCGTCGAACGCGGTGACGTCCTTGCACTCCTTGTGGAGCACCGGGTTGCCGACGACCGTGACCGGGCGGGCGGTGCCACGCTCGCGGTGGGCCAGCTCACGCGCCTCGCAGTCCTCCGTGTCCACGACGAACCCGTCGTTCTCGACCTGCTGGTCCGTCTCCTGCTGCGCCATGTCCGCCGTGAGCCTTCCTGAAATCCCGATTCGATCCGTACCAGCCTAAGGCCGGTTCAGCAGACTTCTTCCAGATCCCGCCACTCCCGGCTGTCCGGGTTGTCGGCCACCCAGCCGTCGAGCAGGCCGCGCACCAGGCCCGCGGGGGCCGCGATGCCGCATTCGCGCTCGGGGACCCACAGGTCGCCGTTGGTGCGGTGGCCGAGCGGGCCGGGGTGGCCGGGCTCGCTGTGGTCGTGCGGGTCGAGGTGCTCGCCGTCGCCCTCGTCGCTGGGCATCTCCGACTCGGAGCAGGCCCGGCAGAGCAGGCGTACCGAGGAGGACCAGTCCTCGGCGGCGAAGCCGGCGTCGGCCGCGAGGCGCTCCAGGGCGTCCCGGTCGGTCTCGGTGGCCGCCTCCAGGAGGACCACCCAGGTCGGCACGGGCGAGGGCGCCCACAGCTCGATCTCGTCGAACACCGGGAAGGACGGCCCCGCGGCGGTGGTGCGCTCGCCGTGCGGGACGCCGTCGTGCAGGACGACCTCGCCCCAGCGGCGGCCCGAGGAGGGCAGCGGGATGGAGAGGACCTCCATGCGGGCCGGGTCCAGCCTGCGGCCCCACACCACCTCGGCCTCGCCCTCGGGCGACAGGCGCACTGCGGCACTGCCCAGCTCCATGCCGACGGGCTCGCCGCTGCCGGTGGCCTCGCCCGGCACCTTCAGGCCGTAGGCCTGCCAGGCGCGGCGGGCCAGCGGCCAGTCCTGCAGGGCGGTGGCCGCGATGCCCACGTTCCACCAGTCGGGGGCGCCGCTCTCCTTGTCGAGCAGCGCCACGGCCCGCAGCCCGGCGGCCCGCGCCTGCTCCCAGTCGTGCCGGAACTTGTGCAGGAGCGCCAGGTTGAACCAGGACTCGGACAGCCAGGGCTCCAGGTCCGCCGCGCGCGTCAGCAGCGCCCCGGCGTCCTCGTACCGGCCGTCGCCGATCAGCGTGAACGCACGGTCTGTGGCCTGCCGCCACGAGGCGGAGGGCCGGTGCCGTCCCTTGCCGAAGATCCTCACGATTCCCGCCTGCCCAGACCGGCCCCGACTACCGGGTCGGTCTTACGGTCTCCCAGTTTTCTGGGTTCTTTTCGCATCCAACCATGCCCAGCCGGAAGGCCGCTCATTACTCCTGGGTTACCCAGGAGACACCCGGGTCAGACAGCCTCGGGCCAGCACGCGTGCCAGGGATTCGACAACCTGGGGATGGTAGTCACGGCCGGTGCCCAGGCGCAGCTGTTCGAGTGCGTTCAGGGATCCGCCGGGCCCCTCCGAGCCCTCCGCCAGATCGTCGTAGGCGTTGACCGTGCGGACGATTCTGGCGGGCAGCGGCTGCTCCCGGTACGGGTCGGCCTGCCGCTCGACGATGAGGGCCACATCGGCGGGCACCCCGGTCTGGCGCACCACCGCGCCGCCGAGCAGCGCGATCCGGCGCTGTTCGGCGGCGGGCAGCTCGGCGGTGGCCCCGGCGGGGACCGGGTCGAGCAGCGAGAGCTGCCCGATGTCGTGCATGAGGGCCGCGTACTCCAGGACGGTCAGCTCGCTCTCGGACAGACCCAGCTCGCGCCCGACGGCCCGGCTGAGCTCGGCGACCCGGCGGGCGTGGCCCGCCTTGGTGTATCCGGCGATCTCGGTGGCGCGGGCCAGTGAGGTGATGGTCTGGCGGTAGGTGACGCGCACGGCCGCGTACCGCCGGAAGGCCAGCTGGGTGAGGAGCAGCGGCACGCAGAACACGGGCAGCGCCCACAGCCCGGCGACCGCGACCGCGAGGGCGATCACCGTGCCGGTGGCGCAGACGGCCGACCCGATGCCGAGGAGGCCGCGCAGCTCGTCCCGCAGCAACGGGCCGAAGGGGTAGTGCGTACGGGCGCGGAGCAGCAGGGCGGCGACCACCGCGTCGCACAGCGCGGTGAGCAGGAGCAGCAGCAGGAGAACGAACGCGAAGTACGGTCCGTGCCCGAACCAGTCGTCGAGCAGCCCGGAGTTGTACAGCGGCTGGAAGCAGACGGCCGCGAAGGCGACGGTCAGCACCCTCCGCGCGGCCTGGTCGGGGCGCGGCCCGCGTCCGACGGCCACGTGCGGTACGGATCCGGGCAGCGCCGACGCCACCACCACGGCGATCACCTGGAGCACCCCGTGGCCACCGGCGTGCCCGGCGTTCTGCCCGAGCAGCGCGTAGCCGAGCGCTCCGGCGGAGGCGAGCGGCGCCGGGTCCCGCTCCCCCTCCCGCGCGCCCCACCGGGCCAGCTCCCCCACCGCGATGAGCACGCCGAAGGCAGCCGCGGTGCCGGGGTCGGCGAGCCCGTCGCGCAGGGTCGCCCAGATCGCCCAGACGGTGAGCGCCCCGGCCAGGGCGTGGACGGCGAGCACGGGGGCGGTGGGCCGGGCGGGCACGTCAGGCCCCCTGGGCGTTGGAGGGGCGGGGCTCGGAGCGCTGGGCGGGTCCGGCGGGGGGCGGCCCGGGGCGCGGGTCCGCCCCGGGGGCGTGGGGCGGCCGGGGCGGAGGCACGTTTCCGCGCGTGGCCGGGGTCGCGGGCTCGTCCGCGGTGACCTCCACGTGCCACCCGTACCGGGACAGCGCCCGCACCAGGCCCTCCACCATCCTCGGGTCGAACTGCGCGCCCGCACACCGCTCCAGCTCGGTGACGGCCGCCGCGACGGGCCTGGCCCGCCGGTAGGAGCGGGTGGAGGTCATCGCGTCGAACGCGTCGGCCACCGCCACCACCCGCGCGGCCTCGGGGATCTGGCCGCCGGCCAGGCCGTAGGGGTAGCCGCTCCCGTCGAGCCGCTCGTGGTGGTGCAGGATCGCGCCCCGGGCCTCGCCGAGGAAGCCGATGCCGCGCACCATCTCGTGGCCGTACTCGGGGTGCAGCTCGATCACCGCCCGCTCCTCGGGGGTGAGCGGCCCGTCCTTCCTGAGGACCCGGGTCGGCACCCCGAGCTTGCCGACGTCGTGCAGGATTCCGGCGAACCGGATGACCTCCAACCGCCCTTCCTCCATGCCGAGTTCACGCGCGATCATCTCCGAGGCACGGCCCACGCGTTCGCTGTGGCCCCGGGTGTAGCGGTCCTTGATGTCGACGGCCTGGACGAGGGCGCGGATGGTGGCCTGGTGGGCGGCGCGCTCGCGCTGGTACTGGGCGAAGACCCAGCAGGAGATGTACATCGGCAGCAGCACGAAGAGCGCCGCCGGCGGCCCGAACCGGCTGCGCCACAGCACCGCCATCATCAGCCCGGCGAGCCCGTGCACACAGTGCGGGGCGAGCGAGCGCAGCAGCAGGCCGCGCCAGGCGGTGCGGGCCGGCCGGCGTTCGGCGGTGGCCAGGATGAGGCCGTCGAGCACGCTCAGGACCAGGCAGAAGACGAGCGCCGCGACCCCGGCGGGCAGCAGGGCGTACGGGAAGTCGGGGGCCGCGGCCCGGCTGCCGCCGCCCAACGCCTCGCGTCCGCCCAGCAGTTGGTGGGCGCCGGCCGCCGCCGAGGCCGCGATGGCGAGCTCGGCGGCCCGCCAGGCCCTGCGCACCCGGCGCGGCTCGTCCTCGACGTACGCGATGAGCGCGCCCGGCACCGCGACGAGGGCGGCGGCGGGCGGCGGGAGCAGGAAGACGGCGGCGAGCAGCACCGGGAAGAAGGAGCCGGAGGCGATCGGCACGCTGACCCGGCCGGCCAGGACCGGGCAGCGGGCCGGCCACTCGCACAGCGCGTACAGGCCCGCCAGGAGCGCCACGGCCGCCCAGGGGACGCCGCCGCGCAGCACGGGCAGCGCACAGGTTCCGGCTCCCAGGGCGGCGCCGACGACGGCGAGGCGCGCTCCCGCCGGAATGTCCCGCAGTCCCCTCGACTCCGCCATGGCCCCCACCTCCCCATCCGCCCGGGCAGCCCATTGCGTACGGCTTCGCGAGGATAGGCCCGTGCGGGGCGGCGGTCAGGCGCATGGTCGGAATAGGCCGTTTCGAGCCACCCGGATTAGCACCTTCGGGTGACGCGGCACGCGGAAAAGCGGAGAGCGGCCCCGACCAGTGGTCGGGGCCGCTCTCAACTGCCCTGTGGAGAACGGCGGTTCACCGTCCTTGATCGTCCGCGTCACAGCGGCGGACGGCCGGGGTCACTCGGGGCGCAGCGTCGGCACCTCTCCGGTGACGACGTCCTGCTCGGGCACGGCCTGGCCGGAGCGGATCAGGTCGATCCGGCCCATCACCTTGGACCGCAGGTCGCTCGGCACGTCGTCCGAGCCGCAGCAGCGCTTCACCAGCTTCTTCACGGCCTGCTCAAGGCCGTACTTCTCCAGGCACGGCGAGCACTCCTCGAAGTGCACCTCGAACTTGTCGCAGTCCGTGGGGGGCATCTCGTGGTCGAGGAACTCGTAGAGATGGTCCAGGACCTCAGAGCAGTCCGTCTCGTGCGGCTCTCCGCAGCTCATGAGCCCGAGCCTTTCGCTTCGTCCGACTCACCGGCGCCGGCCGGGACGAGCCCGCGGTCACGGGCGTAGTCCTCGAGCATTCCGCGCAGCTGGCGGCGGCCCCGGTGCAGCCGGGACATCACCGTACCGATGGGTGTACCCATGATGTCCGCGATCTCCTTGTACGCAAAGCCCTCTACGTCCGCGAGATACACGGCGATGCGGAACTCTTCCGGAATGGCCTGGAGGGCCGCCTTCACGTCCGAGTCGGGCAGGTGGTCGAGTGCCTGCGACTCGGCGGAGCGCAGACCTGTGGACATGTGCGACTCGGCGCGTGCGAGCTGCCAGTCCTCGATCTCCTCGGCGGCGCTGCGCTGGGGCTCGCGCTGCTTCTTCCGGTAGGAGTTGATGAACGTGTTGGTGAGAATCCGGTAGAGCCAAGCCTTCAGGTTGGTGCCCTCGCGGAACTGGTGGAAGGACCCGTACGCCTTGGCGTACGTCTCCTGGACCAGGTCCTCCGCGTCGGCCGGGTTGCGCGTCATGCGCAGGGCCGCGGAGTACATCTGGTCGAGGTAGCCGAGCGCGTCCCGCTCGAAGCGCGCGTTGCGCTCGGCGGTGGTCTCTTCCACGTGGCCGTCGTCGGTCCCTGTGACCGGACCCACCTCCTCGAACGCAGTGACGGGTCCGAATGCGGACCCACTCGAATCGGAGGATAGACGACGATCCGCTCCGCCCGCCGCTCGAACAGGAGCGGTCCTGGCCGCGGAAAGCACCGTCCACTCCAGGTCAGAGGCGGCCTTGCGGCTCGGGCAGATGGTCGAACCCATGCGACGGACTCCCTCTCCACAGCTGGTCTGCGTATCCCTTACGTCGGCCATAACAGCGGCCCCGCACCGCGCATTCCCGGGGCCGACGGGGAGTCAGAGGGAGAGCGAGCCGAGCCATCCGCCCACCGCCGAGGTGATCACGTCCAGCGCCTCGTCCTGGGTGAGGGAGGCGCGCTTGGGCACGGCGAACCCGTGGTCGGCGAACGGCACTTCCACGAGCTCGTACGCCCCTTCGGGGAATTCGGCGGGCTTCCCGAAGGGGTCGTTGCCGCCCTGCACCACGAGGGTGGGCGCGCCCGCGCCCAGCAGCTCCGGCGCCCGGGACTTCTCCGGCTTGCCCGGGGGGTGCAGCGGGAAGCTCAGGGCGAGGACTCCGGCCGCACCCAGCTCCGCCGCCGTGCGGCAGGCGACCCGCGCCCCGGCGCTGCGGCCGCCCGCGACCACGGGCAGTCCCCGCCCCACCACGGCCGGCCAGAGGCCGCGCCATCCGGTGTCCAGCGTCTTCGGCGCGGGGGCCAGTTTCTTGCCGGCCACCCGCCAGGGCTGCTCCACCAGGGCCACGCTGACCCCGAGCGGCGGCAGCGCGCCGGCCAGCGCCTGGAGGTCGCGGGCCTCGATGCCGCCGCCCGCCCCATGGCTGACGGCCAGCACGAGGCGGGCCTTCCGGGCGTGGTGCCAGGTGATGCGCGCGTCCCCCGCGCCGGTCTCGATGATCTCGCTGTCGGTCACCGGGCCATCCTGCCCCGCCGCCCGCCCGGGGCCGGGCAGGGCGGTCAGAACAGCGTGCCCTCCTCCGGGCCCTCCAGCTCGGTCAGGAGCTCCGGCCCGTTGTTGCGGACGTTGCTGACCGCCGTCGAGACGGGATAGGCCCGCATGAGGCCTTCGGGCGGCGGCGCCAGCAGACCGCGCAGCTCCTCGGGGTCGGTGCGGGCCGGGTCGAGCCAGGACGACCAGCGGTCCGGGGTGAGCATCAGCGGCATCCGGGGGTGGATCTCGGCCAGGGAGCCCGGGCCCTCGGCGGGGGCCACGGCCAGCGGTCCCGTCTCGGCCTCGGTGGTGACCACCGAGCAGGTCACCCACCAGGCCGAGGGGTGGTCGTCGGGCAGGGTGCGGTCGCGCCAGAACTCGTACAGACCGGCCATCGCGAAGACCGAGCCGTCAGCCGGGGTCACGAAGTACGGCTGCTTGCGGGGCCGCTTCCTCTTCCCCTCGACCTCGAGCTCGCGCTCCCCGGTGCCGGTGACCCATTCGTAGTAGCCGTCCGCCGGAATGATGCAGCGCCGGGAGGAGAAGGCCTTCTTGAAGGAGGGCTTCTCGTGGACGGTCTCGGCCCGCGCGTTGATCATCCGGGCAGCGCCCTCGGGCGATTTCGCCCACGAGGGAACGAGTCCCCACTTCAGCTTGCGCAGCTGGCGAACCGGACGGGGGGACTCGGCGTCTTTGAGGGGGCGCTCCAGGACGACGTAGACCTCTTTGGTCGGAGCCACGTTGAAGTCGGGCTCCAGCGTCTCGGCCGGATCCCTCCCCCAAGGGCTCGACTCCGTTCGACCAGGGGGGACCCCCATCTCTATCTCGAAGATCCCCGCGAGATCCTCGGGACTTCGGCTCGCCGCATACCTGCCGCACATCTGAGGTCTCCCCTCCGGGCCGCACCCCGTGCGGCCGTGTCGCCCGCCCGCGCCGCTGGGCCGGCCCGGACACATCCCAGGGTGGCAGACCGGGACCGAGGGCCGGCGGCGGGAACCCCGGGGCCCGCACCGTTCGTCCTACTCGCCACACGCCAGCGCAGTGCCCGGTGCCAGACTGCCACGGCGCCCGTACCCCATGAGGAGCCGTCCCAGAAATGTCCGCCCTGCAAGACTTCCAGCTCTTCGGCACCCAGAGCGCGCCGGCCCAGTGGCTGGTGATCGCGACCGGTGTGGCCGCGCTCGTCTTCGTCGTCCCGCACGGCCTGTGGCGCCTGTCCCGGAACGCCGTCACCATCGCCCATGAGGGCGGCCACGGCCTGGTGGCGCTGGTCACCGGGCGCCGACTCGACGGCATCCGGCTGCACTCCGACACCAGCGGCCTGACGGTGAGCCGGGGCAAGCCGCACGGCCTCGGCATGATCCTCACGGCCGCCGCCGGGTACACCGCTCCCCCGCTGCTCGGCCTCGGCGGCGCCTGGCTGCTCGCCGCCCACCACGTCACGCTCTTCCTGTGGCTGGCCACCGCCCTGCTGCTGGCCATGCTGGTGATGATCCGCAACGCGTACGGCGTCCTGACCGTGGTCCTCACCGGTGCCGCGTTCCTGCTCGTCTCCTGGCTGACCGGACCGGACGTCCAGTCGGCGTTCGCTTACACGGCCGTGTGGTTCCTGCTGTTCGGCGGGGTGCGCCCGGCGTTCGAGCTCCAGCGCAAGCGCCGCCAGTACAACGACGGGGACTCGGACGCCGACCAGCTCGCCCGGCTCACCCACGTACCACCGGCGCTCTGGCTCTTCCTCTTCCACGCCGTTTCCGTGTGCTCGCTGATCGGCGGCGGCCGCTGGCTGCTCGGCCTCTAGTCGGCGGCCCCACTAAAGTGAGGCCCATGACCGAAACGCCCGTGCACCCCGCCCTCTGGCCCGCCCCCCTCGCGAGCGGAACCGTCGACGCGACGGTCACCGTGCCCGGATCGAAATCGGTCACCAACCGCGGGCTCGTCCTGGCCGCGCTTGCCGCCGAGCCCGGCTGGCTGCGCCGCCCCCTGCGCTCGCGCGACACCCTTCTGATGGCGGAGGCGCTGCGCACCCTGGGCGTCGGCATCGAGGAGGGCGTGGGCCCGGACGGCTCGGGCGAGGCCTGGCGCGTGATCCCGGCCGGCCTGCACGGCCCGGCCACGGTCGACGTCGGCAACGCCGGTACGGTCATGCGCTTCCTGCCCCCGGTCGCGACCCTCGCCGACGGCCCGGTCCGCTTCGACGGCGACCCGCGCTCCTACGAGCGCCCGCTCGGCGGTGTCATCAACGGCCTGCGCGCGCTCGGCGCCCGCATCGACGACGACAACCGCGGCGCGCTCCCGATGACCGTGCACGGCGCGGGCGCCCTCGAAGGCGGCCGGGTGGAGATCGACGCCTCCTCAAGCTCCCAGTTCGTCTCGGCCCTGCTGCTCTCGGCGCCCCGCTTCAACCAGGGCGTCGAGGTCCGGCACGTGGGCGCGACGCTGCCCTCCATGCCGCACATCCGGATGACGGTCGACATGCTGCGCTGTGTGGGCGCCCAGGTCGACGAGCCCGAGACGGGCGGCGAACCGAACGTGTGGCGGGTCTCGCACTCGGCGCTGCTCGGCCGCGACCTGACCGTCGAGCCCGACCTGTCCAACGCACAGCCGTTCCTGGCCGCGGCCCTCGTCACCGGCGGTACGGTCGTCATCCCCGACTGGCCGGCCCGCACCACCCAGCCCGGCGACCAGCTGCGCCAGATCTTCACGGAGATGGGCGGCACCTGCCAACTGACCGACCGCGGGCTGGTGTTCAACGGTTCCGGCCGCATTCACGGCATCGACGTGGACCTCGGCGAGGTCGGCGAACTGACCCCCGGCATCGCGGCCGTCGCGGCGCTCGCGGACTCCCCCTCCACGCTGCGCGGCGTGGCCCACCTGCGGCTGCACGAGACGGACCGCCTGGCCGCGCTCACCAAGGAGATCAACGAGCTCGGCGGCGATGTGACCGAGACCGAGGACGGTCTGCACATCCGGCCGCGCCCGCTGCACGGCGGCGTCTTCCACACCTACGACGACCACCGCATGGCCACCGCAGGCGCGATCATCGGCCTCGCCGTCGCGGGCGTGCAGATCGAGAACGTGGCGACGACCGCCAAGACGCTGCCCGACTTCCCCGACATGTGGAGTTCCATGCTGGCGGGGTCCGGAAGCTGAGCGGGACTTAAGATCATGCGCCGCTACGGCAAGAACCCCGACGAGGACGACATCCGCGTCCGCCCCAACCCCAAGGGCAACCGCCCCCGCACCAGCATCCGCCCCAAGCACGAGGACGCGGCCGAGGGCATGGTCCTCACGGTCGACCGGGGCCGCCTCACCTGTCTGGTCGGGGACCGCACGGTCCACGCCATGAAGGCCCGCGAGCTGGGCCGCAAGGCGGCGGTGGTGGGCGACCGGGTCGACATCGTGGGCGACCTGTCCGGCAAGAAGGACACGCTCGCGCGGATCGTGCGGATCGGCAAGCGCACCTCGGTCCTGCGGCGCACCGCCGACGACGACGACCCGTACGAGCGCGTGGTGGTCGCCAACGCCGACCAGCTCGCCATCGTCACCGCGCTCGCCGACCCCGAGCCGCGCCCCCGCCTCATCGACCGCTGTCTGGTGGCCGCGTACGACGGCGGTCTCACACCGCTGCTGGTCCTGACCAAGTCGGACCTGGCCCCGGCCGACGAACTCCTGGAGATGTACGGCGCGTTGGGCGTCCCGTACGTGGTCACCTCGCGCGAGGAGCTGTACGAGGGCGACGCGGCGGACCGGGTGCGCGAGCAACTGCACGGCAAGGTCACCGCGTTCGTGGGCCACTCCGGCGTCGGCAAGACGACCCTGGTCAACGCGCTGGTCCCGGAGGCGCAGCGGCGCATCACCGGCCATGTCAACGCGGTCACCGGGCGCGGCCGGCACACCACCACCTCCGCGCTCGCGCTGCCGCTGGACAGCGCGGACGGCGGCTGGGTCGTCGACACCCCGGGCGTACGGTCCTTCGGGCTGCACCACGTCGACCCGTCCCGGGTGATCCTGGCCTTCCCCGACCTCGTACCCGGCACCGAGAACTGTCCGCGCGCGTGCAGCCACGACGAGGCGGAGTGCGCGCTCGACCAGTGGGTGGCGGACGGCCACGCCGATCCGGCCCGGCTGTACTCGTTGCGCCGACTGCTCGCCACGAGGGAGCGACGCGAGGGCGACTGACCTGTTTCCAGGGGCGTGGGCAGGGCCTCCGTTGCATAATCGCACCAAGTGTTGACCATGCAGTCAGCGACGACGATGCGTTGTGGGAGGCCCTGGACATGGCGTGGCTGCTGGTCGTGGTGGCGGGAATCCTGGAAACGGGCTTCGCCGTCTGCCTCAAGCTGTCGCACGGTTTCACCCGGCTGTGGCCGACGATCGCCTTCGCCGCGTTCGCGCTCGGCTCGTTCGGCCTGCTCACGCTGTCGCTGCGGAAGCTGGACGTGGGCCCCGCCTACGCGGTGTGGACGGGCATCGGCGCCGCCGGTACCGCGATCTACGGCATGGTCTTCCTCGGCGACGTGGTCTCCACCCTCAAGCTGGTGTCGATCTCCCTGGTCATCATCGGCGTGATCGGCCTCCAGATCTCCGGCTCGGCCCACTGACCCACGCCCGGACGGGAGTTGACGGCCCGTCACCTTTCGTACGCGACTACCCCGCCGCGCGCACCGGGAGCCGGGCCAGCACCGCGCGGATGTATCCGGCGTGCCCCTCACCCCGCCCGGGCGGGGCCACGACGCAGGACAGGCCCAGCCGCACCGCCGTCTCGCAGTACCGCCCGAGCTCCACCGGGTCGGCGCCCGGCACCTCCTTCTCCAGGGCGGCGAACGCCCGGTCCCGCACCGCCGCCACGAGTTCGGCGGGACCCGGCACCCCGGCGTCGGCGCGGCGCTGGGCGGGCACCGGGGAGACGGCGACGACGGCGCGGGTGGACGGCGCCGGGAGGCGCTCGCTCCAGCAGCCGGTGAGCAGGGCCCGGACGAGCGCGCTGGAGCCGGCCGAGCCGAGCGTCCACTCCGCCACCTGGATCATGCGGTCGACGGGGCCGGTGTGCTCGGCGAGCGCTCTGTCGACGCCCCGCAGATAAACATCGGCCTCCCGGCGCACCAGCGCGCGGGCCAGGCCGTCCTTGCTCCCGAACTCGTTGTAGAGGGTCTGCCGCGAGACCCCGGCGGCGGACGCCACGTCCACCATCCGGACTCCCGACCAGGGCAGCCCGGCGAGCGCCGAGAGAGCGGCGTCCAGCAAGGATTCCCGCGCTGTGGGCATGGTCGCCTCCCGGGCCCCCCGAGGCCTTGCGGGCGGCTCCGCGTTCAGAGTTGACGCGTGCGGAGGGAGTGTCAAGGGGCGCCGGGGGCGGGCGCGGGGGTGTTCCGGAGTGCGGGCGCCGTGGCCCGCGCCGCGGACGATCGCTACGGTGGTGACCATGCCCGACTATCACGATGATCTGCGTCTCGCCCACGTCCTCGCGGACGCCGCCGACGCGGCCACCATGGACCGGTTCAAGGCTCTCGACCTGGTGGTCGAGACCAAGCCGGACATGACACCGGTGAGCGAGGCCGACAAGGCGGCCGAGGAGGTCATCCGGGGGCATCTCCAGCGCGCGCGGCCACGCGACGCGATCCTCGGCGAGGAGTACGGCCTGGAGGGCACGGGCCCCCGGCGCTGGGTGGTGGACCCGATCGACGGCACCAAGAACTACGTCCGGGGCGTGCCGGTGTGGGCGACGCTGATCTCGCTGATGGAGGCGGGCGAGAACGGCTTCCAGCCGGTGGTCGGCGTCGTCTCGGCCCCCGCCCTGAACCGCCGCTGGTGGGCGGCGAAGGGCCATGGCGCGTTCACCGGCCGCAGCCTGACCTCGGCGACCCGTCTGAAGGTCTCCAGCGTCTCGAAGCTGGCCGACGCCTCGTTCGCGTACTCCTCGCTGAGCGGCTGGGACGAGCGGGGCAAGCTGGACGACTTCCTCGACCTGACCCGGGAGTGCTGGCGGACCCGGGCGTACGGCGACTTCTGGCCGTACATGATGGTCGCCGAGGGCTCGGTGGACTTCTGCGCGGAGCCGGAGCTGTCCATGTGGGACATGGCGGCGAACGTGATCGTGGTGCAGGAGGCCGGGGGCGTCTTCACCGGCCTCGACGGCCGTACGGGCCCGCACAGCGGCAACGCGGCGGCGTCCAACGGCCTCCTCCACGAGGAGCTGCTCGGCTACCTCGGCGACGCCCCGCCGCAGACCTGACGGATGCTCAGAAGGCCGACGGCGAGGACGAGTTGAGCCCTGCCGACGGCCGGCACTCGCCATGGCCGGGGTTCCTCACCGCGCCGGCCACGATCGAGGCCCGCGGGCCCCATCACTGAGGCGCACGAGGGGCGTGAGTCGTACTTTTACGCGCCCCTCGACTGACCTCTACCAGCCCCTTGTTGACGGCCGGTCCGGATGCGACTCTAGGAGTCCCCCCACTTGTGAACTTGTGAATTCCTTCCGGAGCGGGTGTGGTTCGCCGTGCCGGGAGACGAATCCACCAAGGAGGTGGCTCCATTCATGCTCGTCCGTGACGCCATGAGCACGATGGTCCTCACCATCGGACCCGCCCACACCCTCCGCCAAGCGGCCCGGCTGATGTCCGCACGCCGGGTCGGCGCGGCCATCGTCCTCGACCCCGACACCAGCGGCCTCGGCATCCTCACCGAGCGCGACATCCTCAACTCCGTCGGCCTGGGTCAGAACCCGGACCACGAGACGGCGAGCAAGCACACCACCACCGACGTCGTCTTCGCGGCGCCCTCCTGGACCCTGGTGGAGGCCGCCGACGCCATGACCCACGGCGGCTTCCGGCACCTGATCGTCCTGGACGACCACGGTCCGGTCGGCGTCGTCTCGGTCCGCGACATCATCCGCTGCTGGGCCCCGGCCCGCCGCGAGACCGCGCTGGCCGGCTGAGCCCGGGCACCGCCCACGCCAGAAGGCCGGACCCCCGAGGGAGTCCGGCCTTCTGTCCACCTTCGGCAGGCGACCGCGAATCAGCCGCGGAGGGCCTGGACCGCGGCTTCGAGCCGCTTGCCGAAGTCACCGTCCGCCTGGCGGAAGTTGTTGATCGCGCGCTCGGCGATGTCGTCGCGCGAGACCTTGGCGATGAAGCCGGCCAGGTTGTCGATCAGCCGGGCCTTCTCGTCCTCCGAGTACAGCCGGTAGAGGTTTCCGGCCTGCACGAAGTCGTTGTCCTCGGCGTGCACGGGAGCGGCGATGCTGCCCGTGACACCGGTGACCTGGGCACCCTGCCACAGCGGGCGGTCGGTCTGGAAGGGGCCGCCGAAGCTGTTGGGCTCGTAGTTCTTGGCGCCCTTGTGGCGGCCGTCGTACAGGTGGCCGTCACGGGAGTTGGTGCGCGCCTCGGTGGCGTGCGGGCGGTTCACCGGCAGGTGGTCGGCGTTGATGCCGACGCGGTAGCGGTGGGCGTCGCCGTACGCGAAGAGACGGCCCTGGAGCATCTTGTCCGGCGAGGGACCGATGCCGGGGACGAAGTGCGCGGGGCTGAAGACGGACTGCTCGACCTCGGCGAAGATGTTCTCCGGGTTGCGGTTGAGCTCCAGCTTGCCGATCTCGATCGGCGGGTAGTCCTCGTGCGGCCACACCTTGGTGAGGTCGAACGGGTTGAAGCGGTACGTCGCCGCGTCCGCCTCCGGCATGATCTGGACCTGCACGGTCCAGGACGGGAAGTCACCGCGCTCGATGGCCTCGCGCAGATCGCGCTGGTGGCTGTCCGGGTCCTCACCGGCGAGCTTGTTGGCCTCGTCCTGGGTGAGGTTCTTGATCCCCTGGTCGGTCTTGAAGTGGTACTTGACCCAGAAGACCTCGCCGGCCTCGTTGTTCCACTGGAACGTGTGCGAGCCGTAGCCGTTCATGTGGCGCAGCGTCGCCGGGATGCCGCGGTCGCCGAAGAGCCACGTCACCTGGTGGGTGCTCTCGGGGCTCAGGCCCCAGAAGTCCCAGACGTTGTCGGCTTCCTGGCTGCCCGTGTACGGGTCGCGCTTCTGCGTGTGGATGAAGTCGGGGAACTTGATGGCGTCCTTGATGAAGAAGACGGGCGTGTTGTTGCCGACCAGGTCGTAGTTCCCCTCCTCCGTGTAGAACTTCAGCGCGAAGCCGCGGGGGTCGCGCACGGCGTCGGCCGAGCCGAGGTTGCCGGCCACGGTGGAGAAGCGCAGGAACGTCTCGGTCTGCTTGCCGACCTCGGAGAGGAAGGCGGCGCGCGTCCACTGGGACACATCGCGGGTGACCGTGAAGGTGCCGTACGCACCGGCGCCACGGGCGTGGACGATGCGCTCCGGGATGCGCTCGCGGTTGAAGTGGGCGAGCTTCTCCAGAAGCGACTGGTCCTGGATCAGGACCGGCCCGCCGGCGCCCGCGGTCTCGCTGTTCTGGTTGTCGGCTACCGGCGCGCCGGCCTCCGTCGTGAGCGGTCCCTGTGTCACGTGCGCCTCCTGCGTCATGTCCTGCGTGTCCTGTCCCTCGGCCTGAGCCGGGTTCGATCCTACAATGGACATTGTCTAAGTCAAGCAAGGGTCCAAACCCACACCGGGTCGGGACTGGACCCTCTCCCCTGTTAGGCTGGTGTCCATGAGTGACCTGTTGGAGCGACTGCGCGGCCGCGGCTGGCGCATGACCGCACAGCGCCGCGTCGTGGCCGAGGTCCTCGACGGGGACCACGTCCACCTGACGGCGGACGAAGTGCATGCCCGAGCCGTGGAGCGGCTGCCCGAGATCTCCCGGGCGACCGTGTACAACACCCTGGGCGAGCTGGTGACGCTCGGCGAGATCCTGGAGGTCTCCACGGACCGCCGCGCCAAGCGCTACGACCCGAACGCGCACCGCCCGCACCAGCACCTGGTCTGCGCGCAGTGCGGCGCGATCCGCGACGTCCACCCGCAGGGCAACCCGCTGGCCGACCTCCCCGACACCGAGCGCTTCGGCTTCACGATCGCGGCCGTCGAGGTCACCTACCGCGGCACCTGCCCCAACTGCGCGGCGGCCTGACGGTCCGATCCCACGACATGAAGAAGCCCTCCGGCCGGTGGCCGGAGGGCTTCTTCTCTGCCGCCTCGCATCGAAGGCGTACGCAGACGACTGAGGCCCGAATCCCCCAAAGGATTCGGGCCTCAGTCTGCAAGTAGCGGGGACAGGATTTGAACCTGCGACCTCTGGGTTATGAGCCCAGCGAGCTACCGAGCTGCTCCACCCCGCGTCGGTGAACACAACCTTACGGGACGCCATGGACCAGCGCAAATCTGTTCCCCAGCCGACGAAAAACCCCGCCAGGACTAGGCCGTGAGCTCCTGGTGGAGCGCCTCGCGCAGCCGGGCCGCCCGCTCGGCGACCTCGGCGGGGCCCAGCTCGACCGCCCGCGCGCACCACCGCTGCCCCTCGGACAGCTCACCGTGCCGGGCGGCGAGCAGGGCGAGGCGCAGCGCGGCCCGGCCGTGCCCGGCGTGCGCGGCCCGGGTCCACCACAGGGCGGCTTCGCGCTCGCGGCCCTCGCGGGCCAGCAGGAGGCCGAGGTTGAAGGCGCCGTTGCGGCTGCCCGCCTCGGCGGCCTCCCCGTACCAGCGCGCGGCCGCCTCCAGGTCGTTGCGGGCGGCCGCGAGCATGCCGACCCGTACCTGAGCCCGGCGGTGCCCCTGCTGCGCGGCCCGCTCGTACCACTCCTCGCACTCGGTCTTCTCGCCCAGCGGCTCGCCGAGCACCGGCGGCCCCGGCGGGGGCTGGCGGGCGTCGAGGAGGCTGGCCAGCCGGAAGGCGGCCTCGGCGCTGCCACCGCCCGCCGCACATCGCAGATGGCGCTCGGCGGCCTGCTCCTCGCCGTCCCGCAGCAGCGCGATGCCGACCTGGAGGGCCGCGTCGGTGTGCCCGGCGGCGGCCGCCCGCTCGTACCACTTCAGGGCCGTACGGTCGTCGTCGCGGCCGGCGAAGAGGATGCCGAGGTTGAAGGCGGCGTCCACGCTGCCGGCCTCGGCGGCCTTGGAGAACCAGGGCTCGGCGCCGGTCGGGTCGCCGGCCTGGAGCAGCAGGATGGCGAGCGCGTTGGCCGCCTCGCGGTGCCCGGAGTAGGCGGCCCTGCGGTACCACTGCTCGGCCTGGGCCGTGCGGTTCTGGGCGGCGCAGAGCAGTCCCAGGTTGTACGCGCCGTTCACGTCCCCGGCGCTCATCGCGGCCCGGTACCAGCGCTCGGCCGTCTGCTGCTCACCGCGTGCCGCGTGCAGCGCGCCCAGTGCGTTGGCCGCGTTGCCGTCGCCGTCCTGGGCAGCGCGCAGCCACCACACGGCGGCACTCTCCTCGTCGCCCGCGTCGCGCAGCAGGAAGCCGAGCGCACAGGCGGCCTTGGCCTCGCCGTCCTTGGCGGAGGTCAGATACCAGCGGCCCGCTTCCTTCAGCTCGCCGCGCTTCTCCAGGATCGCGCCGAGGTGCAGGGCGGCCCTGCGGTGGCCACGGGCGGCGGCCTGCCGGTACCAGGGCTCGGCCTCGTCGGACGCGCCCTCCTCTTCCGGCCCCTGTTCGACAGCGATGTCACCGGGGCCCTCGCCGGACGCCTCGCCGTCGGCTCGCCCGTCGAGCAGCCGGGCGAGCCGGTAGGCCGCCTCGCGGTGGCCCTGCTCGGCGGCGGCGCGCAGCCAGCGCTCGGCGCCGACGTCGCTGCGGTGCTCCAGGAGGTCGGCGAGCGCGTAGGCGCCGAGGGCGTGCCCCTGCTCGGCGGACTGGCGCAGCCAGTACTCGGCCGCGGGCTCGTCGCCCCGTTCGCGGTAGTGGCGGCCGAGCGCGTGGGCGGCGGCGGCGGAGCCGGCGACGGCGGCGATGCGCCACCAGCCGGCCGCCTCGTCCGTGTAGCCGCGCTGGTGGAGCAGGACGCCGAGGTTGTTGGCGGCGGCCCGGTCGCCCTCGGCGGTGGCGCCACGCAGATAGGGCTCGGCGCTGTCGAGGTCGCCACGGCGCAGCAGCAGGGAGCCGAGGACGCTCATCGACTCGGCGTCGCCGCCGTCGGCGGCACGCCGGTGCCGCGCCTCGGTCTCGGCGTCAGCGGTGTCAGCATCCTCATCGGAGCGTGTCTGCACAAACCGCCCTGTCTCCAACAGAGTTGCCCTGTCCCCCATAAATACCATCGTCCCACCACCCGCAACCCGCGTACACCTGGTATACCGCAGCCCGTGAGGTCACTTCAGCGTTTTGTCGACATGCCCACAGAGAGACACATCAAACCCCTGGGGCCCAACTCCCGTTGTCAAGACCGGTTTTCACACGGAAGGGTTCCAGCCACCGGTAATCGGACAGCCTCGGCGGCCTTGGCGCGAACACGACGAGGGCCCGGATCCTTGAAAGGATCCGGGCCCTCGTCCGTGAGTAGCGGGGACAGGATTTGAACCTGCGACCTCTGGGTTATGAGCCCAGCGAGCTACCGAGCTGCTCCACCCCGCGTCGGTAAACCCAACGCTACCACGGTGGAGCCGGCCTTCTGACCAGGGCCGATTGAGGCCGGCCCCGGTCAGGTCGGTCAGCTCTTCGGCTTGGCCGCCTTGGCCTCCGCGTCGGCCGCCCGCTGCAGGGCGTCCTGGAGTGCCTTCTGGGCGTCGCCGTAGGTCTTCCAGTCGCCCTTGGCGAGCGCCTTCTGGCCGTCGTCGTACGCCTTCTGGGCGTCCTTGATGGCCTGGTCCACCGTGACGTCGCCGGTCGGCGGCGTGGTCGGGGGCGTGGTGGTCGGAGGCGTCGTCGTGGGCGGCGGGGTGGCCCCGTCGGCGCCGAAGACCGCGCTCAGCGCGTCCGCCAGGTTGTCCTTGAAGACGGTCTTGTCGCCGTAGGAGACGCCGACCTTCTTCAGGAGCGGGTAGTTGGCGCTGCCACCCCGCGCGTACACCGGCTCGATGTACAGGAAGCCCCCGCCGAGCGGCACGGTCAGCAGGTTCCCGTAGTCGATCTCGGAGTCGGTGCCTCTCAGGTTCCGTACGAACTCGGCGACTTCGGGCAGGCCGTTCAGCTTGCTCTGCACCTGTTGCGGGCCCTGCACGTTGTCGGTGACCCGGAGCAGTCTGATCTTGCCGTAGTCCTTGCTCGCGGCATCGGCGTCGATCGCCATGAACCCGCCCAGGTTGGGCCGGCCGTTGGGCGTGAACGTCGTCGTCAGCGAGAACTTCTTCCCCTCGGACTCGGCACCCGGCATCTTCATGGACAGGTAGTACGGCGGAACCGCGTTGTTGTCCTTGTTGGTCGGGTCGTCCGGAACCTGCCAGGCGTCACTGCCGCTGTAGAACTGCGCGGGGTTGGTGACGTGATAGCGGGTCAGCAGCTCGCGCTGGACCTTGAACATGTCCTGCGGGTAGCGCAGGTGCGAGAGCAGGTCGGCGGGGATGGCGGACTTGGCCTTCACCGTGCCGGGGAACGCCTTCATCCAGGTCTTGAGGACCGGGTCCTTGTCGTCCCACTGGTACAGCGTGACCGTGCCGTCGTACGCGTCGACGGTCGCCTTCACCGAGTTGCGGATGTAGTTGACCTGGTTCTGCTGGGCGACCACCGCCCGCTGGTTGTCGGTCAGCGAGTCCGTCGTGGTCTCACCGAGCGTGGTGCGCGAGGCGTAGGGATAGCCGTTCGTCGTCGTGTACGCGTCGACGACCCACTGGATGCGCTTGCCGACGACCGCCGGGTAGGCGTCGCCGTCGATGGTCAGCCAGGGGGCGACCGCCTCGACGCGCTCCTTCGGGGTGCGGTTGTAGAGGATCTTCGAGCCCTTGCCGATGGCTCCCGAGTACAGGATCTGCGGCTCGTTGAAGGTGACGGCGTAGGCGGCCCGGTTGAAGGGGTTGGACAGGCTGACGCCGCCCTTGCCCTCGAAGCTCGTGGTGACCTGGCCCTTGCCCTCGCTCTCGTAGTCGAGCTCCTTCTGGGGCCCGCCGACGATCGAGTACTGGTCGGTCTTCTCGCCGTAGTAGATGCGCTGCTGGTAGCCGGAGGCGAGCTGACCGCTGGTGGGCAGCCCGGACTCGGTGAAGTCGGGCGCGCCGTTGACGTCCACGCTGGTGCCCTTGGCCGCGATCGCGCCGAAGCCGTGGGTGTAGGTGAAGTGGTCGTTGATCCAGTTGCGCTTGTCGATGCCCTTGAGGTTGAGCTCGCGCAGACCGATGACCGTGTCCTGCTCCTTGCCGTCCTTGTCCGTGTAGCGGTCCACGTCCAGGGTCGAGGGGAACTGGTAGTACTTGCGCTCCTGCTGGAGCTGCTGGAACGCGGGCGAGACGACGTTCGGGTCGATCAGCCGGTAGCTGGCCGCCGAGTCGGCGTCCGAGCGCAGCTTCGAGTTGTCCTTGGCCTCGGTGGTGCCCTTGTAGTCCTGCACGTCCGCGTTGTCGATGCCGTACGCCTTGCGGGTGGCATCGATGTTCTTCTGGATGTACGGGGCTTCCTTGGCCTGCTCGTTGGGCTGGACCTGGAACTTCTGCACGATCGCCGGGTAGAGCCCGCCGATCAGGATCGCCGAGAGCACCATCAGGCCGAAGCCGATGACGGGCAGCTGCCAGGTGCGGCGCCACAGCGTCGCGAAGAACAGCACGGCGCAGATGACCGCGATGCAGAAGAGGATGGTCTTCGCCGGGAGGTAGGCGTTGGCGTCGACGTACCGAAGGCCCGTCCAGTTGTTGGTCGCCTTGAAGTCACTGGACTTGACCGCGAGTCCGTACCGGTCCAGCCAGTACGCCACGGCCTTCAGGATCACGAAGACGCCGAGCAGCACCGAGAGGTGGCCGGTGGCCGCTCCCGTGGCGCGCGCGCCGGGGCTGGTGATGCGCAGGCCGCCGTACAGGTAGTGCGTGAGCGCGGCGGCGATGAGCGACAGGACGGCGGCGGCGAAGCCGAAGCCGAGCATGAAGCGGTACCAGGGCAGGTCGAAGGCGTAGAACGACACGTCCAGCTTGAACTGGGGGTCCTTCTGGCCGAACGGCACCCCGTTGACCCACATCAGCCAGGTGCGCCACTGACCGGAGGCGGAGGCGCCGGCGATGAGCCCGATGAGCGCGGTGATCCCGAGCAGCATCCACTTCTTGTACGGCGCGATGCCCATCCGGTAGCGGTCGAGGCTCTGCTGTTCGAGGGACATCGCGCTGAGCGGTGGCCGGAGCCGGTGCGCCAGCCAGATGTTCAGGCCGACGGCGACCGCCATCAGCAGTCCGAAGACGCAGAACAGTCCGATCTTCGTCCACAGCTGGGTGGTGAACACCGACGAGTAGTGGACCGAGCGGTACCAGAGCCAGTCGGTCCAGAACCCCGCGAACATGACGAAGGCCATGGCAAGCACGGCCAGAATGCCCAGTGTCATCAGCAGGGTCCGGACCCGGCGGGACGGCCGGCCGACTCTGATCCGTGGCCCGGACGGGCCTGAGCCGCGGTCCGGCATCTGGAAAGCCAAGGTGCGCACCTCGAAGTTCGCTGTCGTATGGGCGGGCCCCGCGATCGTAGAGCCCACTCATGCAACTTACTGAGGCTTTACTCAGTTCCCGATCGGGGGGTGAAAGAGGGCAGGATGTTGTCCATGTCCAACGTTTCCCCCTCCGGCCCTCCGATGGCCGCGAGCCCGCTCACCCGCGCGGTGCTCGAAATCGACGAGTACGCATCCGGTCTGGGCTGGGACAAGCCGGCCCGGCTTTTCGCGCTCGTCGACACCGCGAAGCTCCGTGCCCAGGCGCCGAATCTGGTCTCCACCGCCGACGACGCCCAGGTCTCCGGCCTGACCCCCATCGAGCAGGAGGAGATCCCCCGGAACAAGCCGCTGGACAAGTTCCTCGGCACCATCGCATGGCCCGACTCGGTGGCCGGCTGCGCGCTCACGGTGGAGCGCATGATGCTGCCGCCGTCCGCCGAGACCTCCGTACCCGAGGGGCTCAGCGACAAGGAGCTCGCCAAGTGGGTGGCCGCCCACCCCGACCGCCAGGAGGTGCGGATGACGGTGGCCGTGCTGCGCGGCGGCGCCCGCGAGTCCGCCATCCGGCTGCGCGAGAAGGACTCCGCCACCGAGGTCCTGACCGGCCCCGACCTGGTGCCGGGCCTCGCCGAGGCCCTGGCCGCGACCTTCGCCTAGCGGCCCTGCGGGGAGGCGCGGTCGGCGCTACTTCGCCGAGCAGCTCGGCAGTCCGGCCGTGTCCCCCGTGCGGATCTTGTCGAGCGCCTGCCGGGCGTCGTGGATGGTGTCGACCTTGACCAGGGTCAGGCCCGAGGGAATGTCCGAGGCGGCGGCCGCGCAGTTGTCCTTGGGCGTCAGGAAGTAGCGGGCGCCCGCCTGGCGGGCGCCGATCAGCTTCATCTCGATGCCGCCGATCGGGCCGACCTTGCCGGCGTCGTCGATGGTGCCGGTGCCCGCGACGAACTTTCCGCCGGTCAGGTCCTCGGGCGTCAGCTTGTCGACGATGCCGAGCGAGAACATGAGGCCCGCGCTCGGCCCGCCGACGTCGGCGAGCTTGATGTCGACGCTGAACGGGAACGCGTGGTCGGTCCCGGCCTGGATGCCGACGATGGCCCGGTTGCTGTCCGGCGCCTTCTCCGTGGTGATGGTGAGCTTCTCGCCGCCCTCGGGCGCCTTGCCGCTCTTCTTGGCGGCCGCGGTGTCCTTGGCCGGGACGATCGTGAAGACCACGTTCTGGCCGGGCTTGTGCTTGGTGACGAGCGCCGCGACGTCGGCCGGCTTGGTGACCTCGGTGCCGTCGACGGCCTTGATGGTGTCCCCGGCGTGCAGCTTGCCCTCGGCGGGGCTGCCCTTGACGACGGAGGAGACGATGACCCAGCTCTTCATCGGGATGTGCAGCTCGTTCAGGGCCGCCACCTTGGCGCTCTCCTGGGACTGGCTGAACTCCTCGGCGTTCTCCTGGTTGGACTGCTCGTCGGTCTTGCCGTCCGGGTAGAGCGTGTCGTGCGGGACGACGACGCTGTCGTGTCCCAGCCAGCCGTAGACGGCCTCGACGAGGTTCATGCGGTAGTCCGCCCCGGTGACCCGGACCGTCGTCATGTTGAGGTGCCCGGTCGTCGGGTACGTCTTGCGACCGGAGATCTGCAGCACCGGCTCGCCGCCGGAGTCGCCGAGGGTGTTCACGGTGGGCCCGGGAGACATCTCCGCGTACGGCACTTTGATGAGCACCCCGGCGCAGAGCAGCGCGATCAGCACGAGGGTGGAGGCGAGCATCGTCGCGGTGCGGCGTGGCATGGAACGACAGTACGGGACCGATCTGTGGGCCCACCCCTGGGGCCGGTCCGTACGGGGGCCGTTGGCGAACGCGTACGGGCAAAGACCGGTGCGCGCCGACGGTCGGGGGGATCAGAGGGCGTCGGATCCGGAGTGGGATTTCTCCATCGCTTCACGGAACCGGCTGTATCCGGCGAGTTCAGCTACATCGCCGGACGTGCGATTGCGGGCGGCCCAGCTCGCCCATATCGCCGCGCCGACGGCAGCGAAAAGCGGAATCAGCAGCCAAGTGAGTACAGCCATTCCGACCTCCCGTCCCCAAATGAGCGACCGCAACTGACAGATCAGCAGATTAGCCATCCGCTGGTTCAACGCTTACGTCAGGGGTGCGGTTACGCAAATCGGGGCGCATGGCGCCCGACGGGGTTTCAGATACGGCAACCGCGTCAGCAGGCGCCGACCCACTCCTCCGTGCCGTCCGAGAATCGCTGGTGCTTCCAGATCGGAACCTCGTGCTTGAGGTCGTCGATCAGCTTGCGGCAGGCCTCGAAGGCCTCCGCGCGGTGCGGGCAGGACACCGCGACGACGACCGCGATATCTCCGACCTCCAGATCGCCCACACGGTGGACGGCGGCAAGGGCGCGGACCGGATAGTCGGCGACGACCTTCTCGGCCACCCGCCGCATCTCCGCCTCGGCGCTCGGATGGCAGGAGTACCCCAGCGTGTCGACGTCGGTGCCGCCGTCGTGGTTGCGCACGGTGCCGACGAAGAGCGTCGTGCCACCCGCCGCGAAGTCGCCCGAGGCCGCGAAGACCTCGTCGACCGAGAGCGGGGTGTCACGGATCGCGAGGAGGCGGATCGGGTCGTGCGCCGCCTGCTCGCCGGGGTGGTCGGGGTACGTGCGTGCCATGGTTCCATCGTGCCGTACGGGAGTGACATCCCGGAATAGCTCTTTCGACCGGGCGCCGCGACCCTCCGTAGGAGGGTCCTACAGCCCCCGGCGCTTGCGGGCCCTGCGCACCACGGCGGCGGCGCCGAGCAGGGCGACGGTGGCGCCGGCGGCCCCGGCCGCGGTGGCGTCCTTGCGGCCGAGCCTGCGGCCCGCGACGGTGTGCCGGCCCGCGACCTCTTCGAGGAGCTCGGCGAGCACCTCCTCGTTGGTCCACTGCGGCCGCCAGCCCGCGTCGTGCAGCCGCCCGACGCTGACGACCCACGGGTGCATCGTGTACGCGAGGTCGCCGGCCGGCGAGGGCGTGAGACCGATCCGGTGCAGCCGGGCCGCGGCTCCCAGGGCGACCGCCGAGGGCAGCTCCATGCGGCGGATGCCGCTGAGCTCCTCGACCTCCTCCTGCTCCAGCCAGCCGTCGCAGCCCACCGCGAACTCCCCCTCGACCTTCTCCAGAGCCGCGTACTCCAGGGCGCTGCACAGGTCGTCGACGTGGCAGAACTGCCAGGTCGGACGGGATCCGGCGACGACCAGGAGGCGCGGCGACTCGAAGTAGCGGGTGAGCGCGGTGTCGGTGCCGCCGACCAGGACGGCGGGCCGCACCACGGTGACGTTGAGGCCGGGGTGGGCGCGCGGGGCCCGCCGTCCCAGGCGCTCGATCTCCAGGAGGTCGCCGACGCCGGTGGCCTCGGCGGTGGCCCGCAGCTCGGCGTCCTCGGAGAGCGGGATGTCGTTGTCGGGCAGCGCCCCGTAGACCATCGCCGAGGTGCAGAGCACCACCCGGTGCACGCCGGCGGCGGCCGCGGCGGTCAGCACGGTCTGGGTGCCGCGCACGTTGTAGGCGGTGCGGGCCGCGGCGTCGGTCTCCAGGTCGAGGTCGAGCGCCAGGTGCACGACGACGTCCGCGCCGCGCAGCTTCTCGGCGATCGCCGGGTCCCTTACGTCCAAAATGTGCCAGGTCGCCTCGGGCACCTCGCCCCGGCGCTCGTCCAGGGCTACGACCTGCTTGACCTCGTCGGATGCGGCGAGCCGCGCGGTCAGCAGGGCGCCGATCCCGGATGCGGCACCGGTCACGGCGACGACGGGACCGCGCGATGTTGAGGTTGAGAGGTTTCGCGCTGCGCGAACCTGCGGATCTGGGGAACTCACCGGGCGTCTCCAGCGGTTGTCTTCAGTACGTACGTTAATGACGCGTACGTACCAGGTGGCGTCCATCCTGCCGCAGCCCGCGAGGCGGCGGAGCACCGAGCCCTTATCCCGCTCGGATGTCTACGCTGGTGGTGTTGTGGGGAAGCCGCCGTCGGCAGCAGCCGGCGGCCTGACGAGCCGAGGAAACCCGTGAGTGACACCCCATTCGGATTCGGCCTTCCGCCGGAGGAGCCTGAGAACGGCGACGGCAAGAAGAAGGACCCTGCCGGAGGCGGTCAGGGTGCCGGCGGCCAGGGCGGCAACCCCTTCGGCTTCCCGGGAGCGGGCGGCGGCGGGGACAACCCGTTCGCCGCGATGTTCGGTTCGATGAACCCGAACGATCTGGGTGCCGCCTTCCAGCAGCTCGGCCAGATGCTCAGCTACGAGGGCGGTCCCGTGAACTGGGACATGGCCAAGCAGATCGCCCGCCAGACGGTCGCCCAGGGCACCGCGGACGGCACCAAGGACGAGAGCGTCGGCCCCGCCGAGCGCGCCGCCGTCCAGGAGGCCGTGCGCCTGGCCGACCTGTGGCTCGACGACGCGACCTCGCTGCCCTCGGGCTCCACCACCGCGGTGGCCTGGAGCCGCGCGGAGTGGGTCGAGGCCACCCAGCCAGCCTGGAAGGAACTGGTCGACCCGGTCGCCGAGCGCGTCGGCGCGGCGATGGGCGGTGTGCTGCCCGAGGAGATGCAGGCCATGGCGGGCCCGCTGATCGGCATGATGCGCTCCATGGG
Organism: Streptomyces sp. NPDC001828; assembly: GCF_042892175.1. NCBI lineage: Bacteria > Bacillati > Actinomycetota > Actinomycetes > Kitasatosporales > Streptomycetaceae > Streptomyces > Streptomyces sp. NPDC001828. The sequence continues at coordinate 143,054 of NZ_JBIATV010000012.1, forward strand.
CGGCGCCATGTTCGGCCAGCAGATCGGGCAGGCCGTGGGCACGCTCGCGGGCGAGGTGGTCGGCTCCACCGACATCGGGCTGCCCCTCGGCCCGGCCGGCAAGGCCGCGCTGCTGCCGCTGAACATCGAGGCCTTCGGCAAGGACCTGGGTGTCCCGAAGGACGAGATCCGCCTCTACCTGGCCCTGCGCGAGGCCGCCCACCAGCGGCTCTTCGCCCATGTGCCGTGGCTGCGCTCGCACCTGTTCGGCGCCGTCGAGGGATACGCGCGCGGCATCAAGGTCGACACCGCGAAGCTGGAGGACGCGGTCGGCCAGCTCGACGTGTCCAACCCGGAGCAGCTGCAGGAGGCGCTCCAGCAGGGCATGTTCCAGCCCGAGGACACCCCGGAGCAGAAGGCCGCCCTGGCCCGCCTGGAGACGGCCCTCGCGCTGGTCGAGGGCTGGGTCGACGCGGTGGTCCACACGGCTGCCAAGCCCCGGCTCACCTCGGCGGACGCCCTGCGCGAGATGCTGCGCCGGCGCCGCGCGACCGGCGGCCCGGCCGAGCAGACCTTCGCCACGCTGATCGGCCTGGAGCTGCGGCCGCGCCGGCTGCGGGACGCCTCGCGCCTGTGGGCTTCACTCACCGACGCACGCGGTGTGGACGGCCGGGACGACCTGTGGGAGCACCCGGACATGCTGCCGACCGCCACCGACCTGGACGACCCGGACGGCTTCGTGCACCGCGAGCACCTCGACTTCTCCGAGCTCGACAAGATGCTGGGCGAGGCCGCCGAGCAGAACGGCCCTTCCCTGAAGAAGGACACGAGCGCGAAGCAGGACGAGGGCTCCGCCAAGGGCGAGGGCTCGACGGAGGCCGAGGACGAGAAGAAGTCCGACGGCGGGACCGACGGCAAGGACGACTCGGACAAGTGAGCCTGCACGACGACGCCGTCCTCGTACTGAAGGCGTACGAGGACCAGCCCGAGCTCCGCCAGGCCTACCTGGACCACCTCTCGGCGCACCCGGACGGCATGTGGAAGGCCTGCGGCTCGGGCCATGTGACGGCGAGCGCGCTCGTCATCGACCCGGCGCGGGAGCGGGTGCTGCTCACACTGCACAAGAAGCTCAACATGTGGCTCCAGATGGGCGGCCACTGCGAGCCGGGCGACGCCACGGTGGCGGCCGCCGCGCTGCGCGAGGCCGAGGAGGAGTCCGGCGTCACCGGTCTCACGCTGCTCGCGGGCGGGCCCGTCCGCCTCGACCGGCACCCCATCCCGGCGCCCTGCCACTGGCACCTGGACGTCCAGTACGCGGCGCTCGCTCCGGCCGGCGCGGTCGAGGCGATCAGCGACGAGTCCCTGGACCTGCGCTGGTTCGGCTACGACGAGGTGGCCCAGGTCGCGGACACCTCGGTGGTCCGCCTCCTGGAGGCGACCCGGGCACGGCTGTAGCCGGAGCCGTACGCGCGAACCAGTAGCAGGGGTTCGTGCTCCAACTGGCCATCGGGTAAGGGGTGTTCGCCATGGCGAGCGCCCCTTACCCGTGCCCTTTACCGGCCCCCGCAGGGGCAGCCGGCTAGCTCCAGGCGTTGCCCTGGTTCTGGGCGTGGATGCCCTGCTGGCCCATGCCGTACTGGGCGCGCATCCCCTGGCCGATCATCGCGTTCTGCGGCGGCAGTACCTCGCTGGGCTGGACGAGGGCGAAGCCCTGGCCGAGGAAGCTCAGCTCCCAGCCCTCACCCGTGTTGCCGCGGCGCCGCCACACGCCGGTGGAGTGCGTCTGCGCCTGCATCTGGACGCGCAGCGAGGTCGACCAGGCCACGATCGCGTCCGCGTCGGCGTTGACGTACTTGTCCGGCGTGACCTGGAGCATCAGCGGCTGGCCCGAGGTCATCAGGACGACCTTGCCGGTGCCGGTGATGTTGAGCTGGTACTTGCCGGTGCCCGAGACCCCGTACTGGCTGTCCACGGCGATGACCTCGTGGTGCAGCGAGGAGTCCATGGCGAGGACGTAGCCGCTGTCCACGGTCAGCCCGTCCCGGTCGACGTCCACCACGTGGACGTGCTGCGCCAGGTTGGCGAGGTAGACCGTGCCCTGGCCGGAGACGCGCATCAGGTCCAGGCCCTCGCCGGTGCGGGCCCGGGCGTTGCGCTGGCCGCTCGACTGGTACTCGCCGTCGAACTCCATCAGGCCCTGGTAGGCGACCATCGACCCCTTGCGGGCCAGGAGGTCGTCATGGCCGGTGAGCACGGCCCGCAGCAACTGCGGGTTCTGCGCCGTGTACCGCTCCTGGGACTGCTGCTCGGTGTAGCTGAAAAGCGGGCTCTGCATGGTGTCTCTCCCCCTCAGCCCCGGACCCGCAGGCGGTCCGTGCTGTCCTCACTCGGCTGTACGACGACGATGCCCTGGCCGGAGAAGGCCATCTGGTACGCCTCTCCGCTGCCCCGGCCGATCAGCGAGGACGCCTTGAAGCTGCGCTTGCCCTTCACCTTCAGGTTCGGGGACCAGGCGACCAGTGCGTCCGGGTCGACGTACGTCTCGTCCTCGCCGCTGCCGCAGTCGACCACGACCGGCGTGCCGCGCGAGGTCAGGGCGACCCAGCCGGTGCCGGAGATCTTCACGTTGAACAGGCCCTGGCCGGCGAACTTGGCGAGTCCCTTGACGCGCTCGACACCCCATTGCAGGCTCGCGTCGAAGGCGAGCACATTGGTGCCGTTGACGGAGAGCGCGTCGTTGTTGAGGTTGACGATCACGACGTTGGCCCCGTAGTCGGCGAGGTAGAGCAGTCCGTCGCCGGTGCACTTCATGAGGGGCGCACCCTCGCCGGTGATCCAGTCCCGGGCCATCTGGCGCACGGCGGGCGGGTTGGGCTCGTACTGGATGAAGCCCTCGTAGGCGACCATCGAGCCGACCCGGGCGAACAGGTCCTGGCCGGTGACCATGGCCACCTTGAGCATGGCGCTGCCGTGGTTCTCCATCCGGGCCGCGACGGGGGTGGGGGCATAGCCCGCGAGCTGCTGGTTCATTCTTCGGGCTCCCTCAGACCTCGTACGGCTGGACGACGATGAAGTTGCCGGGGGCGCCCCGGAACTGGAGGTTGACGGACTCGCCGCTGTGTCCCGGATAGGCGTTGCGCCGCAGCCGGACCTGGCTGGAGACGATCACCTGGGAGGCGGCGGACCAGGCGACGATCGCGTCGCTGTCGGCGAACGTGGTCGGGGTGACCGGCAGCACCACCGGGGTGCCGTGCGTCATCACGACGACGGTGCCGACGCCCTGGAAGAGCATGGTGAACAGGGCGCCACCGGGGATGCCGTGCCCCTCGATGCGGCGGACCTCGTACTGGAGCGACTCGTCGAAGGCCAGGACGTGCTCGGCGGAGACGCAGATGCCGTCGCCCTGGAGCTCGATGGGGTGCAGATAGGCGCTGTTCTCGGCGAGGAAGACCTGGCCGCGGCCGGTGCAGCGCATCAACTGCATTTCCTGGCCGGTCGCGTTGCCGACGATCCGGCCCGCGAAGCCGGCTCCCTTGTAGCCGAAGTCGACCTTGCCCTGGTACATGACCATGCTGCCCTGGCGGGCCAGCACCGGCTGGCCGCCGGACCCGAGGTCGACCCGGACGAGCTGCTTGTTCTGCGAGGTCCAGCGCTGGCCGGTGGGCAGCTCCTTGTACATCTGGATGGCCGCGTGCAGACCGCCTCCCTGGGGCGCGGTCTGCGGCTGACCGTAGGGCGCCGGCTGACCGTAGGGAGCGGGGGCGCCCGGCGGCGGCACCTGGCCCGGGATGTGCCCCGGGGCCTGCCCGAACTGGGGCTGCTGCGGCGGCTGTCCATAGGCAGGCTGCGGCGGCTGCCCGTACGGCGTCGGCGCGGGCGGCGGCGGCACGGTGCCGGGCACCAGGTGCATCGGCGCGGCGATGGTCGGCGCCGCGTGGATCTGCGGGCTCGGCGCGGGGCCGGGAGCCGGCGGCGGCGTGGATCCCTGCGGCGGCGGAGCGTAGTGCTGCGGGGCGGCCGGGGCGGGCGGGGGCGCGTTGAAGGAGGGCGCGGGCTGCGGGGCCTGCGCCGGTGCGCCGAACTGCGGGGCGGGCGCGGCGGTTTGGGGCGGCGGGGCGAAGCCGGGGGCGGCGCCCTGCGGCTCGGGCTGCTGGGGGGCCGCGGGCTCCTCCTCCAGAACCTCGCCGCCGAAGTTCTTCAGAAGCGCTTCGAGGCCTCCGTCGAAACCCTGGCCGACGGCGGCGAAGCGCCACACGTCCTTCAGGTAGAAGTCGCCGAGCATGACGGCCCGCTCGGTGCTGAACTCCGCGCCCGTGAAGGAGTACCGGACCACTTCCTCGCCACCCGCGACGACCCGGATGTAACCGGGGCCGGCCTGCGACATCTGGCCCGCGCCGTCGAGGGACGCGGTGAAGGAGAGCTTGTGGATGTTCGCCGGAACGCGGTCCAGGGTGACGCGGAACGACTCGGTGTCACCGGCCTGCGCGCCCAGGAGCTGGATCGACTCCTCCGGGGACTTCGGCTGGTTGAAGAAGACGAAGTAACGGTCGTCTGACAGCTGCTCGTTGGCGTCGAGCCCGAAGCAGCTGATGTCGAAGGTCAGCCCGGGACCGCCGATCTGCACACCTACGTACAGATCCGTCCCTGCGGTGAGATCACTGACCTTGGCCTTGTGGCCGCGCTGGAATTCCCTGGCCATGCGTACCGACCGTCCCCCATCCCGAGGTGAATGCGTCGCGCAAGGCTAACGGCTGCCTCGGACAATCGGCCAAGCCGCTACACATTCGGTACAGAACCGTCGAGCCTCACTCCTCGCGGGCGGCCGGCAGGTGCGGAAGGCGGTCGGCGGCGACCACGCCCTCCAGATAGCCACGGGCCCGCTCGGTTCGCGGATAGGCCTCCAGGAGCCGCCAGAACCGGGGGCCGTGGCCCGGCACCAGGAGGTGGGCCAGCTCGTGCAGCAACACGTAGTCGACGACGTATTCCGGCATGCCCTGCAGCCGGTGCGAGAGGCGGATGCTGCCCTCGGCCGGGGTGCACGAGCCCCAGCGGGTGTTCTGGTTGGTCACCCAGCGCACGGAGGCGGGGCGGGCCCGGCCCTCGAAGTACTGCTCGGACAGCCGCTCGGCGCGCTCGGTCAGCTCCGCGTCGCCCAGCATGCGCTTGCTCTCCTGCGCGGCCAGCTTGTCGAGCATCACCGTGACCCAGCGCTGCTCCTCGGCCTCCGACATCCGGGCCGGGATCAGCACGATGGTGCGGTCGCCCTCCCGGTAGGCGGAGACCGTCCTGCTGCGCCGGGCGCTGCGGCGGACCTCGACCGCGCTCGTCGCCGGACCGCGTGGCGGCAGGCTGGACGGGCTGCGCGGCGGGCTTCCGGCACTCTGCAGTGGGTCGGCGGGCACGCCCCGACGTTACCCGCTGTCAGTGGGGGAAGTCCCGCCTCCGGGGCGGTTGAGCCATGATCCGTCCGCTGAGGTGCAGCATTCGAATGACTAATACCCCCCGCCTGTGGACAACTTTTCCCGCCCCTCGACGCAGCCGTGCATTCTGACCTCATGCCGCACGGGGGCCCGCGATCGGGCAGGTTCCGGGGACGTACGGACGACCACGACGACGGGGGTTCTCGCGATGCATCCGATGCTGAAGCCGGCACTGCGCCGGGCCTGGCGGGACCGGGCGACCGTGCAATTCGGGATCACACCCGCGCAGGCGGTGGTCGTGTCGCCGGTGGACCCGGCGACGGGCCACTTCCTGGAGCTGCTAGACGGCACACAGGGCCTGCCGATCCTGTACGAGCGGGCCCGCGTCCTGAACCTGGGGCCAGACCAGGTGGACGAGCTGGTGGCCCGGCTGACGGCGGCGGGCGTGGTCGACGATCCGGCGGCGGGCGGCCCGGCGGCCGCTGCTCCGCGCGACCGGGCGGACATGCTGGAGCGACTAAGGCCGGATCTGGCCTCCCTCTCCCTCGTCCACCCGGATCCGGGCGACGCGGCGGGCAGACTCGCGGCCCGCGGGGCCATGCGGGTCCAGGTGCGGGGCGCCGGGCGGGTCGGCGCGACCGTCGCCGCGTTGCTCTCGGGGGCCGGGGTGGGCCGGGTCGACGTCCTGGACGGCGGCCTCGCCCAGCCGGGGGACGTGGCACCGGGCGGCCTTCCCGAGGGGGCGGTGGGCGAGCGACGGGCGACGGCGGCGGGGCAGCTGGTGCGGCGCACGGCACCGGGCGGTCCGCCCCGCCGGGGTCGGGAGGCGGAGCGGACCCCGCTCTCCCTGATCGTGGCCGCCCCGCGCGAGCCACTCGATGTGTACGCGCCGAGCGCGGCGGACGCCGAGGAGTGGATCGGGAGCGGAATTCCCCATCTCTATGCGGGAGTTGTGGAGACGACGGGAGTGGTGGGCCCGCTGGTCCTGCCGGGCGGCACGGGCTGCGCCGGGTGCCTCTCGCTCGGCCGCGCGGAGCGCGACCCGGCCTGGCCGCGGCTGCTCGCGCAGTGGCGCTCGGGGCGGCAGCGCACCACCGCACCGGCCTGCGACCTGGCCCTCGCGACGGCGGTGGCGGGCCTCGCGGCGGCTCACGCGCTGGCGTTCCTCGACGGCGATCTTCCGGCGAGCACCGGCTCCCGCTGGGAGGCCTCGCTGCCCCAGCTCGACTGGCGGTCCGTGCCGATCGCTCCCCACCGTGACTGCTTCTGCGGCGCGGTCGGGAACACTCGGGGGGAGCAGGCCTCCGGGGCCGCCCGGCCACACGACACAATGGTCCGGTAACGCCTGCGAGGGCGCTGCTGTCTGGGATTTGGAGGGGCGCATGTCTGATCTTCCCCGGAAGGCGGTCACCCGGACCGCCAAGCTGGCCGCTCTGCCACTTGGCTTCGCCGGCCGGGCGACCTGGGGCCTGGGCAAGCGGATCGGCGGAAAGTCCGCGGAGCTGGTCGCCCGTGAGCTCCAGCAGCGCACCGCCGAGCAGCTCTTCAAGGTCCTCGGCGAGCTCAAGGGCGGCGCCATGAAGTTCGGGCAGGCGCTGTCCGTCTTCGAGTCGGCCCTGCCGGAAGAGGTCGCCGGGCCCTACCGGGCCGCCCTGACCAAGCTCCAGGAGGCGGCGCCCCCGATGCCGACCCGCACGGTCCACGGCGTACTGGAGGAGAGGATGGGTCCCGATTGGCGGGAGCTGTTCCTGGAGTTCGACGAGAAGCCGGCGGCCGCCGCCTCGATCGGGCAGGTGCACCGGGCGGTGTGGCACGACGGGCGCGCGGTGGCCGTCAAGGTGCAGTACCCGGGGGCCGGTGAGGCGCTGCTTTCGGACCTCACCCAGCTGAGCCGGTTCGCCCGGCTGCTCGGCCCGCTGATCCCGGGGATGGACATCAAGCCGCTCATCTCCGAGCTGCGCGACCGGGTCTCGGAGGAGCTGGACTACGAGCTGGAGGCGCGGTCCCAGCGGGAGCACGCCGAGGAGTTCGCGGGCGATGCCGATGTGCTGGTGCCCGATGTGGTGCACCAGTGCGACCAGGTCCTGGTGACCGAGTGGATCGAGGGGATACCGCTCTCGGACGTGATCAGGGACGGCACACCGGAGCAGCGCGACCGGGCCGGGCAGCTGCTGACCCGGTTCCTGTTCTCGGGCCCGGCCAGGACCGGGCTGCTGCACGCCGATCCGCATCCGGGCAACTTCCGGCTGCTGCCGCCCGAGAAGGACGGCGGCCCCTGGCGGCTCGGTGTCATGGACTTCGGCACGGTGGACCGGCTGCCCGGCGGGCTGCCCGCGACCATCGGCGAATCCCTGCGGATGACGCTGGAGGGCGAGGCCGAGGCGGTGTACGAGCTGCTGCGCGAGGAGGGCTTCGTCAAGGAGTCCATCGAGCTCGACCCGGACGCGGTGCTCGACTATCTGCTGCCGATCATCGAGCCGGCCCAGGCCGACGAGTTCACGTTCAGCCGGGGCTGGATGCGCGGCCAGGCGGCCCGGATCGCCGATCCCCGCTCCCCCGCCCACCAGTTGGGCAAGCAGCTCAACCTGCCGCCGTCGTATCTGCTGATACACCGCGTGACGCTGTCCACCATCGGGGTGCTGTGCCAGCTGGACGCGACGGTACGGATGCGGGCCGAGTTGGAGGAGTGGCTGCCGGGGTTCCTGGCGAAGGCGCCGGGCGCCTCCGAGCCGGCCTCGGTCGAGGTGGCCGCGGTCGAGGTGGCGGCGGCCGAGGAGGCGTGAGGGCGGCCGCCGCCGGGAGGGCCGGGGCGGGCACTGCCGAGGTGCGCCCGCCGACCGCAACCAGGCGGCGGGAGGCGGACGCTACCACCAGGCGGCGTCGAGCCTGCCCTCGATGGCTCTGATGTTGGCGCGGGCGCAGTCGTCGCAGTAGTAGTGACCGGTGCCGCTCTCGACCGAGTAGGTCCAGGTTGCCGGCGGGCCCTCGGCCGGAGCAGGGGTCCCGCAGTGGGAGCACACGAGGGTTTCGGCCACCGGCCGATTCTGGTCGTCCACCTCGCGACGATACCGCCGTACCGGGCCCGCCGGAGCCACAACGCACCGCGGGGGCAGGTCCGTTCGGACCTGCCCCCGCTCTACTACGCGTTACCTGGTCGTGCCGAGTACGCCGACCGTCAGTGCATGACGGCCATGGCGAGGGCACGGCGGGCGCGCATCGACGCGCGCTCGGCGCGCCGCTGCATCCGCCGGGCGGCGACCATGCGAATCGCCTGGCGCTCCACCTCGGCTTCCTGCAGTCGCTGATGCATATGCGCACGAGCCAGGGCTTCTGGCATGAGTTGCATTTCAAGAGTCCTGTTCTGGCGCGACTCGTTCGCGCCGGTGGTGGTGAAGTCTGGGGTCGCGGAGCCGGTGGGCTCGCTTGCGGACGTCGTCATCGGGGCCTGCTTCTGGGGGTCGTTCGTTCGGGGGTGGTCGATGGTTCCCGGGCGGTTCATGCGGCGACCGGGTTCTTGCGCGGGCGACCACGCGGCCGCTTGCGGGCAACGACCACACCCTGGACGAAGAGCTCGCCGCCCCAGACGCCCCACGGCTCGCGCCGCTCCTTGGCACCCGCGAGGCAGGCGGCCATCAGGGGGCAGGTCTGGCAGAGCGACTTGGCGTACTCGACATCGGCCGGCGACTCGGCGAAGAAGACCTCCGGGTCGAAGGAACGGCAGGGGACGGGTACGCCGAGGTTCTCGATGGCGTCGTCGAGCGCGGTGAGCGCGGTGAGGGGAGTCAAGGCGGGGTCCTCCGTGAGACCGGGCGGGGGGAGAGTCGGGGCGGGCGGTACGGACGGGGCGTGCGCTTCGAGTTGCACGGTGTTTTCTTCCTCGTCTTATCGGCTGTGTCGGTCCGGCCGGTCGGCCGGGTTTCGGCTGGTACCGAGGCCCCCTTCACTCCATCCGTCCCGTTCGGGACAAACAGAAGGGCCGCGGATCCCTGATGGGGTTCCGCGGCCCTGAAGGCGCCTGCCTGATCTGATCAGGCTGGATCACTCCAGGGTTCGAGCCCACGGAAGGCCCACATCATGTGGTGCTGGTACTTCTTCGTCTGCTTCTCGGCTCCGGCACCGGCCGCCGCAAAGGCGTGGGCCTGAGCCCGTCCCTTCGCTACTGCTGCTTCCGGTGCCAGAATCGGTCGCTCATTGCGCTCATCACGCACGGGGAGGCTCGCCAGGGAGGCCGGGACGACGGCGGACGTGCCGACGAGACCGGAGACGCCGGTGAACAGACCGGTGCCCTGAAGAGAAGAGCCGAGCGTGCAGGCGGCGGCGACCGAGCGGTCCGTCACTTTGGTGCTGATGAAGCTGGTGGTGTTCTCGATGTAGCTGGCCACTGGTCTCGCCTCCTCTCGGCGTCTCGGGGACTTCGGCCTCGCGGCCTGATCCCATGCGTATTCGGATGAGTACAGCTAAGTACAGCACGGAGACCCGGCTTCGGAGAAGCTCTTGTTTCCGTGGTTAAGAACCTATGGGGGATCCCCTGGCGGGCGCAAACTATTTTTTCGACGAGTTTTCACGAACCTCCCTCGTCGCCCCCTCCAGGCTCCTCACCTGCGCAGATGGCAAGGACATCGGTGCCGAACCGGTCCAGCTTGCGGGCGCCGACGCCGGAGATCACCGCGAGCTCCGGACCGCTGGCCGGGACGGCCTCCGCGATCGCCATGAGCGTCTTGTCGGTGAAGACGACATAGGGGGGCATGCCCAGCTCCCGCGCCTGATGGGCCCGCCAGTCGCGGAGCCGCTCGTACAGCGCCTCGTCCATGTCCGACGGGCAGTCCTCGCAGCGCATCAGCTTCATCTCGCCGGCCTCGGTGAGCGTCTTGCCGCACACCCGGCAGAGCACCGGCCCCCGGCGGACGCGCTTGCGGGCGGCGGGCCCGCGCTCGATGCCGCCCGTCGCGGCCGCGGCCGCCCGGGCACGGGAGCCGGAGCCGGGGCGCAGACCGTTCAGGAAGTGGCTGGGGCGACGGTTGGCCCGGCCGCCGGGAGAGCGCGAGAGCGACCACGAGAGGCCGAGGTGGACCCGGGCCCGGGTCACGCCGACGTACAGCAGCCGGCGCTCCTCCTCGATCTGCTCGTCCGTCTTGGCGTAGGTGATCGGCAGCATGCCCTCGGTGAGGCCGACCAGGAACACCGCGTCCCACTCCAGGCCCTTGGCCGCGTGCAGCGAGGCGAGGGTGACGCCCTGCACCGTCGGGGCGTGCTGGGCGTCCGCCCGGGCCTGGAGCTCGGCCACCAGGTCGGACAGTGTGGCTCCGGGCTTCGCCTTCGCGTAGTCCTCGGCGAGGCGGACGATCGCGGCCAGCGACTCCCACCGGTCGCGCACCGCGCCCGAGCCCTTCGGCGGCGCCGCCGTCCAGCCCTTGGTGCCGAGCACGGCCCGCACCTGGGAGGGCAGGTCCTCGGCGTCGTCGAGCAGCGAGTCGTTGCGGCCGGCCAGTCGGGCACCGCTGAGGGCGGTCTTCGCCTCGCGGACCTCGGGGCGCTCGAAGAACCGCTCGGCGCCGCGCATCTGGTACGGCACGTCCACGTCCGCGAGGGCCTGCTCGTAGATCTCGGACTGGGCGTTGATCCGGTACAGCACGGCGATCTCGCCGGCCGGGACCCCGGAGCGGATCAGGTCGCGGATGCGCCGGGCCACGCCCTCGGCCTCGGCGGGCTCGTCGCCGTACTCCGTGTAGACGGGCTCGGGGCCCGTGGGGCGCTGGGAGATCAGCTCCAGGCGGTGCTCGGCGGCGCGCCCGCTGGCCTGGTTGAGCAGGCCGTTGGCCAGGTGCACGACCTGCGGGGTGGAGCGGTAGTCCCGGACGAGCTTGACGACCGTCGCCTTCGGGTGGCGGGTGCGGAAGTCCAGCAGGTGGTCGGGGGTGGCTCCGGTGAAGGAGTAGATGGTCTGGCTGGCGTCGCCCACCACGCACAGGGTGTCGCGGTCGCCGAGCCACAGGTCGAGCAGGCGCTGCTGGAGGGGGCTGACGTCCTGGTACTCGTCCACCACGAAGTGCTGGTACTGGCTGCGGACCCGCTGCGCGATGTCCTCCCGGTACTGGAGGACGCCGACCATGAGGAGCAGCACGTCCTCGAAGTCGATCACCACGCGGTCCTGCTTGAGCTGCTCGTACGTCCGGTAGATCTGGGCGATCTCGGCCGGGTCGCGCGGCGGCTCGCGGTGTGACTTGGCGACCGCCGCCGGATAGTCCGCGGGCACGGTCTGGGTGACCTTCGCCCACTCGATCTCGCCGGTCACGTCGCGCAGCTCGTTGCGGTCGAGACGGAGGCCGCCACGGGCCGCCGCCTCCGCGACCAGCTGGACCTTGCGGTCGAGCAGCCGGGGCGGGTGCTGGCCGCCGACCGCCATGGGCCAGAAGTGCTGGAGCTGGCTGAGGGCCGCGGCGTGGAAGGTGCGGGCGTGGACGCTGCCGACGCCGAGCTCGCGCAGCCGGCCGCGCATCTCGGCGGCCGCCCGGTTGGTGAAGGTGACGGCCATCACCCCGGCGGGCGGCAGGATTCCGGAACGCACCCCGTACGCGATCCGGTGGGTGATCGCGCGGGTCTTGCCGGTGCCCGCGCCGGCCAGCACGCACACCGGACCGTGCAGGGCCGTCGCGACCTCGCGCTGCTCGGGGTCGAGCCCTTCGAGCACCGCGTCGGCCGTGTCGGGGACCGGCGGGAAGAGAGTGGAGTGCGTTGCTGATGTCACCCCGCCATGCTGCCAGGTCGCCCGGGGCCGCTGTGCCGCGTTGTCCACAGGTGGCGGCCGCGGTCCTACCAATGCCCTCCGGCGCAGGGCCGGCCGCCCGCCCGATTCGGGCGGGGCGCCTGGCCGGCCGCCGTGGGCGGCGGCTCGGCTGCGGCCGCCGTGGCGATTCGGTCACATGCGCGGGCGCTGCGGGAATGGTGGTCGGCTCCCGTACGTTCCCATGCGTGCGGAACCGCATTCGGCGGGGCGCGCACGCCAGTCAGCGATACAGAGGAGCGCGAGACACATGCCGGGCACTGTGACGATGTACAGCACCACCTGGTGCGGCTACTGCCAGCGGCTGAAGAAGCAGATGGACCGCGAGGGCATCGCGTACACCGAGGTCAACATCGAGCACGACCCGGATTCGGCGGCGTTCGTGGAGAAGGCCAACGGCGGCAACCAGACCGTCCCGACGGTCCGTGTAGTTTCCTCCGGGTCAGGTGCCGAGTCGATCATGACGAACCCGAGTCTCGCTCAGGTGAAGCAGGCACTCACCTGACGCCTGCCCTCGAACGTAGCGGCCCCCGGACCTCGCGCCGGGGGCCCCTGCGTGGCCTCGCCTCCAGCTACTGGCTACGAACCCTGGCCTTGTAACGCTCGATCCGCTGTAGGGCCACGCCCATACGGGCCTGGGCGTCAGCGAGGTTGGCCTCGAACTCTCGCCGTGACCTACCGGCCTGAGCTGCGCCAAAGTCACCGCTGTAGGCGCCCTCGCGCTGGTCTTCCGTGAGGGTGGCCAGTTGCCTGTGTGCTATCTCCTCATCAAGTGCTGCGCGCAGAGCGTCATAGCCACCCAGTTCCCCGCCTACGCACTCATCCAGCAGCACTTGTACGCGCTGTCTGACCTCATGTAGGTCCGCCGCACGGCTCACGATCTTGCCCTCCCACATTGCGTGACAAGCCCCCTCCTCCCCGCCAGGCCGGGCAGCCCCGCGCGGAGCGGGCAGGCTCAGCCTATCGAGGGGCCCGCGCCATCAGTTCAGCGTGGTCGACTACCTCGACTTGCGCGGGTGCTCGATCGACCGGCCAAGTAGGCGCAGCTCCCATGGCCATGCCCCCAGGTCCCTCTTTATGCGACAACGCGAATATTGGCGTGACCGCATGGACGGCGGATGCGCCTTCTCCGTACGGTCGTTGAACCGCCCCACTCGGGGCGCGAGACAGGGGGTTGAACCATGGCTCGTGAGGAACTGACCCGGCTCACCGGCAACGGGAACGGGAACGGTGAGTGCGGCAAGGACGACTGCCCGAACGTGTACCGCACGGCCTCCGGGTCGTTCGTCGTCCAGGGCGATGTGTCGAAGGCCTTCGACGCACCCGATGGGGAAGGGCTCGTGGAGATCCCGGAGGAGACACTGAGGGAGGCGTTCCGTGCTCTTGGCTGGTGAGGAATGGGCACTGCGCTTCGAGCGCTTCACGCGGGAGGCATGGCGCCTTGAGACGCTGCCGCAGTACCTCATGCCGCAGGAGGAAGAGGAGTTCGCCGCATTCCGTGCGGGCACTCGCATCGACCCCGGTAGCGTGGCGAACGAATACACCGAGCGCCTACGCCGACAGGCAGGAGAAGGGCGTACACAGGGGCGCGTACACGTAGTCTCCCGCCCCCTGTCGGAATATCTGCGGTTCGAGTTCCACCACTACTACAAGGCGCACGCCTTGGCCGGTGAGCAGATCCGCATTCTCGACGTGACGGGCAGGCCGAATCCCCTTGAGGGAGCACAGGACTTCTGGATGTTCGACCGGTCTGAGGTGGTTCTCATGAACTACCACTCCGACGGCAGGCAGATCAGCCGCGAAGTTCACGAGGGCGACCTGTCGCAGTTCATCGAGTACCAGCGGATCGCGGTATCCGACTCGGTTCCCTTTGAGGAGTACGTGAAGGGCCTTGACCTTTGAGCCAGAGACCCTAGGTCAGTCAAGGTCAGACCTAGCGGCGGTCTTGAAGAACGAGCGCAAGCGGGCCGGATGGACTCAAGTCCGGCTCGCAAAGCGCTGCAACATGAGCCAAACCAAGGTCAGCAATATCGAGAGCGGGAAGCTTACCCCCGCGATAGTCGACGTTGAACTGATCCTTGATGCTCTCGGAGCCGGCGGGCCATTGGCAGCTGAGATCCTCGCTCTTGCCCGCTCCGCGAACACGGAGTGGCAGGACCACTGGGCATCTCAGCGGCGGGGACTGGACAAGAAACAGAACGAGTTGGCTCAGCTTGAAACCGTCACCACGGAGTTTCGATTCTTCCTGCCGACCATGATTACGGGACTCCTGGCGACGCCTGATTACGTGCGCGCCAGCGTCTCGCGCAACTCCGGCGACATGACTAAGACAGTCGCGAAGAAGCTGGAGCGTCAGCAAATCCTGACGGACTCCTCGAAATCCTTCACGTTCCTTCTCACGGAACAGGCTGCGCGTTGGCCGTTGGCCTCGCCTTTGGCGATGGCTATGCAGCTCGATCGACTGGCCTCGGTATCGCGCATTCCGAGTGTGCGGCTTGGTGTGATTCCACTCGGGGTGGTTGGTCCTGTCGCTGAGACTCCGCTCAGTGTCTTCACGGTGTATGACCGGCGCCTGGTCCAAGTGGAGACACATACGGGGGCGCTGATGCTTCGGGACCACCGGGACGTGAATGCATACCGGGATGACTTTGATCGGTACGAGAGATACGCCGTGTGGGGTGACGACTGCCGGGAACTGCTCAGCGAATGGGCCGTGATCTTTACCCGACAACACCAATAAGCGTGGGGCTTTCCCACCTGCCCGGTGAAACTGGTTACTCGCACTGGGCATTCGGTCGGGGAGGTCATCGGCATGGTGAGCAGTACGGCGGACACGGACGCCAGTCAGTGGGAGTACGTGACCTATGCGCCCTCGGGCCAGAAGTGCCCAGCTTGCAGGAAGCCGATCAAGTCTCTTGAGCGTGTGCACCGTGGCCAGTTGGAGCGTTCGTCGGGGCCGCCTGTGGTCGTCTACCGGCACTACGGGCAGTGCCCCAAGTGATGGACATGCAGACGTGGCGAGACAGCCGCGCACGGGCCGCAGACGCGGCGGAGGCGGTACGCGAGGCATTGGCCGCGCTGGGCCTGGGAGAGGTCACGTGGAGCCTAGTACGCCCGATGGTGACGCACTCGGGGAAGCCGTATGTGCATCTGGGCATGGTGCGTGCGGAGGCGGCGGAGCAGATAGCGGAGGCCGTGCGTAAGGCCGTGGCCTCTCAAGTCCGACAGGACTGAAGACTCCCGGCCCTTCCGTGATCGCGGCGGCGCGATGCGGCAGGGTGCGGGTAGAGGAGTCCCCCGACTGGGATCAGCCTTGAGCAGGGACAGGACGTGTCCCGTCCGCGCTGACGTGCGCGGGCTCTCCGCCCCAGTCCGCCCCTTGGCGGGGGTGCCGTCCACTCCAGCGGACGGTGAGGGACAACGGCCCCTGCCGGTCATCCCTGTGACTGGCAGGGGCCCGTTCCTGCGGGAACCGCGAAAGCCCCTGGCGGGGCAACGCCCAGGGGCCTACGCGTGAACGTCTGTGCGCCTGTCTCAGGCGCCTTCTCCCAGGTGGCGGTACAAGGTTGCCCGATGGATTCCCAGCCCCTTAGCGATCGCTGTGACGCTCTCGCCCTTGGCGTGCCGGGCGCGGGCTACGGCTAGCTTGTCGTCGTCCATGACGGACGGGCGTCCGCCGACGTTGCCCCTACGGGCCGCAGCTTCGAGCCCTTCCATCGTCTTCTCTCGGATGCCCTCCCGCTCCACCTCCGCGCTGACGGCCAGGACGGCGAAGACGATGGCACCCGCACCGTTCGGGTCGTAGACCCCTTGGAGGGGACCGGAGAGGAGTTCCAGTTGGATACCGTCCGCTTGCAGGGTGGATGACAGGGTCATCAACTCGGCTGCACTGCGGGCAAGGCGCTTCATCTCCAGCACGGTAAGGATGACCGGCTGGCCGGGCGCGGCCCGCTTGAACTCCCTTGCCAGGGTGAGGGCCTTCTCCAGTTCCGGCCGCTCCTTCACCCGGCTACTGATCTTCTCCGAGAACACGCGGGTGCAGTTGGCTCGGGCGAGTGCATCCAACTGCGACTGAAGTTCCTGACTGGCGGTCGACGTGCGGGCGTACCCCAGTCGGATCGCTGTGCCCGGCACGGCTTCGGGTACCTGCGGGACGGGTGCGCCTTGCGTCCATCGCTTGCCGGGGTTGCGATCGGCGGGGGTCTTCACAGTGAGTTCCGCCTTCAAGGCGGGCACCAGGGCGAAGCGGCCCGTGTGGTAGCTGGCTGCCACCTTGCCCGCACCGGTACGGCAGGGGCTTCCTGTGGGTGCCTGGCACTTGGGGCAGTCGTGGCGCTCGACCTGTTCGGCCGGGGTGTTCGTGGTCATGGCGAGACTGTCGCACATACATGTCGCGAAAGCTAGGGCAGGAAGGGGACTTTCGCGACGGGTTACGCGACAGCGGGTCACGGTCAAAGCGGACACGGACCGGAGCATGCCGCACTGTCGCGTAACCGACCGCTTGCGCGACACCCTGTCTGTGGTCCTGGTGGGCGCTGCCGCGCCTCATCGTGAGCCTCTGTCCGTGCTGGCCAACGCAAGGCGCTGTACGCCTGCCTAGCCTTCCGCCTCTGCGCGACTCCCTTCTGGTACCGGCTAGCCACGCCTCCTGCCGAGCGCCCAGGGAAGCGCACAGCCGTTCGCCTCGTAGTGCGGGCGTACGTGTCGACGGAGCCAGGAGCGACGGCGAAGGGGTGGGGTATGACCCCCTGGGCAAGCGGCAGGGACCGACAGGTCTTAGCAGCTCAGATCCTGCCACGGTTACAAGGGTCGCCAAGGCGGCGGCGGAGAAAAGCCGAAGGGAAAACCCGCAGGTCAAGGCAATAGTGAGGCTCCAGCCGGCGGCGTGAGCCTGCATGAGAGTGAGGCTTACGAGGCTTGGCGTAGGTGTCTTCGTTCTGTGGCCGCGTAGCGGCCCCAAGGGGAAGTGCCCCCGCCCTGACGTCTTCGCTCTATGGGGGCGCGGCAGCGCCCCACCTGTTGGCTTCCTGCCCTTCCCGATGTCGGCCCCTGCGGGGCCACACTGTCGAAGCGTCTTCGCTCCGTGGCGGCCGGATGGCCGCCCTTTCCTGCTGACTCTTCCGCCGTTGCGACTTACGTAGGTGGGGCGCTGCCGCGCCCTGCTTGTCCTTGCCGGTGGCCGAAGCGTCTTCCTTCTGTCGGCCCCTGCGGGGCCGCACTGGACTTACCCCAAACAGATAAGAGAGGACGCGAACGTTTCCGCAGGTCACGGCTGGCGCCAGTACACGCATGGCATGTGCTGACTACACGTCCGGCATGTAGTCACCGATCAAGGTGCAGTCGGCATGGGACAGGAGCGCCCTTGCCCTTCTGGAAGAGATGCGACGGCAGGACAAGGCAAGCGGCGCCGGATCGCGGGGAGACAAGGCCGAGTTGCTTCGCCCGCGTTATCGCGCCGGTCGTGCTCTGGTCGGACAAGGGTTGCCCTTTCTTGCTGAGCAGTGCGGCCAGCTTGCCGGGGGCGAAGGCCGCGTGTCCCTGGCGGTCGGCCCAACCGATGGCGGCGAAGTGCACGCGGTAGGTCAGGATGTGTCCGGGATCCTGCGCCATGCGCCGGTACTCACGCTGAGAGACTCCGCCCCACGGGCGGTCATGGCCGAAGCTGATAGCCACTGGTTGTGGCTCCTTCCCTGTGCGGCGCATACGGGTGCGCCAGTGCCCCCCGCCGGACGGCGGGACATGTGCCTCCCTTTCTTCGCGGGGGTGGACCGGCCATGACTGGACGGTCTCTCTTCACAGGTGTGGCCCAGGGCCTCGGGCCCGGACTCGGTCTCGTGCAGTCGGGAGCGACGGCGGCGACCTGGCAGGCATCGTACAGGCGCCCCGGATCGGGCCCGCATAAAGCAGGCAGGTCAAAGCCGCAGGCGCGCCCCTGGGGCACGGCGAACCCCCGGCCTGAGAAGATCCCAGACCGGGGGTTGCAAGGCCGTTCAGCATCCGCCTGTGGCTACGCGGCGGCGCTGCTCAAAGTCCTCCCAGCTACTGACGATCTCGGACTCCGCACCGGTCAGCGTCGGCGGCTTCGCCACTGGCTTCCCTCCAGGAAGAACGAACGTTTCGAGCGGCTCCACAATCTGCGACGGCGCGGTGTGGGCCTCAATCTGGCGCGTGCCCTGCACCCGAAGGTTGTCGATCAAGTCCCCCGGGTCGACGGCCAGTACGTCAGTGCGGAAGTACGCCTTCACCCCATGCTTCTTCAGGAACTCGCGCCGTTCATCCACGCTGGATCGCTCCCACCACTCGGCGTAGCTCTCGCCCGTACCGGTCCATACCGTGACTGGCTTCGGCCCGTCCTGGCTGGTGACTTTCTCGCGATCCTGCGCAAGGTCGGCGACGCGCGAGGAGTACACGACGGCGCTGATCTCGCCCTCCTGCAACTCCTTGAGGAGTTGGTTCATCTTGCCGTCGATGACGGCAAGCTTCGCCGCGCGACTGTCGTCGATGGTCGTGCTGGACTCCATCCGCTCCAGGTGTCCGATCTCCCCCAGGAGCGTCGACTCCAACCACGGGTAGAGATCATCAGCCAAGAAGGTCTGCTTTGGGCACACCTTGATGCCCTTGCTCTTGTTGCCGTGGCAGCGGTACCGGTCGCGCTTGCTCTTAGCCGGGTCTCCCTTGACGTAGTAGATCGGGCTGCCGCACGACATGCAGAACGAGATGCCCACCGTCGGGGAGGTAGAGCCCTTCTGCTTCTTGTACTTGACCGACGCGACGGCCTCCGCCAGGGTCGCCCACTCCTCCTCATTCAGCACAGGCTCCGACCGCATGACGGGAGTGCCGTCGTCGCTGCGCACTACCGTGCCGTTGGCACGGATGTACTCCCCCAGAAGAGACCGGCTGGTGAGTACGGCTTGGACTGTGGTCGCCGTCCACCGGCTGCCGCGCGGCTTGGGGGCAGCAAGGCGAGTCGTGCTCTCCCCTGCTGCCGCACGAATGCGAGCGATGTCCTGAGCCGTGTGCACGCCTTCATCGTTGAGCCAGTCGGCCACAGCCGAGAAGCTCGGCTTCTTGATGAACCGGCGGATCATCTCGACGAGGACGGGGCCGTACTCCGGGTCCAGTTCCAGAGTGAAGCCGTCGTCTCCCTTGACCGCTCTGCGGCCGAACGGGACGAGGCCACCAGGCCAGCGTCCAGTCCTCCGCATCGTTTCCCGGGAAGCCTTGTTGCGGGCCTTGATAGCGTCCAACTCGGCCTCGGCGACCACGGCCAGAATCTTGGCAATCGTCTTGCCCCAGGGCTTGGAGAGGTCGAACCCCTCCTCGCAGGAGATGAGCCCCTTGCCGTTCGCCTCGCACCACTCGATGACGTCCGAGAGGTGACGGACCGACCGCGCGATGCGGTCGATCTTCAGGATGACGATGTGGTCGAACTGGTCCCGCTTGTTGTTGAGCCAGTCCCCCAGGGACGGACGCATCCACGGCGAGATGGACGCCGACACGTCGATGTCGACGGCGAAGTCGACGAGCTCCATCTCCTCCGCGTCCACCCGCTTGGCGATGCGGGTGCGCTGCGTCTCCTCCCCGGTCTGGTTCTCGTTTCCGACAGACAGACGGATCACGCCAAGAGCCCTGGGCTTCTCGTCCACGGATCTCCCCTCCCGGACATGGGGAAGCCGTGACTGGCCGCCCTCGCTAGGAGGGAAGTCTACAGACCGTGCCGACCGTGCTCTTCGACGACGGTTCGACGCTCACCAACCCGTCCCTCGCGCAGGTCAAGCAGAAGATCGGCGTCTGAGGCGAGCTGCGGGGCGAGCGCTCGCCCCGCGATGCGAGAGGCCCCCGTCCACCTGTGGACGGGGGCCTCTCGCACGGCCGGACGCGGACGCGGCCCGGGTGTCAGTGCGTCGGCTTCGGCAGGGGCTTGCCGTACCAGAGCTCGATGAGGCGGGCCGCGATCGAGATGCCGTACGGGGGCAGGACCTCGCCGGACTCGAAGGCGGCCGCCAGGTCCTCGCGGGAGAACCAGCGCGCCTCGTGGATCTCCTCGCCGTCCACGTTGATCTCGGACGAGGTGGCCTTCGCCATGAAGCCGAGCATCAGGCTGGACGGGAACGGCCAGGGC
Organism: Streptomyces sp. NPDC001828; assembly: GCF_042892175.1. Lineage (NCBI taxonomy): Bacteria > Bacillati > Actinomycetota > Actinomycetes > Kitasatosporales > Streptomycetaceae > Streptomyces > Streptomyces sp. NPDC001828. Next base: position 163,356 of record NZ_JBIATV010000012.1, read on the forward strand.
TGGCTCGCCACGTACTCGACCGGGCCGACGGTGACGCCGGCCTCCTCGAAGACCTCGCGGCGCACCGACTGCTCGATGGACTCGCCGGGCTCGACGAAGCCCGCCAGGGTGGAGAAGCGGCCCTCGGGCCAGTGGACCTGGCGGCCGAGCAGTGCCCGGTCCTGGTCGTCGGTGACCAGCATGATCACGGCCGGGTCGGTGCGCGGGTAGTGCTCGGCGCCGCAGACCGGGCAGCGGCGGATGTGGCCGGCCGCCGCGATCACGGTGCGCTCGCCGCAGCGGGAGCAGAAGCGGTGCAGGCGCTGCCAGTTCTCCAGGGCGACCGCGTGCGTCATCAGGCTCGCGTCACGGGCCGAGAGCAGCAGGCCGGCCTCGCGCAGCCCGGCGGGCCGGGCCGACTGGTCCATGCGTCCGGGCAGGGCGTCCTTCTGGAGGGCGAAGTAGCTGACGCCGTCCTCGTCGGTGCCCAGGAAGTAGCGGTGCGTCTCGGTGACCGGGGCCTCGAAGGCCGGGGTCATCACGAGTTCGGTGCGCCCGTCCGCCTCGTCCGCGGACTCGTCGATCAGGACCTGGCCGCCGGAGACCACGAAGACCCGGGTGGTCGGATGGCTCCAGGCGGCCGCCAGCCAGGCCTCGTCGAGGCGGTGGTGGGCCGCTCGGTCGATGCCGCTCGGCTCGGTCAGGCCGATGGGCGTGGCGAGCCCGATCGGCCGGTCCGTGAAGGCTTCACTGCTGGTGGTGCTCACAGGTGCTTCCAACTCCCCCGGGTGGATGGTGTGTTCAGCGATTCGTGTCGGCCGGTGGCCGGGGCCGGCGGCTCAGGCTGTGGTGGCGGCGAGGTCGCTCCACAGATGGGCCGTCGCCTCGACGCCCTTGAACAGGAGGTCGAGCTCGACCTTCTCGTTGGGCGCGTGCCAGCCGTCGGAGGGGACCGAGATCCCCAGGAAGAGCACGGGCGCCGCCAGCACGTCCTGGAGGTCGGCGGCGGGTCCTGAGCCTCCCTCGCGGGTGAGCCGGACCTTCGTGCCGAAGGCCCGGCCCATCGAGCGCACTACGGCCTGGAGTGCCGGGTGGTCGAGCGGGGTGAGGCACGGCCGGGTGGCCGCGCTCCAGGTGATCTCGTGCCGGATCCCGGCGGGAACCTGCCCGGCGGCCCAGTCGGTGACGATCTTCTCGATGTGCTGCGGGTCCTGGCCCGCGACCAGACGGAAGGACAGCTTCACCATCGCCGACGAAGGGATGATCGTCTTGCCGCCGGGGCCCTGGTAACCCCCGCCGATGCCGTTGACCTCGGCCGTCGGGCGGGCCCAGATCCGCTCCAGGGTGGAGAACCCGGCCTCGCCGCGGGTCGCCCGCGACTTCGCGGTGCGCAGCCACTCGGCCTCGTCGAAGGGCAGCTCCGCGAAGAGCACCCGCTCGGCCTCCGTCAGCTCGACGATGCCGTCGTAGAAGCCGGGGACGGTCACGCGCTGGTCGGCGTCGTGCAGGGCCGCGACCAGGCGGGCCACGGCCGTCGCCGGGTTGGGTACCGCGCCGCCGAAGGAGCCGGAGTGGATGTCCTGGCCGGGCCCGTACAGCTGGATCTCGCACTCGGCGAGGCCGCGCATGCCGGTGCACACGGTGGGGGTGTCCTCGGACCACATGCCGGTGTCGGAGACGATCACGGCGTCGGCCGCGAGGCGCTCGGCGTGCTCCTCGACGAGGGCGCGGAAGTGCGGCGAACCGGACTCCTCCTCGCCCTCGATCAGGAGCTTGAGGTTGACGGCGGGGGCGGTGCGGCCGGTGGCGGCGAGGTGCGCGCGGACGCCGAGGGTGTGGAAGAACACCTGGCCCTTGTCGTCGGCGGCGCCGCGTCCGTACATCCGCCCCTCGGCGATCACCGGCTCGAACGGCTCGGTGTCCCAGCCGTCCTCGCGGGCCGCGGGCTGGACGTCGTGGTGGCCGTAGACCAGGACGGTGGGTGCGCCCGGCACGCCCGAGGGCCACTCGGCGTAGACGGCGGGGGCGCCCGGGGTGTCCAGGATCTCGGCGACCGGGAAGCCGGTCTCGCGGAGCTTGGCGGCGAGCCAGTCCGCGCTGCGGCGGACGTCGGCGTCGTGGTCGGGCTGGGCCGACACGGACGGGATGCGCAGCCACTCCGCGAGGTCGCCGAGGAAGGCGGCGCGGTGCTGCTCGATGTACGCGCGCACCACTGCGGTGGCGGTCTGGACGGCGCTGTCCGGGGTCTCGCTCATGCCCTTGAGCCTATCCGGCCGGTGGCGGTGGCCGGTCCGCCGGTCCGTCCTGCGGACGCTGCCCGAGCAGGATCGCCTCCAGCTCGGCCCGGCCCGGCAGGCGGGCCGGGCGGACCGTCTCACCTGTGCGTACGTACACGAACGCGGCCGTCACCGACTCCGGCGGGACGCCCAGCTGCTCGGCCCAGGCGACCCGGTAGACGGCCAGCTGAAGGGGGTCGGCGGTGGCCTGCCTGCCGGTCTTCCAGTCGACGATCTCGTACGTGGCGAGGGCGCCGTCGCCGTCCTTGTAGACGGCGTCGATCCGGCCCCTGATCACCCGGCCCGCGAGCGTCAGCTGGATGGGGGCCTCGGTGCGGAACGGGGTGCGGACCGCGTACGGGGTGCGCTCGAAGGCCTCCTTGAGGGCGGTCAGGTCGCGCTCGTCGGCGATGTCGGCCTCGTTGTCGTCGGCTCCGGGCAGCTCGTCGGGGCCGAGCATGGGCAGCGGCAGCTCGTCGAAGCGGGACTCCACCCAGGCGTGGAAGCGGGTGCCCCGGCGGGCGGCCGGCTGCGGGCGGCGCGGCATGGGACGGGCGAGGTCCCGGGCGAAGGCGTCGGGGTCGGCGGCCAGGCTCAGCAGCTCGGAAGCGGTGAGCGAGGCGGGCACCTCGACCTCGCGGGTGGTGGCGCGGGCCCGGCGGAGCTCGGTGGTGAGCGCCTCCAGGTCGCGGTCCCAGGAGTGCAGGGTGCGGCGGTCCTCGGGCGTCAGGCGCGGAGCGGGGATGGCGACGGGCGCCTCGGCCGGAGCGTGGCCCCGGGCGCCGGATTCGGTACGGGGTGGCGCCGTGCGGGTGTGCTCGGCGGGCTCACCCTGCTCGGCGGACTCGAAGGCGGCGGGCTCGAACTCGGCGGCGGGGGGCGGGGTGGTGGCCGGGCGCTCCGTGGGGAGCAGGTCCCAGTCGTCGAGGGCGAGGTCCCCGGGGTCGCCGAACTCGCCTTCCCCGTAAGGCTCGTCCTCGTAGGGAGCGTCCTCGTAGGGAGCGCCCTCGTAGCCGTCACCCTCATGGGGCGCGGCCGCGTACCCCTCGTCGTCATGGGGAGCGCCCTCGTAAGCCGCGTCCTCATAAGCCTCATAAGAGGGGGGCGTCACGTCCTGACCGACGCCCTTGTAAGAGGAGGGCGTTACGTCGTCGAGGGGCGCGGCCGTCGCCAGGTGGGCCAGGACCCGCTCGGCCGCGGCGCGGCGGCGGGACAGGGACTCGGGGTCGAGCGGGAGGGGCCAGGCGTGGGTGGTCGCGGACTCGTGGAGGGCCGGATTCTCGGCGTCCTCGGCCGGTTCGTCCGCCCACGCCTCGATCTCGCCGTGGCCCGCCGCGCAGTGTTCGTACAGCGCGTGCAGGAAGTCGGAGGGGCCGCGGGGCTTCTTCTGGCTCGGGCCCCACCAGTGGCCGGAGCCGAGCAGGAGGGTGCGGGGGCGGGTGAACGTGACGTATCCCAGGCGGAGTTCCTCCGTGTGCTGGTGGTCCTTCATCGCCTCCTTGAAGGACTTGAGGCCCTTCGCGTCCCACTCCTCGACGACGGGCAGCGTCGGGGCGTCGCCGCGCAGCGCGTGCGGGAGGACCTTCGCCTGGGCGGTCCAGGCCTCCCTCGACTGGGTGGAGGGGAACGTCCCGGTCACCAGGCCGGGGACCGCGACGACGTCCCACTCCAGGCCCTTGGACTTGTGCGCGGTGAGGACCTTCACCGTGTTCTCGCCGCCGGGCAGCGCGTTGTCCAGGCCCTTCTCGTACTGCGCCGCGGTGCGCAGGAAGCCGAGGAAGGCGAGGAGCGAGGCCTCGCCGTCGAGGGCCGCGAAACTCGCCGCTATGTCGAGGAAGCCGGAGAGCGTCTCGCGGCGGCGTGCCGCCAACGCGTGCGGGGACGCCGAGAGTTCGACTTCGAGGCCGGTGACGTTCAGGACGCGGTGCAGTACGTCCATCAGCGGATCGGCGAGAGAGCGGCGCAGGTCGCGCAGCTCGGCGGCGAGGCGGGCGAAGCGGACGCGGGCCTCGGCGGAGAAGGGCAGGCCGTCGTCCTCGGCGCCTTCGAGGAAGGTGTCCAGGGCGTCGGCGAGCGAGATCACCTCGGCCGGGTCGACCCCTTCGACGGCGTCGGCCAGGCGCTGGTCGGGGTCGTCGGAACCGGCCCGGACGCGCCGCACGAGGTCACGCGCGCGCCGGCCCAGCAGCGCCAGGTCGCGGGGGCCGATGCGCCAGCGCGGGCCGGTCAGGACGCGTACCAGCGGGGCGTTGGCGCCCGGGTCCTGGAGGACTTCGCAGACCGCCACGAGGTCGGCGACCTCCGGCAGGTGCAGCAGGCCGGAGAGCCCGACTACCTCGACCGGGATGTCCCGGGCCACCAACGCGCCCTGGATCTGCGGGAAGTCGCCCGCCGTGCGACACAGGACGGCGATGTCGCCGGGCGCCTTGCCGGTGCGGACGAGGTGCGCGACCGAGTCGGCGAGCCACTCGATCTCCTCCTGGTGGGTGTCGAGCAGCGCGATGCGGACGCTGCCGTCCCGCTCGGCGCCGGGGGCCGGGCGCAGCGCCTCGACCCCTTCGTGCATCGAACGCAGCGGCGCGGCAAGGGAGTTGGCGAGGTCGAGGAGGCGGCCGCCGCTGCGGCGGTTCTCGGAGAGCGCGAAACGCGTGGCGGGGCGGCCGTCGGCGTACGGGAAGTGGCGGGGGAAGTCGTCGAGGTTGGCGACCGAGGCGCCGCGCCAGCCGTAGATGGCCTGGCAGGGGTCGCCGACGGCGGTCACCGCGTGTCCGGTGCCGCCGCCGAAGAGCGCGGCGAGCAGGCGGCGCTGGGCGACGGAGGTGTCCTGGTACTCGTCGAGGAGCACCACCTTGAACTCCTCGCGCAGGATCCGGCCGACCTCGGGGTGGGTGAGCGCGAGCTCGGCGGACAGCGCGATCTGGTCGCCGAAGTCCAGCAGGTCGCGGCTCTTCTTGGCGGCCCGGTAGCGGGTGGTCAGGTCGAGCAGTTCCAGCCGGGCGGCGGCGGCCTCGGGCACCTTGCGCAGCTCGGCGTTGCTGAGCTTGGCGCCCTCCAGGGTGCGCAGCAGCTCGTGGTCGTACGCGGCCAGGCGCTCCGGGCGTACGAGGTGTTCGGCCAGCTCGGCGTCGAGCGCGAGCAGGTCGCTGACCAGGGAGGCGAACGACTTGGTCAGCGTCGGGTACGGCCCCGGGGCCTCGCGGAGCACCCGGGCGGCGAGCTGGAAGCGGGTGGCGTCGGCGAGCAGCCGCGAGGTGGGCTCGAGGCCTATGCGCAGGCCGTGGTCGGTCAGGAGCCTGCCCGCGAAGGCGTGGTACGTGGAGATCCCGGGCTCGCCCTGCTCCGGCTCCGGGGCGTCCGGGTCGGTGATGCCGGCCCGGATCAGCGCGGTGCGCACGCGCTCGGCGAGCTCGCCCGCCGCCTTGTTGGTGAAGGTCAGGCCCAGGACCTGCTCGGGCGCGACCTGGCCGGTGCCCACCAGCCACACGACCCGGGCCGCCATGACGGTCGTCTTCCCGGAACCGGCTCCGGCCACGATGACCTGCGGGGCGGGCGGCGCGGTGATGCAGGCCGTCTGCTCCGGGGTGAACGGGATGCCGAGGAGCTCTTTGAGCTGCTCGGGGTCGCTGAGGTGGGTGGGCACGTCAGGAAGGGTAGTGGGGGGTGCTGACAATGGGGGATTTGTGGGGGCGTCGCCTGCGGCGGGCTGTGCCCCTCCCCGCCCCTTCCCGAAACCCTCCGGGGGTGGGGGGAAGGGAAGGGTGTTTCCCGGGGGCTCCACCCCCGGAGCCCCGCGGGGGCTTCGCCCCCTGCACCCCCTTCGGGGCTCCGCCCCGGACCCCGCTCGGGGGTGGTGTTCGCCGGGACCCGCTCGGCAGCGCCCAGGGGCGGGCCCTTACTCCACCACCTGCCGCCCCTCCGGCTGTGCCGTGCACGACGCTCTGAAGGTGCAGTGCGTGCAGTGCGTTCCCGGCGTCGGGGTGAACTGTTCGTCCAGGACCTTGCCCGCCGCCGTGGCCAGGAGGTCGCCCACCCACTCGCCCTCAAGGGGCTGCTGGGACTGGACCTTGGGGTAGGCGTCGCCGCCCTCGCGTTTGGGGGCGGCCTGGCGCAGGTGGACCAGTTCGGCTCCGGCGGGGTCGGGCCGGTGGCCGTCGAAGGCCTCGTCCAGGGCGCCCTCCCTGACCGCCAGCTGGTAGACGGCCAGCTGCGGGTGGGCCGCGACCTCCGCGGCGGTGGGCGGCTGCTTGCCGGTCTTGAAGTCGACCACGTACGCGCGGCCCTCGACGTCCTTCTCGACGCGGTCCATGGAACCTCGGATGCGGACCTCGTACTCCCCCGCCTCCAGGGTCACGTCGAAGCCGTGTTCCGTGGCGACCGGGGTGCGGCCCGCACGGTCCAGGGTGTGCCACTGGAGGAAGCGTTCCAGGGCGGCTCGCGCGTTCTGCTTCTCCTGGACGGACTTCCACGGCGCGTCGAAGGCGAGCGCGTCCCAGACGGAGTCGAGGCGTTCCATCAGGACGGCCAGGTCGGCCGGCGTACGGCCGGAGGCGACCTCGTCGGCGAGTACGTGGACGACGTTGCCGAAGCCCTGGGCGGCCGTCGCGGGCGCGTCCGCCTTCACTTCGCGGCCCAGGAACCACTGCAGCGCGCAGGTGTTGGCCAACTGGTCCAGGGCGCTGCCGGACAGGGCGATGGGCAGCTCCCGGTCGCGGAGCGGGACCTCGGAGCGGGTCGGCTCGTGCAGGCCCCACCAGCGGTGCGGGTGCGCCGCCGGGACCAGCGGCTGGCCCTCGTCGTCGGCGAGCGCGGCAAGGCGGCCCAGGCGTTCGGCGGCGGCCTCGCGCAGCGCGTCGGAGGCCGCGGGGTCGACGGTGGTGGCGCGCAGCTCGGCGACGAGCGCGGCCACCGCGAGCGGACGGCGGGGGCGGCCCGTGGTGTCGCGGGGCTCGACGCCGAGCTCGGTGAGGAAGCGCGACGGCTGGTCGCCGTCGTCCGCCGGCGCCTTGACGGCGGTGACCACCAGGCGGTCGCGGGCGCGGGTGGCCGCGACGTAGAAGAGGCGTCGTTCCTCGGCGAGCAGCGCGCCCGGGGTGAGCGGTTCGGCCAGGCCGTCCCGCCCGATCCGGTCGGCTTCGAGGAGCGAACCCCGGCGGCGCAGGTCGGGCCAGAGCCCTTCCTGCACCCCGGCGACCACGACCAGGCTCCACTCCAGGCCCTTGGAGCGGTGGGCGGTCATGACGCGTACGGCGTCCGGGCGGGCGGCCCGGCGGGTCAGGGTGTCGGCCGCTATGTCCTGCGCGTCGACCTCTTCGAGGAAGTTGAGCGCGCCCCGGCCGCCGGTGCGCTCCTCGGCCCGGGCCGCCGTGTCGAACAAGGCGCACACCGCGTCGAGGTCGCGGTCGGCGGCCCGGCCGCCCGCCCCGCCGCGCAGCGCCGCGCGCTCCAGGCGCTGCGGCCAGGGCGTGCCGTTCCACAGCTCCCACAGCGCCTCGGCCGCGGTGCCGCCCCCCGCCAGGAGTTCGCGCGCCTTGCGCAGCAGGGTGCCGAGGCGCTGGGCGCCACGGGCGTAGGAGGGGTCGTGCGCGACGAGCCGTTCGGGCTCGGCGAGCGCGCGGGCGAGCAGCACGTCGGAGGGGGCCGGGACGCGGGTGCCCGCGGCCCGCTCCTCGTCGCGCAGAGCCCTGCCGAGGCGCCGCAGGTCGGCGGTGTCCATGCCGCCGAGCGGCGAGGTGAGCAACGTGTGCGCGGTCTCGGGGTCGAGCCAGGCGGGGGCCGCCGCAGGGGGGTTCACCGGGCTCGCCGAGCCCCTTCGGGGGTGGACGAGACTGACCGGGGCGGAGGCATTGCGGGCGGCTTCCCCCGAGGGCCAGGGAGCGGCTTCCCCCGAGGGAGCGGCTCCCGTCGCGAGGGCGGCCTCCGTCGGGGCAGCCTCCGTCGCAGGGACGCCCTCCTTCGCGGCGGCCTCCGCCACCACCCGCAGCGCCGCGAGCAGCGGCCCGGCCGCGGGCTCGTGTCGCAGTGGGGTGTCCGCGCCGGAGGTGTCCACGGGGATGCCCGCCGTCGTCAGGGCGCGGCGCAGTGCCGGGATCGTGCGGGTGCCGGCGCGGACGAGGACCGCCATCTCCTGCCAGGGCACGCCCTCTTCGAGGTGGGCGCGGCGCAGCAGGTCGGCGATGTTGTCCAGCTCGGTCGAGACCGTGGGGTACGTGTACGTCTCGACCCGGCCGCCCGTGCGGGTGGGCCGCAGCTCGCGGTGCGCGCGGACCTGCTCGACGGGCAGCCTCGGCAGCGGCATGCGGCGGGTGAGCAGCCGGGTCGCGTCCAGGAGCGCGGTGCCGGAGCGGCGCGAGGTGGTGAGCACCTCGACGGGCGCCGGGCTCCCGTCCCGGCGGGCGAAGGTGTCGGGGAAGTCGAGGATGCCGTTGATGTCGGCGCCCCGGAAGGTGTAGATCGACTGGTCCGGGTCGCCGAAGGCGACCAGGGTGCGCCCACCCCCCGCGAGTGCCCGCAGCAGCCGCACCTGGGCCGGGTCGGTGTCCTGGTACTCGTCGACGAACACGGCGTCGTAGGAGGGCAGCTCGATGCGCTCGGCGAGCAGCACCGCGCGGTGTACGAGTTCCGCGTAGTCCAGGACGCCCTGGAGGTCGAGGACGTCGAGGTACTCGGCGAGGAAGGCGGAGGCCGCCTTCCAGTCCGGGCGGCCCGCGCGCTCGGCGAAGCGGGCGAGCGCGTCCGGGCCGAGGCCGAGTTCGCGGCTGCGGGCGAGCACCGCGCGCACCTCGTCGGCGAAGCCGCGCGTGGTCAGGCAGGCGCGCAGTTCGTCCGGCCAGCGCGCATGGGCGAGCCCGGTGCGCTGGAGGTCGATCTGCCCGGCCAGGAGATCGCGTACGGCCACGTCCTGTTCGGGGCCGGACAGCAGGCGCAGCGGCTCGCGGAACAGCTCGGCGTCCTGGTGCGCGCGCACCAGGGCGTAGCAGTACGAGTGGAACGTGGTGGCCTGCGGGCTCTTGGCGCCGGCGCCAAGACGCAGCGCCATGCGGTCGCGGAGTTCGACCGCGGCCTTGCGGCTGAAGGTGAGCACCAGGACGCGCTCGGGATCCGTGCCGGCCGCCACCCGCGCCGCGACCGCCTCGACCAGGGTGGTGGTCTTGCCGGTGCCGGGCCCCGCGAGCACGAGAAGCGGACCCGAGCGGTGGTCAACCACCCTGCGCTGGGGTGCGTCAAGGAGAGGGGGCTCCACCGGATCCGGCAGGGTACGCACCAGCCGGTACGCGCCGGGGGCCGCCCGGCGTACCTGCTGGTACGCCGTACGCCCGGTGGAGGAGGAGGAGCTCACGTGGATCGCCGGTCCTGGTGGGTGTGCTGGTCGTGATGGTGCTTACGGGGCCCGCGCGGTCGGTGCGGACCCTCGACGGTACGCCGAACCGCGCCCGGAACGCAGCGAGTCATCCGTACGGTCCTCAGGCCGCCCCCGGCGACGCCGGATGGCGGAAGCTGTCAGGTATGAGCCGCCCCGCCGCCGAGTCCGCCCGCCGCGCCGGAGCCGTCCCAGCGGGCCCGCCGCATGTCGAGCCGCGGCAGATGGCCCTCGGCGGACCGGCCCGCCTCGCGCAGCGGTGTGGTCTCGTCCCGGTAGTGCTCCAGGGCGCGCAGCTCGTGGCCGGGCAGCAGCGTGCCGTCCGAGCGCACCACGCGCCACCAGGGCACCGCGCTTCCGTAGAGCGCCATGACGCGGCCGACCTGGCGCGGGCCGCCCTCGCCGAGCCATTCGGCGACGTCCCCGTAGGTCATCACCCGGCCGGGCGGGATCCGCTCGGCGACGTCGAGGACCCGTTCCGCGTACTCGGGAAGCTCGGGCGGTGCCTCGTCCGCCCGGTCCCGCTGCTCCTGGCTCATCCGCTCCATACTGCCGCACACCACCGACAGTCGCCCCGGACCCGTGCCATCGCGGGCGCGGAGCGGTCGCGTCGCGACAAAAGGGCGCAACTCACACAGCGCACGCCCCGGCAATGCACCCTGATGCCCCCCTGGGATCTCTGGACATGCCACCATCATGCGGGCGGTGAGCGGTGATACGAGACAGAGACAAGACGGACGAGCCAGCGAAGGAGCGGGGCGTGCAGCCACCCGAGGCGGCGGCAAGCAGCACCCCTGGAACGGGGCGGCAGCCCGCCTCGTCCGAGGCTCCCGGGCCGGCGGACGAGGACGGGGCACCGGGCGCGCAGGCCGGCCCCGGAACCGGATCCGAAGGCTCCGAGAAGGGCGCCGGAAACCACGGCGCCCCCAAGGCCTCCGCACCCGGTGAACCCGACGGTCCCTCCGAGCGGTCCGGGGGGCCCGACGGGTCCGGGCGCAAGGAGTGCGGCACGGACGGCGACGCCCTGTGCGACGACACCTCCGGCTCCATCGAACGCGTCTCCGTGGACGAACCGCTGCTGCCCGCGCGCGTGCACCGTCCCTCGGACCTGCTCCGGCTGCTCACCGGTGTGCTCGCGATCGCCGTCGTCCTCGCCATCGCCGCGTTCGCCCACGGCACCACGTCCGGCCTGGAAGACGACATCACCAAGGGCACCACCGGCACTCCGGACGTCCTGATCCGGCTCGCCGGCCTCGCCTCCAGCATCGCCGTGCTCGTCCTGCCGGTCGCCTTCGCCATCGAGCGGCTGATCAAACGGGACGGGCTGCGGATCGCCGACGGCGTGCTCGCCGCCGTACTCGCGCACGGCGTCGCCCTCGCCACCGACCTGTGGGTGGCCAAGTCCGCGCCCGGCTCGATCACCGAGGCGCTGACCCGGCAGTCCGCCTCCGGCGGCCTCACCGACCCCGTGCACGGCTATCTCGCCCCGGTCATCGCCTATATGACGGCGGTCGGCATGGCCCGCAGACCCCGGTGGCGGGTCGCGCTGTGGGCGGTGCTGCTGCTCAACTCCTTCGCGGTGCTCGTCGGCGAGCAGACCACCCCGTTCTCGATCGTCGTCACGATCCTGATCGGCTGGACCGTCGCGTACGGCACGCTCTACGCCGTCGGCTCCCCCAATGTGCGGCCCACCGGGCAGACCCTGCTCGCGGGCCTGCGGCACGTCGGCTTCGACCCGGTGACCGCGCTGCGCGCCGAGGACGTGCCGGACTCGCTCGACCAGGGCGAGCGGGGCCGGCGCTATCTGGTGACCCTGCGGGACGCCCCGCCCCTCGACGTCACGGTCGTCGACCGCGAGCAGCAGGCGCAGGGCTTCTTCTACCGGGTGTGGCGCCGCCTCACCCTGCGCTCCATCACCACCCGACGCTCCATCCAGTCCCTCAGACAGGCCCTGGAGCAGGAGGCTCTTCTCGCGTACGCGGCGATCGCGGCCGGGGCGAACGCGCCCAAGCTGATCGCCACTTCCGAGCTCGGCCCGGACGCCGTGATGCTGGTGTACGAGCACACCGGCGGCCGCTCCCTCGACTCCCTGGACGACAAGGAGATCACCGACGACCTGCTGCGCGAGACCTGGCGGCAGGTCGAGGCGCTCCAGTCCCGCCGGATCGCGCACCGCAGGCTGGCCGGGGACGCGATCCTGGTGGACCGTTCCGGCCGGGTGATCGTGACCGATCTGCGCGGCGGCGAGATCGCGGCCGGCGACATCGTGCTGCGGATGGACATCGCCCAGCTGCTCACCACGCTCGGCCTGCGCGTCGGCGCCGAGCGCTCGGTGGCCTCCGCCCTCGACGTACTCGGCCCGGACGCGGTCGCCGACAGCCTCCCGCTGCTCCAGCCCATCGCGCTGCCCCGCTCCACGCGTGCCACGCTGCGCAGGCTCGGCCGCGAGCAGGCGCAGCGCGAGCGCGAGGCGGTCCTGGAGGCCTCGGACGCGGCCAGGGAGGCGAAGGCCGCGGAGGCCGCCGCCGCCAAGGAGGCCGCCGCGCACCCCGAGGCGGTGCCCGCGGTGGAGGACCGCAAGGCGGTCAAGGCGGAGAAGAAGGCCGAGAAGGTGGCCATCGACGAAGCCCTCGACGAGGCGCACGAGGACGATCTGCTCACCCAGATCCGCCACCAGGTCCTGCTGATCCGCCCGCAGGCTCCGGTGGAGCCGGTGCGTCTCGAGCGCATCAAGATGAAGACGCTGATCAGCTTCGTGGCGGGGGCCTTCGCCGCGTACTTCCTCCTGGTGCAGCTCACCAACATCAAGTTCGGCGATCTGGTCGCCAACGCGCAGTGGGGCTGGGTGGCGGCGGCCGTCCTCTTCTCGGCCCTCTCCTACCCGGCCGCCGCGGCCAGTCTGCTCGGCTTCGTGCCGGAGCGGGTGCCGTTCTGGCGCGCGGTGGTGGCCCAGGTGGCGGGCTCCTTCGTGAAGCTGGTGGCGCCGGCCGCGGTCGGCGGCGTCGCCCTCAACACGCGGTTCCTCCAGCGCGCGGGAGTACGGCCGGGGCTCGCGGTGGCGAGCGTGGGCGCGTCGCAGCTCTTCGGGCTCGCGTCGCACATCTCGCTGCTGCTGATCTTCGGTTACGTCACGGGCACCGAGCAGACCTCGGAGCTGTCGCCGTCCCGCACGGTGATCGCGGGTCTGCTCACGGCGGCCGTGCTGATCCTGGTCGTGACCGCGGTCCCGTTCCTGCGGAAGTTCGTGGTCAGCCGGGTCCGCTCGCTGTTCGCCGGTGTGGTGCCGCGCATGCTGGACGTGCTCCAGCGGCCGCAGAAGCTCATCACCGGGATCGGCGGGATGCTGCTCCTGACCGGCGTGTTCGTGATGTGCCTCGACGCGTCGATCCGGGCCTTCGGTACGGGGAGCGAGCACACGCTGAGCTACGCGAGCGTGGCGGTCGTCTTCCTGACGGCCAACGCGCTCGGCTCGGCGGCGCCGACGCCGGGTGGTGTCGGCGCGGTCGAGCTGGCGCTGTCCACGGCGTTGACGATCGCCGGCATGACGGCGGAGACGGCGACGTCGGCGGTGCTCCTGTACCGCCTGCTCACGTTCTGGCTGCCCGTGCTGCCGGGGTGGCTGTGCTTCAACTACCTCACGCGCAAGGGCCAGTTGTAGGGCCGGGCCCCGCCGGACGGCAGCGCCGCGAAGGGGCGCGGGGAACCGCGCGAACCGCCCCCGCCGGGCCGTACCCGAACGACCGCGCCGGCCCTAGAACGCCCCCAGCACCACCCCCAGCAGCACCAGCGAGCAAAGGACCTCCACCGCTCCCACCACCCCCACCTTCAGACCCCGGCCGGGCAGCAGGGCCGCGCGCAGCAGGTAGAGCGCGAAGGGGGCCGCGAGCCAAGGGGAAAGGGCGGCCGCCAGCGGCACCGCCAGTGAGTGGTACGCCACCGAACCCCGGTAGTACGCGGCCGAGTTCCGCTCCCTGATCATCGTCTTCACGTACGGCACCGTCCCCGCGAAATACAGCAGGCAGGCCAGCGCGGGGGCCACGCCGGCGCCCCACGAGCCGCCCCCGAGGCGCAGCGCCACGAGCAGCATGCCGCACGCGGGGACCACCGCCGCCAGGCCGTTCAGCAGGGCCCGCTCCCGATTGGCGTACGCGTAAAGGGAGTTGACCGCGATGAAGGGGGCCGCGCAGGCCGCCGCCAGGAGGAGCCACGGGCGCGGGGCGGCCGACCAGAGGCCGAAGGCGGCCGCGGCCGAGCCGAAGACCCACGCCGGGCGGACATGGCGGCGCGGCGCCTTCGGGTTGCGCGAGATCCGGGTCAGCCGCAGCCACTGCTGCGCGTGGTACACCGCGAGGTAGCCGAGGAGCCAGGCGGCCAGGAGCGGCAGATGCGCCCAGCGCGGGTGGCCGAGGAAGGTACCCGCGAGGAACGGCACGGCGAGCATCGCCCACGCCCCGTGCTGGTTCGGCAGCCAGCGGCTCCGGCTCACGCGCCCACCACGCTCACGAAGCTCACCGCGCTCACGACGGCCCGCCTTTCCGTTTCCCCGAAAATGTCCAAAAGTACTAGGCACCCCACGCACCCGGCGCCGTAATCAGTTTCCCAGGCCACCCCCGGGACATTTGCGGAATTAGGTCACCGCCCGCTGGGACCAAAGTCCCCGGGTTCCAAGAAACGGCGGGCGTAGGGTCGTTGGTGGCCGTCCGGAGGCGTCCGCATTTCCCGACAACCCGTCCGGAAAGGCCCGCCACATTCTTTTTCCGGGCCGGAGGAGTTTCCGTTGCAACAGAAGCCGCAACAGAAGGACCAGAGCGACCGCGGCGTTGCCGACGCACTCGTGCGGGCGGGCAGCTTCTTCACCCGCGCCGAGGTCTCCGACGACCTGCGCACCGTGCACCGCACCGGCGGCCGCCAGGCCGAGGCCTTCTACCGGGACCGGTGGAGCCACGACAAGGTCGTGTACTCGACGCACGGCGTGAACTGCACCGGCTCCTGCCGCTGGAAGGTGTACGTCAAGGACGGCATCATCACCTGGGAGACCCAGGCCACCGACTACCCCTCCGTGGGCCCCGACCGCCCCGAGTACGAGCCGCGCGGCTGCCCGCGCGGCGCCTCCTTCTCCTGGTACAGCTACTCCCCCACCCGCGTCCGGTACCCGCACGTACGGGGCGAGCTCCTCAAGATGTACCGCGAGGCCAAGGCGCGCCTGGGCGACCCGGTCCTCGCCTGGGCCGACGTCCAGAGCGATCCCGAGCGGCGCCGCAGGTACCAGAAGGCGCGCGGCAAGGGCGGTCTGGTGCGGGCGAGCTGGGAGGAGGCCGTCGAGATCGTCGCGGCCGCCCACGTCCACACCATCAAGGAGCACGGCCCCGACCGGGTCGCCGGCTTCTCCCCCATCCCCGCGATGTCGATGGCCTCGCACGCGGCCGGCGCCCGCTTCCACTCCCTCATCGGCGCGCCGATGCTCTCCTTCTACGACTGGTACGCGGACCTGCCCGTCGCCTCCCCGCAGGTCTTCGGCGACCAGACGGACGTGCCGGAGTCGGGTGACTGGTGGGACGCGGCCTATCTGATGATGTGGGGCTCCAACGTCCCCGTCACACGCACCCCCGACGCCCACTGGATGACCGAGGCGCGCTATCGCGGCCAGAAGGTCGTCACCGTCTCCCCGGATTTCGCGGACAACACCAAGTTCGCCGACGAGTGGATGCATCCGCACCCCGGAACGGACGGCGCGCTCGCCCTTGCCATGGGCCATGTCATCCTCAAGGAATTCTTTGTCGACCGGCAGACTCCGTTCTTCGCGGATTACGTTCGGAAGTACACCGATCTTCCTTTCCTGGTCTCCCTGAAGGAGACCGAGGAGGGGTTCGTCCCGCACAAGTTCGTCACGGCCGCCGATCTCGGCGAGGACACCGAGAACGCCCAGTGGAAGACCGTGCTCATCGACGACGTCACGGGTGAACCCACCGTTCCGGGCGGCACGTTGGGCCACCGCTGGGGCACCACGCCCGAGTGGAACCTGGATCTGGGCGACACCGTGCCCCGGCTCACCCTGCTCGGCGAGAGCGGGGGTGCGGGCGACGGCGAGACCGTCGAGGTCGTGCTGCCCCGCTTCGAGGAGACCGCCGAGAACGCCGACGGCGTCGTACGCCGCGGCGTCCCGGTCCGGCGCGTCGGCGGCCGCCCCGTCACCACGGTGTACGACCTGATGCTGGCCCAGTACGGGGTCGGCCGCCCGGGTCTGCCCGGCGCGTGGCCCGCCTCATACGAGGACGCGGACGCCCCGGGCACCCCCGGCTGGCAGGAGACCCTCACCTCCGTACCGGCGGCCCAAGTGGCGCGCGTGGCACGGGAGTTCGCGGACACGGCGGAGAAGTCCGAAGGCCGCTGCATGATCCTGATGGGCGCCGGCACCAACCACTGGTTCCACTCCGAGACCATCTACCGGGCCTTCCTCGCGCTGCTGACCCTGACCGGCTGCCAGGGCCGCAACGGCGGCGGCTGGGGGCACTACGTGGGCCAGGAGAAGTGCCGCCCGGTCACCGGCTGGGCGACCCTGGCGAGCGCCTCCGACTGGGCCCGGCCGCCCCGGCACATGATCGGCGCGGGCTGGTTCTACCTGCACACCGACCAGTGGCGCTACGACACACTGCCCACCGAGGCGCTGGCCTCGCCGCTCGGCGACGGCCGCTTCGAGGGCATGACCGGCGCCGACTGCCTGGCCGCCTCGGCCCGCATGGGCTGGATGCCGTCCTACCCGACCTTCGACCGCAACCCGCTCGAACTCGGCGAGGCCGAGGACCCCGTCCAGCACGTGGTGGACGAACTCAAGGCGGGGCGGCTCGGCTTCGCGGGCGAGGACCCGGACGCACCGCGCAACTGGCCGCGCGTCCTGAACGTATGGCGGGCCAATCTCCTCGGCTCGTCCTCCAAGGGCAACGAGTACTTCCTCAAGCACCTGCTCGGCACCCACTCCAACCTCCCCGAGGACGGGCCGCGTTGTGCCCCGCGCGATGTGACCTGGCACCAGGAGGACGTCGAGGGCAAGCTCGACCTGCTGCTCGCGATGGACTTCCGGATGACGTCGACGACGCTGCTCAGCGATGTCGTACTGCCCGCCGCCACCTGGTACGAGAAGCACGACCTCTCCTCGACCGACATGCACCCCTTCCTGCACGCCTTCACCCCGGCCGTGGACCCGCCGTGGCAGGCCCGCTCCGATTACGACGCCTTCCGGGCGATGGCCGAGCGCTTCGGCGAGCTGGCCAAGGAGCACCTCGGGGTGCGCAGGGACGTGGTCGCGTCCGCCCTCCAGCACGACACTCCCGGCGGCGAGATGGCCCAGCCCGGCGGCGTGGCGCTCGACTGGTCGAAGGGCGAGTGCGAGCCGGTGCCCGGGCGCACCATGTACAACCTGACCGTCGTCGAGCGGGACTACGGCGCGGTCGGCGAGAAGTTCACCGCGCTCGGCCCCCTCGTCGACAAGCTCGGCGTCACCACGAAGGCGATCACCTTCGACGTGGCCGAGGAGATCACGTATCTGGGTGAGAAGAACGGCCTGGTGCGTACGGGCGTCGCCGAGGGGCGGCCGCGCCTGGACACCGCCCAGCGCGCCTGCGAGGCGATCCTCTCGCTGTCCGGCACCTCCAACGGGCGCCTGGCGACCCAGGGTTTCGAGACCCTGGAGAAGAAGACCGGGCAGCACATGGCCCACCTGGCCGCCGAGGCGGAGGGCAAGCGCATCACGTTCGCGGACACCCAGGCCAGGCCCGTCCCGGTGATCACCTCGCCGGAGTGGTCCGGCAGCGAGTCCGGCGGACGGCGCTACACCGCGTTCACCGTCAACACCGAGCACCTCAAGCCCTGGCACACCCTCACGGGCCGCCAGCACTTCTTCCTGGACCACGACTGGATCCACGAGGTCGGCGAGGCCCTGCCCGTCTACAAGCCGCCGCTGAACATGCACCGCCTGTACGGGGAGCCCGAGTTGGGCTCCACCGACGGCAAGCAGGTCGCGGTCCGTTACCTCACCCCGCACAACAAGTGGGCGATCCACAGCCAGTACCAGGACAACCTGTACATGATGACCCTCGGCCGGGGCGGCCAGACGATCTGGATGTCCCCGCAGGACGCCGAGGCGATCGGCGTGCGCGACAACGACTGGATCGAGGCGGTCAACCGCAACGGTGTGGTCACCGCCCGCGCGATCGTCTCGCACAAGATGCCCGCCGGCACCGTCTACATGAACCACGCCCAGGAGCGCACGGTCGGCGTGCCGAAGACGCAGAAGACCGGCAAGCGCGGCGGCATCCACAACTCGCTGACCCGGATCATGCTCAAGCCCACCCATCTGGTGGGCGGCTACGCCCAGTTGACGTGGGCGTTCAACTACCTCGGCCCGACCGGAAACCAGCGCGACGAGGTCACCGTCATCCGCCGCCGCGACCAGAACGTGGAGTACTGACTCATGCGCGTCATGGCCCAGATCGCGATGGTCATGAACCTCGACAAGTGCATCGGATGCCACACCTGCTCGGTCACCTGCAAGCAGGCGTGGACCAACCGGCAGGGCACCGAGTACGTCTGGTTCAACAACGTCGAGACCCTCCCGGGGCAGGGCTACCCGCGCCGCTGGGAGGACCAGGAGAAGTGGAAGGGCGGCTGGGAGCGCACCCGCTCCGGCAAGCTGCGCCTGCGCGCGGGCGGCCGCCTCAAGCGCCTGGGCCAGGTCTTCGCCAACCCCGAGCTGCCCGAGATCGACGACTACTACCAGCCCTGGACGTACGAGTACAAGAACCTGACAGACGCCCCGGCGGGCGACGACCTGCCGGTCGCGCGGCCCGTCTCCAGCCTGACCGGCGAGCCCGTCGACAAGATCGAGTGGGGCCCGAACTGGGACGACAACCTGGGCGGCGCGCCCCAGAACGCCCCGCTCGACCCCATCGTGGAGAAGATCCGCGACGAGGTCGGCGAGAAGATCCGCTTCGAGTTCGAGCAGAGCTTCATGTTCTATCTGCCGCGCGTCTGCGAGCACTGCCTCAACCCCGCGTGCGTCTCCTCGTGCCCGTCGGGCGCGATGTACAAGCGCGAGGAGGACGGCATCGTCCTGGTCGACCAGGACGCGTGCCGCGGCTGGCGGATGTGCGTGACGGGCTGCCCGTACAAGAAGGTCTACTTCAACCACGCCACCGGCAAGTCCGAGAAGTGCACCTTCTGCTTCCCGCGCCTCGAAGTGGGCCTGCCGACCGTCTGCTCGGAGACCTGCGTCGGCCGCATGCGCTACCTCGGCGTGATGCTGTACGACGCCGACAAGGTGGCCGAGGCGGCCGCAGTCGAGGACGAACACGACCTGTATCCGAGCCAGTTGGAGTGCTTCCTCGACCCGAACGACCCGGCGGTCGTCGCCGCGGCCAAGGCCTCGGGCATCACCCACGACTGGATCGAGGCGGCCCGCCGCTCCCCCGTGTACGACCTGATCGCCACCTACCAGGTGGCCCTGCCGCTGCACCCGGAGTACCGCACGATGCCGATGGTCTGGTACGTGCCGCCGCTGTCGCCGGTCGTCGAGGCGGTCGCCGCGAGCGGCCACGACGGCGAGGACGCCGGGAACCTGTTCGGCGCGATCGACGCCATGCGGATCCCGGTGGAGTACCTGGCCGAACTCCTGACCGCGGGCGACACCTACCCCGTGGAGGCGGTGCTGCGCCGGATGGCCGCGATGCGCGCCTACATGCGGCGCGTCAACCTCGGCGAGGAGCGCGACGAGTCCATTGCCGGCGCCGTGGGCCTGACCGGCCCCGAGATGGAGGACCTGTTCCGGCTGCTCGCGATCGCCAAGTACGAGGACCGCTACGTCGTGCCGAGCGCCGCCCGCGCCGACGCCGACGCCCTCGCCGACTCCCACCCGCTCGACGAGACGTGTCCGGTCGGCGAAGTCGCTCCGGGACGCGTCCTGTTGAACCTCTCGCCCACGCGGAGGACCGCATGACCGCCGGCACCTCAGCCGTCCTGCGCCTGGTCGCGGCCCGCTGTCTGCGCTACCCCGACGAGGTGTTCCACGCTCAACTCCCGCTGCTGCGGGAGGCGTTGCGGCGCAGTCCGGGCGCCGCCGCCGAGCGGCTCCAGGCCTTCGTGGACATCGCGGCGGCCACCGACCCGCTCGACCTGGCCGCGCACTACACCTCCACCTTCGACACCCGTAACCGGCGCTGCCTGTATCTGACGTGGTGGACCGACGGCGACACCCGCCGCCGGGGGCTCTCGCTGGTCCGCATGAAGCGGATCTACCGTGACCACGGCCTGGAGTTCAGCCACGAGGAGCTGCCCGACTTCCTGCCCGCCGCCCTTGAGTTCGCCGGGCGCCACGAGGAGTCCGGCACCCGGCTGCTCCAGGAGCACCGCGCGGGCCTGGAACTGCTACGGCTCGCCCTGACCGAGAACGGCACCCCCTACGCCGATGTCCTCGAAGCGGTCTGCGCGACCCTGCCGGGGGCCTCGCCCACGACGAAGGCCGAGGCCAAGGCGCTGGCCAAGGCGGGCCCCCCGCAGGAGACCGTGGGTCTTGAGCCGTTCGGGCCCGGTGTCGAACTCCCCTGGCCCGGCTTCCCCGAGAGGAAGGCATCCTGATGGATCTGCTCCTGTGGGGCGTACTGCCCTATGTGTCGATCGCCCTGCTGATCGCGGGCACCTTCTGGCGGGCCCGCTACGACCGGTTCGGCTGGACCACCCACTCCACCCAGGTCCACGAGTCCCGGCTGCTGCGCATCGGCTCGCCCCTGTTCCACTTCGGGATGCTCTTCGTGGTGCTCGGCCATGTGGTGGGCCTGGTGATCCCGCAGAGCTGGACGGACGCGGTCGGCGTCAGCGATCACACCTACCACCTGCTCGCCGTGTCGACGGGCGCGGTCGCGGGCGTCGCGGCGGCGGCCGGCATCGGCATCCTGGTCTTCCGCCGCTTCAAGGTCCCCGCGGTGCGCGGGGCGACCCTGCGCAGCGACCACCTGATGTACACGTTCCTGCTCGGCGCGATGGTGCTCGGCCTGACGGCGACGATCCTCAACTCGACGGGCGCGACCGGGGATTACAACTACCGCGAGGGCATCTCGATCTGGTTCCGCTCGCTGTTCACCTTCCAGCCGGACTACCACCTGATGGGCGCGGCCCCCCTCGCCTTCCAGCTGCACATCCTGTTCGGCTTCACGCTGTTCGCGCTGATCCCGTACTCGCGCCTGGTGCACATGTTCAGCGCTCCGGTGCAGTACCTGTTCCGCCCGTACGTCGTCTACCGGCGCCGCGATCCGAAGCTCACGGCCAACCGGGAGGACCGGCGCGGCTGGGAGAAGGTGCGATGAGCGGGCGCACCCTCGTCCGCAGGCCCCGGCACGCCGTGGCGGAGCGGCCCTTCATCGTCATCTGGGAGGCCACCCGGGCCTGCCCGCTCGCCTGTCTGCACTGCCGCGCCGAGGCCCAGCCGGACCGGGACCCGGGCGAGCTCGACGGGGTGGACGCCCGGCGCCTGATGGACCAGATCGCCGCGTTCGGGAAGCCGGGCCCCCTGTTCGTCATCACCGGCGGCGACCCGTTCCAGCGCGCCGACCTCAACGAGCTGGTCGCGTACGGCACTTCACTCGGGCTGCGGGTCGCGGTCTCGCCGTCCGGCACCCCGACCCTGACCCGCGCGAACCTGACGGCGGTGCGCGACGCGGGCGCCGTGGCGCTCTCGCTGTCCCTCGACGGGTCGACGGCCGGGCGGCACGACGCCTTCCGGGGCGTCGACGGCGTCTTCGACTGGACCCTGGACGGCTGGCGCACGGCCCGCGAGCTCGGCCTCAAGGTGCAGATCAACACCACCGTCACCCGCACGAGCCTGCCCGACCTCGCCGACATCGCGGCCCTGGTGCGGCGCGAGGGCGCGATGCTGTGGTCCGGGTTCATCCTGGTGCCGACCGGGCGCGGCGCGGACCTCGACGCACTGACCCCGGACGAGATCGAGGACGTGCTGCACTTCCTGCACGACTGCGGCTCGATGATCGCCACGAAGACGACGGAGGGCCACCACTTCCGCCGCGTCGCCCTCCAGCGCGCGATCCTGGCCCGGCACGGCGAGCAACCGGAGCTCGGCCCGTTGCACCGCGAACTGATGGTCCGCGCAAGGGAGTTGGGGTTCTTCGAGGGCGAGGGGCGTCCGGTGCGCCGGCCCCCGATGGACGTGTCGTCGGGCCGGGGCTTCGTCTTCGTCTCGCACACCGGCGAGGTCCACCCCAGCGGCTTCCTGCCCGTCTCGGCCGGCAATGTGAAGCACCATCCGCTGGCCGAGATCTACCGCGGCTCCGCCCTGTTCGCCGTGCTCCGCGACCCCGCGCTGCTGCGCGGCAAGTGCGGGCGCTGCGAGTTCAACACCGTGTGCGGGGGCTCGCGTTCACGCGCGTACGGACTGACCGGCGATGTGCTCGCCGCCGACCCGTGGTGCGCGTACGAGCCCGGCAGCTTCCCCCATCGAGACGACCTGCGAGAGCTGGCCCCATGACATCGAAGCGATCGGTCATCATCATCGGCGGGGGCATCAGCGGCCTCGCCGCCGCCTGGCAGCTGCGCGGCCGCGCCGAGGTCACCGTCCTGGAGAGCGGGGCGAGGGTCGGCGGCAAGCTCCGCACCGGCACGCTGGCCGGGGTGGCCGTCGACGAGGGCGCCGAGTCCGTGATGGCGCTGCGGCCCGAGGCGGTCGACCTCGCCGAGGCGGTCGGCCTCGGCCGGGCCCTTGCCGACCCGGCGGCCGCGCCGGTGACCGTGTGGACGCGCGGCGCCCTGCGCCCGATGCCGGCCGGGCACGTGCTCGGCATCCCGTCCGACCCGGCGGCGCTCGCCGGCACCGGGCTCCTGTCGGACGAGGGCCTCGCCCGGCTGCACCAGGAGCCGTCACGCCCCGCCGCCCCCGTCACCGAGGACGTCGCCATCGCCGCCTACCTCGCCGAGCGGATCGGCCGCGAGGCGGTGGACCGCCTGGTGGAACCGCTGCTCGGCGGTGTGTACGCGGGCAGCACCGACGCCCTGTCCCTGCGCTCGGCGATGCCGGGCATCGCGGGCATCGCCGAGCGCGGCGCGCCGCTGCTGCCCGCACTGCACGGCCGCCCGCGCCCCAGGGGTTCCTTCGTGCGCGGCATCGAGGGCGGCACCGGGCGACTGCCGCTCGCCGTCGCCCGGGCGAGCGGGGCCCGCGTCCTGACGGGGACGACCGTACGGGCCCTGGAGCGCACCGGGTCCGGCACCTGGCGGGTCCAGGCGGTAACCGCCGACGGGCCGCTGCTGCTCGCCGCCGACGCGGTGATCCTCGCGGTGCCCGCCTTCGCCGCGGCGGCCCTCCTGCGCCCGCACGCGCCGGTCGCGCACACCGACCTCGCCGCGATCGAGTACGCGAGCACGGCCGTGGTGACGATGGCGTTCGCGCGCGACCGGGCGGGGCTCGGCGGGCTGCCCGGCGGCAACGGCTTCCTCGTGCCGCCCGTGGACGGTCACACCGTGAAGGCGGCCACCTTCCTGTCCAACAAGTGGCGCTGGCAGGCCGACGCGGCCCCGCACCTCTTCATGCTGCGCGCCTCGATCGGCCGGGCCGGCGAGGAGCACCTCCTCGACCGCCCCGACCGCCACCTCGTCCGGACCGCCCTGAACGACCTGCACCACGCGGCGGGGCCGATCGGCGAGCCGCTCGCGGCCCGGGTCAGCCGCTGGGAGCGGGGCTTGCCCCAGTACACGGTGGGCCACGCCGCCCGCCTGGCCCGCATCCGCGAGGACATCGCCCGGCTGCCCGGCCTCGAAGTGTGCGGCGCGGCGTACGAGGGCGTCGGCATCGCGGCGTGCGTGGCGACGGGGTTCGCGGCGGCGGACCGGGTGGCCCGGGCGGCGCCGGTGGGCGTTCCCGGCTGAGCGGGCGCGCGGCCGGCGCGCGGCCGGGCGCGCCACCCTGATGGGCCGCCCCGCTCGCGCGCCCCCCGGCCCCGCGCCGCAGGATGGGGGAATGGAACACCACCGTGCCCCGCGAGGGCGGAACCGGGCCGCCGCGTTCAGCGCCGCCGCCGTACTGCTCGCCGCCGTCGGCTGTTCCGGCGGGGCGAAGGACGACGGCGGGCTCACCTCCGGCACCGCCGACGTCTCCAGGCTCGCCACCCAGAAGCTGAACTGGAAGGCGTGCGCGGCGCCCACCGCGGCCGAGGGCACGGGCTCGGCGCCCTCGCCACCGCCCGGCGGCGGCGAGTGGAAGTGCGCCACCATGAAGGCGCCGCTCGACTACGCCGACCCCAAGGCCGGCACGATCGACATCGCCCTCATCCGCGCCGAGGCCACCGACAAGGACCACCGCATCGGCTCGCTGATCTTCAACTTCGGCGGCCCCGGCGGCTCGGGCGTCACGACCCTGCCCGCCGCCGCGACCGACTACGGCGCCCTGCGCGCCCGCTACGACCTGGTCAGCTTCGACCCGCGCGGCGTCGGTGCCAGCGCCCCCGTCCAGTGCGAGAACGACTCCCAGCTCGACACCTACTTCTCACAGGACGCCACCCCCGACGACGCCGCCAAGGAGAAGGCGTACGTCGACGGACTCAAGTCGTTCGCCGGCGCCTGCGAGGACAACTCCGGCAAGGTCCTCCCCCACGTCGGCACCACCAGCGCCGCCCGCGACATGGACCTGCTGCGCCAGGTCGTGGGCGACCCGAAGCTGTACTACATGGGGATCTCGTACGGCACCGAGCTCGGCGGCGTCTACGCCCATCTGTTCCCGAAGAACGTCGGGCGGGCCGTCTTCGACGCCGTCGTCGACCCCACCAGCGACGTCGAGCAGGGCGCGATCGGCCAGGCCAAGGGCTTCCAGCTCGCCCTCGACAACTTCGCGCAGGACTGTGTGAACCGCGGCGACAAGTGCCTGCTGCGCGGCGCGAACGTCAAGGAGGTCGAGGACGTCATCGTCAAGCTGCTCGCCCGGCTCAACACCAAGCCGATCCCGGCCGGCAACAGCGGGCGCCAACTCGGCCAGACCCAGGCCACGAACGGCATCGCGCAGGCGCTGTACTCCAAGGAGTACTGGCAGCTCCTGGAGCAGGGCGTCGACGAGGCCGAGGGCGGCAACGGCGCGCTGCTGCTCGCCCTGTCGGACGCGATGAACGGGCGGAGCAAGGACGGCACGTACAGCAACATCCAGGCGGCCAACGCGGCCATCAACTGCGCTGATTTCAAACAGCGTTACACGCTGGAGCAGACGAAGGCCAAGCTGCCCGAGTTCCACAGGGCCTCGCCGGTCTTCGGCGACTTCATGGGCTGGGGCCTGATGGGCTGCTCCGCGTGGCCGGTCGCCGGCCAGTGGACCACCCCCGACGTGAGCGCGCCGGGCGCGGCCCCGATCGTGGTCGTCGGCAACACGGGCGACCCGGCGACGCCGTACCAGGGCGCCAAGAACATGGTGGACAAGCTGGGCCCCGGCGTCGGGGTGGAGCTCACCTACAAGGGCCAGGGGCACGGGGCGTACAACAGCGGCAACAAGTGTGTGCAGAGCGCGGTGAACTCTTATCTCCTGGACGGAAAGGTGCCCTCTGCTGGGGCGGTGTGCCAGTAAACGGGTTTCCTGCTTCTCGGCTGCGGGCCGGTGGGGGCTGGTCGCGCCGTTCCCCGCGCCCCTAGCAGGGCTGACGCCGCAGCATGGCCGAAGGGGCGGCCCCGCACCATGCGTGCGGGGCCGCCCCTTCGGCCATGCTTTTTTGGGGGCGCGGGGAACTGCGCGAACGGCTCGCAGTCGAAAGCCACGCCTCAGTAAATCGGCTTCTCCGGTTCGATCTGGTTGACCCAGCCGATCACGCCGCCGCCCACGTGGACCGCGTCGGCGAACCCCGCGGACTTGAGGACCGCGAGGACCTCCGCCGAGCGGACGCCCGTCTTGCAGTGCAGGACGATGCGCTTGTCCTGCGGGAGCGACTGGAGCGCCGTGCCCATCAGGAACTC
Source organism: Streptomyces sp. NPDC001828 (assembly GCF_042892175.1). Classification (NCBI taxonomy): domain Bacteria; kingdom Bacillati; phylum Actinomycetota; class Actinomycetes; order Kitasatosporales; family Streptomycetaceae; genus Streptomyces; species Streptomyces sp. NPDC001828. The sequence continues at coordinate 188,949 of NZ_JBIATV010000012.1, forward strand.
GTTCTTCGGGATCAGCTTCGCGCCCGGGATCGAGACGATCTCGTACTCGTTCGGCTCGCGGACGTCGATGATCTCGATCTTCTCGTCCGCGTCGATCCACTCCTTGAGCTGCTTGGGAGTGATCGTCGAGCCCATGGCCGCTTCCTGGGCCTCCTCGGACACGACGCCGCAGAAGGCCTCGTAGTCGATGAGCTCGGTGACGGTCGGGTTCTCGCCGCAGACCGCGCAGTTGGGGTCCTTGCGGACCTTCACCTGGCGGTACTGCATCTCCAGGGCGTCGTAGATCATCAGGCGGCCGACCAGCGGCTCGCCGATGCCCGCGAGGAGCTTGATGGCCTCGTTGACCTGGATGGAGCCGATCGACGCGCACAGCACGCCGAGCACGCCGCCCTCGGCGCAGCTCGGGACCATGCCCGGCGGCGGGGGCTCCGGGTAGAGGCAGCGGTAGCAGGGGCCGTGCTCGGACCAGAACACCGAGGCCTGGCCGTCGAAGCGGTAGATCGAACCCCACACGTAGGGCTTGTTGAGCAGCACGCACGCGTCGTTGACGAGGTAGCGGGTCGCGAAGTTGTCCGTGCCGTCGACGATCAGGTCGTACTGGCTGAAGATCTCCATCACGTTCTCGGCTTCGAGCCGCTCTTCGTGGAGGATCACGTTCACGTACGGGTTGATGCCCTTGACCGTGTCCCGTGCGGACTCGGCCTTGGAGCGGCCGATGTCGGCCTGGCTGTGGATGATCTGCCGCTGCAGGTTCGACTCGTCGACCTCGTCGAACTCCACGATGCCGAGCGTGCCGACACCGGCTGCGGCCAGGTACATCAGGGCCGGGGAGCCGAGCCCGCCGGCGCCCACGGCGAGCACCTTCGCGTTCTTCAGCCGCTTCTGCCCGTCCATCCCGACGTCGGGGATGATCAGGTGGCGCGAATACCTGCGGACCTCGTCTACGGTGAGCTCAGCTGCTGGCTCGACCAGGGGTGGCAGCGACACGGAAACTCCGTCGGTCGGTAAGTCAGTACGGTTGTTCTCTCCGTAACACTGCCACGCTCCCCCTCATTCCGAGATACCGGGTCCGATCCGCGAGACGATTTCGTCCCAGTAGCCGGGCAGTGCCTCGAATGGGTTGATCTGTCCGTTTCGCTGGCGGGGTCGGTCGAGGCGGTCCGTGAAGTAGATCGTGCCCGCCCCCTGCCAGCGGGCGATCCGCAGCGCCTCCTCCAGATGTGTTCTGGGCACCCCGTGCACCAGGTGGCAGAAGCGCTCCGGCGGGTATTCGGCGGTCCATTCGGCCACCTGCGACCAGCGGTAGTCGTGCCAGGTTCCGCTGAAGGTGACCAGCTGGTCGGCGGTCTCCGCATATCCCGGGTACGGGTGGGTCCCGTGCCCGAAGACCAGGTGGGCGCCTTCGCGCAGGGCCCGGAGGGTGTCGGCGACCCTCCGCATTTCGGGAAGCCCGTCTCGCTCTGCGGGACAGCGGTCCAGGAGGAAGCCGTCGACCCGGTACCAGTCGAGATAGCGGTGCGCCTCGGAGACCTGCTCGCCGAAGGGGCGGCTGCCGTACGCCGCGTCGAGGTGGCCGAGCACCCGGATCCCGGCGTTGCGGAGTCTGCCCACCGCTTCGAGGCAGTGCGGGTCGGGCCTGCTGCCCGGGCCGCCCGGGGTCCCGCCGGACACATTGAGCACGGCCCAGTGCAACGGCGTTCCGGGGCGGGTGAGTTCGGCCCATTCGACGGGGGCGACCAGCGGGTGGGCGTAGCCGGGGACGCCGAGGCCGAGCCGGCCGGCGCCGGTCGCCGCGCGCTGCCCCTGGACGCGGGTCAGATTCGACATGCCGCCTCCATCCAGATGTCGGCGAGCGATTCCTCCAGGTTGATCCGGGGCCGCCAGCCGAGCCGGTCGCGGGCGGTGCGCACGTCCGCCTGCTGCCAGCTGCCGCAGCCGTCGGGGTAGGGGGCGGGGGCCGCGAGGTGTTCGAGGGCGGCCTCGCCCGAGCGCGGCGAGCCGATGAGGCCGGGCCGCATGGCGGGCGGGCCGTCGAGCTCGTGCAGGGCGCCCGCGTAGCCGGCGACCCTGGCAAGGACGGCGGCCGCGTCGCGCAGCTTCACCGAGCGGCCGGTGCCGATGTTGACCACGCCCTGGGCTGCGGAGAGCGACGCGGCGTGCACGGCCCGCGCCACATCGCGTACGTCGACGAAGTCCCGCTGGACGCCGAGACCGCCGAGCTTCAGCTCCCCGTCGCCGGACTGCATGGCGCGCCGCATCGCCTCGGCGAGGCGGCCGAGCGGTGAGCCGGCGGGGGTGCCGGGGCCGACGGGCGAGAAGACGCGCAGCACGATCGCGTCGAGCCCGGAGCCGAGGACCAGTTCGGTCGCGGCGAGCTTGGAGACGCCGTACGGGCCGCCGGGGCGCGGCACCGCGTCCTCGGCGGTGGAGGAGCCGGGCTGCGAGGGCCCGTACTCCGACGCGCAGCCGATCTGCACCAGGCGGGCGCCGCAGCCGCTGCGCCGCAGCGCCTCGCAGACGGTGGCGACGGCGACGGTGTTGTGCCGGGTCAGCTCGCGGGCGCCGCCCCGGGTGGCTCCGGCGCAGTTCACCACGACTCCGGGGTGTACGGCGTCGAGGAAGCGGGTCAGGGCTCCCGGGCTGCCGGTGGCGAGGTCGAACCGCACGTCGGCGTCGTCGCCGCGCCCGAGGGCGGTGAGCTGGACGGCGGGGTCGGCGAGCAGGCGGTCGGCGACGAAGCGGCCGAGGTATCCGTTGGCTCCGAGCAGCAGCACCCTCATCGCACGGTCCTTCCGTGCGGGCGGCGGGAGGCCGGGGGCAGGGCGGTCATGTGTCGTTCTCCTTCAATTGCCTTCTCGCCCGGTCCTCAAGGCGGGCAGGCGAGGTCGGCGCTTCGGTGGGGTGGGCGCGTCGTTCATCGGGCGCCTCACTGGTCACAGTGGGCCGAGGCGCGGGCCAGTACGGCGGCGGCTCGGGCGAGCAGGGCGAGGGCGGCGGCGCCGCACACCGCGGCGGGCACCGCCCCGGCGCCCCAGATCTGTACGGCGGCGTCCACGGGACGGCCGAGGAGGGTGAGACCGGGCAACCGTCCGGCGAACACGGTTGCCAGCGCGAGGAGTTCGGCGGCCGCGGCGGCGGCGAGCACCTTGGTGGCGGCGGCGGAGAAGCCGTGCGCGGCGAGCAGCCGGGCGAGCCAGAGCAGCACCCCGAGCGCGACACTGGCCGCGAACGCACCTGATCCGTGGGCGAGTTGGGCGACGGCCAGGCAGGCGCTCAGGCCGCCGACGAACAGGGCCACGGTCGCGAGGAGCAGCGGGCGGGAGCGTCCCGAGAAGTCCGCGAGGCCTCGGCTGGAGGCGAGCTTCTTGCGTGCCTGCACGGAGAAGAGGTGCGCGCACCACATCGCGGGGGCGACAGAGAAGGCGAGGCCGGTGGCGGCCGCCGGGTCGAGCGCCCAGAGCCCGTCGGGGCCGCCGCGCAGGGCGTCGGAGAGCAGCCCGTCACCACCGACCGCGTACGCCATGAGCCACCCGGCGCAGAGGCGCGCGACCGGCCGGGCGCCCGGCCCGGCCCGCAGGGGGCCGCGCCGCAGGGTCAGGGTGAGGGCCACCGCGAAGGCGGCGGCGCCGAGCGCGCCGGCCGCCAGACGGATTCCGCCGGTGGTGAGCTGGACGCCCGTGACGGCGAGGAGGCAGACGACGCCGGGCAGCAGGGACCACAGCGCCCATCCGGCGGCCGGATGGGTCAACTCCCTTGCGGGAAGCGCGATTTCGGCGCTCCGGGGCACCCGGGCGTAGAGCTCTTCGGCGAGCGAGAAGACGTCGCGGTGGCGGAAGCGCGCGGCGGTCCGGTCGGTGACGCCGTGCGCTTCGAGGCCGGCCGCGATCTCCAGCGGGTCGACGGCGCGTTCGCAGAGTTCGCGGTGTCGGTGCATGAGCGCCTTGACGGGGTCGGCGGGGCCGCGCCGGGTGGTGGTGGGGAAGTCGGTCACGCGCCCGCACCTTCCTCCGCGATGTCGAGGCGTTCGCGCATCAGGACGGCGAGCGGTCCGGTGGCCCGACTCGGCTTCGGTTCAGCGGTGTTCGGCACCCGGGTCGCACTGGTGGCGGCCCAGCGGCCGGGCACATGGGCCTCGGCGGGGTGCGCGAAGGGCTGGGGCGCGGCCGCCCGGCCGGCGCTCTCGCGGTGGACGGGGTTGTGCGACATGAGCTCCAGGTAAATGCCGCGAAATGCCGCGATGTTCTGCTCGACGGTGAACAGTTCGAGCGCGCGGGCGCGGGCGGCGGCGCCCAGGCGCGAGCGCCGCTCGGGGTCGCGCAGCAGGGCCACACAGGCGTCGGCCAGGGCGCGCGGATTGCGCGGCGGCACCACCAGGCCCGTACCGCCGATGACCTCGACGACGGCCCCGGTGTCGGTGGAGACGGTGGCCCGGCCGCAGAACATGGCCTCGACGAGGCTGAGCGGGAAGCCCTCGACGACGCTGGACAGGACGACGACGCTTCCGGCGGCGTACGCGGCGGCCAGGTCGGGGGCCTCGGGGCCGCCGAGCTCCTCGAACGAGACGGGGTTGTCGCCGACGGCGTGGGCACCGGCCGCCTCGTCCGGGAAGAGCTGGGCGGCGAGCGCGCGGCAGTGCGCGAGATAGCCGACGGCCTCGGCACCCTCGGCGGGGGCGGAGATCAGGCGCAGACGGGCCTCGGGCTCGGCCCTGCGGACCTCGGCGAAGGCGTGCAGCAGCGCGACGAGGTCCTTGGCGGGCTCGATCCGGCCGACCCACACCAGCGTGTGCGGGTCGCCGCCGTACGCGCCTTCGCCCACCGCATGGAAGCGGTCGGCGGACATGCCGGGGTAGACCGTGCGCAGCTTGGCGCGGTCGGCTCCGCAGCGCTCCTGCCAGCGGCGGCCGTGGGTGTTGCCGGGGGTGACGAGCGCGGCCTTCGCGTACACCTCGGCGGCCAGACGCCGCTGGAACCCGGCCTGCAACGCCCTTACGGGTGCGGCCAGTTGACCGTTCGCGAGGTACTGGGCGCGCAGTTGGACCCCGTACTCGGTGACCAGGAGCGGCACCCCGCAGAAGCGTTTGGCCAGGAGCCCGGGCAGGGCCGCGCTGCCGCCGGACGTGGCGTGGCTGAGGTCGGCCGCGCCGAGGGCGTCGTCGCCGTACCAGTCGAGGGAGAGCGGGCGCAGGGCGCGCTCCAGGAGGCCCGCGAAGGCGAGGTGGTCGGGTACCCGGGCGGCCCGGACGGCCCGGTTCGCGCCGGGCGCCCGGCAGGCGGCCTCCAGGATGCGGACGGCCGTCTCGGAGCGGAGCTCGCCACCGAGCCCGGCGTGTTCCCGGGCGAGGCCCGCGAGCCCGTAGAGCCCTTCGGCGAAGCCGTCCGGCTCGCCGGGATCGTCGGCCCCTTCGGCGCACAGGGCCGTGGCGAGGTGCTCGAAGTGGGCTGCGAACTCCCGGCGTTCGCGCCGTCCGTAGCCGCGCTCGGCGCGCCCGCGCCCGGTGGGGTGGCGGTCGGCGGCCCAGAGCGGAGCGGTGCGCACCCGGCGCACCTGGGGCGGCAGCGCGACCAGGCCCCGCTCCTCCTGCTCGCGGCTTCGGCTCAGCGCGAATATGTCGAACTCGTGCCGCGCGAGCCCGCGCACGAGCCGGTCGCACCACAGCCTCGACTCGCCGGTCGTGTACGGATAACCGCCATCCGTCAGCAGTCCGATCCGCATGTGCGCACCCCCGATCTCCCTTGTGGGCGGCCCCCGTGGGCAACGGGGACTCGCAGCGGGAAGAACGTATGCGGATATGCCGATGGCGCGACGGACGGTTGTCCATCGCGCCACCAGAAGGGGTGAATGCACGTAACTTTCCCGACCTGATGGCGTTCGGTCGCGCTACGGTGCGATTCGGTCACGCAGGGCTACACCACGGCCGCTTCCTCCCGGCGGGCCGCGCGGCGGACGGCCGCGAGGGCGGGATCGAGGGAGGGGACGGCGGCGAGCAGCTGCCGGGTGTAGGGGTCCTTCGGCTCTCCGTACACCACGTCCACCTCGCCCTCCTCCACGATCCGGCCCTGCCGCATGACGGCGACCCGGTCGCTGACCTGCCGCACCACGGCGAGGTCGTGCGCGACGAAGACCAGCGCGAGGCCCAATTCCTGCTGCAACTCGGCCAGCAGGGCGGTGACTTGGGCCTGGGTGGTGACGTCGAGGGCCGATACGGGTTCGTCGCAGACGATGAGCTTCGGCTCGGCGGCCAACGCCCTTGCGATGCCGACCCGTTGGCGCTGGCCGCCGCTGAACTCGTGCGGGTAGCCGTCGTAGCGGTCCGGGTCGAGCCCGACGCGCGCCAGGAGCTCGGCGACGCGGGCCCGGATGCGGGTGTCGTCGCGTTCGCCGGCGGCGCGCAGGGGGTCGGCCACGGATTCGCCTATGGAGCGGCGGGGGTTGAGGGAGGAGACGGGGTCCTGGAACACCATCTGCACGGAGCCGGTGCGGGTGACGTGTCCGGCGCTGGGTTCGAGCAGCCCCACGAGCATGCGGCCCAGGGTGGTCTTGCCGCTGCCGCTCTCGCCCACGATGCCGAGGGTTTCGCCCCGGCGGACCCGGAGGTCGACGCCGCCGACGGCGTCGAACGCGGCGCGGCCCCGCCCGAACCTCTTGCGGACGCCCACGGCCTCGACCACGACCTCCCCGCCTGCGGCGGACTGACTCCCCTCCCCGCCCCTTCCCGAAACCCTCCGGGGGGACGGTACGGCCGCGGACCGCGCGTGGCTGATCGCGCGGTTCCCCGCGCCCCCGGCGGGGTCGGGCTCGGGCTCGGCGGCATGTTCAGCCCGTCCGGCGTTTGAGGACGAGCGCCGTTCAGGCGCGGGCGGGGTCTGGGGCGGAGCCCCAGGAGACCCGCTCGCCGACTCATACCCCCGGAGGGTTTCGGGGAGGGGCGGGGTGGGGGAAAGCCGCGGCACCGCTGACAGCAGCGCCTTCGTGTAGGGCTCCCTCGGGGACGCCAGGACCGAGCCCACCGGGCCCCGCTCCACCTCCCGACCCGCCCGCATCACCAGCACCTCGTCCACGCTCTCCGCCGCGACCCCCACGTCATGGGTGACCAGCAGCAGCCCGAGGCCCGTATCGCGCCGCAGATCGTGCAGGAGGTCGAGGATCTGCGCCTGGACGGTCACGTCGAGCGCCGTCGTCGGCTCGTCCGCGATCAGCAGGCGCGGCTCGCACGCGAGGGCCATCGCGATGAGGGCCCGCTGCCGCATCCCGCCGCTGAACTCGTGCGGACGGGAACGGGACTTGCGCGCGGCGTCCGGGATGCCGACCCGGTCCAGGACCGTGACCGCCCGAGCCCGGGCGGCCCGCCGCGAGCCCCCCTTGTGCACCCGGTACACCTCCGCGATCTGGTCGCCGATCGTGTAGTACGGGTCGAGCGAGGACAGCGGGTCCTGGAAGACCATCGCCGCCAACCCGCCCCGCAGGGACCGGAGTTCGGCGTCGGAGGCGGCTGTCACGTCCACCCCGGCCACCCGGACCGCGCCCGAGACCCGCGCCCCCGTGCCCCGGTGGAGGCCGAGCAGCGCGTACGCCGACGCGCTCTTGCCGGAGCCGGACTCGCCGACCACGCCGAGGGCCGCGCCGGGTTCGAGCGTGAAGGAGAGGCCGTCGACGGCCCGAACCTCGCCGAAGGAGATGTGCAGGTCCGAGACCTCCACCAGCGGCGCGTCAGCAGGAACCGGTGTCATGACAGCACCACCCGTCGATCAGCCATCGCGTACAGGACGTCCGCGACGGCATTGGCAAGCACCACGAAGAATCCGGTGGTCAGGACCACGCCGACCACCACCGGCAGGTCGACCGTGCGCACCGACTCGACGAGCTGGCGGCCGATGCCCGGGATGCCGAAGAGCGTCTCGGTGAGCACCGCGCTGCCGAACATCGTGCCCGCGTCGAGCGCGCTGAGCGCGATGACGGGGGCGACCGCGCCGCGCAGCGCGTGGCGCCCGACGATGGCCCGTTCGGTGAGCCCGTACGCGCGGAACGTGCGCACATGGTCCTCGGCGAGCGTCTCCAGCATCGAACTCCGGGTCAGCCGCGCGTACTTGGCCGATTCGATCAGCGCCAGGGAGAACCACGGCAGCAGCAGGCCCCAGAACCACTGTTCCGGGTTGTCCGTGAACGGCACGTACTGCGGGAACGGCAGCCACTGGAGCGTGGAGCAGAGGATGATGATCAGCAGCAGGCCGATGACGAACACCGGCGTCGACGTGCCGGCCAGGGTCAGCCAGGTGAGCAGCCGCTCGACGACTCCCCCGCGCTTCCACGCGGAGAGCACCCCGGTGCCGACGCCGATGAGCAGCCACAGCGCGAACGCGCCGACCACCAGCGAACCGGTGACGGGGAGCTTGGCGAGGATGAGGTCGGTGACCTGCTCGTCGGTGCGGTAGGACTGGCCGAGGCAGGGCGCGGAGCAGTGCACCACTCCGGTGCCGGAGGAGAAGTCGCGTCCGGCGAAGATGCCCTGGATGAAGTGGCCGTACTGGAGGTACAGCGGGTCGCCGAGCCCCAACTTGTCGTGCACCAGGGCGACTTGTTGCGGTGAGCAGCGCTCGCCGCAGACGATCTGGGCGACGTTGCCGGGGGCCACGTAGAACACGGCGTACACGACGACGGAGAGGGCGAGGAGCACGAAGACGGCTCCGGCGATCCGCCGCAGCAGAAAGCCCGTGAAGCCGTTCAACTTGCCTTCTCCTCAAGGGATTTGCTGATTCGGGTGGTCCTGTCCTGCTTGCTCGTGCCCACCCTCAGCCTCGACTCCGCCCTCGGGTCGAGGGCCGTGCGGACGCCCTCGCCGATCATGGTGAGCGAGAGGACGGTGATGAAGAGCAGCCCGGCCGGCAGGAGCAGATAGGTCGGCGCCGCCTGGTACCACGTGTTGGCGTCGGTGAGCATCTGGCCCCAGGACGGAGTGGGCGGCTTGATGCCGACGCCGAGGAAGGACAGGGCCGCCTCGGCCACCACGTTGCTGGGGACGAGCAGGACCGCGTACGTGATCACGGGAGCGGCGAGCGCGGGGAGCAGCTCGCGGCGGGCGATCGCCCAGGTGCTCCAGCCGCTGAGCCGGGCCGCCGATACGTGGTCCAGGGTCTTGAGCGAGAGGGCGCCGGCCCGCACGATCTTCGAGGTGCCGAACCAGCCGAGCCCGGCGATGATCAGCGTGATCAGGACCGGCCTCGGGATCGAGGCGGGGGCCACGGCGAGCAGGCCGAGGGTGATGACGAGCATGGGCAGGGCGGCCGCCACGTCGGTGACGCGGCTGACGATCTGGTCGGCCCAGCGGCCGCCGAGCGCGGCGAGCAGGCCGAGTCCGACGCCGAGCGCGACCTGGATGAGGGTGGCCACGAAGGCGACCCCGAGCGAGACGCGGGCGCCGTAGACGATGCGCGCGAACAGGTCGCGGCCGGTCTGCGGCTCGACGCCGAGCCAGTGGTCGCCGCTGATGCCGCCGAACGAGCCGATGGGCACGCCGCCGCTCGCGGAGTCGACGAGGGTGGGGTGGTAGGCGTTGGGGTCCTGGCCTTCGAGTGCGGTGAGCAGCGGGGCCGCGAGCGCGACCAGGACGAGCAGGGCGAAGACGGCCACGGCGGCGGTGACCGCGCGCTGGGCGCGCAGCCGCCGCCAGAAGAGACGGCCGCCGGGGGCGGGCGCGACGACGCCCGCCCCGGTGGCCAACAGGGCTTCGGACATGGCTACTTGACCGCTACCTGCGAGATGTCGAGCACGCCGGTCCAGTCGCTGATGACGACGTTCTTGACGTCCTTGCCGACCAGCCGCTTGTAGACGGGGTGGAACAGCGGCACGACCACGGCCTGCTCGCCGATCTTCTTGTCGAGCGCGCCCCAGCGCGGGGCGGCGGCGGTCAGGTCGGTCAGCTTGTTGATCTCGTCGATCTCGCTGTTGACGGAGGCGTCGTCCAGGAAGCCGGTGTTGAAGTTGGCGCCGTCCCGGACGATCTGGCGGCCGTCGAAGATCGGCGCGAGGAACGGGCCGCCGGAGGGCCAGTCCGCTCCCCAGCCGCGCAGGAAGAACCCGGGCTCCTTCTTCGCGCTGGCGACGGTGTCGTTGTAGTCGTTGCCTTCGAGGCCCTGGAGCTTGACGGTGACGCCCGCCTTCTTCAGGGCGTCCTGGAGGGCGGTGGCGACCTCGGGCCCCTTGGGGCCGCCCTTGGCGTTGGAGTGGGTGAGCGTGACGGTCAGGCCGTCGGCGTAGCCCGCCTCCTTCAGGAGCTCCTTGGCCTTGTCGGCGTTGCCGGACGCGCCCGCCGGGAACGGGTCGTACGGGGTGTAGCCGAAGGCCTTCTGGTTCGGCAGGAAGGTGGTGGCGGGCTCGGCGAGCGAGGAGCCGCCCACGGCGTTGACGGCCGAGGTGCGGTCGACCGCGTACGCGATGGCCTGGCGGACCTTGGGGTTGTCGAACGGCTTCACGTTCGGGTTGAACGCGATGTAGTTGGTGTAGCCGAAGTGCCCGGTGCCGACCCGCGCGGCGAGCTGCTTGTCGCTCGTGACCTTGGCGAGCTCGGCCGGGCCCAGGTTGGTGTCGGTGGTGACGGCGGCCGCGTCCGGGCCCTGCGAGGCGGAGAGCCGCTGGTTGATGACGGCCTGGTCGAGCCCGGAGCGCACGTCGATGGTGTCCGGGTAGGCCTTGCGCTCGGGGTCGGTCGCCTCGGACCAGTTCGGGTTGCGCTCCAGGACCAGGTGCTCGCCGTCGTTCTCGTTCTTGACGACCTTGTACGGGCCCGAGGAGACGGGGTGCTCCTCGTACTTGGTGCCGTTGTCCTTGGCCTTGGGGACCGGCGCGAACTGCGTCTGGGTGGCCAGGAAGGGGAACTCGCCCTCGGGCTTGTTCAGGTGGAACACGATGGTCTTCGCGTCCGGCGTCTCGATCGAGCCGAGGCCCTTGCCGCCGTCCTTGTACGGGCCCTCGTACTTCGCCCCGCCGACCAGCCAGTCCCTCAAGTACGGTGCACCGCCCGAGAGTTCGGCCGCGAAGGAACGCTCGATGCCGTACTTGATGTCGGCGGTGGTGATCGGGCTGCCGTCCTCGTACTTGAGGCCGTCCTTGAGCGTGTACGTCCACACGGTGGCGTCCGCGTTGGGCCGGCCCGTGTCGGTGGCGAGGTCGGGCACCACCTTCGTGCCCTCGGCGCCGTTCGCGCGCTTGCGCGTGGTCAGGGTGCGGAAGACGAGCGAGGGGACGTTGCCGCCGCCGGAGGTGTAGAGCCGCGCCGGGTCGAAGTCGGTCTGCGCCTCGTTGTTGAGGACGCTGAGCGCGCCGCCCTTGTGGGGCGTGCCGGACGCCCCGGATCCGGCGTCCTTGGCGCCGCTGTCCTCGGGGCCGCAGGCGACGGCGCCCACGGCGAGAACCACGGCTATCGCGGCCGCTCTTGCGACATTCCCCGACGAAATGGACGTGTGACGCATCGGAAGTAGACCTCTCGGTGACTGCTGGGCAGGGCGGCGGAAACGGGCGCCCACAGCACCAAAAGGGAAAAGGGGGGTGGCTGCGCCCGTGTGCGGAGACCGTGCGGAAGCACGGAAATGCCCGGGCGCAAAAAGGGAAAAGGAAAGTCGAACGCGCTCGGGACGGCGTCAGCTACAGAGAATGTCGGCCACGCTGTGCCCGGTCACGCCGATGAGCGCCAGCTCGATGGCGGCGCGTTCGGGGGTGGCGTGACGGTGCGACATGCCGAGAAATATGAACGACCGGCTGTCCACTGTCAATCGAGAACGAGACGGCCGTCCCACATTCTGGGACGTGTCGCACCTGTGCGTGATCAACTCTTCGGATACACCCAGGGGTTGGGCCGGCACTTGATCCCGTCGATGTCCAGGGACTTGGTCTGCTGCTGCATCACCGGGGCGAGCGCGCCGGGCGTGCGGCAGCTCACATGGTTGTGTCCGAGCCGGTGGCCGACCTCGTGGTTGATGAGCATCTGGCGATAGGTGAACATCGCGTTGCCCCAGCCGTACGTCACCGAGCCCTGGGCCCAGCGGAACGCGTTGATCATCACGCGGTCGGTGGCGGCCGAGTCGCAGGAGACGTTGTCCTCGGTGGTGTCCAGGCCCGACTTGGCGCACCAGACCCCGGTGGTTCCGGGGCTCGCCAGGGTGACCACGAAGTCCGGCTTGCCGGAGGAGATCCGCTCGAAGGTCATGTCCCCGCCGTGCGCCCAGCTGCGGTCGTCGTTCAGGGTCTGCTGCACGGCCTGGGCGAACAGGGCCCCGTCCAGGCCGAGCCCCTGCTCGATGTCCACCTGGTAGCGGTACTTGTGGCCCTTGCCGGGCGCCGCGTCGAACCCGGGCACGGTGTCGAACCTGCCCGACGCCTTGAGCGCCGGGGCCATCGGGTACTGCTGGGCCATCTTCTGGTCGTACGTCAGCACCGCCGGGGCGGCCTGCGGGGTGGAGCGGCCGCTGCCCCGGGAGGCCGAGCCGTCGTCGTCGCGGCCCTTCTCGCCCGCGGACCGGCCGGCCGCGTCGTGCTTGTCCCCGGCGGAGGTGACCTGTCCGGCGACGACGACCGCGAGCACGGTGGTCACCGCGGCGGCCGCGATCCCGGTGAACGTCCGCCCCTTGGACACCTTGGAGCCCTTGGGCGCCTTCGGCTTCGCCTCGGGTGAGGGCGGCTCCTCGCGCAGCTGCGCCGGAACGCCGATGGTGCGCGCCTTCCCGGTGTCGCCGGGATCCGCGCCGGAACCGGCACGGGGGCCGGATTCGGGCCCCGGCTTGTCGAAGGCGTCGGTGTAGGAGCGGCGCGGGCCCGGAATGCGCGGGCCTCCGGTGTTGTAGGGGGTGCCGAGCCTGGCCGGGCGCGGCTTGCCGTGCCAGTCGCCGTAGCGGGGCTTGGCGGCGTTCGCCGGCCCGTCCTCGTGGTGCTGGGGATGCCCGCCGCGCACCTCCGGCGTGCCGAAGGCGGGGGTGCCGGTGGCGTGCCGGTCGTCGCCGGGCTCGCCCGGGGCCTGCCGTCTGCGCCGGCCGCCGCCGGAGGCGACGGACTGCCCGGCCTCGGGGGCCGGCGGCGCCTGGGGTATCGGCGCCGCGTCGCCGGACTCGTTGGGTCGGCTGTGTCGTCCCACGCCCCGGATCAGCTCCTGTTTCCTCGGTCGTCGCCGCGGTGGCCCCCGCCGGCGCTGTCGTCGATCAGCTCCCGCACGGCCTGCGCGACCGTCTCGGGGTACTCCATCATCGCCACGTGCCCGGCATCGGGCAGGGTCAGCAGCCGCGAGTCCCGGAAGGCGGCCGCCGCCCGGCGGGCCATCCGGAACGAGACGAGCTGGTCGCGCGCGCCGTACACGAGCAGCGTCGGCGCGAGCACCCGCTCCGCCTGCCGCCACAGACCGTGCTGGCCCCCCAGGGTGTACGCGTCCACGATGCCACGGGCCGAGCGGGCCATCGCGTCCCAGAAGTACGGCAGTTGGAGGCGCCGCTCCATTTCGTGCACGGCGGCCTCGAATCCCTCGGGGCTGACCCGGCCGGGATCCCCGTAACAGAGGGCCATCACTCCGCGGGTGCGGTCCTCGGCGTTCCAGTCCTTGGTCAGCCGCGCGAACAGCGAGGCCACGCCGGGCAGCGCGACGAGCGCGGTGGGCCAGGCGCTGCGCTGGACGCGGATCTCCGGCAGCGCGGGCGAGACCAGGGTGAGGGTGCGCACCAGGTCGGGGCGTACGGCCGCGACCCTGGTGGAGACCGCGCCGCCCAGCGAGTTGCCGATGAGGTGGACCGGGCCGCGGTCCTGCGAGTCGAGGAGGCGGATCACGGCGCGGGCGTGGCCGGTGATCGAGTAGTTGCCGTCGTCCGGCGGCGGGGAGTCCCCGAAGCCGGGCAGATCGAGCGCCTCGCCCTCCAGGCGGTCGGCGAGCAGCGGCATCAGCGCCGACCAGTTCTGCGAGGAACCGCCGAGCCCGTGGACGTACAGCGCGGGTTCGAGGCCGGGGCGGGCGTCGCCGGGCCGGAACCGGACGTTCAGAGTGAGGCCGGGCAGGCTCACGGAACGCAGCTCCTCGCCCTCCGCGACCCCGACCGCGCCCACCCTCGGCGCCAGTGAGGCAGCGGCGAGGGTTTCCGGCAGCTCGGTCGAAGACATGCGGCAATGTTACGAGACGATCACACCGTGGTTCATGTGTTCGCCGTCACAGGCCGTATAGCGCCGGGCGGGGGGAACTCCTAGGCTCGTAAGGAAGCCCCCGAATCACTCGTAGTGGACGAAAAGGGAGCAGTCATGTCCGTCGATCCCAGCGATCCGGAAACCTTCCAGGAAGTAGCCGACGGCGCGGCCGAACTGTCCGCGGAGGCCCCCGAGGCGGACGCCGCCGAGCAGCACACCGACGTACGGCCGGACCAGGACGACCCGCTGAGCCAGGTCGATCCGGCCGCCGCCAACGAGGCCGATGCGGTCGAACAGGCGCGCGTGGTCGCCCTCGACGAAGACGACTACCGATGATTTGTTCGGTTTACCTCGGGTATCTCCGGCTACCCAGCGCGTCCGGTCCGTGAAATTCTGCGTTCGCACCGCGCACAGCCGGGTTACCCAAAAGTACGATGGCGGCGCGCGTACATCGCGCACCAGATCAACTTTGGGAGGCGGCGTGACAGCCATCGAGCAGACCGAGGCGGCGCGCCCGCGAGGCACGCGCCTGCCGCGCCGGGCCCGCCGCAATCAGCTCCTGGGCGCCGCCCAGGAGGTTTTCGTCGCGCAGGGTTACCACGCGGCCGCCATGGACGACATCGCGGAGCGCGCGGGCGTCTCGAAGCCGGTGCTCTACCAGCACTTTCCCGGCAAGCTCGAGCTCTACCTGGCCCTCCTGGACCAGCACTGCGAGTCGCTCCTGCACGCGGTGCGCACCGCCCTCGCGTCGACCACGGACAACAAGCTCCGGGTCGCGGCGACGATGGACGCCTACTTCGCGTACGTCGAGGACGAGGGCGGCGCCTTCCGGCTCGTCTTCGAATCGGACCTCACCAACGAGCCGGCCGTGCGCGAGCGCGTGGACCGGGTCAGCCTCCAGTGCGCCGAGGCGATCTCGGACGTCATCGCCGAGGACACCGGACTGTCCAAGGACGAGTCGATGCTGCTCGCCGTGGGCCTGGGCGGTGTCTCCCAGGTGGTGGCCCGCTACTGGCTCTCCAGCGAGTCGACGATCCCCCGCGACAAGGCGGTGGCGCTGCTCACCTCGCTGGCCTGGCGCGGCATCGCGGGCTTCCCGCTGCACGGCACCGAGGGCCACTGAGCGGCCTCCGGGCGGTCATTCCCGGATTCTGTTCGCTCCTGGCGTTCAGGGACCGGCCATTTCCGGTCGCCTCCCCGGGCTAGTGTGTGCAGCGTACGGCGCGGCTGACCGCGCACCGCACGAGGTCGGAGGGACTTTGCCGTGGAGGTCAAGATCGGCGTGCAGCACGCGCCCCGGGAGATCGTTCTGGAGAGCGGGCAGTCCGCCGAAGAGGTCGAGAGCGCGGTAGCCGCCGCCCTCGCCGGCAAGGCGCAGCTGCTCAGCCTCGCGGACGACAAGGGCCGCAAGGTCCTGGTGCCGGCCGACAAGATCGCATACGTGGAAATCGGCGAACCCTCGGTCCGCCGCGTGGGCTTCGGCGCCCTGTAGTACACGGAGACACCACGGAAGGGGTGCCACCGGTTCACACCGGTGGCACCCCTTCCGCACGTCTTGCGGGGCCCGCCCGCCTTGCTTCCTCCCAGTGAGTGGAGGGTTGCTTTCCGCGAGCCTCGGGTAGGACGGCTTGTGACCGGTTCCGCCCTGGCCGCACCCCCTGGGAGGCGACGTACATGCTGCTGGAAGCCCTTGGCTCCGTACTGCTGGGATTCGCCCTCGCGTGGGCCGCCCTGGCCCGGCTCTCGCACCGGCTGCCCGACCGGCGCACGGTGCTCGGAGTCGGCCCGCTCGCCGGACTCTTCGGCGCTTTCCTGACCCACTCGGCGATCGGCCCGGGCCACGGCGTGATCACGCTGCTCGGCGCCACCTTCGTCGCGTCCGTCACGCTCTCGCTGCTGCTGCGGCCGTCGCGCCGCCTGCGCCGGTGGGCGGCGTAGGCGGCGCTCCCGCCGCCGGGGCCCGCCTGACGGGGCGTCAGGCGTGCCGACGGCCAGAAGTTCCCGGGCGGCCTTGAGTTCCCTAGGCGGCCAGGCCCAGAGCGGCCATCCGCTTGGTGTGGGCCTTGGTGATCCGCGTGAACATCTCGCCGACCGCCGCGAGGTCGAAGCCCGCGGCCACCCCGTCCACCCCGCCGACCAGCATCGTCGAGAGCGCGTCGCGTTCGGCGACCACGCGCTGGGCCTGCGAGAGGGCCTCGCCCATCAGCCGCCGGGCCCACAGCGCGAGCCGGCCGCCGACGCGCGGGTCCGCCTCGATGGCGGCCCGCACCTTTTCGACGGCGAAGTTGCCGTGCCCGGTGTCGTCGAGGACCGACAGGACCAGGGAGCGGGTGTCGGAGTCGAGGTGGTTGGCGACCTCGCGGTAGAAGTCGCTGGCGATCGAGTCGCCGACGTACGCCTTGACCAGGCCCTCCAGCCAGTCCGAAGGGGCGGTCTGCTGGTGGAAGTCGTCGAGGGCCTTGGCGAAGGGCTCCATCGCGGCCGTCGGCTCGCAGTCGATCCGCGCGAGGCGGTCCCGCAGCCGCTCGAAGTGGAGGAACTCCGCGGAGGCCATCTTCGCCAGCTCCGCCTTGTCCGCCAGGGTCGGCGCGAGCTTCGCGTCGTCGGCGAGCCGCTCGAAGGCCGCGAGCTCGCCGTACGCGAGGGCGCCGAGGAGGTCCACGACCGCGGCGCGGTACTGGGGCACCGCGGAGGCCGTCTCCCAGTCCTGGGCGGCGATCCCGGTGCGCTCGGGCTCCGGGGTGATTTCTTCGGCTGCAGTGGCGTTGTCAGACGTCTCCATAAGCCGCACAATAGCCCGCCCGGAGCAGGGTGTAAGGGCCTGCTTGCTCACACCCGTACCACCGGTCCCGCGAATTCGCCCAACACACATGCGCGAATCCGGGGTACAGTGGTAATGCGCCCGGCGAGTATTTCGACGGGCTGCACGAATGAGGATGCCCGGTCGGTTGCTCCGGTCGGCTCCGACCCGACAGCCCTCCGCAGGGCACGTTTCAGTACGTGCCACCGAAGAGGGATCCCTCAGCGGCACGAGCGCTTGAGCGACGGCAGTGGTCCCGCGCCACCCGGCAACACGATCGAATCTGATCCCGCCGGACGAAATGGGCACGGTAAGACCCGCCGCGTTCGCCTCCGTACCGCGTCTCACAGAAGAGGCAGCACCCTGACTACGTTCCGAGAGCTCGGGATCCTTCCCGAGACCGCCGAAGCCCTTGAAGCCGTCGGCATCGTGTCCCCGTTCCCCATCCAGGAGCTGACGCTCCCCGTCGCGCTCTCCGGCACCGACATCATCGGCCAGGCCAAGACCGGCACCGGCAAGACGCTCGGCTTCGGTCTGCCGATCCTCGAGCGCGTGACCGTCCCCGCCGACGTCGAGGCCGGCCGGGCCACGTCCGAGCAGCTCACCAACACCCCGCAGGCCCTCGTCGTCGTCCCGACGCGCGAGCTGTGCCAGCAGGTGACCAACGACCTCCTCACCGCGGGCAAGGTCCGCAACGTGCGCGTGCTCGCCATCTACGGCGGCCGGGCGTACGAGCCCCAGGTCGAGGCGCTCAAGAAGGGCGTCGACGTGATCGTCGGCACCCCGGGCCGCCTCCTCGACCTGGCCGGTCAGAAGAAGGTCGACCTCTCCCACGTCAAGACGCTGGTGCTCGACGAGGCCGACGAGATGCTCGACCTCGGCTTCCTGCCCGACGTCGAGAAGATCATCCAGCTGCTTCCGCCGAAGCGGCAGACGATGCTGTTCTCCGCGACCATGCCGGGCGCCGTCATCGGCCTCGCCCGCCGCTACATGTCGCAGCCCACGCACATCCGCGCCACCTCGCCGGACGACGAGGGCACGACCGTCGCCAACACGGCGCAGTTCGTCTACCGCGCCCACTCCATGGACAAGCCGGAGATGGTCGCGCGCATCCTGCAGGCCGAGGGCCGCGGGCTCGCGATGATCTTCTGCCGTACGAAGCGCACCGCCGCGGACATCGCCGAGCAGCTCGCCAAGCGCGGCTTCGCCTCCGGCGCGGTCCACGGCGACCTCGGCCAGGGCGCCCGCGAGCAGGCGCTGCGCGCCTTCCGCAACGGCAAGGTCGACGTGCTCGTCTGCACCGACGTCGCCGCCCGAGGCATCGACGTCGAGGGCGTCACGCACGTCATCAACTACCAGTCGCCCGAGGAGGAGAAGACCTACCTCCACCGCATCGGCCGCACCGGCCGCGCGGGCAAGAAGGGCATCGCGATCACGCTGGTCGACTGGGACGACATCCCGCGCTGGCAGCTGATCAACAAGGCCCTGGACCTGAAGTTCCCGGACCCGGTCGAGACGTACTCCACGTCCCCGCACCTGTTCGAGGAGCTGAAGATCCCGGCCGGCACCAAGGGCGTGCTGCCCCGGGGCGAGCGCACCCGCGCCGGCCTCGCGGCCGAGGCGGTCGAGGACCTGGGCGAGACCGGTGGACGCGGGCGCAAGTCCGCCGCCGCCGCGCCCGTCGTCACCGAGGAGCGTCCGGCCCGTACGCGTACGCCGCGTCAGCGTCGCCGCACCCGTGGCGGCACGCAGCTGGACGGCACCGAGGTCACGGCCCCGCCCATCGCGACCCCGGTGGCCGAGGCCACCGAGACCGTGACCGAGCCGCGCACGCCGCGCCGCCGCCGTCGTACCCGCCCGGGTGCGCCGTCGACCGCGCCGCAGGCCGCCGCGCCGGTGATCGAGGCCGCGCCGATGGCGGTCGCGGTCGCCGAGGCGCCCGCCGTCAAGACCGAGCCCGTCGTCAAGGCCGAGCCGGCCGTCGGGGCGCAGGCCGTCCGCAAGGCCGAGCCGCGCCGTCGTTCCGCGCCGACCGCCGCCGCGCCCGTCGTCGAGCCCGTCGAGGCGAAGGCGGCTCGTCGTCGCCGGGTGCGCAAGGCGACCGAGCCCGAGGTCGGCTTCGTGACGCCGGAGTCGGCCGCGCTGGAGCTGGCCAGGGCCGCGAAGGCCCGGACCACCGCGGCGATGTCCGACGTCGCCGAGGCCCCGGCCGCGGCGATCGCGGAGGCCCCGGCCAAGCCGAGGCGTACGCGGACGAAGAAGGCGGCCGAGGCCGTCGTCGAGGCCGCCCCGGTCGTCGAGGTCA
Organism: Streptomyces sp. NPDC001828; assembly: GCF_042892175.1. Taxonomy (NCBI): domain Bacteria; kingdom Bacillati; phylum Actinomycetota; class Actinomycetes; order Kitasatosporales; family Streptomycetaceae; genus Streptomyces; species Streptomyces sp. NPDC001828. The sequence goes on from NZ_JBIATV010000012.1 coordinate 208,202, forward strand.
CCCCGGTCGTGGAGGCCGAGGCCCCCGTCAAGCAGCGTCGCACCCGTACGAAGAAGGTCGTCGAGGCCGCCCCCGAGGCGATCGCCGAGACGGCCGTCGAGGCCGAGGCCCCGGTCAAGCCGCGCCGTACGCGCAAGAAGGCCGCCGAAGCCGTCGTCGAGACGGTCGAGGCCCCCGCGATCGAGGCCCCAGCGGCCGAGGCCGAGGCCCCGGCCAAGCCCCGCCGCAGCCGTGCCAAGAAGGTCGCCGAGGCAGCCCCCGAGGCGGCCGAGGCTCCGGCCGCGCCGCGCCGGACCCGGGCGAAGAAGGTCGTCGAGGCCGCCCCCGGGGCGACCGACGGGACGGCCGTCGAGGCCGAGGCCCCGGCCAAGCCCCGCCGTACGCGCAAGAAGGCCGCCGAAGCCGTCGTCGAGACGGCCGAGGCACCTGCGGCCGAGGCTCCGGCCAAGCCGCGTCGCACCCGTGCGAAGAAGGCCGCGGTCGCGCCCGAGGCGTAAGCCGCACCGCCTGAAACGGCCCGGTTCCCCTGCGGGGGTGCCGGGCCGTTCGCGTTCCCGCGCCGAGGCGCCGCGGGGCCGCCGGATACGCTCTACTCATGAGTAAGCCCCGCTCCCTCGACCTTCCGGCGCGCACGCGCGCGTACCGGCTCGGCACCCCGCGCCAGGAATTCGCGGTGCTCGATTCGCGGCCGGAGGGGCGGGTGCGGGGCACCGTGCTGCTGCTCCCCGGGTACACCGGCAGCAAGGAGGACTTCCTCGCCCTCCTCGACCCGCTGGCGGACGCCGGGTACCGCGCGGTGGCGGTCGACGGGCGCGGGCAGTTCGAGAGCCCCGGGCCCCGGCACGTCTCCGGGTACACCCCGCGCACGCTCGGCACCGATGTGCTCGCGCAGGCCGCCGCGCTCGGCGACGGGCCCGTGCACCTCGTGGGGCACTCCTTCGGCGGCTTCGTGGCCCGGTCGGCGGCGCGGCTCGATCCGTCGGCCTTCCGTTCGCTGACGCTGCTCTCGTCCGGGCCCGGCCGGGTCGGGCCCGACCAGCGCACCAAGATCCGGATGCTCCGGGCGGCGCTGCCGGTGCTGCCGCCGTCGTGGGTGTGGTCGGTGACGCAGTGGCTGGACGGCCGCGATCCGGCGTACGTCGCCGATCCGCCGGAGATCGTGGCGTTCCTCGAACGCCGCTGGTTCAGCACGCAGACGGCCCAACTCATCGCCACGGGGCGGCAGTTGAGGGTCGAGCCGGACCGCACGGAGGGGCTTGCGGGGTTGCCGCTGCCGTTGCACGTGGCGTACGGGGACGGGGAAATGGTGTGGACGGTCGGGGAGTTGGCGCATCTGGCGCGCAGCGTGGGGGCGCGGCATACCGTGATCGCGGGGGCGGATCACTCCCCCAACGTCTCCCATCCGGGGGAGCTGGCCTCGGCCCTGGCCGACTTCTGGACCACCTGAGCCGCGTCGGCCCTGCGGGGCTGTTCGCGCGGTTCCCCGCGCCCCTGGGCGGGCCGCCCGGCCCAGCACCGACCTCGCCGCTCCCGCGCCTTCCACTTCACCTGCGGACCGTGCGGGACCGTTCGCGCAGTTCCCCGCGCCCCTAGGCAGCCCGCACAACCCAGCACCGATCATCACCAGCCCCGCCAGGGGCGCGGGGAACTGCGCGACCAGCCACCGGCGACCCGCGGACAGCCAGCGAATCGGCAGGCACGGGCCACTCCGTACTGGGTCAGTACTGGGACTGGAGGTGCTGCCAGAAGCCGTCGCGCAGGGAGCGGCGCAGGTCCGCGTGGCCCCGCAGGGAGTACTGGAGGAGGCGTTCCGCCTCGATGAGGAGGTCCTGGTCCACCGGGCCGGGCAGGTAGGGGTGGCCGGGCAGCAGGTCGGCGAGGGCGGCCCGCCCCCGCTCCGAGAGCCACGTCGCGGCGATCCGCGCCCCCACGAACCGCACGTCCTCGCGGCTCGGCGCCGGCCCGTCCTGCTCGTACAGCGTGACCGGCCGCCGCGTCACGTACGGCTTGCAGAAGTCGAGGTCGAACGTGCGCTGGCTGTCGACCTCCCACAGCAGCGGCTCCGCCTGGTTGCGGCCCTCCGCCGCCTCGATGCCCCACAGGTGGACCCGCGCCCCGTACCCCTGCGCGGCCTCGACCGCCGAGACGAGGTCCTCGTCGCCGCCGATCAGCGCCGCGTCGCTGATCGCGCGGTGGCGGGCCAGTGACTCCAGGTCGGAGCGGATCAGCGAGTCGACGCCCTTCTGCTGATTGTTCGCGTTGAGGTTGCCGAGCCTGACCTTGACGTCGGGCAGCTCGGCGATCGACTGCTGCTCGGGGGTGTGGATGCGCCGGCGCGCGCCGTCGTACCAGTACACGCGGAGCAGCCGGCTGTCCGCGAAGATCGTGCGGGCCTTGTCGATGAAGGCCTCGATCAGGCCCTCGGCGTCGAGGTCGAAGGAGCGGCGGTCCTCGGTGCCGGTGACGAGGAGGCCGGCGGCCGCGTAGACGTAGCCCGCGTCGACGAAGATCGCGTGTGTGGAGGGCGTCTTCGCGACCTCGGCGAGCATGCGCTGGAGCAGCTCGTTGGTGGCGTCCAGCTTGCCGTGCAGCTGGGCGGCGAGGTCGTGGGGCACCTGGGCCGGCTGAGGTTCCTGGGATTCGTCCATACGCTTTCCATTGTCGGCTTCGTGACGCAGGGGGCACAACCGGGCACGTGTGGTTGTTTTTTCCCCTCAATCCTTAGCAATCCGAAAAATTTCCTTAGCGTAGGGAATGTTTGCTGGAGGCAACCCGTTGATCCCTACGGAACGCGTTGCACATGCGCCACGCAATCCACTCTTAACGGGCGGGCAACCGCCCCGACGCCTCGTGGGAGCAGGCTGTTCCAGCAGCCCCCCGCACCAGTAGTTCTCCTAGCAGGAGGATCAGACGAAGGGAGAAGCCATGCGCTTCGAAATCATGCGCCTGGACGACGTCGACGGTACCGCCGTTGACAGCACCGTCGTGGACGCCGCCTCCGTCAACCGGATTGTGCAGCAGGCCGCCGCCATGGGTCAGCGCATCTACATCCGCCCGACCGAATCCGCAGCCTCGTAACGCGTAAGAGGCAGTGCCCCCGCGAGCCGTGAACGGCCGCGGGTGCCGTACGTAAAAGCGCCCCCGTACAGCGAGTACGGGGGCGCTTTGGCATGTCCGGGCCCCAACGGGCTTGCCGGGGGCGTCAGTTGGCGTGGATGACCTGGGTGACGCCGTTGATGATCTGCTGCACCGCGAGCGCGGAGAGCATCATGCCCGCGAGCCGCGTGACCAGGACGACGCCGCCGTCCTTGATGACGCGGATGATCAGCAGCGAGTACCGCATGGTCACGTAGAGCACGACGTGGATGGCGATGATCGCCGCCCAGACCGAGACCTGCCCGGTCACCGTGTCGTGGTTCTGGACGGCCAGGATCACCTGGACGATCGCGCCGGGCCCCGCGAGCAGCGGCATGCCGAGCGGCACCAGGGCTACGTTGACGTCCTTGGTCTGCTTGGGCTCGTCGGTCTTGCCGGTGAGCAGGTCGAGCGCGATCAGGAGCAGCAGCAGACCGCCCGCGATCATCAGCGCGGGGACGTCGATGTGCAGATACGTCAGGATCTGGTGCCCGACGAGGCCGAAGAGCGTGATCACGCCGAGCGCGACGGCTGCGGCCTGCCACGCCATCCGGCGCTGGACCTTGGCGGCCCGGCCCGCGGTCAGCGCGAGGAAGATCGGCGTGATCCCGGGGGGATCCATGATGACGAACAGGGTGAGGAAGAGGGAGCCGAAGACGGCAGCGTCGAACACGGTGAGCCTTGCAAGTGAGGGGCGTACAGAGGAGGGCTGGGGCGCTGGTGCGCGGGCCGGCCGGGCCCGGCCCCCGGGGCCGCGCGGAAGTCGGCCGGGGCGGGGGTTCGAGGAGTGGGAGTACGGGGGCGGCGCCCCCGGGGTTGGGAGAGGCGCGCTCTCCCTACGGGCGGGCGCTTCCGCCCGCGCCCGGCACGGGGAAGGCCCCCGTGGCGCGGCGGGTGATCTCGCCGTAGATCTCGGGGTCGGTGGTGCACTCCCCGAGCCGTACGGTCTTGCGGCTGCCGTGGTAGTCGCTTGAGCCGGTGGGGAGCAGCCCGAGGTCACGGGCGAGGCCGCGCAGCCGGTCGCGGGTGGGGGCGTCGTGGTCGGTGTGGTCGACCTCGATGCCGTCGAGCCCGGCGGCGGCCAGCTCCGCTATCGCCGACTCGGGCACGACCTGGCCGCGCTTGAGCGCGAGCGGGTGGGCGAAGACGGTGACGCCGCCGGCGGCCTTGACGAGCCGGATCGCGTCGAACGGGTCCAGCTCGTGCTTGCCGACGTAGGCGCGGCCGCCGTCGGCGAGCCAGTCCGGCACGAAGGCGTCGGAGACCGAGTCGACGACGCCGAGTTCGACGAGCGCCTCGGCGACGTGGGGGCGGCCCACCGAGCCGTCGCCCGCGATGCGCGCGACCTGCTCCCAGGTGATGGGCACGCCGAGTTCGCGGAGTTTGGCGACCATGCCCTGGGCGCGCGGGACCCGGTCGTCGCGCACGAGCTCGCGCTCGCGGGAGAGCTCGGGCTCGTCGGGGTCGAAGAGGTAGGCCAGCATGTGCAGGCCGATGCCGTCGACGCGGCAGGAGAGTTCGGCGCCGGTGACGAGGGTGAGCCCGGCCGGGAGGGCGGCGATGGCCTCCGCGTATCCACGGGTGGTGTCGTGGTCGGTCAGCGCGACGACGTCGAGCCCGGCGGCGGCCGCGTTGCGTACGAGCTCGGCGGGGGTGTCCGTACCGTCCGAGGCCGTGGAGTGGGTGTGCAGATCGATGCGCACGACGCGTACTCCAGGGCATAAGGGGCGGATCAGGGGACAGTCAAGGATAACCGCCCGGCCACACCCCGCAGTCCGCCCGGCCACGCGCCCCGCACTCCGCCCGGCCACGCCCCGCACTCCCCCGGCCCGCTCGCAGTTCACTCCGTCCGCTCGCGGATCGCGGGGTCAGGACAGGATGCGCGGGGTGAGCGCCCCGCACGGCACCAGTTCCACCTCGGAGCCCGCGTCCCGCAGATCGGTCAGGACGAGTTCGTCGTACATCAGGAGCCCGGACTGCTCGGGCCACACGATGGCCCACAGCCACAGGCCGCGCGCCTCGCCCGCGAAGACCGCGCGGTCGTCCGGGGTGTGGGTGACGTGCCACAGCGGGGTGGGGCGGCCGGCCGCGAGGACCTTGGTGTGCGGGGGCTTGTCGACGTTCATGAACGGGCCGGGGTCGGGCCCGTCGATGCCCGCGTACCGCGCGCCGAGCCCCACGCCCAGCTCCTCGGCGACCAGGATCAGCTCGCCGATGCCGCCGAGCGGGCCGGGGCCGGAGCAGGCGACGGCGGTCGCGCGGCCGCCGCTGCGGTCGTCACCCGCGTACGCGACGCCGGTGAACAGCCAGCCGACCGGCAGCGGCCAGGGCATCCAGGCGGGCACCTGCGCCCGGCGCACGACGACCTCAAGGGCCTCGACGCTGGGCGGCACCACCGGCTGGAGCGGATACACCGGCCCGTGCGCGTCGCACTGCCAGGTGTCGGCAAAGAGACCGGGCGCCCTGACCCGGCCTCCGCACTTCGGGCAACTGGGTTCGCCCCTCATAGGGCCCCACGGTCCTCCCCGGCCGTCGCCCCGTCAAGGACGATCACCCGTCCGGAGTGCGGTCCGCCTGTCGGCCGGGGGCGTGGAGTCCGGGGCATGCGTCCGGAGGCCGTGCGACGCCGGGGAAAAAGTAGTTTCATCTTGCATCCATTAGCCTCGCTAAGTTATTGTGTGTATCGCACAACGATCTTGGGTCCCCGTTCAACGGGACCCACCCGACGGGCCCCGTGCGACGGGACTCGTCCGACGGGAAGCGGGAGCAGCCATGCGGCAAGGAAAGGACCCTCTCGACGAAGGTGCGGGAGCCGGCAGTCTGTTGCGTCAGCCCAAGGCGGTCTGGGCGACCGCGGGCGCGTCCGTCGTCGCCTTCATGGGCATCGGCCTGGTCGACCCGATCCTGCCCTCCATAGCCAAGGGCCTGGACGCCACGCCCAGCCAGGTCTCCCTGCTCTTCACCTCGTACTTCCTGATCACCGCCGTCGCGATGCTGGTCACCGGCTTCGTGTCCAGCCGGATCGGCGGCAAGAAGACGCTCCTGGCGGGCCTCGCCCTGGTGGTCGTCTTCGCCGCGCTCGCCGGCACCTCGAACTCGGTCGGCGCGCTCGTCGGCTTCCGGGCCGGCTGGGGGCTCGGCAACGCGCTGTTCGTCTCGACCGCGCTCGCCGTCATCGTGGGCGCGGCGGCCGGCGGAAGCGCCGCCGCGATCCTGCTCTACGAGTCCGCGCTCGGACTCGGCATGGCGTGCGGCCCGCTGCTCGGCGCGATCCTCGGCGACATGAAGTGGCGCTACCCCTTCTTCGGCACCGCGGCCCTCATGGCGATCGGCTTCATCGCGATCACGGCGCTCCTCAAGGAGCAGCCCAAGCCCGCGCGCAAGACCTCGCTGCTCGATCCGATCAAGGCCCTCGGCCACGGCGGGCTCGCCTCCGCGGCGGCCTCCGCGTTCTTCTACAACTACGCGTTCTTCACGGTCCTCGCCTTCACCCCGTTCGTCCTGAACATGTCGCCGTACAAGTCGGGTGGCGTCTTCTTCGCGTGGGGTCTGCTGCTCGCGGTGTTCTCGGTGCTCGTCGCGCCCCGGCTCCAGAAGCGGTTCGGCTCGCTGAAGGTGCTCGGCGGATCGCTGGTGCTGCTGGCCGCGGACCTGATCGTGCTCGGCTACGGCAACCACACCACGGCGGTCGCCGCGACCGTCGCGTCCGGCGCGTTCATCGGCCTCAACAACACCGTCTTCACGGAACTGGCCCTGGGCGTCTCGGACGCGCCCCGGCCGGTGGCGAGCGCGGGCTACAACTTCGTGCGCTGGTTCGCGGCGGCCGCGGCTCCCTACTTCGCGCCGAAGATCGAGGAGTGGAGCAACATCCACATCCCGTTCGTGGTCGCGGCCGTCGCGGCGGTCATCGGCGCACTGATCGTCTGGGCCCGGCGCGCGTCGCTCACGCACGAGGCGGCGGAACTCCAGCCGGCCCACGCCACGGAGGATGGGGTGTCGGTCTTCGCGAACTAGGCGGTTGGCCTCCGGCGGGGGGTGGGTCAGGGCGGTGCGGGGTTGCCCGCGCCGCCTGGCCGTACCGGTGCTGGGCCCCCAGCCCGTCCGGCGATTGAGGACGAGCGCCGTTCAGGCGCGAACGGGGTCTGGGGCGAAGCCCCACGAACCCTCGCCTTCCGGTGCGGACCGTGCGGGGCCGCTCGCGCAGTTCCCCGCGCCCCCAGCAGCGCTGAGTACGGGCACCCCCAGCCCGTCCGGCGGTTGAGGACGAGCGCGCTCAAGGCGCGAACGGAGGGCTGGGGGCGGAGCCGCCAGGGCGGCTGGTCAGTCCAGGGGGACGGAGTTGCGCCGGGGGTCCCTCAGATCCGTGCCCCGGGCCAGCCACCGCTCCTCCAGCTCCGCCGCGCCGCGAACCCGCTTCCACGCGGCCTCGTTCGAGGTCATGGGGAGCAGCGGCAGGAAGCGCACGGGGTCCAGCGGGGCGTCGAGCTCCAGGTCCTCGACCAGGCCGCCCGGCTCGGCGACGAGCACGGAGGCGAACGGGGCGCCGGGCCACAGGGGTTCGCCCAGGTCGAGCGAGGCGCCCGGGGCCACCACGAGGCCCTCCACCTGCGGGGAGGCGGCGAGCACGGCGAGCGGGCGGAGCACCTTGTCGGTGTCGGCGAGCCCGGCCCGTACGGACAGGACCAGTTCGGCCCGCGGACCCTTCACCGGGTCGGCCAGCGCGGAGGTGGGGTCGGCCATCGGCTGGGCGGACATGCCGAGGGTCGCGTACCGGACGATGTCGCCGTCGGTGAACCGCAGCACCTCGATGCGGTCCGTGCCGAGGAAGGTGACCGCCGCGCGCGCGTCCGGCTCGCCCAGCGCGGTGCGCAGCCGGGCCTCGACCAGAGCAAGAACATCAACCATGGGCCGAGCATAGAAGGCGTATGCAAGCGGCAAAGAGGGGGCTTGACGCAACAGTGGGCTGATAGTCTTGGCCGCTGTTCGGGACAGCAGGAAGTCCCCCACGGGGGACCGGCTGGAGGAGGTGGGGCTGCGATGGATCGAAGTCGGCCTGGCAGTACCAACCGCTCTTCCGCACGGCTGCGTTGTCCCCGGTGATCTGATCTCTCGTCGATCCGAGAGCGTGCATACCCGGCCTCCGCGCCCGGAAACACCTGAGTCTCATGGCGTTTCGCCAACGGAAGAGCATCTCGCCTCGCGTTGTCCGTTTCAGTAGCGAACGCCGTCCCCGCGTGCCCCTGTGGTGCCGCCCGCTTTGCGAACGTGTGCGATTGATGCCTTTCGGGGTCGATTCGACCTCTTGGCCCCCTTCGTCGCAGAACGTCCCCATTCCGGGCAGTTCCAGAGCGTCACGCCCCGACGGCCCCTCCGTGAAGGAGTCCTGCCATGTCGATGATCCGTGACCTGCGCGCCGTGGTCCGCCCCGCACTGCGCAAGACCAGCACCCCGTACAACGGCTACGACACCACCCGCGACCCGTCGGCGAGCAGTGCCGTCGTGGACTGCGCGGTCTACCGCGACGGGCAGCGCGAGCGGTCCGTCGAGGACAGCGCCTGCCTGACGCCGCGCGAGGCGATGCGCCGGGTGCGCGAGGGCGGGGGCTTCGCGTGGATCGGTCTGCACGAGCCGACCGAGGCCGAATTCGCCGGTATCGCGGCCGAGTTCGGGCTGCACCCGCTCGCCGTGGAGGACGCGGTCCACGCCCACCAGAGGCCGAAGCTGGAGCGCTACGACGACACCCTGTTCACCGTCTTCAAGACCATCCACTACGTGGAGCACGCCGAACTCACCGCCACCAGCGAGGTCGTGGAGACCGGCGAGGTGATGTGCTTCACCGGGCGGGACTTCGTCATCACCGTCCGGCACGGCGGCCAGGGTTCGCTCCGCGCGCTGCGCAAGCGCCTCCAGGGCGACCCGGAGCTCCTCGCCAAGGGCCCGTCCGCCGTGCTGCACGCCATCGCCGACCAGGTGGTCGACGGCTACCTGGCCGTCGTGGACGCGGTGCAGGACGACATCGACGAGGTCGAGATCGAGGTCTTCTCGGCCCCGGCCAAGGGCAGCCCGCGCGGGGTGGACGCCGGCCGGATCTACCAACTCAAGCGCGAGGTACTGGAGTTCAAGCGCGCGGTCTCGCCGCTGCTGCGCCCGATGCAGCTCCTGAGCGAGCGCCCGATGCGCCTGGTCGACCCGGACATCCAGAAGTACTTCCGGGACGTCGCCGACCACCTCGCCCGCGTACAGGAGCAGGTCATCGGCTTCGACGAGCTGCTCAACTCGATCCTCCAGGCCAACCTCGCCCAGGCCTCCGTCGCCCAGAACGAGGACATGCGCAAGATCACGTCCTGGGCGGCGATCATCGCCGTACCGACGATGGTGTGCGGGGTGTACGGCATGAACTTCGAGCACATGCCGGAGCTGCACTGGAAGTACGGCTATCCGGTCGCGATGGGTCTGGTGGCCGTGGCCTGCTTCGCCATCCACCGCACCCTCAAGCGCAACGGCTGGCTCTGAGCGGTCAGTTGGCCCGGTTCGCCCGGACGACCAGGGCGAGGCCGGCCATGATCACCAGGAGCGCCGGGTAGGCGAGGACCGGGGGCCGCTGGCCGAGCCAGAGGGCCGCGATGAGGGCGGCGCCGGGGGTTTCGAGCAGGATCGCCGTGGAGGTGACGGACGGGCCGAGGCTCGCCACCACCCGGTTCAGCAGGGAGTGGCCGAGCAGTTGGGCCGCGAGCGTGAGCAGGGCGAGCTTCAACCAGGTCCCGGCGTCGTACGAGGTGAGCTCGGCCCCGCTGACGAGCGAGGCCGCCAGGAGCCCGACGGCGGCCGCGCCGTAGCAGAGGTACGTGTACGGGACGGTGTCCACGCTCTTGCGGACCTCCGCGCCGAGCAGCACGTACCCGGCGGCCGCGATGCCCCCGCCGAGCGCGAGCGCGTCACCGGCGAGCGCGCGCGGCGACAGGCTGAGGTCGACGCCGGTGAGCAGCAGGACACCGACGCAGGCGGCCAGGGTGCCGCTCCACACCATGGCCGGCGGGCGGTGGCCGCGCAGCCGCAGCGCGATGGTGGTCCAGATCGGGGTGGTCGTGCACAGCGCGGTCGACGAGGCGACGGACGTCATGCTCAGGCTCGGCAGCCACAGCCCGAAGTGCAGCGCGAGCAGACCGCCCGCGCCCAGGGCGAGGCCCACCTCGCGCCGGGTCAGCGCGCGCAGCCGGGCGCGGTACTTGAACCAGGCCACGGGGGTCAGCGCGCCGACCGCGAGGGCGTTGCGCCAGAACGCGATGGCGAGCGCGGGCGCGGCGGTGGCGGCGATGAGCGGCGCGGACAGCGAGACGCCGGCGAGGGCGACGCCGAGCAGCACGAGGTCGGTGCGCGGGCCGGCCGAGACGGCCGGCGCGGGGGTGGTGGCAGTGGTCACGGCGGCAGCGTAAGGGGCATGGCCCGATTACGGAACTGACCATTCCCGGGGGCCTCTACTGTGGTCCCATGACGCAGACGTTGCTCGACCAGGCCCTGGTCGAGGAGGCCACGAAGAAGTCCGGGCTCATCTGGGTGCGCGGCACCGGGGGGAGCGCCGAGCGCGCCCTGTGGCACGCCTGGCTCGACGGGGCCGCGTACGTCGTCGGGGGCGGTCCGGGCGAGCAGCCCCTCGACGGTCTGCCGGACGGCGGCACGGCGACGGTGACGGTCCGGTCCAAGGACAAGGGAGGCCGGCTCGTCGCCTGGGCGGCGAGCGTGTCCGAGATCGCGGCCGGCTCCGAGGCGTGGGACGCGGCGGTGGCCGAGCTGAAGGGCAAGCGTCTGAACGCGCCGGACGGCGAGGCGATGCCGGCGCGGTGGGCCGCGGAGTGCCGCCTCCTGCGGCTGGCGCCGCTCGGCCCGCTGGAAGCGGCCCCGGAGGGTTCCCTGGCCGCCGCGCCGGTGGCCTCCCCGGCCACGACCCGGCACGCGGTGCCGGCCGCGCTGCCCCGGCTGCTCCTGAAGCGCAAGCGGCGCTGAAGCCGGGGTTCGCGCGCGGGTCCGGGCGCCCTCCGCGGCGGGCCTCGCCGCGAAGAGGCCGTCAGGTCGTCGGGAGCTGGTGGCCGTAGTCCACCGTCGCGTCCTTCGACGGCGGCGCGAGTGCGAAGTCCTTGTTCCAGTCCGCGAGTTCGAGGACTCCGGCGCCGCCCGCGCGCTCGAAGCGCAGCGGATAGGGCGTGCCCTGGAGGGAGACGTCAAGGGTGCCGCCCTCGCCGTCCTTGCCCGCCTCGATCCGGACCGTACGGACGTTGCCGACCTCCGAGCGGTCCCCCTTGGACAGCGCGCCCTGGAGCCCCAGCATCCCCTTGAGCAGGACGGACTTGTCGGTGAAGCCGCGCAGTTGCTGGTAGGCGGGGTCACCGGACGGCACCTTGACGTACTTGTCGTCGAGCTTGCCCGCGGCCTGGGCCGCGCCGCCCGACTCGCTGTGCGACCAGAACCCGGCGCCCGCCTTGAGGAACAGGTCGTCGCCCACCCGCAGCAGCCCGAACGTGCTCTTCTGCGAGGTGACCGTGCCCGACCCGCCGCTGCCCTTCAGCTTCATGTCGAGCTTGTACGAGCCGCCCTTGCTGACCAGCGTCCCCGACAGGCGCACCGCGTCGGCCCCGTCGGCCGCCGTGCGCGCCTTGCTCTCGATCTCGGGGGCGGACAGCTTGCCGACGCCGTTGGTCCCCTCGTCGGGATCCGAGCCGCACGCGGTGAGCGTCGCGGCGAGGCCCGCGCACAGCGCGACGGGCAGCGCGGCCCGGCGGGCCCGGACCCGTACCCGTACGGACAAGGGGGATGAGGTCACCTGCGCACTGCCTCTCACATGGATGTAGGGGGTCGGCAGACCGCACCCTACCCGCAGTGCATACGCTGCTCGGCAGAGCTCCGGACGGGCGACCCGCAAGGGCGTACCGGGCCGCCACCGGCTAGCCTGGAGCCCTTGTCCCGCAGCGATCGCGGTGGTGCGGAGCAACCCTGAACAGTAAGGAGGCGCTCGTATGGCGGCAGGCGCCCCCCGGGTCTTCGTATCGCATCTCTCCGGCGTCGCCGTCTTCGACCCCAACGGCGACCAGGTCGGCCGGGTGCGCGACCTCGTGGCGATGCTCCGGGTCGGCCGCAGGCCTCCCCGGCTGCTCGGCATCGTCGTCGAAGTCGCGAGCCGGCGCCTCATCTTCCTGCCCATGACCCGGGTCACCGGAGTGGAATCGGGCCAGGTCATCACCACCGGCGTGGTCAATCTGCGGCGCTTCGAGCAGCGGCCCACCGAGCGTCTGGTGCTCGGCGAACTCCTGGACCGCCGGGTCACCCTGGTCGAGGACGGCGAGCAGGTGACCGTCCTGGACGTGGCGATCCAGCAGCTCCCGGCCCGCCGTGACTGGGAGATCGACAAGGTCTTCGTGCGGCGCGGCAAGTCGGGCGCGCTGCGCCGCAAGGGCGAGACGCTGACCGTCGAGTGGTCGGCCGTCAGCGGCTTCTCCCTGGAGGAGCACGGGCAGGGCGCCGAGAACCTGGTCGCCACCTTCGAGCAGCTGCGCCCCGCCGACCTCGCCAACGTCATGCACCACCTGTCCCCCAAGCGCCGGGCCGAGGTGGCCGCCGCCCTCGACGACGACCGGCTCGCGGACGTCCTGGAGGAGCTGCCGGACGACGACCAGGTGGAGATCCTCGGCAAGCTGAAGGACGAGCGGGCCGCCGACGTCCTGGAGGCGATGGACCCGGACGACGCCGCCGACCTGCTCTCGGAGCTGCCCGAGGAGGACAAGGAGCGCCTCCTCACCCTGATGCAGCCCGATGACGCGGCGGACGTGCGAAGGCTGCTCTCGTACGAGGAGCGCACGGCGGGCGGTCTGATGACCACCGAGCCGATCGTGCTGCGGCCCGACGCCACGGTCGCCGACGCGCTGGCCCGGGTGCGCCAGCAGGACCTCTCGCCCGCGCTGGCCGCGCAGGTGTACGTCTGCCGGCCGCCCGACGAGACGCCGACCGGCAAGTACCTCGGCATGGTCCACTTCCAGCGGCTGCTGCGCGAGCCGCCGTTCACGCTGGTCAGCTCGGTCGTGGACAGCGATCTGAAGCCGCTGCCGCCGAACGCCTCGCTGCCCTCGGTGACCAGCTTCCTCGCCGCGTACAACATGGTGGCCGCGCCCGTGGTGGACGAGAGCGGCTCGCTGCTCGGCGCCGTGACCGTCGACGACGTGCTCGACCACCTGCTGCCGGACGACTGGCGCGAGACGGAGTTCCACGGGCCTGAGGGGGTTCCCGATGGGCGGCACTGACCGGTCGGAGGAGCGCACCCGGGCGGGCGGCGCGAGCGCCGTGGCCCGTGGCCGCGCCCGGCTCGACCAGCCGCGCTCGGGACGCGTGCGGCTGCTGCCGGAGTGGGACCCGGAGGCGTTCGGACGGTTCAGCGAGCGGATCGCGCGGTTCCTGGGCACCGGACGGTTCATCGTCTGGATGACCCTGATCATCATCCTGTGGGTCGCCTGGAACATCTTCGCGCCGAGCAGTCTGCGCTTCGACAACTACCCGTTCATCTTCCTCACGCTGGCCCTCTCGCTCCAGGCCTCGTACGCAGCCCCGCTGATCCTGCTCGCGCAGAACCGGCAGGACGACCGCGACCGGGTCACCCACGAGCAGGACCGCAAGCAGAACGAGCGGTCCATCGCCGACACCGAGTACCTCACCCGGGAGATCGCCGCGCTGCGGATGGGCCTCGGCGAGGTGGCCACGCGCGACTGGATCCGCTCCGAACTCCAGGACCTGGTCAAGGAGATGGAGGAGCGGCGGCACCTATTCCCGCCGGAGCGGGCGTACGGACGTGACGAAGGCGACCGCTGACAGGGCTTTCCGTACTGTGCGGTAAGCGCCGTACCATCGACCGTATGGCTACGGAAGACGCGGTGCTTGAGGCACTGGCGACGGTGAACGACCCCGAGATCCACCGACCCATCACTGAACTCGGCATGGTCAAATCGGTGCAGATCGGCGAGGACGGGGCAGTGGCCGTCACGGTGTATCTGACCGTCTCCGGCTGCCCGATGCGCGAAACCATCACGAAGAACGTGACGGAGGCGGTCGAGCGGGTCGAGGGCGTCAGCCGCGTCGACGTGACCCTCGACGTGATGAGCGACGAACAGCGCAAGGACCTCGCGACCTCGCTGCGCGGCGGCACGGCCGAGCGCGAGGTGCCCTTCGCCCAGCCCGGCTCGCTGACCCGCGTGTACGCGGTCGCCTCCGGCAAGGGCGGCGTCGGCAAGTCCTCGGTCACGGTCAACCTGGCGGCCGCGATGGCGGCGGACGGCCTGAAGGTCGGCGTCGTGGACGCCGACATCTACGGCCACTCGGTGCCGCGCATGCTGGGCGCCGACGGCAAGCCCACCCAGGTCGAGAACATGATCATGCCGCCGTCCGCGAACGGCGTGAAGGTCATCTCCATCGGCATGTTCACGCCGGGCAACGCCCCGGTCGTGTGGCGCGGCCCGATGCTGCACCGCGCGCTCCAGCAGTTCCTCGCGGACGTGTACTGGGGCGACCTGGACGTCCTCCTGCTCGACCTGCCGCCGGGCACCGGCGACATCGCGATCTCGGTGGCCCAGCTGGTCCCGAACGCCGAGATCCTCGTGGTGACCACCCCGCAGCAGGCCGCCGCCGAGGTCGCCGAGCGGGCCGGTTCCATCGCCGTGCAGACCCACCAGAAGATCGTCGGCGTCGTCGAGAACATGGCGGGCCTGCCCTGCCCGCACTGCGACGAGATGGTCGACGTGTTCGGCACCGGTGGCGGCCAGAAGGTCGCCGACGGCCTGACCAGGACGACCGGCACCAACGTGCCGGTGCTCGGCTCCATCCCGATCGACGTCCGGCTGCGCGAAGGCGGCGACGACGGCCGTCCCGTCGTCCTGTCCAACCCGGACTCCCCGGCCGGCGCCGCGCTGCGCGCCATCGCGGGCAAGCTGGGCGGCCGCGCCCGCGGCCTGTCGGGCATGTCCCTGGGGATCACCCCGCGCAACAAGTTCTAGCCGTGCGGCCGGCGGCGTCGCACGACGCCCCGGCCCCACGCGCGGCGCTCCCCCGCTACGCCGGGACGGACAGCGCCGCGAGGTACTCGGCCAGCGCCTCCTTCGTACGCGCCAGGGGGAAGCGGGCGCCCAGTTGTCCGTCCGGCCGGACGATGAAGCCGGTCGGGCCCTGGGGACGGTAGATCCGCGCGAACTCCCCCGCCGCGTCCAGGTATCCGGGCACCGGCAGGTGCACGAGCGACGCCAGATCGGCCGGGCTCGGCAGCGGGGAGCGGGCCGTGGGGGCGTCGGGCTCCAGGGACTCGATCCCCTGGGCGACGACCGCCACGGCCCGCAGCCCCTGCCGGGGAGCCGTCCCGATGGCGCGGGCGCCTTCGAGTTCGGCGGCGGCCTGGGCGACGGCCGGGTCGGCCGGGTCGGTCAGGTAGAGGAGCACGGCGTGCCCCGGGCAGCCGCGCAGGACGTCCAGCAGCCGCATCCGGTAGGTGATCAGCGGCGCGGCGAGCCCGTTGCAGTCCGGGGCCCGGTCGCCCGGCTGGGGCGCGTCGGCCGGGCCGTACGGGGCCGTGGCGAGCGGGCCTTCGCGGTAGTCGATCAGCAGCTGGGCCTCGCGGAGCATCAGCGTCCTCGGGTCGTCGGGGTCGGCCTGGACGCCCTGGGCCGCGTGCCGCACGGTCCGGCCCACCACCTCCTCACCCACCGGACGGCGCTCGGCGTCGTAGCTGGTGAGCAGGGCGGATCCGGCCGAGCCCCGCAGCACGAGGGCGAGCTTCCAGGCCAGGTTGCAGGCGTCCTGGATGCCGGTGTTCATGCCCTGGGCGCCGGTGGGCGGATGGATGTGCGCGGCGTCCCCCGCGACGAAGACGCGCCCCTCGCCGTAGCGGTCGACGATCCGGTGGCTGATGCGGAACACCGAGGACCAGCGCATACGGGACAGAGCGGTCGGGGCGGGGGCGAGGCGGTCCACCACGGCCTGGATCTGGGACAGCTCCGGGAGGCGCTCGCCGCCCAGGCCGTGGGCCACGCCGTCCGATGCCGCTCCGTCGCCGGTGGCCCGCGCGGTGCCGTCCTCCGCCGGACGTTCGGTGAGTTCGGGCGGGGCCAGCATGGACACGCGGTACCGGTTCGCGCCGGGCAGCGGCACACAGACCAGCAGGTCGTCGACCGTGCCGTCGTCCGCGCGGTGGGTGGACCGCACGCTGTAGCCGGTCGGCAGGTCCCAGTCGGCCTCGACGTCGGCCAGCATGTAACTCGTCGGGAAGGCCCCTCCCTCGAAGGAGAGCCCGAGCCCCTTGCGGACCGCGCTGTGCGCGCCGTCGCAGCCGACGAGACAGCCGGTCCTGACCTCCTCCTGGCCACCCGACGCGGTGCGCAGGAGCGCGGTCACCCCGTCCGCGTCCTGACGGAAGGACAGCAGTTCCGTCCCGCGCTCGATGGCCGTGCCCAGA
This sequence comes from Streptomyces sp. NPDC001828, assembly GCF_042892175.1. Lineage (NCBI taxonomy): Bacteria > Bacillati > Actinomycetota > Actinomycetes > Kitasatosporales > Streptomycetaceae > Streptomyces > Streptomyces sp. NPDC001828. Next base: position 224,811 of record NZ_JBIATV010000012.1, read on the forward strand.
CCCGCGAGGTACTCCTCCAGGAGGCGTTCGGTCTCGTACTGCGGCAGCGCGGCGAACCCGTACGGCACCTCGGGCGGCAGTTCGAGATCCATCCTCGGCTGCTCGACGCCGTTGACGTAGGTCAGCTGTCCGTGGATCGGCACGGCCGCCTCCAGGACGTTGCGGGCCAGGCCCATCCGGTCCCAGAGCTCCAGGGTGCGGGGCTGGATGCCGACCGCCTTCGCGTACGGAAGCCGGGCCGGCAGCCGGTCGACGAGCCGGATGCGCACTCCGTGCCGGGCGAGCTCGGCGGCCGCGCTCAGGCCCACCGGGCCGGCGCCCACGATCAAGACCTCGGTGCTGGGACTGTGCGCCACGGATGCCTCCCGGTCTCCGCCCCCGGCCCCCGTTCCCCTTCCAGTGTGGCCCTGCGCGGCCCGGGCGGCGAGGCAACGGGAACCGTCTCGGTGCGGCCCGCACGAGGCCGACCTATCCTGCTGATGGGGGAGGGCTGGGGACCGGAACCTGGCAGGCACCCGCCGCCGACGCGAGCGGATCCAGGGGCTCCGGTCCGGTGCACGACCAGTGCGCCACTCCCCCGAGGCCACCTGGATGTCCCTATGGATACCGACCCGCTGGCACCCGCCGCCCCCGCCCGCCGCCCGGCCGACGACCCCCGTCGACCGTCCCGGATCCGGACCACCCGGAGCACCCGGCCCCGCCCCTGGGCCGCCCTGCTGGTCGCCTCCGTGCTGCCGCTGGCACTCGCCGCGCCCGCGATCGGCGCTCCGGCCGGCGCGCAGCGCACGGGCGCGGTGCGCGCCGCGCCCGACCCGCAAAGCCTGACGCCGGATCTGATCGCGATGATGCAGCGGACGCGCATCCCCGGTGCGATCGTCTCCGTCAGCACCCCCGGCGCGGGCACCTGGACCGCGGCCCTGGGCACCGGCGACCTCACGACCGGGGCGCCCGTCAGGACCGACCAGCACATGCGGGTCGGCAGCATCACCAAGACGTTCACGGCGACGGTGGTCCTGCAACTGGTCCAGGAGGGCAAGCTGTCGCTCGACTCCCCGCTGGCGGACTTCCGCCCGGACGTTCCGAACGCCGGGCACATCACCGTCCGCCAGCTGCTCCAGATGACCAGCGGCCTCTACAACTACTCCGAGGACCCCGGCTTCAACCGGCGGCTCGACGAGCGGCCCGAGAGCCGGTGGAGCCCGCAGGACCTCCTGGACGTGGCCTTCCAGCACCCCGCGTACTTCCCGCCGGGCAAGGGCTGGCACTACTCCAACACGAACTACGTGCTGCTCGGACTCATCGCCGAGCACCTCACCGGGCAGCCCCTTGAGCAGCTGTTCAAGGAGCGCGTCTTCGACAGGGTCGGCATGGGCCACACCAGCCTGGACAGCGACGCCACCGTGCCGGATCCGCAGGCCGAGGGCTACGAGTTCATCAGCAACGTCGGCAGCCTGACGGCCCCGGTGCTGACCGGCAAGGACGCCGCCTGGGCGGACTGGAAGGCCGGCAACCCGTACGAGGTCACACACGTCAACGCCTCGTGGGCCTGGGCGGCGGGCGCCGCCGTCTCCACCGTCGACGACCTGCGGCGCTGGGCCCCGGCGCTGGCCGAAGGCACCCTCCTGAACCCCCAACTGCAGCGGGAGCGGCTGCACTTCATCCCCACCTCGCCGCAGCCGGGCAGGCCGACGTACGGGCTCGGCGTCGCCGACGTCGACGGGTTCATCGGGCACGACGGCCAGATCCCCGGCTACAACAGCTTCGTGGGGTACGACCCCGGGCGCCGCGCGACCGTCGTGGTGCTCGTCAACCTCAACCAGTCCCCGGACGGAACGGCACCGGCCGACCAGCTGACCAAGTTCCTCATCGCCAAGCTCTTCCCGGCCTCCTAGACGGTGCGCCGACGCGTCGGCCATGGACGCGCGCAGTCAGCGGTAAGGGGCACCTCGCAATAGCGAGGCGCCCCTTACGGGTACCGCCGTGAGCTCACCGCGTACTCACTCGTACGAGGCGATGTCCTTGATCACCGAGAAGCCGAGCCCGTAGGCGCTCAGGCCGCGCCCGTACGCGCCCAGGTGAACCCCGCTCCGCGCCGAGCCGGCCAGGACCCAGCCGAACTCGGACTCGCGGTAGTGGAACTCGGTCGGCTCGCCGTCCACGGGGAGCGAGAGCGTCGACCAGTCGGGGCCCGCCAGGTCGTCGGCGAGTTCCCAGGCCGTCTCGGTCTGCTGGTCCAGCCAGTCGCCGCGCAGCACGTGGTCCATCTGCGCGGGCCAGGTGAAGGAGAGCAGCCCCGAGCCCGCCAGCCAGGCCGCCGAGGAGACCGAGGTGGCCTCCAGGACGCCGGTGCCGTCGCCGCTGCGGCGCACCGGGTTCGCGGGGATGCTCACGACCACCGCGAACCGCTCGCGCTCGGCCGCGCTCCCCGCCGCCTCGGGCCGTATCGTCGGCTCGTCGCCGTGCCCGACCGAACCGTGCTGGACCGTGCCGTCGGCGGCGAGCGCCACCTGCATCAGCCAGCGCGGCCCGGTGAACGCCTCGTCGAGTCCGTACCAGGGGAAGGGCGCGCGCAGATAGCCGTCGACCGTTCGCCGGGCCCCCGGCACTCCCTCCGGTGTGGCCTTGGCACCCTCGGGCCCCCCTTGAGGGGACTGCCCCGCTACCCGGCTTGTCGTCTCCATCTGCCCGGCCGCCTCCTAGATCAGTAGCGTCCGGCGCGGCCCGCCCCCCTCGGGCGTCCTGGCATCCGGACAGATGGAGGATAGCCACCTCGGCAGGGCTCGCCGGAAAAGCCCATGTCGGGTTGGCGTGTATCAGCGGGTATCGGCGCCTGTCAGGTGGCGTCGGCGTCGAAGGGCGGGCGCTCGCCCGGGTCCAGCTTCTCGCGCTTCTTGAGCATGTCGGGGGTGCCCGAACCGTTCACCGAACCGTTGGCGGCGGTCGTGACGGGGGCCGACTCGCGGCCGTGCACGGCGTCCGCGACCTCTTCCATGTCCTTGCGCAGGTCGAAGCTGTTGCGGATCTCCTTCAAGCCCAGGTCGTCGTTGTCCATGAGCTGCTTGCGGACGAAGTTCTTGGGGTTGAGGTCCTCGAACTCGAAGTCCTTGAACTCGGGACCCAGCTCGGCCCTGATGTCCTGCTTGGCGCTCTCGGAGAAGCTCCGCACCTTGCGGATGATGTTCGACAGGTCCTGGATCAGCTTGGGGAGCTTGTCCGGGCCGAAGATGAGCACGGCGAGGACCACGAGTGTGACCAGCTCCATGGGCCCGATGTCGTTGAACACCCGCTGCTCCTCGTGTTCTCAGTGCTCGCGATCTCGGCGCTTGGTTCTCAGCCCCGCGTCCGGTCATGGACCGCTCCACGGTACCCGGCGGAACTGTCGCCGCGGTACCCACGGGGTGACCTTTGGGCATCGGTACGGGGCCGGCGGGACGCCCGGGCGCGGCCCGGGCCCGTCCCGGGGGTCTCAGGAGGAGGAGCCGAGCGTCAGAGTGAGCTCCTGTTCCCTGCCGTCCCGTGTGAACGTGAGGCGGAGCTGGTCGCCGGGGCGGTGCGCGCGGATCTTCACTATCAACTCCTCGCCGCCGTGCACCCGCTGGCCGTCCACCTTGGTGATCACGTCCTGCGGCCGGAGGCCCGCCTTGGCGCCGGGGCCGTCCGCGGTGACGGACGGCTTGCCGTCGGTCGCCTTGTCGGCCACGCGCGCGCCGTCGCCGGTGAACTTCATGTCGAGCGTGACGCCGATCACCGGGTGCGTGGCCCGGCCGGAGTTGATCAGCTCCTCGGCGACCCGCTTGGCCTGGTTGATCGGTATGGCGAAGCCGAGCCCGATCGAGCCGGCCTGACCGCCACCGCCGTCCGCGCCGCCGTTGCCGGCCGACCTGATCGCGCTGTTGATCCCGATCACGCGGGCCTTCGAGTCGACGAGGGGGCCGCCGGAGTTCCCCGGGTTGATCGGGGCGTCGGTCTGGAGCGCGTCGACATAGCTGACGTCGCTGCCGTCGCCGTCCTCGCCGCCCGCCGTGATCGGGCGCTCCTTGGCGCTGATGATGCCGGACGTCACCGTGTTGGAGAGGTCGAAGGGCGCCCCGATGGCCACCACGGGGTCGCCGACCAGGACGTTGTCGGAGTTGCCGAGCGCGAGCGGCTTCATCCCCGATACGCCGCTGACCTTGACGACCGCGAGGTCGTACCCGGTGTCGCGGCCGACCACCTGGGCGGCCACGCTCTCGCCGCCGCTGAAGGTGACCGAGATCTTGCCGGAGTCGCCGGCGGCCTTCACCACGTGGTTGTTGGTCAGGATGTGCCCGGCGTTGTCGAGGACGAAGCCGGTGCCGGTGCCGGACTCGGCGGCGCCGGTGACATGGATGGTGACCACGCTCGGCAGCGCGCTCGCGGCGATCCCGGCCACGCTGTCCGGCGCCCTGCCCTGCGGCTCCTTGCCGGACTGCGGCAGCTTGACGCTGGTGATGCCGCCGTTGCGCTCCACGTACGCGCCCACACCGCCGCCGATCCCTCCGGCGACCAGAGCGAGCAACACGGCCCCGACGAGGAGCGCCCCGCGCCGACGCTTCCTGGGCTCCGGCTCCCCGAGCCTGCTGAACGGCTCCCCGGGCGCCGCCCAGGGGTCGTACTGAAGCCACTGCGAGACGGGAGGCGTGGGAGGCCCGGGAGGCGCCGGGGGCGCGGCGTACGGGGCCTGGGGCGCCGGTGCCTGGCCGTTGGCGTACGGGGCCTGCTGCTGCGGCAGCGCGGTACCGGCAGGCGGCGTCGGCACCGGACGCTGCACGGGCGGCGCGGGCGACCACGGCCCGGGCCCGCCGTACGGCGGGGTGCCGTAGGGGTCGGGGGCGTGCAGCGGCTGACGAGGAGCCGGGGCCACGGGGCCGCCGCCCTCGACGGGGGTGACCTGCGGTGCGGAGTCGCGGACGGGATCGACAGCGGTGATCTGCGGTGCGGGGTCATGGACCGGATCGGCGGGGCCGCCCGGGACGGCCTGCGGCTCGGGGGCGTGGGCCGGCTCTACGGGGGCCGCCTGCTGTGCGGGAGCGCCGGCCTGGACGTCCGGCCGTTCGGGCTCGCTCACCGGGGCGGCCTGGGCATCCTGCGGCTCGGGGTCGTGCACGGGCTCGCTCGCCGGACCGGGCGGTATGCCCTCCGCCTCGCGCCCCGGATCTGACGGAGTGTCAGCACCGGTCGCTGGGGCGACTGGCCGCCCCTCGGTGGGGTGGGTGGGCTCGGCCGCCTCGGCCGTTCCGGTCGCCTGGGGCGCCCCGGTCGGCGGGGCCAAGTCGTAGGTGTCGGCCGGGGGTTCGATGGCGCGGGGGCGGCCCGACTGCGGACGGCTCCACCACTTCGGCTTCGGCCCGGTGGGCTGCTCGTTCATGCTCTCCCCGCAACTGGCTTCCCTGCGTGCTCCGACGAGCACCCCTCCCCGGGATTCAACCAGGTCGCCCGGGGTGACGGCAGGGCGCGGTCAGCGCCGGGCGGCGAGCGGGAGCCCGGGGGCGATCGGAGCCGCGAGCTGCTGCGGCGCCGCCGGTGTCGCGGAGGGCGCGGCGGTGAGCACCCGGGTCGTCAGGTCCGTCGTGGTGAGCGGCAGCGTCGCCACCGCGGGCCGTATCAACGGCGGCAGGGACGAGCCGTTCAGCCGGGCCGCCGGGAACGCGCCGCCGAGCGGCTGGACCGGACCGGTCTGCGCGGGCATCGCGTTCAGGGTGCGCGGTCCCGGCGCGGCGGGGGCCGTGGACTGGGCCGACATCGCCGCGAGGAACCCGGCCGCCGCGCCACCGCGACGCCGCTCCTCGGCCGAACTGCCGCTCGGGGCAGGGCTGTTGGACCGCATCGGCACGACATTGCTGCCGCTGCCCGCGGCGCGGGCCCCGGACGCCGAGCCCAGCGGCAGGGTGCCGCCGAGCGCGATCGCCGCCAGGGACACGGCACTCGCCGCCGCGAACGCGAACCGGCGGCCGCGCCAGGCCGAGCCCGGGCGGTCCTGCTCGGACCTGCCCACCTCGTGGATGCGGAAGCCGCCGCTCAGCCCGTCGGGCAGAACCGCCGCGTGGGAGCCGACCGGAACGTAGCCGAAACCGCCCGGGCGGGAGACGCGCGGGTCCCCGGGGTCACCGGCCGTGGGGCTCAGCACCCCGGATCCTCCGAAGAACCCGTCGACTCGGCGTCCCCCGCCGAACGGTCCCCCGGAGCCGTCGTCGTCACCTCCGGTGCCGACCGGCCCGCCGGGCAGGCCCTGCAGCCGGGCGAGGAAGCCCTCGGACGGCGGCGGCGGGGCCGCCTGGGCGAAGACGTTCTTCAGGTTGCGCTGGGCGTCGGCCTCCGCCTTGCACTTGGCGCAGGTCGCCAGATGGGACAGGACACGTTCGCGGGCATCGTGGTTCAGCTCGCCGTCGACCAGGGCCGCGAGCCGGTCCCCGAGGTGCTGTTCCGCCGGGGTGGGACTCGAACCACTCACGCCATCCCCTCTCCGGCCACCCCGAGAGCTCCCGGCGCCACTCCCGCCAGCGCGCGCTGCTGCTCGGCGCGGGCTTCGGGCGAACGGTGCTGAAGGGCCTTGCGCAGGTGGGAGCGGCCGCGGTGGATACGGCTGCGGACGGTGCCGAGCTTCACCCCGAGGGTGGCGGCGATCTCCTCGTAGGAGAGACCCTCGATGTCACAGAGGACCACGGCCGCGCGGAACTCGGGCGCGAGGGTGTCGAGCGCCTGCTGGACGTCGGCGTCGAAGTGGGCGTCGTTGAAGACCTGTTGGGGGTTGGGCTCGCGGCTGGGCAGCCGCTCCGCCGCGTCGTCGCCGAGCGCGTCGAAGCGGATGCGCTGACGGCGGCGGACCATGTCCAGGAAGAGGTTGGTCGTGATGCGGTGCAGCCAGCCCTCGAACGTGCCCGGCGTGTACGTCGACAGGGAGCGGAAGACACGGACGAAGACCTCTTGCGTCAGGTCCTCGGCGTCGTGCTGGTTTCCCGTCAGACGGTAGGCGAGGCGGTAGACCCGGCCGCTGTGCGTGCTGACGATCTCCTCCCACGTAGGGGGAGTCCACGCCTGGGAATCCGCGTCGGCGAAGGTCGCGGTAGTTGCGGAGCTGGTAGCGCGGGAACGGTCAGCAATGTTGGTCACGGATTTCGGCTCACCCGCCGACCTGAGAAAGCGCCGCAGCACTCCTCCCCGATCCACAGGCGCAGCCGCACCTCCCCTGTCGGCTCTGGTGGTGTCCAGTGGAGCCCCTACCATAGCCACCTCGCCCGTTAGCTCCGGATAAGAATCTTTACGTGCATTTGGGACCGGCTTCCGGCCCTCTCCCCTGAACCCGTCCATGCGCTCCCCCGCTGTTCCCCTGCCCCCATAACGCGCGGTCCCATCTGCGAGTTCCCGACGCCAGCGGATACAGTCACCGTTGCGCCAACCAAGGGGACAGGAGAGGGCCATTACCGCCAACCGGCAGACGAGCTGGGCGTTCGCGGACGCCTTTGTCGCCGAGGACGACGCGCTGCGCTGGGCCCGTGACCGGTCCCGGGACGCGGGCCTGCGTTCGGTGTCCCCGGGGACAGGCGCCGCGCTGCGGCTGCTCGCTGCCACGGCGGACGCGAAGGCGGTCGCGGAGATCGGCACCGGCACCGGCGTCTCCGGCATCTACCTGCTGCAGGGGCTGCGACCGGACGGCGTGCTGACCACCGTCGACCCGGAGCCGGACCGCCAGCAGTTCGCCAAGCAGGCGTTCCGCGCGGCGGGCTTCGCCGCCAACCGGGCCCGGTTCATTCCCGGGCGCGCCCTGGACGTACTGCCCCGGCTCGCGGACGGCGGGTACGACCTGGTGTTCTGCGACGGCGACCCGTTGGAGTCGCTCGACGTGCTCGCTGAATCGTTGCGCCTGCTGCGGCCCGGCGGAATCGTCTGCTTCGAGGGCGTCTTCGCGGACGGCCGCACCGTCGATTCGGCGGCCCAGCCGGCCGAGGTGCTGCGGCTGCGCGAACTGCTGCGCGCGGTGCGCGAGAGCACCGAACTCGTGGCCTCGCTGCTGCCGGTCGGCGACGGGCTGCTCTGCGCGGTCCGCCGCGGCTGACCCGCCCGGCCCGCCCCCCACACACGACACCGCCCCGGTTCGGCACACATTCTCATGTGTGCCGAACCGGGGCGGTGAAGAGTCTGGGTCGTACCGCTAACTCAGCCGACGACCTTCTTCAGGGCGTCGCCGAGGGCATCGGCCTCGTCCGGAGTCAGCTCGACGACAAGCCGACCGCCGCCTTCGAGCGGAACGCGCATGACAATGCCCCGCCCCTCCTTGGTCACCTCGAGCGGGCCGTCGCCCGTCCGCGGCTTCATGGCCGCCATGCTCGTTCCCCTTCCTGAAACCAGCTCATCGTCAGCCGACGGCCCCCGGGATTGGGTACGCGTCACGGCATCGAACACATTGCTTCCAGGTCATTATCCCGCATGGCAGGACCCGATGACCAACATCGGTCCGCATCGCTTGGGCAACGCGCTCTATCAAAACCACCCAATTCGGCGATCCGCCTGCGATACTTCGCCGCCGCCGGTTCCCGACGGTAGCCGGATTGTTAGACGCAGGTCACATGCCCAGCGCTCGTGATCTCCGCCATGCTGAGCGGATACGACGACCGAGAAGCATCCGCGACGGAGGGGATCCCACCATGGCCGACACCGTGCTGTACGAGGTGAGCGACGGGCTCGCGACGATCACGATCAACCGGCCCGAGGCCATGAACGCCATGAACACCGAGGCCAAGGTCGCGCTCCGCGAGGCCGTCCGGGCCGCCGCCGCGGACCCGGCGGTGCGGGCCGTGCTGCTGACCGCGACCGGCCGGGCGTTCTGCGTCGGGCAGGACCTCAAGGAGCACGTGGCCTCGCTGACGGCGGACCGCGAGGCGGGCACCGGGCAGACCATGAGCACCGTGCGCGAGCACTACAACCCGATCCTGACGGCGCTCACCGAGATGCCGAAGCCCGTGGTGGCCGGCGTCAACGGCGTTGCGGCGGGCGCCGGGCTCGGCTTCGCGCTGGCCGCGGACTACCGGGTGGTCGCGGACACGGCGGCCTTCAACACCTCGTTCGCCGGGGTGGCCCTGACCGCCGACTCGGGCGTCTCGTGGACCCTGCCCCGCCTGATCGGCCAGTCCCGCGCCGCCGATCTGCTGCTGTTCCCGCGCTCCATCTCCGCGTCGGAGGCGTACGAGATCGGCCTGGTCAACAAGGTCGTACCGGCCGCCGAGCTGGCCGAAGCCGCCCTCGCGGTGGCCCGCACCCTGGCCGAGGGCCCGACCGTGGCGTACGGCGCCCTGAAGGCGTCCCTGGCCTTCGGCGCGGGGCACACCCTGGCCCAGACGCTGCAGAAGGAGGACGAACTCCAGGCGAAGGCGGGCGCGTCCGAGGACCACGCCATCGCGGTGGCCGCCTTCCTCGCCAAGGAGAAGCCGAAGTACGTCGGGCGCTGAGCCCGGTCCGCCGCCGGGGCGGTGCTCAGGCGCCGCCCCGCGCCACGCAGTCCGCGAGGTGGTCGTCGACCAGACCGCAGGCCTGCATCAGGGCGTACGCCGTCGTCGGGCCGATGAAGCGCAGGCCGCGCTTCTTGAGGGCCTTGGACAGGGCCGTCGACTCGTCGGTGACGGCGGGGACCTCGGCGAGGGTGCGGGGGGCCGGACGGGTGGCCGGGTCCGGCGCGTAGGACCAGATGAGGTCGTCGAGCTCGCCGGGCGACCAGCCGGCGAGGGCCTGCGCGTTGGCGACCGTCGCCTCGATCTTGAGACGGTTGCGGATGATGCCCGCGTCGCCGAGCAGGCGCTCCTTGTCGGCGTCGGTGAACTCCGCCACCGCCGCGATCCTGAAACCGGCGAAGGCCCGCCGGAAGCCCTCCCGGCGGCGCAGGATCGTGATCCAGGAGAGACCCGACTGGAAGGCCTCCAGGCAGAGCCGCTCGTACAGCGCGTCGTCGCCGTGCACCGGGCGGCCCCACTCGGTGTCGTGGTAGGCCACGTAGTCCTCGGTGGACAGGCCCCAGGGGCAGCGCAGGCGCCCGTCGGGGCCGGGGATCGCGTCGCTCATCGCCGGGGCTCCTCGTCGGTCGGCCCGGCCCGGTGAGGGGGCGTCACCGGGCCCTGCTCGGAACCGGAGAAGACGTCCTCATCGGAACCGGAGGAGGCGTCCTGGCGGGTGTCGGGGAAGGCGTCGTCACGGGTGTCGGGCGCGGCCGGTCCGGGCTGTGCGGAGGCCGGCGGTCCGGCCGGTGCGCGTCGCTCGCGGGCGGCCGGGCCCGCCGCCGACTGGAGCTCCGCGATCCGCGCGTCCCGCTCGGCGAGCTCCGCGCCGAGGCGGCTCAGCACGTCGTCGACGTCCGCCATCCGGTAGCCCCGCAGCACCACCGGGATGCGCAGCGCCTCCACGTCGGCCCGGGCCACGGGGCGGTGCTCGGGCAGCGGATCCACCAGGTGCTCCGGCTCGGCGTCCGACAGCACCGCCGCCTCGTCACCGCCGCCGCCCACCACGGCGAGGGTCACCGCGGTGACCACGACGACCATCGCGATCAGCAAGAACCAGAACACGAGCGAGCCTTCCCGACGCCGGAAACTGTCGGGTCCGATCGTGCCATGCGGCACTGACAGTTAGGGTCGCAGGCGGACAACGGCCCGGACCACAGCAAAGGACTACGGGGATGCACAGCGGAACGGACCGCGGCACGCTGCGGCTTGGCCGGCGCGAATTCACCGCGTACGAACCGGTGATCATGGCCATCGTGAACCGGACCCCCGACTCCTTCTACGACCAGGGCGCGACCTTCCTGGACGAGCCCGCGCTCGCCCGCGTGGAGCAGGCCGTGGCCGAGGGCGCGGCCATCATCGACATCGGCGGGGTCAAGGCGGGCCCCGGCGAGGAGGTCACCGCCGAGGAGGAGGCGCGGCGCACGGTCGGGTTCGTGGCCGAGGTCCGCCGGCGCTTCCCCGAGGTCGTCATCAGCGTGGACACCTGGCGGCACGACGTGGCCGCGGCGGTCTGCGAGGCGGGCGCGGACGTCCTGAACGACGCGTGGGGCGGCTTCGATCCGAAGCTCGCCGAGGTCGCGGCGCGTTACGGGGCCGGGCTCGTCTGCACCCACGCGGGCGAGGTGGAGCCGCGCACCAGGCCGCACCGGATCGCGTACGAGGACGTGATGGCGGACATCCTGCGGGTCACGGTCGGCCTGGCCGAGCGGGCCGTCGAGCTGGGGGTGCGGCCGGACGGGATCATGATCGATCCGGGCCACGACTTCGGGAAGAACACCCGGCACAGCCTGGAGGCGACGCGGCGCCTGGAGGAGATGACCGACACGGGATGGCCGGTCCTGGTCTCCCTCTCCAACAAGGACTTCGTGGGCGAGACGCTGGACCGTCCGGTGAAGGAACGGGTGATCGGGACGCTCGCGACGACGGCGGTGTCCGCCTGGCTGGGCGCCCGCGTGTACCGCGTCCACGAGGTGGCGGAGACCCGCCAGGTCCTGGACATGGTGGCCTCCATCGCGGGCCACCGTCCCCCGGCGGTGGCCCGCCGGGGGCTCGCCTAGGGCGCGTTCAGCGCCCGGTCTCCTTGGTGACCAGGGCGACCGCCTCGTCCACGTCGTCGGTGACGTGGAAGAGCAGGAGGTCGCCCTCGGAGGCCTTGCCCTGGCCGACCACCGTGTTGCGCAGCCAGTCCACGAGGCCGCCCCAGTACTCCGTGCCGAACAGGACGATCGGGAACCGGGTGACCTTGCGGGTCTGCACCAGGGTCAGCGCCTCGAACAGCTCGTCCAGGGTGCCGAGTCCGCCCGGCAGCACCACGAAGCCCTGGGCGTACTTGACGAACATGGTCTTGCGCACGAAGAAGTAGCGGAAGTTGATCCCGATGTCGACGTGCGGGTTGAGCCCCTGCTCGAAGGGGAGCTCGATGCCGAGGCCGACGGAGATCCCGTTGCCCTCCCGCGCTCCCCTGTTGGCGGCCTCCATCGCGCCCGGTCCGCCGCCGGTGATCACGGCGAAGCCCGCGTCGACCAGGGCCCGGCCGATCCGTACGCCGGCCTCGTAGTCGGGCGAGCCGGCCGGGGTGCGGGCCGAGCCGAACACGCTGATGGCGCTGGGCAGTTCGGCCAGCGCGCCGAAGCCCTCGACGAACTCGGACTGGATGCGCATGACCCGCCAGGGGTCGGTGTGCACCCACTGGGAGTCGCCCTCGGAGTCGAGGAGGCGCTGATCGGTGGTGCCGGCCTGGACCTGGTCGCGGCGGCGCAGCACCGGTCCGAGCCGCTGTTCGAGCCGCTGCTCCGCCGGAAACGGGCTTCCCTCGGGGTTGGCCATGCCGTGCTCCCTCCGCTGACGATGTTGCGCGTGCTCAGCCAGGGTAGGTCGGCGAACATGACGAATGGCGGAATTGCGGCAGGCCACACCGCTACCGACGGCTTGAAAGAAGGACCCGCCCCGGCGTGCGGCGGGTCCTCGGGAGCGGATCCGGGGCGCGGCGGGTCCTCGTAAGCGGATCCGGGGCGCGGCGGGCCCTCGTAAGCGGGTCCGGGGCGCGGCGGCCCCGGGAGCGTGGCTCAGTCGGTCAGCCAGGCCCGCAGCCGCTGCTCGCACCGGGTGATCCGCTCGACGACGACGTGCTCGTCCCGCTTGTGGGCCAGGAGCGCGTCGCCCGGCCCGTAGTTGACTGCGGGGATGCCGAGGTCGCCGAAGCGCGCGACGTCGGTCCAGCCGAACTTGGGCCGTGCGGTGCCGCCGACCGCCGCCATGAACGCGGCCGCCGCCGGATGCGAGAGGCCGGGCAGCGCGGCTCCGGAGTGGTCGTCGACGACGAACTCGGCGATGTCGCAGTCCGCGAAGACCTCGCGGACGTGGGCGAGCGCCTGCTCGCCGCTGAGGTCGGGCGCGTACCGGTAGTTGACGACGACCGTGCAGGCGTCCGGGATCACGTTGCCGGCCACGCCCCCTTCGATCCGCACCGCGTTGAGGCCCTCGTGGTACTCCAGGCCGTCGATCACCGGGCGGCGCGGCTCGTAGGCGGCCAGCTTCGCGAGGATGGGGGCGGCCTTGTGGATGGCGTTGGAGCCCATCCAGCTGCGGGCGGAGTGGGCGCGCTCGCCGCTGGTCCTCAGGAGCACCCGCAGGGTGCCCTGGCAGCCGCCCTCGACCTCGGTGTCGGAGGGTTCGAGCAGCACCGCGAAGTCTCCGGCCAGCCACTCGGGGCGGGCCTCGGCGATCTTGCCGAGGCCGTTGAGGTGGGCGGCGACCTCCTCGTTGTCGTAGAACACGAAGGTCAGGTCCCGGTTGGGCTCGGTCACCGTCTGCGCGATGCGCAGCTGCACCGCCACGCCCGACTTCATGTCGCTCGTCCCGCAGCCCCACAGCACGCCGTCCTCGTCGAGGCGGGAGGGCACGTTGTCGGCGATCGGCACGGTGTCGATGTGCCCGGCCAGGATGATCCGTTCGGCCCGGCCCAGGTTCGTGCGCGCCACGACGTTGTTGCCGTGCCGGTCGACGGTGAGGTGCGCCAGCTTGCGCAGCTCCCGCTCGATGGCGTCGGCCAGCGACTTCTCGTCGCCGCTGACGGAGGCGAAATCGACGAGGCGGGCGGTCAGCGTGGGCGCGTCCGCGGTGAGATCCAGGGTGGTTTGGGCCATGCGTCCGACCCTAACTCCACGGCCGGGGGTCCCTTCGCGCTCCAGTACGGTGGGCACCGTGTCCGAGCCCAGCGCCCTCGCGCGCCCCTCCCGACGCGGCCGCCTCCTGCGTTTCGGGGCGGCCGTGGCCGTGCTGCTCGCGCTCGCCGGCTACCTGGTGGTGCAGTACGTGAGCGGGGGGCCCGGCGCGCCCAGATGCGTGGCGGGGTCGGGCGGCGGGCAGGGCGGCACGTTCGAGATGAGCCCCGAGCAGGCCCAGAACGCGGCGACGATCACGGCCGTCGGCCTCGCCCAGGGAATGCCGGAGCGGGCCGTGACCATCGCTCTGGCGACCGCCCTCCAGGAGTCGGGCCTGCGCAACCTGAACCACGGCGACCGCGACTCGCTCGGCCTCTTCCAGCAGCGGCCCTCGATGGGCTGGGGCAGCGCCGAGCAGATCATGGACCCGGTGTACTCGGCGGGGAAGTTCTACAAGCACCTCGCCGAAGTGCCCGGCTACTCACGGCTTCCGCTGACCGTGGCCGCGCAGAAGGTGCAGCGCAGCGGCTTCCCGCAGGCGTACGCGAAGCACGAGCCGGACGCGACGGTGCTCACGGCGGCGCTGACCGGCCGCGAGTCGGCCTCGCTGACCTGCACGGTGGCCAAGAGCGTGCGGCCGGGCGACCCCGCACGGGTGCGGGACGACCTGACGAAGGCCTTCGGCGAGGGCGTGGTGCCGGCCCGGCAGCCGGCCGGGGCGGGCAAGGACGTGACCGTGCCCGTGCGGGTCACCGAGAGCGCGGCCGCCTCCGGCACCGGCGTCGAGCAGCGCGGCTGGGCCCTGGCGCACTGGGCGGTGGCCCAGGCGGAGGCGCTGCACGTCGCGCGGGTCACCTACGCGGGCCGCACCTGGAGCGCGGACGACTCGGACCGGGGCTGGACCGCCGCCTCGGCCGACGCCTCCGCGTCCCCCGGTCCCGGGACCGCCGTGGGCGCCCCCTCCGACGGCACGCAAGAGGTCCGGATCACCCTCGCGTCCTAGATCGGCCCCGCATCACACCCCGGTCACCCGTTCGGCGAGGCACTCGACCGAAGGATCGGCGCGTCCCCGGTTCGGGGTTTCGCACCCGCGTCCGGACCCCGTCGGGGAGAACCGTCAATTCCCTTATGAACAAAGGGATCTGACGGATCATCAGGAGTCAGTTCCGTGCTTCATTTGCCCGTTTTTATCCAGAGTAGATAATGCGACGCATTGGAAACTCTTTACCCGGGCCCGCCGAACCCCTCCTCCCCCCACGGCGGTTGTCACTGCGTCCGAACGCCGGACAGCGACACATTTCCAACCCGTCTGAAGGAGCATCATGTCCCTCCCCCTGACCCGTCGGATCGCCCGCGCCGCGCTGCTCATCGCGGCAGGTGCAGCGCCCGTGGTCGGTGCGGCCGGCTCCGCAAGCGCCGTGGAAGTCCCCCAGGTCGCCCCGAACCTCAGCGGCCTGACCCAGATGGACCCCAGCTCGGTCAGCAACGCCGTGGACGGGGTGGCCCAGAAGACCACCGGCATGGCCGGCAGCACCGGCGCCGACGCCGTCAAGAAGGCCGTGCCGGCCGCGGGCAAGACGGTCGGCCAGACCGGCAAGGTGGCGACCCCGGCCGCGCAGAAGGCGGCCGGCGACGCGGCGGGCAGCGCGGGCGACATCCTCGGCTCGGCCGCCAAGACCGCCACCCAGAGCGGCCTGCCGGGCGGCAACCTGCCCACCCAGGGCGTGCCGAGCACCGACCAGCTCCCCCTGAAGGGCCTGCCCCTCGGCGGCTGACCGGGACGCGGGTGATGCGAAGGGGCCCGGGGAGTACGCACTCCCCGGGCCCCTTCGCGTGACGTGGCCGTCCGCTACCGCGTGAGGCGCTTCACGGCCGCCTCGACGCGCTCGTCGGTCGCCGTGAACGCGACCCGCACGAACCGCTCGCCGGCCTCGCCGTAGAAGTCGCCGGGCGCCACCAGGATGCCGAGCTCGGCGAGGTGGGCCACCGTCTCCCAGCAGCCCTGGTCGCGGGTCGCCCACAGGTACAGGCTGGCCTCGCTGTGCTCGATGCGGAAGCCGTGCCCCTCCAGGGCCTCGCGCAGCGCCGCGCGCCGCGCCGCGTACCGCGCGCGCTGCTCCCGCACGTGGGCGTCGTCGCCCAGGGCCGCGACGGTGGCCGCCTGCACGGGCGCGGCGGTCATCATGCCGCCGTGCTTGCGGATCTGGAGCAGCTCGCCGAGCACGTCGGCGTCACCGGCGATGAACGCGGCCCGGTAGCCCGCCAGGTTGGAGCGCTTGGAGAGCGAGTGGACGGCCACGATGCCCTCGTAGCCACCGCCGCACACGTCCGGGTGCAGCACCGAGACGGGCTCGGCCTCCCAGCCCAGCTCCAGGTAGCACTCGTCGGAGAAGACGAGGACGCCGTGCTCGCGGGCCCACGCCACGATGCGGACGAGCTCGTCCTTGGCCAGCACCCGGCCGGTCGGGTTGGACGGCGAGTTGAGCCAGATCAGCTTCAGGCGGGCGGGGTCGAGTTCGGTCGGGTCGTCGTAGACGACCGCCTCCGCGCCGCACAGCCGCGCGCCGACCTCGTACGTCGGGTACGCGAGCCGCGGGTAGGCGACCTGGTCGCCCGCGCCGAGCCCGAGCTGGGTCGGCAGCCAGGCCACCAGTTCCTTGGAGCCGACCACCGGCAGGATGTTGGTGTGCTCGACCGAGCGCGCTCCCAGGCGCTTCTCCAGCCATCCCTTGATCGCGTCCCGCAGCGCGGGGGTGCCCCACACCGTGGGATAGCCCGGCGAGTCCGCCGCCCCGGCCAGGGCCTCCTGGACGAGCGCGGGGACCGGGTCGACGGGCGTGCCGACGGAGAGGTCCACGATGCCGTCCGGGTGGGCCGCGGCCGTCGCCTTGTACGGCTCCAGCTTGTCCCAGGGGAAGACGGGAAGGCGTGAGGAGACTGCGCTCACGGAAGGTGCTCACTTTCTCGTACGTACGGTGCTGTGCGACGGCCGCGCCGGGAAACACCGCGGCCCCGTACGGCAGGAGCGCCGTACGGGGACCGGGGAAGCGCGATCAGCCGTTCTGCGGCGGCAGCGCTGCGATGAAGGGGTGGTCCCGCTCGATCAGGCCGAGCTTCGAGGCGCCACCGGGCGAGCCGAGCTCGTCGAAGAACTCTACGTTCGCCTTGTAGTAGTCCTTCCACTCGTCCGGGGTGTCGTCCTCGTAGAAGATCGCCTCGACCGGGCACACCGGCTCGCAGGCGCCACAGTCGACGCATTCATCCGGGTGGATGTACAAGGACCGGGAGCCCTCGTAGATGCAGTCGACCGGGCACTCTTCGATACACGCCTTGTCCTTGACGTCTACACAAGGCTGCGCGATGACGTAGGTCACGCTGTCGTTCCTCCTCGATAGGGCGCGGCGGGCCGATCTGCGGCTCCGTCCACGTGGCGCGCGGGAGCGCGGCGTCGTCGATGCCCGCACCTAGTATCTCCGGTTCGGGGCACGATCCGAACAGGAGGGGCGGAGAGACCTGTGGAATTCACCACCGGCGGACGGCTTGAGGTCCGAATTTCGGCGGCCGATACGGGCAAACGCGTATCAGTCCGGCGTCTGAGCTCCAGCGGAACTCCGGGCTCCTTGTACACGGACACGGTCGGCGTGCTCACCTCGTGGGACAACGGTGTGTTGTCGATCACACGAAAGAGCGGTGAGACGGTCCTCGTCGACGAGTCCACGCTCGTCGCGGGCAAGGTCGTCCCGGCCGCCCCGGCCCGCCGCCGGGGTCCGGCCGCCTCCTTCGCGGAGCTCGCGCCGGTCCTGGCCCGCGCCTGGCAGCCGGTGGAGAGCGAGCCGCTCGGGGAGTGGACGCTGCGGGCCGCGGCCGGTTTCACCCGCCGGGCGAACTCGGCCCTCCCGCTCGGCGACCCGGGCCTGCCCCTGCCGGACGCCCTCGCCCGCGTGCGCGACTGGTACGCGGCCCGGGACCTGCCCGCCTACGTCCAGACCGCGACGGGCGCCGAGGGCACCCAGGAGCGGCTCTGCGCGGAGCTCGAACGGGCGGGCTGGGCGCGGGAGGTGAGCGCCGAGGTGCGGATCGCGGCGCTCGCGCCGATCGGCGACGTGGACGCGGACGTGTCCGCCGTACGCCTGGAGCGCGGCGTCGACGAGGCGTGGCTGAGCCGCTACCAGCGGTCGGTGGACCCGGGCGAGCACGTCCTGAGGGTCCTGGGCAGCGGGCCCTCCGTGTGGTTCGCGTCGGTCCCCGGCGAGGGGGCGGCGCCCGCGGCGATCGGCCGGTGCGTGGTGGACGGGCGCTGGGCCGGGTTCATGGCGGTCGAGGTCGACCCGGCCCGGCGGCGGCGGGGCCTCGCGACGGCCGTGATGGCGGCCCTCGCCCGCCGGGCCCTGGACGAGGGGGCGTCGGCGGCCTGGCTCCAGGTGGAGGCGGACAACGGGGGTGCCCGCGCCCTCTACGACGGCCTTGGCTTCGCGACGCACCACAGCTACCACCACTTCCGCGCCCCCTCCGGCCCGGGCGTCGGCTGACCGGTTACGAGGACGACATGGATCCGGAAGTCACCGACTGGCGGCGGGAGTTCGCCGAAGAGGCCCGCTCGGAGCGGCCCGATGTGGTGCGGCTCTGCCTGCTGCTCGGCGCGGTCGCCGACCCCGCGCTCGGCCAACGCGGCATCGACGCGGCGCAGATCGAACTGGACCGGCTGGCCGGGCAGCTCCCCTACGGCCTCGTGGGCTCCCGGTCCTGGGCCGCGGCGACGGCCGAACTCCTCGGCTCCACCTGCGGGTTCGGGGGCAGCCCGGCCGACTACCAGCGCCTGGAGTCGTCCCTGTTGCCCGAGGTGCTGCGGCGCCGGCGCGGGCTGCCGATCCTGCTGTCGGTGGTGTGGATCGAGGTGGCCCGGCGGGCCGGGGCGCCGGTGTACGGGGTGGCGCTGCCGGGGCACTTCGTGGTGGGGTTCGGCCCGCCCGAGGACCGGGTCCTCGCCGACCCCTTCGACGGCGGGCGGCTGCTGACCGGCGGGGACGCGGAGCTCCTGGTGGCCGGGGCGACGGGGGCGGGCCTCGAAGAGTCGATGCTGAGCCCGGCCGCGCCGCTGGAGACCGTGCTGCGCATCCTCAACAACATCCGCGCCTGGGCCGCGGCCCGCCCGGAGCGCGGCGACGTCGCCCTGTGGGCGGTGGACCTTTCCCTGCTGCTCCCCTCGCACCCGGCCGCACTCCGGCTCGAACGGGCGGAACTGCTGGTCCAGCACGGGGAGTTCATCGCGGGTGCGGTGGAGCTGGAGGCCTACGCCTCGGTGCTGGATCCGGTGGATCCGGATGCGGCGGCGAGGGTGCGGCGGAGGGCGTTCGCCGCGCGAGCGAGGCTCAACTGAGGCGGCGGGGGCGAGTACGGCTGCGTCCGCCCGGCCCCTGAGGCCTCGGGGGAGGGTGGGCAACCCCCAGGGGGGACATTCGGCCAATCCGAGGGGGCGGGCGGAAACGGCTGCCGGGACGGCGGGCAGCGGTCACAATCTGTGGGCGCGGCCTCAACAGGGCGTACCGGAAGCCCCGTTGAGGCAGCCGCAGCCATGCCGTCGCCAAGCCGGGAGTCACCATGCCACGCCTCAGACCGATAGCCGCCCGCCTCGCCCCCGCCCTGCTCCTGCCCCTCCTCGCCCTGGGCTCGGCCGCCCCCGCCGGGGCCGACACCGGCCAGGCCGATCTCTCCGTATCGCTCGACGCCTCCCCGAAGGGCCTCGGCATCAACACGGCCACGTTCACCGCGAGCGTCACCAACGCCGGGCCCTCGGCCGTCAGCGCCGCGCGGGTGTGGTTCAGCTATCCGGCCGGGTTCACCACGCCCTCCGCGTCCGGCTGCACGATCGACAAGACGAACCGGACCGCCGTCTGCGCGCTCGGCGCGATCCCGTCCGGCGCCACCGTCACGAAGAAGCTCACGCTGCACGCCGGCTTCCTGACGATGAGCGGCAACCTCCCTGTCACGGCCGCCCTCGTCGACCTGACCCCCGCCGACCCGGACCCTGGCAACAACTCGGCGGTCCATGTGTGTTCGGCACTGACCCTGCTGCTCGTGAGCTGCTGAGTCCCGCCTCCGGCCGGTGGGCGCACCCCCACCGGCCACCCGTCGTCCGCTACAGCCAGCCCTTCTCGCGGGCGATGCGGACCGCCTCCGCACGGTTGCGGGCCGCCAGTTTCTGGATGGCCATGGAGAGGTAGTTGCGGACCGTGCCCTGCGAGAGGGACAGCGCCGTGGCCAGTTCCGCGTTGGTCGCCCCGCCCTGCGCCGCGCGCAGCACATCGCGTTCGCGGTCGGTCAGCGGATTGGCCCCCTCGGCGAGGGCGGCCGCCGCGAGGGTGGGGTCGATGACCCGCTCCCCCGCGAGCACCTTCCGTACCGCCGTGGCCAGTTGGGCCGCCGGGGCGTCCTTGACCAGGAACGCGTCCGCTCCCGACTCCATGGCACTGCGCAGATATCCGGGCCGCCCGAACGTGGTCAGGATGACGATCTTGACGCTCGGCAGCTCGCGGCGCAGCTCGGCCGCCGCCTCGATGCCCGTGCGGCCCGGCATCTCGATGTCGAGCAGGGCGACGTCCACGTCGTGGGCGCGGGCCGCGTCCAGGACCTCGTCGCCCCGGGCGGCCTGCGCGACCACCCGCATGTCCGGCTCCAGGCCGAGCAGCGCGGCGAGGGCCTCGCGGACCATGGACTGGTCTTCGGCCAGGAGAAGTCGGATCATGGGCCGGATACTAGAGGGATTTCGGACGGGTCCTGAATCAGCGGGACCCGGGCGGTGAGCGTGAAGCCCTTGCGTCCCGCGTCCGTCTCCAGGGCCCCGGACACCTTCTCCAGGCGCTCCCTGAGCCCGGTCAGACCGTTGCCCGGGACCGGCGCGGGGGCGCCGGGGCGCGGCTTGCCGTCGTCCTGGACGCGCAGTTCGAGGAACCGGCCGTCCAGGGTCTGGCAGACGTCGAGCGTGACCGCGCAGTGCCGCGCGCCACTGTGGCGTACGACGTTGGTGGCGGCCTCGCGCAACACCCAGGCGAGCACCTCCTCCTCCGCGGCGGGCAGCCCCCCGGGCGCCTCGGTGGGCACGTCCGCCCGGATCCCGGCGGCGTTCAACACCGTTCGGGCGCCCGCGAGTTCGGCGGCCATGGTGACCCTGCGGTAGCCGCTCACGGCGGCCCGTACGTCGGCGAGGGCCTGGCGGCCGACCTGCTCGATGTCGGCCACCTCCTTGGCCGCCTGGTCGGGGTGGTCCGGCAGCATCCGCCCGGCCAGCTCGCTCTTGAGCGTGATGAGCGAGAGGGAGTGGCCGAGCAGGTCGTGCAGATCGCGCGCCATCCTCAACCGCTCCTCGTTCGTGGCCAGTTGGGCCACGGTCGCCCTGGCCTCGCGCAGCTCCACCGAGGTACGGATCAGATGGCGTACGCCCGTCATGGCGAAGCCGCCGAGGAGGGCCGGGATGGCGAGACCCGGCACGACGTCGCCGACGTGGGCGACATGCGTGCCGATCACCGTCATGGTGGCCGTCGTCACGAGGATCGCCCAGGTCGCGAGGGCCAGCGACAGCGTCGCCCCGCACGAGACGGACACGTAGACGAAGAGCACGAGCCACGAGGAGCCCAGCGTCAGGGAGAGCGCGAGGGCCGTGGCCGCCAGGACGCCGAGCAGGCTGTACACCGTCGCGGTGGCCAGCGGGCGGGCGGTGTGCCGCAGCACCAGGGCCAGGTAGACGGTCACGAAGCCCGCGAGGCCCAGCCAGCCGAACACGGTGGCCACGGTGGTGTGGCCGCCGTCGAGCAGATCGCCGATCGGGGCGCTCATGAAGGCCAGCCAGATGCCGACCCACATCAGCTTCTGGAGCATCTGGCGGCGCGTCTCGGGGCTCAGCCCGATCCGCACCGCCGGTTCCTTGCTGTGGCCCTGGTTCACGGGACTCACGCCTTCAGGGTGTCCTTCCGGTACAGCCATGCCGCGCCGCCCGCGAAGAGCAGGAAGTAGAAGACGAGGATGGCTAGGTCCTTGCCGTGCGGGGCGTCGCCCAGCTCGATGGCCTGTCCGAGGGCAGCGTACGCGTGGGTGGGCAGCCACTCCGCGATGTTCTGCAGCCACTGCGGGAAGACGGTGCTGGGCATCCACAGGCCGCCCAGGATCGACAGGCCGAAGTAGATGATCATCGTGATCGGGCGGACCGCGTCACCGCTGGCGATGTAGCCGATGGCCACGCCGAGCGCGGCGAAGCAGAGCGAGCCCGCCCAGATGGCGACGGTCAGCGCGCCCCACTGCCAGGCGTCGAACCGGACGCCCTTGGTGACGGCGGCCACCAGGAAGACGACCACGATGCACGGCAGGGTGACGACACCCGCGCTGGCGATCTTGGCCAGAACGTAGCCCCGGCCCGGCAGGGTGGTCAGGCGCAGCTGGCGCACCCAGCCCTTCTCGCGCTCCTTGGCGATCTTCTCGCTGTTGCCCATGAGGACGGCCGTGATCGCGCCGAAGGACGCCATCGAGACCATGTACAGGGCGGGGAAGGTGAGGTCGGTCCCCTTGACCTTGTCCGTGCTGTTCTGCGAGGCCGCGAAAAGCAGGTAGAGCGCCGAGGGGTAGACCACCGAGAAGAACATGAACTTCTTGTTCCGCAGGGTGCGGGTGATCTCCAGCTTGATCAAGGCCCCGGAAAAAAATTTGGTCAGCATGCTGCGTTGGCCTCCTCGGCCGAGGTGATGGCGACGAAGGCCTGCTCGAGGCCGAGGCCCGCGACCTCGAGGTTGCGCGGGTAGAGGCCGAGCCCGTACAACGCGTGCATCGTGGCGTCGGCGTCGTGCGACTGGATGCGGACGGTGCGGCCCGAGATGTCGATCGTGGACAGGAAGGGGAGCGCACGCAGGGCGGCCTCGTCGATGGCGCCCTCCAGGTCGAAGCTGACCCGCCGCGCGCCCGCCTTGGCCTTGATCTCGGCGGCGGTGCCGTCCGCCAGGAGGCGGCCCTTGTGCAGGACGAGCACGCGGTCGGCGATCGCGTCGGCCTCTTCCAGGTAGTGCGTGGCGAACAGGACCGTACGCCCCTGCGCCGCCTGCTCGCGCATGGTCGCCCAGAACGCCTGGCGGGCGGTGACGTCCATGCCGGTGGTCGGCTCGTCGAGGACGATCAGGTCGTTGGCGCCGACGGTCGCGAGCGCGAAGCGGACGCGCTGTTCCTGGCCGCCGGAGAGCTTGTTGACCTTGCGGTCCGCGATCTGGGCGATCCCCGCGCGGTCCATGACCTCGGCCACCGGGTGCGGCTTGGGGTGCAGGTCGCAGCCGAGCTTCACCAGCTCGCGCACGGTCACGTCCTCCATCAGGCCGCCGCTCTGGAGCATCGCGCCGACCTTGCCGGCGTTGATGGCCTGGGCGGGCGTCATGCCGAAGAGGCTGACGGTGCCGGAGTCGGCGTTGCGCAGCCCGAGCAGCAGGTCGAGCGTGGAGGACTTGCCGGCGCCGTTGGGGCCGAGCAGGGCGACCGTCTCGCCGGGGTGGAGCCGCAGCGACAGGTCGGCCACGGCACGGACGTCGCCGTAGCTCTTGTTCACGTTCTCGAAGCTCACCACGGACCGTGCGGTCCGCTCGGCGGCTGGTGCTGTCTGCGTCATGCCCCCAGGTTCGCCCAGGTCCCCCGCACGACGGCAGTGGCGTGCGTCGTGACTCCGGCATGACGGATGTCATGCCCACCCGCACAACACCGGGTGCCCTAAAGAGGGGCCGGGGACGGGCGCCCTACAGGGGCGCGGGGAACTGCGCGACCAGCCACCCGCGGCGGGCGGACGAAAACGGAATCAGGGGCGCGGGGAACCGCGCGAACACCCCGACGGGCCCGCGGTCGAAACCCCGCACCCCCCGACCCCCTCCGCCGCGACGAACCCGGCCGGGGCCGGGGCTAACCCCCGATCGTCACGGTCCGCTGAACCGCGGTCTTGCCCCGCAGCGCCGTCTTCATGGCAGCGGCCACGTCGTCGGCGGACACCTCGTGCTTCTGGCCGCCCTGGTTGACCATCACGCCCTTGAAGGTGCTGCCGATCAGCTCGGTGATGGCGCCCTTGTCGTAGACCTCCACCAGCTTCCCGTTGTCCGCCTTCATCGAGAGGATCTTGGGGAGCGACTTGAGGGGGCCGAGCGGGAGCGACTTGCCGCCCGCCTTGACCGTGATGTTCGCGGACATCGCGGGCTTGGCGAACTCGTCCATCGCCCGGTCGATCTCGGCCTGGCTGATGGTGGGCTGGCGGACCGCCACCGGCAGCGACACCGCGTCCGCCTTGCCGGTCTGCACCAGCGTCCGGTACGCGTCCTTCACCGCGATCATCGAGCGGTTGACGTCGAGGGACTTGCCCGCCTTGCCCGGTACGGCCACGGCCTTGCCCGGTACGAACTTGATCGTGCCCTCCGTCGCGGAGCCCGAGGCCCCCGCGAGGTCGGTCAGCGCGACGCCGAGCTTCTCCTCGTCGACGGGGATCACCGGCTCGGCGACCCGCTTGCCGCCGAACAGCGAGCCGATGACGGACACCGGGTTGTAGTCGCTGCCCGCCGCCGCCCGCACGGTCGCCTGGCTGTCCAGGGACAGACCCGCGATCTCGGGCTTCAGCTGCTCCTGCTTGCCGTCGACCGTGAGGTGCAGCGGCTGGTTGGCGCGCTTGCCCAGGGTCTGGTCGAGCTTGGAGACCGCCGCCTCCTTGGTGCCGCCGCCGATGTCGACACCGAGGACGGTGGTGCCCTTGGGGACCTCGGAGTGGTTCAGGACCAGACCGGCGCCGTACGCGACACCGGCCAGGACGACCACGCCGCCGCCGAGCAGGGCCAGCTTGGAGCGGCCCTTCTTCTTGGCGGGCCCGGCCGGCGCGGAGGTGCGCTGGGGCGGCGCCGGGGGCTCGGCCGCGTCCAGGTCGGTGGCCGGGGGCGGGGTCAGGGTCGGGCCGCCGGGCGACATGCCGGGCCCGGGCGGGAAGGACGCCCCCCGGTGCTCCGGCGGGACGACCGGGATGCCGCTGGTGAGCGTGTCGCCGGAGACATGGCCGCCGGGGGCGGGCGCCGCCGGGTTGACCGCCGGGTTCGCCAGCGGGTTGCCCACGGAGTGCGTGAGCGGGCTCGGCGCCGGGGTCTGCGGGGTGAGGATCGCGGTGTCGTCCGACAGGACGGGGGCCGGGCCCGGCCCGCCGGGGGCGAACGGGTGGCCGCCGCCCGAGGGCTGGAGCGGGTTCTGGCCGGGGCGCGCGGCCTCGCCGGGACCGGGAGCGTCCGCGAACCCCATCTCGCCGCCCTGGCGCGGCCCTTGGCCCGGGCCGCGGCCCATGTCGGGCCCCGGGACGGGGGGTTGACCGGGCGCGGCACCGAACAGCGAGGGCTCGCCGGGCCGGGGCTCCGGGCCCGGCCGGGCTCCCGGGCGGTTGCCCACGGGCCGGACGGGCAGCGCCGCGTTCCCGGTGACGGGGCCAGTGGTCGGGCCGGAGGGCGCGGCGGGGCGTGCCGCGTCGGGGCCACCGAGGGCGTCCGCGCCGGCGGTTCCACCGCCGTTCGACGCCCCGGCGCCCGGACCGTCCGAGAAGTACGGAAGGTCCGGTCGCGGAGTACCGGCCGGCGGAGTCGTCGAAGAGCCGGGCGCCGCCGCGGACTTGCGCGGGGCGAACCAGTCGCTGGCCGGCTTCTCACCGGCGGCCGGCTCCTCGGGCTCCGGCGCGGGAGCCTCGGGCCGAGGCACCGATCCGGTGCGCTCGCTCACGCCGTCCGCCTCGGCCGCCTTGGCGGTGTCGCTCATCGGCGTGCGCATCACGACCGGCGGAATGGGGCGCGAGCCCGGGATGTTGATCCGGATCCGCGTCGTCAGCGTGGTCTCGGTCTTCGGCTCGTCCGGTTCACCGGCGGCGTCAGGAGTGTCCTGGCCCGCGTTGGACGGGGTGCCGTAGGGCGGGGTACCCGACGGATACCCGGCTGTGCCCCGCCCCTGGGGGCCGGAGGACGAACTGTCAGTTTCACGACTCAAGGCTGGTTCTCTCCCGATCGGCTCCGCCACCCGGTCTCGTTCTTGTGGTGCCTCTGTACGGGCGGCTCGGCGGCGCGCACCACCATACTGGCCGCCGTCGTTGCGTACGGGGCGGCCCCGAGAAGGCGTACCCCGTCCCCTTCTCCTGCGTCGCGGCGCCTGTGCACGTCACTTGCCAAGTCGGGCGGCAGGGCCGCCGGGTTGCGTGAATCCACCGATCGTGGCGCAGATCACAGCGGCGACCATTCCGCCGAGCAGGAAGGCGTACGACCCCATTCCGGCGCCGAACACGAAGTCGCCCTCGGGGCGCGAGGCGGTGAGGAGGACGACCGTGACCAGCCAGCCGGCCGCGGGCGCCCCGACTCCGCCCCGGGCGCCGGTCAGTTGCGTACCGGCGTAGAACAGGCCCACGGCACCCGCGAGCGCGAGGACGAGGCCGCCCGGGAACCAGGCGGCCTGAACGAGCGCCCCGGCGGCGGCGACCAGGGCGCCGAGGACGACGAGCCCCGCGTACAGCGCGATGCGGGCGGCCCTGGAGCCCCCCGTCCTCGTGTCGTCCATGGCCGTACGCGTACTCATTCGCCCACCCCTTCAAACACATCGCGCTCGCGCCGCCCGGCCGCGACTCCGGGGACACCCGCCGCCAGTTGGTAGTACTCGGTGGTGAAGATCGGCTGGCCGAGGTCGTTGGAGAGCGCGAAGTAGGGCCCCTGGACGGCGATCTGGGTCGCGTGGGCGCGCATCGCCGCGCTCTTGGCGGCGGCGTACGCGGTGCCGTCGATCTCGGCAGTGATGTCGGATTCGTCCACGACGCCCGGTACATCGTCGATGGCCGCGATGCCGGGGAAGTCCGTGTTCGCGGCGCGCAGCTCGGCGAAGGCGCGCTCGGCGACCGGGCGGGGCACCCGGTTCCAGTAGATCTTCGCGATGGTGTGCGGCTCGCCCAGCTCGCGGCGGTAGCCGGATTCGGCGGCGAGTTCGGCGGCGCGCATCGCGACCCGGTGCGCCTGGATGTGGTCGGGGTGGCCGTAGCCGCCGTCCGGGTCGTAGGTGATCAGTACCTGCGGCCGCAGCGAACGGATCACCTCTACGAGGTACCCGGCCGCGTCGTCCACGTCCGTGTTCCAGAACGCGCCCGGGCGGTGGTTCTGCTCGACGCCCATCATCCCGGAGTCGTGGAAGCGGCCGGGGCCGCCGAGGAAGCGGTGGTCGGTGACGCCCAGGTGCTTCATCGCGGCGGCGAGTTCACCGATGCGGTGGGCGCCGAGTCCGCCCTCCCGGTCGGGCGCGAGATGGGCGAGGTCCGGCGGGATGACCTCGCCCTCCTCGCCGAGCGTGCAGGTCACCAGGGCGACGTGCGCGCCTTCGGCGGCGTACTTGGCCATGGTGGCGCCGTTGTTGATCGACTCGTCGTCCGGGTGCGCGTGCACCAGGAGGAGACGGCGGGCGGGAAGTTCCGACATGGGGCAAGCCTACGAGGCCGGGGCCGGACCGCTCCCCGGCCACGGGGCCGCCCGGCCGCTCGCGGCGTTCAGGGACGGGCCGCGACCCGCCGGGGCCCGTCCGGCGGAACCTGCCCTAGAACTTGATCCCGCCGATCATCCCGGCCACGTTGCTGGTCACTTGGCTGATGGTCGGGGCGATGGACGAACTCGCCAGATAGAAGCCCAGCAGGACGCAGATCGCCGCGTGTCCGCCCTTGAGCCCGGATTTCCGGACCAGCAGGAAGACGACGATCGCCAGCAGCACCACCGCCGAAATCGAGAGTGCCACGGCGGTTCACCTCCATCTGTTCCGGTGGTCGGACGGACCCAGCAGCACGTGTACAGCCAGCGGGTTGATACCCACTGAGTGCTACGGATCATAACTATCCGTGGGAACGCATTGATCGGGGCACGGGCGCACAAGGGGCGCACGTGGCTCGCACCTGGGCGGGTCTCCGGGCGTGCGACTAGGTTCCCCTCATGACGACCACCGCATCCAGGCACCCAGAGGACCCCGGGCAGCTCTCGTTCCCCCGGCACTCAGCACGTACCCAGCGCTTCACGCTCGGTGCGCCCCGCGCCCTCACCGTGTCGCCGGACGGCGAGCGGATCGTCTTCCTGCGCTCGCCGTCCGGCACCGAACGCGCCAACGGCCTTTGGGTACTTGACCTGGTACGCGGCGGCGAGGAGCGGATCGCGGCGGACCCCGGGGTGCTGCTCGGCGGCACCGAGGAGCGGCTCTCGGCGCAGGAGCGGGCGCGGCGCGAACGCAGCCGGGAGGGTTCGGCCGGAATCGTCGGCTACGCCACCGACGCGGCCGTGGAGCTCGCGGCGTTCGCCCTGTCCGGGCGGCTGTTCACCGCCGAGCTGCGGGCCGGCACCGCGCGCGAGCTGCCGGTGCCGGGCCCGGTGCTCGACCCCCGCCCCTCCCCCGACGGGCGCCAGCTGGCCTATGTGGCCCGGGGCGCGCTGCGGGTCGTGGGGGCCGAGGGCGACGGCGACCGGGCGCTCGCCGAGCCCGAGTCGCCCGAAGTGACGTACGGGCTGGCCGAGTTCATCGCGGCGGAGGAGATGTCCCGTACCCGCGGCCACTGGTGGAGCCCCGATTCGGACCGGCTCCTGGTCGCCCGTGCGGACGAGACGCCGGTGCGGCGCTGGTGGATCGCGGACCCGGCCAACCCCGGGCGGGAGCCGTCCCGGGTCGCCTATCCGGCGGCGGGCACGCCCAACGCCGAGGTGCGGCTCTTCCTGTACGCGCTCGACGGCACCCGTACCGAGGTCGTCTGGGACCGCGTCCGCCACCCCTATCTCGCCAGGGTGCACTGGTCGTCGGACGGGGCCCCGCTGCTGCTCGTCCAGTCCCGGGACCAGCGCACCCAGCACCACCTCGCGGTGGACCCCGCATCCGGCACCACGCGCACCGTGCACGTCGACGAGGACGCCGACTGGCTCGAACTCCTGCCGGGCGTCCCGGCCTGGGCGCCCGACGGGCGTCTGGTGAGGATCGCCGACGAGGGCGGGGCGCGGGTCCTCGCCGTGGGCGACCGGACCCTGACCGGGCCGCAGCTGCACGTCAGGGCCGTCCTGGACATCGGCGCGAGTGACGTGCTGATCTCCGCGTCCGCGGGCACCGAGGCCCCCTCGGCTGCCGCCGGTGCTCCCGAGACCGGCGAGATCCATGTGTACCGCGTCAACGAGCTGGGTACGCAACGCGTCTCGGAAGGCGCGGGAGTCCACTCGGCCGTGCGCTCCGGGGCGGTCACGGTGCTCAGCTCCGCCCGGCCGGACCGCCCGGGGTCGGCGGTGCTCGTGCTGCGGGACGGCAGGGAACTGGCCAAGATCGCGTCATATGCCGCCACGCCGGGCCTCTCGGTGTCGCTCCGGCTGACCGAAGGGGGCGCACGGCGGATCCCGTGCGCCGTGCTGCTCCCCTCCCACTACCGCGAGTCCGACGGACCGCTGCCCGTACTCATGGATCCGTACGGCGGTCCGCACGGACAGCGGGTGGTGGCCGCGCACAACGCGCACCTCGCCTCGCAGTGGTTCGCCGATCAGGGCTTCGCGGTGGTGGTCGCGGACGGGCGCGGCACCCCGGGCCGTTCGCCGGGCTGGGAGAAGTCGGTCAGGGACGACTTCACGCTCGCCCTGGACGATCAGATCGAGGCGCTGCACGGCCTGGCGGGCGCCCATCCGCTGGACCTCGGCCGGGTGGCGATGCGGGGCTGGTCCTTCGGCGGCTACCTCTCGGCGCTCGCGGTGCTGCGCAGGCCCGACGTGTTCCACGCGGGCATCGCGGGGGCGCCGGTGACCGACTGGGAGCTGTACGACACCCACTACACCGAGCGCTACTTGGGCCTGCCCGCCGAGAACGCGGCCGTCTACGCCGCCAACTCCCTCGTATCACAAGGCGAGTTGACGCAGCCCGCGAAGCCGGCCCGCCCGCTGATGGTCATCCACGGCATGGCGGACGACAACGTGGTGGTGGCCCACACCCTGCGGCTCTCCTCCGCGCTCCTGGCGGCGGGCCATCCGCACGAGGTGCTGCCACTGACGGGCGTGACGCACATGACCCCGCAGGAACAGGTCGCCGAGAACCTCCTGCTGCTCCAAGTCGACTTCCTGCGGCGGTCGTTGGGGCTCGCACAGGACTAGTCGCGAGACCCTGAAGGCGGCCGGACGGACCCTGGCCGCGAGATCCACGAGGCGGCCGGCCGGGCCCCAGGAGGTGCCCGGCCGGCCCACGGCACCCGCACGGCCGTACGGTGCTCACCGTGCCATGTCCGCATATCGGCGCCGCGACGGGCATGTTGCCCCCGTGTTACGGAAATTGATGCCCTTTTAGCGGGAGATTCCGGATAATCCGGGAGGCTGTCAAGCACGCCGCCGCACCGAAGAATGAAATCTTGGGCCAAGTTATCCGATGAGTTCATCCTGGCCTGCTCGAACCTCTTGACTGGCGCCGCCGCACGCATGAATGTTCCGGTCAACAAATGACGCAGTGGCGCCTGCTGAATCCTTCCTGTGCGGAGGGCAATGCGAAATGACGAGTTCCACAAGAGCGGCCATGGAACCATCCGACCCACTTCCCGGCGAGGGCCAAAGACCCGATCCGGCCAACGATTTAGAAGTAAAGACGAGTGAGCTTGTCGGACGCTCCCCGGGGCGCCTGGCGTGGATCCGGTTCAAACGCGACAAGGTCGGAATCCTGTGTGCCTTTACGGTCCTCGGGTTCATTCTCGTCGCACTGGCTGCCCCGCTCATCTCCAAGATGTACGGAAAAGATCCTTACCAGCTGTACGGGCAGGACCGCGGGCTCCTGAACAGCTACGGCATTCCGCTCAAACCCAACGGCGGCATCGACGGGGACTTCTGGTTCGGCATCGAACCGAACCTCGGCCGCGACGTGTTCACGTTGTTGATCTACGGCATCAGAACCTCCCTGCTCATCGCCCTCGCGGTCACCGTGGTAGCGGTGATCATCGGGGTCCTGGTGGGTCTTGTGCAGGGGTACCTCGGGGGCCGGACCGACTACTTCCTCGGCCGGTTCTCGGACCTCATGCTGTCCTTCCCGCAGCAGCTGTTCTTCATCGCCTTCACCCCGGTGATCGTGGCGCTGTTCGTCTCGCCCACCGACGAGGAGCCGGCCTACGTCCGGGTCGTGGCGCTGATCCTGGTGCAGCTGATCCTCGGCTGGATGACGATCGGCCGCCTCATCAGGGCGCAGGTGCTCTCGCTGCGCGAGCGCGAGTTCATCGAGGCGGCCCGGCTCAGCGGCGCCTCGGGCTGGCGCATCATCCGCAAGGAGCTGCTGCCCAACATCTGGTCGACCGTGCTGGTGCAGTCGACCCTGCTGCTCCCGGTCAACGTCACCGCCGAGGCGGGTCTCTCCTACCTCGGTGTCGGGGTCCACAGCCCCACTCCCGACTGGGGCCTGCTCTTCCAGTCCGGAGCCACGTACTACGACTCCGATCTCACCTTCATGTTCTTCCCCGGCATCGCGATGGTCGTCTTCGTCGTCGCGTTCAACCTGCTCGGGGATTCGGTCCGGGACGCTCTCGACCCCAAGACCGTGCGCTGAAGTCCGATCATCCTGACAGGCAGGAACACATGAGAATAAACAAGGCGCGCCAGGTTTCCGCGGTCCTCGCGGTCGGGGCACTGGCGCTGACCGCCGCGTGCAGCAGCGGCGGGTCGAGCGACGGCGGCAACGGCTCCGGCTCGGGCAAGAAGGCCGCGGTGCAGAACTTCGGCGTCGGCACCAAGGCCGACTCCACCGGGCCGGCCCCCGCGGTCGACGGCGCCAAGAGCGGCGGCACCGCCTACAGCCTCGACCAGGCCGGCTTCGACTACCTCGACCCCGGCCAGCAGTACGTGAGCGACCAGCTGTCGGTGCAGCTGCTCTACAACCGCTCGCTCACCGGCTACAAGATCGACCCGAAGACCGGCAAGACGATCGTCGTCGGCGACCTCGCCACCGACACCGGCACGCCGTCCGACGGCTCGAAGACCTGGACGTACACCCTGAAGGACGGGGTGAAGTTCGAGGACGGCACGCCGATCACCACCAAGGACATCAAGTACGGCATCGAGCGGCTCTTCGCGGACTACGAGACGCAGGGCCCGCAGTACGTCCAGAAGTGGCTGTTCGGGCCCGACTACCGCAAGCAGTACACCGGCCCCTACGAGGGCAAGGAGATCCCGGACGCGCAGATCTCCACCCCGAACGACAAGACGATCGTCTTCCACTTCCTGGCGCCGCACGCGGACACCCCGTACGCGATGGCGATGCCGAACATCTCGCCGGTCCCCAAGGCCAAGGACGACAAGCAGAAGTACAACAACCACCCGGTCTCCAGCGGCCCGTACAAGATCGCCGCCTATCAGCCGGGCAAGTCGCTGACCTTCGTGCGCAACACCAACTGGGACCCGAAGACCGACCCGATCCGCAACGCCTACCCCGACAAGTGGCAGTTCCAGCTGGGCATCGCGGAGCCGGGTCTGACCAACCGGCTCTCGGCGGACACCGGCACCGACAAGTTCGCCATCAACATGTCGGGCTCGGCGGACCCGTCGAAGATGCAGACGCTGACCTCGGACCCGCAGTACAAGGGCCGCACGGTGAACGAGTACCAGCCCTACGTCGAGGTGTTCAACCTCAACACCAAGCGGATCAAGGACCCGAAGGTGCGCCAGGCGCTGGCCTACGCGTTCCCGATGACGCAGGTCCAGCAGGCCTTCGGCGGTGGCGCGCAGGGTGACCTCGGCACCACGCTGCTGAGCCCGACCGTGGCCGGCTGGAAGAAGTTCGACCCGTTCGGCAAGCTCGCCAAGCCGATGGGCGACCCCGAGAAGTCGCTGCAGCTGCTCAAGGAAGCGGGCGTGACGACCCCGTACAAGATCTCCCTCGCGTACGCCAACACCCCGCGCTGGGACACCGTCACGCTGACCATCCAGAAGGCCCTCGAAAAGGCCGGGTTCAAGGTCGAGCGCAAGGCGATCGACCCGACGTCGTACTACACGGTGGTCGGCAAGGTGGACACCCCGTACGACATGTACCGCACCGGCTGGGGCGCGGACTGGCCCAACGGCTCGACCGTCGTGCCGCCGACCATGGACGGACGCAACCTTCAGGACGGCACCAACAACTACTCGTTCCTGAACGACCCGAAGATCAACTCCGAGATCGACCGCATCAACCAGATCACCGACCTGCCGCAGCAGGCCGCGGCCTGGGAGCAGCTCTCCGAGTACGTCCTGCAGACGGACACCTCGCAGATCCCGTTCATCTTCGACAAGTACTTCAACCTCTACGGCTCGGGCCTGGGCGGCGTCACGTACAACCAGGTCTACGGAACGATCAACCCGAACTCGATCTTCGTGAAGCAGTAGTACCTGCGGCTCGGTTTCCCCGGCCCCGACCGGGCCGGGGAAACCGCATAGCGACGGAAGAGCCATCCCATGTTCCGTTTCCTCGTGCGCCGCGTGCTCGGTGCCATGGTCATCCTGCTGCTGATCAGCATGATCACCTATTTCCTCTTCTTCGCCCTGCCCTCCGACCCCGCACTTCTTTCCTGTGGCAAACAATGCGATCCGCAGAATGTCGCCCTGATCCGCAAGAACCTCGGGCTCAACCTGCCGATCTGGACGCAGTACTGGCATTACATGGTCGGCATATTCGCCGGCCGCCACATGCCGATCGGCGACTGCCCGGCCCCCTGTTTCGGCTATTCCTTCGCCAATCAACAGCCCGTCTGGGGCACGATCGCCGACAGTTATCCGACGACGCTGACCCTCGCGGTCGGCGGGGCCGCGACCTTCCTGACCATCGGCGTCTCGCTCGGCCTCGTCTCGGCCTGGCGCCAGGGCACGGTCTTCGACCGCATCGCGAGCGCCACCTCACTGCTCGGCCAGTCGGTGCAGATCTACTTCATCGGGCCGCTGGCGATCCTGCTCCTCTCCACCAAGCTGGGCTGGCTCGACCGGGGCCACGACGTGGACTGGGCGCACGACGCCTGGGGGTCGGTCACCGGGATGATCCTGCCCTGTCTGGTCCTGTCGGTGATCTTCTGGTCCAACTACAGCCGCCAGACACGGTCGTTGATGGTCGAGCAGCTCTCCGAGGACCACATCAGGGCGGCCCGCGCCAAGGGCATGTCGTCCCGCTACGTCTTCCTGCGGTACGCGCTGCGGGGCGCGATGGCCACCATCATCACCATCTTCGGCGTGGACCTGAGCGCGGTGCTCGGCGGCGCGATCATCACCGAGGTCACCTTCGGCCTGCACGGCCTCGGCCTGCTCTCGGTGCAGGCGGTGCTGCGCAGCGACCTGCCCCTGGAGATGGCCGTCATGCTCATCGGCGCCACCCTCATCGTCGTCTGCAACATCGTCGTGGACCTGGCGTACGCCTTCATCGACCCCCGGATCAGGCTCGCCTGACGCCCGCAGACCTCCAGGAGAACCATCCGTGTCCACCCTGAGCCAGACCGCCGCCGAACCCGCCGCGGCGCCGGCGTCCTCCTTCCTGTCGGTCCGCGACCTGTACGTCCACTTCGCCACCGAGGACGGCACCGTCAAGGCCGTCGACGGGCTCTCCTTCGATCTGGAGCGCGGCTCCACGCTGGGCATCGTCGGCGAGTCGGGCTCCGGCAAGTCCGTGACCAACCTCGCCGTCCTGGGACTCCACAACCCGCGCAACACCACGATCCAGGGCGAAATCCTGCTGGACGGGCAGGAGTTGACCGGCGCGAGCGAGCGGCAGCTGAACCGGCTGCGCGGCAAGAAGATGGCGATGATCTTCCAGGACTCGCTGGCCGCACTCTCGCCCTTCTACACGGTGGGCCGGCAGATCGCCGAGCCCTTCGTGAAGCACACCGGCGCCTCCCGGCGCGAGGCGCGGGCCCGGGCCGTGGAAATGCTGCGCAAGGTCGGCATCCCGCAGCCCGAGCTGCGCGTCGACGACTATCCGCACCAGTTCTCCGGCGGCATGCGCCAGCGCGCGATGATCGCGATGGCGCTCGTCTGCGACCCGGACCTGGTGATCGCCGACGAGCCCACGACCGCGCTCGACGTGACGGTGCAGGCGCAGATCCTCGACCTGCTCAAGGACCTCCAGCAGGAGACCGGCGCGGCGATCATCATCATCACCCACGACCTGGGGGTGATCGCCAAGACCGCGGACCAGGTGATGGTGATGTACGCCGGCCGGTGCGTGGAGCGCGGCAGCGTCAAGGAGGTCATGCAACAGCCCCAACACCCCTACAGCTGGGGCCTGTTGAGTTCGGTACCGCGTCTCGACTCGGCGGTGGACGTGCCGCTCGTGCCGATCCCCGGCGCCCCGCCGAGCCTGCTCTCGCCCCCGCCGGGCTGCCCCTTCCACCCCCGGTGCGGCTTCACCGACCAGGTGGCGGGCGGGGTCTGCGCCACCGCGCGGCCCGAACTGCCCGAGGGGCGACGACGCGGCTCCGCCTGCCATCTGACGGACACCCAGAAGGAATCCGTCTTCATCGAGCAGATCCGCCCCAGGCTGCGCTGACAAGGATGCGGGACATCGTCATGAGTGAGAACGCCACCAGCCTCGTCAAGCAGCGGGGCAGTGCGCCCGGCTCCGGCGGCAGCGGTCCGCTGCTCGAAGTGACCGGGCTCGTCAAGTACTTCCCGATCAACATGGGGTTCCTCTTCAAGCGGCACGTCGGCGACGTGCGTGCCGTGGACGGCATCGACTTCACGATCGGGCGCGGCGAGACCCTGGGCCTGGTCGGCGAGTCCGGCTGCGGCAAGTCGACCACCGGCCGTCTGGTCACCCGGCTCCTGGAGCCGACCGGCGGCAAGGTCGTCTACGCGGGCCAGGACATCACCCACGCCTCGCGCCGGACGCTCGCGCCGATCAGGTCCGAGATCCAGATGATCTTCCAGGACCCGTACGCCTCGCTCAACCCGCGCCAGACGGTCGGCGACATCATCGCCAACCCGATGCTGGTCAACGGCATCAAGCCGCCGGGCGGCGTGGAGCACCGGGTGCGCGAGCTCCTCGAAACCGTCGGCCTGAACCCGGAGCACTACAACCGCTTCCCGCACGAGTTCTCCGGCGGACAGCGCCAACGCATCGGCGTGGCACGGGCGTTGGGCATGGAGCCCAAGCTGATCGTGGCGGACGAGCCGGTCTCGGCGCTCGACGTGTCGATCCAGGCGCAGGTGGTCAACCTGCTCCAGGACCTCCAGCGGGAGCTGGACATCGCCTTCCTGTTCATCGCGCACGACCTGGCGATCGTGCGGCACTTCTCGCAGCGGATCGCGGTGATGTACCTGGGCCGCATCGTGGAGGTCGGCGACCGCGAGTCGATCTACCAGCGGCCGCGCCATCCGTACACCCACGCCCTGCTGTCGGCGGTGCCCGAGGCCGTGGTGGAGGAGGAGGGCGAGGGCCGCGAGCGCATCCGGCTGGCCGGGGACGTGCCCTCGCCCGTGAACCCGCCCTCCGGCTGCCGCTTCCGCACCCGGTGCTGGAAGGCCGAGGACAAGTGCGCCACCGAGACACCGCCGCTGGTGCGCATCGAGGGAAACCGGGAGGGGCATCTGACCGCGTGCCACTTCCCCGAGGAACCGACGGTCACGGCACGGGACGAGGACGTCGTCCTCGATCCCGCTCTCGCCGCGATCGAGGAGGCGACGGACACCGCCCGTTGACCCGAGTTCGTAGTGCCTCCGCTCGGAGCCGAGGCCCGTGCCCGCACACCCCAGTCACCACCGCGGGCACGGGCCTCGGCGTTCTGCCCGGGCCGCACCCGAACCCTCACCCCCGTTCCGGAGGAACCACCCGCTTCTCCTCCGCGAAGTGGCACGCGGACGGGTGGTGGGCCGGGCCCTCCGCGAGGCGGAACTCGGCCGGGACGGCCAGCAGCGGGACCTCCTGCGCGCACCGCTCGCGCGCCTTCCAGCACCGGGTGCGGAAGGTGCAGCCGGAGGGCGGGTTCGCCGGTGAGGGCACATCGCCGGTGAGGATGATGCGCTCGCGGTGCTCGCGCGCCATGGGGTCCGGCACCGGCACCGCCGAGAGCAGCGCCTGGGTGTAGGGGTGGGTAGGGTGGTCGTAGATCTCCTCGTCCCGGCCGATCTCGACGATCCGGCCCAGGTACATCACGCCGACCCGGTCGGAGATGTGCCGCACGATGGACAGGTCGTGGGCGATGAAGACGTAGGAGAGGGAGAACTCGCTCTGCAGCCGGTCGAGCAGGTTGACGACCTGGGCCTGTACCGACACGTCGAGCGCGGAGACCGGTTCGTCCGCCACGATGACCTCGGGCCGCAGCGCCAACCCCCGTGCGATGCCGATGCGTTGGCGCTGGCCGCCGGAGAACTGGTGCGGGTAGCGGTTGATGTACTCCGGGTTGAGCCCGACCACGTCGAGCAGGTCCTGGACCTTGCGGCGGCGGTCCCCCTTCGGGGCGACCTCGGGGTGGATCTCGTACGGCTCCCCGATGATGTCGCCGACCGTCATGCGCGGGTTCAGCGAGGTGTACGGGTCCTGGAACACCATCTGGATGTTGCGGCGCACGGCCTTCAGCGCACGGCCCGACATCCGGGTGATGTCCTCGCCCTTGTACTTGATCTGCCCGGCCGTCGGGCGCTCCAGGTTGACCAGCATCTTGGCGACCGTGGACTTGCCGCAGCCGGACTCGCCGACGATGCCGAGCGTCTCGCCCGCGGCGAGGTCGAAGGAGACCCCGTCGACGGCCTTGACCGCGCCGACCTGCTTCTTGAAGAGGACGCCCTGGGTCAGCGGATAGTGCTTGACCAGATCCCTGATCTCCAGAATGGCCTCAGCCATCGAGGGTCTCCTTCCAGAAGAAGCACGCGCTCTGCCGGCCCGGGGCCACGTCGAACAGCGGCGGCACCTCGCTGCGGCAGATGTCCTGGGCCATCGGGCAGCGCGGGTTGAAGGCGCAGCCCGGCGGGATGTGCATCAGGTTGGGCGGCAGACCCTTGATCGCGTACAGCTCCCGGCCCTTCTGGTCCAGGCGCGGGATCGATTCGAGCAGGCCCTTGGTGTACGGGTGCGCGGGGGCCTTGTAGATCTCGTGCACCGGGGCCTGCTCGACGATCCGGCCCGCGTACATCACCGCGATCTTGTCCGCGACGTCGGCGACCACCCCGAGGTCGTGGGTGATCAGGATCAGCCCCATGTTCAGCTCGCGCTGGAGCTCCGCGAGCAGGTCCATGACCTGGGCCTGCACGGTGACGTCCAGGGCGGTGGTCGGCTCGTCCGCGATGATCAGCGAGGGCTCCAGGGCCATCGCCATCGCGATCATGATGCGCTGGCGCATACCGCCGGAGAACTGGTGGGGGTACTGGCCGACCCGTTCCTTCGCCGCGGGGATCCGCACCCGGTCCATCAGCTCGACGGCCTTGGCCTTGCCGTCCTTGCGGGACATGCCCCGGTGCACGGTGAACATCTCCGAGAGCTGGTCGCCGACGCTGAGCACCGGGTTCAGGGACGACAGCGCGTCCTGGAAGATCATGGCCATCTCGGAGCCGCGCACCTTGCGCCGCTCGTCCTCCTTGAGCTTCAGGAGGTCCCGGCCCTGGAAGAGGATCTCGCCGCCGGCGATCCGCCCGGGCGGCATGTCGAGGATGCCCATCACGGCCTGCGCGGTGACGGACTTGCCCGAGCCGGACTCGCCGAGCACGGCGAGCGTCTCGCCCGCCGCCACCGAGTAGTTGACCCCGTTGACGGCCTTGGCGACCCCGTCCCGCGTCCTGAACTCCACCTGGAGATCACGTACTTCGAGCAGCATGGCGGGTCTCCTCAACGCAGCTTGGGGTCGAGGGCGTCGCGCACCGCGTCGCCGAGCATGATGAACGCGAGCACCGTGATCGCCAGCGCGCCGGCCGGCCAGAGCAGCATGTGCGGGGCGTTGCGGATGTACTGCGAGGCGGCCGAGATGTCGATGCCCCAGGAGACGGTGGGCGGCTTGAGGCCGACGCCGAGGTAGGACAGCGTCGCTTCGAGGGCGATGTAGGTGCCGAGCGCGATGGTGGCCACGACGATGACCGGGGCGACCGCGTTGGGCGCGATGTGGCGGAGCAGCATGCGGGAGTTGGAGGCGCCGAGCGCGCGGGCCGCCTGCACGTAGTCGTTCTGCTTGGCGGTGATGACCGAGCCGCGGGCGATGCGGGCGATCTGCGGCCAGCCGAGCAGGATCATGAAGCCGATGACCGGCCAGACGGTGGAGGAGGTGACCACCGAGAGGAACACCAGGCCGCCGAGGACGACGGGGATGCCGAAGAAGATGTCCGTGACGCGGGAGAGCAGCGCGTCCCAGCCGCCGCCGAAGAACCCGGCGAGCCCGCCGACGAACGAGCCGAACAGCGCGACGCCGACGGTGGTGCACACGCCGACGGTGACGGAGGTGCGGGCGCCGTAGACGGTCCGCGTGTAGACGTCGCAGCCCTGCCCGTTGTAGCCGAAGGGATGGCCGGGCTGGGAGCCCTCCTGGGCCTTGGCGAGGTCGCACTGGAGCGGGTTGCCACTCGCGATCAGGGAGGGCCACAGCGAGATGACGACCAGGAAGAGGATGACCAGGCCCGAGATGATGAAGACGGGGTTGCGCCGCAGGTCGCGCCAGGCGTCGGACCAGAGGGAACGCGGCTTCTCGGTGGGGCCGGTGCCCTGCGGCCCGCCCGGCGTGCGCTCCAGGCTGGTCGCCTCGCTCGCCGCGAGGTCCATCGCCCCGCCGGCCCCCGTACCGGCGATCGCTCCGTCGTCGTAAGGCTCAGGCATAGCGGATCCTCGGGTCGAGTACGGCGTACAGGAGGTCGACGATGAGGTTGGCGATCAGGAAGACCAGGACGAGCACGGTGACGAAGCCGACCACCGTCTGGGTGCTCTGGCGCAGGATGCCCTGGTAGAGCTGGTAGCCGACGCCGTGGATGTTGAAGATCCGCTCGGTGACGATCGCGCCGCCCATCAGGGCCCCGACGTCGGTGCCGATGAAGGTGACGACGGGGATCAGCGAGTTGCGCAGCAGGTGCTTGGTGATCACCCGGCGGCGCGGCAGCCCCTTGGCGACGGCGGTGCGGACGTAGTCGGCGCGGGAGTTCTCGGCGATCGAGGTCCGGGTGAGCCGGGTGACGTACGCCAGCGACACGGACGCCAACACGAGTCCTGGGATGAGGAGTTCGTTGAACGGGGCCTCCGGCGAGACCGTGGGTTTGACGACCCCCCATTCGATGCCGAGCAGCAGCTGGAGGAGCAGCCCCGTGACGAAGACGGGGATGGCGATGACGATGAGGGTGAGCAGCAGCACGACGGTGTCGACGGGACGGCCCCGGCGCAGGCCGGTGACCACGCCGAGGCTGATGCCGATGACGATCTCGAAGAGGATCGCCACGATGGTGAGGCGGATGGTCACGGGGAAGGCCGTGGACATCAGCTCGGTGACCTTCTGCCCGTTGAACGCGGTGCCGAAGTCGCCGGTGAACACGTTCCCCATGTACGTCAGGTATTGCTGCCACACCGGCTTGTCGAGGCCGAACTCCTTCTTGAGCTGGGCGACGGTGGCGGGGTCGCACGCCTTGTCGCCGCACAGGCCCGCGATGGGGTCGCCCATCACGTTCACCATCAGGAAGATCAGCAGCGTGGCCCCGAAGAAGACCGGGATCATCTGGAGCAGACGCCGGATCACATACCGTCCCATGGGGCCCTCCGGGGGTCGTCGGAACTCTCAACGGCCGTGGCCCGGCGCCGAGTTGAGCGCCGGGCCGCGCCCTACGGCGTCAGCTGACCTTGATCTGGTCGTAGACCGGGACGCTGAACGGGTTGAGCGAGACGTTGGAGACCCGGGTCGAGTAGCCGGCGCTGCCGTTCTGGTACCAGAGCGGGATGGCCGCCATCTGGTCCCGTACGACCCCTTCGGCCTGCTGGAAGGTGGAGACCGCCTTGGCCTTGTCGGTCTCGGCGTTGGCCTGGTCGACCAGCTTGTCGAACTCGGCGTTGGTCCACTTGCCGTCGTTGGAGGAGGCGCCGGTGTAGTACAGCGGCTGGAGGAAGTTCTGGATCAGCGGGTAGTCCATCTGCCAGCCCGCCCTGAAGGGGCCGCTCATCTTGGACTGGGTGATCTGGCTGCGGAAGTCGGCGAAGGTGCCGACCGGGCCGCCGACGCACGCCCGGTCGTTGCCGAGCGCGTTGTTGATGCTGTTGCAGACGGCGTCGACCCACTCCTTGTGCGAGCCGGTGTCCGCGTTGTACGAGACCTTCAGCTGCCCGCCGGGGATGCCACCGCCCTCGGCGATGAGCTTCTTGGCCTCGGCGGGGTTGTAGGTGCAGCCGTCCCCGCAGAGCCCGGCCTTGTAGCCGCCCGCCTCGCCGAGCACCGGCGAGGTCCAGTCGGTGGCGGGGGTGCGGGTCTTCTGGAAGATGGTGTCGGTGATCTGCTGCCGGTTGATCGCCATCGAGATGCCCTTGCGCACCTTGGCCGCGTTGGGGGTGTTCCAGGCGGCGTCGTAGTACGGGAAGGCGAGCGTCTGGATGATGCCGGCCGGGGTGTTGATGTACCGGTCCCCGAGGTCGGCCTTCACGTTCTTGAGCTGGGAGGCGGGCACGTCGTCGACCAGGTCGAGGTTGCCGGCCGTCAGATCGGTGTAGGCGGTGTTGTTGTCGGTGTAGACCTTGAGGTCGATGCCGCCGTTCTGCGCCTTGTCCGCGCCCATGTACCCGGCCCACTTGCGCATCGAGAGCTTCGAGCCCTTGGCGTACGAGTCCACCATGTACGGGCCGTTGCCGACGGGCTTGGAGAGCCAGGCCGCGTGGTCGTCGAAGAACTGCCGGGGCAGCGGCGCGAACGCGGGATAGCCGAGGGTGTCGGGCCAGGTCGAGAACTTCTGGTTGAGCTTGACCGTGAAGGTCTTGTCGTCGACGACCTTGAGGCCGGACATCGTGTCGGCGGCCGGGCTGCCGCTCTTGGGGTGGATCTGGTCGAAGCCGTCGATGTAGGCGAACATCGAGGCGTTCTTCTGGTTGTTCTTCAGGTTCGCGCCGTAGTTCCAGGCGTCCACGAAGGACTTGGCGGTGACCTTCTCGCCGTTGGAGAACGTCCAGCCGTCCTTGAGGGTGACCTTGAAGTTCTGCGAGTCCGAGGTCTCGATGGTGTCGGCGAGCATGTTCTTGGCCTCGCCGGTCTTCGGGTCGTACCGCTTGAGGCCGCGCGTCAGCATGTCGAGGACCTTGCCGCCCTGGACCTCGTTGGTGTTGGCGGGCTCCAGCGGGTTCTGCGGGTCACCCCAGGAGGAGCTGACGATTCCGTCGGCGCCACCGCCACCACCGCTTCCCCCACCGCCGCAGGCCGTCGCCGCGAGGGCGACGATCACCGCACCTGCGGCCCACTTGGCGTGCGTGGCTCCGCGCATGGAGTCCTCCTAGGGTTCCACTTGAGTCCCAAGTCTCACTTAGGCCCAAATATCACCCCAGAAGCGGACAGGTCGCACCTTTACCAGCGCCGTACGGGCGCACGAACGGGTGGGCCCGCGATTCCGTCAGGAACCGCGGGCCCACCCGTGAGTGCTGGTCGTCAGGCGGCGCCGACGACGTCCTTCTCCTCGGCGAAGTGGCACGCCGACTCGTGCGCGACCGGGCTGTCCACGCCCTGGAAGCGCTCCGGGATCGCGAGCAGCGGGACCTCGGTGGAGCAGCGGTCCTCCGCCTTCCAGCACCGGGTGCGGAAGCGGCAGCCCGACGGCGGGTTGGCGGGCGAGGGGACGTCTCCGGTGAGGATGATCCGCTCGCGGTGCTCGCGCGCGTCCGGGTCGGGGACCGGGACGGCCGAGAGCAGCGCCTGGGTGTAGGGGTGCGTCGGGTGCTCGTAGATCTGCTCGTCGGTGCCGATCTCGGCCATCTTGCCGAGGTACATCACGCCGACGCGGTCGGAGATGTGCCGCACGATCGACAGGTCGTGCGCGATGAAGACGTACGACAGGTTGAACTCGTTCTGCAGCTTCTCCATCAGGTTGATGACCTGGGCCTGGACGGACACGTCCAGGGCGGAGACCGGCTCGTCGCAGATGATGATCTCGGGGTTGAGGGCCAGGCCGCGGGCGATGCCGATGCGCTGGCGCTGACCGCCGGAGAACTGGTGCGGGTAGCGGTTGATGTACTCCGGGTTCAGGCCCACGACGTCCAGGAGCTCCTGGACCTTGCGCCGCCGGTCGCCCTTGGGAGCCACCTCGGGGTGGATCTCGAAGGGCTCCCCGATGATGTCGCCGACCGTCATGCGCGGGTTCAGCGAGGTGTACGGGTCCTGGAACACCATCTGGATGTTGCGGCGCACGGCCTTCAGAGCGCGCCCGGACAGCTTGGTGATGTCCTGGCCCTTGTAGAAGACCTCGCCGGCGGTCGCCCGCTCCAGCGTCATCAGGAGCCTGGCGACGGTGGACTTGCCACAGCCGGACTCGCCGACGATGCCCAGGGTCTCGCCCTGGTACAGGTCGAAGGAGATCCCGTCGACGGCCTTGACCGCACCGACCTGCTTGCGGAACAGGATGCCGCTGGTCAGCGGGAAGTGCTTGACCAGATTGCGGACCTGGAGGATCGGCTCGCCCCGGTCCACCGGGGCGTCGAGGATCGCCTCGACCTCGGTGGTCGTGGAGGCGTCCGCCTTGACGACGTCGGTGACGTTGGGGGTGACGTCCACGGCCTCGTCCTTCTTGTCGAGCTCAGCCATGGATCGTCTCCTTCCAGAAGTGGCAGGCGCTGCCGCGGCCGACCAGATCGGTGCCGTCCTGCTCGGTCACCGGCAGCAGGGCCGGGACCTCCTCGCGGCAGATGTCCTGAGCCTGCGGGCAGCGCGGGTTGAAGGCGCAACCGGTCGGGATCTTCAGGAGGTTGGGCGGCAGACCCTTGATCGCGTACAGGTCCTGGCCCTTCTGGTCCAGGCGCGGGATCGAGGCGAGCAGACCCTTGGTGTAGGGGTGCGCGGGGCGCTTGTAGATCTCGTGCACCGGCGCCTGCTCGACGATCCGGCCCGCGTACATCACGGCGATCTTGTCCGCGACGTCGGCGACCACGCCGAGGTCGTGGGTGATCAGGATCAGGCCCATGTTGTACTCGCGCTGGAGCTCCGCGAGCAGGTCCATGACCTGGGCCTGGACCGTCACGTCGAGCGCGGTGGTCGGCTCGTCCGCGATGATCAGGTCCGGCTCCAGGGCCAGCGCCATGGCGATCATGATGCGCTGGCGCATACCGCCGGAGAACTGGTGGGGGTAGTCGGTGACCCGCGCCTTGGCGGCCGGGATCTTGACCTTGTCCATCAGCTCGATGGCCTTGATCCTGGCGTCCTTGCGGGACAGCCCCTGGTGCACCTGGAACATCTCGCCGAGCTGGTAGCCGACGTTGAGCACCGGGTTGAGCGCGGAGAGCGCGTCCTGGAAGATCATCGCGATCTTCTGGCCACGGATCTTGCGGCGCTCCTCGTTGGACATCTTGAGCATGTCCTGGCCGTGGAAGAGGATCTCGCCCTGCGGGATCTTCCCCGGCGGCATGTCGAGGATGCCCATGATCGCCTGGGCGGTCACGGACTTGCCGGAGCCGGACTCGCCGAGCACGGCGAGCGTCTCGCCCGCGTTCACCGAGTAGTTGACACCGTTGACCGCCTTGGCCACACCCTCACGGGTGTGGAACTCCACGTGCAGGTCACGGACTTCGAGCAGCGCCGCGGACTCGTCCCCGTTGGGACGCTGTGCCGGAACGTTGAGGGTCTTGTCGATAGTGGTCACGTACGCCCTCCTCAGCGCAGCTTGGGGTCGAGGGCGTCGCGCACCGCGTCGCCGAGCATGATGAACGCGAGAACGGTGAGGCTCAGCATGCCCGCGGGGAAGAACAGTGCGTGCGGGGCCGTGCGGATCACGCGCTGGGCCGACGAGATGTCGATGCCCCAGCTGATCGTCGGGTCCTGCAGACCGATGCCGAGGTAGCTCAGCGTCGCCTCGGCGCCGATGTAGCCGCCGAGCGCGATCGTGGCGACCACGATCACCGGGGCGACCGCGTTCGGCAGGATGTGCCGGAGCATGATCCGGAAGGTGCCGGCGCCGAGCGCCCGGGCCGCGGTGACGTAGTCGGCGGCCTTGGCGGTGATCACGGCGCCGCGCATGACGCGGGTCATCTGGGTCCAGCCGAGCACCGCGAGGGCGAACACCACGGTCCACACGGTGCGGTTGGTGAACGCG
The DNA here is from genome assembly GCF_042892175.1 of Streptomyces sp. NPDC001828. NCBI lineage: Bacteria > Bacillati > Actinomycetota > Actinomycetes > Kitasatosporales > Streptomycetaceae > Streptomyces > Streptomyces sp. NPDC001828. The sequence goes on from NZ_JBIATV010000012.1 coordinate 269,685, forward strand.
TTGAGGATCACCAGCGAACCGAGCAGCAGCGGGATGCCGAAGAAGATGTCGGTGACGCGCGAGACCAGCGTGTCGACCCAGCCACCGAAGTAGCCGGCCACCATGCCGGTGATGCCGCCGACGATGGTGACCGCCGCGGTGACACAGATGCCGACGGTGATCGAGGCCCGGGCGCCGTAGAGCGTACGGGCGTAGATGCTGCGGCCCTGACCGTCGTAGCCGAACCAGTCGGGCTGGAACAGGTGACCCCAGTTGGGGGTGGTCAGGTAGTGGTTGCGCAGGTCGCCCGCGCGCGGGTCCACCGAGGTGAACAGGCTCGGCGCGATGGAGATCGCGATGAGCAGCAGGATGAGCAGCGCGGAGAGGATGAAGACCGGGCGGCGGCGCAGATCGCCCCACGCGTCCGACCAGAGGCTGCGCGGCTTGTCGACCTGGTCCGCCGGGGCGTTTACGGCCGCCGATCCGGGGACCGAGGTCTTCTCGATGGTGTCAGGCATACCGGATCCTCGGGTCCAGGACCGCGTAGAGCAGGTCGACGATCAGGCTGGAGAGGAGGTAGACGACGACCAGGACGGTCACGAAACCGACCACCGTCGCACCTTCCTTGCCGTTGATGGCGCGGTAGAGCGCGTTTCCGACACCCTGCACGTTGAAGATTCCCTCGGTGACGATCGCGCCGCCCATCAGGGCGCCGAGGTCGGTTCCGAGGAAGGTCACCACCGGGATCAGCGAGTTGCGCAGCAGGTGGCGGGTGATGATGCGGCGCTTGGGCAGGCCCTTGGCGACGGCGGTGCGGATGTAGTCCGCGCGCAGGTTCTCGACGATCGAGGTGCGCGAGAGCCGTGCCACGTAGGCGAGCGAGAGCGAGCCGAGCACGATGGCCGGCAGCATCAACTGGCCGAGATCCATGGAGTCCTGGACGGTCGGCGTGACCCATCCGAGTCCGTCCGCGAAGATCGCCTGGAAGACGTAGGCCAGGACGAAGATCGGCACGGAGATCACCAGGAGGGTGATGACCAGGACGAGCTTGTCCATGAGCTTGTTGCGGCGCAGGCCCGAGAGGACACCGAGCAGCACGCCGAGGACGAGCTCGATGGCGAACGCCATGAGCGCGAGCCGGACGGTGACCGGCAGCGCCTCGCTCATCACGTCGGTGACCTTGCGGCCCGACATCGTCATGCCGAAGTCGAAGTGGGCGAGGTTGGAGATGTAGTCCCAGTACTGCTTCCACAGCGGCTGGTCCAGGCCCAGTTGGTGCTTGATGGCGGCGAGCTGGGCGGGATCTGCCGCCTTGTCGCCCCACATGGCTCTGACGGGGTCGCCCGGCAGGGCGTACACCATCAGGAAGATGAGCAGGGTCGTCCCGAGGAATACCGGGATCATCTGGAGCAGTCGCCTCGCGACATAACGCCCCATGGTGCCTCCATAGATGGGTCGGCGCGACGGCGGCCGGACCGCTCCCCCAAAGCGTAGGGGGGAGCGTCCGGCCGCGTCTTCACTGTGCCTGCCCCGCGATTGCGGAGCTTGGGGGTGGGCCGGATGCCGACCTGGTTACTTCTTCTTGACCTCGACCTGGGTGAACACCGGGTCACCGAAGGAGTCGTACTTGACGTTCTGGACGTTGTTCGACCAGCCCGCGTTGGTCTTGTAGTACCACAGCGGGATGGACGGCATGTCCTTGGCCAGAACGGCCTCGGCCTGCTGGTAACCGGCCACGGTCTGGTCGACGTTGGTCGCCTTGTCGGCGTCCTTCGAGAACTTGTCGAACTCCGGGCTGGAGTACAGCGAGTCGTTCGCCGAGGCGCCGGTGCCGTAGATGTCCCGCAGGAAGTTGGCGTTCAGCGGGTAGTCCTGCTGCCAGGCCGACCGCATCATGCTGGTGACCTTGTGACCGTCGATCAGGTCACGGGCGGTCTTGAAGTCGGGCTTCGGGTCGCCGGTGCACTCCACGCCGGTGGCCTGACGGATGGAGTTGCAGACCGCGTCCACCCACTCCTTGTGACCGCCGTCGGCGTTGTAGAGGATGGTGACCTTGTTGTTCGGAACGCCACCACCCTCCTGGATGAGCTGCTTGGCCTTGGCCGGGTTGTACGTGCAGGACTCGCCACAGGCGCCCTGCTTGTAGCCGGCGACACCCGGGGCGACCCAGCTGTCGGCGGGCTGACGCGAACCCTGCAGCACCGTCTTGGTGATGGTGTCGCGGTCGATCGCCATCGAGAGACCCTGACGGACCTTGGCCTTCTCGGGGGCCTTCCACGCCGGGTCGTACATGGCGAAGGCGACCGAGGTGATGCCACCCATCGGCTGGTCGACGGCACGGCTGCCGAGGTCCGCCTTGTACTTGGGCAGGTCGGTCGGGTCGACCTGGTCGAGCACGTCCAGGGTGTCCGAGGTGAGCTCCTTGTAGGCAGCCTCGGCCTGGGTGTAGTTCTTGAAGACGATGCCGCCGTTCTTCGGCTTGTCTTCGCCCTTGTAGCCGGCGTACGCCTTCAGCGTGACGGCCTTGTTGTGCTCCCAGCTGACGAACTGGTAGGGGCCGTTGCCGATCGGGGCCTCGCCGTACTTCTTCGGGTCGGTGAAGAAGGCCTTCGGCAGCGGCGAGAAGGCGGTGTAGCCGAGCTTGTACGGGAAGTACGAGACCGGGGCCGTCAGGTCGATCTGGATCGTCTTGTCGTCGATCGCCTTCAGACCCGACATCTTGTCGGTCTTCGGGTCACCCTTGTCGGGGTGGACGTCCGCGTAACCGGCGATGTCCGAGAACCAGTTGGAGTTGACCTGGTTGTTCTTGGTGTTGGCCGACCAGTTCCACGAGTCCACGAAGGACGAGGCGGTCACCGGAGTGCCGTCGTGGAAGGTCCAGCCGGTCTTGATGGTGATCTTGTAGTGCTGGGAGTCAGTGGTCTCGATCTTGTCGGCCATCTGGTTCCGCAGCTTGCCCGTCGCCGGGTCGTAGTCCGTCAGCCCCCGGAACAGGTTCTTGACGATACGTCCGCCACCGACCTCCATGGCGTTGGCCGGCTGCAGCGGGTGCTGCGGCTCGCTGCTCTGGTAGCTGTAGACGCCCTGGGCGTCCACCGCGGCCTTCGCGTCCGAGCTCTTGCCGCCGCCACCGCAAGCGGTGGCGCCCAGGGCGATGATTGCCGCTCCCGCGACCCACTTGGCGCTCGTAGCACCACGCATGGGTTTCCTCCTCATGAGTCCACTTGTCACTACAAGAGGGGTACTTCTACGCGCGCTGACACCCCTGACAGCGCTGTTACGTCAAGTACCCCGAGTGTGCTCGTGAGTCGGCACTCCCCACAGTGCGTGACCCATTGACCCGAGCTCAATGGAGCCAACTATTAAGTACGGCCGGGCTGTAAACCACACTTAAAGGGTCTCGTTTTGACAACATCGGTATCGGTCAACGGCCCGAAATCCGGACAAAATGAGCACAGACAGACACGCCCGAAACGGACCGTTAACACATCTTCCGGAGAGCGACGGTCGATATCCGAACAGGATGCCCCTTAAAACAACTTGACCGTAGTGCCCCGCGGTCGTCGCTCACCGTGCTCTTTGACAGTCCTTTGTACTTGATCGCCCGCGCGTGTGTACGCGGACTCCCAAACCCTCCTGACGCACGCCGAAGGCCCGGCTCCGCTGCTGCGGGGCCGGGCCTTCGGGGCGTACGGGGTACGTCAGTTGCGCTTGGCGCGGGACGCGGTGCGGCCGCGCTCCTTGGCGTCCAGGACGACCTTGCGGATGCGCACGGCCTCCGGGGTCACCTCGACGCACTCGTCGTCGCGGCAGAACTCCAGGGACTGCTCCAGGGAGAGCTTGCGGGCCGGCACCACGTTCTCGGTGTTGTCGGCGGAAGCGGCACGCATGTTGGTGAGCTTCTTCTCCTTGGTGATGTTCACGTCCATGTCGTCGGCACGCGAGTTCTCACCGACGATCATGCCCTCGTAGACCTCGGTGCCGGGCTCGGTGAACAGCACACCGCGCTCCTGCAGGTTGATCATGGCGAAGGGGGTGACCGAACCGGCCCGGTCGGCCACGAGCGAACCGTTGTTACGGGTCGTCAGGGTGCCGAACCAGGGCTCGTGGCCCTCGTGGATCGAGTGGGCGATACCGGTGCCGCGGGTGTTCGTCAGGAACTCCGTACGGAAGCCGATGAGGCCGCGGGAGGGAACGACGAACTCCATGCGGACCCAGCCGGAGCCGTGGTTGGACATGTTGTCCATGCGGCCCTTGCGGACGCCCATGAGCTGCGTGACCGCGCCCATGTGCTCCTCGGGGACGTCCACCGTGAGGCGCTCGACCGGCTCGTGGGTCTTGCCGTCGACCTGCTTGGTGACCACCTGCGGCTTGCCGATGGTCAGCTCGAAGCCCTCGCGGCGCATCTGCTCGACGAGGATCGCGAGCGCGAGCTCACCACGGCCCTGGACCTCCCAGGCGTCGGGGCGCTCGGTGTCCAGGACGCGCAGCGAGACGTTGCCGATGAGCTCGCGGTCCAGGCGGTCCTTGACCTGCCGGGCGGTGACCTTGCGGTCCTTGACGGTCGCCTTGGCGTCCGCGCCCTTGCCGGAACCACCACGGCCGACCAGCGGCGAGGTGTTGGTGCCGATGGTCATGGAGATGGCCGGCTGGTCCACCGTGATCAGCGGCAGCGCGATCGGGTTCTCCGGGTCGGCCAGGGTCTCGCCGATCATGATGTCGGGGATACCGGCGACCGCGCAGATGTCACCGGGGCCGGCCACCTCGGCCGGCTTGCGGGTGAGCGCCTCGGTCATCATCAGCTCGGTGATGCGGACGTTGGCGATCGTGCCGTCCCGCTTGATCCACGCGACCGTCTGGCCCTTGCGCAGCTCGCCCTGCTCGACGCGGAGCAGCGCGATGCGGCCGAGGAAGTTGTCGGCGTCGAGGTTGGTGACGTGCGCCTGGAGGGGGGCGGTCTCGTCGTACTCGGGGGCCGGGACGTGCGAGAGGATCGTCGAGAAGAACGGCTCCAGGTTCTCGCTGTCGGCCGGGACCGTGCCGTTCTCCGGCTTGGTCAGCGAGGCGACGCCGTCACGGGCGCAGGCGTAGACGATCGGGAACTCGATCTGGTCCTCGTCCGCGTCCAGGTCCAGGAACAGGTCGTACGTCTCGTTGACGACCTCGTCGATCCGGGAGTCCGGGCGGTCCGTCTTGTTGATGCACAGGATGACGGGCAGGCGCTGCTGAAGCGCCTTGCGCAGCACGAAGCGGGTCTGCGGCAGGGGGCCCTCGGAGGCGTCCACGAGCAGGACCACCGCGTCCACCATCGAGAGACCGCGCTCGACCTCGCCACCGAAGTCGGCGTGGCCCGGGGTGTCGATGATGTTGATGGTGATGACGTCGCCGCCATCCTTGGGGTGGTACTTCACGGCCGTGTTCTTGGCCAGGATCGTGATGCCCTTCTCACGCTCCAGATCGTTGCTGTCCATCATGCGGTCGTCGAGCGACTCTGCGGCGTGCGCGGCGAAGGCACCGGCCTGCTTGAGCATGGCGTCGACCAGCGTGGTCTTGCCGTGGTCGACGTGGGCGACGATGGCGACGTTACGGATGTCGTGGCGCGTGGGCATACTGACTGGCGCTTCTCTCGATCGTGGGATCAGGCGTCTGACGCGGTCGAGTCCTCGTCCGCCCGCCGGGCAGACAGGCCACGGCTGCACCCCATGGTACGGGGCCGCCGCGCCGACGGCCTCCCGGGCCGATTCGGCCGATCTTCGAGCAGGGGGCTACGCCGTGATTGAGCCTGGGTCAGGGGCGTACACGACCTTGCCCGCCGGCGGGGCCGGCGGGCAAGGGACTTGAGCAGGTTCTGAGCTTGGGGCCGATCGGGCCCGCGCCTGTGACCTGCTGGTTTTCTCTTCTACTTCTTAGTGTTCGTCGATCCGTTGTGTGCCGTTTCCGGCTTCTTGAACCCGATGTCCTCGAAGTTCGGGGCCGCGAAGCCGAAGGCGCCCGCATTGGCCACATTGGGCTTGACCGCGACCAGCTGGGGGCGCTGGTAGAGCGGGATCGAGCCGGCCGCCGCCCAGATCCGGGCGTCCGCCTTGCGGACGAGGTCGCGGGCCTCGTCCTCGTCCAGCTCGCCGGCCGCCTGCTCGAAGAGCTGGTCGATGCGGTCGCTGCCGACCCGGCTGTAGTTCTGTTCGACCAGCAGCGAGCCGTCGGAGGCGGGCTCCGGCTTGGCGAAGATCGGCCGGTCGTCGGTGGCCGGGTAGGCCGTGCCGGGCCACGAGTACAGGGCCAGGTCGAAGTCGCCGGAGGCGATGTGGTCCTTGAAGTAGCTGTCGTCGGCGACCTTGACGATCTCCGTGTTGATCCCGATGCCCTTCAGCATCGCCGCGATCTTGTCGCCCACGCTGCGCAGCGACTCGGAGCCCGGGCCCGAGGGCAGGACGAAACGCAGGGTGAGCGGCTTGCCGTCCTTGCCGAGCGGACCGCCCTGCGGGGCCGGGGCGGCCGTGCCCTGCGGGGCGTACGCACCGGGGGCGCCGCCCTTGAGCCGGGCCTCCGTCTTGGTGTTCCTGCCGGTGTCCTTCTTGGCCTGCTCGGCGGGCTCGGCGTCGAAGAACCGGGCCTGGCGCAGCAGCGCGGCCTGCTGCTGCGCCGCGGTGCGGGCCGGGGCGAGCACATGGGTGCCGGAGGCGGCAGCGGCGGCGCCGGAGCTGCCGGGCTTGTCGTCGCCGACGATGTAGGTGCCCTCGTCGTCCGGGTGGTTGCCGGAGCCCGGCGGGTTGTCGGAGGCCCGGCGCTTGCCGTCCTCGGAGTCCTCGGCGCCCTCGTCGGCCTTGCTGCCGGCCTTGGCGACGTCCTGCTTGGGCTTCTGCCGGGCGCCGTCCGCGGTCCAGCCCGCGTCGGCGAGCAGGGCCCTGGCCTCCTTCTCGTCCTGGCTGCCGAGCGCGTCGCTGCTGTCGCTGTACGCGTCCTGCCCGGCGAGGGCGAGGTGGCTGCCGGGAGGCTGGGCGGGCAGGCCGAGCGGCTTGAGCACGGCCTCGGCGAGCTCCTGGCGGTTGAGCGCGCGGGCCACCGCGCGCCGCACCCGCTCGTCCGCGAGCGGCCCGGAGGCCCCGTTCAGGGCGAGCTGGGTGTAGGCGGGCTCCAGGGTCTTGCGGATGGCGAAGCCGCGGAGGCCGGCCTGTTCCCTGGCGTACTTCTCGATGGCGGCCCGGCTCTCCTTGCGGGCCTCCTGCTCGGCCTCCGCCTTGTCGTCCTCGGCGCCGTGGGCGACCGCCCAGGAGCGCAGCGCGGACGCGGGCGTGATGGCGGCGGCGGGGCCGTGCGTGACGGCCTGGCCCTTGTCGCGTTCGGCGAGCGTGATGCGGTCGGCGTCCGCGCGGTCGATCTCGGCCACGTCCACGCTGCCCTCGGCGAGCGCGGCGGCCCGCTTGTCGCGCGGTACGGCCTGCAGGACGAGGGTGTCGAGCTTGGTGGGGCGGCCCCACCAGCGCGGGTTGCGCTCCAGGGTGACGGTGCCCTTGGCGCGGTCGGCCTCCTTGAGCCGGAAGGCTCCGGCGGTCGCCTTCAGCTTGGTGCGGGCGCCGTCGTTGAAGGCGTCAGGGGTGCCGGTGACGTCCTTCGGGTAGAGCGGGCTGAACAGCGAGCGCCAGTCCGCGTACGGCTTGGCGAAGGTGACCTTGACCTCCAGGTCGTTGGCGCCCTTCTCGATCTTCTCGATGCGCTCGTACCCGGCGTTGCGGGCGGTCCAGTACGCCGAGTCCTTGCCGCTGAGCGCGCGCCACTGGGCCACGAAGTCGGGGGCGCCGATCTCGCGTCCGTCGCTCCAGACCGCCTTCTGGTTGAGCTTGTACAGGACGACCTGCTTGGGCTCGTGCTGGACGACCTCGGCGGACTCCAGGTAGTCGGCGTTGCGCTGTGGGCGGCCCCGCTGGTCCAGCGTGAACAGCGCGGGCAGCACCGCCTGGGCGACGCGCTGGGAGGCGGCGTCGGCGTCGGCCTGGAAGGTGTTGAGCGTCTCGGGCATCGCGTCGACGGCCCACTTCAGGGAGCCCCCGTCGGCGACGTTCTGCCGGGCAGCGGCCCCGATGTCCTGGGGTGCGGCGCCGGCCGCGGTCCCGCTGTCGGCGGAGCCGCAGCCGGTCAGCAGCACGGGGAGCGCGAGCACCCCGGTGGTCAGGAGCGCGACGGAGCGCGACCGGACGGAGGCCGCGGTCCGGATCGCAGCGACGATCCGGGGCGCCCTCCCGTTCGGGTCACCGACGTGGGACATGGCTTGTACCTCTTCGTCAGATTTATGGGACTTCATGCCATTTCGCGATGATCACACCTATCCCAGCCACTGAAGAGGACGGCCCCCCTGCCGGGACGGCGACACGGCGCAGCGGCCCCCGAACCCCACCCGTGCGGCCGAACGCACCCGCGAATTCGGCCGCCCCGCACCGGCCTTTCTCGAACACGGGGCCGATATGAGACACCCCACGCATCCGCGACCCCACAACCCCGTGCACGCACCTTCACAACCGCGCATGTGAGGCGCGACACTCTCAGGCGCATGAACATTGCCACCCGCTCCGGCGAAAGGCAGGCAAGTCATGTCCCTGCAGGACGAGTTGACGGCGGCCCAGCGCTGCCTCGACGACCTCGTACGAACCGTCGGGCGCCTGGAGAAACAGGTCGGGCACGGCCTGGACATCCGGCGGGTACGGACCGACACCGACCATCTGCGCGAGAGCCTCGCCCTGCTCCGCGAGGCGGCACCGAGCGGCGCGGCGGCGGCCCGGCCCGACCTGGTCACCATCTCCGACACCCCGTACGACGCCTCGCTCTGGACCGATTCGGACGACGAAGGGCTCGGGAGCACCCGGTCCCGCGGCCGGCGCACCCCCTGACCTCCACGGGAGCCACTCTTGGCCACAGGCACGGAACCCTCTCCCCTGACGGGGGACAGCACCGGCGTCCATGACGCCTCGCGCGCCGCGATCGGACCCCGCCATCTGCGCACCGACCGGTGGTGGCTGGCCCCGGCCGTGACCGCGGCGGGACTGCTGGCCTTCGTCGTCTACTCGACGTGGCGGGCGTTCGCGAACGCGGACTACTACCACGCGCCCTACGTGTCGCCGTTCTACTCGCCCTGTCTGGCCGACAACTGCGCGCCCATGCGGCACGGCCCGAACGCGGACGTCTTCGGCAGCTGGTGGGGCCTGTCCCCCGCGCTCCTCATCCTGATCTTCCCGCTCGGCTTCCGGCTGACCTGCTACTACTACCGCAAGGCGTACTACCGGGGCTTCTGGGCCTCGCCGCCCGCCTGCGCGGTGGCCGAGCCGCACAAGAAGTACTCGGGCGAGACCCGCTTCCCGCTCATCCTGCAGAACGTCCACCGGTACTTCTTCTACTTCGCGGTGGTGGTCGCGGGGATCCTCACCTACGACACGGCGCTCTCGTTCCGCGACGAGCACTACCGCTGGGGCCACATGGGCCTCGGCAGCCTCCTCTTCCTGATCAACATCGCGCTGATCTGGACGTACACCCTGTCCTGCCACTCCTGCCGGCACATCATCGGCGGCCGGCTGCGGCACTTCTCCAAACACCCGGTGCGCTACCGGCTCTGGGGCTGGGTCGGAAAGCTGAATGAGCGTCACATGCTGCTCGCCTGGGCCTCGTTGATCAGCGTGGCGCTCGCCGACTTCTACGTGTATCTCCTCGCCACCGGGGCGTTCGACGATCCGAGGTTCTTCTAAGTGAAGGCATCCTGAATGACTCAGCTGGAACGGCAGCAGTGGGACGTCGTCGTGGTGGGCGCGGGCGGCGCCGGCCTCCGGGCCGCGATCGAGGCGCGTGAGCGGGGCGCCCGCACGGCGGTGATCTGCAAGTCCCTCTTCGGCAAGGCGCACACCGTGATGGCCGAGGGCGGCATCGCCGCCTCCATGGGCAACGTCAACTCCGGGGACAACTGGCAGGTCCACTTCCGCGACACCATGCGCGGCGGCAAGTTCCTCAACCAGTGGCGCATGGCGGAGCTGCACGCGCGCGAAGCACCCGATCGCGTCTGGGAGTTGGAGACCTGGGGCGCCCTGTTCGACCGCACCGCCGACGGCCGGATCTCGCAGCGCAACTTCGGCGGCCACGAGTACCCGCGCCTCGCGCACGTCGGCGACCGCACGGGCCTTGAGCTCATCCGCACCCTCCAGCAGAAGATCGTGAGCCTCCAGCAGGAGGACAAGAGGGAGTTCGGGGACTATGAGGCGCGTCTGAAGGTCTTTCAGGAGTGCACGGTGACGCGGGTGTTGAAGTCCGCTTCCGACAGCGGCTCCGGCGCGGGAGACCGCGTCTCCGGGGCGTTCTGCTACGAGCGCGAGAGCGGGCGGTTCTTCGTCCTGGAGGCGCCCGCGGTGGTCCTCGCCACCGGCGGCATCGGCAAGTCCTTCAAGGTGACCTCCAACTCGTGGGAGTACACCGGCGACGGGCACGCGCTCGCGCTGCTCGCCGGGGCGCCGCTCCTGAACATGGAGTTCGTGCAGTTCCACCCCACCGGCATGGTCTGGCCGCCGTCGGTCAAGGGCATCCTGGTCACCGAGTCGGTGCGCGGCGACGGCGGGGTGCTCAGGAACTCCGAGGGCAAGCGGTTCATGTTCGACTACGTGCCGGACGTCTTCAAGGAGAAGTACGCGGAGTCCGAGGAGGAGGGCGACCGCTGGTACGAGGATCCGGACCACAACCGGCGCCCGCCCGAGCTGCTCCCCCGCGACGAGGTCGCCCGCGCCATCAACGCCGAGGTGAAGGCGGGCCGGGGCACCCCGCACGGCGGCGTCTTCCTGGACGTGTCGACCCGGATGCCCGCCGAGGTGATCCGGCGCCGACTGCCGTCCATGTACCACCAGTTCAAGGAGCTCGCGGACGTCGACATCACGGCCGAGGCGATGGAGGTCGGGCCCACCTGCCACTACGTGATGGGCGGCATCGCGGTGGAGTCCGACACCGCGGCGGCCCGGGGGGTGCCGGGCCTCTTCGCGGCCGGTGAGGTCGCGGGCGGCATGCACGGCTCCAACCGGCTCGGCGGCAACTCGCTCTCCGACCTCCTGGTGTTCGGCCGGCGGGCCGGGCTGCACGCCGCCGAGTACGCGACCTCGCTCGCGGACCGGCCGGCCGTGGACGAGATCCAGATCGACGCGGCGGCCGCGGAGGCACTGCGCCCCTTCAGCGCCGAGGCCCCCGAGGACGGCTCGCCCGTCGAGAACCCGTACACCCTGCACCAGGAGCTCCAGCAGGCCATGAACGACCTGGTCGGCATCATCCGCAGGGAGGGCGAGATGCACCAGGCGCTGCGCAAGCTCGCCGAGCTGCGCGCGCGGGCCCGGCGGGCCGGGGTCGAGGGGCACCGCCAGTTCAACCCGGGCTGGCACCTCGCGCTCGACCTGCGCAACATGCTCCTGGTGAGCGAGTGCGTGGCTCGGGCGGCCCTGGAGCGCACCGAGAGCCGTGGCGGCCACACCCGCGAGGACTGGCCCGGCATGGACCGCTCCTGGCGCCGGGTGAACCTCCTGTGCCGGCTCGCCGACCCCACCGAGGGCCTGGCGCCGCCCGACTCCGAGCGCGGCCAGATCAGGCTGGTGCGCGAGGAGACCGACCCCGTCCGTGCCGATCTGCTCTCCCTCTTCGAGAAGGAGGAGCTGGTCAAGTACCTCGCCGAAGAGGAGCTGTACGAGTGAATACGTACGATGCGAGCTTCCGGGTCTGGCGGGGCGACACCGGCGGCGGTGAACTCACCGACTTCACGGTCGAGGTGAACGACGGCGAGGTGGTCCTCGACATCATCCACCGCCTCCAGGCGACCCAGGCCCCCGACCTCGCGGTGCGCTGGAACTGCAAGGCGGGCAAGTGCGGTTCGTGCAGCGCGGAGGTCAACGGGCGGCCGCGCCTGATGTGCATGACGCGGATGTCGACGTTCGGCCGCGAGGACGTCATCACCGTGACTCCCCTGCGCGCGTTCCCCGTGGTGCGCGATCTCGTCACGGACGTGTCGTTCAACTACGCGAAGGCGCGGGAGGTCCCGGCGTTCGTGCCGCCCAAGGGGGTGGCACCCGGCGAGTACCGGATGGCGCAGATCGACGTGGAGCGCTCGCAGGAGTTCCGCAAGTGCATCGAGTGCTTCCTGTGCCAGGACACCTGTCATGTGGTCCGCGACCACGAGGAGAACAAGGCGGCCTTCGCGGGGCCGCGCTTCCTGATGCGCGTGGCCGAGCTCGACATGCATCCGCTGGACGCCGCCGCCGAGACCGGCCTCGACCGCAAGCGGACCGCGCAGGACGAGCACGGGCTCGGCTACTGCAACATCACCAAGTGCTGCACGGAGGTCTGCCCCGAGCACATCAAGATCACCGACAATGCGCTCATCCCGCTGAAGGAGCGGGCGGTGGACCGCAAGTACGACCCGCTGGTGTGGCTCGGCAACAAGATCCGGCGGCGCGACTCCTGACGCCCGGGGGCGGCCGACAACAGGATTGACCACAACGATCTCTGACGTTGCGTCAGCTCCAGCCCCTGCGGTAGGCCGCCCAGTCGTCCGCGCGCTCCGCGAAGTCGACGTACAGGGCGACGCCGAAGTTCTGCCGGTGGCGGTCGGTGCGGGCGAGACCGAGGCGGGCTCCTCGCACGGCCGCCTCCACGGTCTCGGCGGAGCCGTGATGGGTCATGCTCTCGTCGTCGTAGAACGGAAGGCCCATGAGCAAGTCGGTCCGCTTCGGCGTGACTTGGAGGGCGAGGGCGGTCTGCCGGGCGACATAGCCGCCGTACAGGCTCTGCACGGGCATGGCCGTGTCGTACGACATCACGGCGATCTGGTCGACGCGGCGGGCCACTTGGCCGAAGTAGGCCTGCGACCACCACTTGCCGTGCCCGGTGAGGCCGTCGGCGGCCGTGTGCAGCGCGGGCAGCGGGTCTATCTGGTGCGCGGCCACGGACAGCAGGGCGCCGCGCGGCCGGGTGAGGGCGTGCAGCGAGTCGAGCAGGGCGAGGTAGTCCCGGTCGCCCGAGGGCAGCGGTTCCAGGTCGAAGTGGACGCCGTCGAAGCGGGCCCGGTCGAGCACCTGCCGGGCGCTGGTGACGACCGCCGCGCGGGTGGCGTCGTCGTCGAGCCGCAGCCCGACGGGCCCCTCGCTCGCCAACTCGTCGCCCAGCCACGCCTGTACGCGTACGTTCGGCAGCCTGCGGTGCACGCCCGCGACCAGCCGGCCGGCCCCGGGATAGCGAGCGGCGGGCAGCGTGCCGTCGTGGTCGAGCGGTCCGGTGTGCACGAAGAGGTCCTTGATCCCGCTGCCGCGCACCTTGGCCGCGAAGGCGTCGAGGTCCTTGTCGCTCTTGCGGCCGTCGACCCAGGCATGGCCCAGCCAGTACGCGTCGTGGCCCCGGCTCCTGGTGTCCTCGCCGGGGACGCCCGCGTACTGGGCGCGCAGCGCCGTTCCGGCGGCCGCGACCAGCACGACGACGGTGAGCGTGGCGGCCAGCAGGGCGCGGCGCGTCCAGCGCCCCCCGCGTCCGCGCCACCACGTACGTATCCCGCCCACTCCGTGCCCCTCCCCCTGCGGTGCCAAGCTCCCCAGCCTAGCCGTGCCCCGCACGGGGCTCCGCCCCGGCGGGACGGGATACGGGTGCGGGATACAGCGGCGCTTTCCGGTCGCCGGTGGCCTGATTCGAGCCTACGCTCGCACCATGACGCAGCCCGCTTCGACCATCGACCTGGTGCTGCCGGTGGCCGTGGTCGTGGTGGCGGGCGCATCGGCCGCGTACGCGGCCCTCAAACGCAGGCGGCGCGCCCACACCCGCACCACCCCGGCCGGGACGGCCCGGCCGCACCGGCACGGCTAGCCCGGTCAGAACATGCTCAGGAGCTGCTCCTCCGTCAGCTCCGGCGGAGCCGACTCCCCGTCCGGCAGGGCCAGTTCGAACCAGACCGTCTTGCCGCGCGGGGTGCGGCGGGCGCCCCAGGCGGCACTGAGCAGGCCCACGAGCTGGAGGCCGCGGCCGCCCTCGTCCGTGTCGCGGGCGCGGCGGCGCCGGGGCTGGACCAGGCCCGCGTCCCACACCTCGCAGACCAGCGTGCGGTCGCGCAGCAGGCGGAGCCGTATCTCGCCGTCCCCGTAGCGCAGCGCGTTGGTGACGAGCTCGCTGACCAGGAGCTCGGTCGTGTCGACGAGGCCGCCGAGGTCCCAGGCGAGCAGCTGGGTGCGGGCGAGTTCACGGGCCCGGCCCACCGAGCGGGGTTCGCGCGGCAGCCGCCAGTCGCCGACCGCGTCCGTGGGCAGACCCTGGATGCGGGCGAGGAGCAGCGCGATGTCGTCCTCGCCGTGCCGGGTGTCGAGCGAGCCGAGCACCTGGTCGCAGACGTCCTCAAGGGGCCGGTCCGGGTCGGTGAGGGTCTTGCGGAAGGCGTTGAGGCCCTCGTCCAGGGGGTGGTCGCGGGACTCGACGAGGCCGTCGGTGTAGAGGGCGAGCAGCGCGCCCTCGGGCAGATCGACCTCGACCTCCTCGAAGGGCTCGCCGCCGACGCCGAGCGGCAGCCCCGGCGGCACGTCGAGCAGCATCGCGGGCTCTCCCGGGTCGTCGCCCGGCTCCACCAGGACGGGCGGCAGGTGCCCGGCGTTGGCGAACGTACAGCGGCGGGTGACCGGGTCGTAGACCGCGTACACACAGGTCGCGAGGTAGACCTCGCCGAGGTCGGCGTCGCGGGACTTGTGGGAGACGCGGGAGGCCTGCTGGCTGCCGCCGGGGGCACCGAGGCCCCGGGCGATCTCGTCGAGGTGCGAGAGGACTTCGGCGGGCTCCAGGTCGAGCAGCGCCAACGTCCGCACGGCGGTGCGCAGTTCACCCATGGCGACGGCGGCGCGCAGACCGCGTCCCATCACGTCGCCGATGACCAGCGCGGTGCGGTGTCCCGGCAGTTCTATGACGTCGAACCAGTCGCCGCCGACCTCGGACTCGGCGCTGCCGGGCAGATAGCGGCAGGCGATGTCGAGCCCGGCGGCCTCCGGGTCGCCGGGCGGCAGCAGGGAGCGCTGGAGGATCAGCGCGCGCTCGTGCTCCCTGCGGTAGAGGCGGGCGTTGTCGATGCAGACCGCGGCGCGCGAGGCGAGCTCGGTGGCCAGCGCCCGGTCGCGCTCGCCGAACGGCTCGCTGCCCTTGGCGCGGGCGAACTGCACGAGCCCGACGACGGTGTCGTGGGCCACCATCGGCACGGCGAGGATGGTGTGCACGAGCCCGCCGTCGGCGCCGCGCACGGTGTGCACGCGCGCGGTGCGCAGGGCGCTCGCGTACGGGGAGTGGAACCGGTAGCGGTGGACGTCGCCCACGCCCACCTCCCCCTCGCCGCCGGCCAGCGGCCCGTCGGAGACGGCACTGGCGAAGGCGACCCGGCGCAGTTCGCCGCGGCCGTCGGAGGACCCGGCGGCGGGGTCGTCGCCGGCCAGCAGCGCCTGGTAGAGGTCGACGGAGGCCAGGTCGCAGAAGCCGGGGACGGTGATGTCGAGGAGTTCGCGGGCGGTGGTCTCCAGGTCGAGGGAGTTGCCCATGCGGGCGCCCGCCTCGTTCAGGAGGGCGAGGTTGCGGCGGGCGTCGGCGGCCTCGCGGGCGGCGTTGTGGCGGCGGGTCACATCGATGCCGAGCCCGGCGACGCCGATCGGCCGGCCGGTGCCGCTGTGGACGCGGTAGAGGTTGATCGCCCAGTGCCGGCGGTCGGAGCCGCCGGGCGCCGAGCCGACTATCTGGAGGTCGGTGACGGACTCCCCGGTTTCCAGGACCCGTCGCAGCGCCGCCGCCATCCGGTCGGCCTCGGGGCGGCTGAGGTAGTCGTGCACGGTGTGGCCGCGGTGCTCGTCGGGGTCGCCGCCGAAGACGGTGGCGAACCTCCGGTTGGCCCGCAGCACCGTGAGATCCGTGCCGAACAGCAGGAAGCCATAGGGAGATTGACCAAAAATGGCCTGCGATGCGGCGAGGTCGGTCTCGATGCCGCGCAGAGCGCGTACGTCCACGACGATACAGAGGGCCGCGCGTTCGTCGGCGGCCGTACGGCTCGGCATGACGTACAGCTCGGCCAGGCCCTCGGCCCGTTCGCCGCCGTCGGGCGACGGCATGCGGAACGGGACGACGCCCGTCCACTCCTTGCCGTCCAGGATCTCGGTGACCCGGCGGTGGCCGCGCGGACGCAGCTCGGGAGGCATGAACGCCTCGACTGGGTCGCGCCCGATCACGTCGGCCCCGGCCAGGCCGAACTGCTCCTCGGCCCGCAGGCTCCACTGCTCGATCAGTCCGTCCGGCCCGATCGAGAACGAGGCGACGCGGATGTAGTCATAGATCGAGCCAGGCGGACTGCTCTGCCACACGACATCGCCAGCCGTCTCAGGTATCTCGCTCACGCGACCGTCCCCTCCAGCTCACCGCACCGGACCGGCCTTGACCGCAGTATTCAGCACTACGGCCCCAGCCGACACGGCGTTCACGATCACATCCCGGTCTCGTTCTTTTCCAGCCGTTGTCGACCGGTCCCGTCAGGGGCTTGTGATCGTCCGTCCCTCCCTCCTTCTAACCATGCAGAGCCAGCTCGAACCACACGGTCTTGCCCGTTCTGCCACGACGGGTCCCCCAGCGCCGGGCGGAACAGGCCACGAGCTGCATGCCCCGGCCCCCTTCGTCGTCGATTCCGGCGGTGCGTTCGACGGGCGGATCCGGAAGGGGATCGGACACCTCCACCAACAGGGTGGCGTCGTCGAGCCGGTCGAGCCGGACCCCGATGGGCCCGTCCGCGTACCGCAGGGAGTTGGTGACCAGCTCGCTGACCAGGAGTACCGCCACGTCGACGGTCCCGTGGTCGAGCTCCCAGCCGCGCAGGGCGTCCCGGACGGCGTGCCTGGCGGTCCGTACGGCCCCCGGTTCAGCAGGGAAGGTCCACTCGGCACACTCGCCCGAGGTGTCGATCACGCCGATCACCCGCATCCGATGGTTCGGGGGGTTTGAAAACGATTAATAGGCACATACCCGGTATTTGGTACGTCCTATCCCCAACTGGGGCGGATGGCGGCACTAACGGCCCAACAATCCCAGGATGCGCATGGCTTCGGCGACCGCCGGGCGGTCCTGCGGGAGCCAGTCGACGGCGTCGGCCTCCTCGGGGGCGAGCCAGCGCAGTTCGTCGTGGTCCTGGAGCGGGCGGGCCTCGCCGTCGAGCAGTCTCGCGGTCCAGGCGTGCAGCACGAGGCCGGGCTTGAGGGGCCACTCCCCCGCGATCCGCTCCAGCGGCTCGGTCTCGATGCCGAGTTCCTCGCGGAGTTCGCGCACGAGGGCCTGCTCGGGGCTCTCGCCCGGCTCCACTTTGCCGCCGGGCAGTTCCCAGCGGCCGGCCAGCTCGGGCGGGGCGCTGCGGCGGGCGGCGAGCAGGCGCCCGCGGTCGTACACGGCTCCGGCCACCACCACGGTCTCGTCCATGCGCCGGAGCGTAACGCGCGGGCGCCGCGCGGCCCGCATCGTCCCCGCCCGGGCCACCGCCGGGGGGCGGGCGGGCTACTGCTGGGCGGGGGCGCCGATCCGCTCGACCCAGTAGAGCTGCTTGTGGCCGCGGTCGTCGAGGCTGTCCGCGATGCGCTGCGCCTCGGCCTGCGTGGCGTACTTGCCGACGCGGTACTGGTTGCCGTTGTCGTCCTGACGTATCACCAGCCAGGTGAGCACAGCACCACTGTCGTTCATCGCATCCCTCCCGGCATCGGCGTGCAGGTCAGTAAGCATCCGCAGGAAACCGCAATCCGCATATGCCCGAGCCTACGCCTGACCTTTACTCAGCGGATACGTGTTTACACAAAGAGATACGAATTCGGTCATCGGCCCCACATGCGAAAGGGGGCGCACCCCGTGGGTGCGCCCCCTTGGCCCTCCGGTCCGGAGGTGTTACTTCACGGGCAGGTGGTACGCGATCCGATAGCGGTCGGCCGGGACCACCACGTCGGCCGTCTCGACGGCGAGGCCCGAGGCGTAATAGGTGCGTTCGATGACGAGGACGGCATGGCCGGGGACCCCGCCGAGCGCCAGGAGCTCCTCCGCGAGCCCCGGGCGCGCACCCACCTCCTCGACCACGTTGTCCACCACGATGTCGATCGCGGCCATCCGCTCGACCACCCCGCAGCCGCCGAGCGGCCCCTCCTCGGGCAGCATCACCGGGCTGCGGCCGGTGACCGACAGCGGCTCCCAGGAGGTGGACAGCATCATCTGCTCGCCCGCGTCACGGAACACGTACCGCGTGCGCATCACGCGGTCGCCGGCGTCGATGCCGAGGCGCTTGGCGATCTCGGGGGTCGCCTCCTCCTGCTCGCTGCGCGACTCCCAGGTCCCGCGCGCGGCCTCCTCGGCCTGCTCCTGGCGGAAGGGGCTCGCGCCCTTCGTGGGCCGGTAGCCGGAGCGGGCGACGCGGCGCGGCACCGGGCGCTCGCGCACATAGGTGCCGGAGCCGGAACGGCCCTCGACCAGGCCCTCCGCCATCAGTACTTTGCGGGCCTCCAGGGCCACCGTGTCCGAAACCCCGTACTCCTCACGGATCCTGGCCTGCGAGGGGAGGCGGGTGTGCGGCGGCAGCGAACCACTCACGATCTTCTGCCTCAGATCGCTGGCTACACGCAGATAGGCCGGCTGCTCACCGAATGTCACGGGCCACTCCCATCAGGTTGACAGACTGCAACAGCGTGGCAACCGTGGGTTGGCGACCGCAAGCAAAGGCCAAACATTCACTCGAAGTGATTAAGCGCCTTTACCCAGGGCGTACCCGCGGTACAGCGGGTAGCTTCTGCCCTTCCCGGGACCCTCTCAGACGCTTTTGGAACCGTCGCTTCCGGAACTGCCGGAGCCCCCGGACCCGCCGGAGCCACCACCGCCCCCGCTCCCGCCGGTTCCGCCCGTCCCGCCGCCCGGGCCGTCGTCGGTGGAGGGCGGGGTGGTCGCGAGGCCGAGCGCGCCGCGTGCGGTGATCTCGGTCGACTGCTTCATCGCCTTGTCCGCAGCCCCGGAGTGGAGGTAGAAGGAGTCGGCGTCCAGCGAGGACGCCGCCTTCAGCCACTCCTGCTCCGCCGTCCTCATCCCGTCGATGTACGGCCGCACGGAAGGCGAGAGCCGGGACGGCCAGCTGTGCGCGGTCAGCAGGTCGGCGTCCGCCCCCATGGTCCCGGACACCTTCGCCGCCCATTTCTGGAACGCGGGCAGGTCGTCCTCGACCCGGTCCTCGTCGGGGGCCTCGGCCATCACGCGGTCGACGCTGTTGACCGCGTCCAGGAACGCGAGCTGGTCGGCGTCGAGCGTGGTGGCGTCGTTGCGGAGCGACCCCTGGAGCTTGCCGCCCTCCGAGGCGAACGCACACGTGACGGTGTGGTCGCCGAGGCCCCAGCTCTTCGGGCTCGGCGTGTAGTAGTAGGGCCCGGCCTCGGCCGGCACCTTCCACCGGTCCATCGCGTACGCCTGCTCGACGTCCCAGCACCGCTTGTCGGCCTGACTCGAAATGGCGCTCTCACCCGGGTAGGAGGTGCCGGCGAGCCGGAACGAGCCGGACACCTCGGCGTCGTGCTTGCCGGAGCACGGCACGATCCTCACCGAGACGACCTCCCGCTCCAGCTTGCCGCCCGGCACGTCGAAGCAGTCGCCCTTGTGCAGGTCGAGGGTGTCGCGCGAGCTGACGGAGCTGTTCCAGCCGTCCTTGAAGTCCCGCCAGCCGCCGCTGAGTCCGCCCGTCACGATCGAGAGCACCAGCAGGATCGTGCCGATGGCCGAGAGCACGCCACCGGCGACCGCCATGCCCTTGCCGCGCAGGCCCTTCCTCTTGATCTGCCGGAGCGCGAACGCGCCCAGGACCAGACCGAGCGGGGGCACACAGCACAGGATCCCGGCGACCAGCGAGCCCACGGCGAGCCCGCTCACCGGCGGTCGCTGCGGCGCCACCGGATACGGGTACCAGGGGCCGCCGTTCATCGGCTGCCCCGGATACGGCCCGGGCACCTGGTTCGGACCGGGCTGCCCCCCGGGCACCTGATGAGGTGCCGGCCAGCCGTACCCCTGCCCCGGTCGCGGCTGCTGAGGCTGCCCGGGCGCGGGCGGCGGCGGTATCTCCACGGGTACGGTGCTCCTCGTCGAACTGCTGCGAACTGTTGCGCGAATGCGCATCGTACGCGGGCCCGCTACCCGCCCGGCGCCGCCCGCACGAGGGTGCGCGGCCCGGCCCCCGTGTCGTGGAGGTCCCTCAGCATCGGCTCCGCCTCGCGGGCCGCGCGCAGGCGCTCGGGCAGGAGGTCGGCCAGGACGAGTTCCTCGTCGGCGGGGCCCCCCTCGGCGACCACGCGGCCGTCCGGCCCCCAGATCGCGCTGGCCCCGCAGGCGCGCCAACCGCCGGTCACCCCGACGTGGTTGGCGAGTACCGCGTACACCGTGTTGTCGAAGGCCCGTGCCGGGAACCAGATCCGCGACTCGTGGTGGCCGCCGCCCTCGCCGAACAGGGCGCCCACGACGTACGCGTGGCAGCCGTCGAGGGCCGCCGCGCGGGCGTGCTCGGGGAAGCCGGAGTCGTAGCAGATCCCCAACCCGAGCCGCCAGGAGCCGACTTGGAGGGTGGCGCCGGCGCTGCCGTGGCGGTAGAGCGCGCGCTCGCTCTTGAACAGGGTCTGCTTGTCGTAGCGTCCGACGACGCCCGTTCCGCCGACGGCCAGCGCGGACACGTACAGCTCGCCGCCGTCGCGCACCGCCGCTCCGACCAGCGCGGTGACCCCGCTCGCCCGGCAGGCCTCGGCGACGGGGGCGAGCCGGGGGTCGTCCGGGCTCACGGCGCAGCGCTCGGGATCCGCGCGGATCAGGCCGGGCTCGTAGCCGCTGAGGAACTTCTCGGGGAAGACGACGACGGCCGCCCCGGCGTCGGCGGCGGCCCGTACCAGACGCGCGGCGGCGGCCGCGTTGGCCTCGACGTCTCCCGGGACGGACCGCGTCTGCGCGGCGGCGATGCGCAGAGGGGCGTCGGGGAGGGGGAAGGTGGTGGTGTTCACGGGCCTCGATCCTATCGGCGGGTCCCGGAAGTTCCCTGGTCAGGGCCCCTTTGGCCGGGGCGTCGGCACCGTCCGTAATCGCTTGAAATGCGGCGTGTGTCCCTCCGTGCCACGCTGGTCGAGGCCCGGAGGAGCCGTGGGAATCGCCCCGGCTTCCCGCCCCTCACACCCCCGTAGGAGTGAAGCCAGATGGGCATCAAGGACCAGTTCCAGGACAAGGCGCGCGACCTTCAGAACAAGGCCAAGGACGCCATGGGCGACCAGCAGGACGAGGCGTCGGAGCGTATGCGCCAGGCCCAGGACAAGGGCCGGGGCGAGACCCAGCAGGCCCAGCAGGAGGCTCAGGACCGCTTCGACCAGGACTACGACGCCTGACGCGACGCGCTCCCAGACGGAAGCGGCGCACCCGCGGCACCGGGTGCGCCGTTTTCGCGCGCCCTCGACAGCGGTACGGGCCGCCCGTCAGGCCCTCGTCAGGTCCCGGGCCCATCATGGGCACCGCCTATGCGGAGTCACGGGTCTTGGGGGCCACATGGTCTGGATACAGCGCGTCGCACCGAGGCCGCTCGCGGCACGGCGGGTGGTCTGCTTCCCGCACGCCGGGGGGTCGCCGTACTTCTTCCAGCAGTGGGGCAGGGCGCTCGACGGGTTCGAGGTGTACGCCGTGTGCTACCCGGGCCGGGCCGAGCGGATGGCGGAGCCGCCCGCCGGTCAACTGGTGCCGATGGCCCGGGACATCGCCCGCGAGGCGGCCCGGTCGATGGCCGGGGACGGCCGGCCCACCGTGTTCTTCGGCCACAGCATGGCGCGATCGTCGCCTACGAGACGGCCGCCGCCCTGGCACACGAAGGCGTCGCGCTCGACCACCTCTTCGCCTCCGGCGCCCGGGCCCCGCATCTGATGCGGCCCGATCCGGACGCGCGGTGGGACGACACGTCCGTCGCCGCCACGCTCATGGAGCTCGGCGGCACCGACGCCGAACTCCTGGACAACCCCGCCTTCGTGGAGTTCGTACTGCCCTACATCGGGGCCGACTTCAGGATGCTCTCCTCGTACGCGCCGTCCCCGTACGGCCCGTTGGAGTGCGCCGTGACCGCCCTTGTCGGCGCGGACGACCCCCGGGTGACCCGCCGGCAGGCGTCCGCCTGGCGGGAGTCGACCCGGGGTCCGTTCGCGGTGCGCACCCTGCCGGGCGACCACTTCTATCTGGCCCAGAACCCGCCCTTCCACCTCATCGGGGGCTCCGCGACCGGGAGTTGACCCGGCCGCGCTCGCGGTACATCCGGGCGAGGCGGAACGCCAGGTCCAGGGACTGGGTGTGGTTGAGCCGGGGGTCGCACGCCGTCTCGTAGCGGTGGTGCAGCTCCTCGGCGAGCACCGCGTTGCCGCCGCCCACGCACTCGGTGACGTCGTCGCCGGTGAGCTCCACATGGATGCCGCCCGGGTGGCTGCCCAGCGCGTCGTGCACCTCCACGAAGCCGCGCACCTCGTCCAGGATCGCGTCGAAGCGGCGGGTCTTGTGCCCGCTCGCGGCGGTGATGGTGTTGCCGTGCATCGGGTCGCTGACCCAGCAGACCTGGGCCCCCTCCGCGTGCACCTTCTCCACCAGGGTGGGCAGTACGTCGCGGATGCGTTCGGCGCCGGCCCGCACCACGAACGTGAGCCGCCCCGGCTCGCGCTCCGGGTCGAGGCGGTTCAGCAGCCCGAGGACGGTGTCGGGGCCCGCGGTCGGGCCGAGCTTGACCGCGATGGGGTTGGCGATGCGCGAGAAGTACTCGATGTGCGCCCCGTCCAGGTCCCGGGTCCGCTCGCCGATCCACAGCAGATGGGCGCTGGTGGCGTACGAGCGGCCCGACTCCGCCTCGGTGCGGGTCAGCGCGGCCTCGTAGTCCAGGAGCAGCCCCTCGTGGCCGACGAAGAACTCGGCGGTGCCCAGCTCCCGGGTGTCCACTCCGCACGCCCTCATGAAGGCGAGGCTGCGGTCGATCTCGTCGGCCAGCTCCTCGTACTGCTCCCCGACGTGCGAGTCGGCCACGAACCCCCGGTTCCAGGCGTGCACTTGGTTGAGGTCGGCGAAGCCGCCGGTGGTCAGGGCGCGCACCAGGTTGAGGGTGGTGGTCGAGGCCTCGTACATCGTGCGCAGCCGCGCGGGATCGGGGCGGCGGGAGGCGGCGGTGAACTCCAGGCCGTTGACCGCGTCGCCCCGGTAGGACGGCAGGCTCACGCCGTCCCGGACCTCCTGGTCCTGGGAGCGCGGTTTGGCGTACTGCCCGGCCATCCGGCCGATCTTGACGACCGGGAGGGCGGTGGCGTGGGTCAGCACGACGGCCATCTGCAACAGGGTCCTGAGCTTGCCGTGGATGCCGTCGGTCGTGGTGCCCGCGAACGTCTCGGCGCAGTCGCCCCCTTGCAGCAGCACCGCCTCGCCCCGGGCCACCGCGGCCATCCGCCGACGCAGCAGATCGCATTCGGCGGCGAAGACCAGTGGCGGCGCGTGCTCCAACGCGCCCGTCACGGACCGCAGTTCGGCGGGGTCGGGCCAGGCCGGCTGCTGGGCTGCCGGCCGGGTGCGCCAGGAGGTGGCGGCGGTATCGGCGGAAGGGTTCATTTCGGTGTCCCAGATGCTGTTTCTCATTACTGCCTCCGGTACGGGCGGACAGGGAGGGAGAGCGGCGGGGCGAATACGGAAAGCGAGCTGGGCCGGCCCGTACCGGGCCGGGCCGATAACAGGTCAGCCCAATCGGGCCGCCCGGTCAAGCGAATCCCCAGTGGTCCGTATCGGGCGCGGCCGATTGGTCTGGCACCGATGACGGGACCGCTGATTTGCTGATCCCGGCCCAGTGGTCCGCATCGACAGAAAGACCCAACACCACCCCAGACAAGAGGAGTTCACCATGCCGGGATTCAGCACCATCGGTGTGCGGGTCACCGATACGGCGCTGCCGCACCACGACCCTCTCGATTTGTACGTCCGGCTGCGCGAAAGCCTCGACGCCGATGACGTATTCCTCTTCGAAAGCGTGGACGGCGCCGACCAGGACCGGCGCTGGGCCGTCGTCGGCTTCGGCCGGCTCGCCGAGATCCGGGTGCACGACGGGTATCTGGAGATCGACGGGGCCGCGCGGATCGCCGAGGCGCTGGCCGGGCGGGCCGGGGCGGCCGGGATGACGGACCACACGGTGGCGGACGGGACGCACCGCCTCGGCTTCGGCTCGGCCGGACAGATGTGGGAGCTGCTCTCCGGTGCGCAGGCCCTGTTCGACGTCACGACGGAGGTCCCGGCGACGGCGTACGCCTTCGGCTTCCTGACGACGTTCGCGTACGAGTCGGCCTGGCACATGGAGACGCTGCCCCGGCGCACCAAGGCGGCCGAAGGCCCCGACATCACGCTCACGCTCTTCCGGGACACCGTCTGGTACGACCTGGTCGACGGCGGGGTGCGCCAACTGGCGGCGGAGAGCCCGGAGTTCACCGACCGGCCGCGGCGCGCGGACGCCTCCTTGGCCGCGGGGTTCGCCTGGGGTGCGGGGCACGAGGGCGCGGTCGTCGCCGTGCCGGAGGCGCCCGCGCCGCTCTCGGTGCGCGACAGCGTGAGCCGCGAGACCTTCCTCGGCTGGGCCGAGCGGTGCCTTGAACACATCCGGGTCGGTGACATCTACCAGATCCAGATCGGCCACCGCATCGACGTGCGGACCGAGTTGACGCCCGTCGACGTCTACCGGAGGCTGCGCGGCCGCAACCCGTCGCCGTACATGTATCTGATGCCGCGCGCCGGACGCACCCTCATCGGGGCCAGCCCCGAGCTGTTCTACCGGATCGAGGGCGACGAGATCACGATGCGGCCCATCGCGGGCACCGCGCGGCGCGGCCCGGACGCCGAGGAGAACCAGCGCCGCGTCAAGGAGATGCGCGAGAGCACCAAGGAGCAGGCCGAGCACATCATGCTGGTCGACCTGTGCCGCAACGACATCGGGCGGGTGACGCGGCCCAGCACCCAGCCGGTGGACCGGCTGATGGCGGTGGAGACGTACTCGCACGTCTTCCACCTCGTCTCGACGGTCACCGGCCGTCTGGAGCCGGACGTCGACACCTGGCGGGCGCTGCGCGCCACGTTCCCGGCCGGC
The DNA here is from genome assembly GCF_042892175.1 of Streptomyces sp. NPDC001828. Taxonomy (NCBI): domain Bacteria; kingdom Bacillati; phylum Actinomycetota; class Actinomycetes; order Kitasatosporales; family Streptomycetaceae; genus Streptomyces; species Streptomyces sp. NPDC001828. Next base: position 294,829 of record NZ_JBIATV010000012.1, read on the forward strand.
ACCATGACGGGCGCCCCCAAGGTGCGTGCCATGGAGATCATCGACGCCCTGGAGCAGGAGCGGCGCGGCAGTTACGCGGGCGCGGTGGGCCTGGTCGACGTGCGCGGCTGGAGCGAGCTGGCGCTGACCATCCGCACCGTCGAGTACGACGGCGAGACCTACTCCACGCAGAGCTCGGCGGGCATGGTGGCGCAGTCGGAGCCCGAGTCGGAGTGGCGCGAGACCCTGGCGAAGATGGGCGCCGCCTACTGGGCGCTGACCGGTGAGGAGCTGTCGTCATGAGGGAAGCCGGAGCACGTGGAGGAGCGGAGGACGGGGCCGGCATGAAGGTGCTGCTGATCGACGCGTACGACAGTTTCGTGCACATCATCGACCAGTACCTGCGCACCCTCGGGGCGCGGACGGAGGTCGTGCGGTCCCTGACGCTCTCGCCCGACGAGCTGGCCGCCCGCGAGCCCGACGCGGTGGTGCTGGGGCCCGGGCCCGGCCATCCCGCGCGGTCCGGGCACGTGGAGCTCGTGCACCGGTTCGCGGGGCGGGTGCCGCTGCTCGGGGTGTGCCTGGGCCACCAGGCGATCGCGCTCGCCCACGGCGGCCGGATCGAGGTCGCGGAGCAGGTCATGCACGGGCGGACCAGCACGGTCCGGCACGACGGGGCCGGCCTCTTCGAGGGGCTCGGCCACACCCTGGAGGTGACCCGCTACCACTCGCTGATCGTGGCGGAGCCGCTGCCCGGCGAGCTGGTCTCCACGGCCGTCGCCGTCGACCACGGCTATCTGATGGGCCTGCGCCACCGCACCCTGCCGGTCGAGGGCGTGCAGTTCCACCCGGAGTCCATCACCACCACCGGCGGCCTCACCATGCTGGACAACTTCCTTGGCCTGGCTGAGCGTTGGCGATCGGATTCCGGTCTCGTACGGACCTGACCCCGCCCGGCGCTCCTGGCTCAGGGCCGGGCGGCGGCGGCCAGCTCGCGGACGGCCTCGGCCACCCCGGAACGCGGCAGGTGGGCGTGGCCGACCACCAGGGCCGGGGCGCTGCGGCCGGGCCCCGCGTGGAAGGCGGCGGCGCCGCGCAGCAGCACCGAGCGGCGCAGCGCCCGCGCCACCAGGGCCGCCTCGTCGGTGCCCCGGGGCAGTCGCAGATAGGCGTGCAGCCCGGCGCCCCGGCCGAGCACCGCGGCCCCGGGCAGATGCTTGCGCACGGCCTCCTCCAGGGCCTCGCGGCGGCTGCGGGCAAGGGAGTTGAGGCGGCGCAGATGCCGGTCGAAGAGGCCGGTGCGCAGCAGTTCGGCGAAGGCGAGCTGGGTGAGCGTCTCGGTGCCGAGGTCCTGCCGGGCGCGGGCCCGCATGAGCAGGTCGAGCACGGGCGCGGGTGCCGCGAGCCAGCCGAGGCGGAGCCCGGGGGCCAGCGACTTGCTGGCGGTGCCCGCGTAGACGACGCGCTCGGGGTCGGTGCGCTGCAACGCGAGCGGCCGGGCGCCGCGTTCGTACCACAGGCCCCCGTCGTAGTCGTCCTCGACGATCCAGCCGTCCACCGCGCGGGCCCAGCGGGCCAGCGCCTCGCGGCGGCGCGCGGAGAGCGTCACGCCGGTCGGGAACTGGTGGGCGGGGGTGACCAGGACGGCACGCGCACCGGACGCGGCGAGCGCCTCGACGTCGATGCCCTCGGCGTCGACCGGCACCGGCACCGCCCGCAGCCCGCTCTCGCGCACGAACTGGCGCTGGCCGGGGTGGCCCGGGTCCTCGATGGCGAGCGCGCCGATGCCGAGCCGGGGCAGTACGGCACACATCAGACCGAGCGTCTGGGCGAAGCCCGCCACCACCATCAGGCGGTCGGGCGCGGTGCGCACGCCCCTCAACCGGCCGAGGTACCGGGCGAGTTCGAGCCTCAGGTCCGCCTCGCCCGCGAGCGAGGGGTAGTCGTGGTCGGCCGGGTCCGCTCGGTAGAGCACCCGCTGGTAGCAGCCGAGCCACTCGCGGCGGGGAAAGGCCGGGATGTTGCCGCCGCTGGGCCGCAGGTCCCAGCGGACCGGCGCGGGCGGCGCCCCGAGGTGCGGGCCGTCGTCCCGTGGCTCGTCGAGCAGCGCGGGCACCACGGCCTGCTCGGCGCCGAGGTGGCGCACGACGCGGGTCCCGGCGCCCTGGACCGCCTCCAGGTACCCCTCGGCGACGAGCTGGCCGTACGCCTCCACGACCACGCTGCGCGAGACGTCGAGATCGTCGGCGAGCCGCCGGCTGGAGGGCAGCCGCGTTCCGGGATGCAGAATTCCCTGGGCTATCTCCCGCTTGATGAAATCCTGGATCTGCGAGGTCAGGGAATTCGAGGAGTCCCTGACCACCTCCACCGCCATGTGCAGGGCCACCGGACCCTCCCCCTTTACGAATTGGACCGCATATCTCGCCGGACAGTGGTCTGGAGGGCGCTTTGCGCGCCTCCCAGAATGGATCGCACACACTTCCGTTGGCGCCGTTCGAGGAGATTCCCCGTGACTGCAGAGCCGCAGGGTCGTACCTGGCCGGAATTGCTCAACTCCCTTCTTGATCGAAAGGACTTGAGCACCGAGGAATGCGCCTGGGCCATGGACCGGGTGATGTCGGGAAACGTCGGGGCGGCCTCGCTCGCCGCGTTCGTGGTGGCCCTGCGTGCCAAGGGCGAGACCGCGGGCGAGATCGAGGGCCTGGTGGGATCCATGCGCCGGCACGCCGTGCCGCTGCGGGTGTCCGGGCCCACGCTCGACATCGTCGGCACCGGCGGCGACGGCTCGAACAGTGTGAACGTGTCCACCATGTCGGCGGTCGTGGCGGCCGCCGCGGGCGCCCGGGTGGTCAAGCACGGCAACCGCTCGGCGTCCTCGGCCTGCGGCTCCGCCGATGTGCTCGAAGAGCTGGGCGTGGCGTTGAACCTGGAGCCCGAGGTGGTCGCCACGGTCGCCGAGGAGACGGGCATCACCTTCTGCTTCGCCTCGGTCTTCCACCCGGCGATGCGGCACGCGGCCGCGCCCCGCCGGGAGATCGGGGTGCGGACCGTCTTCAACGCGCTGGGCCCGATCGCCAACCCGGCCGACCCCACCGCACAGGCCATCGGCGTCGCGGACGAGCGGCTCGGGCCGCTGCTCGCCGAGGTGCTCGCCCGGCGCGGGGTGTCGGCGCTGGTCTTCCGGGGCGACGACGGGATGGACGAGCTGACGGTCACCACTACCTCCACCATCTGGTCGGTCCACGGCCGCGAGGTCCGGACCGAGTCGTTCGACCCGCGTGACCTCGGCATCGCCCCCGCCTCCCCCGACGCCCTGCGCGGCGGGGACCGGGCGCACAACGCGCGGGTGGCCCGGGAGACCTTCGCGGGGACGCGCGGTCCGGTCAGGGACGCCGTCCTGCTCTCGGCCGCAGCGGGCCTCGCGGCCCTGCGCCCGAGCGGGCGGCCCGTCACCGAGCGCCTCGCCGAGGGCCTGACACGGGCCGCCGCCGCGATCGACTCGGGGGCCGCGACCGCGCTCCTGGAGCGCTGGACGGCGGTGACCGCCAAGTACGCGGCCCACGGCTGAGGGCGGTCAGCCGGCGGCGGGCGCGCGCCGGCCCGCCGCCACCAGGGCGGCGACGGCGGCGCCCGGACTCCCGCCGGTCACCAGCGCCTCGCCGACCAGCACGGCATCCGCCCCGTGGGAGGCATACGCGATCACGTCGGCAGGGCCGCGCACACCGGACTCGGCGACGCGCACCACACCCTCGGGAACCGCAGGGGCGAGGCGCGCGAAGGTGGTGCGGTCGACGTCGAGGGTGCGCAGGTCGCGGGCGTTGACCCCGACGACACGGGCCCCGGCCCGCAGCGCCCGCTCCACCTCGGCCTCGTCGTGCGCCTCGACCAGCGGGGTCAGTCCGATCCCGACGGCCAGGGCGTGCAGATCGCTCAGCGTGGGCTGGTCGAGGGCCGCCACGACGAGCAGTACGAGCTCGGCGCCGTACGCCCGCGCCTCCCACACCTGGTACGGGTCGACGACGAAGTCCTTGCGCAGCAAAGGGAGTTGGACGCGCTCGGCCACCGCTTCCAGGTCGGCGAGCGAGCCGCCGAAGCGGCGCCCCTCGGTGAGCACGCTGACCGCGACGGCGCCTCCCGCCTCGTAGGCGGCGGCGAGCGCGGCCGGGTCGGCGATGGGGGCGAGCGCGCCCTTGGAGGGGCTCGCCCGCTTCACCTCGGCGACGACCCGTACGCCGTCGTCGCCGCGCAGCAGCGCCGCGCAGTCCCGCGCGGGCCCCCGCGCCTCGGCGAGACGTCTCAACTCGGCTTTCGGGAACCTCCGTTGGCGTACGACGAGGTCCGCGCGGGCTCCCTCGACCAGCTCGTCCAGGGTGTTCATGCGGCCGGGCTCCCGGTCAGCTGGGCGAAGACGTCGTCCAGGGTCGGGCGGCGCAGGGCGAAGTCGGAGACGGCGATGCCCGCCTTGCGCAGCGCGACCGCCACGTCCGCGACGTCGCCGAGCCCGTCGTCGAGCAGGATGGACACCCGGCCCTTCTCCGTGTCCACCGTCGGCGCCGTGGTCAGTGCCGAGCCGAGCGCGGCGAGCACCGCGCCGACGTCGGAGGGCGAGGGAACCGTCAGCTCCAGGCGCTCTCCGCCCACTTTGCGCTTCAGTTCGTCGGGGGTGCCGTCCGCGATGACCCGGCCGGAGTCCACGACCACGATCTGGTCGGCCAGGACGTCGGCCTCCTCCAGGTACTGGGTGGTCAGGAGCAGCGTCACGCCGCCGTCCACCAGCTCCCTGACCAGGCCCCACAGGGCGATCCGGCTCACCGGGTCGAGGCCTGTGGTCGGCTCGTCGAGGAACAGGACGGGCGGCGAGGTGATCAGACAGCTGGCGAGGTCGAGCCGTCGGCGCATGCCGCCGGAGTAGGTGTGGGTGGGGCGGTGTGCCGCGGCCGCCAGGTCGAAGCGCTCCAGGAGTTCGTCGGCCCGCCGTCGCGCGGCCCGGCCGCCCAGGTGCAGCAGCTTCCCGAGCAGCACCAGGTTCTCGTGCCCGGTGAGCACCTCGTCCACGGCCGCGTACTGGCCGGCCAGGCCGATCCGCCGGCGCACCTCGGCGGGCCTGCGCACCACGTCGAAGCCGGCCACCTCGGCGTGGCCGCCGTCCGGCGGCACGAGCGTGGTGAGCACCTGCACGGTGGTCGTCTTGCCCGCGCCGTTGGGTCCGAGCAGGCCGAGCACCGTGCCCGCCCGGACGCTCAGGTCGATTCCGGAGAGCGCCTCGACGCCCCGGTACTTCTTGCGGATGCCCTCCGCCCGGATGGCCATCTCCACGTCAGCCGCCCCGTTCCCTCAGCGCGCCGGGTCTTGGGCCGGCTCCCGCAGGCTGCGCGGGCGCATGTCCGTCCAGTGCTGTTCCACATAGGCGAGGGCGGTGTCGTGCGGGCTCTCTTCCAGCACCACCGTCCAGCCGGGCGGCGTGGCCGCGAACGCGGGCCACAGGCTGTACTGCGCCTCGTCGTTCACCAGCACCCGGAAGGAACCGTCCTGGTCGTCGAAGGGGTTCGCCATGTCATCGCTTCCGTTCTCTCGTGGTCCCGGCCGTCAGCCGCGGACGGCCCGGCCGAGCCGGACCGGCAGGCTCGTGTATCCGTACACGAAGTTGGAGTAGAGGGTCTTGGGGGTGCCGAGGATCTCGATGTCCCCGGCCTTGTCGCGCAGCGCGGCGAGCATCGCCGAGACGTGCGTACGCCCCAGGAACGCGCCCAGGCAGAAGTGCGGCCCGTGCCCGAAGGCGACGTGCTTGTTGGGGGTGCGGGCCAGGTCGAAGCGCTCGGGGTCGACGAAGACGTCCTCGTCGAAGTTGGCGGCGCTGTTCCACAGGGTGACCACGTCACCGGCGGCGATGGTGCGGCCGCCGAGCTCCACGTCGGTCAGGGCGCGCCGGCCGAAGTGCATCGCCGGGGTGGTCCAGCGCAGCACCTCCTCGGTGGCGGTGTCCAGGTCGGCGCCGGCGCGCAGGGCCGCCCACTGTCCGGGGTGCTCGGCGAGGGCGAGCACGGCGCCGACCGACGACATGCGGCTGGACTCGTCGCCGCCGAGGATCAGGCTGTAGCAGTTGAAGACGATCTCGTCCTCGCTCAGCGGCCGGCCGTCGACGAGGCCGGTGGCCAGGGCGCTGAGCACGTCGTCGCCGGGGTGGCGGCGGCGTTCGGCGGCGAGCGCGGAGAAGTACAGCAGGATCTCGTTGCGGGCCAGCCACTCCTCCTCGGCGCCGTGCTCGGAGCTGGTCCGCGACAGCGTCTGGGTGTTCCAGTGGACCAGCTGTTCGCGGTCCTCGGCCGGGATGCCCATGAGGTCGCCGATGGTGTTGATCGGGATGTGGTCGGCGAGGTCGGTGACGAAGTCGAAGGAGCCGCGCTCCAGGGCCTCGTCGAGCAGGGCGTCGGTGCGCCGCTTCACCCCCTCGACGACGGGCGCGAGGACCCGGGGCGAGAAGGACTTGAGCATCAGGTTGCGGATGTCGCGGTGGCGCGGCCCGTCGGTGACGGCGAGCATCTTGCCGGACGCCGAGTCCTGGCCCTGGAGCAGGGTGGCCAGGACGTTGCCGCGCTCGGAGGTGAACCGCTTGTTGTCGCGGTACACGGCGAGCACGTCGGCGTGCCGCGAGAGCACCCAGAACGGCGGCGCCGCCCCGGTCGCGGGGTGCAGGTGTACGGGCCGCTCGGCGCGGAACCGGGCCCACATGGCCCGCAGGTCGGTTCCGGCGAAGGTCGCCGGGTCGGTGAGGTCGATCCGGTCCAGGTCTGTTGCGGTGGACATGGCCTGTGCCATGACGTCTCCCCTTGGATGCGGTCAAGTGCCGTGTACTGAGGGCGAGTTGGCGAATGAGCTCAGTGGGCCGCGGTGCGGTAGCGCCGCAGGCTCAGGAGCACGGTGAGGACGAAGACGACGCCGAGGGACACCGCGAGGGCGAGGGTGGCGTGTTCGGTGGGGAAGCTCCCGCCGGTGGCCGTGGGGTTGCCCCAGAGCCTGCGGGTCTGGGTGACCACCGCGCTGACCGGGTTCCACTCGGCCACCGCGCGCAGCCCCGCCGGCAGCCGGTCCACGGACTGGAAGGCGTTGGAGAGGAACGAGAACAGCACGGTCACCAGGCCCGCCACCACGTTGATCGTCTCCAGGTTGCGGGAGAACAGGCCGAGCAGCACACCGACCCAGAGCATGGCGTACATGAACAGGGCGAGCAGGCCGAACCCGGCGAGGACGGCGAGCGGGCCGTTGTCGGGCCGCCAGCCGAAGAGCACGCCGAGCACGGTGACCACGGCCAGGCCGATCAGTCCGACGGCCAGGTCCCCGAGGGTGTGCCCGATGAGGACCGCGGGGCGCGCTATCGGCAGGGAGCGGAACCGGGCGACGAGTCCGCCGCGCAGGTCCTCGGCGACGGCCACCGCGGTCGGCCCGATGCCGGCCAGACCGGCCTGGGCCGCGACCCCGGCGAAGATGTACTCCTGGTAGCCGCCGCCTCCGGTGACCGAGAGGGAGCCCTGGAAGAGGTAGCCGAGCACGACCATCGACACCAGCGGGTTCATGATGATCCCGATCAGGCGTCCGGGTGCCCTGCGCAGCCGGCGCAGCCTGCGGCCCGCCACGGCGAGCGACTCCACGGCCAGCGCGAGCGGTGGCGCGGGCCTGCGTATCTGAACCAGCGTCACCATGTCCGCTCGCCCTCCTCGGGTGCGTTGTCGTCGGCCGACGGCCGTGCGGGGGTGCCCGGGAGCCGGTCGAGCGCGGCGTCGACGACGCGTCCGACGACGGCCTGCGGGCCGGGGTGCATCAGGTATTCGTGGCCGCAGTCGATGCGGTGGATCCGCAGCTCGCCGTCCACATGGGCCTTCCATCGGCCGGTCAGCCCGTCGGCCTCGTCGGGCGCGTACTCCCGGGTGGCGAGCAGCAGGTGCATGTCGCCGGTGAAGCGTCCGGGAGTGAACCGCTCCATCAGTTCGCCGTGCGTCCGGGCCAGCCGGAGCAGCCGGGGCACCCCTTCCTCGCCGAGTTCGGCGAGCGGGTGGTCGGTCCGGCGCAGCGCGTCCAGGAGTTCGGCCGGGGTGACGGGCCGCCCGTCGAACTCGGCGCGGCTGTGGCCGAGCGCTTCGAGGGCGCGCAGCAGCAGCTCGCGGTCGTCCCGTTCGCCTTCGTCCCGTGCGGTCCGGCCCGGGTAGCCGTCGAGGTTGGCGAGGAAGTCGACCTCCTCGCCCGCCTGTTGGAGCTGTACGGCGATCTCGTGGGCGAGCACGCCTCCGTAGGACCAGCCGAGCAGCCGGTACGGGCCGTGCGGCCGCAGCCGCCTGATGTGCCCGATGTACTCGGCGGCCACGGCCGCGATGCCGGTCGGCATGGGACTGGCGCCGCCGACGGCCGTGGACTGGAGGCCGTAGAGCGGGTGGCGCCGGTCGAGGTGTCCGGCGAGCCCGACGTAGGGGAGGCTGAAGCCGAGTCCGCTGTGGACGAGGAAGAGCGGCGGGGCGTCGCCGCCGGGCCGGATCGGCAGGACGGGCGCGAAGGGGTCGAGCAGGCCGTCCGTGCCCTGGCCCGCCTTCTCGGTGCGGACGGCGAGTTCGGCCACCGTGCGGTGCAGGACCACATCGGCGACGCTGAACCGCAGCCCGGCCGTCTGCGCCCGGCTGACCAGGCGGACCGCGAGCAGGGAGTGGCCGCCGAGGTCGAAGAAGCTGTCGTCCACGCCGACCCGGTCGAGCCCGAGGACCTGTGCGAACAGGGCGCACAGCGCCTCCTCGACCGGGTCCCTGGGTTCCCGCGAGGACACGGTGGCCGCGAAGTCGGGGGCGGGCAGCGCCCGCCGGTCGACCTTTCCGCTGGGCGACAGCGGCAGCGCGTCGAGCTCCACGACGAGCGGCACCATGTACTCCGGCAGCGAGCGGGCCACGAACTCCCGCAGCACCCCGGCGTCCACCCCCTCGGGACCGGCGGCGACCACGTACGCCACGAGGACGCCACCACGGCCGCCGTCCGAGCGTGCGACGACCACGGCCCGGCCGACCGAGGGGTGGGCGAGGAGCACGGTCTCGACCTCACCCGGCTCCACCCGGAAGCCGCGCACCTTGACCTGTTCGTCGGCGCGGCCCACGAACACCAGCCGCCCGTCCGGGGTTTGGCGCACCACGTCGCCGGTCCGGTACATGCGGGCCCCGGCGGGCCCGAACGGGCAGGCCACGAACCGCGCCGCGGTCAGGTCCGGCCGGCGCACATAGCCCCGGGCCAGCCCCGCGCCCGTGATGTACAGCTCGCCCGCGACCCCGGCGGGCACCGGGCGCAGCCCCTCGTCGAGGACGAGCACTCCCGTGTTCCACACCGGGCGGCCGAGCGTGACGGCCTCGCCCGGGGCGAGTTCGGCGGCGGTCGACCAGATGGTCGTCTCGGTCGGACCGTAGAGGTTGGTGACCTGTGCGGCGTGCCGCGTCAGGGTCTCGGCGAGGGACTGCGGGACCGCCTCGCCGCCGACGAGGACGCGCAGCCCCCGCACGGCCTCCGGGTCGCGCAGCGCCAGCTCCTGCCACAGGGCGGGGGTGGCCTGCATGACGGTGACTCCGGCGCCCTCGATGAGCGCGGTCAGGGCGGCCGGGTCCAGGACCACCCCGTCCTGGCCGACGACGACCGCGGCCCCGGAGAGCAGCGGGACGTAGAGCTCCAGGCCCGCGATGTCGAAGGACCAGGTGGTGACGGCGAGCAGCCGGTCGGCGGAGCCCATCGGGAAGCGCTCGCACATCGAGAGCAGGAAGTTGAGCAGATTGCGGTGCTCGATCATGACGCCCTTGGGCCGTCCCGTGGAGCCCGAGGTGTAGAGCACGTACGCGGGGTGGCCGGGCAGCAGCGGCGCGGCCCGGTCGCCGTCGCCGAGGTCGGCCCCGCTGCGCACGGCCAGTGCCGTGCCGGTCGCGGGGTCGTCCAGGACGAGCCGTGGCACGCCCGTGTCGGGCAGGGTCTCGCCGGTGGCCGTGTCGGTCACCAGGAGCGCGGGGTGCGCGTCGCCCAGGATCAGCGCGATGCGCTCGCCGGGGTGGGCGGGGTCGACGGGCAGGTAGGCGGCCCCCGACTTCAGGACCGCGAGCAGCGCCACCACCATCGCCTCGGTGCGCGGCAGGGCGAGCGCCACCAGACGCTCGGGTCCCGCCCCGCGTGCGACCAGCTCGCGCGCCAGCCGGTTGGCCCGCTCGTTCACCTCCCGGTACGACAGCTCCGTACCGCCCGCTACCACCGCCACCGCGTCCGGCGTCCGCGCCGCCTGGCCCTGGAACTCCTGCGGGAGCGTGCTCGCGGGCAGCGGCCGCGCGGTGTCGTTCCACTCGACGAGGGCCCGGTGACGCTCGCCCTCGTCGAGCACCTCGATCGCGCCGACCGTCAACTCCGGCTGTTCCGCGACCTGTTCGAGCAGACGCACGAGTCGCCGCGCCATCGAGTCCACGGTGGATTCGTCGAAGACGTCGGCGCTGTACTCGACGAAGCCTTCGAGGCCGCCGTCCGCGCCGTCCTCCTCCAGGACGTTGAAGGTCAGGTCGAGCTTGGCCGCGTCGGCGGGGATGTGCTCCGGCACGGCGCGCAGGCCGGCCATCCGCAGCTCGGGGCGTTCGTTGTTCTGGAGGATCAGCATCACCTGGAACAGCGGATTGCGTCCCATCGACCGCTCCGGATCGACGACCTCCACCAACCGCTCGAACGGCACATCCTGATGCGCGTACGCCGCAAGAGCCGTCTCCCGCGCCCGACCCACCAGACCCCGGAACGACGGATCACCCGACACATCGGTACGCAACACCAACGTATTGGTGAAGCACCCCACCAACTCATCCAGCGAAGCATCCAACCGACCCGCCACCGGCGAACCGATCGGAACATCCAC
>NZ_JBIATV010000013.1:0-304852 GCF_042892175.1 Streptomyces sp. NPDC001828
AAAACGGAATCGCCTTGACTCACGCTCCGAGCCCAGCGCCAGAACCCCAGTGGATCCCAAAGAACCTTACGGGGAGGACCAGTTGATCCTCGCACACCAGGCGTCGTCCGGTATGAAGCCGTCGCCCACGTGTGGTCACCAGATCCTCGACGCTCTCCAAGACACCCTGAGGTGCTGGACCGGGACATGCACCACCTGCCACCAACCCCTGCCCAAGCATTCACACTCAAAGCCGAGATCGAGAAAGACCTAACGGAGTCCTACTAAGGATTCCCGCCGGCCTCACGGAACTGGAATCGTTCATGCTGGTCGCGCGGGATACTCGTCGGCAAGACCCTGTGGAGGTGGCCGTGTTCAGCTCCGTTCGTACCGTGATGACCTTCGCCGTAGATCCCGAGGCGTCGGCCCGGTGGTGGGGCGAGCTCCAAGACGTACCGGTGAAGATGGAAGTCAGCGACACCGGGGACGTCTACGCCTGGGTAGAGATCGGCGGGGTCGAGGTGGGCTTCCACCCGGCCGACGACGAGCGCAACCCGCGGGGCGGCAGCCCGGTCGTGTACTGGGGCGTAGACGACATCGACCAGGTCCGGGAACAGCTGCTGGCGGCCGGCTGCGAGCACCACCGGGGCCCGCTGACGATCGAGCCCGGCCGGCGCATCGCCCAGCTGCGCGACCCGTTCGGCACGATCGTCGGCATCGAGGGTCCGTAGAGCCGAATACGCCTGCGCCCCGCCTACCTTGGCGGGGCGCAGGCGTATTCGGCGTTCACCCGGCCAGGCCGTGCAGGCTCTCCAAGCCGGTGGCCGTCGCGTACGCGCGCAGGGCCGTCTTGAGTGAGAGGTTCGTCCAGCGGGCGCCGAGCGCGGAGGTGGCGTCCAGGTACAGGCCCAGTACCCGGGCCGGGCTGATCTCGTGCCCTGCCTGCCGCAGGACGGCGGGCAGGGTGACCAGATCAATCAGCCCGGTCACGTCTGGGCGCAGACTCTCCACGTCGAGCAGCATCACTTGGCCGTCCGGGCGTCTGCGCAGGTGTTCGGGCTTGAGATCGAGGTGGCCCAGCGGCACCAAGTCGGGTCCGTAGGCGTCCAGATGTGCGGACAGCACCTCGTCATAGGCTGCCGAGTCCGTGATCCAGGCCGGGGCCGGGACGGCGCCCGCAAGCCGGAAGCCGGCCAGTGCCGTGGTCGCCTCGCCGGGCAGCCGCAGGGAGGCCGTGTGGACGGCGGCGACCCGGTCCGCCAGCACTGTGGGCATCTGCGGCCCGGTCCAGTCGGCGGGTTCGGGCAGGTGCTCCAGCAGCAGCGACAGCGAGCTTTCGCCTTCCGCGTACAGCCGGGCGACAGGCGCGGCATCGGACAGCAGCGCGTATGCGAGTGTCTCCCCGGCGTAGGCGGCCGGGTCGGCGTGCAGTTTGAGGACCAGAGCGTCATGCGGTGGCGGCCGGTGCACCGTGAACACCGCGGCGGTGTACCGGGCGCTGACCAATCGGATACGGCCTTTCACAACAGGGTGATCGACGGCCAGGGCCTGGCGGGCGCGAAGGAGCAGGCCGGCGGGGTCGGAGGGCATCGGGGTGGCCAGCCATCCGGGCGGGCGGATGCGGGCCAGTCCCGTCAGCGCCTCGGCCGCGGTGGCCGCCCCGGTCACCGTGCTCCTGTCGGCGTGTCGATACCGGCGGCCAGGTTTACGTAGGACAGGGCGGCGAGGTCGGGACGCTGGTGCTCACCGTAGATGCCGAAGAAGGCGTAGACGAGGCTGTCCAGCGGGCGACCGATGTGCCAGCACTCCATTGCGCCTCCGGCCACGTCCCACACCTGCAGCCGGCCGGTGAGCAGGGCGTGGTAGTCCTGGAAGAACATCTCAGCGCCGAACGGATAGGCAGCCATCGCCTCCTGGCGGCCCGTCGCTTCGACTTGCACGAAGTGGGCGGTGGTGACGTCCCAGGCGAACTGCAGGAGGTCACCGCCGGGGCCGTCCTTGAGCCGCAGCACCGCGCGGTGGGGGCCTAGCGCACCGGAGAGGTACTCGTGGATGCTGCACGCCAGCATCCCGGTGCCGGTGGCGAGCAATTCGCGGCCCAGCCGCGGCAGCGCGGCCTGGACAGTGGCGAGGGCCTGGTCCTGGTCGGCGGGAGGCTCGGATAGCGGGGTGAGCTCGGCGGCACCGGGGTCGGCGAGGAACGCGGCGTGGGCTACCAGCGCCTCGTACTCGAAGTCGTCGTCGATCCGAACCCAGCCGACCTGATCGGAGGTCACCTTGGGCGCGGGCGAGGCCGGGAGGGTCAGCCGGTCGCCCGGGCGTGGTCCGTGGACGTGGAACAGGTTCTGCAGGCCGTTGGCGGCGTCGGCCATTTTCGGGTGGTCGGAGTACAGGAACGGCCCGTGCGGCGAGCCGGGCGGCAGAAAGCCATTGCCGCACAGCGCTACGTCCATCACGCCGTCGAGCGGAGCTAGGACGTCGAGCAGCAACTGGTTGAGGATACTCAGGCCGGTCTTGTGGCGGGTTCCGTCCAGGCCGGGCAGGAGGTTGACCGAGGAGGCGGGCATGCCAGGCGGCACGATCTGGGAGTTGTTGGAGACCACGGCCATACGCGGCACGGGCTGGGTGCCCTCGGTGACCTGCTGCAGGTACAGGTCCGAAGGGTCGGCGTCCACGGCGATGAACGCGGCCGGGCCGTCTGCGACCCGCAGGCAGGGCTGGACGACGCGGTCCTCCCAGAAGAGCGTCTGGGCGCCGGCGGGGTAGAGAGTGACCTTCAGGTCGCCCAGCTCGATGGGCTCGGTGTGGTCGACGCGGTGGACCCCGAAGCCCAGGCGGACGATCGCCTCCTCGACCGGGGCGGGCAGCATCGGCCCGGTGAAAACGGGAACCTGACGGTCCAACAGGTTCAGGGACGGCAGGTGGAAGTGGTCGAGATGCTCGTGGGTGAGCACGACGGCGTGCGGGCGGGGCATAAGGCCGGCGTCGATCCGGCGCGGCGGCCAGACTCGGCACTCCGCCCGGCCGGGCAGGCCGAAGGCCGGCATGAGGACGGGGTCGATCAGGACGCGGTAGCCACCGCCCTGGACCAGCCAGGTCTGGTGGCCCAGGAACGTCAGCTCCAGGCGAGTGTCCACGGGAAGCCTCCTCAATGTTCGGGAACCGGGCTGCAGGGACCGGGAGGGCGCCGCGGCCCCAGCTGCGGTGCCCTCCCGGAGATCACTCAGTGGTGGTAGGTGTGCGGGGCGGCGGCCAGCGCGCCGGTGCCGACGAGCCGGGCGACCTTCGCCTGGAGCGCAGCGATCTGCTTCGGGTCGAGCGTGATGGCCGGGGCCTTCGCCGGGGTGATGGTCTTCATGGCTTAGTCCTCCTTGCGTAGAGGGGTGTTGGGACCCGGCCAGGGCGGACCAAGCCGGTGCCTCACAGTTCACCGCCCAACGAACCCCGAGGCGAGGCCGGATCACCGGACGCTTCACCGGACACCGTGACGGGTAGATACCGGCCTCTCGGTGACGGTGGCCATAATGGCTACGGTGGTGGTCCTTAACCCCCGGGGGTGCCCATGCCCGAACACGCCGTCGCCAACGGGCGCATCGTCGCCGCCCGCGTCGAGCACGGCTGGTACACCCAGGAGGACTTCGCCTCCGCGTATGACGACACGGCCCGCGCACTGCGCGAGCAGGCCAGAATCTCGGTGCGGCAGGTGCGGCGCTGGGAATCAGGCGAATCAACCTGGCCCAACCGCGACGCACGGCGCGTCCTGGAGGCGATGTTCGGCTGCCCGATGGAAGACCTCGGCTTTCGACGGCCCGCCCGGCCTAGCGGACGGCGCCCAGGCGAGAGGCGACGACAGCTGGAGGAACACGTGCGCCGACGGACGTTCCTGGGCCTGCTGAGCACCGCCCCGGTGCTCGACCTCACGGCCCTCGATCACCTCATCACCGCCGCGAACCAAGCCCGTCGTCACGACATCGACCTCCTCGGTCATCTGCGGACCGCGCTGGACGACGCCGCCCGCACCGATGGGCTCGTCGGCCCGCACGAGGCACTGCCCACCGTGCTGGGCATTCTCACGGCGATCAACTCCGCCGCCCGCACGGCCGTGGAGGATCTGCGCCGCGAACTGCTGGCCCTCGGCGCCCGGGGCGCCGAGCTCGCGGCCTGGCTGCACCGCGACGCAGGCGCCCCCGCCCCGGCCGTCACCTACTGGCACCACCAGGCCAAGGAGTGGGCAACACTCACCGGCGACGGCGCCATGCACGCCTACGTCCTTCTCCGCCAGGCCCAGGCCACCGACCGCACCGACGCCACCCGAATGCTCGACCTCGCCCGCGCCGCCACCACCGGTCCCTGGACGCTGCCACCCAGGCCTCGCGCGGAAGCCTTCCAGCAGCAGGCCCGGGCGCTGGCCCTGACCGGCGCCCGCTTAGACGAGGTGGCCCGCACCCTCGACCACGCGCACACCGCTCTCGGCCAAGCCGCCCCCACACACGGGCCCGCCACCTGCACCGGCCCACTCGGCGACGCCTACACCGGTGAACGCCTCATGGTGCAGAGCGCGATCTGCTACCGCGAAGCCGGCCATCACGATCAGGCTGTCAGCCTGTTCAGAGAGCACCTCGCCACGGCTACATTCGCACCCCGGGACCGAGCCTTCTTCACCGCCCAGTACTCCGGCGCACTGGTCGCAGCCGGCGAACCGGACGAAGCCGCCACCACCGCGATGACAGCCCTGACGCTCGCCACAGGCGCCCGCTTCGGGCAGGTACTCGCCGAACTCCACCGCACGGCCGAAGACCTCGCGCCCCACGCCAAACGTCCGCCCGTACGCGAGTTCCAGCAGCGACTAGTCGAGGTGGCGGCCGCCTAGCCCAGGAATCCGCTCACCTTCCCGATCACCTCGCGCTGCCACGCCTGCGACTGCGGGTGCAGATATTGGGGGTCATCGTGGACAGCGAAACCGTGCTGCGCCCCCTCCAGCTCCACCAGTGTCACCGCCCCACCGAACATCGCCTTGTAGCGGCGGGACGACTCGATCGGCACGAAGGTGTCCGCAGTGCCGTGCACCATCAACACCGGCGCCCGTACCGCGGCCAGAATTGCCGGAGTGTCCAGGTAGAAGACCTCGTTCAACAGGGCCCGGTTCAACTCGAAAGGCGACTTCTCGGTGAACCCCTGCTCCTCCAGCCGCGCCGCCATATCCTTCGACAGGTAGTCCTCCGACCAGCCCGCACGGGAGGTGACGTACCGCTCCTTGTAGTCCAATCTCGGGTTCAGCAACACCAGCTTTCCGACCTCGCCAGGCCGGTGGGCGGCGTGCAGCGCGGCGGCCCCGCCGGAGAACGACGCGGCGATGACGTGCACCGGTCCCGGCTGGCGGGTATGCGCACGCAGATGGTCACTGGCCGCGCGGATGTCGTTGGTCACCGAGGCGATCGTCAGCTCCGACTCCCGCCCCTTGCTTGCTCCGTGGGCCCGCAGGTCGAAACGCAGACTGGTCACTCCAGAGGCGGCCAGGCCGGCGGCAAGGCGCGTGAAGAAGCCCCCCTCCTCCCGGGTCACCCCAGATCCGTGGACCAGCACCGCCGCCCCGACGGGCGTCTCCGCCGAGCAGAACGTGCCGAACAGGGCAGTGCCGTCCAGGGACTGAAACGCCGTCTCGTGATCGACCATAAGCAGATGCTAACCACCCTGTGGCTAAGCAGGGGACGGTTCGGGTGCGGCTTGAGGCGAGCCGCACACCGGCAGCGAAGATCAGGTACCGAACGAGCCTGACAGGCCGTCTCCCTGATGTTGAAGGGGACCGTCCCCGCGCGTACGGGAAGCACTCTCCGCGGCCAGTGACCACCCGTAAGTCACTCTGACGGGAGCCGGCCAGCCAGTTCGGTCGCCAACGCGTAGGCGTCGAGCTCTTCGTCGGAGCCCTGCCCGTGAGTTTCGGCGAAGTGGCGCAGCAGCCGTACGACATCCCGCGCCTCAACCAGAGTGATCAACGGCTCGCGCGGAGCATCGGAATACGTACCAGTCACAGGGGCAGCGAGATCATCCATGACCGGTCAACTCCCAGGCGCAGCAGGAGTTACGCCCCTTGGGCCGCCACGAGCCGATGGTCTCGCCAGCTTGAGTTGATTTATCAAAGTGCCAAAGCCCTGTCAGTCATGGCCACCGCCATCGAGGGAGCACTACGGTTGGTCACGCCTCCTTCTGGACGGCCGCACCGGCTCCAACCGTGCACCGCACGCCTGTTGGCGCAGAGCGCGCCGAGCGCCCCCGCCCTCGCAGGGCCGGGGGCGCTCCTTCACGTCACGGACCGTAGCCACCAGGTGCGACAGCGTGCAGCGTTTGTATCGCCCAGCGTGAAACAAACGCTGCGCACGACCCTCAAGCCCGTCACGCTCAGCGTCAACACCCGCCTTCGCCCCGTCACGAAACGGCAACACCGGTCGCCCGCACCGGCGTTCGGCAGTGCAATGGGCCCCTCACCGCTTGGGGGACCCATGAACCACACCCGCATCGCCGCCGTCGTCGCCCTCGCCACGGCAGGCCTCCTGCTCGTTGGCTGCTCCAACAGCACACCCAAAGCCGACGGCCGGCCCGCCACCGCCAACCCGAGCGCTGGCGCCCCCGTCGGCTACCTTTACGACGTCGACAAGCACGCCCACCCCCGCGCCGACGACCAGACCCTCGTCGACCAGCTCGAGACCCGCTGCACCGACAACACGCTGGTCCTGGAGTTCGCCGCCACCAACACCAGCGTCGACCTCGTCAACACACCCAAGCGCCCCGATGTCCACACCGTCCTCCGCGACCTCGCCGACCATCTCCCAACCAGCGGAAAGACCAACTGCCAGCCGCGACTCACGGACACCAAGGCCCGACTCGGCGGGAAGTAGCCAGCCATGCCACTGCGAGCAAGGACGGCCGCCAAACGGGACTGGCTCGTGAGACTAGCTCTGCAAATCAGGTGCTCCTGGGTTCCGGAAATGGACGCGCAGTAGATTCACGAACCGTGAATCGGTGAGAAAGTGGAAGCGCTAGTCTCGAAGCGATAGCCCGGTAACGTTCGGAGGCCCTGATGAGCAGCGAGCCGTGGACCATCGAGTCCATCTGCGACGCCCTCGGCAACCCGGCCCTCAGCCAGCGCTTCCTCAGCGAGATCAACCGCGCGCCAGCCACCGAACTGCTGGCCGTCTTCGCCAAGTGGCAGGGCATCGCCCAGCGCACCCTCGACGCCATCCGGCGTGGCCGCGAGATCGCAGCGGCCGAAGCCCGCGGCGAAGAACCCCCCGGCCAGTGGATCGACGTCACCGACCGCGTTCTCAGAGATGCTGCCCGAATCCGGTCACAGGGCGCCGCCTGACCTGACACGCTGAGTACGTGTACCGGCTCCTCTGTGACGAGAACCTCCGCGAGTTCTGGGACGGCCTGCCCGACGACGTCGGCCACCAGCTGACCGTTGCCCTCGCCGACGTCCTGTACGAACCGTTCATCGAAACCGAACCCTTCGGCATCGACGACAGCATCAACCGTCAGCTCGTCCGGCCCCTCGTGACCGCCATCCTCGCCGTCAACCCCGACGCCGGCACAGTGCGCATCTACGACATCCAGCTCACGTAGAGCCTCTGAACACGACGAAGCCCGCCACCCCAGCTCGGGGGCGGCGGGCTTCGTCCCGTCTACGCGCGCACCGCAGCCAGAAGCGCCCCGAAGCGGCGGTTCGACGGCACGCAGTCCACCGGCCCGACCTGCGCCTCCCACTGCCGGCACAAGCCCACCACGAACGCCGCCACCGCAGCCGGGTCCGCCCGCCGCCACGACGGGAACTGGGCCGCCCACCCCAACGCCGCCTCCGCCGGCGTATCGGCCTCCATCAGCCGAACCGCCGTGTACGCCACATCCACCCAGGCCGGCCCCTTCGCGGCCATCGCCCAATCCACCATCCAGGCCCGGCTGTCACCGACCAGCAGATTATGCTGATTCGTATCCGTATGCAGCAGGGTGTCACCGTGCAGCAGATCTGCCTCCGCAGTATCCAGGTACTGGCGAAGCATCTGGCCCACCGTCGAAATCGGCACGTAATGCGGCACCCCGATCTCCTGCGCCCTCAGCAACACCTCAGCGACCAGCGGCAGATCCGGCGACCCAGGCCCCAGATCGGCATGACGGCCATCCACCCAGTCGTAGGCCATCACCTCCCAGCCCGCGACGCGGCGCACAATCCAGCCGAAGTCGGGGCCCACTCCGCCCAACATCGGATACACCAGCCGCTCGCTGCGCATCGACATCCAGGCCCGCTCATCGCTCTCCGGACAGCCCTTCACGAACCAACGACGGCCCTCGACAGTCGTGAGCCCCGCAGCCAGCCAGCACGTCAACCCGCCCTCCACCGGCACAACTTCACGCACCGGGCCCGCCTCGGCCAGCACCGCATCACTAACACCAGCCGGAAGATCAACCCACTCCATACGAGGCATCCCGCCACCCAACAACAGCAATGACGGGCCGCACAAGCAGCCCGCCACCACTCACCGCCAACGATCAGCCCTTCGGTGTGCCGCACTTCCGACACCGCTGCTGACCACTCCCCGGCTCCCTGCCGGCCGTCCACCTGGTCCTCAACGGCGACACCAGCCGGATGGACCACCTGGTGAACACCGCGGAGGCCCAGCTCCTGACCGAACTTGCCGCGGACGAGCTGCTCGGCGTCGGGGGCGACGGCCTTGGCGTACTTGCTGAGGCGGCCGCCTCCGAAGAGGAAGTGCAGGGTCGAGATGCGCAGCATGACGGCCCCTTTAGGGGGAGGGTCGGGGGCGGGCGGAGAACGATCCGAACCCTCCCCCACTTCGTCTAGTGGGTTCTCCCACCTGCCGTCAGTCCCCGGCGCGCTCGGCGCGGTCGGCGACCCGCTGCAGGAGGTCGAGGACGGCGCCTTCGGTCGGGGCGGCGATGTTGTTGTGTATGGCGATGTCGAACTGACGGCTCAGGGCCCGCGGATCGCGGCCTTCGCTGCGCCACCCCGTTTCGCCACCCGTCGCTGCGACTGTCCGACTACGTCCGGCGACAGAATGCGCTTCTGGGCGGCGCCGATCTACCCGGCTGCCCGGCTTGCGGGGACGAGGGACCGCGAGTGCTGAGCTCGACCGGGCATGGCTGGGTCGAGCTGTGCCGTGGTCTTCGAACCATGCACGCTCTGGGCTCTCCCACCAGCTCCGCAGCCACCACGGCCGAGGGTTCGGTACAGCCCGCCGCCCGGCCTGCTTCTCCGCCCGACGCTGCACGGTGCACTCCTCTGCCCGGATGAGCCACAGCACCCGCGCCTCGTGCAGTTCCTCCACCGCCCGCGCCAGCGCGTCCGGGTCCGCCTCCAACTGTCGGAGGATCGCGGCGCTGAGCGTGAGGTGGTGGTATGTCGCCCGCAGGCCGTAAGGAGCGAAAACGGTGAGGCACGTGCGCAGTGCGCTGTGCCGCCGGTGGAGAGGGAGCCGGGCGGCGTGCACGCGCGCCCGGTGGGTCAGGAAGCTGGTGATTCTGTGAGCTCTAGGTCCAGTGCCCGGGCCAAGGCGGCCGTGACGGCGGCGGCGTGTGTCGGCAGGTGTTGTTCGGCCCAGGTTCCGGCGAGGCTGAGGAAGTCCCGCAAATCCGTCTGGGCACCGGTGACGAGCGCGCGCACCTGGTCCACCGGCAGCTCGATCACCGGGCTGCCGTCCTTCGCGTGGGCGTCGAGAGTCAGCCGGACGGTGTCGCCGACACGTTCGGCCGCCGAGGACGGGTCGTGGCCGAAGAAGGAGCAGCCGGTGCCGTCTAGCACCTCCCGCCAGTCCCGCCAGGTCTCCAGGCCGTTGCAGCAGCCCGGCTCGACGAAGACGGTGTCGGTGGCTATGTCGGTAACCCGGAACCCGCCGGCGGCGAACAGGTCGGGCATGGTGAGCAGCCCGTGCAGGAACGCGCCGAGCGCGTCGGTCGGGCACGGCGCGTGCTCCTCGTCCGGCTCGAAGTTGTTGCAGTCGGCGATCCGCATAACCGCCGTGCCGACCTCCGCCGGAGTCAGCTCCCCGTCCAGCACGAGGTAGCCGTACGACTCGTGCTCGCCAACCGGCCAGAGCGCGAAGTCGTCTGCAGCGAAGATCTCCAGAACGGGTTGCATCACAATCACACAGGGATGATGCCGTACCCGCTGCGACACCGCCACGGGCTTTCGCTGTAGCAACGGGCTCGGCGGGTGCCCGCTACCTGGGCCGTTCGCGGTTCGCTCCGGGTAGGCGGTGCCGACGTAGCGCATGGCGGTCTGTTCGGTGATACCGAAGAGCCACATGAGCTTGAGCAGATCGCCGGTGGTGAACGCTTCGCGCGTTGACTCGACAGGACTCTGGAGGAGAAATTTGCCGAGCTTGAGCTTCCCGCCGGGGCGGGCGGTCGGACGCGGGGCGGGCTGGTACCGCGGGGACTGCCACGTCCACTCCGTTCACTCGGACGGGGAACTCACTTCCGAGGAGTTGGCTGTCCGGGCGCGCGCGGCCAGGCTCGACTTCATCGCGACGACGGAGCACAACTCACCTGCGGCCCCCGGTGCATGGGGGCATTTGGCCGCCGATGACTTCTTGATCATCCTCGGTGAGGAAGTGACCACGAAGACCGGGCACTGGCTCGCGCTCGGCATCAATCCCGACGAGGTCGTCGACTGGAACCACCAGGTCAAGGACGGATTGATCGATCAGCGCCTGGACCAGGTCCATCGAGTAGGGGGCTTGTGCGTGGCCGCACACCCGCATGCGCCCTACCCGTCGGGCGACTTCATGTTCCCCTTCCAGGGCTTCGACGTGGTAGAGGTGTGGAACGGACTGTGGACTTCGGACCGGCCCTGGAATGCTGACAACGAGGCAGCTCTGGCCGAGTGGGGGCGGAGCCTCGCGGCGGACATCCGCACGGGCTCGTGGCGACCGGCGATGGGAAACAGTGACACCCACCTGGAAGGCCAGATCGGCATCCCTCACACCGTGGTCTTCGCCGAGGAGCTGAGCGCCGAGGCGGTCTTGGCCGGAATCCGTGCCGGCCGCAGCTGGATCGCCGAGTCGGCGGACGTGGACGTGTCGTTCACCGCCCATGCCGATGGTCGCGTTGTCGGGCTGGGGGAACGGCTTTCGACTCATGGTGGGCCGGTGGAAGTACAGGCGGCAGTACGAGGTGTGTCAGCGGGGACTATCAGTTTCCACACCGACCGAGGGAAGGTCCATCGTGTTCCTCTCCTCGGTGACGGGGCGGGAGCGGCGCAGTGGGACACGACAGGGGAGGACTCGGCGTTCGTCCGCGTCGAGATCCGCCATCCCAACGGGCACGTCGCCGCACTCACCAATCCGATCATCCTCAACTGACCGCTCGTTTCATCGTGAAGTCCGCAGCCGGCGGAGACAGATGAGGCTGCATGCCAGTTCAAGCAGGCCCTGATGGAGGTCGGCACTCCGTTCGTAGCGGATCCGGAGCCGTTTGAACTGGTGCAGCCAGGCGAAGGACCGTTCCACCACTCAACGGACTTTGCCAAGCCCTGAGCCGTGGGCGACCCTGCGTCGGGCGATTCACGGTTTGATGCCGCGCTGGGGTGCGCCGCAGGAGGGGTCCCGGCGCATGGCCGTGGCAAGGGTCTCCATCTCGGCCGCCGACTTGCCCGGTTCCGAGCGGTCGTCGGCCGGGCGGGCTTGCGCGGCGGGGTCGGCCAGCCGCTTCCCCCAGATACTGCTGCTCACTTCGAGTCCCCCTTCTCATCTTGCCCGCCATCTGGATGAGTACGTCTACGCCATCGGTCACCGCCCTACACGAGGCGATGAGCCGCAACATGAACAGCGACCCGGACCTCTACTAAAGCGAACACGACGGTGATGGTGGAGCCCCAGCGCATGGGACGCGCTGGGGCTTGCCCGGAGGCGTCCTCAGTGAATGGTGATCTGCTCCACGCGAGGAAGCGACACGGGCATCTCGCTTCCGTACCAAGCGTATTCAAGCGCGGAGAGTCTACCCTCCTCCGTCCAGATCAGGATTTCACCTTCAAGCTCTCCTGATCGATCGGTCACGATAGCCCTTACAGGGATGGGCCCGGGAGTTACCTCTGACTTCGCGCACTCATCGGGCACCTCTAGGTCGACGCTGGTCGAACCTGGCATCCAAGGCTGAGTGACCTGGCAGTGATCGACTTGGCGACGGAGTTCGGCTGCACCTGGAAAATCCTCGGCCAAGATGCGGTGCAGCACGGCTCGCTCTTCTGCATTTACCGTCCTCATGTTCAGGTTGCTCCGTTCTCTCACTTCACATACTTGTCCGGGTTGAAGGTGGTCCCCAAGCGGGGGATGCCATTGACCATGGCACCTCGGATAGTCACCTGGCGCTGTTGTTGGCGGGGCTGAGCGGCTGGGTTGGCGGATGCGTGCTGGAGCGATCCGGACCGCCCGTCACAGCACCGGCAGATGACCATGGGCAGAGAGAGGTGGCCAGGATTCTGCTGCTGTTCCAGCTCATGCTTTCCGGTATGGCCGGACGGCCGGGGCTGGTCCAAGTGCAGGGTTTGAGCCGGGCCGAGGACTGTTCACGCCGTCCCGGCTGAGCCGGGACGTTTCTGTGGTGATTTCAGGTGTCGGGGCGGGGTCCCGCTGGAACCGTGCGGTGTATGCCGGCGGTCAGGGTCCGCCGGTCGGGGCGAGATGCCTGAGCGGGCGGAAGAAATGGGGAGCGGGATGGGTGCTGACAATGACGTCACCGGCGCTGCGGACAGTAACGGGCGGGAGGACGGGGCTCGGTGGGCTGGGCAGGAGGAAGCGGCGAAGCCGCCGGCCCTGGGTGAGGATCGCGCGGCGTGGCTGCCCGAGGGGATGACCACGCCTTCGGAGGATGAGCGGGCCGCCGGTGCGCAGGCCCGGGCGGAGTTGCAGGCGCGGAGCCTGGACATGTGGGTGGAGACCAAGTGGTGGGGTTTCCAGGTCCACATGAACAAGCTGACCGCGGACCTGATCGGGGACCTCGAAGAGTGGGCTTCCAAGATCATCGGTGCGGCCATTCCGGGAATCGGGCAGCTCGTCGCGAGGGTGATGAAGCTCCACGGTCAGGCGATCAAGGCAGCGAACAGTGCCGGCCCCGACGGGGTGAAGTGTTCCTCCCCGTGGTTCGCTCCTCCTGGCTGATCCCGTCTCCGCGCAGCCGCTACCCGAAGGAGGACCTCAACCTGTGGTGGGCGGTGTACGACCCGGCGGGCGGCTGGTGCGAGGACGAGAGGTTCTACAACCACCAGAGCCGCGAGACCGTGGGGCTGGGTGAGTGGAACGGGCGCCTGGTCTGCCTGCACCGCGGCGGCAACGACCAGTACCTGTGGTACACGGTCTACGACCCGGAAACCGGCTAGTCCGAGGACAAGAGGACCGGCGCCCAGCAGGTCAGCCTGAACTCGGGCGTCGCGGTGGCCGCCTACAACGGCCGGCTGTACGCGGCCTTCAAGAACCGCACCAACTACACACTCCAGTTCATGGTCTACGAGGGCTACGGCTGGAACACCCTCCAGGCGGACATCCCCAACGTCGAGTCCTGGGACACCCCGGCCCTGGCCGCCTTCCAGGGCAAGCTGCACCTGGTCCACCGCGGCAAGGGCAGCGACACTCAGTTGTGGCACCTGACCTACGACGGCACGCGCTGGAGCCCGGTCACCAAGCTCCCCGCCCACCGCTCGGAGATCCAGCCCGCGCTGGCCGTCTACAACAACCGGCTCCACCTCGTCCACCGCGGCGCCGGCAACGACGTCAGCCTCTGGCACGCCTCCTACGACGGCACGACATGGAGCCAGGACCGCAAGTTCGCGGCCCACACCACCGTGGCGCCACCGGCCCTGGCCGTTCTCGGCGGCGAGCTGTACTGCATCCACCGGGGCAACAAGAACGACACCAAGCTGTGGTGGACCAAACTCCGCGAGGGCTCGGCCTGGACCGCCGACTCCTGGCTCCCCGACCACCACTGCGACTCCGGGCCCGGCGCCGCCGTCTACCGTGACAAGAACGGCACCCGCGACCAACTCGTCGTCGTCCACCGCGGCTGGGGCACGCGCGCAGCCGACACGGACAACACCGAGCAAGCCCCCGCCCAAGAACCGAACCTCTAAAGGGGACGGGCTCCTCGACCCAGGTGGAGCGAGGAGCCCACAGGCGTCGACACACGTCGCTCGTACATCGAGTCTCGGGCCCCGAGGGGCCTGCCTGGCCAACATCGACGTCCGGGCGGTCCGGCTCGCTCCAGCACGCGTCCGCCAACTCGGCCGCTCAGCCCCGCCAACTACAGCGCTCATCCGCCAGGTGAGGCGCTCAGTCACATCGGGACTGTGACTGAGCTCCTCGCCTGGCGGTACTCGCCAACTGGAACGCTCATCCCTGAACCGATTTTGAGCCATCTGAGCGTCCCATCACCCGCGATTCCGCGCAGGCGCCTGGACATCCCGCGCCTCACATCAGGTCTCGTGCCGCGCCTTGGATCCTCAACGCATCTCCCAGGTCGTTGTACGGGACCACGGAGCCTGGGGTGCGGGCCATCCCGTTCTGGATGTCTCTGATCGAGGGGGCATCGGCACCACCGCACTGGTTCAGGGGGCTGCCGATCGGCAGGCCGAGGAGATTGCCGCCGCCTGCTCCGGTACCGCGCGTGGTGCTGCCCGACGCCTGAGCGCCGGTGTGCAGATTGGCGCAGTCGGTCCCGAAAGCCGGGGAGAGGAAGTCACCGCCACCGCCGGCAACGGCGGAATCAGCAGCGAGGACGCTACCGGCCACGGCGGTAGCGATGAGCGTGGTGGCAGTCAGTGCCCGGCAGTACGTCATGCCCGGTCAACGAAGCGCCGCGTGCCCGGTCACGAGCATCGACGTCCGGACGGGTCCGGCTCGCTCCAGCACGCGTCCGCCAACTCAGCCGCTCAGCACGCCAACTACAGCGCTCAACCGCCAGGTGAGGCGCTCAGTCACAACAAGATGCGGCCGGACGGGACACAACAGCCCCTACGTTTTGTTCGAACACGTTTTCGATAGCTTGGGCTATGGTGGGTATCTGGCCACTGGGACAGAAGGGGTAAAGGGGGCGCGAGAGCTGGAGGAGTGGATGGGCGGGTTTGTGCATCTGCGTGCCGCGTCTGGCTATTCGGCCAGGTACGGCGCTTCTCACCCGGACGCTCTGGTGGCCCGCGCCGCCGAGCGCGGCATGACCGCGCTGGCGCTCACCGACCGGGACACTGTGGCTGGAATGGTGCGGTTCGTGAAGGCCTGCGCCACACACGGTGTCCGGCCGGTCCTGGGCGTCGACGTCGCGGTCGCGCCGCACCGGAGGGCCCGGCCTGAGAATCCCACGGCCCGCCGGCGGACCCCGGTCCGCGGAGGTGCGCACGTGGTGGAGCCCGAGCTGCGGGTCACGCTGCTGGCGCGGGACGCGGCAGGGTGGGCGGGTCTGTGCCGGCTGGTGTCCGCCGCGCACGCCGTCGCTGACGGCGGTCCGCCTGTGGTGACGTGGCCGATGCTTCATGCTCACGCCGGTGCGGGGCTGACGGTGCTGCTCGGTCCGGTCTCCGAACCGGTCCGCGCGCTCTCGGCCGGCCGCCCGGACCTCGCAGCCCTCCTGCTGGCCCCGTGGCGGGAGCTCTTCGGTCCCGCGCTGCGACTGGAGGCGCTCTGGTACGGGCAGAGCGGCACCGGTCCCGGCTCGCTGCGGCTCGCGGGACGCACGGTGCAGCTCGGCGACGAACTCGGCATCGAGACGGTGCTGACCAACGCCGTGCGCTACGCGGACCCGGCCCAGGCGCGGGTCGCCGACGTCCTGGACGCGGCCCGGCTGCTGCGCCCCATCCCCGTGCGCCGGCCCGATGGGCTGGATCCGGGCGAGCGTTGGCTCAAGGACCCGTCCGCAATGGCGGCGGCCGCCGACCCCATCGCCCAGGCGGCCGGCGCCGGCCCGGAGCGGGCCCGCGCCCTGCTGGCCTCCACGATCGCCACGGCCGAAGAGTGCCGTGTCGACCCCGTGACGGACCTGGGCCTGGGGCGGGCGCATTTCCCGGAAGCGGAGGCGGTCGGGGCGCGCGGCGACGGCGACGTGGACCGGCTGCTGCGGGACCATGCGCTCGCCGGCATGGCCCGGCGCCGCCTGGACAAGGACAGCGACGCGATGAACCGGCTGGAGGAGGAGCTGGCGATCATCGCGAAGCTCCAGTTCGGCACGTACTTCCTCACCGTGGCGCAGGTGGTGGCGGATGTGCGGGAGATGGGGATCAGGGTCGCGGCCCGCGGGTCTGGTGCGGGCAGCATGGTCAACCACGCGCTGGACATCGCGACGGCCAATCCGCTCGATCATTCGTTGTTGTTCGAGCGGTTCATCAGTGTGCGCCGTTCCAGCCTGCCGGACATCGACATCGACGTGGAGTCCGCGCGCCGGCTGGAGGTGTATGACCGGATCTTCGAGCGATTCGGGCCGGAGCGGGTCGCGGTGACCGGGATGCCGGAGACCTACCGGGCCCGCTTCGCGCTGCGCGACACCGGCCTCGCCCTGGGCATCGCGCCACACGAGGTCGACCGGATCGCGAAATCGTTTCCGCACCTGCGGGCCTGCGACATCAGCGGCGCGCTCGCCGAGCTGCCCGAGCTGCGGGGCCTTGCGGCCGAAGCCGGCCGGTACGGGCCGCTGTTCGACCTGGCCGAGCAGCTGGACGCGCTGCCGCGCGGCTACGCCATGCACCCGTGCGGAGTGATCCTCTCCGACCGCAGCCTGCTCGGCCGTATGCCGGTGCAGCCCACCCCGGGCGGCAACTACCCCATGGTCCAGGGCGACAAGGAGGACGTGGAGGACCTGGGCCTGCTCAAGCTTGACGTGCTCGGGGTGCGGATGCAGTCCGCGATGGCCCACGCCGTCTCAGAGATCCACCGCACCAGCGGCCAGAGCATCGACCTCGACGATCCCGGCCAGGTGCCGCTCGACGACTTCTGGGCGTTCAAGATGATCCAGAACTCCGACACCGTCGGCATGTTCCAGCTCGAATCCCCCGGCCAGCAGGACCTTCTCGGACGTCTCCAGCCGCGTGGCACCCAAGATGTGATCGCCGACATCTCCCTGTTCCGGCCCGGTCCCGTGTCCGGCGGCATGCCGGCGATCTACATCGCGGCCCGGCACGGAGCGGCCCCCGTCTACCCGCACCCCGATCTCGAGCCGGTGCTCGCCGACACCTACGGGGTGACGATCTGGCACGAGCAGATCATCGACATGGTCGCGATCCTCACCGGCTGCGACCGGGCCCTGGCCGAACTCTTCCGCCGCGCCCTCGCCGACCCGGCCCGTCTGCCGAAGCTGAAGGCGTGGTTCGAGCGGGAAGCCGGCGCCCGCGGCTACTCCCCCACGGTGCTGGCCGACGTCTGGTCGGTGGTCGAGTCGTTCGGGGCCTACGGGTTCTGCCGGGCGCACGCGGTGGCGTTCGCCGTGCCCGCGCTGCAGTCCGCGTGGCTCAAGGCGCACCATCCAGCGGCCCTGTATGCGGGTCTGCTGGAGCACGACCCCGGAATGTGGCCGGCCCGCGTCATCCTCGCCGATGCCCGCCGTCACGACGTGCCGATCCTGCCCGTCGACATCAACCACTCCCACACCAGCTACCGCATCGAACCCACCGGCACCGACGGCAGGTTCGGTGTGCGCCTGGCGCTGTCGGCGGTCAAGGGCATCCGCGACGACGAAGCCGCCCGCATCAAGGACGGCCAGCCCTACGGGTCGGTGGCCGACCTGTGGCAGCGGGCCCGCCCCACCCTGCCCACCGCCCAGCGCCTGACCCAGATCGGCGCCCTCTCCCCCGTCGCCGGCGACGCCTCCCGTCGGGATCTGCTGCTCCAACTCACCGAACTGCACCGCCAGACCCGCACCCGCCCCAGCAGCGGACAACTGCCCCTGGACACCCGCCCGCTGGCCCAGGGCGCAAGCGGCCTGCCCGAGATGACCGGCCGCGAGCAACTGGGTGCCGAGCTGGAGATCATGTCGATGGACGTGTCGCGGCACCTGATGGACTACCACCACCGGCTGCTGTCCGAACTTGGTGCCATTCCCTCCCGGCGCCTGGCCCAGCTGCACGCCGGCCAACGGGTCCTGGTGGCCGGCGTGCGGGCCTCGACGCAGACACCGCCGATCGCATCGGGCAAGCGCATCATCTTCGTCACCCTGGAAGACGGCACCGGCCTGGTCGACATCGCCTTCTTCGAAGACAGCCACGCCGACTGCGCCCACACGATCTTCCACTCCGGGCTCCTCCTCATCCAGGGCACCGTGGAGCGGCGCGGTCCACGGCGCACCGTCGTCGGCCACCGAGTCTGGGACCTTGACGAGCTCGCCGCAGAGCGCCGCGACAACGGCCTCGACGCCGCCCTGGCCCTCATCGGCGCCACCACACCCCAGCCCACCCCCGCCCAGCCCCAGCCCAACAGGCAGGACCGGGAGCACGCGCAGGCCGGCGGCCAGCGGACTCTGGTCAACGGAACAGCGGGAGCGAAGCTGCATCCCTACGCCGATCTTCAGCCCGCAGGGACCCGGGCGGCCGACCTCAAAAACCTGGGTCCTGTTGACCGAACTAACGGCGTTCCAGGCGTCTCTGGTCGAGGGGGGAACCCCAAGTGATCAGCTCCAGCTCAGTTGCGATCAAGGTAGTTGGCGCCGCACAGATCCGTGCTCTGATCCCAGGTCAGGGGTGGTTCGTTTCACAGTTGGCTGTGTTGCGAGTTGGGCGAGTTGAGGAGCGCGACGACCCCCTGCCCTGGGCCCCAGCCGGCGTGCAGAGGGCGGCTGGGGGCGCCCGCCAGGCGGGTGGATCACCAGAGGCCGAAGAACCGTGTCCACCAGGTGGGCCGTGCGGAGAAGTGCTCCAGCGAACTGGGGCCCTCGTAGTCGCTTTCCAGCAATTCCTCAGGGACGCTAACGTAGCCGAGTTCGGCCAGCGCCCGCTCCACGGTGGCGAGATCGGAGGGGTCCAGAGCACCCTCCTCGCGGGCCTCGTCCGTGCCGAGAAAGGCCCCCGGATTGTCGGCGCAGACCTCGGCGAGGGAGCCGAATTTGCTCACGCAGACCACGATCCGCGTCCCGCAGACCGTCGCCTCCGCGGGAATGCGGACGCGCCCGTACTCGCTGGAGTCCTGGGTGTCCCGCTCGGACTCGCACGGGGCCCCGAAGCCCGCTTCGAGCCGGCTCACCAGCCCGCTGAACGCGAGGCCGGTCGCAGCACGGTCGTAGCGCCGCGGCCACTCCAGCCGTTCGGGGTCGTCGAGTTCACGCAGGAGGGCCAGCAGTTCCGTCTCGCTCATCGCCATCCGCCCATCTTGCCGTCCAGCGGGCGGCACCGGAGGGGCAGGGGTGCGCAGGCAAGTTCAAGATCCGAAAGCGGCGGCGTAGTTCGGACAAGCCACACCAGCCAGGGGAGCGCGGGGTGACCGGCGCCATGAACGATCACAGCAGGGGCGGCCGGTGCATCATGCGGGTCTTCTTCCACCCCGGATCCGATTGCCAAGACGACCAGGACGCGTTGTTCGGCCAGTTGGTGACGCTGGTGGAGGACTTCACTCCGCGCTTCCAGCCGCGTCCTCAGGACCTGGCGGTCGACCTCGACCTCACCGGCGCGCTCCGCTACCTCGACCGCACCCCCTACGAGGCAGGACAGGTCCTGGCGCTGCGGGCGCTTGCGCTCCATGGAGTGGCGACGACGATCGGTGCCGGCCCGTCGGTGATGGTCGCGGCGATGGCGGCCGCGCTCACGCCGCCCGGCCGCATCACCGTCATCGACCCCGAACCGGCCGCGGTCGAAGCGTTCCTGCGCCCCCAGCCCACCGCCCTGCTCCCAGGGGTCGGGCCGGCGACCGCCCGCACGCTGAAAAGCTTCGGGATCCGGACTGTCGGCGAGCTGGCCGATACTCCGCCGGCCACCCTGGCCCGCATCCTCGGCGCCACCCCCGCCCGCGAACTCCACACGCTCGCACACGGGGTCGACGACCGGCCCGTCCAGCGCGAAGCCCTCGTCCGCTCCACCACCTGCAGCCACCGCTTCCCCAGCGACGAACTCGACCCGGCCCAGCACCACCGCGCACTGCTCGCCCTGGCCGACGAGCTCGGTCAACGCCTGCGCGCCTCGCACGAAGTGTGCCGGGGCCTGGCGATCGTGGTCCGCTACGCCGACCAGACCTCCACCACGCGCACCAGACGCCTGCCCGAAGCGACCGCCCACACCACCGCCCTCACCCGCACAGGCCTCGACCTCTACCGGTCCCTGGGGCTCCAACGGGCCCGCGTCCAGAACATCGGGCTGCGCGCCGAAGGCCTCGCCCCCGCCCACCAGGCCTTCCACCAGCTGCTCCTGGACCCCGCCGACGACAAGCAGCGCCGCATCGAAGCCGTCGCCGACGCGGCCCGCCAAAAGTTCGGCCCCAACGCCATCCGCCCCGCCACCCTCGCCGACCCGCCCGCCACCGCGCGCGGCGCCGGCCGCCACCGTGCCATCTGAGGAGCTCTTGTGCTGGACCGCTTCACCAGTTCTGCGTCCAGGCCCTGCGTTCGAGCGGTCCGGACATCACCGCTGTCGACCCCTGGCAGGCGATGACACCCTGGTGTACGGCATCAC
Organism: Streptomyces sp. NPDC001828; assembly: GCF_042892175.1. NCBI lineage: Bacteria > Bacillati > Actinomycetota > Actinomycetes > Kitasatosporales > Streptomycetaceae > Streptomyces > Streptomyces sp. NPDC001828. The sequence continues at coordinate 20,609 of NZ_JBIATV010000013.1, forward strand.
GGTCACCTTCTCGTCCGGCAGCCGGCTCTGGCTGCAGATCACCGGAGGCCTGGCACCCGGAAGTCCGTGCAGCCAGGCCGGCACCCGTAGGCGGCCCGGCCCTCGAACCCGGGCCGCTGCCCGACCTGTTCGACGATACGGGGACGGTCATCCCGCTGTGGGCCGAGGCGTACCTCACCGCCGCGCTCACCCGCACCAGCAGCACCGAGATCGCCGAGGTACTCGGCTACAGCAACCGCCCCGGCCAGCTGGCCCAGCACCGGGTCTCGTCTGGGGAACGAATGGGCCACGGCCCGTGCCTACCAACACCTGGATGACGTTTCCTCCAAGGTCTCGTGCTCAGCGATGGTCCCCGGGTGTCGACTTCTGTGGCTTAGTTGTGGTTGGTGTAGGGGTTGGTGGGTTGGGCGGTGCTTTATTCGGGGGTGGCGTTGAGGGGTTCCGTCCAGCCGGCGGCGTGGCGGGGCAGAGGGGCGGGAGCGTGGTACTTGCGTGGTTGTCCTGTGGGGGCATGGCCGGGTGTGTTCCGGGTGGTAACGGCGCTCCGGCGGCGGTCGGAGCGGGTGCGGGCGTCGACTGGCGTGTGGGTAGGGCGTGTTGCACGGTGGGCCGGTTGTTGCCCGGGTCCGGAGGGGGTGGCGGGTCCGGGGGCCTGAGGTAGGGGGGCCAGCCTGCTGCGGGGAACTGCGGTGCCAGGGCCGGTGTGGTTGCTATGACTGTGATGTCGGGGAGTTTCGCGCTGCATCCCGCGCCGAATGCACTGAGAGCACACAGGGCGAGCATCGCCATCACGACACGCATCCAGACGTCCTTTCACGAGGCTTGTGGAGTTGGAGCAAGTTGGCAGGAGCGCCCTGAGGGGACCGGGAGGGTGGATCATATGGCACCGAGGGCATCGAGGAAGTCGCACAGGCCGCTGAAGAACGCGCCGACGCCGTGGAAGACGTTGGTGATGACATGGGCGAACTGGACTGGCTTGACAGCCACGGTGAACAGCACGATGACCAGGCAGAGCCAGAAGAACAGTCCTCGGGGTCTGGCCCACATGTGGTGCCTCTCGCTGGATCCATTGGTGCACGCTGCGGCGCCTGCCCACGGTCGGTACTGGCGCGGAAGGGCCGGGCTGGCGATTGCCCCCTGCCCGGCTTCGGTGAGGGCGTCGCGCAGCTGGCGGTCGAGGCTGGTGTCAGCGCCAACTGGTACTTGAGCGACCGCCTTTCTCTGCTATGACGTACCGAAGCCTCACCAGGGGGCGGGGGCGAAGGTGGAGGTGGGACGACAGGTCGGTGTGTCGTGGCCTGGTGGTGTGCGGGATCAGTGCGGGCCGGGGTCCCAGGCCACGGGCAGCACGGCTGGCTTGGTGAAGAACAGGTCGAGTTCCCAGGGGATGTCGTCTTCGGGGACGGCGAGGAAGAGGGTGGGGAAGCGGGCGAACAGCGCCTGGTAGGCGGTGTGCAGGAACATGCGGGTCAGGGCTGCGCCCAGGCAGAAGTGCGGGCCGGCTCCGAAAGTTGCGGCGGCGTCGGTGCGGCGGTGGATGTTGAACTTGGCTGGGTTGCGGTAGTGCTCGGGGTCCCAGGTCGCGCCCAGCATCGGGGTGCACACTCCGTCGCCCTTACGCATGGTCACGCCGTGCAGGGTGACGTCCTCGGTGGCGACACGTGGCATGCCCAGCACGCCGTTGTGGTGGTAGCGCAGGACTTCCTCCACGGCCTTGGGCCACAGGTCTGGGTCTTTGATGCATTCCTTGAGCTGGCCGCCGTGGAGCAGGAGCGTGACGACTCCCGTGCCCAGTGGTGATACCAGGGGCTCGGAGCCGGTGACGAACAAGTACGCCACCGTGCCCTGCAGTTCCTGTTCGCTGATCTGACCGGCGGCCTCGGCCTGGATGAGGGCCTCGATGGGCCCTTGCTCGGCCGCACCCTCGCGTCGTTTGGCCTCGATGACCTCGCTCGTGAAGGCGATGACCGCCTGGGTGGCCGCGGCGACCTCTTCGGGAGGGACCGCCAGGTTGGTCTGGGTGCGGAAGTACGCGAGGTAGGTTTCCCGCTGTTCGACGGGGACTCGCAGGATCTCTGAGCTCACGGCCAGGGGCAGTGGGGCGGCGTATGCGGGGACCAGGTCGGCCGGGTTGGGGCCGTCGGCCATGGCGTCCAGGAGTCGGGCCGCGTGCCGCTCCACCATGGGCCGGTATGTCTCCACTTCGGCGCGTGTGTAGAAGCGGCTGATCACGTGGCGGACCCGGGTGTGGTCGGGCGGGTCGAGGTTGAAGATCCCTCCCGCCATCGAGGTGAAGTCCTCGCCGACGAACCGCGGGGCTCCCTGGTACACGAGATCGCGGGAGAACCGTGGATCGGTGAGGACCTGGGCGATGTCACTGCGGCGGGAGATCATCCACACCTGGGTTCCGGAGGGCAGCCGGACCGGGCAGACCGGGTGGTGCTTGCGCGCCCAGTCCAAAACCGGGGGCGGGGTGCCCAACGGGCCAGGGGTGAAGGGGTATTGCAGCGGCAGCATTCGCTCCACGTCCATACTCATAACGTCGCTCCCTGTCCGTCTCCGGCAGGAGTCACGACCGCGTAGCCCTGTCCGGGGGCCGGTCGCAGGTGGGTCGCCTCGCCGGTGATCAACGGTTCGACGAGGTCCATCCGGCGGTGGTAGACGAACACCGACGTCTCGGTTCCCAGAATGGCGGGGCCGTCGACGACCAGCGGGAGTTCGGCGAGCGGATAGCTGACCGCCTGGTCGATCTGTGCGTCGGTGGGATCCAGTCCAGAGGCGTGGCGGACCGCACCGTAGGCGGTCAGCCGGCACGAGCGGCGCACCGCGGGATCGTCCCGGTAGGCGGCCTCCGCGCGGGCGCGGGAGGCCACGTACGGTGGGCGGTCGGCGAGTTGAGTCCAGGTGTGCAGATGCCGCTGCGGGTCGTCGATGCCGGCCCGTTGCAGGGCGCGGAGAGCGGGATTGCGTAGCTGGCTCACGGCCCGCCGAGTGCGGTGCACGGCTTTGGGGGCGGTGAAGCCTGCCGCGGTAAGCGTGTGGGCGGCCTCGTAGCCGGGGACGAACACGTCCACGTGCTGGAAGTGTGTGCAGGCCCAGTCGATGAGGGCCTCGATGTTGCGGGGCTTGTAGTAGCCGTTCCACGGGGACAGGCCCAGCAGCACATGTTCAGCCTGCTTCACCAGCCTCTCGCTGTCCGGTGAGCACGGCTGGATGAGGAAGTGTGACGCCATGGGAGGTGCACTCCTTACTGGGGGATGGGTGAGGCCAATTCGGCCCGGGGGCCGGCCTGTGCGTGGAGGAGCAACGCGTGGGGGCAGTCGAGGTAGTTCGTCCAGAACGCGTCGCCGTACGCTTTTCGGCCCTGCTCGGAGACCTGCGGACGGATCCAGGCGATCCGGCCGAAACCGGCTGCGCGCAGGGCGTGCTCGTGCGCCGCGGCCGACCAGCAGAAGAAGTCCACGTCGAGGACTTCGTCCCCCACCCACGCCTTCAAATGACCCGGTGCACCCTCGCTCGACGGCTGCTGCGCGCTGAGCTCCATGCCGTAGCGCCGGTACCAGTCGGGATCGGTGGAGAAACCGGGGTTGAGGACCGCGGCCACGAACCGGCCGCCTCTGGGGCGCAGGGCCCGCCGGGCGGTGGCGCAGAAGCCCTGGAGCGCTGTCAGGGTCGGGGCGTAGGGCAGTACGTACACGGCCGTGACCACGTCGAACACCCCGCTGATCCCCGGCAGGGCGCCGGCGGCCGGGTCGGCGGCGTTCGCGGCGAGGAACTCAACCCCCAGCCCCTCGCGCTCCTCCCGTTGGCGCGCGTAGTCCACCATGGCGGTCGACTCGTCCATGCCCACCACCCGCGTCGCCCCTGCGGCACGCAGCCGTCGGGCGTACAGCCCGCTGCCACAGCCAAGGTCGAGCACGCTTTGCCCGGTGACGTCGCCGACGGCGCGCAAGAAGCTGTGCGCCTCGACGTGTTCCCGGAACGGCATCGCCTCCATGCTCTGCTCATACGCCGCGACCACTGTGTCGAACTGGGATTCCACAGCAACCTCCTTGATTGTGGACATGACGTCCGGACCTGGGCGCCGAGAACGATTACGGCGAAGGCCACTGAAGACACGGACCTTGCTGCCACACGGGGTACAGGCGGTGTGCTCGGCGGTGCTGTGTGGCCGCTCCGAGCAACGTGCCGCTGGGATGTTGATAGGCAGGAGCCGACAGCGCTCCGTTTCCCCGCGCCCGTTCCCGCCCGAAGGGCCCCCTTGCTCCCGATCAGGGGCCACCAGGGCGAGAGCGTGGACGATCACGAGGGGCCGTTGATTCATCTGCGGTGCTTCCAGGCCGCCAGGGCGCCCAGTCCCAGGGCCGTCTTGAGTCCGGAGGGCATGCGACTGCCGGGCTTTACGGGGTGACCGAGTTGTGTGTTGCTCTGCACGGTGACCTGGCGGTTGGTGAGGTCGGCCAGGAGGCGCATGCCCAGACCGGGCCCATGCGTGATGGCGTGGGCGGACTGGAGGGTGTACTGGCCCAACTGCTCCGGTGAGACGAGGTCCTTGACCGTTGCGAGGAGGACCTCCCGCAGGACTTCGCGGATGCTGTCCGCCATTTTCAGGCCGGGGCTGATGTGCCGGACCGTTCCCTCCATGTTCGCGAAGGACTTCCCGATGATGGACGCGGCCGGCGCTGTCTGGATGCCACGCCGGGTGGAGTAGGCGATGACCTCACTGAAGGCCACACCGAAGTTCAGTTCCTCCAAAGATGCGTCGGTCACCCTGGGAACGAAGCGGGCGATGTCCGAGGTGAAGCCGCCGATGTTGCTCCATGGGGTGGTGTGGCCCAGTCGCATCCAGGCGCGCGCGAGGCTGGCACCGTCGTTGTAGGCCATGGCCAGCAGGGCTTCGAGCATCGCGGCACTGGTACTGCGGTCGATCTTCCCGACCATGCCCCAGTCGATGATGTGGGCCGTGCCGTCCGCGTCGACCAGGACGTTCCCGGGGTGGGGGTCCGCATGAAAGGTCCGGTCGATGAAATAGCTCTTGAAGATGAACGTCAGGAGCTCCTTGGATACGCGTTTGCGCTTCTTCCTGCTCAGGTCGCCGGGTTTCATCCGGTTAGCCGCCTGGCCTTTGGCGAGGGTCTGGATCAGCACGCTGGGCGTGGCGAGGATGACTTTGGGCACCTTGATCGTGCGATAGCCGCGGGCGGCTTTGCGCCCGTCCTTCATGTTCGCGGCCTCGCGCGTGAAATCCAGTTCGTCCGCCATCGAGGTGAACAGGACATCGATCATGGCTTTGGCGTCGATGACCTCGCTGAACCGCGGTGTCATGCGGGCCACGCTCTTCACCACGCTGCGCAGCAGAGCCATGTCGCCGAGGACGGTCTCGCGTGATCCGGGGCGCTGGATCTTCACGACGCATGCGGTTCCGTCCGAACGCCGGGCGCGGTACACCTGCGCCAGAGAGGCCGTGCCGAGCACGTGGGCCGTCTCGAAGCTCGTGAACGACGACCGCCAGTTCCCTCCCAACTCGGCCTCCAGGACCGGCTCGAAGGCAGCAAAGGGCAGGGCGCCGACCTCGTCCGTCAGCAGGGACAACTCGGCCCGCATATACGCGGGCATCAGATCCGGCCGGGTACTCAGCAGCTGCCCGACCTTCACATAGAGCGGCCCGAGCTGTTCCAGCGCCTGTCGGAACGCCTGCGCCCGACGCCGCTCCGCGGACTGTCGGGGCTCCCGCGCGTCTCGGGCCAGGCGCCCCCGAGCGAGGTGCGATGCCTCGTCCAAACCCAGCCGACCGAGCACCGCGATGGTCTGACGTGCACGTCGAGGAGCCACTGTTCCGCCTTCGGTGAAGAGTGGTGTGGAGGTGCGGCCAGGGCCGGGCAGCCGTCCGGGTGGCTCGGCGATTCCGCATCGCGCCGTCTCCCACTCGCCGGGTGTGACGCGGTGCCGCTGGATGCTGGGCACCGCGTCGAGAAGCGCCGACAGCGTGGAGTCGTGGTCAGGCCTTGGCGGAGTTCGCACCCGACGAGCCGGCTGCCAGCAGCGCCACCTGCTGCGTCAGCGCGTTGACGTTGCCCGCCAGTTCACGGATGTCCCGCTCATTACGCTTGGCACGCTTCTTTGAGCCCTTGCCGGTGGACTTGAAACCACGGCGCAGCGCCTTTCCGGTGTCCTTGTTCAGCCGTTCCGTTCGCTTGATGACGTCGTCGAATAGTGACCTTTTGGACATGGGTACTCCTTCGTTCACGAGGGGATTTACAAATGCGCTGGCGGCGTCGATTGCGGCAGGGAATTGCCTGCTGCATCGGTGCGTATATGTGAGCTTCACGGCCGGGCGTGCTCGCGTCAATAAGTGCACTTGGACCAGGGGAGGGGTCCATTCAGGTTTGCGCTCCATGCGTACACATGGTGTCCGCATTTTTTTCGAAACTCTCCCCGCTTTGGCCTCATGGGTCGCATTGGTCATCAATGCTTGGGCGAGTCTTCTTCTTTTTTGATCAACTATGGTTGCGGAGTGCCGAGTTGGGGCTCACTGGCGTACGGGGTGTCATATTCACGCGCCGCTTGCGGCGAGGTGGACGTTTCAAAGGGGGCGCATGGTGTCCGTCTGTACGGACGTGGCCCACCCTCTCCGTTCGCCTGCGGCAAGGCGGACGGGCGGCGGTCTCGCAAGAAACGTTTCCGCGGCTCGGTTCGATGCGGTTTGCTGATGCGTTCGCTACGGCGTATGAAATACCGGGCGCACGCCGCTAATCCCCGCGAACGCTCCGCTTTCACTTCCGCCGGACCGAGTGCGCCAGTGATAAGAGCGATCGAGGGGGAATGACACAGCGAGGTGCGGGGATCGCCCGCACCATGGAGGAACTCGCTGGCCACCTGTTGAACCATCACCAATTCTCCGCTGCCGCGGCCACGTGGTGGCGCCCTGCTCCCAGCTACCGTCCACGGGCTCGAGAACGTGCGCCTCCACGGCCGAGCACGCCCCGTCGGCCCCCTTACAGCCCCGCTGCCGAACAAGACCGCGTGCACCGCATCTCGCCCAGGCCGGCCTCGATGAGGCTCGCAATGTCCACTCCCCACGAGCGAGGACCCTGGCATGACTTTCCAGCTCCAAGCAGCAACGCTCGACCCCGAGAGACTCAAGAAGCCCGTCGAAGAAATCCTCACCGACTTCCTGACGTGCAAGTCCCAGCAGATCACCCAGGACGGCTTCCCCGATCTCGCCGCTCCGATCCGGGGCCTCCTCGACACGGGGAGCAAACGCCTCCGCCCGATCCTGGCCTTGATCGGCTGGCACGCCGCAAGTGCACCGGGCCCCTACCGGGCCGTCCACCACCTCGCCGCTTCCCTGGAGTTGTTCCACGCCTTCGCCCTGATTCATGACGACGTGATGGATCAGTCCGACATCCGCAGAGGTGGCCCGACCATCCACCGCTCCTTCGCCCACCAGCGTTCCCGCAGCAACCAAACCACCCCAGCCAGCGACCGCTTCGGCGACGGCGCTGCCATCCTCATCGGCAACCTCGCCTCCGCCTGGTCCGACGAACTCCTGCACGCCGGGCACCCCAGCCGCGCACAGTTATGCAGGATCCGACCTCTGCTGGACGAGATGCGCACCGAGATCGCCCTCGGCCAGTTCCTCGACCTCACCGCTGCCGGCACCCCCACCACCGACCTCGACACCGCGCTCACCGTGATCCGGTACAAGACGGCGAAGTACACCTTCGAACGGCCCCTACACCTCGGCGCCGCACTCGCCGGCGCCGACCGGCAGCTCTTGGACGCCCTCTCCGCCTACGCGCTGCCACTCGGCGAAGCCTTCCAGCTCCACGACGATCTCCTCGGCATCTTCGGCAGCTGCGCCGTCACCGGGAAGCCCGCCCTCGACGACCTGCGCGCCGGCAAAGCCACTGTCCTTATGGCCTTCGCCCTCACCCGCGCAACCCGACACCAAAGCGCCCAACTACACCGTCTCCTCGGATGCCCGACGCTGAACGAGGAGCAGGCGGCCACGGCCCGCGACGTGATCATCGCCACCGGGGCCGACCACGCCGTGCACCAGATGATCAGTCTCCGCTACGAACAAGCCCTGCGCGCAGTGAAGTCGGCCGCTCTTGAACCTCACGTCGCCGACGCGCTGCATCAAATCGCCCATGCCGCCGTCAGCACACCGGTGAACCTCGCCCGCCACGATTGACCCCGCCGTTCGTGGGCCAGGCCCTCGCCGACTGCCCCGGGCGACGGCAGCGCGCGCAAGGCGACTACGGCAAAGCACCTGGGCGCGGATCCGACACGAGCGCCGCGACCGGGCCAAGTCCCGTGGGTGGATGTTGGCCAGGGCGCCGAGCACGGGGAGGCTGTCCCCACGAAAGCTCAGGTGGTATCCGCGTGTCATATGCCGGATTCATTCGTTGATGAGATGCGGCCTGGGTTGGTCAGGCCGCAGCGGTCTGGTCAGACACCGGGACGCGGGTCACGGATGGAAGAGGAGCGCGATGAGCATGGAGGCACGGAGTGCGGGCGGTGCGGTGCGGCGTGCGGGCGCGCGGGCCGCGGTGGTGGGCGCGGCGGCAGGAGCGGCACTGCTCCCGGCCGGTGCCGCCCACGCGAACGTGATCGGGGTCGGCAACGCGGTCTTCGGCAACTCCTGTACCAGCCAGGGAGCCGTGCGGACGGTGGGATCCACGGTGACCGGGAGCGGAGTAGCGAGCGGGAATCAGACCGGCCTGCCGCTGGATTTGCCACGCAATCACTGCGGCAACAGCGGCATCGTCTGCACGGCGCTGATCCCCGCCAGCGTGTGAACGAGCCGGCGAGCGCGCGATGAAGGAACCCACCGGAGGAAACGGGACAGTGCCGGACAGGCCGGTGGCGGAACGGGCCGTGGAGGCGCTGCTGTCGCTGAACGGGCAGGTGCTTCCGCTGCTGCGCCAGTGGGTCGGCTCGGACGAGAACTGCGGCGTGGCGCGGGCGTTGCTGGCGCTGGCAACCGGAGACCGCTGGGACGACGCCGTACTGAAGGAACAGCTGTCGATCGCGCACCGGGACGCACTGACCGCCGGGAAGCGGGAGGCGAGTCTGGTGTACGGGATCTTCCTCCACACCCACCGGCAGTACCGGCTGACCGCCGATCATCTGGTGGGGCACTTCGCCCGCTGGCCCGCAGATGAGCAGGCCGGGCTGCTGCTGGGCACGTTCTCCGCCTGCGGCGATGCCGCCTACCGGGCACACGGCGAAGCCCTGACCCAGGAACAGGCCGCGGTGGCCGGCCCGGACAACTGGCCCTGGCAGAGCTGGCTGGCCGCGACCTGGGCCGAGCAGGGCCGGATCCGTGAGGCGTACGAACAGGCAGGCCGCGCACTGGACTTGTATCCCCGCTCCGGTGTGGCCGCTCACGCCCGCGCCCACGCCGAGCACGAGCTCGGGAACGGTCGCGCCTCGGCCGACTTCCTCGACCAATGGCTGCTCAAGGATCCGCAGGCGGTGCAGTCGCGGCACCTGAACTGGCATGCCGCGCTGCAGTCCATCGCCTGCGGTGATTTCGCGGACGCGCGCCGGCGGGCGGATGCGGCACTGGCGCGTACGGATGTGGGCATGCGCGCCGCGACGAACTGGCGACTACTCCTGGCCGGACAGAAACCGGCCGAGCAGAGCGATCCGGCTCACGTGCGGGAACTGCTTGCCGCACCGGGCGGGATGGCGGAGATCTTCCACACCTTCAACCTGGCCCTGGCCCTGGCCGTGGAGGCCGGCACTGACGACCTCCGCATCCTGGCCCGTCGGGCCGCCGCAGACGAACGGCCCGACTACCGCGACGTCCTCGCCCCTGTGGTCCAGGCGCTGGCGGAGATCACCGCAGGCCGCCCCCGTGCCGCAGTGGACCTGCTCGCCGGTCTGGGCGAACACGCGGAGCGGATCGGCGGCGTACGGGTCGAACGCGAAATCATCCAGGACACCCTCGCCCGCGCTCTCGTCGACGCGGGAGAACACGAGCGCGCCGCCAGCCTGCTGCACCACCGCACCACCACCCGCCGCCACCACACCTACGAGGACCTTCTCCTCGCCACACGCACCCCCGCCGACGTCCTCAGCCTCCACTGATCCTCACCTGCCTCCGCAGATCAACGACTCCCAAAGACAGCCAGTGTTCTTACACACTCGCCAAGGCCGGCATGCGCTCAGCTTGCTGCCCGAATGGACACCACAACCCGTCCCGCAGGCGGAGTTCGGTACGTTGGTGCTGCAGCCAGCCCGGGTTCGCGCCCTGTGCGGCGGCTCCCGGGCGTGCAGGCGGCCGGTCGCCAACGTGCGGGAGACGACCGGCCGCTCAAGCGCCCTCGGGCACTCCGCTTCACGGTAAGGCCGCTCCCGCTCCCCCGCGCGGCGACGAGCGCGCAGCCCTGTGCCGGGTGGTCGCCCCCCGTCACCGCAGAAGGCAGCGTCCGTGCTGCACGGCGGTCAACGTGCGAGCGTGACGCGCAAGGGGGTGTTGGGGCAGTCGGCGGCCTTGGCGTCCAGCGCGCCTTGTTCGATGGGGTCGATGGACAGCTGCCAGCGGACTTTGATGGCGATCCAGTCGGTGACGTATTCGCAGGTGTCGCCGGCGAACGGGGGCATCCAGGTGGCGGGGTCCTGGTCGGCCTTGGACCGGTTGGACTTCGCGGAGACGGCCACCAGGGCGCGGCGGTCGCCGAGGTCGTTGGCGTAGGCCTCGCGCTCGGTGGCGGTCCATTGGCCGGCGCCGGAGTCCCAGGCTTCGGCGAGGGGGACGCGGTGGTCGATGTCGAGGGCCTTGGGGTCGTCGAGGTACTGGTCGTCGTAGGTGGAATACCAGCGGCCGCCGGACAGTGCGCACCTGGCGCCTTGCTGGGGAGCGAGGAGGGCGTCGCGCTTGAGGATTTCGGCGCGGGTGTTGCAGCCGTCCTTGTCCGCGTCGACCCAGTGCTTGAACGCGGTGCGCTGGTAGCCGGTCCGGTCCTCCGCCTGGATCGGCAGCGCGGCCAGGGCATCACGGGTCGGCATCGTGATGACGTCACCGGCCCTGCCGAGCGGGCCGCTCTGCGGGGTGGCCGCGGCCGCGGGTGCCAGGAGCGTCGTGAGCGCGCTGAGCGCGGTGGCCGTGGTCAGGCTGAACGTCGTGAGGCGTACGCGCACGGGATCCCCCGGGAAGATCGACAGTCTCGGGTGATCTTCCTATCGGGGCGGCGGCATTCAAGTCGAGCTGTTCCCCGTCGAGTTCATCCCTGAGGATGAGAAGAGCGGTCATCGCACAAGCCGCGTTCATCTGGCGGCCGGCGTGCAGCCTGCGCCTGAGCCTGGTCTGCGGACGAGGAGGTCACTGAAGTCCTCTTCTGGCTCTGGCCCGGGCACCTCGAGATCACGGGGCCGGTACAGCCGCACCAGTGACCAGCGGCCTGGTGTGATGATGGCAGTTTCCACGCCCATGGATGAACGGCACGCGATCTGGTTCGACTTGACCGCCGCAGTCTCGCTACGAAGGTGCCTCCGCTGTTTGTGATCTTTGGAGGGATGCGGGTGCGCACCAGGGCCATGCGGGCTGTCGGGATTGCCGGTGCGCTGGGCGTCCTCGCTGTCGGGCCGATGGCGTCGTCGGTTGCGGCGTCGTCGGGTGAGGAGCCGTGCCGGATCGACACCGATGCGGCTGTCATCCGACAGGCCCCTTCAACGGCGGCGGCAAGGATGGGGATCGGGTACCGCGACCAGAAGTGCCGCTTCCACGGCTACACCCGTGACGTGAACTGGGCGCACATCACGATGAAGGGGTCGGGCGTAGACGGCTGGGTGGACCGGCACCTGATCTCCACGGCGAAGGAATCACTCGCCCGCACCTCCTGATGCGCATCCCCCTCCTGCTGCCCACCGTGCTGGCCGTGCTGGTTCTCAGCACAGGCTGCGTGACCATCGCCCCCAACGCGGTCTCCCCTGCCGGGGGATTACCTCCCCGGGGGGAGCGTCTGGCCACGGTGACTCCGGGCCCAGGGTGGCCGGACCCCGTCCAGCCGGCCGCACGGGAGACCCTGGCCCCCGCCTACGGCCCAGCCACCGCCACCGCGACCTCGGCCGCTACCTCCCACCCTGCGGCCCGCCCCGACCCGGGCCAGCCCCAGCACGAACCCGCTGTCGCCACGTCACGGCACCCTCACCGCGTAACCGGCCGGCCCCCGGCTGTCATCCGGCGCTCCTCCCCTGCACGGCATCGCCCGCATCAAGTCCCTCCGCCGTATAACACCGGGGCGGTCTGTTCCTGGGCGCAGGGGACGGGCTTCGATCCGTCCGTGGTGCGCGCCTGCCGTCAACAGCTCGGCCGATGAATCGCTCGCCCGGATCCCTGTGACAGAGGTGCGTGACCCTTGTTGCCGCCTCACCGTTGGGCAGGACGACACGTGGAACTCCCGCCCTCCCCCTGAGGCGGATCGTGTTTCCGGCCCTGACGCCCCTTCCTCCCGCCGGCGTCAGGGCCGACGTGTCTACGGGCGCAGGGGCACGGCATCCACGGTGGTTGCCCGGTCCCGTGCACGGTTGAACTCAGCATGATCCGTCGTTCAGGAGGTTCACTCATGCCGAAGGCTCCGCGAGTCCACGCGTTATGGGCTGGGCTGTTGGTTGCGGCTGCTCTTGCCGTTGCGGTAGGCCCGGCCTCGTCGGACTCCTATGTCGATGAGCGGGCTAACACCTGTCACGCCGAGGCGGGCAACCCGTGCCTTTACGGGATGGTCGTCACCTACTGGCACCGGGCCGGCTCCCGGCAGCGCACCCTGAGCTGGATCTACGCCAACCGCAGCCCGGTCAGATCCCACAATCTGGCACGCTGGTGGTATCAAACACCGGGCGGACCCCGCCATGTCGGCGGAAGCTGGCGGGCAGGCAAAGCAGTGGAGTCCTGGACCGAGATCACCTGGGGTCGCGGCCGCCACGACCGTGTGGGACCCGACCTTCCCGCAGGCAGCCGGATCTGCGTGGAGTTCAACTACGGCGCCACCACCAAACCCTGCATCACACTCAAGTAAGCGTGCCTGCGCCTTCGTTTGCCTATCTGGCATTCCTGGCGGGCTACGGATCGACCGCGGTCCGCTGGAGAAACCCAGCGCCGTCCTGCCTTCGATCCCCTCCAAGGCCGCCGATGCGGGTGGTCAGCGGTAGAGACTCCAGCGGCCGAAGCGGGCCAGCGTCTTGCGAGCTTCGTCCTTGCTCAGCCCCAGGTCTGCCGCCGCCTGTTCGAGCGTCGCGTCCCGCTGCCCGGCGTGCGCCGACCAGTAGCCGACCTCGACCGCCGTCACCTCGAGCCGACGGGCCGCGCGCAGGGCCGCCAGCGGGGAGGTCTTCTCCAGCTTTTCGAGTTCGCCCCGCAGCTGCGCCAGCAGTACGGTCACGCTCTCGGGAAGGGGGATGGCCGAACGCTCCACGTCCTGCGTGTGTCCGTCCCAGTCCATGCTGCACGTCTCTGCCGCTGCCTCGGCTGCCTCGGCCAGGGGCTGATCGCCGATCTCCTCCCAGTCCAACTGGTGCTCCGGACCGTTCCAGCCGCAGGAACACACCGCGCGCAGTCCGGCCGCACGCGGCCCATGTCCGAGGCCCGCGCCGTCGTAGATGCTCCACTGCGACATCTGGTGCCCGTCGCCCGAGCTCATCATGGGCACGAAGACCGCGGGCGGGACGCTGCCGTCGGCCAGGAGCACACCGACCCAGCCCGTATGCGAGGAACCGAACTCCTGCGTCGTCTACGTCTCCCGCTCGCACATGACACCCCTCCACTCGATCATCCCCGCCTGCACGCCGGTAAGGGCGTGCGGACACCACGCTGGCGCACGCGAACCGGTTGCGGGCGGAATCACGCAGAACGGCTGGCCCCTCGTTCGGAGTCGACCACGCCTGCGGCTTGCTCAGCGGCTCAGCCGGGGCCGACACAGGCCCTGCGCCGCCCGTACCCACCAGGCCACCACGCTGCGCATCACCACAGCTCGACCCGCAACTTACGAAGCTGCTGGGGATAACGAGCGGCGCTCAAGTTCCCCAATGATCTTTCGGTCGGCCTGATGCTGTGATCTACATCTCAGCCGGTTGCCCCTCACGTCAATGTCAGAGGTGAGGATGGCAACAGCGCCCGGAATCACCGGGTCGGTCGTACGAGAGGCGGAGAAAGATGGGGCAGGCGTGGGGTTTCGGCAGGTGTGGCGGGCCTGAGGTGCAGGAGTTCTTCGATCGTCCCGATCCCGTCCCCGGTCGCGGCGAGGTGCTGATCCGGGTCGACGTCGCCGGCGTGAATCCCCTCGACCACGTTCTGCGCTCGGGTCTGGTCGACGGGCTCGACAGCGGGCGTCCGTTTCCCCGCGTGCTGGGCATGGAGGCAGCCGGAACCGTTCTCGCCCTGGGCGAGGACGTCGACGGGCTCGCGGTGGGTGACGCGGTCTTCGGCTTCGCACTCACCGGTGGCGGCACCTACGCCGAGACGACGGTGCTGTCCGCGCCGAACACCGCGCGCATCCCGGAGGGTCTGTCCGTGACCGTGGCTGCGACGCTGCCAGTAGCGGGGACGACCGCGGTGGACGTACTCGACCAACTCGGCCTCCCCGCCGGTGCCACGCTCCTGGTCAACGGAGTCGGGGGTGGGGTCGGCCTCGCCGTCGCCCGGCTGGCTGTCGGACGCGAGCTGCGTGTGATCGGCACCGGGAGTACCGCCAAACGCGAGCACGCCGAGGCCATCGGGGTGCGGTTCATCGACTACACCGCCGAGGACGTCGCCGCCGCGGCACGCGAGCTGGTTCCGGACGGCTTCGACGGGATCGTCGACCTGGCCGGAGGCACCTCGCTGCGGACGGTCGCTCCGCTGGCCCAGGATCCCCGCAACATCATCGCTGTGGGTGACATGTCTGTGCCCGATCTCGGCGGGCGATTCGTCGAGCGTCGCGTCGACCGCGAGAACCTGGAGCGGGCGGCTCGGCTGGCCCTCGACGGACTCCTCGCACCCGTAATCACCGCGGTCCATCCGCTCTCCGACGCCCCGGCCGCCCTCGCCGCCGTCGAGAGCGGTCACACCTCGGGCAAGGTCGTCATCAAGGTGGCATAAGAAGTGCGGGGGCGAGACAAGGTTTCGGTGGTCAGCCCGTGAGCGTTGGTCCGTACATCCCGCGGTGCGGGGGCGAGACGGGCGGCCCGACTGCGGACGGCTCCACCACTTCCCGTACATCCCGCGGTGCGGGGGCGAGACCCTTTTTCACCTGCGGTGTTGAAGGGCCTTTGCCGTCACTTGCCTCATGGGAAGCCATAGCCCCTGAAATCAGTCACTATCCCGCGAGTGCGGGGAGGTGAGCCCCGCGGGTAAAAGTCGGATCGGGGTCCACCCCGCACAGGATCGTGCGGAAGCTTCGAGATTAACGATCGGGTGCCCATCAGACCACGCAACATGGCGTCGCTGTTTGAAAGTCTTCTCGAATCACCAGGGGAGCAGTCTTCCCGGCTCGTATGTCCGCCGGGCGGGACGAGGGCGGCCCCACGCGGATCGGAGCCAGCCTTCCCGCTGGTAGCCGGATCTGCACCGACATCAACTGCGGTGCCGGCCCTGGATCAGCAGAGCGCGCGACACCGCACGGCCAACGGACTCGGCGGGAGGGCTCCACCATGATCTCCCGCCCCGCCTGGTCGCTGGGTGGCTAAGGTGTTGTCCATGTCTGCGGAGCTGACTCCAGATCAAATCCTGCGCGTGGTCGCTGCGCTGGAAGCAGCCTGGGGCGGTGATGAGGACGCGCTGGCCGCTCTGGTGCGCGGTGGTCACCGCGAACGGCCGCTGGCGCAACTGATCACCCAATATGGCGCCAGCCGGCTGCAGAGCATGCTCCTGGTCGTCACCGGCATCGTCCACCTGGACGGGCCCGACCGCCAGGAGGCCCTGTCCGAGTTTCGTGAGGGTCTCATCTCGCACATGACGACGATCGCCCTGAGCATGATGGCCGGCTGGGCGCACGCGGCCGGTGACAATGTCCGGGCGACAGGCGAGCTTGCCCGTCAGGTCATGAGGGCTCTCCTGTCGTTCACAACGGACGGCGACGACCCGCGAGAGGTACAAGCCCTGCTCGCACACCTGCGGGCCAACGCCGTGGCCCATTCCTGAATCCCGGGTGCTCCCGGCAGCGGCAGGGACGGACAGCCGATGATCCAGCTGCCGACGACACAGCTCACTAGCCAGAGTGTGGGCGCTCGGCCGTTGCGGGCCGGGTACGGCGTGGAGAGAGCTTGTTCACCGGTGTTTGTCCGTGGTGAGGCCTACGGTGGGATCTCCCCGCGCCGCCTGTTCCCTGTTCTATGGCGGGGTTGCCGCGGGCAGTTGAGGACGAGTGCGCAGGAGGGCTGAATGCCGCAGATCTCCACGGGCGACTTTGAGGACCGGGTGCTGGGGCGCACATGGACGGTGCGTCTGGATTCCGCCGGCCGCGGCAGTGCGGCCGTGCGCGTCTCGTGCAGCCGTCCGGCCTGCCCCACGGAGCGTCTGCCGTCCGCGGCGGCTGGCCGCGCGGCCGCGGTGGCTCACCTGAAGGCCCATCTGAAAGCGGTATCCGGGCCGCGGGCACAGGCGTTCTGCGCCTGTAAGGTCGAGAGCTGTCAGGCCCACAGCCTCGCCCGGCGCGACGATCGGCCTGAGCGTGGGGAGCCGTGGAGGTGTGGCGGGCCGGTGGTCCTGGCCGTCGTCACCGACCGGGAAGGCCGCTGGTGGCGCGTCACGGAATGCTGCTCACGCTGTGCGGCCGCGACCCCGGGCGCCAGGACCATCGGCACCGCTCCACCCGCCCTCCGCGCCACGGCCGCAGCCACTCCCGCCGACACCTGTGATCACCCGACCGCTGCGCCTGCGTGCGCTCCACAGTTCTCCGACCCCTCCTCCGCCGGTAGTTCGCTGCCGGTGCCGACCGCCCGTTCCGTCCCGCGGCGTCCGCGGCCGCCGCGGGACGGACGGATTGCCGGGCAGGTCGTCCCGCACAGCCTGCGGCCCGTCGAGCTGCGCGATGAACTGACGGAACTGGGCGACCTGTTCCGCGCCTACCAGCAGCGCACCGAACCCGACCTGGCCCTCCTCGCCGGCCTGCAGACGCGCAAAGCAACCGCATTCACCACCTGGTCTGCCCTCACCGACGACCCGCACCTGCGGCGCGAGGCCCGTCGCGCCGAGCAAGCCGCCCAGACCGCCCGCCTCCAGCACCAGCAACGCACCCACTGCACCGACAGCGGCGAGCCGGCCCTGAACCGCGTACTGACCGGCGCCGCGCTATGGGAACACGCCCGTACCGCCCTCGCGTACTGCGCCGGACACTGTCCGCTGCCAGGACCGGAGACACGCCTGGTGGTGGTGATGCTGACCTTGCGCACCGCCCATACCGGGACGGGCAACCTGGTCGGCCAGGACCTCACCGGGCTCGGCCTGAGCGACCCCGGGGGCGTGGTGGAGCAACTGGCTGGCTGCGGCTGGCTGTCGCTTCCCGCAAGCGTCGAGAGCCTTCTCGAGTCCCGCCCGGAAAACCCCACACCGGTCACCATCCCCTCTCTCCTTCCCAACGGGGAGGGCCCGGTCCGTTCCGGTTCGGCAGGACGACGCGCTCGAAGCTCAGCGGCTGGGCCCAGAAAGCCGTCACCGACAACAACCTCCGCAAGACGAAGGCGACCGCCGCCGCCCGCCTGCTCGCCCTAATTCTGGCCACCCGGACCAGCCTTGAGGGACACCTCGGCCCCAGCGGCGAAGGCCTTGCCCTGGAGATGCTGCTCCCGCAGACCGCGATCCCTGCCGATGAACTGCCCGAACTGCTCGACCAGCTGACCGCCGCGGACTGGCTCGCCAACAGCACCGTGAGCAGCACGCGTGTGACCGGACGCCTCACCGATCGCGTCCTGCCCTTCACCTGCCCCCTGCCCTGAACCACTCCTCCGCGCGTCGTGCCAGCACCCGAACTCGAGCCCGAGCAGTCGGCGAAGGCCAGATGGCCGACGCCAGTGTCGCCACGGCTCAGGCAGGCTGTGCTGATAGGAGCGGGGTGGGCCAGGATGCCGTCGTTCATGACCGTCGAAGAGCGGACGGTGAAGACGGACGGAAAGCCCACAGTGTGCGAGTCACAGATCCTCCCTTGCGGCGCGGCGGACGGAGCTGCGGCGGTCTATCCGAAGGCTCCGGCGGGGAGGGCGAAGTCCGGGGCTGCGCAGGCGGGGATTGGTGTCCGTGCTGCTGTGTGCCACAGGGCGCGGAAGTCGGCGGGTCTGCCGTGCAGGGCGAACACGAGGCGGCTGGCGGTGTACCAGTCGGGGATGTGGGGGCCGCTGAGGGTGCGTGCGATGTGGTTGATGCTCAATGAGTTGGAGGTGGCGGCCTGGACGGTCCAGAGGTCGGGGCGGTCAGCGGCGAGGTAGAGGCCGCGTACTGCGGTGTGGAATTGGCGGCGGGCGGCGAGGGAGGGTTCGGGCGGTGGTGGGCAGGGCTGGGCTGCGGGCCGGTGCGCTGCCTCCCACAGGACTTGGACTTCGGCGAGGTCTCCTTGGCAGGCGGTGACCAGGCGTTCGGTCACGGGCCAGGAGGGCCGGCGCTGTCCGGCGAGGAGCCGTGAGAGGTGGGAGGGGGAGATCCGTGCTTGGGCGGCGGTCTCCTTGAGGGGCTTTCCTGAGAGGCGTTGCAAGTGGGAGAGGGCGCCGGAGAGTTGCTGGAGCGGGGTGTGGCTGAGCAGGTGGGCGGTCGGGGCGCGGCTGGATGCCGTGTCGCTGTCGTCGTCGGTGCCGGGTCTGCGTGGTGAGGGCAGGAGCGGTCCGCCGGCTGGCCGGGCGCGGGCTGCCCGGTAGGCGTCGAGGCGCCGTTTGAGTGTGGAGGCCGGCCATTTCTTCCGCAGGCGTTCGGCGCTCAGCCCGCGCGGGGAGCTGAGCTGTTCCCAGGACTCGCCCTGGGCGCGGCCGCGGCCGACGATGACGGCTTCGAGGTGGTCGAGCTGCCGGGTGAGCTGGGCGTGGTGGGCCAGGAGCGCTGCGCTGCCGGCGTTGTCGTAGGCGTCGGCCAGCAGCGCGTTGGCGATCAGGTGGAAGTCCATCGCGATGTCGAGGAGGTCGGCGTCGTGTTGGCTGTGGTCCGGCGGGTCGGGTGCCTTGTGGCGGCCCTCGGCGGTGCACTTTGCGGAGCAGTAGGTGTTGGGGCGGCCTGGCCTGACGGGCTGCAGGAACTCCTTGCCGCAGTTGGGGCAGGTCTGGCGGCGGGGCGCTGCGGATGCCATGGGGTGCCTCTTCCGGGTAGGTGTGGGGCGGGGTTTGTGCTTCCTGACTGGTCGTTCGCAGCCCGCTGTGCGGTGAATCGGCGGGCGGCGATGCGTGCGCGGCGGGCGGTGCCGGCCGCTCCCCCGTGTCGGGGGTGTGGCCCGCACCGCCGATCACCGCAGGGGGTCAGGTGCGAGGAACCCGCCGGTAGGAGACGTGGGAACCCCGCCCGGCAGCGGTGATGAACACGCTCAGGGCAGGCACAACTCCGGGTCCCGGAATACCGTGGATCATGACGATGGGCAGCATGAGCAGGGCAATGAACAGCCCGCCGGACAGGGTGACCGTCAAGTCAACGCGGTCACGCGTTTCCGCCCGTGCGGAAGGCGGCATGCTAACTTCGGCACCACGTGCCAGGGGCCGTAATGGGCCGTGGAACGGATGGCGGTCTGCAGACATAGGTGTTTCCTCACAGGGGCGTTGATGTCGTTTCGCGGATCGTCAGTGCGGTAGCCGACAGGCCCTGGCTCGGTTTCGTAGGCCCGCCAGGGTCGCTGTCTTTTCCGGTGCCGTGCACCGGTGACCGGACATTACTTCGGCACTCCGCGCTGGCGCCACGCGCACACAGTGTTATGGCCGTTGACAACCAGCCGGGCCCCACAAACCCCAGCCCTCACCGCCATTGCGTGAGAACAGCCCTTTCTGGGCAACACTCGCCATCACTGAAAGAACTCGATCAAACAACGGCCACAGAACGACTCGACGGGCTTTCCGTGCCGCTGATCGTGGCAGAAATCCAAGGCTCTCACAGCAATCAACGGCCGCCCGGAAAACGGCGAACCGTACATATCATCTGGGTACCCCGGCGCGCGCGACCATCACGCACAACCCACCCCCGCACCGCGCCCCGGAGAGACGGCGGCGACGGACTCGCTGCGCCAACGCGCCCGCTGTGCGTGTGTCGAACGCAGTGCACGACTGCAGCAGCTTCGTCGGTAGCTTCGTTATCGATCGCTAAAGGGGATGTGATGCGTTGGTCCTGACGCGTTGAGGACGTTCTCGGGATCGAGCGGCCCCCGCCGTGCGGCTCAGAGGTCAAGCCACGCCGGCTCCAGCCTCAAGGCGGCAGCGGTGACGGGGGGCGCCGATCCAGTGCTGTCGGGGTACACCCGGATCTACTCAGGACGGTACAACCGAGGGTGCCCAGCTTGGCCTCAACGACGGCCTGGCGAAATCGGGAGGCGCTTCGGGCGGGGGATGCGGAACACTCCGCTGGGTGATCGTCATGCAGCCCGTCCTGGAGATCTATACCCCTGACGGCTTCGACCTCTGGCCCACAGCCGAGATCGAGCCGTTCAGCTTCCTGCCTCTCAGCGGTGACCTGTCACCCGCCGAGGTCGGGACGGCGGTGATGCGCATCGCGGGCTGTAATGACATCGACCCCGACGGCGACCGCCCGCCTCGTCCGGCTGACGCGCTCAGCTCGTTCCTCCATGGACTGCTGACCTTTGAGTGCCTCTTCGCGGCTGGCGGCCTGCGGGTCATCGACAGCTCCGCAGGCGTCACCTTCGCACCTGGCTGCTGCGACGGCCTGGAGGACTGGCGCGACTGGCACCAGTTCGTCGACGACAGCATTCTGATCGGCTTTGGCCACGCGCCCGTTTCACCGGTTGCGGAGCGCGTGGGCGACACAATCCGGCTCACCTTCAACGCCGAACTGAGCGACAGCCCGGGGATCGAACTGTCCGACACCGAGCTCCGCGAACTGCTCGCCGGTGCCGAGCGCGACCTGGCCGATTTCCTCGCTCTGGCAGCCGGCTGGGCTTTTGAACACCTGCCAGCCCACTACGCTCTCGTTACGGCCGCCCTCTCCCGCCTTCTCGATCTTCCCGGGCCGGCCATACCGCCGGAGCCGTAGTACGACGGTGTGGCCGTTCGCCGTTACAACGGGCCTCGGGACTGTCATCGTGTGCCACGGGCCGAGCAAGTTCGCGTGTACCCGCCTGGGCACTTCGAGGTGTACGCCGATAGGTACCTACGCAGCCTCGCTGGTGCGTGCACGCACCGAACGCGGACTTGACCTGGGCTGGTGCTCTTCAACTGATGGCGGCGGCAACCGTGCCGGCACACGGGACGATCCTGCCAGGCGCGCGGCGCGCCCGGTTCAGGAATTCCTGTCAGTGGCCTGTGCCACCCTCGGCAGTGCCCGGCGGCGCCCTCCTTGAAGCCGATGCCGCCGCCGGGCACATATTGGTAACTGCGGCTAACAGAACCTGCGGAATGACCGGCAGGCTCACCTGTCTCTGTAGTGGTCCTCGTCGGGCTCCCAGTTCACGTAGAACTCGTCCACGGACACCTCGAGGACGACTTCCTCGGCAAGGTCTCCGAGTTCCCTGAGTTCCTTGCTCTCGACATCGAGGTCGCAGGCGGAGCAGGCGAAGATGTATGGCGTGAAGACCACGACTGGCTGGTTCGTCTCGTCGATATGGGTGTCGCCCATGAGCCAGTCCTTCAACCCGCAGGCCGGGCAGAGCCTCTCTTCGTCGTTTTCCATGTATCTCGGCGACTGCCGCGTGATCGTCGCCAGGACGATCTCGCGCTCCTTCCGTGCCAAGTGTCCGTAGCGCTGCTCGAAGAGAGTTCGCGCTCTGGCGAGCTGCCCTCCAACTGGATGCGGATGGCCTTGACCTGTTCCTCGATCAGCCTGTCGTGCAGCGAGATGTAGTTGCCCCAGTAGACCTTTAGGTTGATCTCCAACTCGGTGAGCAATGGATCGATCTATCGAAGGCAGGTGGTGAAGACGGTCTGGACCTCGGCGATGTCGTGGATACCGCTGTGTGCGACGCCATTGCGGGCGTTCGCGGCCGGCATCAGGGCCCGCTGGTCGACCGGGATCTGCCCTGGCGGTGGTCGGACCTCTCATCAGCGTCTCCGACGGCACCGCACGAGCCCGGCGACACCACCCCCCAGGCCATCCGTTCGACAGAGGGGACACAGTCATACCGGCCCGGAAGCCAGCGGCCCCGTTGCAGGACCGCGAAAAACATAACGGGGGAAGTCGCAGCAGCACGCCGTCCAGACGGCTTCGCGCCACCAGAGGATCACAGCAGTCGCAGCCCATCACTGGATGAGGCAGAGCGCGCCCCGGTTGCGCCAGGGCGGCTCTCCCGCACTTGTGCTTGCATGAGGGCTATGGAGCTGAGGGGATGGGGGCTTCCGCCGCGCCCCCGGAACGGACGGCTTCGAGTGTCTGTTCGTGCAGGGCCTGCAGCCCAGAGCCGGGCAGAGGTTGAGGGCTGCCGGTCAGGGTGTACCACTCATCCGCATCGGTGTACTGAATGCGGGAGTGAGCCAGACCGTCATCTTCAATGCTGGTGGCGAGGGTGAGGTCACCGGTGATGACACCGACCTCGTCCGTCATCGCACCACCCGGGCCCGCGGTGACCTGCCCGGTGCAGCGCCGCGGTCCGCTGGCGCCTGCCTGGGACTGTGATGTGTCGTTCATGCCCTGCTCTTTCCCGGCAATCGCTCGGGCTCTCCACCGGATACCGAATGCCGTCGTGGGTGTGGTCAGGCCGGGCAGGTGGTGAGCATGTCCGTCAGCTTGGCCTTCTCCACGTCGGTGACCGTGAGCTGGTAGGTGGACTTGACGGTGGTCCACGATTCCGCGTAGGCGCACCAGTAGTCCTTGGCGGGCGGTGCCCACTGATCGGGGCTCTGGTCGCCCTTGGCCCGGTTCGAGGTGGCGGAGACCGCGACGAGCTGGGGATGCGTCAGGTCGTTGGCGAACGCCTTGCGCTGCTCCGTCGTCCACGTGTTGGCCCCTGAGCGCCAGGCGTTGGCCAGTGGCACGGTGTGGTCGATGTCCATCTTGGCCGCGCTCGTGAACGTGAGGTGGTCGTAGCGGGAGATCCAACTGCCCGAGACTGCTTTGCAGTCGGCGTCTTTCGTCACGTCGGTGCCGTCCCGCTCCAGGACGATTTCGCGGGTGTCGCACTTGGCGCCCTGGGAGGCCCAGTGCGGGAACTTCTCCCGGCTGTAGCCGGCCATCGATCCCGCCGCCGCGACCTTCAGTCCCGCCAGCTGCGCGCGGGCCACCGACACCGTCGGCATTCCCGGGAGCTGCTTCACATCGCCCGGTGCGCCCTGCGCGCCCTGCGCGCCTCCCGTGACGGACCGGGAGGCGGAGCCCGACGGCGACGGCTTGCCGTCGGCCGCGGGCCTGCCGTCGCTTTTGCTGGAGCACCCGACAGCTCCGAAAACGATCACGACGGCCAAACAGCTTGCGGCCACGCTGTGCTGACGGCCCACCATCCACCCCTTACATCGAACTCGCGTCCCGAAACTGGATATTCCGCCCTGACCCTACCCAGGCCGCCGTCCTGCCCATGCACACGGCACACCCCTGCCCCCGAAAGCGCCCCCACTTGAGCTTCCTT
This sequence comes from Streptomyces sp. NPDC001828, assembly GCF_042892175.1. Classification (NCBI taxonomy): domain Bacteria; kingdom Bacillati; phylum Actinomycetota; class Actinomycetes; order Kitasatosporales; family Streptomycetaceae; genus Streptomyces; species Streptomyces sp. NPDC001828. The sequence continues at coordinate 44,278 of NZ_JBIATV010000013.1, forward strand.
GTCCAGTGCGTAGGCACGGGTGTCGGTGGCGGCGGGCCAGCCTCGAAATGGCTGATCTCGGTTGGCGGGATGGCGTTCCAGGGACGTGCTCAGTCGTCTGCAAGTCGCTGGAAGACTGCGGAGAAGTCCTCCTCCTTGATCAGCCCGGCGATGACGTCGGTCATGCTGGCGATACCGGGATCCCGGACGATCAGGCCGTCGGATACCCAGAAGTAGCGGCCGCCCAGGGCCTCGCCGCTCCCCGCCCAGGTCTTCATCAGACGTTCGACCTCGGCGAGGGTGAACACGGTCGCGCTCCATCGTGAGCCGTCGTTGAGTTCCACGAAGACATCGACGTTGCACACGGCGTCCGGCTCTTCGTCGGGACTCGGCAGGAACGATGCCTCAAAGGCGTCCGTGCCGACCCGGTGCCAGGACCCGTCCCAGCCGCGTTGGACTGGTTGTTGTGGCGCAAGGGAGCTCATCGTCCGAGTGTCTGCGTCCAGCCCGGGGCTCCCCATCCGGTTTCTCTGGCACACGCGCACGCGATACAGGCGGGGCGCAGTTTCCCCGCAGGTCTGGTGCTCCGCGCTGGCACATCGGCGCTCGGTGGCCTGGTCAGCCCTGTCTACCGCAGTGCCGTGCGCAACGCGGCTGTCGTGTGCGGGTCGGCGGCTCCGGCCTCGACGGTGGTGCTGTCGGTTCCGGTGGTGGTGGCCATGGTGCGGCAGGCGTTGGCGAAGTGGTCGATGCCATCGGGGCCTGCGTGCGTCTCGAACGAGGCTTGGTGGATGGTGAGGCCGGTGGGTGTAGAGGTGAGGTCGGCCCGAGCGATGAGACGGCCGTCGACCAAGAGGGGGCAGACGTAGTAGCCGTGTTCGCGGCGGGCCGCGGGTTTGTAGGCCTCGAAGACCTGGGTGAAGCCGAAGAGCCGCTGGACGCGGGGGCGGTGCCAGATGAGGTTGTCGAACGGACCGAGGAAGACCGGCTCCCGGGTGGCCGCTACGGGTCCGGCGAGCGTGGACGCGTGGGCCCAGGCGCTCCCCCATCCCTCGACGGCAACCGAGGCAAGCGCCGTGCGCGGCAGGAGCCGTTCGGCGGTTGCGGGGCGGATGCGGAGGTAGTCGGCATAGTCGTCGACGGTGCCCAGTCCGAGGGTGGTGGCGGCGTGTTCGAGGAGCCGAATCTGGCAGGTGTCGTCGTCCAGGCCGTCGCCGAGGAGCGAGTGGGGGATGCAGCGTTCGGCGAGGTCGAAGAGGCGTTGGCCTGAGGTGTAGCGGGTGCAGGCTAGGTCGCCGGCCCAGACCATGAACTCGAGGGCGGTCTTCGTAGGTCCCCAGCCCCATCCGGTGGTCGTGGGCTGTTCGGTGCGCAGGCTGCGTAGCGGCAGGGGCCCGTCGGCGCGGATGCGGGCGATGAGCGCTGCGCGCTGTCCAGCGTCGGGGTACTGGGGACGGGTGCGGGTGTGGCGGCGTCTGAACGCCCACAGCGGCCAGTCGTCAAGGGGCACCAGGCTGAGGGCGTGGGCGGGATACACGAACGCCGCGGGCGGGCTGCTCGAGTTGAGGGCGGCGTCGACGTCACTGGTGGTGGCGTGGGGGATGCGGGTGGCGAGGGTGAGCTGGTGGGCGCGGGCCAGGACGCTGATGCTGTCGAGCTGCACCGCATGCAAGTGCCGCAGTACCGACGGGACGTCGGCACGGTCGCCGGGTGGGAAGGCCGCGGCGACCGCGATGCTCCGGGCCTGTGCCAGGGAGAGTTCGGCCTCGGGACGTGGTGAAGCGCTCACGCCTGCTGTTCCTGTCACGGGTGGTGGTCCGTCGCACCCGACACTGCCGGGGCCTGGGCAGGCCGGGCGTCACCGGCCGCAGTGGGCTGGGCTGTTGCGGCCGGTGTCGGCTGTCCCTCCCCCACGTCGGACCGGGCGGGCCGGGCGCGGTGCCGGCTCATCTGGAGGAGGGTTGCGGCGGCTCCTGTGGCGGCGCAGCAGGTGAGGGTGAGCAGGGCGGTGTCCCATTTCTGTGCTTGGACGAGGGTTCCGGTGATGGTGGCCATGATGCCGTTGGCGACGTCGGCGGTGGCGCCGATCCAGGTGTTTGCCTCGATGCGCATGTCATCGGTGGCGGTGGCGTCGGTCAGCAGGAAGGCGTTGATGAACAGCGGGGTGACGAACAGGCCCGCGATCAGAAGGAGGGTGGCGAGGAGCCAGAGGGGGCGGGCGAGGAAGAGCAGGAGGGCGGGGGTGGTGAGGCCGAGGGTGAGGATCCGGTATTTGTGCCACAGGCCGCTGCGCCAGGGCAGGGCTGCGTAGGCGATGCCGCCGAGGACGCCGCCGGTGCTGGTCGCGGCGAGGAGGGGGCCGAGCCAAGCGGTGGCGTGTTCGTGCTGGGTGTAGGCGGGGACCAGGATGCCGGTGCCGCCGAACAGGGCGCCCATCACCAGGAGCGGCAGCAGGATGGCCGGCATGCCGGGCAGGGCAAGTGGCCCGAGCCAGCGTCGCCCGCGGTTTCGCGGTGCGGCGGCCGGTGCCGGTGTGCGGGCGGGGGTGAGGTGGTGGCGGTGGGCTGCGGCGAGATAGAGGGCCATGACGGCGACGAAGCAGGCGGCCGCTGTCTCGTAGCCGTGGCGGGGGCCGAGCAGGACGAGGGCGGCTCCGGCAATCAGGGGGGCCAGGACGAAGCCGGCTTCCTCGAGCACACTGTCCGCGCTGTGGACGGCTTTCAGCTGAGCCTCCCCGGTGGCCAAGCGCCGCCAGGAGCTGCGCAGGGCGGCGTTGAGCGGGGGGCTGGTGAGGGTGGCGGCGATGACCAGCGGGAGGGTGGTGAGCCAGGGCCAGGCGTAGTGGATGCCGGCGGCGACCAAGGCGAGCAGCAGGGTGGTGGCGCCAGCCATGGCCAGCAGCACGCGCGGTCCACAGCGGTCCAGGAGACGACCGCGCAGCGGGGCGCAGAGAGCCAGGACCAGGGTGTAGGTGCCACCGACGGTCGCCGCCCGGGCGTAGCCGTGGGCGTCAGCGAGGGCCAGAAGCAGCAGGATGGGCAGGGTCGCCGCGGTGGTGCGGGTCAGGAAGGCGATCGTGAGAAGTCCGCGCACCGGGCGGCCGGTCAACAGGCGCAGCGTGCTGGGGTGTTCCGCATCAATGCCGGCGGGTGGGCTGGAGGCGGTCACGGCGAGCCCTCCGGAGCGTTCGGTGCCTCGGGAGCTTTGTGCGCCTCGCCGGCGGCAGGAGACGGGGTGGTCGCTGATGCGGTGGGAAGGGTGTGTGCGGTGGCGCGCAGGGAGTCGGGGTGCAGGAGCACGATCCGGGCGATCTCCTGTCCGCGGTGGATGGGGACGGGATGGTCGGGCTGGACGGCGATGCTCATGCCTCCTCTCTCGGCCATCGCGTTGACGGCTTTGGCGGGGATCACGCCGAGCGGCACGCTCAGGCCCGGAGTGTGGGGGCCGGGTGGGGGCATGACCATGAGGAAGGTGCCCGGCGGGACGTGGGCGGCGAAGCCCAGGCGCCATTCCACGGTGCCCTGCCCGTTCGGGATGAACATGCCTTCCCAACCGCCGGTGGCCGTGCGGTAGTCGCCGAGGTGGAGCCAGGAGGCATCCCCGGTGGCGATCCAGTCCTTGCCGCGCTGGAACATGCGCTGCCCCCCGAGGCGGCGGCCCACCTGCTGGGGGTCTTCGGCGTCGGGGACGGCCAGGCCGATGTCCTCCAGCGGCCGCATCGTGAGGGTGAGCGGGGAGCGCAGCGCCCAGCCCAGTTCCTGGCCCAGGACCCAGGGAGGGCAGTCCGCGGGCAGGCGGGGGATGCGCAGGTAGCGGAACGAGTCCTGGTAGGCGTCGCGTTCCGCGCGCGCCTCGGCCCGGCCGGCCTTCGGCTTCTCGGGCAGCAGCGCCCAGGGGTGGAGCGGGTGAAAGGTGACCTCGGCCAATGTGGTCTGCTCCCGGACGAGAAAACAGGCAGTGCAGGGGGTTTGGGTGCCGTCGCGGGCCCTGCGGCCGGCCGGGCCCGCGACGGCCAGGGGCCAGGGAAACGGGCGACGGCCGCGTATCCCTGGCCCGGCCGGGGGTCAGGCGCTGGTGTCGGCGCGGTTGAGGCGGCGCAGGCGCTCGGGCTCGGAGAGGGTGTCGAGGTCGAACATGACGACGGAGCAGGGGCCGTAGCCGACGGTGATCTCCTCGTAGGTGAAGGTGCCTTCGTCGCGGTCCAGTGGCGCGGAGGTGAGGTCGACCATGGTGAGGCTGTTGGGGGCGAAGTTGGGGTGGGCGGCCATCATGCCGGCGCGGGCGAAGTTGGTGACGTAGACGGTCTGGTCACCGGGGTCGACGACCAGGCCGCGCGGTCCGGAGCCGGTGGGGATCTGGCGGGTCACGGCGAGGGTGTCGACGTCGATGACAGCGATGGTGGAGGAGTTCTCGACCGTGACGAGCGCGTGGCGGCCGTCGGGGGTGAAGGCGACGCCGCGCCCGCCGGTGGAGGCGACGTCCACGCGGTGAGTCTGGTCGGTGTCGGTGTCGATGACGGTGGTGTAGTCGGCCTGGGTGTTGGCGACGAACACCCGCCGGCCCGAGGGGTCGATACCCAGGCTGTAGGGGTGGGCCTCGCGGTCGACGGGGATCTGCGCGAGTTCGGTGACGCCCAGGGGGTTGCCGTCGGCCAGCGCGGAGATGTCGAGCTTGCTGACGTAGCCGCCGCCCCAGATGCAGACGTAGGCGAGGGTGCCGTCCTTGCTGATGCCCATGTGGCGGGGGTCGCGGCCGGTGGGGATCTGGTGGACCTCGACGTTGAGTTCGAGGTCGACGACCGAGATGGTGTTGGAGCCGGAGTTGGAGACCAGCAGGTACTTGTCGCCCGGGATCAGGCCCTGGCCGCGCGGTCCGTGGCCGACCTCGATCCGGCGGACCTCGTTCAGGGCGACCGCGTCGATCTCCGAGATGGTGTTCTGGGAGGTATTGCAGACGAAGCCGCGGCCGTCCTTGGTGAACTTCACCCCGCCGCGCGGGGCGTTGCCGACCGGAATGTGCTTGACGGTGCGGTGCTCGCCCGGGCCGGTCTTGGCGACCACCGAGACCACGCCGTCGTCGGTGTCGGTCGAGAAGAACTGGATATTACGCATGGCGACTTTTTCCTTTTCTTTCGAGAGGACAGCAGACCAGGAAATGGGACAGGACTTTTTCCGGTCCGCGGGTTGACGTGCAGGCCGACACGGGATGCTTGGTCAGCCGGTGAAATAGTTCAGGTTCCAGGCAATGGAGATACGCGTCTCCTCGCCTGTGAAGGGGGGTACCGCGTGCTTGAGCCAGCCGGGAAAGACGATCAGCTCCCCCGGTGTGCAGGCGAGGCGGACCCGGTGGCTCTCCCCCGCCAGACAGATCCCCGGGTCGTAGTAGTCGACCGCGGGCCGCGGGTCGAACAGATCGATCTCACAGGCGCCGGGCGCGGCCACGTAGTAGACCGCGGACAGCGCCGTGTTGGGATGGAAGTGCGGCTCGTGCAGATCACCCTCCCGGTAGAGGGAGGCCCAGCTGCGCGTCACCCCCACCGACACGGACGCCTCGCCGACAAGCTGTTCACCTTCCCGTGCCAGGGAGTGCGTGAATGCCTTGGTCAGGGGCATGCCGGTCAGGGACTCGACGAACTTGCCGGCGACCGAGCACACCCAGCGGCTCAGCCGCGCCGCGTCACTGCCGCCCCAGGCGGTGAATTCCCCGGCCGTCTCCCGCTTGTAGCCGAAGTCCTTCACCCGCGCCCCCTCTCGCTCGCTCACAGCGGCGGCGAGCGGCGGGTTCACGTCGTCGGCGAACGGGCACCGCACACGGGCCACCGGCGTCGCGAACAACTGCGACACCATCGCCCGCGTCGTCGCACTGCCCTCGTCCGGGCTCTGTTGCGGAGGTGGCGTGCGGGCTGTCTCGTATACCGACATGCGTGATACCCCCCACAGTAAGTCAGTGCATTTCAAAGTGAATTGAAGAAGATTTCAGGGGCGAGCAGCCCTCAGTGTTTCCCGGAATTCATGACCTGGCAATCTTTTCGATCCTGCTCAAAAAGAGCGCACGCACGAACTGCGCACCCTCACGCTTTCGCGACGGGCGGTCTGCTCGTCAAGGCCGGGCCACTGGGTTGCGCACCGCAGTCACCGGGCACGTCACCTGTCCCGCGCTCCCCGCCAGTAAAGGGAGCGGGACGGGAGAGCCGGGGGCGTGCGCGGGCGCTCCCCCTCACTGGCGGGATGCCGGCGGGGAGACAGTTCAGGGGCTGGGGGGCGTGGATGGTGCGACAGGCAGGCCGTGGGCATCCAGGAGACTGCGGCCTAAGGGGGTGAGGGTGTGGCGGACGCTGGCACCGTCGCGTCGTGTGGTGATCAGTCCCGAGCGGCCAAGGACACCAGTGTGGTGCGACACAGTGGCCGCACTGACCTCAAGAGCCGCCACAATCTCGCTCGTTGTGGCAGGGGCTGCCTTCGCGACCTGTCGCAGGACCTGAGAGCGGGTCGTGCCGAGCAGGGCAGCCAGCGCCCGGTGCCCGGGAGCCGGCCGGCCACGGCCGGCAGACAGGACGTTGGTAGGAGACATGGTCTCGGCCTTCCGACGTGCGATTGCTGGATACGCCCGCAGCCGCGCCGCACCCCGGACCGAGCTCTCGACGGCCCCGCGCGAACCGTGCAGCCCGGCAGGGCACCGGCCACTCCTGTGCCCGGCCGCGCTGCTTGATCTGCCGTCAGGTCCCGTCCGGTGCGGGCTCGTTGGTGCGGGCGACCGCGACGGCGCTGGGACGGGTCCCGGTCGCCAGGGTGTCGAGCTGCGGCTCGCCGTCGGTGGTGGACAGGTCCACACCGTCCAGGTGCAGCACGGCCAGACGGCTGTGCTGTGCGAGGGCGCAGTACACCGTCCCGTCATCCGCGTCGACCGCGAGGTGCCGGGGCCCGGGCCCGATGGGTATCTGGCGGGTGACACGCCAGTCCAGCAGATCCACCACCGCGAGCAGCCCGGCGCGCTCCAACGCCACCAGGGCGAAGCCGTCCCTGCCGGTCACCGCGACACCGGCCGGGGCCACACCCGGCACAGGCAGCGCCACGTCCGCGACCAGCACGCCGTCGTCGACGTTCAGTACCGGCAGAACGTCGCGGCGGGCACACGCCACGACTGCCCGTCCCCCGCACAGCGCGACAGCCCGCGGCTGAGTGTGCGGATGGGGGCCGATACCGGTCCGCCAGCGCAAGGAGATCCGCGCGGGGATGCCCTTCGCCAGCGGCGACAGGTCCAGAGCCGCCACCGTGCCGGCTCCCCGCTCACACACCAGCGCGGTGCACCCGTCAGCGCTCACCGCCATCGCGCCCGGTTCCCGCCCCACGTCGATCGACGCCGCTGTTCGGCCTTCTACGGTGTCGATGACCGACACAGTGTCCGAACCCGCGTTCGCGACCAGCAGGTACGGCGTAGCGGGGACCGGGGCAAGGCTGCGCGGCGCCCAGCCCACCCGGATCCCGTCGGCCACGCGGCCCGTCGGTACGTCCACCGAGAAGACCTCGTCGCAGACCGCGAGCGCCACGAACAGCATCCCGCCAGGGCCGCACTGGGCCACCCCCAGCGGCCCCCGTCCCATCACCACCGATACGGGCCGCCGATAGGAGGAGGGGCCGGCCTTCTCCGTCACCGTGAGAGAGCCCGCCGCGGTGTCGGCGGAGACCACGAACACCGCCATCCTCGGCCCCCTCTCCCCCTCCACGACATGCACGCCGCCCAGCGGCCGCCGCCAGAGCACGGACCCGACCGTCTTCTCCGTGATAGCGGATCGGCACAGCAGGAGAGACCCTTTTCCGTCAACTGTCCGTAACTGAACGGCATATGACCGACAGCGCAGTCTGGAAGAAATCCTCTCGATCCGGTATACGATGCCGCCCCCAACTCACCCAAGGAGCACACTCTCCGTGACAGACATGAGCACGCCGACCACCGGCACACTGCATCACGTCGAGATCTGGGTCCCCGATCTCACCCGCGCCATCAACGACTGGCAGTGGCTCCTGGAAGACCTCGGCTACACCCTCCACCAGACCTGGGAACACGGCCGCAGCTGGAAACTCGGCCCCACCTACCTCGTCTTCGAACAGTCCCCCGCCCTCACCCACACCCGCCACGACCGCCTCGCCCCCGGCCTCAACCACCTCGCCTTCCACATCGACACCCCCCAACACGTCGAACTCCTCACCAACAAAGCCCAGGACAACGGCTGGACCCTCCTCTTCCCCGACCGCCACCCCCACGCCGGCGGCCCCCAGCAACACGCCGCCTACCTCGAAAACACCGACCACTTCGAAATCGAGCTCATCGCCCCACTCCACACCGAGACCGCCTAGCCGACAGGGACGCAGCACCCCTGACCATGGCCACCTCGAGGCGCGCACTGATCTCGAGAAGAGTCCGGCGCGGCATCGGCGTCGCCGCCACCGCATTCCGGTCGGCCTGGCTGCCGGGCTGTTGTGAGCGCACCCGGCATCTCCGACCTGGTCACAGGCATCCGGCGGTCGGACGAGTGGGACCGCGTTACTGCCAAGATCAGCATGGGATGGCAGCACATCGGCTTCCGCCCCTACCGCGACAACGTCGTCCTCCTGTCGCCCACCTCCCTGGACCTGGAGGAGCAGCGAGGCCACCTCCGCCGACAGCTCGCGGAGCTCAGCGCCGCCTGGTCAGCAACGCGCAAGTAGAGGAGGACCGCGTCGGCCTGAAGGCCGTCCTGGCCCGCTGTCCCGAACTGGACACGGCCGCCGGACACGGCCGCGGTTTCGGCGAGATACTGACCGACCGCCTCGGCGCCACGCCCCCTGCTTGGATCGACACGGTCGACGCCAGCAGGCTGCCCGGGCTCACCGGCTTCGCGCTCCACCTGCTCCGAGACCTCGACACCGTGACCGCCGGCCTCACCCTCGACTGGAGCTCGGGCAGCATCGAAAGCGCCGTGAACCGCATCAAGAAGATCAAGCGACAGCTGTACGGCAGAGCCGGATTCGAACTTCTACGCAAGATGATCTTGCTTCAGTAGTGCGGCACCCGCTTGCCGGCTCACCGGCTCCATGGCCCCTTGAGGTCAGAGTTCGGTCGTCCAGATCCCGACAGGATGGTCACTCGGGGGCAGCCACAACTGAGGCTGTGACTCGCGATGCCTCTCGTCAGCCTGCTCATCCCAGTGGAAACGGCCTTCGGCATCAGGCCACGCGACTTGCAGTACGGGGAGAGGCGGCCGCCGGTAGAACCCGATGGCCTGCCCGAAGAAGGTCCGGTACCAGCCGCGATCAATCTGCCCGAGCGCGACCCGTTGCCCGTCGACAACATCAGTATGGCTCTGGCCGTCCGCCAGCACCTCGCCCGCGGCAGACTTCTCTCCGAGCGTATTGAGCATTGGGTGCATGGCATAGACGTCGAGCCCGAACATGGAGAGCTCAGCCCCGCCGTACGTGTGCGCGAGGCCGATCGTGTAGGCGAATCCAGGACCGATCTCGTCTTCGGGAACCATCACGACGTGCCATCCGTGCTGCTGCACATGCTCGATGACCGTCAGATCCATGCGGTCCGCTTCATCCCGGTCGCCGTAGTCATGGCAGAGGACGCAGCGGCACTGGAACGGATCATCAGGCATGTCCGGAGGCTACGACGTGAGGCTTCACGCCGAACAACCGGGGTTGGGCCCTCTCAATCGAACAGCGCCGTCACCCTCCGCGCTGGCTCCCCAAGATAGGTGCCAGAACCCACCACTCACGTATAAAGCCCCTGTCCGCGATGTGGCCCTGGATCGAGAGCAGGTCGCCGTCGGCGAAGCAGTCTGCTATCCGATCCAGATGATGTCCAGCACGGACAGATGCTGGTTCAGCCGATTGATGACGTAGACGACGGAGAGCTGCCCTACAGCGGCCGCCGGACGTCCTCGCCCTCTGGATCGCCCGTGTTCCACTGGGGCCAGCCCCACGGAGAGCGCACCGCGATGTCCATCACGTCACGCACCGACTCTTGTGCGTGCTCGGGGAGGCCGGACAGTCTCCCCCGATTCCGCGGAGGATGAATCCGCAGGATCGGGGTCGGTTCCGAAGGTGCCGCCCCGCACGCCTGATGCCTACCGGTGGAGCCGGTGGAGCTCGGCACGTTGGGCCGTCAGCTGCGCGATGAGTTCGAGGTCGTCCTCGGCAGCGTCCCTGCCGAGCCTTGCGCAGACGGCACGGTACATGGCGAGCGCCTCCTGGTCGTCGTGCCCCGTGAGCAGCACGGACCACAGGGGCTCATCGGGCGGCGTCCTCTGCTCGACCAGCACCAGGAGGTCGATCCGGTCCTTGCAGGAGAGGCCCTTGAGGTCGCGGGCTCCGGTCTTGTACTGCAGTTCCTGCCAGGTACGCACCTCGCCTTTCCCGGCCGCCAGCTTCAGGCCGCCCCGCACCGGCGGCACCAGCGACTCGATCCGCGCAATCCGCGCCGCCTCCTCCTCGCGGGCCTCCTCCCGCTCGAGGGCGTGCTGCCGCGCTTGTGCCGCGCGCTGCTTCGCTTCTTGCGCGGCCCGGTCGGCCTCGGCCTTCTTCCGGGCCTCGGCCACGCGATGCTCAGCCACTGTCTGCTGCATCTGGCGCTGGATCGCGGCGAACTGGGCCCTGTCCTCGTCCGTCGCGCCCTCTTCGCCGACGAGGCCCCGCGCCTGCCGGGCCAGCCCTGCGGGGTCCTGGTGGGCTGCGACCCGCTCCTGGTACTGGTCGAGGACGGTGCTGCGCAGCCGAGCCCGGTGCTCCAGCCACCGCTGCCCGCGTTGGTGCGTGGCCTTCAAGGACCCGGCGGCGCTCGCCGTCGGCGAGGCCGGGCAGCTCCCGGTCGACCTGCACCGCGATTCCGCCCGCCGAGTCCGCCGGATGTGCACCACGGTGTCGGAGGGCCCATCCCCGCGCGCGGGGAGCAGTCGACGTCGCCGCCGTGGCGGGTTCGGTAGTCGGGTCCATCCCCGCGTGCGCGGGGAGCAGCCGGCGGCCGGCCCGCATAGCCGCTAAGCGGCGGGTCCATCCCCGCGTGCGCGGGGAGCAGCCCAAGTCCCTGCCCAAGGACCGCACGGACCAGGGTCCATCCCCGCGTGCGCGGGGAGCAGTAGAAGATCGAAAGCGGCCAGGGTGGCCGGGTGGGTCCATCCCCGCGTGCGCGGGGAGCAGCGGATGAGGGCCGACTGGAAACGGGGAGGCCGGGGTCCATCCCCGCGTGCGCGGGGAGCAGCCGCCGCAAGCTGGCCGAGCGGTGACCGCCGCGGGTCCATCCCCGCGTGCGCGGGGAGCAGCCGCCGCAAGCTGGCCGAGCGGTGACCGCCGCGGGTCCATCCCCGCGTGCGCGGGGAGCAGGATTCGAGGAGTTTTCGGGTCGCGTAGGCGGCGGGTCCATCCCCGCGTGCGCGGGGAGCAGGGTGTGCTGCGGCTGGGCGACGCGTTGGTCGAGGGTCCATCCCCGCGTGCGCGGGGAGCAGATGGACGCCGTGCGCTGGGCCGCGCCTTGGTCGGGTCCATCCCCGCGTGCGCGGGGAGCAGGCCTTCGTGCCAGACCTGCGCACCGGCCGCCAGGGTCCATCCCCGCGTGCGCGGGGAGCAGGGTGCGGCGTCATCGCCGGCCGGGGCCGTGTAGGGTCCATCCCCGCGTGCGCGGGGAGCAGTCGGAATGCGAAGCCGCCAGCCCGTGATCACAGGGTCCATCCCCGCGTGCGCGGGGAGCAGGGGCGTTGGGAACGAGCGCATATGCAACCCTGGGGTCCATCCCCGCGTGCGCGGGGAGCAGCCAGCTTCGACCCTCGCGTCAACCTGCGGATCGGGTCCATCCCCGCGTGCGCGGGGAGCAGGTCGTGGCCGGGGCCGATGATGGGCATGGAGGGGGTCCATCCCCGCGTGCGCGGGGAGCAGGCTGTTCAGGCTGGCACCTGGTTCTGGCCCTGGGGTCCATCCCCGCGTGCGCGGGGAGCAGAACGCGACCACGGCGCTCACTCCGACGGACCGGGGTCCATCCCCGCGTGCGCGGGGAGCAGGCTCCCTGAGCTGGGGCTTTTCCAGGAGCGGAGCTGGCTTTTACTCACTTTCAAGGATTCCGACATATGGGGCGAGGTGCCTATTTCCGCTGTGCTTAGTTTCGACTGAATCTGCGGCGTTTGGCAGCGTTGCTCCAGCCAGGTTTGGGCTTGCTGGCAGTGGAGGGCGGGGTCGAGAGTCGGCGGATGAGTGTGAGGCCTTCGTGGTCGGTGGGGTGCCAGGTGTGGTCATGGGTCCGGAAGGTGTAGCCCTGTTCGGTGTCGGTCGTATGGGCGAGAAGGGCGCGGCCTTGGTTGGCGTACTGCTGGACCTCGGCCCACAGGACGTCGCGAATGCGGGTGTTGGGGTTGCCAATGAAGACTCCGGGTGAGATCTCCAATAGCCAGCGGGTGAGAAATCCTCGTAGGCCGGCTGGGCAGTTGGTGAGAACAATGACGGTCACCAAGCGTCTCCGTAGAGGTCATGGTTGTGTCCGGCGGGCAGTAGGACGTTGCCGTCGCTCTGCAGTGTGACGGTGTCTGTGAAGGGCTCCTGGGTGCTGTCGTCTGGGGACGTGGTCGCACCGAGAAGGTGTTTGATGTCGTTGACGCAGCGGTCCATGAGCCCTGTGCGGTGGATGTGGTCGCGCAATGCGCGCCGGGTTCGGGGGCCTGGTTCTTCGGGGCTTTCGGCTGCGATGTCGAAGGCGATGGGGATGCCGATTTCGGTTTTGTAGAGGTCTGCGATGTCCAGGACGAAGGAGAGTTCGTGTCCGGAGTGGATGAAGCCAAGTGCGGGTGAGCAGCCGAGTGCGGTGACGATGGTGTGTGCGATTCCGTACATGCATTGGGCGGCTGCGGTGATGGCTTGGTTGACGGGGTCTCCGGCGGTGAAGTCGCCGGGGGCGTATCGGCGTCCCTCCCAGGTGATGCCCGTGCGCTGGGCGTGCTGCTGATAGCACTGTTTGACGCGTCGGCCTTCGCGGCCCAGGAGTTCCTGGCGGGTGAGGCCGGTCGGGTCTTCGTCAGGGAACCGCAGGCGGTACATCGCGCGGGCAACGGCGAGGCGGCTTCGCCGGTTTGCCCACGCGGCGGCCTGGGCTTCGGCAAGAGCTGAGGAACGGGTGAGGGCCCGGCCGGCGGCGTAATAGCGGACGCCGTGCTCACCGACCCACACCACCGCGGCGCCGGTCTCCCCCAGCACGCTCATCGCTTGGTGCGTGATGCGGGTTCCCGGGCCGAGAAGAAGCGTGCCGATGGTGGCCGACGGGATGTGGGTGACGCCGTCGGCGTCCTCTGCGGTAATGGCGTTGGCGTCCCGGTGGATGGTGCACCGCTCCAGGTAGACGAAGGAGATGCGGTCGCCGGCGCGGGTGAGTTCGCGCGGGCTGGATTGGGGGCGCTGTCCGACAGTCGACATGATTGTTCCCGGATCAGGTCAGCGGGGCGAGAGTCATCAGGCCGCAGCCGTAGGCCTTTGCTTTGCCGATGCCCTGGACCAGGGCGCGGCTCAGGGCGCCTGGGTCAATGACCTGGAGCCGTCCGTTGTAGGTGACGGTGGTGACCTGGACCCGGTGTTTGGTGGGGGTGGGCTCGTCACGTTTGGCGAAGTCGAGGCGGCGGTGTTCAGCGATTGTGACCTGGTGGGTGTCGCCGTGTTCGGTGAGCCGCTTGTCCTGGGGCGTGGTCAGGATGCTGAATCCGCAGCGTTGTTGGCGCTCGGGGTCCAGCAGCCAGCCGATCTGGTGGGCGGGGGTGCGGTGGGCGGTGCGTTTGGTGGGGGCACCGTCTTTGATCCGGACGTGGTGGACGGGATTCGCGGTGAGCCGGAATGACCAGGTGCTGCCTTTCCTCAGGCCGGTGAGGAAGGCGGCGTAGTCGTAGGTCTGCCAGCCGGGGGTGCCGCTTGCTGCCGCTGCGGGCCAGCCGCCCTGTTCGACGAGGTGGGTCAGGTCGGGCCGGTCGGGGCTGACGATGTAGAGCAGGTTCTCTGCTTTCGCGTTGTGGTCCAGCCGCCACAGCACTCGGGGGGTGTCGTCCTGCGTGGGGAGGATGGTGGGGAAGGCGGACATGACGGCGGCGTGGGTGGCCTGGGGCGAGGTCAACAGCTTCCTGGCCCCGGGGCGTGCGGTGTTGAAGCGGAATCGGGTCAGGTACATCAGTCGGTTACCTCGGTCAGGTGGCCGGTCACGTCGTGGGCCGGTGCAGGGGCGGCGGCGCTGCGGGCTGGTCGGGCGGCCGGGTTGTGGGCGGTCACGGTGGTGGTGTGGAGCGTGCGCAGGGCGTATTGGCGGTGGCGGGGCGAGAAGGTGAGAGGCTGGTCGCGGACCGTGTCGCCGACGGGGTGCAGGGCCGCGGTGGGGTCGTGTCCGGTCGTGGGCCCGGCTTCGGTCAGCAGGCGCAGGGGGATGTCCCGCTCGTGGCGGCGACGGCGCTGGTACCAGGGTGAGGCGCGCCAGGGTTCGTCCGTGAGGACCTGTTCCAGCTCGCTGTTGGGGTGCAGTTTCAGAGGGATGGGGCGGGAGGGTGGGCAGGAGCGGCGGCCGAGGTAGGGCAGGTAGTGGGGGTGGTGCAGGGCTTGGTGGAGGTCCGCGAGGAGCTGCGGGTCTCCTTCGACGGCGGCGACGAAGACGGCGTCGGTGAGGTAGAAACGCTCGGAGACCGGCATTGAGGTGCCGGTGTCGGGGTGGTGGGCGGTGTGGAAGTCCCGCAGGCGGCTGCCGGCCTGGTCGACCCGTACACCGAAGCGGAGTTGGGCGAGGTCGGTGATGTCGCTGTCGCGGCTGCGCCCCAGTGCGGAGGCGAGCAGTCCGATGACGCCGCTCTTGGTGGGGGACGGTTCGGTGGTGCGGCGGGTGAAGCGGGCCGAGGCCCCCCAGGACTGCAGGGGGCCGGCGAGCTGCAGGGTCAGGACGGCGTGGCTGCTCATCAGCGCTTGCCCAGGTGGTCGGCGGCGGCGTCGGCGACGGTGTCGACGAGGGCGCTGAGTCGGGGGATCTGGATGCCGATGGCGTCGAGGGCGGTGGTGGCGGGGCCGACGCGCAGAGTCCAGGTCTGGGTGGTGTCCTGGTCGCCGTATGCGGTCTCCACGGCGGGAATGTACTCGGCGAGACGTGCGCAGGCGGCCTTCATGTGCCCCCCGTGCTGCGCGGCGTCGACGGGCTCCTCGAACGCGGAGACGTAGCTGACGGGGCGGGTGGTACGCAGGGTGACGATGGCGGCGTCGGGCAGCGTGTGGTTGCCGAACGTGTTGACCTTGCCGGTGGGCAGGGAGGCGAGGAATCCGTGCACGAAGGCTTCGACAGCCCGCCGCACGGGCATGAGGGGGTCTTCGTCGTCGCGCAGGCCCTGGCCGAGGTTGCGGGCGAGGAGGTCGACGTCGAGCGCGGCGTACCGGTAGAGGGTGGCGGAGTTGAAGTCGACGATGCCGATCATTCCGGCGCCGGGTTCGGCAGCGGTGTTGCGGTCGTCGACGGCGGTGAAGTAGTCGGACTCGTTCTCCACCCGGTGCACGCTCAGCGCGTGAGCGACCTGGGCCGCGGCATCGACGTTGAGGTCGGCGGAGTCGGCGACCATCCGCCCGAACAACGCGATGTCCACGGAGTGCCGCGCGTTGGCGAGCGCCTTGGCCTGGGCCTTGTTGTCCTTGTCCTTGAAGAACGCCTTGATGTCTCCGGCGCCCTCCACCGCGAGGCGGGCCAGCCCTTCGAGCTGCCCGGCGCTGAGGAACATCAGGTAGGAGGACTCGGGCGCGGGAGCTTCCTCGCCGTTCTTCTTGGCGTCCTTCGCCTTGCGATCGGGGACCTCAATCTTGGAACCGGTAGCCGCATACACGGTGTCGGCGGCCAGAGGCCAGGCGTCCTTCTCGCTGATCGAGGAGTCCAGACCATGGATGCGCTCGGCGAGGAGCTCGGCAATACGCTTGCTGCGCACGCCGAGTTCAGCGGGCTCAAGGAGGGTGCCGAAAAATGTGCGGGTGGCGCGCTTCCATGCCTGGCTGGAGACCCGGGCCCGCTGCACACCACCGTAGAAGGCAGTCTTGGGGGAGCCGGTGTCGTCCCTGTTGATGTTGCTCGGCGGAACGTTCTGCAGGGCGTGGACCTCGACGATGATGCGGCTGTTCACAGGACGTCCTTCAGATCGGGCACACCGGCATCCGCGCCGGCGTCGATGGCTGGGAAAGAGTCGCCGGCAGGGACCTGGCCGGCTCGGGGACGGTAAGCGTGGAAGGACCGGCCCCAGGCACTACGGACCGCATCCGCACCACCTGCCCGCGACCAGGCGTCGAGCTGGTGGGCCAGCAGCGCGTAGTCCAGAGCGATGTCCTCCTGGCGCAGCAGCAGCACGATCTCCCGCAGCCGCGCAGCGAGGACCGACATACCGCCGGCTGTTCCCACCCGCACGAAGCGCTTACGCAACGCCTCGTCATTACTGCCGTGCGCCATCAGCTCGCGCACTGCCGACCCGAGTTCGTGCCCACCCGCCCGGTGCATGGGCAGGGGCCTGGACTGCTGGTGGGCGGCCCACAGTGTGAGCGCGGTGTGCACGGCCTCCTCGGCCCGCACCGTGCCGGCCTCGTCCCGCCCGCCGGGCGCATACAAGTCGGCGGTGTCCACCACACCCCACAGGTCAGGGACCGTCCCCACCCCCTTGCCCACACCGCGCCGCAGCCGGGCCAGTGCCGCCACCGTGGCGGATTCATCACGGAGATAGCCGCCCTGAAGGCGGGTGATCTCCCTGCCGGCCACCGTGCCCGCCGCACCAAGAGCCGGGTACGGCCGTTTCGGGGCCGGGGATGCTGTACTGGTCATGCGTGCACCTTCGGGGGTTCGGGGGCATCGGCTTCGCTGGCAAGGGCCGGATCAGCGGCGGGCGCGGCCAGCGGCAGCGCCCGCTTGAGGCCGGCCGCGAACCACAGGGCCGCCTGGTCGGAACACAGCCAGACCTCGCCCTTCGGGCCGGACACGAGCCGGCCAGCCCACGCTTTCTGTCCGGCCTGCGCGATGAGTTGACGTCCCGTCGTGCGGATCTCGGCTCGTGCGATGCGCTGCCACTCGGCGCGCCGCTCCTGCGGGTCATCACCGCTGGCCAGGGAGGAAAGCCAGGTGCGATAGGCGTGGTCAAGGACTGCGTAGCCGAGATCGAGCGCCGCATTGCGCGAAGTGTCGCCCTCGGATCCGGCTGCGCGCGCGAGGTCACCGGCAAGGCTTCCCAGCGCCTTGACCGCCCTGTCGGCATCCGCGACCGCATCGATCGCGCACTGCCCCAGACGCCGATCCGTCTCGTGCAACAGGACCAGCGCGACGGCGACACCGTCCTCGGTGATCTCCTCCGTCACCGACTGCTGCGTGCCGTACACGGCCCCGTACGTGTGGAGCCGCACCAGTGTGTCCTTCGGCAGGAAGCGTTCCGTGGTCAGGTGCGCCAGCCAGTGCACGATGCCGGGCCGCAGCGCATTCGCCGGCTCACCGGCCGCAGAGATGTCCTGGTCACGGTCGGCGATAAGAGCCGCCAGGCCGCGCCAGGCGGCCCGGGCCGGATCGTGCTCGCGCGGCATATACACCAAAGGCCGGCCGAGTTTCTTCTCCTGCGCCGGGCTGCGCCGCCACCCGGTCATCGGCTCCTGGGTCTGGCGGTCCTGCACCGACAGCGGATCACCGTAGGACAGCACCACCCCATACACACCCTGCGCATCGAAATGCAGACACAATCGCCGTGACTGCCACGTATACAGGTCCCGTATCCCATGCGGCCGCCCAGCAAGATCGCTCGCGGCGCCGGGCCCGCACGGCTCACGCCGCCATGCCGGACGGTCTGTCCCCGTCGTGCGCACGACGCCGGCATCGGCGGCGATCAGGTTGAGGAGCAGGGTCTCGCGCAAAGTGTGGCCCTCGGCCAGGACGCCGCCGATGCTTCCCGCCCAGCCGACGCCCTGCGGATAGGCCTTGCCGGCCTTGGCCCGCGGGTCGCCGACCGTCCCGGACTTGATACCGGAGGTGTCGTAGCCGTGGGCATGGACCGTCCAGCGGGCGGCCTCGGCGAAAGTGATCCGCTCGGCGCCGGGAAAGCGCATCGTGAAGAACGCCTCCCCGTTGGGCACGTCGGCGACGATACGGTTCAGGGAGAACACCTCGTCCTTGGAGGTGCGCAGCCCGGCGGTCTGGAAGAACGGCGCCGCTGGATGCAGCAGGTCGAACCGTTCCCGGTGCGTGTCGAGATAGCCGCCGACGGACGCGAACGGCGCCTCGTCCTCCCATAGTTCGGCCCACTGCTCGTTGTCCTCGGGCCCGTCCACCGCGTCGTGGATGATGGCCAGCAGCAGCCGGATCAGAGCGAAGTCCTGCGTCGGCAGATCCCCCACCAGCCGCCTGATCTCCCCCGCCTGCGCGAACACCTGCCGCAGCGACAAGTCCGTCGTGCTGCCGTCGGTGCGTAACACCGGCAGCCACGGCTGCTCCGTCAGATCGAACGACAGTAAGTCGCCTACGCCTGCTGCCTGTTGCTCACTGCTCACGCGTCACCTCCAGTCCCTCGCTCGATGAATACGTGAGACGGAAGCCTGCCAGGCGGGTCTGACAATCCGGGCCCAGAACCAGAAAAAGCTCCCCCGCCAGCCAGTGACACTCCTTGGACTGCCAGGCCTGGGGGCAGAATTCTTCCAGCTCGCCGATCACCTTGTCGATCACGTTCGGCTGGGAAAACTGCAGCGGCAGGCGCAGCCCGCAGGACGCCGCCACCCGCGCCGCCCGCCGTCCGGGCACCGCATGCTCAGGCAACGGCAACCCGCCCCTCCCCGGCCCCAGCCAATCCGGCGTGGTCACCGTCCCATCGGCCTGACGCTGCACGATGAGCACCTCAAGGGTCTCCTTGCTGTCCCGGACCTGAGCCCGCCCGCCCCGGCTGTCATCCGCGTCCCCCGCCCCACCCCTGACCCAGCCCGTCAGCGCACGCCCCGGCTTCAGCGCGGGCGCCAGACGATAGGTGTCCGCACGCCGCTCCTTGTCGGCCAGCTCATCCTCGTGCGCCCCCCGGGCCTCCCGCATCGCCTCGGCCCACTCCCCCGGCCCCACCAGCCCTGGCCCGTAAGCCTGCTGCACCAGCGGACTGATGTCCTCGGGCAGCCGCACCGGCCCCGCCCCGCCCCGCAGATGCGGCAACAAAACAGCCAACGACCGCAACAACGCATGGCGTCCATAAACCCTGACCGACCCCGCGACCGGACGGGGCACCGGCCGGCTCCAGTCGACCCCAGTCACAATGCACCGAGCCGCCGACAACGGCGCAGGCCGCCCCGGACGGGCATGCCGGTGCAGCCGCCCCATCCGCTGCAGAACCAAGTCCACCGGCGCCAGATCCGTGACCAGAAGATCGAAATCGATGTCCAGGGACTGCTCAGCGACCTGACTGGCCACCACAAAGCGCAGCCCAGGACGCCCGCTCCCCGACACCCCAGAGCAGCCCCGCAGCACCTCACGGCCAGGCGGCCCGAACTCCTTCAGCAGCAAAGCATCCTTGGCCGCACGGTCCGGATCCATGAAACGCGCATGCGCCACCGCCACCGCATCCCCGCCGAACCGTGCCCGCAGTACCTCCGCCGTCTCCTGCACCCGCGCCACCGTGTTCCGCACCACCAGAACACAACCGCCCTCGACCACAAGCTCCGAGAGACGCTCGCTCAGCTCATCGAGACCGTCGCCCAGCCACTCCATCTTCACCACAGCACCGCGACCCGATACCCCGGGACACTCCACCACCGGGGAACCCCCGGGAGCTACCGCGGTCAACAGCGGATACTCCCGAGCCCCCTCCAGACCAGCGAACACGTCGGCATGCCGGTCTACTGCGGCCCCACCCGCATACGCCTCCGCCAGCGCACGCCGCCGCCCCGCAGGCAGCGTCGCCGACAACACCACCACCGGAACCCGGTACTCACCCAGCCACGACAGCACCCGGTCCAGATAAGAGGTCATGTAGGCGTCATAGGCATGCGCCTCGTCGATCACCACGACCTTCCCGGCCAGCGCCAAGTGCCGCAGGGCGAGATGACGGCTCTTCAGCCCGGCGAACAGCAGCTGGTCGATGGTGCCGACCACGAACGACGACAGCATCGCCTTCTTCCTGCCGCTCAGCCACTGATGCGCCACCAGCTCCGCCGGCGCGAACGGCCGATCCTGAGCACTCTGCGCAGCCACATGCGCATGACCGTCCACGTCGACAGCACCGATCGACTGCGAGGCGCCCATCAGCCCGGCGAAATGCTCATTGAGAGCGGCCTTGGAATGCGCCAGCCGAACCGACCACGCCACCCCATCCGCCCCCGGAGGCATCCGCCCCAGCCAGTCCAGCAGGCGAGGAAACATGCCGTTGCTCGTCGCCATGGTCGGCAGGGCAAAAAAGACACCCCCAGCACCACTGCGGTCGGCGAAAATCTCGGCGACCGCCAGCGCGGCCTCCGTCTTCCCCTCCCCCATCGGCGCCTCGACCATCATCAGCCCCGGAGCCGACAGCTCGCGGGCGAGTCGAACAGCCGCCTCCTGCACGAGCCGCGGCCGTGCACCGGCCGGCAGATCGAAGCGAGTGGCAAACAAGTCGCCTGCCGACCCGGTGAATTCCTGCGGCCGCCACGGAGCGGGCAGATCAAGTTCCCGCCAGGCCGCCGCGACCCGCTCCGCTCCACTCCGCGACGCAGCCTCGGGAAAGTACGGGAAGAGATCCGCGTTACTCGCAATCCAGTCAGCAACGATCACCAGAGCCGACAGCACCACCTGCACCGGCTGCGGCAACCTCACCCCCTGCCAAGCCGCCAGACGCCCCGCCACCCCGAACTCCAACGCGCAGACATCAAGCAACTCCTCCTGCACACCCCGCCACACAGCCTCCGACCGACCCGGCGTACGCAACAACTCCGGATGATCATCTAGATCCTTCACCTGCACGCTCTCCGGCGGCAGCCCATGATGCCCCCCCACCACCACAGCAAACGGACCGCAGGCCCGAGGCGACCAACCCTGCCGCTCCTCCAACCACCTGGCCAACAGCAACTGCCCTGCCAGCCCATGCGGCGCCATCCTCCGGTCAGCCATACTCTTCGCCCAGGCCATCTCCAGACCCGCATCCCGCATCCGATCAGCAAGAACATCCACCTGGCACGCGAACGCCGGCGTCGCTTTCCCAATGTCATGAACACCCGCCAGCCACACCACCAGCAACCGCGCATCCGCCGCCCCGCCCGGCAATGTCTCCGCCACCAGCGCACGCACCGAACGCGGCACCCACTCATCCCACAAAAGCCCCGCCACAGCCGCGCTGTCCGCGAGATGCCGCCACAACGGCAGCCACCCCTCCCTCACAAAGTCGTACTTCGCCCACACGCTCCGCGCCGCCACCGAAAGCCCCGCACCCAGGCCACCCACGCACACCACTCCCCTGCCGCCAATCCCCATGCACCAGCACGCCGGACCGCCTCAGATCTCAAGCTGCAACGCATCAAAGCAGCGCCCACTGACAACAGGCCCTCACCAGCTCCTACACCCAGCAGTCCGGTCAGCAACCGCCCAACTAGCCCGACGGAAGCCCGAGTTGCGTTACCTGATACGCACCTCGACGGACAAAACCAGTCCGGGAAAGAGAATCGACCTATTGGTCACTTTTATCGCTTTCGAAGGAAGTGCTGATTTACGTGGCTACTACTCGGTAGAATCGCAGGTCACGAAGCTGCTCCCCGCGCACGCGGGAAAGGATCCAACCCGGAGGGTGCGAAGCGGCTCGCCGAGGGCTGCTCCCCGCTCCTCGGGCCGCCTTTGAAGTGCACAGCAAAGAAGGCTACTTGCGATGTATTTACCATTTGCCGGTTTCGAAGGAAGTGATGAGTTCCTGGCCTACCGTCCGGTAGCGTCCCAGGTCACGGAGCCTGCTCCCCGCACGCGCGGGGATGGACCCCCAAAAAAGCAATTAAAAAAAGCTCACCCTGACTGCTCCCCGCACGCGCGGGGATGGACCCGGCGCGGCGGCGAGCAGCGCGAACGGCGCGAACTGCTCCCCGCACGCGCGGGGATGGACCCCGAGCGCCTGTCGGCCGATGACCAGCTGAAGACTGCTCCCCGCACGCGCGGGGATGGACCCGACTCACTGTCATTCGTGGTCCATCCGCCGTACTGCTCCCCGCACGCGCGGGGATGGACCCGGGACATGGCGCTCGCCCGCTCCCCGGGCTCGCCGCTCCCCGCACGCGCGGGGATGGACCCAAGAGCGGAAGGCCGCCGAAGCCCGCCGGACACTGCTCCCCGCACGCGCGGGGATGGACCCTCCTTGTGCGCGTCCCCGGCCAAGTCGCCGACCTGCTCCCCGCACGCGCGGGGATGGCCCCCCCCAGGCGACTGGGATGTCTCCGCCAGGAGGTCTGCTCCCCGCACGCGCGGGGATGGACCCGCCCGTCTCCGCCTCGTGAATGGACACTCATGACTGCTCCCCGCACGCGCGGGGATGGACCCGGACCACGCCGCTCGTGGCGTTGTCGGCCTGCCTGCTCCCCGCACGCGCGGGGATGGACCCTCATCGCGGCCGGTATCGAGCTGGTCAAGGAACTGTGCTCCCCGCACGCGCGGGGATGGCCCCTCGTGGGCCTCGCCCATCCAGGCGGACGGGGCCTGCTCCCCGCAGGCGCAGGGATGGCCCCTCGGCGCACCAACCGGCGATCTGCCAGCCAAGCTGCTCCCCGCACGTGCGGGGATGGGCCTGCCTTCGGGCTCTCTGTTCAGGTGATCAACCGATGCTCCCAGCAGACGCGAGGAAGGACCGAGTCTCTCCGCCGGGCCGGGGGCCGGGCGTCACCGCTTTCGCTGGTCGTCGGTCTGATCCCGACCCGTGCCCGCCGGCTTGATGCCCTGCTCGGCACGGACAAGGGCGGATGTGTCGATTCTCTTCGTTGTTGTATGGCAGGTGCTGTACGTTGGGGTGCATGGGTGAGAAGACGGAGAAGATCACCATTCGGGTCAGCGCCGAGACCGCTGAGCGGCTGAAGCTGCGTGCGGAGGCGGAGCAGACGACGGTCACCGCGCTGCTGACCGAGGTCGCCGAGCGTGACCCCCGGCTGGAGCTGGCGGCAGCGCGTTTTCGCGAGCTGCAGAAGTCGTCCCTGGTGGCTGAGTTCGCGGCCGCGTTCCCCGAGGAGGAACCCGACACCAGCCAGGGATCTGGGTCGAAGGCTGCCTGAGCTGATGGAGCTGTACATCGACGTTGCCTGGCTCCTTGAACGGCAAGTCGAGTTCCTGCCCAAGGCCTTGGAGGTCAGTGACTTCTCCGGCCTCGTCGCAGCGGTCGCCCGCCACAAGGTCAACACGCCCCGACTTGGCTACCTGCCGGATGCCTCCTGGCGCGCGGCCGCCCTCTTCCACGAAATCGTCAGCGTGCGCCCCCTGCCCGCACGCAACCCCACCTTCGCCGCACTCATCGCCATCTCCTACATGCAGGCTTCCGGCGAAACACTCACCGAGCCCTACGGCGGTTTCATCCAACTCGCCCACGACGTACGCTCCGGAGCTGACGTCTTCACCTGCGCCGACACCATCCGTAGCTGGCGCCTCTAACCCACAACCGGGCCGGACCCTTCCTGAGATCGGACCAACTTCCCCGGGTCCCGCGGCTCTACACCGAACAGCACAGCGGACCGAGGGGGGCGCGGGCGATGTCCGTGGACCGCTTCTGCTTCCCGCGCACGCGGGGATGGACCCCAGGGGCGGTAGGCGAGGGTGATCGCGTCGCACGGCTTCCCGCTCATGGGGGGGGGCTAGCCACGTTGTTGGCTTCCTTGAGGAGAACCGTGATCCACTCTGAAGCGCGCGGCACAGAGAGCTAATTGCCAAATATGTGCCTTTCGTCGGTTTCGAAGGAAGTGATGAGTTTCTGGCCTACCACTCGGTAGAGTCGCAGGTCACGAAGCCTGTTCCCCGCACGCGCGGGGATGGACCCAGCTGGGTGGTGGTGGGCCGGCCGCCCTCGCCCTGTTCCCCGCACGCGCGGGGATGGACCCGACTTCGATGAGTTGATCAGCCGAGTTGCGGCCTGTTCCCCGCACGCGCGGGGATGGACCCGACATCTGTACCGACCGGTGGCAGGCGTGAGGCTGTTCCCCGCACGCGCGGGGATGGACCCGTCGCGGGGAGCGCCGTGTTGAACGAGGCCTGCTGTTCCCCGCACGCGCGGGGATGGACCCGTGTACGGCGCCCAGTTGCGGATCAGCCGGGGCTGTTCCCCGCACGCGCGGGGATGGACCCACGTTCTCACCGGGACCGACGACGGCCGGCGGCTGTTCCCCGCACGCACGGGGGTGGACTCTAGGGCTGTAGGGCTCGCGGCCCGACACGATCTGTTCCTCGCACGCGCGGGGATGGACCCGGCGCCGCACTGGTCACCCGCGCCGGACTCCTCTGCTCCCCGCACGCGCGGTTATGGCCCAACCCGGAGGGTGCGAGGCGGCTCGTCGAGGCCCCCTCGCCTCGGGCCGCCTTTGAAGTGCACAGCAGAGAAGGCCACTTGCGATGTATCTACCGTTTGCCGGTTTCGAAGGAAGTGCTGATTTTCCGGCCTACCGTTCGTTAGAGTCCCAGGTCACGGAGCCTGCTCCCCGCACGCGCGGGGATGCCCCCTTGAGAGCCCCGCCCGTGAATGGGCGGGGCTCCTGCTCCCCGCACGCGCGGGGATGCCCCCGACATGCACGTAACCACCACGAACGGCGATTTCTGCTCCCCGCACGCGCGGGGATGCCCCCTAGGGATCCGTGATCCACTCTGAAGTGCGCGGCGAAGAAGGCTACTTGCCCGATATGAATCGCTTGCCGGTTTCGAAGGAAGTGATGTTTTTCTGGCCTACCGTTCGTTAGAGTCGCAGGTCACGGAGCCTGCTCCCCGCACGCGCGGGGATGGCCCCAGGCGGCGGGCGCTGCGCACCGTGACCTTCGCCTGCTCCCCGCACGCGCGGGGATGGCCCCCACCGCCTCCGGTGTCGCGGCAATCACCAGGACTGCTCCCCGCACGCGCGGGGATGGCCCCGAGGTCCTGCCGGCCGGCACCACCGACCCCACCTGCTCCCCGCACGCGCGGGGATGGACCCCAGGGCCTGTGTCCCGAGCACGGCGTTCGGCCCTGCTTCCCGCACACGCGGGGATGGACCCGCCAGCATGTTGCCGCTGGTGCGGATGGGGAACTGCTTCCCGCACGCGCGGGGATGGACCACGGCGCATCTGGCGAAAGCAAAGGCACGCCGACTGCTCCCCGCACGCGCAGGGAGGGACCCGCGCTGGCGAAGTTTCGGCGTGCGTCCGGTCCGCCCTGCTCCCCTCGGCGCAGGCGGGGATGGACTTCAGGGGCGGTAGGCGAGGGTGTCTCGTTGCTCGGCTCCCTGCTCACGGAGGGTGGACCTAGCCAGGTTGTTGGCTTCCTGGAGGAGAACAGTGATCCATTCTGAAGTGCAAGGCAAAGAAGGGTACTTGCCGGATATGTGCTGTTTGCCGGTTTCGAAGGAAGTGATGATTTTCTGGCCTACCGTTCGGTAGAGTCCCAGGTCACGGAGCCTGCTCCCCGCCCGCGCGGGGATGGACCCTGCCAGCTTCCGAAAACGGCGTTGGGGTGGTCCTGCTCCCCGCCCGCGCGGGGATGGACCCGCCCACGGACTGACGACAGAAACGATCCAGCTCTGCTCCCCGCCCGCGCGGGGATGGACCCTGCCCGCCCCCGGACGGGAGCTGGAACGCGGGCTGCTCCCCGCCCGCGCGGGGATGGACCCCCGCCCTCGTCCTCGGCCTCGTCGCCGCGACCCTGCTCCCCGCCCGCGCGGGGATGGACCCGCCGCGGTCAAGGCGGCGGCCGCCGAAATGGGCTGCTCCCCGCACGCGCGGGGACGGACCCGCTGCCGCGGTGCCCGGGCGGCACCCTCGGGGCTACTTCCCCCGCGCGCGAGGAAGCGCCCGGCGGCCAGAGGTCGGCCAGCACCACCAGGGCGGCTCCCCGCCTTTACTGGAATAGACCCAACCGCTTCGTCATCGGTCGAACTTCTCGTCAACCGCTCCCCTTGCACGCGAGGGGATAGACCCGGCACGTATGGCACGGCGGAGGCACGGGCAGCCTCACTACCAAGTAGGCGGGGATGGTCTCATCGCGACGTTTGGGAGCTTGCTCAAGCACGGTCTGACGCAGAATCTGCGCCGCATAGCGCTCTGGGCTCTCACAGGTCAACACAGCGGGCCACAGTACGAGCAGCAATGTGAAGGCGTGAGCGACGGCTCGCTGGGCGCTAACAGCGCAGTGTAAGGAGTTCAGCGCGTCGGAAAGGTAGCGAGACCGGTGCAGTTCGCGGAATGCGCCGAATTCGAGGGGCGCTGGTGCTGACCCTGCTGCCATGTTGTCGCCGTCCACGCTGAGACAGTCGACGATCCATGTCGTGCGCTTGTTCGTTTCGAGAGCCGCCTCTACCCACTGAACCCGCAGTGGCCCGCACGGCCATCCTGAGCCAGCCACAGCACTCCCGATGTCGCGGACGAAGACCCAGCGTGGGTACCGGCCAGCGGCCCGCAGCAATTCAGAGATCTTCGACGTAGGCCAACCCGTGCGGTCCTTCAGTTCGGCAAGCGTCAGACCGCTGGCACGAAAGGCATTCCGTAGCTCCGCTACCCAGACCTGGTGGAAACGGCCTGCCCCTTCGACGATGGGCCCGAGCCTCCGGCCCGGCTTTCTCCGGGGAACGCACCAAGGCGTGGGGTCCTGGGTCATCCTTGCCGCTCCTCGCCCCGAGCCCTGTCGCCGAAGGCGCGATGGATGGATGCGGAAGCACTGTCTTGGCTGGTGTGATTCATCTCGCTGACGCTGGCACGCACGATCTGTTGTGCGCCAAGGGCGAGCGACGGGATCAGCGTAGTGACCGCAGCGGTGGACTGCCCCATTGCGACCAGCACTCCACTCAAGGCGAAGATCATTAATAGGGCTACGGCAGTGATGATGATCCTTGCGTGCTGCATGCGTGTCTCGCTTTCTGTTCGGGCTCAGGCCTTCGATGACGTTGCGGGTGAGCGCCGAGCACCAGCATGGTGGTGCCGGTGACGAGGGGAGTAGAAATTTGGAAACAGGGAACAATGAAGGTCGATGGCCTGACTCACGAACAGGCGCGCATACCCGCTCCGGTCGGTCTGCGATCCTGCTAGCGAGCAAGATCGGCCAAGCTGAAGGCAGGAGGGCAGGCGCGGCGGAGAGCGCAAACTCTGCGTGGGCCCCGATACGGCGGCATACTGGAACACGCCATCACTACAGCTCAGTTGGCTAACGTCCTACTGAGGCGTACGACAGTCATACTGTTCGATCGCGCGAGCGGAATCCGTTACGGACTCGGCATCAGAACCCGACTTGCCGGAGTTGCCTCCCCTTCGCTAGCAACCAGAATGCTGATTTTTTCCTGTCTCTACTAGTGAAGCAGCAGACCACGGAACTGCTCCCCGCGTAAGCGGGGATGAACCCAGGGAACAATGCGCGGCCACGTGCGCGCGTGACTGCTCCCCGCGCACGCGGGGACGGACCCAAGTTGGCCGAGCTCGGTCACTACGACGAGGACTGCTCCCCGCACTGCGGGGATGGACCCGGGGATGGGGTCTACGAGAAGTGGACGGACATCTGCTCCCCGCCCGCGCGGGGATGGGCCCTGGCGCAAGGCCTGGTTGCGGCGCTGAAAATCCTGCTCCCCGCACACGCGGGGATGGACCCATCGAGGATCTCCAGGCCAAGTTGAACAGCGCCTGTTCCCCGCACGCGCGGGGATGGAGGACGCACCGTTGGGATGTAACCCACCCCGTGCAACGACTGCTCCTCGCGAGTGTGGAGATAGTCCCGAGGGCTCGGACTCGCGGGGCCGCACCTTCGCACCCTCGGCGCGGGCCCGGCGCACCGCGGCGGCTCGTGTGCTGCGGCTTGACGGCGCGCTATACGCGGGCCTGGCGGATCGAGGCCGGCTCATCCCTCCGGAACCGCAGGCGCGGCTCAGCTCGCGCATCGCGTTGGTTTGCCGCGCCACGGCTGCCGCGATCGTCGGGTCCAGCTGCGGGGGCTGGAATGCCTGGTGGTGCGCGTCGATTGCGCGGTGGTAGCCCTCGGCGGTGTCCGGCGCTTCGCCGAGTCAGCGGGCATTGCCGGCTGCGCGGCCGAAATGATGGGGCTGGCCTTCACGGGTGCGGGCGCCAGGACGTGAATGGTGCGGACCTTCGCACCTTGCACCCCTGTCGTTGGCCGCCGCGCTCAGCTTCAGTGCGCTCCACCGCAGTTGAGTGCCGTAGGCGGGGCTGTCGGGGGTGATGTCCAGGCGGCCGGTGTCCGGGTCGAACGCCACGGCCTTCACGTGTCCCGCGAGCTCGGGCGCGGCCGCGGCGACGATGGCGTCGAACTGGGCGAGGACGCTGCCGCCGGCGGCCGGGGCGACCATGCCGCGCTCGGTCATCATCGTCGTGATCGCCGCACCAAGCCCGAGAGGCTCGCGCCCGTCGCGGCGCACCGTCGTGCCGGTGCGCCGCTTCGGCTTCCTCGCCGCGGCACCGTTCTTCTTGGGCGGCGAGCAGAGCCTGGCGGGCGAGGTCGACACCGCTCAGCTCGGTACTCACGCGATCACCTCTTCCGTTGCATCGTCGGTCAGCGGGCGAGCGGCGAGCTCGGGCAGCCGGTCCGTCCACGGCGCGGAGGCGGCCTGCCCGGTCCGGGCGGCGGCCTGCTCCCGCAGCTGTCGCAGGCGCGTCGCGAGCAGGCACTCGGCAGCGCGCTCGCGGGCGGTGCCAGTGGCCTTCGTCGCCTCGGCGATCGCGTCCGCGCCGGTGGGGTTGTGCCTAAACCAGCGCCGCCCCTGCTTGGTCCTTTAGGCACGCCGGGCCTCCGCGTCTACTTCCTCGGTCTGGGCCAGCCGCGCCAGCTCGCTGCGGCGGAAGTCCACCAGCGCCACCTCCACCGCCCGCACCGCACCGATTGGATCGGCGTCCAGCTCACCGAGCAGAGTCGAGTCCAGGAGCACCCGCCGGGCGCGCTCGATGTCGTCCGCCAACGAGCCCCCCGATCCCAGATCAGCACGGTCAGCGGAATGTTCTCGCGGACCGCCGTCTCGGCGTGCATCTTCATCCCGGTCACCGCTGCGGACAACCACGACGGGGTCCCACGCGACAGGCCAAGTCCATGCACATGAAGGGCAATGTTGCGCAGTCCGGCGGGCAGCGGGTGGCGGTCGATCTCTCCGTGGACGACCAGAAGAACTGTCAGGGCACGGTCACCCACCTGCAGGCCGTTTCCGACATCCGGCACAAGGACGCGACCCTGTTCCTCAAGGGGAATGCCGCCTACTGGCAGTACAGCCTCAAGCAGCAGCCCCAGGCCGACGCGCTCGTGCCGAAAGTCGCCGACTAATGGGTCCGTATGCCGGCCTCCGACGACCAGCTGACCGGACTCTGCGACAAACAGGGACTGGTAGCGGCGATGGACGAGAACAAGTCCGAACGCCAGGGCATGACCCGCGGCTCACCACCACCATCGACGGCACCACAGCACTTGGGCTGAAGAAGGACAAGAACGGCGCCACCCAGTCGCTGTTCGTCGCCACCGAAGGCAGGCCCTAAATCCTCAAGGTCACCAGCGGCGGCACCAAATCGGAAACCACGCTCTTCACCGACTACGACAAGCCCGTCAACCCCGAACAGCCCCCGGCCAACCAAATCGTCGACATCAAGCAACTCCTCGCTCTAGCCCGCGCCGGGGCCACCTCCGTGCAGCCCTCTTATCCACCCTGGTAACAGCTCTCGGCGAGACTTCGGCTGTCGTGCTCATCGCCCGATGCCGCGCCGATCCACAGCGGCTCGTGCCGGTCCGCTTGTTCTACGACTTCCGCATGCGGCTGCACAGGTCACGAACGGGAACGGCTGTTGGTGGAGCCGGGAACCACCGCTCGGGTGCAGCTAGGGAAGGGTTGCTGACTGCTCCCCGCATGCGCGCGGGTGCACGGAAGTTCGTAGGTGAACCAGAGGAGTCGAGGCAACGCGCGGCCCGCTCACCAGGTACTGCTGTTCGGTGGGCTGTGGCCGTCGCCAACGAAGTCGGCGACAGCAGACTCTGTTTACGGCCGAACGCTTCCCCGACGCAACAGGCCTAGCCGCAAAGAACCACCGGCTGAGGCCGAAAGGTCAGCTCAACACTAGGAGTATCGGTGGCACCGAACACCACATCGACCATACTCGCCTACAAAGGACTCAGCGGAATCTCCACATGGGTCTTGCTGGTGATCGTCATAATTGCCTTCATAGCTTTCGCGGTAGGAAGACGAAAGGGAAGATGAAGGCAGGGGCAGTCAGCGGATCGGGGCAGCGGCCGCGCCCCAACTGCCGCCGGACAGTAGCGTCGGCGAGGCCGGTTTTTCGCCCGTCGAGGCACTGGAACGGCAGCAACCACTACCGTCCCGTTCGCTTGGCGGCGCACCGCCGCCGCTGCTCGTCGGCAGTGCCGAAGTCTCCCAGCGGCTTCTCGCCGAAGAGTTCGCCGCTGCCGGATGGATGACCGCCTACCTGGGATCGTTCGAACTGCCCTGGGACGGCAGCTCCCAGCTCCCCGCACTCCGCGCCCACCTCACCGGAGCGGGGGTACCGATTGAGGATGCCGGGCTGGAGCTGCGCTACCGGTGGAACGGCGTGGACTGCACGGACGTCACCCAGAACCGTCCGGAGTGTGTGTTCAGGCGCCGGTACGTGTCGAAGTCGTAGCCGCGGTCGGCGAACCGTCGTCGGGGCCGGTGGCGTGGCCTGCCTCGCAGGCCACGCATGTGGGGAATCGCGTCGAGCAACGGCATGAGCTGAGTGACGTCGTGACGGTTTCCGCTGGTCAGCGAGACGGTGAGGGAGTTCCATACCGGCCCACGCTATGCCGGCGCTACCCCGCTCGCCTGGCCCCAGCCCTCGATGAAGGTGGCGAGGGCCTGGCGTTGCTCTTCCTCCGGGGCGATCTGCCGGGCCGGGGCGTGGCGGTCGACGATGGCGACGAGGACCGGGCGCTGGAGTTCAGCCGGCTCCAGGGGTTCCGCTCCCATTGCACCCGGCGGGCCGGGTCGAAGCTGGAGCGGTCGGCGAAGGTCCTCCACCGGGGGGCGCCCTGCCCGCCTTCGGTCGCGGGCAGATCGTAGGCGTGGACCTGGTCGTACACGATCCGCTACCGCGCCCTACGGGCCCGATGAGGGGGCAGCTTGCATCGGGCCTGGAAACCACAGCTCGGGCCGGCAGAACGATCGTGCCAACGTCCGTGCCAAAGAGGGCACTCACCGCATTGGTGCGGGCCATCCGTGTAAAGGGATTGGGAGCAGTGCGTGCATCTTCCGCCAGGCGCATGGGGAAACCTGCTCTCACAGAAAGTTACCGCTCAAGGGATGTGACACAGCTACTACGACGGTGCGTCAGGCGAGGCTGGACTTCTACCGGTGGCTCGCCCGTTACTCGGCCCACGGCGCCGCAGCGCCCTCAACTACCTTTCACCAGACGGGTTTGAACAACGGCACCTGCGATCAGACACATTCACAATCGCGGCATGAGCCCCTGTGTCCAACTCCGGTGGATGCCTCAGTTCACAGCACTCCCAAGAGTTTCCACTATGCACCCCGTCTGTTGGCCGCGCCTGGCTATCTTCAGCTTCCCGGTTCCGTAGCCAGGAGAGGCAACGTCCATGAGTACCCCGGTCCACCGCACCCCGACACGGCAGTCTGCGGCCGCCCCGACGTCGCCCCGCCAGCGGCGGGAGGGGGGTCTGTCGGGAAATTCGTTGGAGCACGCCGTCCTGCGGATGCAGTCCGGCGCCGGGAACCGGGCCACGGCTGCGGTGGTGCAGCGCGCCCGGGGCATGGACAAGGGGAAGGGGAAGGTGCCGGAGGCCGGTGGCGGGTCCGCCGGGGCGAAGAGGAGCTACCGCGACGAGATCGCCGCGCTTCTGGACAGGTTCAAAAAGAGTCTCGACCCCATCGACACCTTCATCAAGGGTGTCCAGACCCCCACCAATGCGGGTTTCACCCAGCAGGCCGCCGCGGCGGCCAACGAGGGACTCAAGCACTCCGTCGCCGCCTCGGGGACCTCCGCCGTATCGGAGAACCTCCTCGCAGAGGTCACCGGCACGGTGGTCAATGGCATGGACGCGTACAAGAACATGAAGGACGCCAAGAAACACGAGAGCGGGGCCGGCCACCACACGGCGAGGAAGAAGACCAAGGTCAAGGGTGCCGACACGGTTATCGGAGCTGCCGGTTCGGCAGGCTACAGCGCCGGCATCGCCAAGGAGGTGACCAAGCTCCACAAGGCGGCGAACGCGGCGGTGGCGTCCGAGGCGAGCGGTATCGCCAGCGCCTCCGTCGGTGCGATCAAGGCCGTACGGGCCGCCTTCCGCGTCGGTGGAGCGGCCAGCAAGTACAAGAAGGTGAAGGAGCTCGGAGATCCTCATCTCGTCCACGCGCAGTCACTAGCCCGGCTGAACGAGTCACGGGAGCAGGCCGAGTGGGCCGCGGCCGAAGCGTATGTCGCGCTGGATGCCTACTGGGACCACGAGGGCCAGGAGCGGCTGGAGCTCGTTTCCCAGGCCATCGACGCGGCCTGGGAGGCGACGGGTGAAGCCCGTGACGCCGCCGAGAGCCTCCAGCGCGCGGAAAGAGACGTGGAAAAGCTGAACACGGTGCAGGAGTACGCGAAGAAGAAGCAGCTGACCAAGATCGGCAAGGAGGCCATCGGCGGCGCGTTGGGCGAGTCCACCAAGGCCGCGGCCGGCGTGGTCACGGCCGTCGCGGCGGGAACAGCCGGGCTGGCGAGCAACCCGGTCGGATGGGGCCTCGCCGGGGCCGGGGCCGGCCTCGTTCTCGGCGTCACCCTCTACAAGGCGCTCCGCGCCGCCACCAAACGCTACGAAGAAGCCCGCCACCCCGAGCACTGGGCGCCGGAGAACGAGACCCCGGCCGAGGCCTCATCCCGTACCGAATCACTGCAACACGCCCTGAAGTTCTGGCAGAAAGTGTCCAAGGGAGAACGCCAGGCCATGGCCCGCGAGATCTATACCCTCGCAGCAGGCCCCGCCATTAAAGGCGCCAGCAGCACAACCCCCGAGATGAGAGACTCCGCACGAGCCCTCCTCATCGCCCTCAAATCAGGCCCCACCAACCACAAGTTGGAACCGGAAGCATGGGCGGCCACCCTCAACGACCCGGCCAAGACAACAGGTTGGATCAAAGAGATAGCGGAACAGTTGGCATCGGGCTGACCACAGCCGAGAACACCCGGATCGGGCATAACCGGCACCCTCGACAGCGCGTATGCCGGCGGATCCAGTCACCCGGAACCGCACCTTCGCGCGCCATAGGACGCCGCCCGACCAAGCAGCAGAACGAGGACGTAAAGACTTATACCGACCGGCAAATGGTAGAAGTGAAATCCACGATGCTGTCGCCTTTCTCGGTGCAGCGCCGGAGCCTGCCTCAAGTCGCAACAGGACTTCGTTGCGGACACCGGGATCTTTGTCCGCTACCAGCGTCCGAAGCTGCACGAGCCGTTCGCCGCCCTCCCAACGTTCTCCTGGCGGGATGCCGACAGCAGTGAGCGCTTCAACCACGGCTGAGCAGTACTCGCGCACCCCGACGTAGTTTCTGGCCCCCGGTCGCCCTTCTCCACCGTCACGGTCTCACCCCGCCTCTTGCACACCCCCACCCCGCCCTCGCGCCAAGTGACAGTCAGCCCGACCAAGAGTCACCCAGCAAGAAGAGTCGCACCCACACAGGGGTGTGACTGAGTGCTTCAGCTGGTGGGCTTCGCCATCTGAAGCACTCGGTGTTCGGCAGAAGTGCCGCAGGATCAGAGCGTGTCGGATTTCTGATGTATTGGCTGATTGCGCTTGTTGCGCGATCTTGACTGTCCCGTCTCACTGAAGTTCGACGGGTCTCAGTGCAGTTTGATCGATGGCAGTTTGTCTCAGTGGAGTTTGGCTGCCAGGGTTCGTGCTGGCACGCCGCAAGAGCGTCGGGTGGACGTAGAGTCGTCTGGCTGGTCGAAGGGGTGAAGGCCATGCGCATCACCATTGACGGGACACGCATCGGAAGCCAGGCGGACCTGCACCGGTCTCTTGCCGGGCCTTTGGACTTCGGTCCGTACTACGGGCACAACCTGGACGCCCTGTGGGACCGCCTGAGCAGGGATGTCGAGCGGCCGGTCGAGATCGTCTGGGAGAACGCCGAAGCCAGTCGTGGCCGCATGGGTGACGAAGCGTTCGCGGCGATCGCATCCGTACTGT
Source organism: Streptomyces sp. NPDC001828 (assembly GCF_042892175.1). Lineage (NCBI taxonomy): Bacteria > Bacillati > Actinomycetota > Actinomycetes > Kitasatosporales > Streptomycetaceae > Streptomyces > Streptomyces sp. NPDC001828. The sequence goes on from NZ_JBIATV010000013.1 coordinate 78,568, forward strand.
CCGAGCTGCCAAGGAAGACGAGTCGAACGTGCCGGACGAGAGACTGACCGTGCGTTTCACCTGATGCGCGGTCCACAGGGGACCGGTCGAACTTCGCTGCGACGCCGTCAAGGTTCATTGAGACGGGTCATTGGCTCTCGATAGCTGTGCTTCGGCGGGTGTCCTGCTGGGCGTCGCTTGCACGATGGGCGAGGGCGGTCAACTCGCCGTATCTCGTTGCCTTGGTCCGCGCGGGAGCCCGGTTCGAGTGCGGGCACCTCGTGGAACGCCCCCCGGACCTTGGTGGCGTGAGCCCACAGGTCCGTATGCGATTCTCCAACCTCACGACGCGTGCAGGAAAGGGGCGGACCGGATGCTGGTGACGCTGACTGGAGGGGCCGGCGCGGGGAAGACAACGCTGGCTGTCGCGCTGGCCACCACCGCTTCACAGGCCCCCGTGCGGGTGCTTCACGGCGACGACTACTACTTCGACATCCCCGAACGTGGGGTGTGGGCACCGGATGAGGCGGGGATCTTGCGGCTGGACGTGGGTGATCCCCGGTCGATGGACCTCGGGCGCCTCAACCGTGACACCGACACCGCGCTGGCCACGGCCTCCGTCGTCATCGTCGACGGGCTGTTCGCCCGCCGGGTTACCCCGCAAGTCTCGTGCGGGCGCTTCGATGTCTTCGTCGACCTGCCCGCCGACCTCCGCCTGGCCCGGAAGATCCAGCGCAAGTGCCTGCGGGACGGCTTTCCCCTCGACGTACTCCTGCGGAACTACCTCCAGTCCCGGCGCACCGCCCACGAGGAGCACGTCGAACCCGTGCGGGATGAATGCGACCTAGTGGTCGATGGAAGTGCCGCCGCCGAGTCACTGGCTCAGCAGGTCTGGTCAGCTATCGCAGACACAGAACTGATCCACAACTCTTGACGATTACTCGATGGGCGTGCGCGGCGTGTTCGCTGAGAACGATCTGTCCGCCGTTAAGCACTCGGGCTCTGAGCCAGTGCCATGCAAGGATCTCACTCATGATGCCGAAGCCGACTCTGACGGAGCGCCGCTCTCCTTGGGTTGTGTTCACCTCCCCAGCTGACCCCTGGCTGGCGTCGGAGACGGCCGCGCTCGTGCAGCGGAACGGTCTGGTCTTGCGGCTGGACGGCCGTGAAATGCGGGATGCCGCGTCTGCCTTCCGCACGTTCGCCCGGGAGCTTTCGTTCGTCGGCTACTTCGGCCACAACTGGATGGCGCTGGTGGACTGCCTCCAGGACTGGCACGGTCCCGGCCAAGGGAACCAGGATCTCGCGATTCTGATTGACCACGCGGACAATTTGCTGGAGGCCGACTTCCTCGGAATGCTCGTCTCGGTCTTCGTCGACGCAGCATTTAAGTCCAGCCTCAGGCTGGACGCCGACGGGGATCTCGATGAGTGGCGGCAGCCGATAGCCCAGCACTTCGTCCTCCTCCTGGACCACACGGCACCCGCTGCTTTCACAGAGACGACGGCTCGCGGCATGGACGTGGCGGTGGCCCTCTCGGAAGGCCGCTTGCTCGCCACGTTGACAGATTGGCCAGGTTCAGATCCTGGGTCCGCTCCCGCTCCTTGGACGGCCGGCCCTCTCGCCTTCGCGGACGATGAGATCCTCAGCGGCCGGGTCATGCAAGGCATCAAGCTATTCCGCGACCACCTTCGCTGCTCGATCCACGAGGCCATGGGAATCTTCCAGTCCCGCTATGCGTCTGCGCAGAGAACGCCCGGTCGACTTCACCGTGAGTCGCGCCGAATATGGCAAGGGCTTCTATTCCTGAAGCGTCTGGTCGCAGTCGGGTAGCTGGCTGAGGCCACCGCAGCGCAGGTTAAGTGGAGACGGGACAGTCGTGTCCTGTCTCGACGTCGAGCGGAGCCTGTTTGCGCAGGCGGGGTGCCTCCTGGCGGCAGGTCGTGGAACGATCCGCTCGTCCGCGCGGACATCGATCACCACCGCCGAGCCGTCCACACGGCGCACGAAGTAGTCCGGAGCGTCCCGACGCTCCCGCAGCCCGTCGTGCCAGTGCAGCCAGAAAGGCTGCGAGGCGATCCCCGCCACCCTCGGGTCGAAGTCCACGAGCATGAGCCGGTCCCGTTCCAGCCAGGACTCGAAGCCGACATGGTGCCCAGTCATCGCCGCCCAATACCAGCCCGAGAAGTGACGCTCACCACGCGACCACCGAAACACCGGCCCTACGTCCTCGAAACGGGCCGTCGCACAGTCCACGGGCGGACGTATCTGGCGCTCGCCTACCGCGTCCACGTACGACAGCTCAACGTACAGACCTGCAAAATCCGCCCCAGCCGGTACGGCCACCCAGAACCCCCAGTGAGATTGCCCGCACGACTAAGGGCTGTCCCGTTTAAGCGTGTGAGCTGGGGTGTTAGCTGACGGTACCGTCATTGTGTGGAGTTCGAGAAGGTGAACCAGTGTCCGTTGCACGGGTCTGGCGTAGGTGCTGAACCCCTGGTCGGTCGTCGGCTGAAGGAGGTCTTCGCCGCGTGGCTTCGGAGCGGAGACGAGGAGGTTCAAGGTCCGCTGGACGTGTGGTTGATCGACGGTCAAGGCGGTTCCCTGCACGTCACGACCGGCTCAGACTGGTGCCTGATCGTGGAGTCTGCGAGCCCGCACGAGGGATACGACATGGACTGCTGGGGGCGCGTCGAGGTGGCTCCGATTGGTGATCGGACGCCGTTCGCCGCCCACCTGGGAGAAGAGGTGCTGACCGTGAGCGAAGAGTGCGAGCCCAAGACCGGCCGCATCGCACTCGAGGTCACCTTCGCCTCCGGCCGGGTCCGTTGCGGCAGTTGGGCTGGAGACCTCCGCCTTTCCGAATGAAGTTCCGCGTCCAGTCCGACCTGGTCACGATTTGATGATCTTAGTGTGGCTGGTGTGATCACGGCGCCCGAGCCAACCTCGATAACCCCCTTCACCGGGCTGAGCCCGCGATGCTTCGGCAGGTTGGTTACCGCGCTGCGGCGCGAGGGTGCGACAGCGGTACGACGGGGCCGGCCGTGGGCCTGACCCTGGAGAGACGAGTGCTGCTCGTGACGGCGTACTGGCGCACCAACTTCACGATGCGCCAACTCGCCCCGCTTTTCGGCGTCTCGGAGTCCACAGCCCACCGGATCATCGGCCATCTCGGCCCGCTCCTCGCGCCGCAGCCCAGACAGCGTTTCGCGAAGGAACCCGTCCTCATCGTGGACGGCACGCTGGTGCCTACCCGCAACCATCCGGTCGCCGAGTGGTCCAAGAATTACCGGTACTCCACCAACCACCAAGTGGCCATCGCCTCCGGCACCCGTCGCGTCGTCGTAGTTGGCCGGCCCGTGCCGGGCAACCGCAACGACTGCAGAGCCTGGGAGTAATCGGGAGCGAAAGCCACCGTCAGCAAGACCATGACGATCGCCGACGGCGGCTACCCAGGAACCGGGATAGGCCAGCGGGCCGCACAACGGCCAACCACATCCATGGCGGCTCGAAGATCATTTGCGGGACAGCCCTTAGGGCGTGTCGTTGCCGACCGAATGGCAGCCGTGGAAATACCGGACTCCGTGGGTGCGGTGGTAGGTCGCCGGCAGCCGGTCGGGGTGTCCTTTTCCGGCACAGCCCGAGCCCTGCGGTAGGCCGAATCCCGGGGAGAAACTCTTGGCCGTCGGGGATGCCGCCCGGGCCGTGGTGATGTAGTGGCTCGGGCGGCCGGGCGAGAGTTAGGGGCTGAAAGACATCTCGTCGTCGGCCGGGATCTACGAACATCCGCAGGGGGTGCTGCAGCGTCACAGCCCCTGTTCACCAGGGCCTGAGCCCGCTCCACGACGGGAGGTCCCGGCCCTCCGGCCGCCCCGGTCAGGACGACGCGGTCGTCAGAGTCAGCAGCTCGGTGTCCGACAGATGCAGGTCCTGCGCGGCGAGGAGCGCCGGCAGCTGCTCGACGGTGCGCGCGGAGGCGATCAGTGCGGTCACGGTCGGCTGCCTCAGGAGCCAGGCCAATGCCACGGTGGCCATTTCCGCCCCGCGCGCGGTCGCGACCTGCTGCAACGCGTCGAGCACCTTCACGCCGCGTTCCGTGTCCGCGTACCCACCGGCGAGTCCGGGAACGTTGCGCACGTTCTCAACACTCTCCCCGGGACGGTACTTGCCGGTAAGGAAGCCGGAGGCGAGTGCAAAGTACGGAACGCAGGCCAGTCCTTCACGCCGCACGACCTCCCGTCGTGCACCCTCGTAGGTATCGCGCGAGACGAGGTTGTACTGCGGCTGCAGAGCCACGTAGCGGGCAAGACCTTCGCGGTCGGAGAAAGCCAGCGACGCGGAAAGCCGTTCGGGGCTGATGTTGGATGCCGCGATGGCGCGCACCTTGCCGGCCTGTACGAGGTCGTCGAGAGCAGTGATGATCTCGTCGACGGGGATGGACTCGTCCCGGTCGAAATGGGTGTAGTAGAGGTCGATGTGGTCGGTGCGCAGCCGCCGCAAGGACTCCTCCACAGCGGCCTTGATGTTGGAGGGCGCAAGGCCCATGTACTGCGGGTGGTCGCCGACCTTGGTGGCGACGACCACGTCGTCGCGGTTGCGGCGGGCGGCGAGCCAGTCGCCGATGATGGTCTCGGACTGGCCCGGCTCGTTGCCGTCGAAGTAGTTCATGTAAGAGTCGGAGGTGTCGATGAAGTTGCCGCCGCCGGAAACGTATGCGTCCAGCACCGCAAACGACTGGGTCTTGTCGGCGGTCCAGCCGAAGACGTTGCCTCCTAGGCAGAGGGGGGCAACGCGGAGGTCGGACAGGCCAAGGATTCGACGTTCGGTCACGTCATGGACAACGTGCCCTCGGCTGCCGGAAGTTCCTCCCCCGCCGGAATCTCCCCCCCTTTGTGTGCGCCTGGGTCGGTGAGCGTTGGTCGGGGCAGTGGTGAAGGCTCGGGTCGGCCGCGGCTGGAACGAGCGTCTCAGCGGCCGCCCGTGGATCCTGTCGATCGCGCTCCTTCTTCAGCTGTCGCTTCGGCTGCTTTGCGGCGTACGGGAACGCTCGCGCGAGGCCGTGGAGCGGCTGGGGATCGGGGCGCTGCTGCCGGTGTAGAAGGGGAGGTCGGCGACCAGTTTCGTGAGGTCGGGGTCGCCTGCGTAACGTCGCGCGTGAAGGTCGGCGATCTTTTCGGCGACGGCGGGGTCGTCCGTGTCCGTGGTGTCGTAGGAGACGAAGGACTGCAGCAGGGGAAGACCGATCCGGTCTGTCCGGGCATGCGAGGGGGCCATGAGGTACTCCCAGTATCCGTCGAGGTCTTCGATGACGAAGACGGCGCCGTACTCGAACTCACCGCCTACGTCCCGGCCCACGACGTACTGCGTGACCGCGTCGATCGCCTCGCCCTGGTCGCGGAGGCTTGCCAGGGCCTCTTCTCGCTGTGAGGCAGTGGCCGTTTCCTTGAAGGTGAATCGGTTGTGGTGGTAGATCATGTCTCTCCCCTGACGGTGTGTGAGCGCTTTTCGGGATGCGTGGGCCGGGCCGACCAGTGGGCAAGGAGCGCCGTCACCGCCTGGTCGGCCAGGCGCGAGGCGCGGTCGAAGCCGATGTCCTCGATCGTTGCGATGCCTGCCAGGCCGTGCAGCGTGGCCCACAGCAGGTCGCAGGCGTCGTGTGTGTCGGGAGGCTCGCAGGCGGTTGCGGCCGCCCACTCGTCGATCAGCTGTCTGGTGAAGGTGATGACGTCGGCGGCTGCGGCTCGGCGAGTGGAGGCGTCGATGTCCGTGCCGGGTCCGCCCGAGATCAGCTGGTACAAGCTGGGGCGCGAGCGGGCGAACTCCAGGTAGGCGGCCGCCGCGAGGTGCGGGGTGCGGGAAGCCGGTCCGCTTGCCGCCGCGGCGAGCATGCGGTGCGTCAGCTCGCCGTTTCCCTGCACGAGCAGGGTGTGCAGGACCGCCTCCTTGCTCGGGAAGTGTTGGTAGATCACCGGCGCGCTGTAGCCGATCTCCGTGGCGATGCGCCGGATGGTGACCGCTCTCCATCCCTCCCGCTCAGCCAAGAGGTCCGCCGTCTCCAAGATTTCGGCGTACGTCCGGCGGCGCACCTCGTCCCGCTTCCCCACCCGCAACTCCTAACGTTGTTAGAACATCTAACGTGGTTAGTATTCGGCTCGGTTCCGGACCTGTCAAGCAGAAACCCAGGGGACTTTGCCCGCCTCAAGTCAGCGCCGCGCAGGCCCCAGAGGGCTTGGCCCGCCTCAGGTCAGCGCCGCGCCGGACAGCGCCCGGAACACGCCCGCAGACATGACGCCGCCTCGGCTCCAACGCACTCACTGCCCGTCCCCCGGGCCGTGTCCGGCGGAATCATCGCGGTCCACGGAGCAGAGCCGGCGCGTGTGCACACCGCCGCCAGGGCCCGGGCCCGACTGCCGACACCGCCGGTCGGGGCTCTCCTCCCCGTCCGACCGGCCGGCCGGCACATCTGCGCGCCCGATGGGCCGTTTCGCCGCGATCCCACGTGCTCCAGACGTCGGCGGGACTGCTCCAAGCCCCCTGACGCTCCTGCCAGGTACCCGGGCTCCACGCCGGCCCTCGACGAGGCGATCGCCGTACAGGAGCACCCCGGCCTGCTTGACGCGTCCCGGCACCGGCGAGACTTCCCTGCCCTGTCAACCGGCCAGGGACCCGATGCGGTCCGCAGGGAACGCGAACACTTCGTCCAGGTCCCGGCGGTGCGCGACGGAGTGGATGTCGTCGGAGATGCTGCCGTGGATGCTGCAGGTGCCTGACACGGCTGCGGCGAAGGCGATCCCGGGTTCCCGAGCAAGTGTGCGCCCGACGTTCTCGACGGCCGACGGATGGACACGCAGCCACAGCTTCACCCGCGGGTGACAGCCCAGTGCGGCAGCGGCGACCTCGATGTCGAGGTACACGGCACGGCGCTCCAGCAGAGCGTGAAGACGGCTTGGCACCCGGCTGATGCGGCCCGCGGTGGCCAGCCGGCGGGGAGCGGATCAGGCCGAGACCCAGCGCAGCGCGGGGTGTTCGAGGCCGAGCAGGGTGATGTCGATGACGACGCGGCGGTGCCCCGGCGCGCCATGCGGTGGCACAGGCGCCGCCGCAGAGGCCGCCGCTCGTCCTGCCTGATTCCGCGTTGTGCGAGGCCACCGTCCTTCGCGAGGAGTTGACCGCCGCCCCCGGCGGCGCCGGGGGCCGGCATTGCGCCAACAGCACTCTCAGCTTCGGCCAGCAGTCGGGCACTCCCACCCGGCCTGCCGGCGTCTGCGCGGTCCTCGGCCTGCCCGGGCGTGACAACCACGTGCCGCACTGCGACCTGCACTCCCCCGACCACTACCTCGACGTGATGCACACGCACACGGCTTGGCACCGCGTGTCCCACACAATGACGCGATGGGCATGGACTTCGATCTTCCGGAGCTCCGTCCGTGGGTGAGTCCCGCGGTGACAGCGTCGAAGTCCTGTCGGAGAACGCGGCGCCGGGGAGAACGTCGGACTGTTCGGCCCGACGGATCCAGGCGGGGAGCAGTTGGCCTCGGCGGATGCGGACCAGATCCGTGAAGGCCCGGCGGGGCACACCCCCGAGCGAGGTCGGGGCAGGCCGAGGCGGCCCCGGTCGAGGAGCACGGCCTACGGGGTGCTGAGGCGCTCGCGATTGCGCACGATCCGGGCGGTCTCCGGCACGGCCAGGCCCTGCGCGTCGACCAGCTCACCGGCGGAGGCAAGGCCGGCACTGGTCTGCTTCATGAACTGCATGTGCGCCTGGATCTCCCCGGGCCCCCACTCGTCGAGCTTGGCGAAGTCGACGTTCTTCTCGCTGAACGGGTGGAGGCCAGGCCTGTGGCGTGCCTGGGCCGCCGGACCGCAGTTGTGGCTTCGCCGGGCCGACCGGCCCGTGCACGGATCACATCTGCGAGGCAGAGCATGGGCCGACACAAGCTGCACAAGCCGCGCGTGCCGCGCGGTGAGAGTGGGCAGCCGACGGAGTGGTTCGGCACCGCGTTCAAATCCGTCCGCGGGATGCAGCACCTGGACGTCCGCCAGTCCGGCAACGGCATCCTGATCACCTCCTCCCCCGCCGAGATCGACGGTGCCCCGGCCTCGTGGCAGTTGCGCCTGCGCAACGACGACGACGGCCAGGGCGTGAACGAGCTGGGCATGGCCATGAAGGCCAGGCGCGGGCACGTGTACAGCGTGAGCGAGGAGCCCGGCGCCAAGACCGTCCTGGCGTTCCTCCCGAACCACCCCGCCGAAGCCGTCGGCACGCTGGCCCGCGTCCGTACCAGCGAAGGCCCGGACGGTGACGTGGTCTTCGAGCGGTCCGCGGAGCGGCCGACGGAGCTGTGGGCCGAGGCCGGGGAGAACCTCCTCCTGCGGATCGTGCCGCAGCTACGCCCGGACGCGCCGGCGGATGGAGTCGACGGCTGCCTGCCGTGCCCCGGCTGCTACCGGCCCGTCTACGACAGCCCTTCCTCCCACACTCTCAGCGGCGCCGGACCATTACCCCTGGCCGGGCTGTGCAGGTTGCGCACCGACGGCAGCAAGCTCCGCTCGCTACCCCAAGCCGGCGGCGCCCCCATCAACCCGGAACAGCTCGTCGTCCTAGAAACCGTGGCCGCCGCGATGGCATGACCCAGCACCCGGGCAAGCCCGCCCTCGCCGAGGGGCTTGCCCAGGGTCGCCTCAGGCTTGGCCGGTGTCCAGCTCCCACACACTGGGGCTTGAGTGTCCCCAGTGGCTGGAGATCGTTGGCGGGGCACGACCAACACTGTTAGGCGTGCACTCGCGTGCATCGCTCTGACCGGGGCGCTTCTCGCCTTCTCCGGAACGGCCCACGCCGACACCGCCGCGGACGGGGGTGCCAAGCAGCCGCGGTCGGGCGACTCGTCCCGTTCCGTGCGCGCTGCCATTCCGGACCGGGCGTCGCACACGCTGGCGCTGATCGACGCTGGCCAGTGGCCGCCGAACGATGGCTCAGGCACCAAGGGAGGTGCCGCCTGGCCGAATCGCTACGGAGCATTGCCACGCACCGACAGTGAAGGCAACCCGATTCATTACCGGGAGTGGGACGTCAACCGCAAGAAGCCCGGTCAGCCCCGGGATTCGGAGCGCATCGTCACAGGCGACGACCGCACCGCCCGGTACACCGCCGACCTGCTCCGCACGTTTCAGCGCATGCGCTGAGCCCGAGACGAAAAGTTCGGACTCAGTATGACCGCGCTGGAATCTTCCGGCTCCAGCGAGACGAACCCACTGGCCACCAAGACGGGCCGGCCCTGCACGCTCATCTGGTCCTCCCGGCGGGTCGTCACCTCACCGTACGCGCGCTGGTAGTTCGTGGTGGCGGGCATGGCAGAGATCCTCCCGACGGGAATGGTCAGGGCTGACCGCCTTCGGGGCTCTGGCCCCGCACGAGGTAGGGCGCAAGGTCGGAGAGGGAGGCGTACCAATAGACGTCGGAGCGCTTCTTCATGAACCCGTTGAGGTCATCGGCCGGAACCCGGTATGCGGCGCGTGGGCGTCCTGTCGCGGTAGTGGTGACCTGCCCGTCGGCGGCGTAGATGTGGCGGATGGTGATGTCGTCGTCCTCGATATGCGGGAGCAGGATGTCGTCGACGTGGCCGGGGTTGTAGCTGCCGCTCCGGGGCCCGCCGAACCCGATGCCGTCAGGTTTGTGATGCCAGGCGCGCTTCACATCGACACGGCGCCCGTTGCCGCTGACGTCCCAGCTCCGGGCGTTGGACACGCCGCGCCAGAAGGCATCGTCCGCATCCCCGCCGACGATGCCGGCACCAGCCACCTCGGCCAGGAACCACCGCATTCGGCAGGCGCCCGCTGTCCAGCCCTCAGTTCGCCCTCGAGGAGTTCGGCGGCCTCGTCTATCGGCAGTCTTCGCGTCACTGCGTGCCTTCCTCATCCGTGGCGGCAGGGCTGTGCGTACTCAGCCAGGCGGCCCTTCCCGGTCGCCGTATTAGAAGATGCCGGCCTGCGTGTGCTGTGTGTGGGTCTCGAGGATCTCGCGCAGCCACGGAGCGCGGGCGGCCGGCAGCCGGACCAGGGTGTGTTGGAACGTGCCTGGGTCAGCCCGGAAGAGCTGGCGGGGTCTGGGTGCGGGCGGGTCGTCACGGAGTACGCCGTCAGGCATCACGCCCGACGCGAGGGTGGGCAGATGCGGGTCGGGGTAGATCATCCACCGCCATACCCCGAACGGCAGTGGTACCCGGTATGCCGAGGTGGCCGAGTCTGGCGGGCGCCAGAGTTGCCCGGTCTGCGGATGGATCGGCACGAGGAGGATGTCGGCGTCCTCGTCGGGTACGGGCAGATCTGGTCCGGCCAGGACCGCCGGACGTGTTGGCCCTCCCGCGGGCAGCAGGGCGTCGAGGGCGCGTTGAAACACTTGGGCGGTCAGGCCGTCCGGGACGGTCACCGGCCGGCGTTGTGAGGCTGCCAGCAGATGGGCGAGTGCCTGGCCGGCTGCCGCCTCCCACTGGGGGCTCCACGCCCAGAAGTGGTCCAGCCCCAGCCGCGAACTACCCCACGAGTTGGTTATCGGATCGGATGGAGGTGTGCTCCTTCCTCCGGCCATCAGTTCTGCCCAGGACAGTGGTGTGGCGTCGATGCCGTCGGCTGGGTGACGGCGCACGGCATTGGGAGCGAGCCAGACGGCTTGCCATAGGGAGCAGTCGTCGATCCTGGTCGCCACGGGCAGCCTGCACGCCTCGCAGGCCATGTTGGGCCCGTCACCCCCATCCATCCCGCAGCAGGCACCCCCGCGCTTATCTGGGATCAGCACGGTGCCGCCGGTATCACCGGGTGCCATGACGATCGCGCCGGGCGCGCCGTCGGAGAGGGCGTAGACCGGCGCGTAGATGCCGCGGGCGGCTGCCTCGTCCGGATCGGTCTCTTCCCACCTCCGCCACGGTGGCCCCCAGGGTTCCGGTTCCACGGCGAATGTTCCCGACTCCATGAGGACCGGCAGTTGAAGACCGTTCCCGAACTTCTGATGGGCGTGGACTGGCAGGGCGACTTCGGACAGTGGCGCGGTCAGCTCGGCGCCGCACCCCGCACACACGAAAACGAACAAATGTCCTCCGCTGGGAATCAGAGGCATGGTCGCAGCACACCGACAGTCCGCCAACACATTTTCCGAGTGAGGGAGGTCGACGGGTCAGCCCATCGAGCACGGAGTGACTCGGGATGTCGAAAAGAGGCTGGTCCAGGCACGCTCAGTGCGCCAGGATCCTGGGGTGCGTCACGCTTACGAGGATGCCGAACTGCTGGATCTGGTCCGCCGCTACGTCACGCCCGACCGCCGCTACCTGAAGCTCAGCGGGAGTTTGCTGCGCCTGGAGGGCGGCGAGTGCGACCGGTTCGCTCGCGGTCTCGCCGCGGATGCCGAGCTCATCACTCCGCATGAACTCGGCATTCTCCTTGAAGGTGGGTAGCGTGAGCGCAGGACCGCCGGCTGGCTCATCGCCGTTTCCGGCCGGACCGAGTTCCGCGAGCGCCTCGGCGAGTTGCTGCTGGCCAGTGAGGTCTGCTGTGCGGGTATGGCGTATTGCGTGGCCCTGGCCACGTTCGGCACTCAAGACGACGCTGCTCTGCTGGCCGCGTATCTTGATCGCTATCTTCGCCGGCCCGACCTCGCGTACGACCAGGGCGTCGTCATGGGCGTCCTCGTGTTCGTCGACTCGAATCTGGGAGGCAACCAAGCCTCGCGCTTTCTGGGCACGGGCGGCCTCTGGCATCAGTGGCTTCAAGACGCATCCCACATGCAGGGCACCGAAGACCCCGCCACCTGTGTGAGTCTGATCCGCCGACTCTGCGCATTTGTTGAGGAGTGCGCCGAACTACGTCCCCAGGAATGACCACCGGCGCGGCGCGGGGACGTCGAAATCCAGCGGCCGTTCGACTGCGGTCCGGGCAGGATGCCTTCCGTGAACCATGTACTGTGCGGCCTCGCCGCCAATGAGGCTCTGCCCGTCGAGCTGGTCGACCGCCTGATCGCGGTCGCAGACGCGGACATCGCCGACGGCCTCGCCAGTCGCACGAACCTCAGCCACAAGCAGGCGGTCGACCTGGCCACCCGGGTCCAGGAGAGTGCCGTGCGACTCGCGTACGAGGGCCGGCTGACCGCTGCCGACGTCGACCCTCTCACGCAGCCGCAGGCTGCGCTCGCCCTGCTCGACGAGCGTTGCGGTGACCTGGAGTGGGCGCGGCTCTTCGCTGCGGACCCCGACGTCGAGAGGCGGGCAAAGCTGGCCGCCTGTCCCGAACTTCCGGCCGATGTACGGGAGATGCTGGCCGATGACCCGGATGTACGGATCGTCGCGGAGCTCGTGTCGCAGACCGAGGATGCTGACCTGGCGGCTCGCCTCGCACGCCACCCGCATGCCGAGGTCCGCCGCACAGCGGCGGCCAACGAGGCGACACCACCACAGGTCCTGGCCATGCTGATCACCGGCGAGGGGCTGCCCCCGGCGGAGCGGTGCCTGGTCTGCGACATCGAGGAGACGCCCTACGTACACGATCCGCACTGTCCGCAGCCCGACTGCGACCTGCTCTCCGGTGCCTGGTGCACCGGCTCGCACGAGTCGACCCTCCACGAAGGCGGAGCAGGCGCTGTGGAACCCGGTCACGCCGATCGAGGCGCTCGTCCAGTTCGCCGACCATCCTTCGGAGCTGCTGCGCGCGTACGGGCCGGGCAGCAGGCCCGCCTCGCACGGCCGGTACGCGCTGATCGGACAGCCCGAGACCCTGGTCATCCTGGAGCGGATGGAGGCCGCTCCGTTCCTCCTGCGCGGCCGGTGGGAGAAGCAGTTGGAGACCGTCTTCCTGGACAACCTTGAGTTCGCGTGGGGGCCGCGCATCCGAGTCAGCCGGTGAGCAGCCGGGAGCGAGCAGCGGGGCCGGGCAGGGTGATCCTGTCCGGCCCCGCTGTTGTCGGATCAGCCGAAGTCGAGAGTGTCCTGTGCGAAGTCGGCCGGGGCCGGGGTGGGCGGGGGCGCCGGCAATCCGTCCGGGCGGGCGGCCCTCCAGCGTTTGGCCAGCTCGTCCTTCCAGTCCTTCGGCAGGGGCCACGGCACACCCCAGGCGGCGAGTCCCGAGGAAACGCATCGAACGAATCGTCGGCGAGGACCAGGAAGAACGGAAACACAAGCTGGGCGCCTGGATCAGCAACCAGCGCAGCCGGGCCGTCGCCCTGACACCGGACAGGACTGAGCAGCTCTCCGCGATCGGCATGCGATGGGTGTGATGGTGGGTGTTCTCGACACCTGGTCAGACGGGATCGGTGAACGAAACTGGCTTGCCAGCGGCTCGGGCATAATCCACTTCCCTGCTCGTGGACTCGCCGATGTACCCGCCAGGGTTGACGACCAGAACCCGGTCTGCCAGGTCGATCCTGCGCAGATGAAGAGCGCCCAGCGCATTCTTCTGCCCCTCGGTGAGCGGCCCGTCCGCTTCGCTCGGCGCGACAGCAATGATCCCCTCGAAGGCCAGATCCCGATTCACCGCACGCATCTCCTCAACGAACCGGGCGGATCCACAGATGCAGACAATCTCAGGTCGATCGGGCACAGGTCATCCCCTCGCTCGAACGGGACACCAACGCGCACGTCGGTACGGCGTTGGCAGGAGGTTAGTGGGCGGCACTGACGGCAGCCAGGTCGCCGGGTAGTGCCGGTGTCGTCGGGTAGTGCCGGTGTCGTCGGGTAGCCGGGTCACGTTGCCTGACCCGGCTACCCGACCACTGACCTGTCGCATCGAAGGTTGCTCGATTCTCACTGAACCCCGGTGATGGCAGTGGGCTCGTCTCGGTGAAGCTTGTATGTCACCAGCGAGGTTGAGCCTGCAGTGTCTCCCGGGAACGCGGGAACGGTCGTTACCGCAGTCAGTGGCGCGGGGTGCGCGTCTGGTAGGTGTGGCTGAGCGCGGCGAGGTCAGCGCGGGCTTGCTTGCGCAGGCGCCGGGGCTCGTCGTGAGCGGTGTCGAGCAGGTGCAGGGAGGGAAGCCGGCGGAAGCCGATGCTGGGCCACACGCCGTCGAGGACTGTGGAGGGCACGGGCGACCACCGGGTGTCGGCTGTCGGCGGGTGATCCGGGCACGCGTTGGTGTACGAGTCCGTGACCACTGCGCAGCAGCCGTCGGCCAGGGCCCAGATCGCTTCCGCCAGCAACGCGGCCTCGACCCCGGTTCCATGCCACTCGGCCGCCAGGCAGACGTTGTGCACGGCCAGTACATCGCCGTCGGTGGACGAGACCATGTCCGCGAACCTCGCTCGGGGGCTGCCGTCCCAGTCGAGCAAGAACCGGGAGAGCTCAGCCAGCCAGTGGTCGTCACCTTCGGCGGCCGTCGGCGGAGCGCAGTCCGACACGTTGTCCCTCCGCAGCCGGTACAAGGTCATCATGCCGACCTCACCGCCCGTGGTCCGGCCGCGAAACTGAGGAGCGACGACCGTGACCGTCCACTCCTCGACCGCGTCGTACTCCGCGCTGGCCAAAACCGGCTGGACTTTCCGATGCACGAGAGACAACCGCCCGGGATCAGCGGGCAGCTCGTGGATCGGGAATCCGTTCGGGGTGGTCATGATCAGCGAGAATACCCGCCCATCCCTGCTCGCAACCGGTTCACCCCGACCCGTAAAGCAGGAAACCGACGTACCGAACCTATTCGTCACCAAGGCTCCGTGAGAATCGCGCAACCTTCAGTGCGACAGGTCAACAGGTGATGTGGTCGGGCACCCTAGTTGGCCACTTTGAGCAAGCTACTTGCCCATTCGTTCCCGCGTCTTGCCGGCTTGCGGGGCACCGACACGGCTGGATCACCAGTCACTGCGTCTGGTCGGCATCCCAATCGACGCGGGTCTCTGCGGCAACTGGCAAGGATTCGAGCACTTCGTCAGCCAGGAGCAGCTCGGCAGTCTCCTTCGAACACCCGACATAGGTGGACCGGAGGTCGAAGTCGGTTGTGACGACCCAGGCGCGGTTGTTGGGCCACCAGAACTCCGGGCCGCTGTCTCCCACAAGGTCCATCATGGAATCCCGCAGACTCCCCAGGTCAGCCAGTGGAACGTGATGGATGAGGGGCTTGGCGCCATCGGTCCACAGCAGCGCCGCCAGGTCATAGGCGAAGTAAACGGCCTCGTCCCCAGAGGCCGTGATCAGCAGTGATGCAAGCGCCTGTCGACTCTGGGAGTCAAGCGCCCCATCCTGCGCATAGAACAGTGACCTGCCCGTGCTGTCGCTCTCACCGCCCCGCAGCGACCAGTGGGAAAGCTCGGCGTGGAAGGGCACACCCGACTCCCTCGCCGACGCCTGCCAGGTGCAGCTACGGCCCGAGCCGTCCCTGGCCTCGAACCGATGAAAAATCCGCACATACGCCTCGAAGCCACGCGGGACGATCTCCGACACCACGTGGCCCGGCCCCGGCTCTGGGCGACCAAGCCGCTCCTTGAGCCAAGCCAGCTGCGTACCCTCATACGTCCATTCCCGCGCCTTGGTCATAGCGGATATCCTGACGCCTGTTCTCGCAGTCATTGCAGGTGGCGGCGAACGCTTAACGTCCGTGAGGACATTCACGCCCTGGCCAAGTACGGCACTCAGCGCGGCCAACTAGCGCGCTCAGCGGCCAACCGCGGCGCTCAGTCACACATTGTCCTGTCTCGCTGAAGGCTGACCAATCTCACCGAAGATTGATCAGTTCAGTGCCGTCCGATCAGCGCAGGCAGGCAAGTCGCAGCAAGGCTTCGTTGCGGACATCGGGATCCTTGTCCGCTACCAACGTCCGAAGCTGCACGATCAGCTCGTCGCTGTCCTGGCCCGTCGCCCAGCGTGGGTCGCAGTCCAGCTCCGCGGCGAGCTGATCGGCGGTTCCCTGGTCGGAGGCGACTGCACGGGCGGCGAGCACGGCACGCACGCCGGCCAGATCCCTTCGAGCCAAGAGAGCCACCGCGGTATCCGAAGTCACCCCGGTGTCCTGGGCGTCGAGCAACAGACGATGCAGGACACCGGCGACACCCTCAATCTGCGGTGCTGCCGCCAGACGTCGTCCGGCAGCAGCCCTCACAGCCCAGTCCTGCGATTCCGATGCCACGAGCGCGTCGCGAAGCCCTTGCTCAGTGAAGTCGTTCACTCCACCAGACTGCCAGCGGGATACCTCGATCACGCGTCGCTGAGACTGGCTGCGTAGATCTCAACCGAGACCGCTTGTCGATGGGTTCCGGCATCACTCTCCGTCCGGAGAGCGCAGGAATATCGGTGAGAAGTAAGAGCACCTGCCGTGGTGCGGGCTCTCTGTGACCACGTGCGGAGGCAGCCCGGTCCGTGGCAGTATGACGGCATGTTGATCCGAAAGGCCGATGCCACGTAGGCGTCCGAAGGGGCTGCGCGCGAAGCGTTGGCGGCCCACAAGAGGGATTCCGGTTCGCCGGGTCCGTGGTGTGTCTGCGGCGACTCGCGTAGCGATCCGGAAGTTGGAAGAGGACCGACTATGGCCAGGGGCTGTGGCTGCTGCCCTGGCCGAGTGCCAGCGGTATCTGAAACAGCCAGGGCGCGTGCTGCCGGATCCGGTGATGGGCTGCGAGTGCTGTGATCCTCTCGTGGCGCGAGACCGCCTGGAGGACGTGCTGCTGTGGCTTCCCCGTGGTGCTCGGGAAGACCTTGGCAAGCTCGTCTCCAGGCTCGATTCCGAATTCGACCGCCGAACTGTTTCCCTCAGTCCTCACCTCACGCTGACAGGTTCGTCGGGTAAGTGCGGGTGGTGGCGTCGGCGCCTTCTGGAGAACTGAGGGTCCGGGTGGTTCCTCGCCACTCAGCCGTCTGGCTTCGTTCACGTGAAGTGGCTGTGGCTCAACTTCTGGGCTCTGTCGCTGATTTGGGGGTCGTGGCCTCTTGATCATGGTGAGAGCAGGATGCGGCGTCGTAGGAGGTCGAAGTTGGCGCGGCCGTACATCTGTCTCTTCAGGAGCTTGATCCTGGTGACGTTGCCCTCCACTGCTCCGGACGTGTGGGTCGTGGTGAGGGCGGCCTGGATGGCTGCGCGATCGCGTCGCATGCCGTTGGCAAGAGTTCGGAGTTCGCGCTGTCCGTCGAGGCGGACGTCGGCGATCCAGACGTCGAGAGCGAGGTGTTCACTGCGGCGTTCGCGGATCATGAGTGCCAGGCGGCGCGCGTACTCGACGGTCGTTGCCAGTGCGGGATTCCGCTCGCACAGTTCGTCGAGCCCCTTCCGTTCAATATCGGTGAGGTGCTCGGGCCGGCGCATGATCCAGTCGGTGACCCTGCGGACGGTCAGGTGCGGCAAGGGAGCGGTGACCGGGATCGCGCCGTTGCGGTAGGGCTGGAGGTGCCGGCGGACGGTGTTGACGTCGCCGCGGTAGCCCAGCCGTTGGATTTCCCGGGTGAGCGCGGAGGCGTTGGTGCAGCCTTCCATTCAGCGATGGTGCAGGTAGACGCGGTAGTCGTCGATCAGCGCGGGTCGGTGGATCGCTGCGAGGAGAAGTTCGTCGACTTCTGCGGCCTGCGCGAAGCGGTTGACCGTGCCGCGGCTGAGCTTGAGGTCGCGCGCGATGGCGCGAAGGCTGTCACCGCGTTCGATGCGCTCATGGATCTGCTGGTGGCGATCGCGCGTGCGGGAGACCAGAGGTCGAGGCCGTCCGTGGATGTCTAGCTCTTCGCGGTCGCCGTCTTCAAAGGACAGGCCGTCTTCGGTCCGGCCATCGTGCGAGGTGAGGGGCTGCCGCAGGTCAACGCGATGCCGTCCGATGACGCGTTCGACTGCTTGCGCCAGGTTGTTCAGAAGGTGCCAGGCATCGGCAACCTGCATGGCCTGAGGGGCACCGACTTGTGCCCCGTCCCGGTAGGAGCCTGCACGGTCGCGGCAGACGATCCGGACCTCAGGATGGTCCCGCAGCCAGGAAGCGAAGGTGTCTGCGGCCCGGTCAGCCAGGACGTCGATCGGATGGTGGGTTGCCATGTCGATGAGGATGGTGGCGTAGGTACGTCCCCTGCGAACGGCGAAGTCATCGACGCCAAGATGCGGCACCGGTCCCGACGAAGGTAGCGGCAGCCTACGGATCAGCCGGAGCAGTGTGTCCTTGCAAGTGTCGATGGTCATGCGCTGGAGCAGTCGAGTGCCTGGCCGGCCACCCAGGAACAGGGCCACGTTGGTGAGCTGGGTGGTCAGGGCGTCGGTGCGGCGTGCGTGGCGATGCGTCAGGCCCGGTATCTGTTCGGCGAACGTCCGACGGTCACAATGCCCGTTCCCGCACACGAGCCGACGCGCCCGAAGCCCGATCCGCACACGTCGGCCAGCGACCGGACGATCCGTAAGAGTCCGCTGGTAGTAGCAGTGCACTCTCGAAGATCTCCGCCCGCATCCAGGACACGCAGCCGACACGGCCCCTGACCGCACGGCGACCCGGACCTCCACATCCGTCAGCACCACCTGGTCGACCTCCGCCGCGACACCCGGCAGAAGAAGATCCCCGACCTGAACCCCACCCATCACATTGGATAGCTGCCCAACTACCCCCAAAATTGAGACAGAGCCCAAAACCTGAGCCAGAGCCCGTGAAGTAACAGCGATTGGTCAGCACTTGGGGCAGCAGTGCTGCGGATGTTCACCAGATACGGTTCTGGCCCCGGAAAGTGAGCCAGAACCGCTACCCGTGAACAAAGGTCAAGAGCCGGAACCCGCGACTCGGAGCTCCTGGCCCGCTCCATGGGCGGACGGCCCACACCCCGCCCCGCTGGAGCCGACCCGGTCAGCTCGCGACGGCGAGTGTGCGGGCCGGGCCGCCGATTCGTTTCCAGGCGGCGCCGTCCCATTCCCAGATCGCCCTCTGGTCGTGGTCGAGGCGGTAGACACGTTCTGCGCGTCCCCCGAAGCCTGCTCCGGCGTCGCCGATGCGGGCCCAAGTACCTTCGCGGTAGCGCCACATGCCGCTGTCCATGCCGTTGGTGGCGAACAACTCCGTGGAACTCGCGTAGATGGTGGTGGCCGCGCCACCGACCTGGTTCCATTTTCCGGCTTCGCCGGTCCATCGGAAGACCGCGCTTCGTTCGGGGTTGAGCCCGTACAAGTGCTGGTTCGTCACGGCGAATTCGGCCCCGGCGGTACCGGCGTACGACCAGGTCGAGCCGCTGCCGCTGTAGGCGAAGATCCGGCCGTCCACCGGATCGGTGGCGAACAGTCCCGCCCCGCCGCCGTAAATGTGTCCTGCTGGCCCGCCGATCTGCCGCCAGGTGCCGCGCTGCTTGTCCCAACGGTGGACGCCGCTGTGGTCGTTCGCCAGCCGGTACAGGTTCGTGCCGCTGATGGCGAAGCCGGCGGCCCGGCCGCTGACGACCTGCCAGCGACCGGGTTGGCCGCTGTAGCCCTGCAGCTCGCCCGTTACCGGGTCGGTGGCGAACACCCCGGCGGGTCCGGCATAGAGGTCCTTGGCCGGACCGCCGATGGCTGACCACTGGGAGCCCGTCCCGCTCCACTGGACGACTGCTTTGCCGTCCGCGGCTATGGCATAGACGCCGCTGCCCTCGGGTGCGGCGACCTCCACGCGTCGAGGGGGCTCGGCGGCCGGGGCCCGCAGGCTGGGCACGGCGGGAGCCGGGAGTGCTGGTTGTGCAGGGCCGGCGACGGGGCCGCGTGGCCGCGAAGGACGTCGCGATGCCGAGGGCAGGGGCCCGGCAGACGTGTCCGTCGCGTATTCCCGCACGATCGTTCCCGGCACGTCTGTCGATGGTGATGCGGCCGTGGGACGAGGCGGCGGCTGCCGTGCGGGTTCCACAGATGTGGCCGTCACGCCGCAGACCAGGATGAAGGCGGCGAGTATCAGCGCGTGGACCAGCCTCTGCGGTCTGCGTGGCCCACGGTCCCCATGGCCGGTAGTGCCGAGCCGCACCAGGTCGCGCCTCACGCGGACCACGGCACTGACGCCAGTCGGCCGGGCGCCTGCCAAGCGGAGTTCCCGGGCCGCGGGGTGCTGTGGGACGGCGAGCGGCAGGCGGCGAATCTCCACCTCAGTGCCCGCTGCGCTCACCATCTCGTCGCGAGGGTGCGGGATGTTCTGCGGTGGCCGCCAAAGGACCAGCGCCTTCCCCGCCGGGCTGCTCCCGGCGGGGTTCTCGTCATGTGCGGTGGCCGTGGGCGTCGGCCGCGGACGCGCGGACGAGTGGTCGACGCGTGCAGCCTCGGCGACGGACAGCGCCTCTCTCGACGCTTCCCTCCGTGTGCGGCCGGCCGTGCGGTCCCTCTCCTTGAGAGCCGCGTCCAGCTCCTTCTGCAATTTGGCCGTCAGGCCGAGCAAGGTGCGTACAGCCTCCTCGGAACGGGCGAGTTCGGCGTTGGCGTGCTGAGTCTCGCGCAGCAGTTCCCGCGTCCCGGGCGTGCGGACCCGGTCGGCCGTCGGAAGGATTTTTCCCGTTTCCGCCGCACATGCCGCGGCATGTAACTGCCGTGCCCGGCGCCACAGTTCGGTGCGGCTCCTTTCATCACGCACCCGGTGCGCTATCACGTGTTCCAGGAGCGCCAAGGGAATTATTTTCGTCCCTGAGCGGTAGTCGCTCCAGCTGGTCTTCCCGGCCCCGTATGACCGCGCCAGCTCTCGGACCGTACGGCCTTCCGTCATGGTCCGCAGAAAAACCGCCAGCGCATTCGCCTGCGGCGTTTCCCCTCGCGGCTCCCCTTGCAGACGTCCCGCCCTGCCCATTCGAGAACCCCTCTGCCTCCGCGCGGGCACCGTCCCTTCACCCGCCTCGTCCAGTGCGATGCCCAGGAGATCAGACGACGCCCCACCCGCTCCAGCACTTGCTGGGACAACGTGGCCCGTGCGTGGCCTGATTCCGCGACCATCGGCAGCGCTCCGGTCTCCGTCCGGCGGACAACGGCCCTTTGTCCGCGGGCGAGCTGCGACTTTGACTCACATCGTGGACGGACAATCCCGTCACCCCGAGTCTGGGATTGCGTCCAGCGGAACACGCTCGCTGAGGCAAGGCAAGAACCTTCCCAGATCGTCACGGAACAAGAAAGGAGGTTGTTGGTGGAGGAGTTGCCTGGAGAAGACGAGGGTTTTTTTCGACCGGCAGCCGAGCCGATATCGAAAGGCGGCGCGGGAGGTGCGAGCGATATCGGACGTCAAAGGCGCGTGCGAAATCGCAGAGCGGTATTCGGTGTGGTCGCCCTGCTCGCGGCGGGGGGCACCATCGCGGCCGTCGGCGCAGGTGGGAAAGAGACTCACGAGCCGAGCCGGGTTCAGCCCTCGCACTCCTCCTTCGGCGAGCCACTGCGGGAGGCGACCGGGGCGGAGCAGGATTTGCTGCACTCGGCCGAACAGCTCCTGCTGCGCGATTGCATGAAGGACATGGGCTTCGCCTATGTGCCGGTTCCACGCCAACCGCTGCGCGACGCCCGGCAGTTCCCGTACGTCGTCGACGACGCGCCCTGGGCAGGCCGGCACGGCTACGGCAGTGACCTGGACCGCGCGAGCGAGGAACTCCGCACCGACGATGCCAATGAACGCTACTTTCAGAGCCTGCCCAAGGAGCGCCGGGGTCCGGCCGTCATCGCCGCCAATGGTCCTCGGCCGGTCGGGCTGACGGCGCGCACACCGGACGGCATGGTGATCACCCACAGCGCCCAGGGGTGCCAGTCACAGGCCCAACGGACTCTCTACCGCGACCTGCCGGCGTGGTTCCAGGCACGCGTGACCATGGACTCGCTGCCGGCGCTGCGCGGCGCGAAGGTCACCGCCGACAGCGAGTTCCGCAGCGGCACGCAAAGGTGGTCCGCGTGCATGCGGGCCGCCGGATACGCGTTCAAGGATCCTGCCGCAGCCCGTGCCTCGTTGCCGCCTTCCGACCACCCTTTGCCACACGAGCGCGAGGTCGCCATGGCGGTCGCCGAGGCGGGCTGCGCACAGACTTCCGGTCTCGCGGCGACTGCCGCCCGACTGGACCAGAAGTACGACGCAGAGCTGAGGAAGCAGTACTGGGGCCAGGTCAGCACATGGCTCCGCCTCCGCCTGTCGGCACTGCCCCGTGCCCGCTCGGTCGCGGCAGCGGACACACATCGCTGACATGCCGGAGCCTTCGGCACCCGCGAGCACCCCACACCCGCAAACCCACCCAAGGAGCAACGTGCTTTCTCTACGAACCGCATGCGTCGGCGCGACCCTGACGGTCCTGGCCGTCATGGCCACACCCGTCATGGCCAACGCCACCGAAACAGCACCGGCACCGGAGGTGACGTCGACAACGACGGCCGCCAACCCGCCGGACGGCAAGTTCCACACCTACCTCGACACCTGGTACCAGAACGAGTGCGCCGCCTGGCCGACCGACACGGCGTCCTGGGGAGCGTGCAAGAACACCTCGGCATCGGTATGGAACCTGCGCTACCCCGGCTTCAATGACGACGTCTGGGTGTACTGCAACAGCAATTACGGCGGCGCCGGACGCGGGATCTACAACGGGGCGGGGCTCCCGGACCTGCACGACTGGAGGTTCGGCACAGGCGGGTCCTGCTCGGGCGAGCAGATGTGGCACAACATCGCGTCCCACAAGTTCGTCAACCTCCCCTGAACCACCGGTGCCGGCACCCGCAAGCCGTGCCGGCACCGGTCCTCCACCCCTCAACTGGCCGCGCCATGAATGACGTTGGGCCCGTCCCACGCCTCGACCAGGCGCAGCAAGCCGTCCAGTTGGTATCGTCGGCGTCTTCGCCAGCGCCCGCCGGCCCTTCCCTTGGAGGACACCCTGCCTGACAGGGCCGGCCAGGACGAACTGCCACCGGACTCCATCAGTGCTGTGGAACCGTTCACCACGGCGAAGCACAGCTTCGAGGTCCCTTCCAGGTAATGGAGCAGACCCAGCAGCAACTCGCCGTCGGAAATTGAGCCGGCCGAGGCCTTCGCCAACGAGGCGGTGGTGCTGGCGCAGGGGGCCAGGGCGGTCGCACGCCGCTACCGCCCCTCGCAGCGCCACAGTAATGCCCTACCCGTAGTCCTTCATCCGGAATGTCCCGACCGGGGAGAACGGGCCGGCTGGGGCGGCCGTCGCGAACACTTCAGCCTTGTACGAAGCCGGCAGGGCAGCAAACGGTTCCAACACCAGCAGGAGCCCCGGGCCAAGGCCGGGCCGGGCGGAGGCCCTGGGTCGGAGCGCTTCCCGGATCTTCGGCTGGGGTCCCAGGCCCTCAACCCTCGTAATCATTTTGAGGTTGCGCCAGAAACGCTGCTCGGGAGTCGACTCGAAGACGGATGGGCATGTCCCGGTGGTTATGCCTACTGAGCAGAGTCCAGCAGACAGAACCCGCACTGCCTAACCGGGCCACCGCCGAGCTTCGCGCGGACAACGGTGCCGGTCTGCCCGGCCGGAACACCGCCCACCCAGGTCAAGGAACCGCAGCGGAAGGATCAGCATCAGCTAAAGCGATCTTGTGCGGCCGACCCGGGGCTGGGAATCTGCCGGGGACTGATCACCCAATGGCTCCTGGGGGCTCCCTTGAAGGTTCGTCACGCCCGCACTCGTACGTTCCTGGCCGCGTCCGCGGTTCTCGTTTCGTCCCTGGCCTTTGTCACCTCGGGCCCGGCGGGCAGTGCGAGCGCCCAGGCGCATCCCTGCCCGCAGGACGACGGTCAGCGCGTTTCCCTCGGCACCCCCGTCAACATCTGGGACAGGCAGGTGAACGGGGCGCCGTGGAACAACACCGACACGTCGATCGGCATCCTGTACGTGGGCTACATCCCCAAGTGCCGCCAGGTGTACGCCGAAGCACACCTGAACGCGACGGGCGCGGCAATCATCGACCGGGCCGACGTGTACGTCGCGGACGAGCGCAACAACTCCGAAGGCCACGTCACGTTCACCAACATGGGCAACGGCTTCCTCACATCCGGGTTCGTGTCGATCGACGTGCCGGAGTACGACGCGGGCTCCGTGTACGCCGCGCCGAAGTGGTTCAGGTCCGCGCTGAACTATCACGAGCGTCTGGGCTGCTCCGCCATCGTCACGTCCGGACGGCACCAGTTCTCCGACGGCGGGAACTCCAATGACGGCAACGGAGCCACCTGCTCACACGGCTGACCCGACCCGCCGGCGGGAGACCGGCGAGGTCGCCACCGCGTACGGCGTGCGCAGGGAACCGTCGGATGTGACCGCAGGCGGCCAGAGCTACCCGCTGCGGCTCCGCTGCCTGGCCGCGAGCACCACACCACCGACATCTCCTGCCTCCCGGACCGGGAGACGTACCACGCCGGCCTCCCGCACAGCCCCCAGAAGCTGACGTCTGCCTTCGAGACGGACGCCCCAGCCTCCCGCGAGGCCATGCCCCTGGCGGGAGGAGATCAGCCAGGTCCGGCGACCGGTCAGCCGCGTCAAGACGGACCTGGACGATCTGAGCGCATGACCGGGCGCAGGCCGAACACGCCGTCCCGGTGCACCGGGTGGTGACCGCGGTCGGCCCTGAGAGAGGAGAGCGGTGCGGGCTGCGGGCCCTACGGCGACTCGGGGAACTCGATCCTCCTGGCACGGTGGAACCAGGCCACGAACACCACCAGGACCGCAGCACAGCCGCCGAGCGTCATAACGGCCGAGGGAGAAGAGTGGTCGATGACGACGCCACCCGTCAGCGCCCCGATGGACAAGGTGGCCTGGAACGACGCCGTGAACACGACCGAGGATGCCTCCGGGGAGGCGGGGCTGGCCCTGGCGAACCAGGTCTGCGAACAGACCGGCACGGCGCCGTAGGCGATGCCCCAGACGACCAGCAGAGCCACCGCCCCCAGGTCCCACCGGCCGAGCACCGGCAGCAGCAGGGTCACGCAGGCGATCATCGCCGCGGCCGCCGCGAACGTGGCCCGCGGGTATCGGGTCACAGCGGCCCCGCCGAGGAAGTTACCGACGATGCCCGCGACTCCGTAGACAAGCAGATAGACCGTGATGAGTCCGGAGCTCACATGGGTCACCTGCTCCAGAAAGGGAGTGACATAGGTGTAGGTGCCGAAGTGAGCCAGGACGATCAAAAAGGTCAGCACCAGCGCGAACCGGGTGTTGATCCCGCGGAACATGCCGCTCAGCACGTTCAGGCGCGTCGCCCGCACCGCCGGGAGCGCGGGCACCACCAGGAGCAGCATCACCAACACCGCGATGGTGAAGACGCCCATCACGAGGAACGTCGTCCGCCAGCCCGCGACGTCCCCGATGAAGGTGCCGAGCGGGACACCCAGCACCGAGCCCAGGGGCACCGCCGAGAAGATCACCGAGGTGGCCCGGCCAACCCGCTCCGCCGGTACGAGCCGGCCGGCGAGCCCCGCCCCGATGGACCAGAAGCCGCCGATGGTGATGCCGACCATCACCCGCGAGACAAGGATCATCCAGTAGCCCGACGCCGCCGCGGCCAGGAAGTTGGCCAAGGCCAGCAGCAGGATGAACGCGCCGAGCATCACCCGCCGGTCGATACGCGCGGTAG
The DNA here is from genome assembly GCF_042892175.1 of Streptomyces sp. NPDC001828. Classification (NCBI taxonomy): domain Bacteria; kingdom Bacillati; phylum Actinomycetota; class Actinomycetes; order Kitasatosporales; family Streptomycetaceae; genus Streptomyces; species Streptomyces sp. NPDC001828. Next base: position 104,011 of record NZ_JBIATV010000013.1, read on the forward strand.
CCACGGTCACCACCGGCGCGGACACCGCGGCGAGGAAGCCGGGCATGGTCATCATCAGCCCGGCCATTCCGTCCGAGACGGCGAAGCTGGAACCGATCGATGTCAGCAGACCGATGGGCAGGATTTCGGTGGTGACAATCGCGAAGATCCCCATCATCACTGAGGTCACGGCCAGCCAGGAGACCAGAGGTGAACGCAGGGCCGGCGCCGCGGAGGCATCGCTGGAGGTAGTGGTTGCTGTGGACATCAATCCCGTCCCGTACTGGACATGATGTGGGGTGTGCCCATGAGTCCAGCAGGGACGACGGCCGGCGTCCGGCAGATTCACGACACCAACCACCGGCATCCAGGATGACGTCGCATTTCCGCGAGGCGCCCCCCGACGGCCGAAAGCCGAGACGCCACCACGAGCGACCACCTATGAAACGCCCAGAGTGCCGTCACGCGTGATGGTGAACATCGTGACGGAAGCGATGCGGCGGGACCTGCCGGCGTCGTGCCCACTCAGTCGGTTTCGGATGTCTGTCTAGGGCGGGTGGAGTGGACCTTGTGCCAGTGCTCGGCCGAGCGGACCAGGTCGTCGATGACGTAGCGCTCGGTGCGGCTGTGGGGGTCGCGCTCGCGCTTGATGAGTGCCTGGTTCTCCAGGTAGTTGATGGCCTTGGAGACGGAGGCGGGACTGACCCGCAGGCGTCGCACGAGGTCCGCAGAGGTGAGGCCGCCGCTGTCGGTGGTGAACAGCGCGGCGAGCACCTTGGCCATCATCTGCGGGAGCCCGGCCTGCATCATCAGCTCCACGCTCTGCACGCTCACCTCGTCCACGATCCGCGGATGGCGCCCGCCGAAGCCTTAAGCCCTTTCTGCTCAGGGGGCTGTGCACCTTCGTTCATGGCGCTATGCGCCAGCGTTGCTGGTCGGCGGGGAGTGCTCCGCAGGGGCGGGCCTCGACCACCTGGAGGTGCCCCGTGTCGTTCGGAGTCAGGTCGGACATGCACCACTTGTTGTCCTTGCTGACCAGCTGCACAAAACCGTCCGCCCCGTCGATGGGCTGGATCGACCACTTCTGACTGCTGGCCATCTGCCCGTCCGTGAGGCTTGACTCGCCACCCGAGGGCTCCCACATCTGCACCTTGTCCCCCTCCCTCTTGCTGTCCGCGACAAGCTTCGGCTCGGTCGAAGAGGTGAGGGCGAACTCGTCCTGCGGCAGCGGCCGGACGTACCACTTCTGATCCCATGTGGGCTGGTCCGGGCTGTCGGGCGCCGCATAGACGTAGAGATCCCCGAAAGGCCACTGATCCGCCGTTGTCGTCAGGTACATGCCGAGGCCGGACTGGATGCGAACCGGTTTCGTCGGGTCGTACGTGGGCTTCTTCGGACCGCCACCGCCGCCGCCCCCTCCGGAACCGCCGCCCTCCGGCTTCGGCTTGGGCGCCGGCGGCGCGGGGGCCGACGGCGGCGGGGACGGCTGCGTCGACGGGGACGGCGGCGCGGACGGCAACGGGCTCTGCGAACCCTGTGGCAGCGGCACCTGCTTGGCCGGCGCCTGCTCCGCCGCCTGGCTCTTGACGCCGGTGTCGTGCCGGAGCCAGATCATCACGAACGCGACGAGCAGCGCCAGCAGGATCGAACCCACCGCCAGGACCCAGCGCGGGAACACCGACTGCTGAAGATAGGTGCCGCGCAGCTCCTGCGGGGCCGCGTCACCCGACCTCAACACCGAGACGGTGAAAGGATGTTGACGCGTCCCGCCGAACCAGGTCACGTTCACGGCCGTGAGCGCCACCTCGGCGAACCCGGCCCGGCCGGGATCGACCCGCACCGCGGTCGGGTTGGCCTCGACATTGGCCGCGTCCCCGTTGTCACGGGTGGAGAACGACGCCGTCAGCGGCTGATTGCCCAGGTTGTCGACGGCCAGGCGCCCACGCGCGCGACGCCGGCCCCGCACCGAACGCGGAACCAGTTCCGCCCGCATCTCCGCGAACGGACCGATCGTGAGACGGCCCTCGACGACATCCGCCTCATACGGACGCTCACGCGGCTCCACCCGGATACCGAACACACTCGGCCCGGCGACGGCGTCCGAGGTACGCGGCGGCGCGAACGTGATGTCGGCAGTGCCCTCCGCCCCGGGATACAGCCGCAACGCGGCCGGCTCGACCCGCGCCCACCCGGCCGCCTCACCGACCGGCGTAAGCCGGTACTCCTCGACGGTGTCCCCCGTATTACGCACCCGCAGCCTGACGACGGCGCTGTCACCGGGGGCGACGGTGGTGGCGGGGGGCTCCAGGGCAGTCCACATACTCATCCAATTCACGCAGGGCCTTCTTCGGGTATGCCGGTCCTGCTGGTCGCTGAGCTACTGTCAATGGGTGGTCGCGGAAGACCACTTGTGCGTTGGCCAGCCGGCCTGAAGTGTGTTCCTGGCCCAACCCGCTCCCCCTGCACACGTCGCTTTGCAGATCATGGCCATGGAGTCGGCGTGCTGTGGATGCTTGCCTCGTGGGCCGCCGGTGACGAGCGGACCGACGCCACAGGTTTCCCGGTTGGTCATGTGTGTGTGGGGGGGGGAAGACCTGCACGTCGGTGCAGGCGACCTTGATACCGCCGCCCACAGACCAGTCGAGCGTGACAGTGCGAGTCTTGCCGGGAAACGTGACCAGGGCATTTCGGGCCGCGTTAGGCTCTGGCCGCAGTTGTCGAGGCTTTGAGCGAGGTCGAAGATCACGGCCTCGCCAGGCTTCAGGATGGTGAGGCGCAGCTGAGCGTGACCGCGCCCGATGGACTCGGGAGTGGCTGGCATCCTCTGCCGAAAAAGGCGGAGACAGGAACGCCTTCGCAATGGTCATTGGGCATGAAAGGCCCTCTGCTAGACGGTAGTTGAGCGCGGACACCGCAGTTCGTTCGGCCTTGCTCGATCAGCATGAACCGGCTGCGTGCCGGGACAACAGGGGCGTCGTCAGCCCACGACACTGTTGTCACCGTCCAGTGACATGACCACGCCGCCCGGCACCTGCCCGTAGAGCTTTGGTGTAGCCGAAGAGGGAGGATCCGGAGTCGTACTCGTGCACTTGCCTTGTCTCGCACTGCGAATGGCACCCCTGCCTTTCACCTCGAACCGGTGGAACAGAGGAGGGTCGACGTGCTCGCGGACTACGTGACGGTATCCGCCGCGGCTGAGGCGGCAGCGATGAAGTGCGGTTTGCCTCAAGGGAGTTCGGGATCTGTGGAGCCCATCAACCTTCGGTTCGCCAGCGCCCCCAAAGAAGCGTGCTGTGTTGACGACGGCGGGATCGTTCGCGGGCAATTTCGGTGGGAGCGGGTCGGCCACGGGCAGGGCTCCGGCATGCTCTGGCTGGAACGCGATCAAAGCCATCAGCTGAATCCTGGCAATGAGCCACTATGGGCCGGCCCCTCAGATCTGGCGCGCGAGGACAGAGATGCAGCGGTTGCTGGCGAAGGGAATCGCCGAGGCACAGTCCTTGGAGGCCGATCTGAGCCCCTTTTGACGGGCCCCGGCGGCGTGCTGGTGAGCTCGGACAATCGTGGAGTCGACCGAGACGACCCAGTAGAGGTCGCCTTCAGCGTCGGCCTGGGCGAGGAGGGCAGTGAAGACCTTCTCCCAGGTGCCATCAGCGGCCCACTTCCGCAGCCGGTTGTGGGCGCCCTTCCACGACCCGAAGTGTTCGGGCAGATCCATCTACGGCGTCCCGGTCCGGTACTTGAACGCGATCGCGTCGATCACCTGCCGGCGATCCCGCCGCCGGCCACCCCGTCGAGGGGGCCTGTCTGGCAGCAACGGCTCGATGCGTGCCCACTGGGCGTCAGTCAACGACACACCCAGACCAGCGATCAGGTAATCCGCAGGCTACTGCTCAACCTTCTTGGCGCTGTTGACGCTCGCGAAGTCGCCGCACGTGCCTGGCGTACTGGCCAGCCCGCGACCTCTGAGCACGATCGATCGAGAGAATTTGGGGATCCGCCGCGCGCTCGTACAAGTCGACCTCGAAGGGGTCTGCGTCAACCTCGACAAGCCGTGCCAACACGTCCCGATCCTGCACAGCAGTCGGACGCGCGCGAACCTCGTCCCTCCACACCTGACCGCTCGCTTCGGCTTCGTCCACCTCGCAAATATAGATGCGGGCAGGCCGTTTGCTGACTCCTTTGAACCAAGATCCGAAAGAGACAGCCTAGTGGGACAAGCCTCGCCGGGTCCGAGCGAAACGACTCAGATCACAGCCAGCCGTTGGTTTCCGCGATCCGGGCAGCCTCGGCCCGGGTGCGAGCCTGCGTCTTGCCGATCGCCGACGACAGGTGGTTGCGTACGGTGCCCCGGGACAGCCGGAGCGCTTCGGCGATGTCGGCCACGGTGCCACCCCCGGCGGCGGCGCACAGTACGTCGGCCTCGCGTCGGGTCAGCGGGCTGGCGCCGCCGGCCAGGGCTTCCGCGGCGAGGGCCGGATCCACGAATCGCAGGCCGGCGTGGACGCGGCGGATCGCGTCGACCAGCTGTTCCGGCGGGGAGTCCTTCACGACGTATCCGGCGGCACCTGCGGTCATTGCCCGGGCGAGGTAGCCGGGCCGGCTGAAAGTGGTGCAGATGATGGTGCGGCAGCCGGGCAGGGCCTGCTGGAGATCGGCGGCGACGCTCAGGCCGTCCTGGCCGGGCATCTGCACGTCAAGCAGCGCGATGTCGGGCGCGGTCCGCCTCGCGGCGGCCAGCACCTCGGTGCCGGTGCCGACTTCAGCGACCACGTCGAGATCGGGTTCGAGCCGGAGCATGGCCGCGAGAGCACCACGTACGAGTGCCTGGTCGTCAGCCAGCAGGACACGGATCACGTCGGGCCGGCTTCGTAGGAGACGGAGGAGTGGGTCGCCGGGGCCGGTCCGCGGGCGAGGACGCGAAACCCGCCGCCGGGGGCGGCCCCGTGTTCGAGGGTGCCCGACACGGCGGCCAGCCGTTCGGTAAGACCGTTGAGCCCGTTCCCGGCGTACGCCCCGCTGTGGGAGCTGCCGTTGTCGGTGACCTCGACCCAGTCGGGCCCGACGTGGACGGTGCACAGTTCGGCGTCGGAGTGACGCAGCACGTTCGTGACCGCCTCTCGCACCACGTAGCCGAACACCTCCCGCAGTGCGGGGTGCACGGCGTCGGTCGCGGCGGGCAGTTCGGCCCGCACTCCGGCGGCACGCAGCGCCAGGCGGGCGCCGGCCAGCTCGCTGTCCAGCGACAGGGTGCGGTAGTCCGAGATGGTTGCCCGCACGTCGGACAGCGCGGTGCGCGCCATGGTCTCCAGCTCCGTGACGTGACCGACGGCGAGGGCCACGTCCCCGGAGGACTCCAGGATGCGCCGGGTCAGCCCCAGTTTGACCGTCATCGCGGAGAGGGTGTGGCCGAGGACATCGTGCATGTCCCGGGCGACCCGTTCCCGCTCCTGGTGCACGGCAAGCCTTCTGACCTGCTCGCGCGCGGCCCGCAGATGACCGATCGTGAAGTTGAGCGCAAAGACCGTTCCGAGTGCCGCGGTCACGCCGACGAGGACGGCCACCTGCCCCCAGGCCACCTCGCCTTGAGCGAAACGCATCCAGACGATCTGCCCCGCCACCGTGCCGAGACCGAGCAGCAGAGCACGACGCAGCGGCAGCAGCATGAGCCCGATCGAGAGGGCGAAGGTCAGGTCGGTCAGGTAGGACGGCGAGGCGAGAAGCACGGCCGGTGCCGCCCCGAGCAGAAATACTGCGGCCACGATGGCGACGCGCCCCTGGCGCAGCACCGTCGGCCCGTACCACGACGCCACGACACAGCTGATGCCGTAGCAGGCGAGCAGACCGATCACGAGGAAGGTGAGCGGGCCGGAGCCGGTGTGCCGCGCGATGCCCACGGCCCGTGCGATCAGGGCGAGGGAGGCCGACGCCATGGCCACGGCGACGACCACGCGGCCCCGAGCCCGGCCGGAGGCATCGCCCGACGGGTCATTCAAAAAACTCCAGTCCGGCCACTGGTCGACGGAGAACTCGTCCGGTTCACGTGACGCCACGTCGGCCAGCGTACCCGGGGACGGTAGCCCGGGCATGCATGACAAATGGCATGGGTCCGGCGGGCGGGCCGGTGGTGGGATGAGGTCATGTTGCACGCGAAGAGGAGCAATCCGCCGAGCCAGAAGTACGAGGTCGCCGAGGACGGCCGCGCGCTGACGACGTTCTCGTTGCGCAGAGGCCGCATCGGTGCGCGCTTCACCCTGAACGGGTTCGACTATCTCGTCCGCACGCATCGTTTCAGCGGTTCCTGCGAACTGCTCGGCGCCGACGGGACAGCCGTCGCGGCCACGGACCGGATACGCCGAAGCTGGCGCATGACGTGCTCCGGGCGGGTCATCCCGTTCTCCCGGTCCGCGGCGGCAGGCCGGGAGTACACCATGCTCGACGGCGATGGCGAGCCTGTCGGCACCATCCGCCGCACCGGACATCTCCACTCCGAGGCGACCGCCGACCTGCCGGACCTGGATCCCGCACTCCAGGTCTTCGCGCTCGTCGTCGTGCTGCTGCACAGGCGGCGCAAGCGCGCATCGGCGGCCGTGCGTGCAGCCTCCCTCTCGGGTGGCTGACGCCAGGTCGGAGCGTGCCCCCAATCCACTGCCCCGGCAAAGCGAGGGAGCGACTATGCGCAGGATCTGGCCGACGGTGCTCGCCATCATGATGGCCGCGGCGGCGGTGACCTCGTGCACACCGCGGACGACCACAGCGGACACGCCGTCCCGGCCATCGCTGGGGTGGAGCCGGTGCCCCGGCCCGGCGCAGGCGGCGCTGGAGTGCGCGAAGCTCGCGGTGCCGCTGGACTACCGCCACCCACAGGGGCGGACGATCGATGTCGAGGTATCCCGTCTGCCGAGTGGAAAGCCGGCTGAGAAGCGCGGCGTGCTCCTGCTCAACCCCGGGGGCCCCGGCCTGCCCGGGCTCCACGTGCCCGTCCTGATGAACCTGCCCCAGAAGGTACGCGACCGCTACGACGTGATCGGGTTCGACCCACGCGGTGTCGGCCTCAGCACCCCTCTGACCTGCGGCTTCACCAGGCCCCAAGGTGAGGCGGCGGTTAACCCGCCCGACCCGGGCAGCGCGGCCGGCGTATCGAGGCAGGCCGCGGCCGCGAAGAGCATTGCGGCACAGTGCACCACGGCGAGGACCGCGAACCTGCTGCCGTACATCACCACCGCGAACACCGCGCGGGACATGGACCGGATCCGAGAGGCCCTGGGCGTGCCGAAGATCTCGTACTACGGCGAGTCATACGGCACCTACCTCGGCGCCGTGTACACCACCCTCTTCCCCGGCCGCGGAGACCGCGTCGTGCTCGACAGCAGCCTGCCGCCCGAGGGCTACGACGTCGAGGCCCTGCGCGGCCAAGGCGCGGGCTTCGAGACGCGCTTCCCCGATTTCGCGGAGTTCGCCGCTGCCGCACACGGGCGGTACCGCCTGGGCAGCACCCCGGCCGCGGTGCGCGAGATGTACTTCCGCCTCGCCGCGCGCCTCGACGACAAGCCCGTGCGGGGATACGACGGCACGACGTTCCGGGTCATCACCGCAGCGATGATCCGCGCGGACAGTGACCTCGCCGGCCTCGCCGCCATCTGGCACGCCCTGGACACGAACCAGCCGCCGCCAGGCTCCGCCGACTCCGGCAGGGGTGCATACAGCGACAACTACCCCGCCGCCTACCTCGGGGTGATCTGCGGTGACTCACGCTGGCCGACCGACCTCGCGACCTATCGGCACAACGTCACGGTCGACCGCGTGCGGCACCCGATGTACGGCGCGTTCACCGCCAACATCCGGCCATGTGCTTTCTGGCCCGCCCCCGCAGAGCCGAAGGTGAGGATCACCGAGCGGGGGCCCTCCGATGTGCTCATGGTGCAAAACCTCCGCGATCCGGCGACCCCGCTATCCGGGGCGCTCCGCACGCGTCGGGCTCTCGGCGAACGGACCCGGATGGTCACGATCGACCAGGGCGGTCACGTGGCCTACCTGTCGGGCGCGAACGCCTGCGGGAACGATGCCGTGAACGACTATCTGGTCACTGGGAAGCGACCCGCACACGACACGTACTGCCCCCGAGAGCCCGCAGGCAATTGATCGTCGGTTCACGAAAAATGCTTCGCTGAGGTAAACACCTTTGATATGGAGGCCCGTTACAGCAGTAGCCCACACCTCGCGGCTGCCGATGGGCAATTCACCAGGTCAGCGGGCTGCGTGCCCCGGCTTGTTGACGGTCTTGGCTGCGGGTCTGGGTCAACGCCTGGACAGCCGACCTCAGCACCCGCCGCCTCGCCGTGGCCTACCACAACCCCGATCAATTCGACTTCGACCGCGGTCAACAGGGGCGCGAGAAGCAACCACGAGAAGCCCGACCGGCTTCGAACCCATGCCTGGGTTCGAAGAGGCTCCTCCGGGCCCGGCAGGGCGACCTGCCCGGGTCCATCGCGGGTCGTCGTCGAAGGCGACGTAGCTGTGGGTGCCGGTGAGGGTGAGGAGGCATTCGGGCACCGACTGCAGCGGGCCGCGCAGGATGAGGTGGGTGCCGCGGTGACGTAGTTGGAGCTGGGCGCTCATCGGCGTGTGCAGGACGGAGGAGTCGGCCCAGACCAGGCCCCGCAGGTTCAGGATCACGATGGTCTCGTGCGCGCATCCCACCAAGCCATCGACCAGCCGCCCGCTGCCGCGCGTGGTGGGTCACTCGTTCGTGCGGCGCGTGTCGTACGGTCGTGTGGGGGACGACTGGTAGGGCAGCCAAAAGGCGTGAGCGTCCGGTGCAGGACGCCATGCCGGTGACGTGGGCGACGGCCAACGTGAACGGCTCCTCGAGCTCCTGCGAGGCGCGAGCAGGTGCGATGTTTCTGATGGTCGTCGAGGACGCCCACCCCGTCATCGACGGCACCGCTGGGTGCGACGTACTGCTGTGCTCCTCCGAACCCTAGCCGGACACGGGCGTGAGGTGCTCATCCGCCCACTCGGCGAAGGTGGTGACCGGGATGCCCAACTCCCGTGCGAATTCGGGCCGGGCGGGCTGGAGGACGGCGTTGTTCCACTCGTGCCCGGCTCCCCACGCCGGCATGCCCGCGTCGAGGGCCTCTTCCAGACTCATGGAGGGCGCGGTCACGGGCACGCCCCAGGCGGCGGACAAGATGTGCGCGATCTGCTCCATCGTGCGCAGGTCACCGGCCAGTTCTAGTTCCACCTGGTGGAACCGGTCAGGGTCTCGAAGGGCATGTGCGGCAGCCCTGCCGATGTCCCGTGTCGCCACCAGGGCCAGTTCAGTGTTCGGTTTCAATACCGTCAGCAGTCCGCCGCCGGGCCCCCTCGGCGCCAGCAGAGGCAGATTCTCCATGAAGAAGGCGGGCTTGATCACCGTCCAGCGGGCAAAGCCCGCACCACGTACCGCCTCCATGATCGCCTGCTTGGTATGGAAGTAGTCCGCCATCGCCGCCCAGCGGTTCTCGGACCAGCCGGGGACCCGGGTGTGCTCGCCGACTCCACTGGTCGAGGACTGCACGAATTGCCGTACTCCCCCAGCCTTCGCCGCGTCCACCAGGTTGGTGGCCTGGGCGAGCTCGCCCGCGAAGTCAACGCCGGTCTCGGTCATCGGCGGCATCTGCACCGAGAACACCGCGCGGACTCCCTCGACCGCCGGGCCGAGGGAGGCCCGGTCGGACAGATCCGCCCGCACCAGCTCGGCGCCCAGCGCCTCAATCGCCTGGGCGGGCTCCGACCGCGGATCGCGTACGAGTGCACGTATGGGCACCCCAGCGGCCAAGAGTGCGCGGGCCGTGGCCCCGCCTTGCTGGCCGGTGGCTCCGGTGACCAGGACGGTATCGCTGTCGATGGGCATGGTTGCTGCTCCTCATGGACCGGAGTGAACAAAATGGCGGGGCCCGCCGTTTTGCGTGCCGCTAAGATATGGCGGGGCCCGCCGTTTAGCAATGAGGAGATCATGACTGGCCAGCGCTCGGACGCCCGACGCAACTACCAGCGCATCCTCGCCGTAGCCGAAGCCGAGGTCGCCGCGTACGGCGCCGAGGCATCCCAGGAGCAGATCGCCCGCACCGCGGGCGTCGGTTCGGCGACCGTGCGCCGTCACTTCCCCACCCGCCGTGCCCTGCTCGAAGCCGTCTTTCAGGAGCGCATCGAGGGCCTATGCGAGCGCGCCCACACGCTGAGTGCGACCGAGGACGGCCGAACTGCCCTCCTGGAGTGGCTCCACGCCCTCGTCCTGTACGCCGTCTCAGCCCGCGGCTTCGCCAACACCCTCAGCTACGAGCCCCCCACGGAGGAGACCTCGCCGCACTCCTGTGGCAACAGAATCGCAGCGGCCGGAACTCCCCTGCTCCAGCAGGCCATTCGCGACAAGGCGGTTGCACCGCACGTCACCTTTCACGACCTGCTGACCCTCGCCGTCGGCATCGCTTTGGCCACCGAGCACCACAAAGACCCCGAGACCCAGGCCGACCGCCTCTTCCGCCTCGCCGTAGAAGGGCTCAGCCCTGAGCACGGCATCGCCGACGCATCTGGGAAGTCAGCATCATCACTGATGACAGAAGGTCTGCCGAAGGGGCACGTGTGACAAGCGGGATGCCTTATCGGTGACAGCCAACGTGCCTCGACCCACCCTCTCCGCCAGCTCATCCGGCGTCGCCGGTGACAACTCCTGAGCTTCGGCTCACGGCCATCGACCGAGACACAAGCCCGCTGCTCGACGCCGATCACGACGCCGTCCGGATTGCCGACACCCCGCGCCGCAGCCCGCACATCACCTTCGTCGCCCCGGGGGGGGGCGGCGAGACCGTCTCCTTCCGCGACGCCGACGGCACCGGCTTCGAACTGTCCCTCACCACCGTGGAGCCGGACCCCGGCAGTGAGCGAGTGGCCTACGCCTGGGACGCCTTGGCCGCCGCGATCGGCGACCACCGGCACTTCATCCGCGCCGTCCTCGAACAGCCGTCCTACGGACCGCTCGACCTCAACACCATCACCGAGCTCACCCGCACCGGCAACGAGCACACCCTCACGCTGACCGCCGGCCACCGCCCCGCCGACGACCAGGACCACTCCACCCCGGCCGCCGACCGGCTCCTCGTCAGCGCCCGAGCCACCCGGAGCGCGCCACGGCCGAACTCCTCAACTCCGCGGCCGCCACCGGGGACAAGCAGGACCTCCCCCTGCGCGAGCACGGCCCAGGCAGTCGCCCGGGCCTGCGGACCCGGTAAGGGGGTCTGGCCCATGTCCGCATCCACGGCCACCCGGCGCGCGTACGGTGAGGTGACGACCCGCCGGGAGGATCAGATGAGCGCGCAGCCCGAGGGTCAGATGAGGTCACTGGGCGCCTCGTAGCGACTCACGCGCTCTGCTCCAGCCCTGCCGCCGGGCAGATACCGGGCGCACCCGATCCGGCGGGTCCAGCGCGATCCCGTCGCACGGCGACGGCCGCGGTCGCCATGGCCTGGTAGGTGCGGGCGCTGACGTGTTCCAGGTCGTCCTCGGGCGTGGTGTGCGCCCACAAGGTGTCGAGGGCTTCGGCGGCTTCGGTCGGGGAGTCAGGGATGGCGCCCGGACGGTGATCAAGACTGACGTAGACGCTGTCCATCAGGGGGTCAGCCCCACTGGAACTCATCCAGGTGCAGTCGAGCCGCGGACGTGGCCGGAGCGGCGGCGCAGGGAGCGGCAGCGGTGGGAGCAGCAGCGACGGTGGCGGTGGCGGCCGAAAACAGCAGGGTGACGGCGGTGAGGGCGGCAACCGCGGTGACGACGGCAAAGGACAGGCGGATCATGGTCGTTGTCCTTCAAGGGGCGAGGGAACGGGACATGGGCCGGTTCGGCGTTCCGCGGTGGCGCTCGGTCCGTTCGCCGCTGCGGGTGTTCCCCGGTGGCGATGGCTCAGGCTTCGCCGAGTGGTGGCATCGGTAGGACTTCCGCCTGTCGCCAAAACGCCAGGCGGGATCCCGACAGGGCAACAGACCCCGCCCTTCGCTCCAGCCCGGATCGTCTCGGGGCACACCTGCACAACTGAGCCAAAGCACCGTAGTTGTCACCAGCGGAGAGGGATGAACTAGCGATTCGGACCGATCGAATCAGTCTGATGGTCACCAACAAGGCTGCGGCAATAACCTGCGGCGCAGCCCGCCGAGTTCGTATTGTTCCGCCTATGGCGTGGACTTCGTTGGTCCCATTGGTTGCCACGGTGCTCGGGGCCTTGATAGCCGTCGGCGCCGGCGTGGTCGGAGAGCGGGTCCGATGGCACCGTAATATCCATGATCGCGAACACGAGGCACTGCGGATGATCTGTGCCAACTACCTGAGCGCGGTCTCACAGGCCGGCGAGCAGATCTGGCAGGCCAGTCGAGCGGGTCTGGACACAACTGCAGCCCGACGCCGGGCAGCCCACGCCGCGCTTGGCGATCACGATGTCTTCCCGCAACGCTTCCAAGTGGCGCTCTCAGCGCCACAAACGGTTGTCGACCTTGCTGACGCAACCAGCCTCCGACTCATCGCCTGGGCCGACATCGTCATCGCCGGAAGAACTCACGAGCACCCGGAGTGCGACGCAGCCCGTTGTGCCTTCAACGAGACGCGCAAGACGCTGATCGAGTCCATGCGCATGGTGTTGTTGCGGGACGTGAGCTGACGAGACCAACCTCCGTGCATCCCAGGCCCCGAACGCGTCCGTCGCGATCCGGTGACCACCGAGGTGACCTGACGGCCCCTGGCCTGGTTGGCCCTGTGAAATCCGACGGACGTCCACCTCGCCGGCACCTACACCGCGACGATCTCCAAGGTCGCCCGCCACTACAAGGACCTCATCCCGTGAACACACCCGTGGACACCACCTTGCTGGACGCCCTGACACACCAAGCCGCCGCCGACGGCATCACCAAACACGTCGTCGGTGCCGTCATCACCGACCACGACGGCCTGATCCTCCTGTTGCACCGGACCGCCGACGACTACCTCGGCGGCCTGTGGGAGCTCCCCTCCGGCGGCGTCGCCCCCGGCGAAAACCTGCTCGACGCCCTGCACCGGGAAGTCAGGGAAGAAACCGGGCTGACGATCACGAACGTCGGCGGCTATCTCGGTCACTTCGACTACCTGTCGAAGAGCGGCAAGAAGACCCGCCAGTTCAACTTCACCGCGACCACCACGGACGACCAGGTCACACTCACCGAGCACGACGCGCATCTGTGGGCCGACCGAGCCGGCCAGGGAAAGACCAGCAGCGCCGTGCAGACCGTACTGGCCGCCTGCCACGGACGCACCTCCTGAGCTTGTCCCTTAAGGAACAAGCTCAGGATCCAGGGCGCGCGGGTGTTGTTGGCTGCCTGCGCAGCCAACTGATCCCAACCCCTTGGCCGCTTCGCCGGTGGCGAAGCAGTGGGCCGCACCCGGACCCGATCGGCCCGATCCGCCCGATCCGCTGTGATCGCGTGGAGCCAGAGCGGCGCCGTTGTGAGCGGACACGCCGTGCGCCAGGATGTCTTCCCATGAGTGAGATCTCCGATCTGGTCACCCTCCTCCGACTCGAACCGCACCCGGAGGGCGGGTGGTTCCGTGAGACGTGGCGGACCGGACCCAGCGCCGTTCCGGAGGGATACCCCGGGCCGCGCTCCTTCGCGACCGGCATCTACTACCTTCTGCATCCCGGCGAGATGTCCCGCTGGCATCGGGTGCGTTCGGACGAACTGTGGCTGTGGCACCGGGGCGGGCCGCTGACGCTCCGCCTCGGCGGGACCTCGGCCACCGCCGCGGAGGAGTCCGCCATGGTGCTCGGGCCGGACGTGGCGTCCGGAGCACGTCCTCAGCTCCTGGTGCCGGGCGGCACCTGGCAGTCCGCGGAACCGGCCGGCGACGAGCCGGTGCTCGTGTCGTGCGTCGTGGCCCCCGGCTTCGACGTCGAGGACTTCCACATGCCGTGAGGCCCGTGCGCGCGGCCACCGTGAGCGGTGCGTGGGCCGGGCTCCGGGCGCGTCGGGCTCACCCGGTCCCGGGCGGGGGGTCAGTCGGCAGGCGACTCGAGCGGTCGGTCGGTGGGAATCAGGTCGGGCGGGCGGGCGGTCAGCGCAGGTGCACCGACACCACGGCCGACGCGTGCTGGTGAACCGGCTGCTGGTCGTGCTCGCTGATCAGGCCGTACAGGACCGCACGAAATCGCAGGTCGCCAGCAAGCTCCGCCTCCGTGGGGGGATTTGACCGGCCGGGCGGAGACGGTTCGGTTGCGAGCTACCTGGAGGTCACACCTGTGCGACAGGGCATGACAACACACGATCGGGGGTCCACGGCTCATCAATTCTCCTGATGGGGTGTCCAGTTGGTGGGACTGCCTCGAGACAACCCCACGTGACCGCGCCAGCGCTGTACGCCCGGGTACCAATGACGACAACCCCACGCGGCCTCCATGCGCGTCTCACCGCCCTTTACGGTTGTGGACACCGTGCGAACTGGCTGAAACGAGACGCTGCCACCGCCGGTACTTACGTCTGTGCTTCTGCTGCCGGTGGTCCACCAGGACGCTGTGCACGTCGGACATGAAGCAGCAGGAGACGCTACTGCGTGCCAGCTCGTAGACGACCCGTTGGGCTCCCCAACGCGGGGGCTGCTGGCAAAGCTGACAGATCCGAACCTCAACGTCCGCCGGAAGCCAGGGCTGGCTCGTCCTCGGTGGGCGTTATCGCGCCGAGCGGCACCTGACCGCAATGGCCTGCTCCGCACGGCCGATCGGTCCGCTGGTCATGTTCCAGTCCCGCAGGGGGAAGCGGAGGCGGCTGTCGTGGATGCAAGGGTGCGGGCGCCGTGCACGACGAGGCTGAGCCGTCGGGTTCTTGGTGATCTCACTGGACGGTTTTCATAGCGGTAAACGTGCAGACGGGTGGCCGCATACGCTCTCCGTCCCGCTGCATCACCGAGCGCGGTTCTGCAGAATCGAGTTCGGCCCGTGACCAGGGGCCACCTCAACGCGTTCCTGATGAAAGAAGTAATGATCAAGGAATGGAAGGTGACGGAATGTCGGACTCTGCGAAGCGGCGTATCTTCACGATGCTGGATGCCGATGGAGATGGCGTGATCACCCATGGCGAGTACCTCGCCCGGGTCGAGCGGGCGGCTGCGGCCTGCGGCCGTGACCCGCAGGACCCCCTGGTCGGCGCCGCCCGCTCGGCCCATGAGGAGGTGTTCCGGCAGATGGACGCGAACGGGGACGGGGCCGTCACCCTTGAGGAATACAGCGGCTGGGCCGGGCACGACGCCTTTGAGGAATCCTGCAGGCCTGCCCTCGGCTCCCTTTTCGACCTCGCCGACCTCGACGGCGACGGGCGCCTCACCCGTGACGAGTTCACCCTGTTGCGGACAGCTACTGGGAACAGCGCGGAGGGCGCGGCAGCCGCGTTCACCGCCCTCGACCCCGACAGTGCCGGCGCTGTCCACCGCACCGTCTACCTGGCCGCGATCCATGACTACCTCACCACAGGCGCCTCCCCCATGGCCGAGGCCTATCCCCACCACCACACGACCCCGGCGCCCACCCTCACCCGCTGAAGAATCCGGCACGACCACAGGACGTCCGCGCGCTCCTCGAACCCGCCGGGGAGCGACCGAAGATGACCGTCGCCCACAAATTCACTCCGCAGCCCGCACCGCACCGACTCCGCGCGCCGCATTCCGATCCGGGGACCGGAGAGGTCCATGTCCGTACCCGTGGTGGACCGGGCCCGGACGGGCAACGACACCCACCGACGACGGAGACAGTCCGGCGCGCCGGCCGAGCAGCACGAGCCTCGCAGTAGTAGGTCTGTCGACGAGTCATGAAGAGCCGTCCCGTCCCAGCATCCTCCGGAGAGTAGAAGCTCCGCAGAAGGTGGGCCGGATGTCGGCGTACCCGTGAACGTTCGTACGCCGACACCAAAGCCCCGTTTCGTGAACAAAGCCGCCCTCAGACCTCGCTGCTGGCAGGCTGCATCTGTTGCCTCTCTGCCAGAGCACCGCCGATGGAAGGGTCCGACCATGCCGCACATCTCGCTGTCCGACGGTTCTCAGAAGTACTTCAAGGACTGGGGCGCCGGCCGGCCTGTCGTGTTCTCCCATGGCTGGCCGCTGAACGCCGACGCATGGGAGACCCAGGCTGTCGCCGTCGCCTCAGCCGGTTTCCGTGCCATCACGCACGACCGGCGCGGCCACGGCCGGTCCACCCAGACGTGGGACGGCAACCACATGGACCAGTACGCCGACGACCTCGCCGAGCTCCTCGACCAGCTCGACCTGACAGACGCCGTTCTGGTCGGCCATTCCACCGGCGGTGGCGAAGTCGCCCGCTATCTTGGCCGCCACGGAGCCTCCCGCGTGAGCAAAGCCGTCCTGCTCGGTGCCGTCCCGCCCCTCATGCTCAAGACCGGAAGCAACCCCGAGGGCACCCCGATCGAGGCCTTCGACGACATCCGTGCCGGCGTCGCCGCGGACCGCTCGCAGTTCTACTACGACCTCAGCGAGGCCTTCTACGGCTTCAACCGCCCTGGGGCAACCGTCTCCGAAGGCAAGCGGCGCGAATTCTGGCTCCAGGGCATGCAAGTCGGCCTCAATGCGGCCCTCGATTGTGTCAAGGCCTTCTCGGAAACCGACTTCACCGAGGATCTCAAGAAGATCGACATCCCGGTCTTCCTCGCCCACGGCGACGACGACCAGATCGTCCCCATCGCCGCCGCTTCCGAGAAGAGCATCCACTTGCTCGCCCAGGGCACCCTCAAGGTCTACCCAGGCGCACCCCACGGTCTCGTAGGCGCATACGAGACCGAATTCACCACCGACCTGCTCGACTTCATCACCAGCTGAGCCGGCCAGCGGGGCTGGCCAGCCCCGCACAGCGACCGTCAAATTCCTGACCCTGTGACCGGCCTGCTCCAGAACGGCGGCTCGGATGCAGCCCCTCCCTACCCTTGGGCGGCCATGCGCCACTGGGGACGGCCCTGGCGGCGTCATGGCCGAGGCGGGGCGAGAGCCCGGTGTGGTCCCAGTTTCCGGCTCGGCTCTCCTGGGGGAGGTTCAGGCTCAGACAGCTCCAAGCCGTGATCACACCAGGCACGGCGAGATCATCTCTCGGCAGGACGGCTGAGGCAGCCGGGCGAACTGCCACCAGGTGCTGTGCTGTTCTCAGCGGACCTTGGAGATCGCGTGCACTGTGCGGCTCCGGTCGCTTCGAGGGTCTCTACCGCCGGGGACCGGCTGCCGTGGTGACCGGGCAGAACTCCTCCAGCAGATCGGGGCTTGTCCAAGTGTGCGGAAGGCTTCGTCGACGTCGTCGCGGATCTCTCAGCGCACCTGTGGTCATGGACACCAACCGTTTCGGAAGGCGAAAGGAGCCAACAGGGACAGTTTTCGAGGGGGTCAGGACGGCGCTCTGTCCCCTGCATCCGGGCTTGCAGGGGTGATCCGTCCTGACGATCAGTGCATGACATGCTGCACCGGTGCTCCTGAACGATCTTTCCAGCAGGGTCGACTTGCGCCCGGTGCGCTATCAGTTCGGCCCTGTCCGGGGCAACGCGTACGACGACAACTGGCTGGTCATCGCCGGTACGGTGAGGACTCCCGCGGGGAGTTGGTACTTCGCCGGCCGGTGTCTGCTCGCCGATGAGGCCCGCCAGCTGCCCTCGTGGCTACGCGCGGTGGCCGCGGGAACAGTGGACGTCACCGCACCCGGTGCGGAGGGCGAATTGCCGCCGGACGCATGGTTCATCGAGCCGGCCGTGGCTTTCAGCCTCGCCGACGGAAGCGAAGCCGGGACGGCGGTGATCCGCGTTCATCTGTCCCTGGCGGCAGCACCCCCCTGGCAACAGGATGATGACGGAGCCGGCGTCCATCAGCACGTCGTGGAGATCGGCCTGGACGCCGCAACGCTGGCTGCTGCACGCGGCGGACGAGTGGGACCTCTCCCTGGCTTCCTTCCCACCGCGCTGATCGCTCGCCGGGTGCTCGCCTGGAGTTGGTTCTTTCATGGTGGGGCCGGATACGTGCCGCGCAGGGAGGGGTCGTTCGTTCCAGCGGCTACAGGGCGACCGCGATGACCAGTGCGTATCCGCCGAGCGCATTGCCCAATACCGACGGCCGTGCGAGCAAGCTGGAAGAATCGCGCAGCAGCACCGAGCATCCCGGCGGCGGCATCCAGTGGCCGGGGCTCGATACGGGCCGGTTTCGTCGTTGGGGTCACGAATCCGAAGAGCGCCGTGTTCCTCACCGCCGTACTACCTCAGTTCGTCGACCAGGAGGCAGGTCACGTCAGCGCCCAGATGCTGATTCTCGGCTTGACTGGTGCCCTGCTGGCTCTGATCTCCGATGGCCTGTGGGGACTGACGGCCTCAGCCGCACGTACCTGGTTCGGTCGCTCTCCCCGACGGATGTCTCTGCTTGGCGGCTCCGGCGGGCTGGCCATGATCGGCCTGGGCGCATCGGTGGCTGTCGCAGGCCGCGCGGACTAGCGTCCTGCGCCGGAGATCCATTGCGAGTTGGGGTATGAGCGCCTCAGCGGGTGTGCCGGTGCCTCGTCGTGACCCGAAGTTGGAACCGCTGCTGTTGAAGCCCGATGAGCGTGTGGTGTTGGAGCGCTGGGCCCGCGGGCGTCAACTGCGCGGGCAGTGGCCATGAGGGCCCGCATCGTATTGGCACACGACGGTGCTGATGTGGCGCCCATTGTTGTGGTGGCGCACGAGTTGCACATCGCGGCGGACACGGTTCGCAAGTGGCGCCGCAGGTTCCTGGTCACCAGGCTGGACGGACTGGTGGACGAGCCCTGCCGTCACGCCGCCGGGCATCACACTCCGGCTCACCAACTGCCACCAGGCCCACGGCCCTGCCGCCTCAGAGGCGAGCGGCACGGAGGCCCTCCTCTCACCTCCACGTGACTCGCCCAGCCGCACGCACCACACACACTCGTGGGAGCGGCGAATCCGTCCAATACCTCGCTCAGCACTGCGTCCTGCCCAGCCCACGAACCCTGGGCTTCTTCGACTGCTCAGCCACCGCGTGCTCCCGCGTGGGCACCGTGGTGCCGTCCACGATCAACACCATGCCCTTCTGGAACCGCCGGCGCTGCTGCAGTGTCCGCGCCGGCCCGAGGCTGTCGACGATGCGGTCCGCTGCGGACTTCGACACCCCGAACAGCGGCGCGATCTGGCGCAGCGTCAGGTTGCTTCCCCAGTACGCGGCGACCAGCAGGACCCGGTCCTCCAGCGGCGGGCTCCAGGGCCGGCCCTCGCGAACCGAGTCCGCGTCCTCACGTCGCCATGGGGTGAGGAGCTTGCCGAACTGACGCCGACGACCCGGGCCCCTCGCAAGATCAGAGCCGTGACCGGCCCGGTGCTTCGCAGGAGGTCCGGCCCTCAACGCTCCCTCGACCGCGACCACGAGGTCGGCTCACGTTCGATCGACAAGCTCCATGATCGATGCGCAAACGGCCTTTTACAAACTTGCCGTTGCGCTGTAGGCATCGCTGGTGAACTGCCCGTTCCCAGTGCTGTCGAAGTATCCAAGAATCGCGCCCGATTTCCACTGGCCGGCCTGATAGGGCGCCACAACGGTCACGTAGCACGATGTGCAGTTGTGTTTGGTCGCATTGTTCTGGCTGACGCTGGATCCGTAGAAGTACAGGGCCGTTCCAAACGACAGTGTGGCCGCGTTGCTGTTGCAATAGGCCCAGACGGTGGATGTCACGCCGGCAGCGCCATGATACGGCTTGCCGGGGCTGACGGTGCAGGTGAGTACGGCCACGGAAGGCGTAGACCTGGTGACGGTCACGGTGCTTCCGCCTACCGTCATGGTCGCGCTGGTCTTACCGGCCGGCACGCTGATGGTAACCGCGGGGGCGGAGCCGGAGGCGGCAGACGGAGCCGCTTCAGCGCCGGGGGCGCCGATGAGTGCGCAGCCGGTCATCGAGGCCACACCGAACAGGCAGCCCAATATCTTAGTGCGCATGGAACCTCGATCCAGAGAGGAAAACTGACCACCGCGGTCAACCGCCGCAGCGCAGCCATGGATTGACGCAGAGCGGCCGAGCGCACCATGTGCCACTGAAAGCGCCAGCCGCAGGGCAAGCGTCCTGAGGAACAGAAGTTCGCGATCTTCACGGGCCGATCACGAGCTAGATTCTGCGGGATGGCATCCATGCCGCGCCGTGATGTTTCAGGCCATTCTGTTTCCGAAAACGTTCACGCCGGATTCGTGGCCGCCGCCCTCGGCTACGCACAGTGAAGATCCATCCGGGACTCCTCAGGTCCTCGCCCTGAAGCGTGTTGCACAAGGCTGCGTTTGTGCAGGTCAAACGGCTGGAAGCAGCGGTGGCCCTTCGCTCCCGCCCCGGCCGACAGCTTCTGCCAGCCCCTATTGGGCACCTTCTTGGCCAGGGTTTCGGCGCGGAACTTCCCGGCTCCGGTGGCGACTTCGTGCGAGCAGGCCCACTGCAAGAACGTAGCGAATACCTCGCTCCTCCAGGGCCGCGCGCAGGTTCGGGTTGCCGCCGTAGACCTCGTCGCCAGCGACCCACGGGGCCCGGTGTCCAGGAATCGGGTGACCATGGGCGCGGCCAGCTCTGGCTTGGTGGCGAAAGGGGTGTCCTCGCCGAGCCCGGCGGCACTGCAGTGGTCGGGCTCGGAGGTCCAGGAGCGGAGTGCACAACTCCCGTTCCACTGAGGCATGTCCGCGCCGACTGGCGTACACCAGGTAGACGGCGACCTGGGCATTCTCGATCCTGCCTACAGTGCCGGTGTACTGGCGTTGGACGCCGACCGTGCCGGTGCCCTTCTTGACGTCGCCGGTCTCGTCGACCACCAGCACCGCCCGCTCGTCGTGCAGGTGCTCCACCACGTATCCCCGAACGTCGTCACGAACCGCGTCAGCGTCCCACTTGGCTCGGCTGAGCAGGTGGTGCATGGCGTCCGGGGTGGACTCCCCAACCCATTCGGCGATCGTCCAGCAGTTCTTGCGCGGGAGGTCCGACAGGAGGCCGAGCACCAACCGCCTGACTCGCCGGCGGGGCTCCACGCGTGCGAAACGACCCGCGATCCGGTTCATCAGGCCCTCGAATGTGTCCTGCCATCGAGCCGGATTTACGCCGTGACCTGCGGCCACCACTTGATCGTTCGTCGTCTTCACAAACCATGACGATCACCGGTGGTCGCCACCATTTCGTTCCCGGTCCGTATGGCGGGACCGTTCGGTGGCGGCCGGGACGCTAGGCCATCCAGCAGTACACGCCGTGCCCCCGCCCGTCGGCGGTGCGGGCCAGAGCCGCCAGATCGCTCAGGAGTTCCTCCACCGGCTCCGGGTCGAACACCTCGCCCTCGGCGGCCCGTTCCTGGATCCACAGCTCGCCAACCTCGGCAAGGCGGGCGGCCGAAGCACTGACCAGTGCTGCTTGAAGCGCACCCGAGATGACGAACAGCCATGGGCTGCCCCCTTCTCCGCTGCAGGCAACCATATGCGGCTCATCGGATGCGACGAGCGCCTCGAAGCTCTGCCCGGTGAACAGGCTCTCCCACTCGATCACTGCCCCAGAAGCATCGAAGTTGCCGCAGACCAGGGTGTCGAAGATCCCGTCGGGCCCGCTGTCCACGATGCCTGCGGCCGAGGTGTCGTCAGGGGCGATGAAGAACTCGATGATGATGCTCACTTGAGCATGGTGCCTGTTCAGGCCGTCTCAGGACAGCACGATCCTCACGCGAAGCCTCAGGGAACTCTGCCGAGATCTATCAAGATCACGACTACATCCGGAGTATTAGGCTCCAGGGTGATGGAACAGGCAATCCTGAGGCGGCGCCCAGCAGCTGGCTGGGTATTCGATGTGGAGTTGGGCAGGCACGGGTGGCCTCCGCCCCACCTGAGGGTGAGCATGGTGCCGAAGGAAACGATGGGGGACGCTCCTCTGCGATCGGAGACTGCGGTCACCATTTCAGGTCCGGCTTGACTGGCAGACTCCTTTGTCACCCGGGCAGCCGTAAGACGCGTTCTAAGGAACCGACCCCGCTGGCTCCTGTGGCGATAAGCTCGTAGAACGCGCCGAACAGGTGGTGGCTCAGCCACTGGTCCTCGAAGAAGGAGATCCGGTCGGCAACCTGGGCGGGGGCGGCCTCACCGCTCGCCAAGCTCACCATCGCACGCTGAACATCCTGAGGAGTCACCGAACTTCCCGCATGGGCATTGTCGAATTCCTCCTCACTGAAGGGTTCGTCGGCAACGACAGGGTTTCGGCGTCGTTGCACTCGGATCCGATAGTCCTCGCCGGCTACGTCGTTCTTGAACACACCTATGTGCTGGATACTGCCCTGACTGATGTCCAGGCCGAATTGGGACATCCGCCCCTTTTCTCGGAATGGCTGCCGGTCGGTACGGTCGAACTCTTGCAGACCAACCGACCGATGGGAGTAAGTGTTCGATTGGCAGGCGTAAGACACTAACCCGACCCTCTGACCGTCCCACCTCAGGATTTCAAGGTGAAAAACGAAGTCAGCCTTGGCCGCCAGCACCTCAGGAGGCAGCTTCGCAACGGCCGCCATGGTCGCTGAGGCACCCGGTTCGGCGCGTCTCCTCCTCGCTCCGAACGTCGTACACCTGGCCCCGGAATCAGCGGTATTCACGGCGATGAAGGAGGGCTGGGCCCGGCAGCAACGCGCCCGGTTCCTGAAGGCTTCGACGATCGAACCGCGGCTGCGTCTGATCAACCGGTTCGAGGTGTTCACGGGGCTGTACCCGTGGCAATGGACTCCAGCGGACGGCGAAGCGTTCATCGCGCACCTGCGTAGCGGCGCCAATCCGATCCGTATGTCGACGGCGCGGACGTACGAGGTGACGATCACCTTGTTCGTGGAGTACCTGCTGGACCGCCGGTACGGATGGGTGGATACCTGCCGGGAGCGGTTCGGGCAGGCACCTCAGGTCATCTTCCATGAGGCCAACTCGGTGGTGCACACGCTGGAGTACGAGGGTGACCCGCGGCGTCGGCCGCTGACCTACGACGAGGTCCAGGCCCTGTTCGACGCGGCCGATGCCCGGCCGGCCCAGATCCGCGGACACGGGCGGAAGGGGACGCTGACCGCGCTGCGTGACGTCGCGGTGCTGAAGACGATCTACGCCTACGGAACTCGGCGCACCGAGTCCTCCATGGTCGACCTCGTGGACTTACGACGGTGTCGGAAGAGCCCGCAGTTCGGGCAGTTCGGCTCGCTGGCGGTGCGGTACGGGAAGAGTCGTCCAAGGGGGCGCCGCCGAAGCGGCGGACCGTGCTGCTAGTGCCGGAGATGGACTGGGTAGTCGACGTCCTTGGCGAGTGGGTGCATGAGGTGCGTCCCCGGCTGGCGCCGGGTCGGCATCCGGCATTGTGGGTGACCGAGCGGGCCGGGCGGATGTCGCCGAGCTCGATCAACGAGGCCTTCACCACCGCTCGGGACGCGGCCGGCCTGGATGGAGCCCTTGATCTGCACGGTCTGCGCCACAGCTACATCACGCACCTTACGGAGTTCGGCTACCCCGCGCGGTTCGTGCAGGAGCAGGTCGGCCACTCCCACGGCTCGACGACAGCCATCTACATGGGTGTCTCCGACGAGTACCGCAACCACCTGCTGGAGGCTTCGCTGAAGCGCCGGCTCGGCGACGACGACTGGGACCTGACATGATCAAGAAAATGGGCTACGAGTGGCGTCTGAGGCAGATCATGGCCGAGCAGGAGATGTTCCACACCTCGGAACTCGGACCTCGTGCCGCTTCTCGCGGAGCGCGGCGTGAGCCTGTCGCGTGAGCAGGTCTATCGGCTGGTGACGCAGCCCCCGCAGCGGATGAGCATGGACACATTGGTCGCACTGTGTGACATCTTCGGCTGCACCCCGAACGACCTCGTCAAGCACGCACTGAAATGGTCGGCCTGGAGAAGACACCGCCAAACAGTCGCCCGCCGCTGCCACTACCGAAAACACAGCTGAGAACACGAACCGCTGCTGGAGTAATAGGGCTCACCTCTATGTCCTGAGGCCACACAATCGCGGCAGCCGTCCCACCCGGTGGGAAGCGCGGGTCCTCCGTCTAGGTTTCGATGCGAAGTCTCGCTTTGAACTGCGACTGTGCTGAACCACGATCACCTCGTAGCCGTTGTCGGCCGCTACATTCTCTCTGGCCTGGGGATCAAGTCGTTGTCGCGGACGTCGAAGTCCGCGCCGTAGAGGTCGAAGCCCCCGTAGTCGGGCATCACGAGGGTCTCGTATGAGGTCAGCGGTTCAGGCATCTCGTCCCTGTGTGTCGGAGACGACCGGGTATGTGTACGGGTCCCGGGCGCTCGGCCTGTGACCCGTACACATTCTGCCGTGTTGGTGCGAGCTCAGCCGATGGCTGTGATCGCGTTCCAGCCAGAGCTGCCTACGACAGTGGACGCGCCGTTCGTGGGGTAACCGCTCGCGTCTCTTGCTCCGTTGCAGAAAGGCGACTTGGGCGGCACGCCTCAGCACCACAGGGCCCTACGGGTCAGGGCCGGCGTGATGGCTCCGGCGCCGAGCATGAGGGCGCCCAGCAGGAGCCAGCCAGGCCAACCCCAGGTGAGGCAGAGCCAGGTGACGATCGCGGAGGAGGCGACACGACCGAGTTCCGTACCGGTGGTGTAGGTCCCGAAGTACTCGCCCCGGGCGTCGTCGGGAGCCAGCGTCAGAGCAAGCTCGTAACTCGCGGTTCCCTGAAGGATTTCACCGAGGGTATAGCTGATCACCGCCCCGACGAGCAGAGCTGCCGACAGTGCGACCGGCAGCGCCCCGAGAGCGGCGATGACGGCGAAGGCGATGAGGAAGGCGAGGCCGGCTCGGGGCATGAGGCGTGCGGCTCGGTCCGGCGTGTCGACGTTCTTCGCGACGCGCACCTGAAGGAGCACCACGAGGAGCGTGTTGACAGGAATCAGGGCCGCCACGAGCCAATGGGGTAGGGCGGTCCGGCTGTAGATCCAGAGGGGGAGCACGAGGGAGAGAACGGGGTACTGCAACATCATGATCGCGCTGACTGCGGTAACCCCCAGGTAGGGGAGGTCTTTTACGGCTCGGCGCTTTCGGTTCGTCCCGGCAGGTGTCGGGACGGTACGGGGCAGGCGGAGGGCCATGAGTCCGCAGCAGAGGAAGGAAAGCGCGTTGCCGAGGACCAGCAAGGGGTAGAGGGGTCTGTGGTCGGCCGCGATGGCCAGCCCGCCGACGGCTCCCCCGAGGGTGATTCCGATGTTGGCGGCTGAGCGCAGGTGTGCGCGCAGGACGGCGGCACGTCCGGTGGCGAGGGCCTGGATGAGGGGGCCTCGGGCGACGCTGGTGGAGGTGGCGGCGAGCCCGGCGACGAGGACGAGAGCGAGGAACTGCCCCATCGTGTGGACCCTGGTGAGCGCGCACATGCCGGCGGCCTCGATCAGCAGGGCGGTGGCGTAGATGTCGCGGGGGCCGAGGCGGTCGCAGAGCCTTCCGATGGAGGGGCCAATGACCAGGCCGGTGAGCCCGCCGAGGGACAGCCCCAGACCGACCTCGGTGGCGGGCAGTCCGATGTACCGCACGAAGAAGATCGCGCTGCTGGTGATGTACATCCCGGTGCCCACGGTGTTGATCAGGATCGCCCAGTAGAGCGTCCGGCCGGGTCCCGGCGGCGGCAGGAAGCCGGCGCCGCGTCGGGTGTCCGATGTGGGAGCGGTGGCTGTGCTCATGCGTCGACCGTGGCGAGGAGGGCGGTGTCATGGAACCAGGCCGCCAGGTTCTGTGCGTTGTGAGCGACGTGCTGTTCGGAGTCGCCGGCGAGCACCGCCCAGGCCACTCGCTGATTGGAGCTGACGGCGGGGTCAGGTATGACGCGGGAACCCTTGAGGTCGAGTCCGGCGGCGACACAGCCGGGCTGCCTTTCCAGCGCGTCCAGGGACGGAAGGCGTACGGGGCGGCCGGCTTCCGCCTGGAGGTGCACCCAGCCGTGATTGTGGGGGTGCGGCTGAGCCGCGGGCGTGGACGGCTGACCGGTGATGCCGCGGGCCCACTCGGCGAGCAGGTCGGTCCCGAAGGCGTGGATCAAGGTGTCCTGGACGACGCCGCCGCCGATCCGTCCGGCGCATTCGCTGAAGACGAGCTCGCCCCCACGCTGAAAGGCCTCGAGATGGAAGATGCCGTCGCTCAGCCGCAGGGCGGCCAGCGCGTGCTGGGTGAGGGATCGGGCTTGCTGGTAGCAGGCCGCCTCGGTGTGGGGGTGGAGGGTGACCGAGCCGACGAGTCCACCGGTCTTGATGTCGATCACGTTATTGAGGTAGCGGGAGACGGCGAGGAAGGTGAGGACTCCTTCTCGGACGATGCCGTCGATGTGCAGTTCGCGTCCGTCGATGAACTCCTCGACCAGCCAGGGGCCTTGGCCTTGGGATCCTCCGCTCGCCGCGGTGAGCGCCTCCAGCTGGGCACGGGTTCGCACGGCATGGGTGTTGAACGCGCCGGCTCCCGCGAGGGGTTTGACGACGAACGGGAGCGGGGGCGTGTCCCCGAGGAGGTCGGCGAGGTGGTCCACCAGGTGGCAGGCCGCGGTCGGCAGCCCGGCGTCCCGGACGAGCTTCTTCTGTACGTACTTGTCGCGCAGAGCCACGGCAGTGTCGACGGGCAGCCCTTGGGTGTCGCCGTGGGCAGCCAGCAGGCTGGCGGTGACGAGGGCGAATTCGCGCATGGTGTGGATCGCGGCGAAATCCGAGGGGGCCAGGCCCTCCCGGGCGAGGCCGGCCAGCACGTCTTCCGCGCGGTTGCTGTCCGGGACGATGACGAGGTCGGTCCGCGGGACGTGGGCGGGGACCCTGTAGAGCTCGGCGGAGGAGACGGCGCTGATGGTGCGGCGCCCTGCCTGGCGCAGTGCGTCCACGGCCTTGAAGTGCCAGCCGACCATCAGTACGTCGTTGGGTGCGCGCCGGGACATGGCTCGACCTCCAATTGGGGTGTGGGTGGTGAGGAGAGTTCCCGCACGGTGGCGGTGGGCCCAGCCGTGCCGCAGTGCCTCGACGAACGGGAGGCAAGGGCAGCCGGACCAGGGCCCGGGGGGTGCAGAACCACAATCTCTCAACAAGTTGTTGAAAAACTAGGCTGTCTGACAAAGCTTGTCAATGCTCTTGCCAACGGCGTCGAGGCTGGCCTAGCGTCACTCCCGCACTCCCCCGGCGACCCGCCGCAGCGTGGAGTCATCGCATACCGCGGCACCGGATCACCGGCCCCGCGCAGCACGCAAGGAACAAGCACATGAAGATCTGGTCCAGATTTGCCCTGCTCATCGGCGGGACGACCTGTGCGGCGCTCGGCCTTCTCGCCGCCACCGCCCCGGCAGCGGAAGCGACCGCCACCGCCGCCGCTCCGGAAGTCACCCTCCCCACGCCGCTGAACATCGAGTGGCCGTAGAAAGGTACGAATCCGTGTCCACCTGGTGGGTAGCCTTTGACGAAATTGGTACTAGCTTGACAAGCTACCCAGACAGGAATGACACGCGTACCTAGGGCAGGGGACATGCTCGAACAGCCGTTGTTCGGCCGCCGGTTGCGCCAGCTGCGACAGCAGCAGGGAAAAGCTCAGACCGAACTGGCAGGTCCGGGCATGTCCGCCGCGTACTTGTCCCGTTTGGAATCGGGTCACCGTCCGCCCACCAAGCGGGCCGTGGCGTACCTGGCGGAACGGTTGCAGGTGCCCATCGAGGCGTTCGGCGTGAACAAGCCGGCCAGCTTGGTGGACGTCCTGGCCACGGCCCAGGTGTCCACCGGAGCCGATCACGATCTGCGCCAACAGCTGGCGGCCGCGTTGGACGCGGCCCTCAACGTCGACCCCGGGTTGCGCTGGCAGGCTCACGCCCGTCTCGCCACTCTCGGAGCGGCCGAGGGGGATCGGGAGGCCGAGCAGTCACATGTGGAGGCCCTCGTCGCCGTCAGTGACGAACTGGGCCATGCGGCACTCCAGGTGCATTCCCGCCTCCGGCTCGCCCGCAGCCTGCGCGGTCGGGGTGAACTGGTCGAAGCCCGGGCCACAGCCCGGGAGGGGCTGGAGCTGGGCCGTCGCGCGGCACTGACCAGTCCCGATATCACCCGCTGCAAACTACTGCTCGCCTCGGCCACCGCCGAACTCGGTGACCTGGCCGAGGCGGCGCGCCTCAGCGAGGAGATCTGCGCCGAGCTCCGAGGCCGCCGCGGCCCACTGGCCGCCGAGGCCCTGTGGACCGCGGCCACCCTGGCGAGCCGCAAGGGCATGACGGAACGTTCGTCACTGCTCATGGTTGAGGCCATCGACGCCCTCGACAGCCGGGAAGACCTGCTCCTGTGGATGCGGTTGCGGCTCGCCGCGGCCGCGCTCGCCCTCCGGGGCGGCCCGCCGGATCTTTTGCACGCCGAGCGCTACCTCACCCAGGTGCGCCCGGCTCTCGACCTGATGGGCAGCCCGTTGCACGAACAGGAATACGCCTCTCTGTGGGCCCAACTCGCTTACAGAAAGGGCAACTTCGACGAAGCGGCTGCTCTGTGCGAGGCAGCCTGGGAGGGCCGGGACCACCTCACCTTCCGCGACCGGGTGCGCTTGGAGATGCTCAACGAGCAGATCCGCAGCAAGCAGTCCGGCACATGGGACCAGGCCCGGCTCGCCGAGCTCGCCACCGAGGCCCAGGAGCGCGGCATTCTCGACCTGGCCGCGGAGATCTGGCGCGCCCTCGCGGAAATCCGCCCCTGACCCACCATCACTCGCCGTCCGCGCACACCGCGGTCGGACGCAAGAATGACAAGAATGAGGAGCGCCCCCGGTGCCGCATCCTTTCGGCTATCAACAATGCACCGATGGATCCGTGCTCATCACCCACGGATGCCGACCGGTCTCCGTGGTGAAGGAAAAGGAGAAAGTCTCCTCGTTCCTTTCCGATCTCGCGCGGGGAAACCCGCAGCAGGTCATGGCCCACTGGGTTTCCCTCCTGCCCCGGATCGGATGAACCGACCCATCGATCGAGGAGACACGCATGCCCTCACAGCAACGGCACGACATGGGGCGAGCGCCGTCCCCGCTGGAGACATACGAACTGGAGACCCCGCCGATCCGGGACTTCGGCTCATCCATGGATGACCAGGGCCACAGCACCTGGGACATGCCCGTACGTCCCGCGCCGCACGGCATCTGACCGTTCGTTCGAAGAAAAGCCGGATCCTTTTCGCATCCGCCGGAAAAGATCTCAATATTTCGTTGACCCGGCTCCTTCCATGTGATTTCGTAGAGCTCATCAGGGAGATCAACTCCCGATCGGGAAGTGGAATGCAAAGCATTCCCCGTACTCCCCAGCTCATTAGCTCATTCGACACGACGCCGCATCGCGGGAATCTGTCGAATTCACTCCCCCGGAGACAGGTCTTTCGTGCGCCCTTTTGCGCGCCCTGTTCCGTGATTGTTCCCTTTCCTCAGAAGGAGAAGTCCGTCTCATGACTGTTATAGAACACGCCGTCGACACCAACGCCGCGACCCGTCTGGCCGCCCAGAACCTCGTCGCCCAGGGCAACGCCCCCGCGTCGTACGTCGACAGCGTGAAGGTCGCCGAGATCAACCACACGCTCGCCGCCAACGCGCCGTCGATCGGTCAGGCCCTCGACGCGGCCAAGCGTCAGTACTCCGCCGAGCACTACGCCCGCACTTCCGCGCTGCTTCCGGCGAGTCTCGTCGCCCTGCTGCGGGCCGAGGCCCGCAAGCTCGCGGACCTCAATACCCGCCGCATCGACATCACGGTCCCGGTCACCGGCAACACCCCGCGTCGCCTCGGCAGCCTGCCGAACCAGCTCTTCCAGGAGCACAGCGAGCTGTTCACCGCGCTGTATCACTCCACCGAGTTCCGCTCCCTGCTGTCGTCCGTGGTCGGTACGCCGATCCTGGACGCCACGTTTGAAGACGAGAAGATCACCGGCACTCACCAGAACCGCGCCGGCGACACCCACGGATGGCACTGGGGCGACCACGAGTTCGCGTTCATCTTCATCGCCGAGGCCCCGGCCATCGAACACGGCGGCATGCTCCAGTCCTGCCCGCACACGCTGTGGGACAAGAGCAACCCGGCCGTCCACGAGAAGCTTGCCGAGGGCACCGTCCGCACCTATTACCACGGCGCCGGCGAGTCCTACATCTTCAAGACGGACACCAGCCTGCACCGCACGGTCCCGATCCAGACCGAGGGCGTCGAGCGCATCATCATCAACCTCACCTTCGCCAGCCTGAAGGACTGGCTCGACGAGAAGTCGTACGAGACCACCAACGCCGTCTACACCGACTGATCACAGCTCCCGGCCGGCCGTCCGCCTGGATGCCGCACCATCCCGGCGGCCGCCGCCGCTCCTCAGCGCCCCTGAGGGATCCCCTTCGAGGACCACCTCGCCCGCCGCACCCGCACCCTCGCGGCCGGCGGGCCGCGCCACGAGCGCCGCCCTTCCGCCCGGCGGCGCCGGCTGTCCCACCAACCGACAAGGCCCATGATGAAGAAGACCGTTCTGTTCGGTAAAGAAAGCGCGTGTACCGAAGATCCCGCCGGTCACGACCTGCGCACCACCCTGGTCCCCAGCGACGTCAAGGCCTACCTGGCCGCCGGGTTCGACGTCGTCGTCCAGAGCGGCCTGGGCCAGGGCATCGGCTACAGCGACGTCCAGTACGAGATGGAGGGCGCGCGTGTCGAGACAGGGCCGCACTGCTATGCCGACAAGGACCTGGTGATCAAGCTGAAGGGGCCCGCCCCCGAGGAAATCGCCCAACTCACCCCGGGCACAACGCTATTGACGATGGCTCACCTGTACTGCTTCCCGGACCGCAAGCAACAGCTCGCCGACCGCCGGGCCCGCGTGATCAGCATGGAGAACGTGGCCAAGCCCAACGATCCCGCCCCACGATTCCTCGACGGCATCCGGGCCGGCTCCGTGCCCAGCCGGTCGGAGCTCGGCGAGCGGCCTCGCGTCCACGTCCTGGACTCGGCGGACCAGCACTACGTCAACGGCCTCCAGCGCGCCCTGATGCGGTACGGGCGTGCGCCGCTCGACGTGGTGCGGCTGAGCGAGGACAAGGAACCCGCGAAGGCACCGGCCCACCACTCCGCGGACATCTGTGTCACCGCCTCCGGTGCCTTCATGCGCGCCGCGGACGGCACCACCGTCGATCTGACCAGTGCCGCCGCTTCGGTCGGCGACGACACCGGCGGTCTGCTCGCCGAAGAGGCCACGAGAACCACCCGCGCGGTCGGCCAGACCCGCCAGGTCGGTATCGCCGGCGCCCGCTACGGCCTGGGGCTCTACCGCAAGCTCCACGGCCGCACTCCGAAGGTCGTCGTCCTGGGATACGGCAACGTCTCCCAGGGGGCGATGGAGCTGCTGCGCGACGAAGGCGTGGACTTCACCGTCCTCGGTCGCGATCAGACCGGTCCCGAGCAGTTGCCCGGCTGGCTCGGCGGCGCCCAATTGATCATCAATGGCGCCGAGACCCCGGGCTCCAGCGACTACATCATCACCAACGAGCACGCGGACCACGACATAGCGGTCGGCTCCGTCGTCATCGACCTCATCGGCGGTTCGCCCTACCGGCGCTCCCCCGTCGAGCCCTTCCTCTGGACGACCTTCCTGCCGGAGATCCACTTCGAGCGCAACGGTCGCTACTTCGCCGGTCTGTGGGCGTGGGACATGTACTACTCGATGCACGACACGACCGTGAACTACAGCAGGATGATCAAGGACATCTTCACCCGGTCCCCGCGCTACGCGGCCTCCTTGGACGACTTCGTCGCCGACTACGCCTACGCGCAGCAGCTGGGGGCGTGATGGCCACCGGCATCGCCCTCGTGCGACATCCCCTGACACAGTTCTCCTTCGCCCCTCTCGCCGGTCACCTGGACATGTGGCTGCTGTGCCACGAAGCCAAGAGTCAGGTGCGCTCCGCCGCAACCGGCATCCCCGCCGGACGGGTCCGGGTGTATGAGGGCTACGACACCAACAACCGGGTCGAGTACGACGCTGCCCACCTCGTGGAAACCACCGACTGCCGAGGCATCGTCGCGCTCTCCGAGGTCGACGTACTGCGCGCGGCCCAACTGCGCAGCGCCTACGGCCTGCCGGGCCTGTCCTACGAGACGGCGCTGCGGTTCCGGGACAAGGTCCTCATGAAGCACGCGCTGGGAGTGGCCGGCGTCCGTGTCCCGGCGTTCAGGACCGTGGACACCGGTCATGACCTGCGCCGCGCCGCGACGGACTTCGGCTTCCCGTTCGTGGTCAAGCCGCGTACCGGTGGCGGGTCGGTCGGGGCCCGCGTCATCCGCGACGAAACGCAGCTGCTGCGGCTGCTCGAAGCAGGCATCGGACCCAATTTCTACACTCCGGCCCATCTGGAGGCGGAGGAGTTCGTCGCCGGGGACATCTACCAGGTCGACGGGCTCGTCCTCGACGGCCGCGTCACGCTGGGGACTGTCAGCTGGCACCGTTCGGACATTCTCGACTTCACCACCCCCACGTCCAGCCGCATGATCGACCAGAGTGGCGAAAAGGCCGCTGTGCTGCGCGCGTTCGCCTCCACCGTATTGCGTGAACTCGGTCTGCTCCGGCCGGGCATTCACAGCTACTTCCACTGCGAGATCTTCGACTCGCCCCAGGGGCCGGTGCTGTGCGAGGTCGCGGCTCGCCCCGGCGGACTGGGCATCGTGGACCAGTTGGACGCCCATTTCGGGGTCAGCACGTTCGACCTGCTGCTCACTGCCGAGTTCGATCTGCCCGCCCCGGCCGTGCCCGACCACCGCGCCAACGGCTTGGTGGGCTGGGTGGCCGTGCCGCGCGGCGGTGACATCGCCCGGCTCAAAACGGTCATCCCGCAAGCGAACTGGGTCGGTGAACGACGCTATGGGCGCAGCGCCGCCGCGGACCGCCGCTCCTCCTCCGCCGACTTCGACGGGGCCGTCATCGTGCGCGGCGCCACCGAGGCCGAACTCGACAACCTTCTGGACGAGGCGACCACGCTCCTGGCCACGGTGGTGGTGTGATGACCAAGGACACCGTCCTGGTGTTGACCGGCTACAACCTACGGTCCATCCCGGTGGTGCAGTGGCTGTCCGACCGCTTCCAGGTCCTCCTGATCGCCTCCCGCAACGCGACCAACCAACTCCAGTACCCGGCCTTCCTGGACGGCATAGGGCACGCGACACGGTGGCGCTGGGTCGACGACCTGTTCAACGACTACGCCACCGTTGAACAAGCCCTGGCCTGGCACGAGGAGTTCGACATCCGCCACGTCGTCTGCCTGGACGAGAAGGGCCTCATCTGCGCAGCCCACCTGCGCGCCCTGCTCGACGTCTCCAGCGGACAGCAGGTGGAGAGCGCGCTCGCCTTCCGCCACAAGGACCGCATGTACCAGGCGGCGTCCGCCACCTTCCCGGTCCCTGACCACCGGTTAGCCACCTGCGCGTTCTCCGTCAAGGACGCCGTCGAGGAACTGGGCCTGCCGGTCGTCGTCAAACCGACCGACGGCGCGGCCTCGCGTGACACCTTCGTCCTGTCCACGCCCACCGACCTGGACGAGTGGCTCCGCTGTCACCCCGTCACGCTGAGCGGACCCGTGCTCGTGCAGCGCTTCGTGGACGCGGACCTGTTTCACGTCGACGGTCTGACCTCGGGCGGCGCGGTGTACGCGGCGACCGTGTCCCGCTACAGCGGCAGCACCCTGGGCTACCAGGACGCCCGCGCCCTGACCTCCACCCTCGTCGACCCCGCGGGCGCCGAACACGCCCTGCTGACCGACAGCGCCCGCCGGGTGCTGGCCGCACTGCCCGACACCGGGGGCAGCGCATTCCACGCCGAGTTCTTCCTGTCCGCCGACGGCGAGGTGCACCTGTGCGAGATCGCCGCGCGGGCGGGTGGGGGCGCGATCGTGCCCTGTCACCAACGGGCCACCGGCATCAACCTGTTCAGGGCCCATGCCCTGCTCCAGTGCGGCCTCGGCGACGAGGTCCTGGCCGACGCGCGAAGCGTCGCCCCCTCCGGGCGCTACGGCTTCTACCTGGAGTATGCGCCCCAGGGCCGGCTCCTGGGCGTACCCGAGCGATGCGAGGTGCCGGGGGTCCTGGAGTACAGCGTCCTGGGCCGGATGGGTCAGGCCTATGACGGGCCCACCTCCAGCGTGGACGTCCTGCGCGAATTCGTGATCGCCGTACCCGACGATGCCCGCGCCGCTGCCGCGTACCGGGCCATCGCCGAATGGTGCGCCCACACTCTGGCCCTCGCCCCCGTCCCGGCCTGACCTCCCCCGCGGACGGCAGGGGCTTCCCGCTCGGTCGCCCCTGCCGTCCCGGGCCCCCTGCCCCACAGTCCCACCGAAGGACATCCTCACCATGCCCGTCTCCCCCGCCCCGCTGATCACCGTGAACGGTGGTGAACCGCAAAACGGGCTCGTGCCGACCAACACCATCGACGGCTACGGCGGCCGTCTCATCGACCTGATCTTCACAGGCCTGTATGTCTACGGGGTCGACGGTGAGCCGCGCCCGGCCATGCTCGAACACCTCCACACCGAGGACCACCGTCGCTTCACCGTCACCCTGCGCCGCGGCTGGCACTTCACCGACCGCTCCCCCGTCACCGCGCACAGCTATGTCGACGCGTGGAACTTCGGCGCCCTCGCCACCAATAAGCAGTTGCGGTCCCAGGCGTTCGCCCCCATCCAGGGTTACGACCTGGTGGCCGGGGACCAGCCACGCGCCCGGACCCTGAGCGGACTGCGAGTCGTGGACGACCACACCTTCACCATCGTACTCACCGAACCGAACATCGACTTCGTCCTCGCGCTCGGCTCCGCCCCCTTCAAGCCCCTGCCACAGGCCTTCTTCGACATGCCGACCGAGTCCTTCGGGCAGTGCCCCATCGGCAACGGCCCGTACCTGCTGGCCGGCCCCACCGCCTGGCAGCACAGCCACCACATCGACCTGATCGCCAATCCCCATTACATCGGGCCCGACGCCGCCCGGAACAGCGGCATCTCCATCCGCTTCCCGCGCACCATCGAGGATTCCTACCAGGATCTGCTCGCCGGACGGTTGGACGTTCTGGACCAGATCCCCGACACCGCTCTGGCCACCTGGCGCGACGACCTCGGCGCGCGGGCGATGCGCAAGCCTGCCGCCCTCAACAAGTCACTGGCGATCCCGTACCACCTCCCTCACTTCCACGGTGAGGAAGGACGGCTGCGCCGGGCCGCGATCTCCCTGGCCATCGACCGTCCTCATCTGACCACGCGTCTCTTCCACGCGACTCGGCTTCCCTCCCAGGACTTCACGGCGCACAGCCTTCCCGGCTTCGAGCCGGGCCTCCCGGGCAGTGAGGTCCTGCGCCACGACCCAGAAGCGGCCCGCGCGTTGTGGGCGCGAGCCGAGGAGATCGCCCCCTATCGCGGCACCTTCGAGATCGCACACAACCAGGACGGCGCCCACGACCTGTGGATCGAACTGATGGGCAGACAGATCGCCGACACCCTCGACATCGGCGTCCGCGCCGTCGTCTTCCCGACCTTCAAGCAGATCCGGGACCGAGCTGTCGCCAAGACCCTCGCCTGTGCGTTCCGCAAGGGCTGGCGAGGTGGTCATCCCTCTCAGATCGACTTCCTCGAGCCGATGTTCTCGTTCGCCGGCGCTGCCAATGACACCGGCTACCACAACCCGGACTTCGACGAAGTCCTCGCCGCCGCCAAGCGGGCCACCGACCTCTCCGCCTGCCACACCCTCACCGCCCGCGCGCAACAGCTTCTGCTCGCGGACCTGCCGGTCATTCCGCTGTGGGACTACGTAGCCATCGGCGGTCACGGCCCGGACGTGCGGGCCGAGTTCAAGTGGAACGGACTGCCCGACTACCCCAACATCACGCGCCGACCGGTCGTCCCCGTCGCGCGCACACATCGGGAGGCCGCGTGACCAGCGATCCCGCTCTCATCCTCCTCGACCTCGCCCTCGTTCTCCTGACCGGGGCGCTGCTCAAACCGGCCATGCGCAAGCTGCGACAGCCGCCCGTGATCGCCGAGATCCTGGGTGGCATCGCACTCGGCCCCAGCCTGCTCGGCCTGCTCCCCGGCGACCTGCCCGCCCTGCTCTTCCCGGCCTCGGCCCGGTCCGGGCTCTCAGCCATCGCACAGGTCGGCATCGCGCTGTTCATGTTCCTCATCGGCTGGGAAGTCGACCTCGCCCGGATGCGCACCCGCACCAGCGACGTACTGCGCACCTCGCTCGCCGCGATCGTCGTACCGTTCGCGGCGGGCACGGGCCTGGCCTACTGGCTCTTCACCCGCCACTCGCACGTCGCCGGGCACCAGGTCGGCCGCGCGGCCTTCGTCCTGTTCGTCGGGACCGCCATGGCCATCACCGCCTTCCCCGTCCTGGCCCGCATCATCGTGGACCACGACCTCCAGCGGACTCCGGTCGGCATGCTCGCCCTGGCCAGCGCGGCCGTCGGCGATCTACTCGCGTGGTGCATGCTGGTATTCGTCTCGGCGGTGGCCGCCTCCGCGGGGCTGGGCCAACTCGGCGCCGTCCTCGTCATGTCCCTGCTCTTCGGCGTCGTCCTCGCTCTCGTCGCGCGTCCCCTACTGCACTACGCGACCGACCGCATGACTCGGACGTCCGCGCGCGCCACCTATCTACTGCCCCTGATCGCCGCAGGGCTGCTGACCGCCGGCTACACCGCCCACGAGATCGGTCTCGACGCTATTTTCGGCGCGTTCGCCTTCGGCCTGATCATGCCCCGCGGCAGCCGCACCGCCACACTCCACGCCCGGATCGCCGTCCCGCTCAAGCACATCACGGACCTGCTCCTTCCGGTCTTTTTCATCCAGACCGGCCTCTCCGTCGACCTGGCGCAACTCGGCAGCACGGGCCTGATCGAGGTCGCCGCCATCATCGCGGTGGCCTGCCTCGGCAAACTCGGCGGCACCATCGGCGCGGCCCGTACCTTCGGCATGTCCTGGCGAGACTCCACCACCCTGGGCTTCCTGATGAACACGCGAGGCCTGACCGAGCTGATCATCCTCAACGCCGGCATGCGCCTGGGGATCCTGGATCAGGAAATGTTCACGATGATGGTGTGCATGGCCATCGTCACCACCGGCATGGCCGGCTACGTCATCCCACGCCCCGCGCCCCCGGAAACATCCCCGCCCCCTACCGACGCATCACCCTCGCGCCCAGCCCCCCGCCCCGCAGCCAGCACCGCCGCCACCCCCTCGTAACGATCCGCGCGCACCCTGGCAGGATGCCGCTGTGCGCGGCGGGCCAGGCCCGCCCTCGCCCCCGGCTCGCCCGCGCGCGACCACCCCTCGTTCCTCGCCACGCGCCTCGACCATCCGCCCCGGAGCAAGAAGAAGGACTCATGCTGACACCTCCCCTCAATCAGGCACGCCTGCGCGATGAATTCCGGGCGATCGGCCTGCGCGAAGGCGCCACCGTCATCGTTCACGCCTCGCTCTCCGCCTTCGGCCGCATCGACGGCGGAGCACACGCCGTAGTCAACGCGCTCCTGGACTGCCTCACTCCCACCGGCACCCTGGTCGTACCCACCTTCACGCCCGAGATCAGCGACCCCCACCCCCGCTCCTTCGACCCCAACGACCTCAAGGTCGCCGAGGCGCGCGAGCAAGTCCCCCTCTTCCATGAGCACACCCCCACCTCGATGGGCGCGATACCCAGCGCGGTCCTCTCCCGCCCCGAGCGGTTGCGCGGCGCCCACCCGCAGACATCCGTAGCCGCCATCGGACCCCACGCGCACGCCATCACCCACCATCAACCCCTCGCCTACGCCCTCGGCGACCGGTCCCCCTTCGACACCCTCCATGACCTGGACGCCGACATCCTTCTGCTCGGCGTCGGCCACAACCGCAACTCCTTCCTCCACTACGCCGAGTCCCACGTCCCCCACCACCGCCGCAAACTCCGCCGCTTCCCCTACCGGCTGGACGGCCGACGCCTGTGGCTGGAAGCCCCCGACGTCGGCGATGACAACGGCACCCACTTCCCGCGCATCGGCGAAGAGTTCACCGCGATGGGCGGCGTCCACATGCGCACCATCGGCCACGCTTCCTGCCAGCTCATGAACAGCCGCGCCCTCGCTCAATTCGCCACCGGACGCCTGACGGAACTGCTGCCCGCGCCCGCCACAACGTGACCGTCCAGGCGCCGGCCACGTCCTGGTGCTTCGAGCCCGCCGGCCGGGTCGCCGCCCCCGGCACGCGGGACGCTGCCTACGCCGGTCGGCGGAACCGTAGAGAAGGTTCGCTCGCTGCTCTGAGCAGACTCGCTCTGCATGCGTCGGGTTCCGGGGGACTGTCCTTACTGATCTTTTCGTAAGTTCAGTGGGTGTGGTGGCGGTTTAGGCGGGACGCTGTCGGGATGGCTTATCAACCTTCGCATATGGCTGCCGGATCGCCTCTTCCTCCTTTGTCACGACCGCAGTTGGCGGAAGCGCGTCGCGTTCGGGCGGTGGAATTGTTCGAGGAGGGTGTGTCGAACGCGGAGGTCGCGCGGGCGGTAGGGGTGTGTGCCGAGAGCGTGCGGCGATGGCGTCGGGTGTGGGAGAAGGACGGTGCTTCCGCGTTGCGGCGGCGGGCATCTTCCGGGCGCCCGCCCAAGCTGGACGACTCCCAGGTCGAAGCGGTTCGGACCGCGTTGGATCACGGCGCCCAGCCTCATGGTTTCGAGGCCGACTTGTGGACTCTGGAACGTGTCGGAGAGGTCGTTGCCCGGGTGACAGGGGTGGTGTTGTCCAGGGCGTCGGTGTGGCGGCTCCTGACGGGCCGGCTGGGATGGAGTCTTCAGCGCCCTGAGCGGCGGGCGGTGGAACGGGATGAATCGGAGATCGCCCGCTGGGTCTCGCACGAGTGGCCGCGGATCAAAAAGGGGCCGTGAACACACGTGCCTGGATCGTGTTCCTCGACGAATCAGGCGTCTCACTCTTGCCGCAGGTCCGCCGCACCTACGCTCCCCGAGGACGGACTCCGTTCCTGCGGCACCGCCTGAACTGGAAGCGGGCGTCGATGGCAGGGGCCCTGGGCTACCACTCCACCGACCCCGATCGCGGGGCCCGCCTGTGCTTCCACCTCAAGCCCGGAAACTACGACACCCTCGGACTCATCGAGGTCCTGGAGCAGATGAAGGTGTTCTACCATGGCGAGAATGTGGTGCTGCTCTGGGACGGCCTGTCGGCCCACTGGAGCCGGGTGATGCGGGCGTGGGTCGCCGAGCAGGACTGGCTCACACTTGAGCGATTACCCGCCTACGCACCCGGGCTGAACCCGGTGGAACTGTTGTGGTCTTCGCTCAAGAAGCGTGAACTCGCCAACCTCGCCGGCGACCACCTCGCCGATGTCGCCGAACAAGGCATCCACCCCATCAACACCAACCCACAACTCCCCTGGTCATTCCTCACCCACACCGGCCTGACCACCCACCCACCACACCCACCGAACTTACGAAAAGATCAGTAAGGACAGGTAGTCGGGAGCGG
This sequence comes from Streptomyces sp. NPDC001828, assembly GCF_042892175.1. Lineage (NCBI taxonomy): Bacteria > Bacillati > Actinomycetota > Actinomycetes > Kitasatosporales > Streptomycetaceae > Streptomyces > Streptomyces sp. NPDC001828. The sequence continues at coordinate 143,537 of NZ_JBIATV010000013.1, forward strand.
ACTTGTTACGCGGGCCTGACGAACGGCCTGGCGTCAGCCCACTCCAAGAAGGCGTGGCCAGCGTTGACTGCTGCCTCCATGACTGCGAAGAGGTGGGAGGGTTCGGTGTCTGGGGGGACATCGACGGCGACGAGGCGTGTGCCGTTCCACTCACTCTGAAGGTCTGCTGCGATGATTTCGGTCTTGATCTCGTCAGCGGCCTTTGGGAGATCGGCGGGCGGCAGATCGGGAATGAAGACGAGCCGCAGCGTGCGATGCCAGGAGTTCCTGACCACCTCGATGACGTAGTCGTCGTCGTTGAGCACCACAACGTCGTCCAGAGCGATTCCGTAAGCGGAGAAGGGAATGCAGGCGACCTCGTAGCTCCCGTCGTTGACCGCCTTCAGCCAGAGCTGCTCGACCTGTCCGTCCAGGTCAAAGGGTGCCAGGTCGACGCGCGCGATGTAATTTTTCGAGGCGCGTCCGACCGGTTGCTCATGGACGACGAACTGCATGACGGCTCCCCTTTGGACAGCTCCGACGGGCTGCCATGATGCCGGAGCCCGTCACTGCTGTCGTCGGCGGGGTGCGGGCAGCCCAAGTGGGAACGGTCCGGTCCGTTCAAAGCGGCGGGCCTGCTCGTGCTTGCTGCGCAGAAGGTGAGGGTGAGGTCGAGGCCGTCGATCTCACCTCGCCAGTCCTCGGCGACGGCGCGTTCACGGCGGGCGAGGAGGCCCTCCTCCAGTTCGTCCAGGCGGGCAGCATTTTCGGTTTGATGCTCAGCATCGGGCAGCGGATGCAGGCTTCTCTGACTTATATTTGATCTTGGTTGAGCTCATGAAAATGGGCTGCGGCAAAGTTCTCGGCTGTGTAACGATCGGCTGGTCCCGACAACAGGCACCGCCGGGGTGCCCGAGGTTCTTGTGACCGAACCGATGGGAGTAAGAGGCAGCTCACGGGGCGGTTGCACGCGTGGCCCGCGAACGGCGTTCTGAGTAGTCCCCATCGGACCCGGTGGCTGGGCCTGGGGCATCGATCACCACGTGTGGTGGGGATGCCGAGGTCGACTTCCGTGGGCCGTCCGCGGTGACGTTCGAGCAGGCGGAGCCTCTCCTCGGCGCCGACCAGGCTGACCTGGAGCCCTTCGACTTCGCCGAGCCAGCCTTCCGGCTCGCTCGATCCCAGGGGACATCCACGGCCTGCAGGAACCGCCACCACCGGAGCAGATCCATCCCATAGGAGCGAACCGCTACTTCCGGGAACTGCTGGCGACCGGCAAGGCTCCGTCGAGGCGACCGGTACGAGCCCTGTCGGCTCCTCGATGCCGATGGCGTGACCGTGGAGCCGGTCGGGGTCAGGCGCACCGACAGCACCACCCAGCGCAGCCCCGTCCGGAGCCTGCCCACCAGGGCCTGAAGGGCGAGGCGACATGGCTGTTGAGCGCGTCCTGCGAACGAGTCTTGTAGTCGACCCCTTCTACCAGCTCCATGCTCAGCTTCAGTCTCCTCCGCCGTCACGCAGGCAGTTTCAGCTCAGGAGAGGATTGCCCCTGAGGTTCGCTTCCCCGCACGGCCAGGAGCCCTCGGCCAGGGACCCCAGTGGTGTACGGAAGACCAGGACCTCGTTGTCCAGGGAGACGACTACATTGCCTTCGCTCAGCAGTAGCGCACGACCGATAACCGCGCGGCTGTCATCCATGGCGAACAACTCGTGTCCGGCGAGATCCGTGTCCACAGCGAGCAGCTTGCCGTCTCGCCAGAACACCGCGGTTCCCTCGCAGTCCATCGCGGGGTAGGACGTGTAGTAACCCGTCAGTGGCGGCCCGTCCACAAGGCTGTTGTCCGGTGCGAGCCGCCGGAAGCGTGATCGCGAAGGCAGGCTGTTTTCGAGCTCCGGGCCGCAGACGCCGCCGTTCTTGCCGACGAGCATTGCCCCATGGCTGGCCCAGCGCGCGGTTTCGACACCGTCCCGGCCGAAACGGCCGGTCGTGAAGGCACCGTAACCCTGGGATCCGAGCAGGAACTGGCCAGGACCAGCTATCGCCTTTCGGCCTGTGGGAGCGGGAGCGGTGACCGAGATGGTCGCGCCACTGTCCAGGTCGAGGAAGAACGTCCTTCCGATGCCACCCCGTGTGTCGGTGAAACTGGCTGCGATCCGGTCGGCCGATACGAGCAGTGGCTCCCAGTGATCAATGCCGATCTCCTCCGGGACCCAAGGTCTACGCGGCCGGATCTCCCATCCCGTCCGGTCTCCCATCTCCACCACACCCGGGAACGAGACCGCACCGAGCGCAATCGGCGTGGACCAGAGGCACTCCCCCTCTCTCGTGTACCGGGCCACTCGAGGCTCCGGTACAGAGGTGGGTCGGCTTCGTTCCCTACGGACCATGCGGGAGCCGCTGACCCAGGAGATGACGAACCCGTCGTCGAGGAGGACGAATGCGCCGATCTCCTCATCGGCGCGGCCCTCCGGGCGGGCTGTGGGCCCAGTGGAACCGTCCGGCAGAACACCTTCCAGGAGCTGACCGTCGCGGTCTGGGTAGGCGAGCCACAGCGCGCCGTCCGTGGCCAGGCGGGATTGCGGCTTGCCTGTCCCGGGGTAGGTCCGCTGCCACTCCATCGTGTCTGAAAGGTCGACCCTCGTGATGACGGTTGCCGACGGATTCGGGCCGTAGCCGGTCACGGTCAGTGGCCCGGAGGGGTCGGATGTGGCCACAGCCCGGACCTGGCCCGGCATGGTGAAACGCGATGAGAGGGGCACGCGTCCGCATCTTGCCGGATGTCTCTCCTTTCGGGGCTCAGCTGCTGAGGTCGACCACGCCCCACGCGGTGAACGGCTCGGCCTGGACGTAGATCCTGCTTCCTCGGCTGACGGCGCGGCGGCGGCCGGGCAGGTGGCCGTTGGGCAGGGTGAGCAGGCCGACGTCCGTTGGCTCGACGGATGCTTCGGTGAGCTCTCCGCGGGTGAGCCGGTCCACCTCTTCGCCGTAGCCGCCGTAGAAGGCGACCCGCTCGCCGTGGATGGCCACTGCCTTGGCGCCCCGTACCTGGTTCGGCCACACCCTCACGGGCCGGTCGGGGCGTATCTCGACGAGCGGGAAGTCGGTGTACGTGCACGCCCAGGCGGTGGTGCCCGACACGTTCAGGGCGTAGCAGTCGAAGAGGCCAGGGATGCTTGCGCCGTCGGACGTCCAGTAGATGTGGCCTGTGGGGCTCCAGCGGCGGATCCCGGCCGGGTTTTCGTCGAAGTGCCCGACCCAGATGTGGCCGGCCTCGTCCACGAGCAGGTGCTCGATGGCGTCCCCGACGGAGAAGGAGGAGGCCTCACGGCCGAGCGCGTCGAAGACCTGGACCTGGTCCGCGTCCTCGTACCGGCGGGCGCGGGATGCTGCGACGACGAACCCGCCGTCAGGCAGGCGGTCCAGGTGCGGCCAGCGGGCCCGCACGGCGCTCAGCTCGGTGAGTTCGACGTCGCCGCCCGGATGTACGGAGACGACCAGCGCGTCGAAGGGCAGGGCATCGCCGCCGGGCTGCGGAGCGCGGTCGGCAAGCAGCCAGTGGGCGGTGCCGAAGACGTCGACGGTGCTCGTCAGGACGTGGTGGGCGTGGTGCGCTCGGGGCAGGTGGGCATAGGGAACGAGGGCAGTCTTCTGCACGGGCGGGCTCTCCTGAGTGGACGGTCACGGCGTTCGGGCGCTGCGGTGAGCGGCGGCGGCGCGCGAGCGGTGGAGAGCGCAGCGGGCCGCCTAGAAGGCATGGCCCTTTCTAGTGGTCATGAGGTGATCATCGTCGATGTGTGGCCCCCGTGCCAAACCCTTTCGGTCCAGCGCTCAAGCCGTCTGTGACCCCACCCGCTCAGCCTCGACGAGGGCCAAACCGCCAGCCAACTCGAATACCCAGCGCGACAACTCCAGTGCTCACTGGACAGATGCAGTGCACATCGCACGTCGCTAACCGACTTGGCGCGGGGAGCTACAGACGACCCGTGATCGATTGATGTTCGGCAACAACTCGGAATAGGCGAGAGAACCGGAGGCCGGCACAGGGCATCCGGTCTCACCGAAATCCTCGCTCGAGACCATCGGAACCGCGGCCACCAGGTCGAGGTCGAGCACCTCCACGTCCACCTGCCACGAGTGTTGGCGCCCGTCACGGACGGGTCTTCGCCCGTCCAGACGAGTGCCGCAGGGCAGTGGCTCAGTCCTCGCCGAGCAGCCACGAGTAGAACGCGGCGCCGTCAGCAGGGAGCGGAGCGTCTGGTGCCTGCTGGACCAGCCAGACAGCTGCCATGGACAGCTCCCCATAGGACGAGAACTCCTCGCCCTGGGCCACGACGACAGCAACTGATCCGACCCGCCAGGCAGCGAAGTGCCAGGCCTCAGGCTGCGTCTGCATGGTGAGCGTCAGTTCAGGCTGCCCGAGCGCTCCGGACACCACTTCACAGCCTTGCTGCCAGCCCTCGAAGAACGGGGTGGCGGTGTCTGAGGCGAGCACGTCCCATCCTTCGAACTCGCTGAGCTCATGGAACTCGTCGCCGAGCGGGCCGTCCTCGGCCTCCTCGCTCGGATCGAAGTAGCAGAACGGCAGGTGGAAGCTGGGCTGCCGATCGTCCCAGTCTCCGAGCGGGACAGCTGGGACGAGGCGGTGCCCAGAGTCCGTTTCGAAGCGATCGTCCCGCTCGGGCCACCCCTGCCCGTCCACAAACCGAGCGAAGTCAGAGCGGGTGAAGCCCACGCTGGCGAGCTCGACCAGCTGACCGATCAAGGACGACGTCAGTGGCTGCAAGCGAACTATCAAAGCGACCCCACGGGCTCTCACAAACGACACGGTGCCCGCCGATCATCCAGCAGCACTCATCACCACCACACACCAGGGTCCGGAGCAAATGCATGATCAATTCCTTAGTCCGGAAAAGTGCCGGAACGGTCGCCCTCGCCCTCCAGGCCGCCCTCGCCGGTGACACGGCCACCGCCGCCGAGCTCGGCATCGCGGGCCTCGCCCAGCAGTACGCCGACCGGCACCTGGACGTTAGCCTCGTCCATCGCGACCTCGACAAGCCCGTGGTCGAGCGCTGAACCACACGCCGGCCGCCCCGCAGAACTAGGCCATTTCGTTTGGATCAGGCGGTCGTTGGTTCGGGTGTGCCCTTGACTGATGCGCAGTGGGCGCGGATCGAGCCGTTGCTCCCGGACCGGACGCCGAAGCGGGGTGGCCGCTGGCGGGACCATCGTGAGGTGATCGACGCGACCTTCAAGTTCCAGACCGGTACCCAGTGGGTGCACCTGCCGGAGAAGTACGGCAACTGGCGGGGCATCTAAAACCGGCTGCGGATGTGGGCCGTCGATGGCACGCGGGAGCGGGTGTTCACCGCCCTGGTGGCTCAGGCCGACGTGGACGAGGACCTCAACTGGGCCGTGTCGGTGGACTCCACGATCGTGCGGGCCCATCAGCACGCGGCCGGGGCGCGAAAAAAGGGGCCCGCTGGATGCACGAGCCGGGGGTGGTGCGCATCACCTCTCCAGCCACAGAGTTGAACACGTTCAATGGGTCTGACAAGGTATCTCTCCACGGCCCACCCCTACAGGTTGGCCAATGCGGGCTGAGGGTGGGAGGTCCTGGTGGCAGGCGGAAGCAGGCTGCGTGCGTGGGGGGTGACCCTCGGCGGCTTCATGGCGTTTTTAGTTGTTCTGACGGCGTGCGCCGGTCCCTATCAGTACTACGAGGGAACAGGGATCCACGACGCCACGGCGGCCGAAGTCGCTGGGGGCTGGGAAAACGTCGAGGGGACCCGCGTGGTGCTCGGCAAAGACGGAACGGCTCTTCTCGAAAAGCTCGACGGGCAGGACTTCGACTTCGAGGACGGCTGGCGCCTCTCCGGTGCGGGTACCTGGCAACTGACTGACGACAACGGCGGACAGGTCGTCCGACTCGCGCTGACAGCCCGGACCCGAGTGGAGAGCCGTTCCTCCGCGACGGCCACTGACACCTCGACTCCTGAACCCCCATGGACATACGCGTGGTCCTTCTACGTGGACCGCGATCAGCACGACAAGCTGAAGCTGTTCTTCTTCTACGGCGATCCCGACATCGGGAACGCATACGTGATGACGCGCGAGACAGGGTCATAGCCATTCGTTCCGGTTCTTCACCGACATCGCCCACTTCATGGCCGGCCTGCCCCTACCCGCCCCCTCCGCCACCCGTTTGATCTTTGACGAGGAGCGCGTCCGATCAGTCTGGTGCGGCCTGGTGCAAGCCCGGCAGCAACTCTTGCCCCCCCGGAACCTGAGCGGCACGTGCTACGGCCCCGAACCAGAAGGGGTTGGTTCGGGGCCGTAGCACGCACAGGACCGGGATCCGGCCGGTGATGTCAGCCGGCGTCGGGGTGCCGACCCACAAGCTCGGTGAGCAGAGCGATGATCTGGGCCTGGTTTCGGTCGATCTCCTTGTCCAGGGCCTCGACCTTCTGGTCCAGGTTGCCGATCTGAAGACGGACCGCGGTGAGGTCGGACTTCATGATCCCGAACTCGCAATCATGCTTGTCCGCGCCTCTTCGAACCGGCGGGTCAGGGCAGCGAGCTCGCTTTGGGCGATGGGGGCCTCGGGCACGCGGGCACTCCTGACGGAACAAGTCGTAAATACGAAGACTCCACGATATCGCGCTTGTCCCTGCGGACGGCCTCCGTCCCCCATGTCCCTTCCGCACCTGGCCCGTCAGCCAGTGTCCCGCTATCGGCTGCGAAAGGTGATCCGCTTCGGTTCGGTGACGACCACGGTTGTCGGCGCGTGCCCAGGGCAAGTCGACGTGTGAGCGCGGACAGGGCATGGCTACTCGGTACGGCTGCTGGGGAGGGTGTGCTAGGCGTGGAGGCGGCGGCTCAGCGCCGCCGGAATCCGGTCCACAGCCGTCATGAAGGACGGTGACCCGGTCAGGACCAGCGGAACCCGCTCTGCACTGGGCCCCTTCAGGCCGGCCAGGTAGCGAAGGGCTTCGGCGGGGACGGCCTGCGCGTCCGCGACGACGATCATGACCGGACCACCGCGCCGCAGCCCTTCTCCGATCCGCCGGTAGGTCAGCTCACGCGGCCGCGGCCCGTACTGGAGGAGTGAGTCGGCCGTGACAGGGGAACGGTTTACGGGTTGGGCGAGTTGTCCGTGCGACGCCTGAACGAGCGTCATGCGACGCTGCCGTCCTGCGTTGCACTCGCCGAGGACATGATTGCCGACTCTCTATCCGTACACCTCGGCGGCGCAGAACAGCAGCAGACCAGCGCTGGCCAGGACTTGGGCTGCCACGCTGAACCGGAAACGCAGTCGGTACAAGCCGACTGCCGAGAGCAAGACAATGACGGCAAATACCGCTAGGTACCCATAAATGGGATAGGTAGAGATGTGAGGGTCGGGTTCGTAGGGATTGAGGCCCGACCTTGACAATCCAAATAACACTACACCTGCCCCCAGGAGGACGTCCGGGATCAACAGAGCCACTGCAACGAGGACGTCCTCACCTGCACCGCGGCGGCTCGACGGGAGATCATTCATAGTGTCATTGTCTTCCTAGACGCCGTGCGGGTGCCTGAGTACGCGTACTCAGGCACCCGCACGGCAGCCGGGGGGGATTCTTCTTCCTGTTAACGCAGAGCCTGCTCGAACACGCTCTTGTAGAGGATGGCCCCGCCGACCTTCGGGTGGAATGACGCCGTCCCGACCTCGAGCGTTCCGAAGTTGTCTGCCTTCGAGAGGCCGGTCTTCACGATGCCGTTGACCTGCTCCGGGTCGCCGCAGACTGCCTTGTTGTCGAACTCCTTGCGGGGATCGGCGAAGGAGGCGTTCGCCCCGGAGGTCGTATCGGCGTCCGCGACTGCCCCCTTCATCTCCTCATTGAGGGTGTCCGCCAGCTGGTTCAACCACGGCGCTTCTGCACTTCCGATGCCGGGAATACACGAGCCGGATCCCGACAGAAGCTCCGGGTACCCCATAAGAATGATCTTCGCGTGCGGTGCGCGATCGGGGGCGCCCCAGCAGGCGCCACCAGAGCGGGGACGCATCGTCAGGCGGCGGGCAGCGGGTCGGCTGTGCCGGGGTACGGGCCGTACGACTCATCGGTCGAACTCGCCGACGCGCAGAGAAGCATCAGCGCGATGCCACCGATGCCGGGAATCAGGCCGACGAGGATCATCCAGCCCGAGCGGCCGCTGTCGTGCAGGCGGCGTACCGTCACGGCCCACGTGGGCAGCACGGTGGCGGCAATGTAGATGTAGCAGGGGATCGAGCTGAGCCCCAGGAACTGCTCGGCGGCGATGAACGCGATGATGATGGCGGAGTCGAGCAGCCAGAACATCCAGTACTCGGCGCGCGTGGCCCGGCCCTTGAACGTGGCGTACTTCTTCAGGACATCGGTGTAGTAGTGCACGGCTGATCCCCCCACGGGACAGATGAAATGGCTTGTCCCGAGCGGAGCAAGTCAAGGCGAGGAACATAAGCCACGGATAAAGAGCGGGTCAATCGAGATTGCCCCAGGTCAACGGTGGGGCCGGCAGCGACCGGGGACACATCCGCGAAGACGGCATGACTGTGGCGCACCGCGACCCGTCCGCCGCACCCAACTGGCATGAATCCAAGGCGACTTCGCCGATGCCTGTGTCATGGAACCGTATCGACGCTTGGCTTGCCCAGAACGCACCCCTGATGTAAGTCGCGCTTGATCCTCCCGCAACGCGCTCGGCCATCGCCGAGGCGGAGCGGGCCCGGGCAGCCACCTAGCGAAAGCAGCTGCGAAGGGACACGGCATCCCGCGCCGCGAACCCCGCCTGCCGCCGAGCGGGAACGCCGCTGATCAGTGAGTCCGAGTCACACCGGTGCGCACGCAGCCGGATTCAGGACCACCGTGGCCTGACATCGGGTTGGTGCGTCGCGTTGGGACACATCTGCGTCCTGTGGCCGGGCGGGGGCGTGATCCGAAACAGGCCAGGACGGCACGGCATGCCGTCGCCCCGGCGTCAGCCGCTGCCGTGATCGATAGGGTGCCCCAATGATTCTTCATCGGGGGAAGGTGCGCCTCGCGGCGCGCGCGGGGGTGGCCGTACTGATGGTGTCGATATCGGCCTGCGGCACGCGCACGGCCGACTCGCCGCCGGGAGTGGGCGGCGTCGGCGCCGAGAAGCTGGGGTTCGAACGCCACGCCGACAGTGTGCAGTGGCCCGGGACCAAGGACGAGGACTACGTCGCGCCCGGCGAGGGACTGCAGCTCCTTGCCCGGCAGGGCAACTGCGTCCTGGGCATCGGCACGTACGCCAACGGCTACGGATACGTGCCCGTCAACTGGTCCGGCAACGCGGACTGCACCAAGCTCGCGCTGCATCCCGACCCCGCAGGTTCGTCCAAGGACGAATCCGGCGTGCCGAACTCGATGTGGCACGGAGTTCCCGGCGGCGGAATTCCGGCCCAGGCGGTGGTCGAGTGGGGTGACGGGTCGCAGTTCTTCGCATCCAGCGTGGTCCGTGTCCGCGAACTCGACGGACGGGTGCGACAGTTGGCGGATCTCAAGTTGCCCTGGGCCCTCAAGGAGTCGGACACTTCGGACCGCGGGACGGTCAGCTCGGCAGTTCGCAGTGGAAACCGGCTCCTCATCGGAGGCAGCGAGACCGTGTCGGGGGCCACTGGGCCCTTCATGTACGCCTCGGACGATCGCGGTGCGACCGTGCATCGGGTGACTCTGCCGGCGGAAACAGTCAGTGGGAGCCGGTCACCGGTCGGCCCGATGGCGGCCGATGGCCCAGAGGTGATCGCCGTCGGCAGCTACTCCTCGAACGCCTTCACTCAGGAAGCCACCGGCACTCTGGTGATCTGGCACTCCTCCGACAGCGGAGGGCATTGGGCCAAAATGATCGTGAACGGAATGCCGACGGGCACCAGAATGCATGCCGCGTTCCGGGCGGCGGGACGCTGGTTCGCCGTGGGAGACGTCTCAGGGGCACCCACGAAGCCCAATGTACCTGTGCTCCTCACCAGTCCCGACGGTGTCGCCTGGACGAAGGCCGACACCACGGCCATGGGTGCCGGCGGCGTCGTCGCAGCGACCGTCGACGCCCAGGGGCACCCGATCATGGTGGGCAGTCTGCGCATGCCAGGCAAGCTTCCACAGAACCCGGCGAGGTACTGCGGCGCGGTCTGGACCGGGGACGGAACCCCCTCAGGTTGGCAGCGCGGCGAACTCGGCTGCCACTCCCAACCGCCCGCCGCCGTGACGACCCTGGCGAACGGAACGGTGGTCATCGCCGGTAACAGCGACCTGTGGCTGCGCCGCTGAGCTTGCCGATTGATGTCCTGCGGCTGTCCTGCGGCCGGCGTCGGCTGCCTGGCATCCGTGCGGCAGTCACTGCCGCTCGGCAGCGAGTGCCAGGTCATGGATCGTGAAGTGGAGTTGCACGTCGTCCATCGACTCCGCCCACAGTCCCCCGGCGTCGAGCACGGAGTCCCCGACCATCCGAGCCTCAGCGACGAGTTATGGGTCGCTTCGGTCGTAGGCGGGCTGCCAGCACTGCGGGCACCTCCGCCGGTGGCGGTGCAGACCAGGATGTGCGGGGCTTCGGCATACAGGTCGACGGCGATGCGCCGCCAGTCGGTGCCGATACCGATCAGGGTTGTCCCCTCGGGCAGTGCCGCTATCCGCTCACGCAGATCGGGGGGCGGAGGCCGGCCACGGCCAGGACGCCCCGACAGAACTGTCCGGGCCAGGGCCGCTCGGAACGCGGGCCGAGGGACCGCGGATGACCGGTCACCCGCATTTGCGGCAGCGCTATGGCGCCGGTCAGGCTGGTGAAGCTCCCCATAGCCAGCGGCGGCAGCTTCCCGGGAAGGCCGCTCGGCCCGTCTCCGTGTGTCGGGCAGGCCGAGCAGCCTGGCGCTACTCGGTCAGTGCAGTCAGTGCGTCCCGAGCAGCCGCTACAACACCGGGCCAGGGCTCTGAGGCCATGAACTCGGCATCCGACGCATCGCGGCCGACCGTCTTCAGCGCGGAGTCCAGCGCATTGGCCAGCGCGCTCATCGCCCGTACCTCAGCATCCGATGCCAGCGTGTACCCGAGGGCGGCTTCAGGTGCGTCAAGCACGGTGGCGTCGTTGAGGATGTTCACATTGAGCGTGAAGTCGTCGAAGAAGTTCGGCTTCGGGTAGATCCGGTCGATCCATACCCGCTGCTGATATTCCGGGTCCGACAGCGCCCGGACAGCCGAGATGACCTCGGCTCGCATCTCCGGCAACGTCACCTGAGTAAGCTTCACGGCTTGTTCCACTCCTTCCACTTGCGCCAGTGCGTGAGCGCATCTGCGACGCGGGATTCTCCTTGACGGAACCCCCGATCGACGTTCCGTCCCGGCCAAGAACCTTCCCATGGCCGCGCGGAGCTTGCTCTCGGGTCGTGGCCGAGATGGTCTTGCTGGTCATCGTCTGGCCTTCCGCAGAACGGTCCGTGCTTCGGATTTCGGATCGCTGCTGTTCGAGGGCCGCGCGATGGCCGGGGGCCGGGCGGCCGGTGCGCGACCCGTTCGGACGGGTTAGGCGCCAGCCCTTGACGTCGGTTCTGGCATTGACGTGCTCGACGAACGCCTTGATCCCTTCGTTCGCCGTGTGCCGCTGTGCCGCTCCGCGTTCCGGACCTCTCCGGTGATGCCGGTGAACAGCTGCTCAGGATGCGAGCTGATCCTCTCGGCCAGGGCGAGAGCTCGGGCGACCGGCTCGATGATCCACCATGACTGCGGGGGAAGTTCGGCGTTTCCATTTATGGATGGAGCAGAGGCCGGGACGGCGATTTCAGCGACCGCCACCCTACGTTCGTCAGCGGCAGGGGCAAGGGCAACCATCCGGCTGCGGCCGCAGAAGCGGCGACCGTCCCTGATGACGGGCTACGCGGCCTGATCCGCGCCGCGCAGGAAGCCTGAGCGAACTCGAGCCGCGAGCAGCGCGACGGACGTCCGCACGCCTCCACTCGCCTCATGCGATACGGCCGCCATCTCCTGCACACGAACCGTCATGGGCGGCGACTGTCACGCGGCGGCCCCGGACAGGCGGAGGCAACTCGGGACTCGCACAGCCCGTCGGCGGTCCCGCGCCCGGCGAATCCGGATCCCACGGCGTCCCAGTAGGGCGGGGTGGCCGCGAAGTAGGCGACGAGGCCCCGGTGCGCTCGTCCCGGCAGGGCTTCGCGTCACGGCCGGCGACGGGAGTGCCCGGGCTTCCGAGCGCCAGACAACGTCGGAGGGGTGGCACCACGACTCTGGTCGTGGTGCCACCCCTTACCGGCGCGGGAGCGCATCGGCTCAGTGCACGTCGACCCCGGTCCAGGCGGCCTCGACCGCCTTGAACTCGGCGCTGTCGGCGCCATAGAGGTCCGTCGCAGCCGACAGGGTGCCCTTGCGGGCGTCGGCGTAGTCGGTGGTGGAGGTGAAGTAGCTGGTCAGCGCCTTGTACCAGATCTGGAGGGCCTTGTCCCTGCCGATGCCGGTCACCTTGGAGCCGTCCTTGGTCGGCGAGTCGTAGTCGACGCCCCCGATGGTCTTCGCGCCACTGCCCTCCGAGAGGAGGTAGAAGAAGTGGTTGGCGACACCGGACGAGTAGTGGACGTCCTCGCCGCCGACGGACGAGCTCCAGTAGTCGGCGGAACCGCCGTCCTTGCTGGGCTTGTCCATGTAGCGCAGCGGCTTGCCGTCCCCGTTGATGTTGATCTTTTCGCCGATGAGGTAGTCGCCGGGGTCCGCGCTGTTGTTCGCGGCGAACTCGACGCCGGTGCCCATGATGTCGCTGGTGGCTTCGTTGAGGCCGCCCGATTCACCGGAGTACTCCAACCCGGCGGTGTTGGAGGTGACGCCGTGGCTCATCTCGTGGCCGGCGACATCGAGCGAGGTGAGCGGGTCGCTGTCGTTGGTGCCGTCGCCGTAGGTCATGCAGAAGCAGGAGTCGTCCCAGAACGCGTTCACATAGGCATTGCCATAGTGCACGCGCGAGTAAGCTGCCTTGCCGTCGTTCTTGATGCCGCTGCGGCCGAAGGTGTTCTTGTAGAAGTCCCACGTCGCCTGCGCGCCGTAGGCGGCGTCCGCGCCGGCGGTCGCGGCGTTCGTGGTCTTCCCGTCGCCCCAGGTGTCGTTGTCCTGGGAGAACAGGGTGCCGGTGCCGTCCTGCTGGTGGTCGAGGTTGTACGTCTTGTGACCGCCGCGGGAGGCGTCGGTGAGGGTGTACGACGAGCCCGACTGCGTGGTGGTGAGGTCCACCTTGCCGCTGTACTGGGTGTTCCCGACGCCGGTCTCGATGCCCTGGTACTGGAAGAGCGTCTTTCCCGTGGCCGCATCGGTGACAACGTGCAGCTGGTTCGGGGTGCCGTCGTCCTGGAAGCCGCCGATCACGGTTTCGTAGGCGAGGACCGGCTTGCCGGCCGCCGCCCAGACGACCTTGCGCGGAGCGCGGTCGCTGGTGGCCTTGGCCGAGCCCCTGTCCTTCGCGAGGCCCAGCGCCTGCTTCTGCGCCGTGGCCGCCGTGATGCGCGGCGTGGTGGTCGCGAGGTTCAGCGTCGCCTTCGACGCTCTGGTCACGCCCTGGGTCGTGCCGGACTCGGAGGTGTGCACGATCAGGTCGCCGCCGAGCACCGGGAGGCCGTCGTAGGTGCGCTCGTAACGGGTGTGGACGGTGCCGTCGGCGTCCTTGACGACGTCCTTGACGACCAGCTTTTCCTTCGCCCCGAGGCCTATGTTCTCGGCGGTTCGGGCGAGTCCGGCCTGCGCGGTCCGCAGGAGGCCGGTGCGGGCGGCGGCCGACAGCGCGACGGACGCTCCGGCCGGTCGTGCGGAGTCGGCGGTGGGCCGGGGGGCGGCCGAGGCCGTGAGCGCGGTGCCCATCAGGGCAGCCACGGTGGAGGTGGCGATGGCCGCCGCGAGGACGGTGCGCTGACGTGTGTTGCGGGGGGTCATGCAAGCTCCGCTTCCGTGGGGGGATTTGACCGGCCGTGTGGAGACGGTCCGGTGCGAGCTACGTGGAGGTCACACCCGTACGACAGGGGCATGACAACACACGATCGGGGGTCCACGGCTCATCAATTCTCCTGATGGGGCGTCCAGTTGGTGGGACTACCTCGAGACAACCCCAGGTGACCGTGCCAGCGCTATACACCCGGGTAACTAATGACAAGAACCCCACGCTGCCTCCATGCGCGTCTCACCGCCCTTTACGTTGTGGACACCGTGCGAACTGGTTGAGAAGACATTGATCACAGCGAAGGGGAAGCGGCTGCCGCACGCACGGCGCCCACTGCGGCTCCCGTCGACGGCCCTACAGAGATGACACTCAGTCACATTAATTGCGGTGGCCATCCGTTGGACTCCCTGGCGGCTCCGAACTGCAGCGCAGGGCGCGGGAGCCGTTCCCTCATCGGCAGGCAGGCAGGGCGGCCGGCCCGCGCCGGGAGACGCACCGTCCTGCGGGCTCCCGACTCCGCGCCGTCCGCCCCCGCCCGCTGCGTGGGGTCGATAGGAACCGGCGGTGGCCCACACGTTCCACTGCGACGCCGCCGAGAAGGATCCTGCGTACTGATCTCAGCGTGACCGAGCACGCGGCCGTCATGTCGGTGCGGGCCTCCCTGGAGGAAGACCCCGTTTTCCGACCCTGCCCGCGGACTGCCCGACGCCGCCCCCCTCTCGGAGCCCTACGCGATCGACCTGCTCCCCGAGCAGACCGGTATACGCGGCATCACCGTCGTCCACCGGTTCAGCGTCGACCTGGACGTGTCCCTAGCAAGCCTTTGAACTGAAGGGCACCGCTCCTGACCAACGACGGCATCCGTCTGCGCGAATCGACGTTCTTCAGTGTCCACCCGGCCAAATGGCGGCTTAGCAACCTGACGGAAAACAACGGGGTCACCGAGGCGTCCCTGCGGAGCTAGGGCAACGAAGGTTGCGCGACGATCCCGGCGAGCATCGCCAACCGGGAATAGGCATACCTGACGACGGCCGTCTGCGGGGAGGACGAGCTGCAACGGTTCTACATCCACCGCGATGTACCGGGCAGCCCGAAGATCGGTGTGCAGAACAAGGGCACCGGCTTCAGGATGGGCCACGACCGTTACGCGGACGGGGAGTCGATCCGCCAGCACTCCAGCGGTCGGCACGACGGCACGGGTACGTACACCCTGACCGGAGTCTGACGGCCCTCACCCTGTAAGCGCGGTCCCGCATGTGCACCCCCGGCATCCCGGATCCATGTGGGGCCCTCGGCGTCTCGGGCCCAAGCCAGGACTTGGGGTCGCAGAAGGTCCGGCAACACACGCTATCCGAACCGTTGATCGCTGACGAGCTACTGGCGTCCTCGGTGACGCACGGGTGGAAGAGGGCTGGGAGCTTCGCCGAAGACACGAGCCTGCAGTGCAGCGCGTTCGGTGCGCATCGCTCCAGCCTGCTCAGCCACTCCAGGAAGTGCGGTGTCACGGTCTTCTGCCCCTCGATGTCTACCTCGGCGTTCAGCGGCGCCCCCGCGTTGTTGTGGCTGGGCTCGGAGTAGAAGACGAAGTTCAGGTATCCCTACTCCGGATCGGTCAAGTTCAGGTTGATTGGGTCGTAGGTGACGTGGCCCTCAGATGCGGGCTGGGCCGTGGTGGTCAGGAGACGCGGTGTTCCGGGCACAGGGTGAGGCCGCAGCTAAGGAACTGGCGGTGTCGCCGGGCCCGATCCTGAGGGCGCTGGAGACGGCAGCGCCTTCGACGTCTCGGTCGAAGGCGAACGGGATCTTGGGGCTGGCGGCATCGACCACGGTGCAGTGGGCGGCTTCGACGGTGTGGTCGACGCAGCCGGTGATGCCGCCTTTCACGATGTCCCGACGCGTTGTTGCGTCCCAGACGTTGGTCTGGAGGTAGATCCCCCCGGTGGAACAGTCCTCCTCGGAGTCCGCACCGAACATGCACCATCCAAGCATCACGGCGTGGGCGTGGCGCTGAAGGTAGACGGCCGTGCCCAGAAGCCGGTCGACTTGCTTCGCCACGTTCTCGCGGGCCTCCTCGGGGCTGACGAGGGAGGTATTCGGGTTTATGGGGTTACACCCGGATCTTCAGCGCCGCCAGGCTGGGGGCGAGGGTCGTCGGCAATGCTGAAGCAGGCCTACCAGGTTCACGTCTCCGTACCGGCGAGACGGGGGGCAGTTCCTCGGGGTAGTTCTCCAGCGTTCGTGGCAGGTAGGTCAAGGTTCCTCCCGCGTGAGGTGCCAACGCCCTCGATTTCCAGGCCTGCTCGCCGACCGTCGCGGATGAAGTCGCCAATCGGCCGTGTGCGGAATCACACGATCACGCCGCAGGTGCCGGGCGGGAGCGAGTGCCGAAATCAGGCCGGGGCAAGCGTTAAGCAACGCCCGCCCCGGCCGGTTTGATCAGTCCTGTCTCGGGGTCAGAGGTGCCGGCATCATGGCAGCGAAGATTCCCTGGAATACCCCTTGAATGACCAGCGGAATTAGGGCGCCAGAAACCAACATGACCCAAAGGGGGATCAAGAGGAGAATACCTGTCGTAACTTTGAGCTGCTCGGCAGGCATTTTCTGACCTCGATTACCGATGAGCAGGATAATGACCAAAGAGGGGACAGCAATCAGCAGGAACATTGCAGGACACGCGGACATGTAGTCCTTGAAGGATGCCCACCTCGACATTTCTGCGAAGGTCCCAGGCTGGTGCGGATCCTGTCCCGGTGGTGCGACGGCTGCCGTCACAGCCCATCCGATCACGAACGTCATACAATAACGTACGGCGCAGAACGCAATCCAGCTCTGCTTTTCTTCTGAAGTTGGATCATTTTCGCCGTTTGCCATGGCTCCTCAGCATCCTACAACGCATGTGCCATCTCTCCATACCTTGTTAATTTTAGAGAACCCGATAGGAGCCGCATCCAGGCCGTTCACCGCGCCGGAAGAGTGCGCCATGCTGTCAGTTGCCAGCGTGTGCATCGCTTGGCCCCGCTGGTATTGATAGACCTCCATGTCGGGATATGCATCACCCGATCGGGTTACATAGGTTCCCTTTTCAGTGAACCGGATGTTGAAGTCGCCGTCAACCGAGAAGATCGACATTAGGCTGTTTACTGCATGAATGCTCAGATTGAGACCGTTCGCGTCACCGTCGCCATTAATGATGTTTCTCGCGAACACGGTCTTCCATGACTCCGAGGAATTCAGGTAAATGGGGTCGGCGGGTATCGTCACAGGGTCGCCTTCGATCATCCTTGGTTTGCCTACCTTCCCCAACCCGCCTTCTTCGACGATACGCCGTCCGGTTGTTCGAGAAGGGGTGATGGTGAAGGTGACATCGCCCGTCGCAGTATTCCAGACGACCTTCATTCGGTAAGGGGCAGCCGGGTCGTCTGTGAAGCCGCGATCATCTCCCAGCAACATACCCATCGCGGCCTCTTGGGTATGAATAAAGAAGCGGGCGACGATCACCCCGCGGTCGGGTCCAGCCCCCACATTAAAGTGGATCGCCCTCGAGCCGTCGGCCGCGAGCTGGCCACCGTAGCCGCTGGCTCCACTACCGCCGCCTCCGCCACTACTCCCTCCCCCGCCACCACCGGTGCTGACGGAGTTGCAGCTGCTGGACGTCTTGTACGTATCGTTGCTGGAGCGGTTGCAGTCAGTATTCGTGGTTCCGTCGTTGTTCCAGCCTCCGGGGTAGCAGGCTGCGCCGCCCTCGCCACACATCTGCATCTGGCCCGAGGGGTCGCTGTAGAGGAGTGGGTTGTTGCTGCCGTAGGTGTATCCGTGGGCCTGCTGGGGATCTGTCAGGTCCATGATGGGGTCGACGGATATGAAGCGGCCGATGGCGGGGTCGTATTCGCGCGCGCCGAGGTGGGTGAGGCCGGTGTCGGTGTCTTTGGTGCCGCCGATGAAGCCCTTGTCTCCGGCCCAGTTGGCGGGCTGGTTGCCGCGGGGGGTACCGAAGATCCCTGATTTGCGGCGGGTGACGGTCTGGGTGGCGTCGGCGGTGACCTGGGCGCTGCCGGTGCCGTGCGGGTCGCTCAGGAGGTAGGTGAGTTTGGTGCCGGTGCGCATGGCGACGGTCTGTCCGCCGACGGTGTAGTAGCGGGTGCCGGTGACCTTGCCGGCTTTGTCGAGGTGGAGTTCGTTGCCGCCGGGGAGGTAGAGGGTGGTGCCGGTGGAGTCGCGTCGGACGAGGCGCTGTCCGTCGGTGTCGTACAGGTAGCTGCTGGTGTTGGTGGCGTCGGTGAGGGTTTTGAGGTGGCCTTCGTCGTCCCAGGTCAGGGTCTGGGTGTTGGGTCCGGTGGTGCGGGTTTTGGTGTTGCCGTCCTGGTCGTAGGCGTAGGTCTCGTCGTGGGCGGCGGTGCCGCTCTGGCTGACCTTGGGAAGGTTGTGGGTGCCGGGGGTGGGTGCGGCGTAGGTGCGTGTGGTGTCGGCTGCGGGGCCGGCGGCAGTCGTGTGCTGGGTTTCGGTCTTGCGGTTGCCGACCGGGTCGTAGGTGTAGCTGGTCCAGTACGGGTCCTGGCCGCCGACGACCCCTGCGGAGGGGGTGGTGGCGCACTGTTCGCCGGTGTTGGTCCAGGCTTCGGTGATGCGGCGCAGTGCGTCGGTGGTGAAGCACTGGGTGTCGGTGGTGCGTGTGGCGTCCTGGCCGAAGGCGGCGGCTACCGAGGTGAGGTTGCCGGCTGGGTCGTAGCTGTAGTGAGTGTCGTCGATGCGCTTGGGGCTGGCGTCGCGGTCGTTGGTGACGCGGGTGGGCCGGCCGGTGTGGTCGTCGTATTCGGTGGTGGTCCACACGTGCTGGTTGAACTCGCCGTATTCCTGGCGGAGCGGCTTGCCGTAGTGGTCGTACGTGGTGGCCGAGATCAGCGGGTCGCTGCCCGCGTAAGCGAAGTTGACCATGCCGTGGACCGCTGTATAGGCCGTGGAGACCTGCTCTTCTGGCAGGTCGCCGAGAGCCGGGTGGTAGACGTACTCCTGCTGTCCGCTGTTGTTGTTGTACCCGGCGAACCACTCGTAGGTGCCGGCGAGCTTGCCTTCGCTGGCAGGCACGGTGGCAACAGTGTCATTAGGGTTGTAGAGGTCGTCGTATCCGGTGATCTCGGTGGTGTACGCGTCCGAGCCGACATAGCGGGTCGACTTGCTGAGCTTGCCCTTGGCGACGGTGTCGTACGTCCAGGAGGCGAGGGTACTGGTGCCCTTCTTGAGGGCGGTCTTGCGGCCGAGGGCGTCGTAGTCGGTGTGCAGCGTGATGCCACGGGCATCGGTGGTATCAGTGGCTCGATCACCCTTGTCGTAAACGGTGTTGGTGACGCCCTTGTCGGGGTCGTCGATGCCGGTCTGGCGGCCGCGGGTGTCGTAGGTGTAGGTCCACTTGGTGCCGGACGGGTCGGTGACCTGCTCGAGGCGGCCGTAGTTGTTGTAGCTGTACAGGGTGGACTGGTAGGTAGTGCGGTCCGCGTCGGTGTACTGCCGCAGTTCGGTGGTGCGGCCGAGCGCGTCGACGACCGTCGTGGTGCTGGTGCCGCCCTGCGGCGGAATGACGGTGGTGGTGTCTCCGGTGTAGCTGGTGCTGATCTTTTCCTTCACATCGCCGAACCGCTTGCCGAGCACTGCGATGGCGCGACCCGCACCGTCGAACTGCGTTTCCGCGGACGCGGGATAGTCGCTGGATTCCGCGCCCGTGACCAGAACAGGTCCGGCTTTACCGGTGGCGTAGTAGGTACCGGAAGTCCGGTTGGTCTCGCCGCGAGTGTTGTAGAAGGTCTCGCTGATCAGGCGCCCGGAGCGGTCGGGCGACTCGGACTGCGTTTCCCTGGCACGAAGTAGCCCGTCGTAGAAGGTGTAGCTGGTGTCGAGCTGGTTGTCATGGGTGAGGCTAGTCCGGGTGACCAGCGTCGGGGCGTCATTGCGGACCTGGTAGGTGAATGCGTAATTTGGCGTGCTGTAAGTAGCTGCGGAGCGTGTGGGTATCCAGACCTTGGAGATCCGGCCCAGGGCGTCGTACGCGTTGGTTGTGATCTTGCCGTTGGCGTCGGTGACTTGCGTCGGCTGGCCGCGTAGTGGTTCGAACAGAGCGGTCACCGTGTGGCCCAGCGCGTTGGTGAGCACGGTCTTGGTGGGCGGTTCACCAGCGGCCGGGGTGTAGGCGGTAGAGGTGGTGTTGCCGTAGGCATCAGTGGCGACGAGGCCGCGGCCGTATTGGTCGTAGCAGAGCTGCTTGTTGAGCGGGCCGCAGGTACTGGGGACCGAGGAGATGGTCTCGTAGTCGGTGCCGTCGCCCTTGAGCTTTTCGGTCTTCGTGACGTCGCCCTTCGTGGGGGCGGCCTTCAGGTCGGTGTTGTTGTCGAAGTAGGTGCGGGTGTCGTCGGTGACGTAGCCGCGCACACCACATGCCGTGGGAGTGGTCCGGACCTGGGAGACCTTGTCGAGAAGCCAGATGCTGGTGTTGCGCACGTAGGTCGTGGTGGTGCACTGCTCGTCGCCGGTCTTGCCGGTGTCACCGCTCTGGAAGACCGAGTCGACCATGCCGTAGTCGTCGAAGTGCCGCGTCAGTTCGGTGGTTCGTGAGCCGCCGGTGATGGTGGTGCGGGTCGATTCCTTCTCGGTCCCGGTCTGGTAGGCCTCCAGGTCCGGGAGCCCTGCCCGGGTGCGGGCGGCCTTCTTCTCCGACCGCCACGGGGTGTTGGAGGTTCGCGCGATCAAAGCGCCGCCGTCGCCGTTGAACGTGGCGGTGGAGCGGGTCATGCCCCCGAACTGTTCGCGGTCGGTGACGGCGATGGCGTCGGCGCCGTCGCTGTCCTTGACCTGTGCGCCGTCGATGCCCCGGAAGAACCGGGACTCGGTCAGGGTCTTCGAGTCGCTTCCAGTGCCCTTGCGGGTCTGGACGCGTTCGTAACCGCGCCCTATGGAGTAGCCGCGGTCCTCGGGCTTGGTGAACTCGTCCGTGCTCTTGGCCCACTTGGCGCCGCCGAGGTAGCTGTACTCGGTGACGGTGTCAGGCGTGTTGGCGAGGTTGTCGCCTTCGGTGACGCGCTGGACGACGTAGGAGTTGAACCAGTCCTGCTTGGCCGTGTCGCCTTCGTAGGCCCACTTCACCGGGTAGCAGCGGGTGGTGTTGGTGTCGTCGGCCGGAGGCAGGGTGGTGGCGGTGCAGTCGGGGTCGAGGTAGTCGACGCCGATGGTGCCGCCCGATTCGGTGGTGATCTGGGACATGCGCAGTCGGATAAAGGGTGCGAGGCCGTCGCCGAGTTTGTCGACCCGGTTCGGCTTCTGCTGCCCGGCGAACGTCACGGGCGGCAGGGTCAGGCTTCCGGATGACTTGCCGGTGCGGGTGATGGACTGCAGCCACATCGGCGTGGAGACGCCGTCACCGGCCGGGGGGAAGCCCTGGTTCAGGGCCCAGGAGTCGACGTCCTGGTAGGCGCCGCCGGTCAGGGCCTTGGTGGTGATGTTGGTCAGACGCTTGCGGGACCAGAACGTGGGCGAGTACTTGTCCTTGCACTCGGTGGCTCCGTCCTTGCAGTACAGGTCGAAGGGGACGTCCGGCCAGTTCCTGGCGTTGGTCTCGTCGAAGGTGCCGCAGGAGGTCAGGCATCGCTCCGAGACGTCGAACTTGACCTGACCCATGGCCTTGGCGCTGTAGACGGTGTCGGAGCGCAGGCCGTAGTCGATGTGGTCGAGCCAGCCGCCCCGGGTGTACGGCGTGACGGTGGCTTTGCCGGTGGTCTCGGAGACGTTGCGGCCGTAGTTGTTGGTCTCGGTGTTCCAGTAGTACGCCATCGCGGAGCCGTGCACGTCGACGACGTAGTCGAGCTGCCACCGCCAGGCCTGCTGGCACCAGGCGGATGCGAACGACGCGTTGTAGCAGGGTTCCCCGGACTGGTTGCCGAACACCGGCACCGTCCACGCCGAGTTGGTGGTCGGAGTGGTGGAGTCCTTCCAGCCCGGCAGGCGGTTCAGGCCGAAATAGTACTGGGTCCCGTCAGTCGTGGTGACCTTCCAGTGCTCACCGTCATTGTCGCCATTGGTGGCACCGGTCAGCTTCTCGACCTTCTCCGCCGAGTCGGCCGCCGCGTGCCAGCCGGTCTTGGCGTCATAGACCAGTTCAGTGTTCTTGCCGTTCAGCGACATCGTCGCGTTGTCGTTGAACCAGCACAGATCACCCACCTTCGTGGTGTTTGTGCCGCCGGTCTTGTCGTCATTGCATGACTTGTAACGGCGCTCAATGAACCCGGGCTCCATCGACCAACCGTCACCGAGCCAGCCGGACTGAGCGTTCGAAGCGGCCGTCAGCCCGTCCACTGACTGCGAGTTGTAGCCCAAGGACAGTTGAGGCTGCGTGGCTCCCGGAACGGACGGCACGCTGAGCGGATAGGACCAGTGGAAGGCGCCTGTCGACCCGCCGGAATTCCATGATCCGGAGGCCTGCAGTGAGGTGGCCTTGTAGTCGCCCGTCCCGCCGGAGGCTCCCGCGGTGGCCGCAAGAACCGTTGCTCCTGTCGCGGCCCGTGACATCAGCGGCTGCGCCGCTGCCAGCGGAGCGTTGGCGGCCAGCGTTCCCGTCTTGGTGTTGTTGGTGGTCGAAAGGGGCTTCTGTGTGCGACATTTGGCCACTTCGGGGGTGGTGAGGGCGCAGGCGGGGAGTTCGACGAGGTGCAGGCGGGCGGCCCAGTCGCCGCCGTAGGCACCCTTGAAGGCCGAGTAGTCGACCTCGACCGGGGCCGTGCCCGGCCGGGTGACCTGGTCGGTACGGGTGAGGGAGAGGAGCAGTCCGTCGACACCGGCCTTCTGGGCGGTGGCCCGGGCGGCGATCGAGACCTTCACCTTGGAAGGCGCGTCCGCTCCACGGTCCTTGCTTCCGCCGACCGAGACGGGCAGTGAACCGGCCCGCTGCTTACCGGTGGCAGAAGCCGACTTGGCGGCCGGCGCCATACCCGCGCTCTTGCTTCCGGCCGTGGCGGTGAGGTCGACGTCGGCCGAGCCCGCGGCCGGCCAGACGACCTTCGGCTGCTTCCAGGGATTGGCGGCTGCGTCGTCCTTCTTCCTCGCCCCGCCGGCCGGGGCCTTCGTCACTGCGACAGCCTTCGGCTGCTTGAGGCCGGGCAGTGCCGGGCCTTCGCTGCCGACTGCCACCGATACGGCAGGCAACAACCCCACCGTAACCACAGCGGCTACGGAAACCGCCAATCCACGCATGCCGAAACGGCTCACGCCCCACCCCTCGCCCATTCTTTAAATGACCGCCGGAGCGTAACAGAGCTTGTAAACAAACTGTCAAGCATTCGTTTCCTCAGATCATACCCAACCGATCCGAACGGTCTCTTTTGCCATCCACGACTCCCCGAGACACGCTCAACCACTGGACAACGTGCAGGTCAGCTGCCCTACGTAAAGTCACGGTAAATAGATCCCATGTGTCCCCTTTGAGTGGTCAAGGCACGAAAGGGGCAGCTTGTGGATGTAAAGGAGATGTGTCTTCCATCGGTTCTGGAGCATCGCTTGAGTCTGGATTCTGGAGTTATAGAGTCACCAACAAATTCGCCAATCGAAAGAATGGAAGAGGCGTACATGAGACGGGGTAGAAACTGGCCGCGGGGGCGCTTTCGTGCCAGCGCCGTAGCGGCCTTCGTGGCCGGCGCCGTCGTGGCTCCGGTCGTCGTGGCCCTGCCTGCGGCAGTGGTCATAGCCGGCGCGGCTCCGGCCGTTGCTTCTCAGCCGCCATCGGACCCGGTCTCGCGGGGGGTGATGAGCGAGGAGGACTATGCGCTGCAACAGGCCAAGTCCACTGGAAATCCTTATGAGTTGGTGTCGGCGCGGACGGAGGCGACCGATACGTGGGCGCAGCCGGACGGCACGTTCACGGTGCGTCAGTACGGGCAGGCCGTACGAGTCTGGCGCGCTGGTGCGTGGGTCGCGACCGACCCGACTCTGGTGTTCGCGGCGGACGGTTCGGTGGTGCCGAAGGCCGCCACGGTGCCGGTGAAATTCTCCGGCGGCGGCACGGGGCCGATGCTGTCGGGCGTGAAGGACGGGCGCACGCTGTCGCTGTCGTGGCCCAAGGCGCTGCCCAAGCCGACCCTCAGCGACAACATCGCCACCTACCCGGAGGTACTGCCGGGGGTTGACCTGCAGCTGAAGGCCGAGGTAGAAGGCTTCTCGCAGCTCCTGGTGGTCAAGTCCGCGCAGGCTGCGCAGAACCCGGAGCTGGCGACGCTCAACTTCGCCACCAGCACGGTCGGTCTGGACATTGCCAAGGACGGTGACACCGGGACGCTGGTGGCCACCGACCCCGCCGGGCAGACCGTCTTCACCAGCCCGGCCCCGATGATGTGGGACTCCACGCCGCAACCTGCCGATGCGGGTGCGGCCCCGGCCGCCAAGTCGGCGAAGCGCGCGCTGGCGGCCGGGGAGGACGCCAGCGCACCCACCAACGGCTTCGAGCCCGGCGGCGGCGCCAAGGACGCGGTGATGGACACGGCGCTGACCGCCAACTCCCTTGCCATCACGCCGGATCAGAAGCTGCTGACCGGAGCCGACACCACCTACCCGGTGTACATCGACCCGAGCTGGGGCTGGGGGGACCGGCAGAAGTGGAGCTGGACGCGCGTCTACGCGAAGCATCCGGACATCTCGTACTGGAACGCCAACGAGGACGTGCGAGTCGGATATGAGCGGGAGACCAACGGCCTGTCGCGTTCCTACTTCCGGCTCGACACGAGCTACGTGAGCGGGGCGCAGATCCAGTCCGCGACCTTCCGTATCCGGAACACGTGGTCCTGGTCCTGCGAGGCGCGACCCGTCAGCCTCGCCCGGTTCGGTGACATCTCGCCGAAGACGACGTGGAACAACAAGCCGTCGCAGATTGGCGGAGTGTTGGACACGGTCAACGATGCGAAGGGATGGAGCGGCACCCTGTGCGCCGCGGGGAACCTGGAGTTCAACGCGACCTCCGCGTTGCGCGACAGCGTGGGTGCCGGCCAGAACAGCCTGACCCTCGGCCTGTACGCCGGCAATGAGTCCGACACCTTCGGCTGGAAGAGGTTCGACCCCAAGACGGCCGTCCTGGAGGTCAAGTACAACCACCCGCCCAAGAAGCCCGACCACCTCGGCACCAGCCCCCAGACCAGTTGCAGTGCTGGGGGCGTCATCGGCAACAGTACGGTCAGTGTGTACGCGCACGTCGATGACCCTGACGCGGGCAATCTGACAGCGCACTTCCAGGTCTTCAAGTCGGGTGTCACGAAGGCCGTCGTAGACACCAGCATCCCGGCCCTGAAAGGCCGCTACGCCACCCTCGTCCTGCCGAACACCTCAATGCCCAGCGGCGACTACACCTGGAAGGTCCAGACCGAAGATGGCGATCACGCCACTTCGGCCTGGAGCGACACGTGCAAGTTCACGATGGACCGTGACCGTCCCAGCCATCCGCCGACCATCACCTCCACCGTGTTCCCCAACGGTGACCAGGGCTGGCCTGACGAGCCCAACGGCAACGTCAACGACAACGGCCACTTCACCTTCGGGCCCAACGGCGTCACCGATGTCACCTCCTACAACTGGTGGACCGACTACGACCCCCAGGTCAACCGGGCCGACACCAGCGCTCCCTTCACTGACGAGATCAGGCCCCCGGTAACGGGCCCGCACATGGTCTACGCGTACAGCGTGGACAAGGCCGGCAACCGCTCCGACACCGCCACCTACCTCTACTACGCCGACGGAACGGGTGTGCGGGACGATGCCGGCGACCTCAACGGCGACGGCTTCAAAGACATCTGGAGCGTGGACTCCAACGGCACGCTGCTCACCTACGCGGGCCACGGCAACAAGGAATTCTCCGTCGCCACCAACGGCGGCGGCGCCTTCCCCGGCCAGCAAGTCGCCTCTAGCGGCGACTGGGGCCAGGACGGCAAGAACGACCTGGTCTCCCTCGAATACAGCGATTCCACCAGGCAGAACGTCCTACGGGTCTACCCAAACAACGGCCGCGGTGTCATCAATCGTGACGGCTACAGCGCTTTCGACCTGAACGTCGTCTGCCCCCAGCCCAGCCCTTCGGGCCTGTGCAAGGGAATCACCGACGACCACTGGTCGAACGCCGACCAAATTCTCACCGGCGACTTCAACGGAGACACCAAGTCCGACATCCTGGTCAAGCAGGGCAAGCAGCTGTGGGCCTACTACGGCGACCATTCCGACAGCCTCACCCACGGCCGCAGCCACCCCGTCCTCGTCGGCGGATCGGACTGGGACCAGTTCACCCTCATCAGCCCGGGCGACATCAACAATGACGGTCTGCCCGACCTGCTGATGCGCAAGGACGACACCGGCGACATCTACCGCACCTACGGTGAGGCCGACCCCAACGGGACCCTGAACACGGCAACCTTCGGCACCGCACCGCGCCGCACCAAGCTCGCCGGGCTCACCCTCAAGAAGGCCGACTACCCCACCATCGGCTCCTCCGGAGACCTCGACGGCGACGGCATCGCCGACCTGTGGGGTCGCAAGACCGACAACACCGTGACCGGCTGGCCCGGTCAGGCCACCGGCGGCAACCTCACCGGATTCGGGCAGCCGTTCACTATCGACGGCTCCGTGGGCGGCCGCCGCATCACCCCCGGTACCCGCCTCACCTCCGGCCAGTCCGTCACCTCCAACTCCGCGAAGCTGACCATGCAGGCCGACGGCAACCTGACCATCGCCTCCAACGCCAACAAGGTCATCTGGTCGACCAACACCGCGGGAAACCCCGGCGCCACCGCGCTCCTGGAGCGCGACGGCAACATCACCGTCAACAAGGCCGGTGACGACTCGACCTCACTGTGGAGCACCAACAAGGCCACCGAAGGCAAGGGTGACCACTTGGCCGACGGCTACGCCACGCTCCAGGACCGCGGCAACCTGGTCGTCTACAACGCCAAGGGCCAGTCCCTGTGGTCCAGCGGCACAACGATCCGCCACGACTACAACGGCGACGGGCGCAGCGACCTCGGCGCCTGGTACTCCTACGCCGACGGGCATTCCGCGTTCCAGACGTTCCTGACGAACTCCGACGGCACCTTCAACGCGCCGTTCGGGTCCTACACGTCCGCGGTGGGCAGCTGGAACGTGAGCAGGATGAAGTTCGTGACCGGTGACTTCAATGGAGACGGCCGTGGTGACGCGGTCATGACCTACGACTACGGCGGCGGCCTGATGAAGGTGTACACCTGCTTCGGGAAGCCGGACGGAGGGTTCCAGTTCCCGGTCCTGTCTTACACCTCGAACGCCGGCAGCTGGCATCCCGAGAGCATGACGTTGGAGGCCGGCGACTTCAACGGAGACGGCCGTGACGACCTCGCCGTGTGGTACCAGTACGCCGCCGGCGGCAACCGGCTCTTCACCTTCACCACCAACCCCCAGGGAATGTTCAACTACCCTCTGGGCACCGACGGTGCCGCTCCCAGCAGCTGGGACGTGAAGCGCAGCAAGTTCGTCACCGGGGACTTCAACGGAGACGGCCGCGACGACCTCGCCGCCTACTACAACTATCCCGGCGACGGCAGCGGCAAGCTGTTCACCTTCCTCGCCGCACCCACCGGCGGCTTCGCTCCCGGAACGTCCATCTGGGGCGATGCCAGCTGGAGCGACCTGAACCGCCTCGAACTCCATGCCGGTGACTTCAACGGAGACGGCCTCGACGACGTCACCCTCTGGTACGACTACGCCGATGGCCACGACGGCCTGTCCACCTGGTTCCTCAGCGGCAACCGCGACGGAAAGCTCGACAACGCCAGGCAGGTCTGGTCCAGCGGGCCGGGCAACTGGGAACGCAACCAGATGAAGATCTTCACCGGAGACTTCGACGGGGACGGCCGCGACGACCTCGCCTGCATGTTCCACTACCTCAGCACCGACATCTCCAAGCTGTTCACCTGGACCACCAAGCCGGACGGCACCCTCAACCCCGCCGCAGGCGGCTACACCGGCAACCCCGCCAACTGGAGCTACGGAGCCACCACACTGCTCAAGCCCTACAACAACTAGCCCCCCCACAACCCAGCGGCCCCGCCCCGGACTTCGACTCCGGTGCGGGGCCCTCGACCTTCTTACACAGCTCAGCGCAGCCGGGCTTCGGCG
Source organism: Streptomyces sp. NPDC001828 (assembly GCF_042892175.1). Lineage (NCBI taxonomy): Bacteria > Bacillati > Actinomycetota > Actinomycetes > Kitasatosporales > Streptomycetaceae > Streptomyces > Streptomyces sp. NPDC001828. The sequence continues at coordinate 171,630 of NZ_JBIATV010000013.1, forward strand.
GGCATAGCCCCTGCGGCCAAATTGCTGGTGACCCATACGCTCAGTGCTGCGATCGGGAGGTGTGGGGTGGCAGGCTGAGCGGCCGGCGGCGAGGCAGCCGTACTTGGTCGGCGGTGCGGAGTTCGCCGCGCTCTACAACGTGAAGCGGCTTCAGGTCAGCCAGTGGATCAGCGGGGATCAGACACTCGGCTACCGATACGCCAAGGTCATCAGTGGCTCGCCGTACTGGCTGCTCCAGTTCGCGAAGGGCTTCGGAGAGACCACACGCCGACCCAAAACGCCTCGACGAAGCTGACCTCGCCCGCTTGGTCAAGGAACAGGATCCGGGCTACTGGGTTGGCGAAGTCGGCCAACTCCCCCGCTGGTGGGCCAGGCGGAGCTTGTGGCGCTGTTCGGGCTGCCGTCGACTGCGCTGCTTCGAAAAGCAGTGACGACCGGTCGCCTTCGCCCGTCCGACTACACGCTCTCCGGCTCGCCGATCTGGCTGCTCGAGCCGGTGATCGAGGATGCTCCGGCGCTTCAGGTGGGTTCGCGCAGTGTCGACTGGTCGATCGACGATACGGTCCTGGCGGCCCTTCGCGCGGGAACCTACGACGGTCCCGGAGCGAAGGTCATCCCTCGCGGGCCTCGAGCACCTGCCCGAGGCCCGCACCGTCCGCCCTGTGCACCGTTCTGCGCAAGGGAATCACCAACTGCCACTGGCCGAACGCCGACCAGATCCTGACCGGTGACTTCAACGGCGACGGTCTCGACGGCATCGGTGCGATGTACGGCGACAGCGACGGCACGACCAAGATGTTCACCTGGACCACCAAGCCCGACGGCACCCTGAACGGCGCCGCCCCCGGCTGCTCCTTCAACACCCCCGCCAACTGGAGTTACGCGGCCAACACCATCCTCAAGCCCTACAACTAGCCGAACCGACCAGTACCAAGGCCTCGCCTCGGCATCGAGGCGGGGCCTTAACTCGAGCGCCGGGGATCCGCCGTGTACGGGCCCGGCGCCTGCTGAAAGTCCGTGCTCGCCGGTGTCCCCCCGTTTCCTTCTTCGTTGGCTTCGCAACGGACCTTCCGGCCTTCCGGGGCACGGCATGACTTCCCCCTTGTTACCCATGATCCGGGGGTGTCGCCGGTCCCCGGAGGCACTGACTGACCGCTGATGAGCGCCTCTATGTGTCAAGCGGCTGCTGCGAGTTGGATTCGCTGATCGCGTTTCATGGTCCGGTAGACGACGTTCGAGAGTCATCGTCTGAGGGCCCGTCGCGCCTCGGCCGGTGTCTTGCCTTCGCTGATCTTGCGGAGGTAATACTCCTGGCCGCGGCCGTCGTCACGAATCTGGCAGACGGCGATGATGTGCAAGGCGGAGTTCAGGGCCCGGGTGCCGCCCGTCTTGAGACGATGGCGTACGTTCTTGCCGCTTGAGGGGTCCAGGGGCGCGCTTCCGGTGTAGCTGGCGAAGTGGTGCTCGGTGGAGAACCGCCCGATGTCGCCGGGGTGCCCGAGGACTTCGGCCGCCAGGACCGTCCCAAGACCAGGCAGCGAAGTCAGCGTGGTGCGGGAGGCTGCAGTGGCGTCACGCATCTGCACTTCGTCGTCCTTGACCTGCCGGTCGAGTCGACGGAGGTCTGTCAGCCGATCGCGTGCCAGATCACGCGGGCAGCAGTCGGTCGCCGTAACCGGCCGGATCCCCTTCATCAAGGCCGCGGCCTTGTCGGCCGAGAGACCAGTCGGGGCTCCGCCGAGCAGCAAGTGATGCAGCAGCGCATGCAGCCGGTTGATGGTCCGGGTTCGCTCGTTGACCAGGTCGTGTCGCCGTTCTGTCGGCAGCCGCAGGATCGTGAACTGGTCCTCAGCGGTGACTCTGCGCAGGTCGGCGCGGAAGAGCGCGACCTGGGCGACATGGAGGGCATCGGCGGGGTCGGTCTTGCGGTCGCAACCGGTGGACAGGAGCCTGGCCTTGGCCGAGAGCGTCGAGAGCGTCGAGAGCGTCGAGAGCGTCGAGAGAACATCGACGACGTCCTCGCCGGCAGCGGCCAGTTGTTGGGCGAGCCACGGCCAAGTCCTCCGTCTCCTTCCACCGCGAACCGGCGCTGGGGCCACTGCTCGCACCAGCGCATCAGCTGTCCGAAGGTGCCGGCGTTGACAACGAAGTGCCGCTGGCCGGTCTTGTGATCTGTGGCGTAGATGGCGACGGCAGTGTGTGAGGACTTGTGAGCGTCGATCCCGATCGCGATCACACGCATCCTGACCTGTCCCCTTCCGGCACCTCGCACCCGAACAGACAGCCCTCCACGGCGAGCTGGCAGCCGAGGATTTGGTGGCGGGCGGCGATGCGCTGGGCCGCGCTGGTGGAAAGGGGCAGGCCGCTCTTATTCACCTAGGCGAACCATGTCCCCGTAGGTAGGGGCCAGTTGTCCTCACGAAGGTCCGCCAGGGTGACGCTCAGGTCGGCCGAGTGACGGATCAGGTCCCCGGGGCCGTGCCGCAGCGCACAGCGCGGGTTTCAGGGCTGCGTTCCAGCCGAACTTCACTTACCCCCTCCACCGCATTACCGGCGTAGCCGAACTCGCCCGACCCGCACAGTCAGAAGAGGTTGCCCAGGTTTTCGACCTGCTCCAGAGTGGCCTGGCTACTCGCCTGCGAGAGCGCCGAGGCGGCCTGGTTCAGGGCCTTGTCACGGGCGTTCCGCAGTTGCGCGTAGGTCTCGGGGCTGACCTCTTCGACCTGCTTGAGGACGTCCGCGACCTGGCCTGCCTTCTGCGCCGTCGCCACACCTCCGAGAACCGTCGAAGTCACCTTGGCCGCCACCCTGACGCCAGGGTGCGGGATGACATTCGCGGCCTGACCGATCGCCGCGCCCGCCACCCCGGAGCCGATGACAGACCCCTCCAGTTCGCGCTTCTTCGCCTCCAGGGAATCATTGAACTGAGCCATGAGCTTCGTTCCCTCCTCCGGGCTCACTCGCTTCGCGGCATCCTCCACCTGCCGGCGCACCGTGTCTTCACCCTCAAGCGCCACCCAGGCACCCCAACGTGCCACTTCCGACAGGTTGTCCGCACTCGGGAGAGGCCCGGTGAGCGCGCCTACCCGGTCGGTGACAGCCGACTGCATACCGTTCCCCAACCCCGTCAGGAACGGGCTTTCCGGCGTCCTTTCGGCCATCTCCTGCCGGGCGAACTTCGACAGCGGGTCGGTAACGAACCCAAGGCCCGGGCCTTCGGACGACCGCCCGAGCCCCGGACCGCCCAGGGTCTGCCCGAGATGACCGGCGCTCGGCTGGCGCTGGTTCATCTGCCGCAGCATCTCCGTCGGAGTGGGACGAGCGGACTGCCCCGGCATCCCCGAGAGGGCTTCGAGGACGCGCACGCAGATGACGTTGGCCAATTCCTCTGCGCCGATTTTGCTGTCCTCGTAGGAGAGTTCTGTTCCCCTGTCCACGAGTTCCGTGATCACGGCGGTGGCTTTGAACTCCACGGTGGCCGACGCCTTCATACCAAGGCTGGCACCCAGACGCTTTTCGACAGCTTTGGTGATCGAGACGCCGTACTTTTCCAGGAATCCCCGGACGCTCTCCTCGTTGCCCAACTCCCGCTTGGTCTCCGGGTTCCGCGCGTCCCGGACGCTCACCCGCCGCTGGACCGCGCCCTCGATCGGGGCGCCTCCGCCCTCGGCGGCTTCCTCGGCATGCCGAGGAAGCGACGTGCTGCTCCGCATCACCCGCGTCGCGTTGGCCTCCGCCTCACGTTCGAAACGGTCGCCGGGGTCGCTGACGGAAAGCCCTTGACCGTTGTCGGTCCCCGCGACCGGGCCCTGGCGCTGCTGGATGACGTGGGTGAGTTCATGAGCCAGGGTGTGCTTGTCGCCACCGCCCTCGCCGATGACGACGTGGCTCCCGCTGGTGTAGGCGCGGGCGCCAACTTCGGCGGCGGAGGCCTTGGCGGCGCCGTCGTTGTGGATGCGGACGTCGGAGAAGTCGGCGCCGAGCCGGCCTTCCATGTCCGCCCGCGTCGCGTCGTCCAGGGGCTGCCCGCCGGAGCGCAGGACATCGTGGACCGCGGTGCGCTGCACGGAGGCCTGTTGATGCCCGCAGCCGGCGCCGTGCTGGTGCCGCTCCGGCTCGGACCATGCGTGGCCGGCCGCTCGGAGCATCTGGACGACGGCCGCGTTGCCGGCAGTGCTCTGCAAGGCGAGAAGCCCGGCGGGTACGCCACTGCCGCGGCCGGGGGCCCTGGCGGCGGAGTGGGCGGGCTTCTTGCCCACGGGAGTCTGGGCCTGGTCGTTGGCGTGCATGGGGTCCTCTCGCGTGCTGCCGCTCGCGGTGCTGGGCCGGAGGAGCCTGGCCCCGGCAGGGCATCGGCACGGGCTCCATGGGGAACGCACGAGAGTTCCAGGCGGCGCCAACGTTTCCCTAACCGCTCCGAGCGTCCTGCGTTAGCAACCCCTTCAATGTCCCCGGTGGCGGCCACATACGTCACGTCGTAGCGGCCGGCGGCCACGTACGTCACGTTGTCGCGGCCAGTTGACGGGCGCCCGTGCGGCGGCCGGTTACTTCCCCGCTTGGGAGAGTCCGTGGTCATCTCAGTGGCATTACTCCCTTTCCGGTGGTGGCTTCGACGAGCCGGAATGGTTCGCCCTGGGTGACCACGACATGGGCGTGATGCAGAAGCCGGTCGACGGTGGCCGTGGCCAGGGTCTTGGGCATGATCTCGTCGAATCCTGACGAGCGGAGGCTGCTGCCGACTGCGAGTGTGCGACGTTCGCGCGCGGCACCCAGCAGGCGGTGGAAGCCCTCGGTGGCATCCAGGGAAAAGGGTCACTTCACCACCCAGCAGAACCTGCGATGGCTTCCTCGGCCGTTCCGTTCGCACATCAGCCATGAAGCGGACGGTGAGAGGGAGTGCGGGAAGCCACGAAATGCCGCTTCCCGCAACGGCGTTGGCACCTGGAGAACGGGCGGCGATGAGGCCTGACACCTACTTGAGCAATCGCTCAAACTCGACTAGCTTGCCATCTTGAGCGACCGCTCAAACCGCGAAAAGGGGGAGGTGGCAGCCATCGCGCTGTACGTGGAGACCGTGATCGATACAGACATGGACGTCCTGTGGGAACGGACGCAGGACCCGTCGCGGCACCAGTCCTGGGATCTGAGGTTCACGTCGATCACCTACCTCCCCCGCGCCGAAGGGGAGTCACAAAAGTTCCGCTACGCGACCCGGCTGCTGCCCTTCCTTTGGGTCGCCGGCACCGGAGTCAGTGCGGGCGAGCGGCAGCGGGCCGACGGCACCCGCGTCTCGGCGCTGCGCTTCGCCTCGGGCCATCCGCTCTCCCCGCTCGCCGAGGGCAGTGGCTATTGGCGGTACGTCCCCGGCACCACGGGCATCCGCTTCCTGACCGGATACGACTACCGCCCGCGCTGGGGCCGTTTCGGGGCACTCGCCGACCGGCTCGCCTTCCGGCCGCTCATGGGCTGGGCCACCGCTTGGTCATTCGACCGGCTGCGGCTGTGGTGCGAACGCGGCATCCATCCACGCGCCGCCCTGGCCCGCGCTCTCGGGGAGTGCGCGCTGCGCCTGGCCATGGTCCTCGTCGTCCTGTTCGCCTCTCCCTTCGCGCCGCTCGTCCTCGCGGCAGGTGCCGCCGTCCTCGCCGTTCTACTACCCCCGCTGCCGGGCACCCCGGCCGCGCGCCGCTGCCGGCGCACCCCGATCGGGCGGCTCCGCTCCCCTCGCCTGCTCGCCACCCTGGAGACCTCGTGACCTCGATCTTCCGTACGCACATGGGCGCTGATTTCGGCCGCCTGCACCCCGAGATCAGACGGCGCTTCTCCGTCGGGCTCGAGAGCGGGGAAGCCTGCGTCGGGCGCGGGACCATGGAATGGATCCGCCACGGAGCCCCCTACGTCAAGCCGTTCCTCCGGCTCGGCGGAACACGCAACATCCTCGTCCCACGCGAGGGCCGCGATGTCCCGTTCACGATCGAGAACTATCCCTACGCGGATTCCTTCGGCCGCGAGACCGTCACCTTCGTGCGCACCTTCCAACTGCCCGACGGACCGCACCGGTTCGACGCCACAATGGTTCTCAGCCCCGAGCGCGACTGCATCCTCGACTACCTCGGCACCCATCAGCATCTGGCCAGCGACCTCCACATGCGCGCCGAACCCGACGGCTCGCTCACCATCCGCTCCGGCGAACACCGCTTCCGCGAAGGGCTCGTCGACGTCCGCGTCCCGTCCCTGATCGGCGGGGACGCCGAGGTGCGCGAGGCATTCGACGAGAGCACCGGCCGCTTCCGGATCCGGGTACGAGTGACCAACCGGCACTTCGGCTTCCTCTTCGGCTACCAGGGCTCCTTCACCGCCGAGTACGTAGACGCGAGCGGCTCCGGATTCCACGCCGACCTGCGGCCCGTCCGCGAAGAGGCACGCGCATGAGCTCCTCCAGCGGGACCACCCGCCTCAAGCTCCTCGACGGGGCCCTGCGCACCGTGGTCGAGCAGGGCATCGCCAAGACCTCGGCCCGCGCGATCGCGACGACCGCAGGGGTCAATCAGGGGCTGATCTTCTACCACTTCGGCTCCGTGGACGAACTCCTGGCCGCCGCCTGCATACACGGCGCCGAGCAGCGCGTATCCCGCTATCGCGAGCGGCTCGCCGCCATCAACTCCCTCGCCGAACTCGTGGACTTCGCCCGCGCCATGCACACCGAGGAACGAGCAGCCGGACAGGTGGCCGTCCTGGGCCACCTGCTGGCCGCCGGGCAGACTTCGCCCGCCCTGGCGGCCGCCACCGCCGGCGGACTCGCACTGTGGGTCGCGGAGTTGGAGACCGTCCTCACCCGGCTGCTCGGCGCGACCCCGCTGGCGTCCTTCACCGACCCGGCCGGCCTCGCCCGAGCCGCGGCCGCCTCCTTCGTCGGGATCGGACTGTACGAAGGCGTCGACCCCGAGGGCGCGACCCGCGCCCTCGAATCGCTCGACCAACTTGCCGCCCTCGCCCAGGCCCTGGACGGACTCGGCACCCTGACCCAACGTGCCGTCACCCACCACATCCGCCGCCGCACCCAAGCCTGACCCAGCACATGTACGGGGCCGCCCCCTGCGCCCACTGCCTGGGCGTCGCCGCGTCGCAGTTCAGCGGTCGCCCGGGAACCAGCAAGCCATGTCCTCGGCGAGAGCAGCCGCGCGGTCTCGAAGTACCCCAGAGCGGCGTTCCAGTACATGTGCCGGGGCCTCGCCATGAACAGCGGCGGTGAGACGCCCTGGATCGTTCAGCCCGGCTCGCTGGGCTCACGCGCGCCCAACGGTCGACTACGAACGTCTTCCGAAAAACCAGTAAAGGAGATGTAAAGGACGCTGTTAGGGTGAGGCCCGCACTTTGCACCTCAGAAAGACGAGCATGACGACGCCTGTTGTAACCCCTGAACCCCAGCCACAGCCGCAGTGGGGGCCGCCGTCCGGCGACAACCCGCCCCCCATGGACGGCTATCCGTCGGGGTGGGCTCCAGTGCCGCCGCGGCTCAGCAACGGGCTCGGCACCGCCGCTATCGTTCTCGGCTCCATCAGTTCTTTCGTCGCGCTCCTGCCGGGCCTGTTCTGGGTGGCGTGGATCCTGGGCCCGCTCGCCGTGATCTTCGGCCTGGTCGGGCTTCACAACGTCCGCAAAGGGCGGGCCGACAACAAAAGTTCGGCACTCGGCGGCACGATCCTCGGCGGCGTCTCGATGGCTCTCGCCATCGTCGGCCTGGTCGTCACCGTGACCATGGTCAAGGACGCCATCAACGACGACAAGCAACGCCGCAGAGCCGCGGTCGCGGAGGCCTCCCCTCAGGCGCCCGCAACCCCGTTGCCCGCGTTCCACGAGGTCAGCGACCCCGGGCCCGCGAAATACGGGGAGAGCCACACGTACGACGACGGCGTGACGGTCACCGTGGCGGCGCCCACCGAGTACACACCCGGCAAACGGGCCCTCGGGCTGGAGAAGGGCGACCGCGCGTTCCTCGTACACATCACCGTCACCAACCACTCCACTGAGCCGGTCGACGCGAACTTCCTTCAGCCGCGCGTCAAGGACGCCAATGGTGCCGGAGTCGACTTCCTCCTCGACACCAAGGCGGGCATGAAGCTGCTCCAGGGCGAGCTCGCGCCCGGCGACACGGCAGAGGGCCAGTACGCATTCCCGGTGTCCCCGGACGCGGCCCACAATTTCCAGGTGAGTCTGCACCCCGGGATTCTCTACTCGGACGCCGAATGGGCCGGCCCGCTCGGCTAGGACTTGTCCGGGCGATCTCTGAGCCGAGGTGTGGCTACCCTGCGAATCTCGTTGTCGAAGGGCTTGCCCAGTGAGGTAGAAGGGTGGAATGGACACCGCAGAACTTCAGCGGACGCTGAACGAACCCATCGAAGCCGTTGTCGTGCACCACGGATACACGACCTACATGCGCGACTACGAGATCGTCATCAACGTGTGGGACGGCCCTCAGAACCCGTCAACCTACCTGCGGTATCTCTTCCGGTACTGCGTTGAGGCCCGATGCGAGACGTTCCTGTCCACGGAGACCTGGCGGACTTCCTTGGACGCCCGGCTCCTCGACAGCGAAACCGCCATCGACCTCGACGGTTACGTCTGGGGCGCGAACCACCACGAGCTGTACGGAGCCGAGCTTCGTCTCAAGTCGGAGGCTGCCCTCCGCTGGTCGAAGGCTGTCGGGATCGACTTCCATGAGGTTCACATCGAGACCAACGCTCACGATCTGACCTTGCTCTTCTCGGACCTTGAGGTGAGCGAGGTGCCGGTTGGATATGCACCCTTCATCGCGGACTGAGAGCAAGGAGTCGTGTGATCTTGCGACGGGCGTGGGTCCGGGGCGTTGATGTAGACATCGGGCGGGGTGATCTGAGCGATGCCGAGTGGGAACGACTACGACCGTTCCTGCCAGTCAGCAATAGGCGTTGTGGCAGGTGGCGGGACCTCCGGCAGGTGATCGACGGGATTCCGCACCAGGTCCGGACCGGGGTGCAGTGGCGTGACCTGCCCGAACGGTTCGGGCCGTGGAAGACCGTCTACGAACGGCACCGCCTGTGGTCGGCGGACGGGACGTTGGAGCGGCTGCTCCAGCAGGTCCAGGCCACCGCAGATGCGGCGGGTGAGATCGACTGGGACATCCCGGTCGACTCCACGATCGTGCGGGCGCATCAGCACGCGGCCGGCGCCCGCACCGACCCGCCGCCGGCACCCGCCTCAAAGGGGGACGAGCTGGCGGAACATCAGAGCGAAACCGCGTGGCAGAGCCTGCACGCCCGCCTGGTGGAGGTGATGCGGGAGGTGAGGTCTTGGGCCGCTCGCGCGGCGGGTTCACCACCATGCTTAACCTGAGCGCGGACGGCCGCTGCCGCCCGGTGTCCCTGGTCGTCACACCAGGCCAGCGGGCGGACCGCACCCAGCTCGAACCTGTCCTGGAGAAGATCCGCGTCCCGAAGCCCGGAACCGGCAGGCCCCGCAAGAAACCCGACAGACTGGCGGCCGACAAGGCATACAGCAACGGGCCCTGCCGCGAGCACCTGCGGCGTCGGGGCATCCGGCACACCATTCCGGAGAAGGTCGACAGCAAGGCCGCCCGCCTGCGCAAAGGCTCACGCGGCGGACGGCCATCCGGCTTCGACGAAGAGCCGTACAAGAAGCGCAACACTGTCGAACGGGCCATCAACCGGCTCAAGCAGCACCGGGCGGTGGCCACCCGCTACGACAAGCGACGCTACGTCTACCTTGGAACCGCAACCGCCGCAGCCCTCACTCTCTGGCTCCGAACATGATCGGCCGGACAAGTCCTAGAGAGACTCGGTCAGTAGCCGAAGGCCCCCACCTGCACCAACGCGACGGACTGCCGAATGAAGCGCATCCAATCACCCCTACGACGGTGGCGCCGACGTGTTCCCTGCCACGTCCGAGGAACGGGACCGGGTACGCGATCTGCATACCGACTGGCTTCCCCGTCACCCCTCGGGTCTCTGACCGGCTCGGATCTCCGCCCCGCTCAGAATCGTCTTCACTGCAAGTACCGGGCTGAGCGGCTCCACGAGCTCTTTGGTGGCGACGGCCACGAGACCTGCGGGCGCATCACCCTCCAGCAGGGCGCTCACATATTCAATTGCCTCCGCAGGCGAGAACATCCGCAGTCTCTGACGAAGTGTCCGCACAGCATGCATACGTCCGCGCGCAGCGGCGACTTCACACAGCGCATCGTGCAGATCGTCTACTGCGGTGCGCACCGGCAGCCCACGTACTCGGGCTCGGTAGTCGGCCTCCCACTCCCCGGTCATCGCGGAGACGACGCCGATCTGGTGCAGTCCACCGTCGACACGGTCGACCAGGTAGGGCCCGTTCCCGGCCAGCATGAACTCCGGGTTCCGGGTGCGCACGAACTCCTCGGAGGTCCAGGACACGATCCACACCAGCTCGTGCTCCTTGACGTGGACCACAGCCATCCGCATCGCTTCCACGCTCGCAGCCCGCCACTGCTGATAGTCACGCTCCAACTGGTCCTCGACAGCCCGGACGGCGGTCTCTCGCTCAATCACGCATGCAGCCTCCCGCACGGACGCCTCTCTCGACCAGCGAATTCGCAGGGCCCGATCCCGCATCTGAAGCCGTGGCGGTAGGGCAGTGGGGCCCGGCATCATCCCAGTGTGATTGTGATGCAGCCCGTGCTGGGAAGCTTCGCCGCCGACACCTTTGCTTTCTCGCCAGTTGGCGAACACGAGTCGTACGTTGCCTCGTTCCGGACGGGGAGCTGACTCCGGCGGAGGCCGGCACAGCGGCTATGCGGATTGCCGACCGCAACGGCTTCGAGCCGGACGAGGAGCACGGGCCGTGCCCGACCGATCCGCTCGGCACGTTCCTGCACGGGCCGCTCACCATGCCCGATCTGTGCGCCGCCGGCGGGTTCCGGGTGACTGACAACGCCACCGCCGCCGTGTCCGTCGAGCCGGGCCGGACCGGGGATCGGACGCGCTGGTGCGGGCGGTGGAGGAACTGCATCACGCGCGGGAGCTGTCCATGGCCCCCGGCGAAGCGCCCGCTCTCCTGACACTCCCCCGCAGTTGCTCTGAGCGCCCAGGGCATTCGGCGGCCCAACGACAGCGTTAGGCGGGGTGCGGTCGTGCTGGGGGCGACCGGCCGTCTGGGCGACGCCGCCGCTCGGCTCCCTGGTGCTCACGCGCCGTCCGCTGGTCGAGATCCCCGCCAGAGCTGCGGCTCTCGCAGTGGGTTCCCAGTACACCGGCTTGGTCACAGCGTCCTAGAGGTCTGCGATCCCGTGGTCGGGCAAGTACGGTGAAACGCCCGTCACCAGCCAGTACTGAAGGTCTCGCAGCCTCGTGAGAGCTGCCTCGTAATACGTCGACGGCTCGGGGCGGGGAAACCGCAGTTCGGCCGTGTGATCCGGCAACCAGTCGGCACAGAGCCAGAATCCTTCCACCAGCCATCGCGGCAGGTCCTGCTGATCATGCTCCTCGAACCTTGAACACACACCGCGCATCGCCCGCTCCAAACGAGAGAAGGCATCCTTGTCCCACCTCTGATCACGGATCACGGTCGCAAGAAATGCGTCCTCGTTCTCCGAGAACTCCTGCCGTAGCACAGCGAGATCATCCACCGGGCCATCATGACGGGCCCACTGGCCTCTCGGCGTCGCGGGTCCATCGGGTGATCGAGCTGTCGAGCTGTCGAGCCCGCCCGACGCACATCGCTCGATGCCCCCTGCTGGACCCACCTCAGGCCGTCCCCCGGAGCCACTTCAAGGACGTCGAAGGGACGCAGGATCTCCGCCAACTGAGGCCCCGTGGAGCCGACATGCTGGGCCGCTGACCAACGTCACAGCCAGCCCGGCGCAGCATGCGTGAGGCAGGGCCGTCAGGCATTCGGGGCCCATAGCCCGTCGGCCTCACCACAGGCGAGGTGCTCCTACCTGCCGCGCCCCGGCCCGACACGGGACCGCGGGGATTGGCCATGTGGAGCAAGATCTACACTGCCCTGGCGGCTGGACGCCCGCTTCCAATAAGGCATCACGGGGCGCGCGTTCGGGGCTCATGAGCGCCATGCCCAGGGGTGGCGCGCGCATTCTGACGAGGGTGGACTGATGGCGACAATACCTATCGATGCGGCATTGCTCGACGGATACCGCGCCGTGCGGGAGGCCGGTGCGGGCCCGATGAGCCTGGAACGGCTGCCAACCGTCCGCACCGAGGATGCCGCGGAGGTGCCGACGCTCGACGAGCTGCGGCAGGGTGGGCGGTTCGAGGTGACCTCGGTCTCCGTCTCAGGGGCGTCCGGGGCCTCGGAAACCGAGTTGCTGATCTGCACGCCTGCCGCCGTGGCGGGTCCTGCCGCGTCGCGCCCGGTCCTCTACTTCGTGCACGGCGGCGGCTACTTCAGCGGCGATCCACGGCACCTGTTCTTCATCAAACCGCTGCTGGACGAGGCCGAGCGGCTCGGGGCATCGCTGGTCTCGGCAGGTTACCGGCTCGCGCCCGAGCATCCGTATCCCGCACCGCTCGACGATGTCTACGCCGGGCTGCTGTGGACCGCTGAGCACTCGGCGGAACTCGGTTTGGACGCGGACCGGATCGTCGTCGCGGGGACAAGCGCCGGCGGTGGCCTGGCCGCCGCGCTGAGTCTGTCGGTGCGCGACAAGGGCGGCCCACGGCTGGCCGGGCAGTTGCTGATGTGTCCGATGCTCGACGACCGCAACGACAGTGCTTCGGCCCACCAGATGGACGGTGTCGATGTCTGGGACCGCAGCTGGAACGGTTTCGGGTGGAAGGCCCTGCTCGGCTCGGAATGCGGCACCCCGGGCGTCTCGCCCTACGCCGCGCCGGCCCGCGCAACGGATCTGTCCGCACTGCCCCCGGCGTTCATCGACGTCGGCTCGGCAGAGACGCTGCGCGACGAGGCCGTAGCCTACGCCGACCGGATCTGGCGGGCCGGCGGCTCTGCCGAGCTGCATGTGTGGGCCGGCGGCTACCACACGTTCGACCTGGTGGTCCCGGACGCGGTGATCAGCCGGGCAGCGTGGCAGGCCCGCCGTTCCTGGCTGGAGCGGGTGCTGGGGGCGGCCTGATGTCCCACACGGGTGGCGCCCTCCGCACGTGCCCGCCCCGGCAGGACGTGGCCGTCGCAAAGATCCCGGACAGCGTCAGGCCGGCTGCGGCCGGCCGTGCTGTCCGGCGCGCAAGCTGCGCCCCGGGCTGACGCCCGCCCCCTCTTCCCAGGCGCCGCAGAGACACGCGCAGGCGGCGCATGAAGGGGGCGCGGCTGGGCACCAGGTTGTCGGGATGCAGGAGGGCCGGGGAAGCCTGGGGAGGTTGAGCGGTCCTCCTGCCCCCATGCCACGGCCCCTCCGCAGGCAGCACCCCGGCACTCTCACGTCCAGGAGCACGGCGACGAGGTCGCTGTCGAGCGGAGCGCACAGCTAAGGCTTTGACTGAGCGCCGGAGTTGGCCAGGTGAGCGCATTCATTGGCCGCAGGTATGACTCACCCTCCAGGCCTTCAACCATCCAACCGTCGCCCGGTCCACGGCCAGGCAGGCGGCGTGTCCGGGCTGCGGGCGCTGGTCGAGTGACTACTGAGCTTGTCGTTCAGCCTTCGGCGCCCGGCGAAGGCGGTTCGTTTTCGGCGATGAGGGTGACTTGGGCGGTCCATGACCAGGGCTCCTGGGGCGGTTCCCAGCTCACTGCCACGTCGATGTCGTGGAAGTCGCGCGCAAGTTCCGTCACCTTCAACGCCGCCGCAGCCCGCGCGTCTTGCGGATCGGCATTCGTCGGCACGTCCAGCCGCCCACAGAGCGTTCCGTTTTCGGTGAGGACACTGCTGCGCCAGCCCTCCGGCGTCGCCAACAGAATGATCCCCCTCGGAACGCCCCAGGCGGGCCGCTTCTTCTCCTTCTCGCCTCTCACCATTCCGCTATCCAACAACGTCGAGTTCATGGTGATGAGTCTGGGTGGAGGGGCAACCGCCGCGGCACTGTTCGCTGACTACCCAGCACGGCAACTGAAATCCTTCAGTACCTGATCCATATCCCCTGCGGTGCTCCCCTGCCGACTGCCGACGCGGTCCGGATCCCTGTAGCGTCAGGCCCAGGGGGGGAGATGAACTTCGACGAGAACGAACCGCAGTCGGTTCGAGAAGAGCGCTTCGCCGCAGAACGGGCTGACGCCCGAGCGGCGCGCAAGGCTGCGTCACTCGACCTGTCGGGAGCCCATGTCGGCGCGGTCATCGTGACCGTCGCTCTGGTCCTCCTCATCTGGTACGGCGAACTGGTCGCTCTGGGCATCGTCAGCGGAGCCGTTCTGCTCTGGTTTGCTGCCGCCCTCGCATGGACTTACGCCGACGGGGACCATGGCCGGCACGCACTCCAGCGCGCGTACAACCTCACCTTCTAATGGGGCAACGGGTTCTGAGCACCAAGTACTCGGCACCCGGCTGCCGATCCGGGCATGAAGGAAGTGCTGGAGTGGAGTTGGCGGTCGTGACCGCGGTCGGTCCCGTGTGTGTTCGCGAGAGGCGGGCCGGCCGGCCCGGCTGGACTGCCGGCGAGTAGTGCGCCTGGTCACAAGGGTGATCTCGGACGAGGTGTTCGGTGATTCGGAGTACTGGACGAGACGCTCGTAGTCACGAATGTGTCTGCGGGCGTGCCTGCTCCAGGCCGGCGACCTCTCGACCACCGACCGCCAGGCCGTCATGACACACCTGCCGCGAGCAGTGGGTGGCATCCGAACGCCGGTTCACCCCGGCCACCCAGGTCGTCCCGCCCGCTGTCCAGGCCGCCCGGAGCCTTCGGACACCACTGCAAGCCAGAACCTCAGACCCCTTTGAGAACGGGACATGGATCAGGCGCTCTGGACGGATCGTCGACGAGCCCGCAGCCCACCGGGAAATCCTCCAGGAACTCAGGACGAGCGGGGGGCGTCAACAGAGCCGAGCTCATGACCGCATGCGATAGGTGACATGTGTGACTGAGTTCGCTGCTCGCGAATCCACCTGTTCAAGATTGAGTGACCTCACGCCGGCGAACAGCCGCGTACCGGCGCCGAGCGTGAACGGCACAATGTGGAGCCGCAGCTCGTCGATCAAGCCTGCCGCCAGGTACTGGTTGACGGTGGTCGCGCCCCCGTGGATCGACACGTTGCGGCCCTCTGCCGCCTCTCGAGCCTGCCGCAGCGCGGATTCAATGCCATCAGTGACGAAGTGGAAAGTGGTGCCGCCGTCCATCGGCTGTGGGTCGCGCGGGTGGTGGGTGAGCACGAAGACCGGTGCGTGATACGGCGGATTGTCACCCCACCAGCCCTTCCACTGCCGATCCCATGTGCCGCGTACGGGGCCGAACATGTTGCGTCCCATGATGAAGGCGCCGGCCAGCGTCAGCCGGTCGAGCTCAGCCTGCCGTTGCTCCGGGGTTTCGAACATCCAGGCGTGCAGTCTGTCGCCCCAGCCATCGCCCGCGTCGTCGCCGAACGGACGCTGCTCGGTCTGGTTGAGCCCGGCCGAGTACCCGTCGACGGAGATCGAGAGGTCGCAGGTCACCTTGCCCACATCGTCGGTCACTGTGCCGTCCTCCTAGGAGCGACCTTCCGTCGCCTACGTGGTGAACCGTCTGATCCGTTTGCCACTGGGGGGTAGACCGTTCCGGTCTCGCAAACTCATCGCCCGGTCGGCCGCCTTCCCGGCACCACGCGGTTGCCCGTGACCTTCAGCTATAGCCAAGCCTGGCTGTGACGTTGTTCCAGGGCCCCCGAAGGGCGTCACCATGCGGCGCACTTGGTCCGAAGCTCCGCGCGACGACGCCACACAATGCGGCGAATCGTCATCCAGACCGAACCGGAATCCGGCAAGGCCTCCCTCCCGTATCTGACAGTGCGCGACTTCGCTGAGGCCGGGCGCGAGGAGGCCGCAACGCAGGCGGGGGGGGCCTGTCGTGGCGTTCGTGACCCGACGCAACGCGCTCGGCGCGGACGGCCGGCTCCCGGTGCCCGGTGGGGCCCTCCGCGCTTCTCACAGCACGATGTCTCCCGCGCGGCTGGGAACGGCGTCGAGCGTGGCGAGCGTCGTGTCGTCGAAGCTGATCGCGGCCGCGTCGATGTTCCCGCGCAGATGCTCCGCGTCGGCGGTCCCGGGGATGAGGAGGACGTTCGGGGCGTGGTGGAGCAGCCAGGCCAGCCCGACCTGCGCCGGGGTCACGTTCAGCGCTTGGGCGGCGGCGATCGCGGCAGGCTCGTCGACGACCTTCGCCAGGCCCGCGAAGGCGCCGCCCAGCGGGAAGAACGGCACCCAGGCGATGCCTTCGGCCCGGCAGAGTCGGAGCATGTCCTCGTCGTCGCGCGCCACCAGGCTGTACGCGTTCTGCACGCAGGCGATCCCAGCCGGGAGCGCGCGGCGCAGTCCGTCCAGAGTGACGCTGCTGAGACCGATCGCGCCGATCTTGCCCTCGTCCCGCAGGGCGGTCATGACGGCGAGCTGGTCGTCGAGGTCGACCACCTGGTCGCCCTCGGGGCGGAGACCCGGGCCGGTGTCGGCGCGGCGCAGGTTGACCAGGGGGATCCGGTCGAGACCCAGGCTCTTGAGGTTGGCCTCGACTCCGGCCCGCAACTGCTCGGGCCGCTGGGCGAGGCGCAGCGGCACCGCGGCGCCCGGGGCGGGCTCGGCGCCCACCTTGCTGACCACCAGGACGTCGTCCTCGGGGCGAAGCGCCGCACAGATGACCTCGTTGACGTGGCCGTCGCCGTAGAACTGGGCGGTGTCGACGTGATCGACGCCGAGCTCGACCGCGCGACGCAGCAACGCGATCGCGTCGTCGCGTCGCAGGCGTTCCAGCTGCATCGCGCCGTAGCCGATCCGGGACACGGTTCGGCCCGCCAGCGTTCCAGGCCCACCGGGCCGCGCGGCGCCGCCGGCGGTGAGCTGAAGAGATCGGTCGGTGGACACCATGGCGGTCTCGCTCTCATGAGACGATGGAAGCAAACGGAGGAACTCCGTTTACCTACGACCGTAACACCAACCGGAGGGTCTCCGTTTTGGCTTCGCCAGACTCCCCCACCGCCGACGGGCCGTCCGCTGCGGCCGGGCGCCCGGCCCGCGCCGACGCACGGCGCAACCGCGAACGCCTGCTCGCCATCGCCCGCGACGCCTTCGCCGCGACGGACGGCACGGCCCGCCTGGACGCCATCGCCCGAGAGGCCGGCGTCGGCATCGGCACGCTCTACCGCCACTTCCCCACCCGCGAAGCCCTCGTCGAGGCCATCTACGCCTCCGAGCTCGACGCCGTCGTCACCAGCGTCCCCGCGCTGCTCTCCGAGCTCCCGCCCGAAGCCGCTCTGCGTGCGTGGATGGACCGTTACGCCGCGTTCTTCGCGGCCAAACGCGGCATCTCCGACACCCTGCGCGCGGGCTGGGCATCCGGCGCCATCGCCACCCCGGCCACGCGTGAACGACTGACAGCGGCCATCGGCACGATCCTCAGCGCCGGCGTGCGGACCGGCTCGCTGCGCGCCGATGTGGAACCGGACGAGGTCACGATGATGCTCCTCGGAGTGTTCCTGTCCTCGACGGCGGTCAACGGCACAGCTCCGACAGGCCGGATGCTGGACCTCCTGGTGGACGCGTTGCGGCCACCTGCCGGGGGCGATCCGCACGCGTGACACGGCGTCTGGCGGATCCACCGGGTGCGTGCCTCCTGCGGCCCGGTCCCGGGCCGGGCCTCCGCCCGGCCCTCACCCGCAGGTGAGGCACGGACGCCGACCTCGCGTGCGGGACGGGCCGTCGCGGAAGCCGGTTGCGCACGGCAGCCGCGGGCGATCAGTAGGTGTGGTCCGCAGTGACATCGGACGACATCGCCAGCCCCTTGTCCGCTTCCGCCCCGCGTACAGCGATCAGGGTCTGGCACAGCGCGTCGACGGCGGCGAGGTGCGCAAGACGGCTCGCGACCGTCTCCAGTCCGAAGATGCGGTCCTGGCCACCCGCGACCAGCGTGTGGGTACTGATCTCGCTCAGGGGCGAACGGGCGTAACTGGTCAGCGAAAGGACGGTCGCCCCAGCCGTGCGGGCTCGACGGGCCGCGTCGACGGTGGTGCGGGTCGCACCGGTGTGGCTGATGGCCAGGCAGACGGCCGAGGGCGGCAGCAGCCCGGCGGCCAGCTGGGCGGTGAGCGGGTCGGCCGGCGCGTCCACGACACAGCCCAGGGCGCGCAGGCGGTACGCGGCGTCCAGAGCCACAGCACCGGAGAGTCCCGCACCCACGACCAGTACGCGCGGAGCCGTGTCGAGCACTGCGGCCGCGTCGCGCAGTGCGTCCAGGGCGAGCGTGGAAGCGAGACCGTCCAGCGCCTCCCGCGCGGAACGCACCGTGTCGGCGAGTGCGCGGGCAGCGGGATCGGCTTCGCTCGATGCGGGCGACGCGGGCGCCTCGCGGGCCGCCGCGATCTTGAGCTCCTGATATCCGCGGAAGCCCAGACGCTGGCAGGCGCGGACGACAGACGACGGTGCCGCCCCGGCGAGCTGCGCGACGTCGCTGACGCTCAGACGCACCAGCTCCGCCCCCTGGTCGAGGACGACCTGGGCGACGCGGGCCTCGGTATCGCGCAGCTCCGACAGGTGGGACCGGACGTGCGCCGCGAGCCCCCGACCCCCGGCAGAATTGAATTCCATGGCTCGATGCTAGCGTGGAAAATAGTTCCACAAAGGAGGGTGTCCATGTCCATGGCCCTGGCATTGCCGACGCACGGCGCGGCCGCCGTGCCCGTCGCAGTGCTGACCGCCGCCCTGCTCCACGCGGTCTGGAACGCACTGGCACACGGAGCCGAGGACAAACTGGCCGTCTTCGTGCTGATGAACGTGGCCACGGCCGGATGCGCCGCGACCATGGTCTGCTTCGCCGCGCTTCCCTCCGCCGCGGCCTGGCCGTACATCGCCACCTCGGCCGCTTTGCAAGTCGCCTACCAGATGCTGCTGTTGCAGGCCTACCGGCTGGGCGACTTCGGCCAGATGTACCCGATCGCCCGCGGCACGTCCCCTCTGCTCGTCGCCCTGGTCTCCACGACCGTCCTCGACCGCCCCTTGTCCGCCAAGGACACGGCGGGCGTTCTGGTGATCTCCCTCGGTCTCGCCGGACTCGCCCTGGCCGACGGCTTGCCCGGCCGCGCTCAACTACCCGCACTGGCCGCCGCCCTCGGGACAGGGGTGATGATCGCTTCCTACACACTCGTCGACGGCAGCGGCGTGCGGAAATCGGACACGGTCGCCGGGTACATCGCATGGCTCTTCCTGTCCCAGAGCCTCGCATTCCTCCTGTCCGCCTGGCTGACGCGCAGGCGATCGCTGGGCGTCCGGCTCAAGTCCGTGGGCCGGCGCGGCCTCGCGGGAGGCGTACTCTCCCTGCTCGCATACGGGCTCGTGGTCTGGGCACAGTCCCGCGGCAACATATCCACCATCGCCGCACTGCGGGAGACCAGCATCGTCTTCGCCGCGCTGATCGGCCTGCTGCTGTTCCGGGAGCCCTTCGGCAACCGCCGCCTCGCCGCAAGCGCGGCGGTCCTGGCCGGCATCGCGGTACTGGAACTCGCCCACGCCTGACGGTGCCCCTCCTCGGCCCCGTCCGCGAGCCCTGCCCCCAGGGACACGCCCACCCCAACCCACAGGGCCCCAGAGACACTTCCGGCCCCAACATCGCGAACCAGGTGGCTCCGCCCAGCCGCCATGACCGACCACCAACCGGACATCCCTCTCCGCCCATTCTCCGCCCATTCTCCGCCCATCAAGACCGGCTAGGCCCAACGCCCATGTATCCCGGCCGGGTTGACCGATCTCGACCTCGCCCGCCTCCGCCTCCGCCTCCACAGCAGGTGAACGCCCCCCAGCGGACAGCATCCGGCCGCGAGGACGCCTGTCGCTCAACGCGCTTGCGCCGCAAGGCCACCGAGTTCTGCGGGCCACCGAGAAACGCCCCTGTCGGCGGCGATGTCAGTGGGGCTTGGTACAACTCCCTTACCTGGCTTCGACCCACCGAGCCGGGCCCATCGTCGACGCATCGGAATCAGCGCGAAGGAGCGGTCCCCATGACCATTGGCAGCCACCTCGAGGAATTCCACGGCCTGCCGGCCTTCACTTTTCCCTCCGCCGCCGACTCTCCGGGGGTGACCGTATCCCTGCCCGCCGCCGAATCCGTGGCCTGGCGCATCGCCGTGGACGCGTACGACAGCGAGGAAGAGTGGCCGGAGGCTTTCGCCCGCTTTCTCGCGGCCGTGGACGGCCGACGGGTGCGCGCGCTGATCGTCGGCGCCTGGAGCGATGTGTACGAGAAGGCGCCCGATGCCGTGATCGAGGCTCTGGTCGCCGCGCGTGATCAACTGCCCGCGCTGCGCGGCCTGTTCCTCGGTGACATCGTCATGGAGGAGTGCGAGATCTCCTGGGTCGTTCAAGGTGACGTCTCACCCCTGTTGGCCGCCTTCCCGGATCTGGAGGAGTTCGGCGTACGAGGCGGCAACGAGCTGGTCTTTCCGGCCGTGCGGCACGAACGGCTGCGCGCGCTCACCGTGGAGACGGGCGGCCTTCCGGTGGCGGCGGTACGCGGTGTCGCCGGCGGCGATCTGCCCGCGCTGGTCTCCCTCGACCTGTGGCTCGGCACATCCGAGTACGGCGGCGACTGCCAGGTCTCCGACCTGGCCCCGATCCTCGCGGGCGACCGGCTGCCCAGCCTGCGCCGGCTGGGGCTGCGCAACAGCGAGATCCAGGACGACATCTGCCGCGCGCTCGCCTCGGCTCCCGTCGTGGCCCGCTTGGAGGACCTGGACATCTCGATGGGTGTCCTCACGGACGACGGTGCCACAGCACTGCTGTCGGGCCAGCCGTTGACCCACCTCAAGTCGCTCGATCTGCACCACAACTACCTCGGCCCGGAACTGCGCGACCGCCTCGTGAAGACACTGGAGGCCGCCGGAGTAAGGGTCGACGCCGACTCGGGAGACGCCGACTCCGACGAGGAGGAGGACGGGAGCGTCTGGCGCTTCGTCGCCGTGGGCGAATAGCCAACGCCGCAGGGACGACGAGGCCGGGACGTGGGATGGCAGAGGTACGGGGACAGCACATGGCGGTGAAATGGGCGGTCGTCGCCAATGGGGAGAACCGCCGGACGGAACTCTTCACGGCAGCGGCACGAGAAGCGGGCCACGGCACACCACGCGTCGTGGAGTGGCTGGACGTGCTGCGGGAAGGCGGCGCCGACTTCGGCGATGACGAGGTGGTACGGCTGGACTCGCCCGGTGAGAACGCGGCGGTGGACCGAATCCTGCGCGGAACCCAGGAGCAGACCCGGGTCGAGGGTTCATCACGCTGGTACGAGCAGTTCCTCTGCGCCGTCCGTTCGCTGCGCGGCGGGCGCCGCCTCGACGACCCGGCGGATCTCGCGGTGCTCTTCGACAAGCGGCTGTGTCACGCCCGTCTCGACCGCGCGGGCGTGCCCGTGCCCCAGTCACCGACCAGCGGTGGGCTCGCACCGGTGGAGGGATGGAGCGGCGTACGGCACCTCATGCGCGAGGCCGGTTTGCACCGGGTGTTCGTCAAGCTCGCCCACGGGTCGTCCGCCTCGGGTGTGCTCGCCGTCCAGACGAACAGCACCGGCCGCGTCGCCGCCACCACCAGCGTGGAGCGCACCGCGGACGGCAGCCTCCACAACTCCCTGCGCATCCGCCGCTATACGGACGAGGCGGAGATCGCCTCGATCGTGGACGCGCTGTCAGCGGACGGGCTGCACATCGAGCGCTGGCTGCCCAAGGCCTCGCTCTTCGGCAGATCCGCGGATCTGCGCGTAGTGGTCGTGGCCGGCCGCGCGACCCATGCCGTGGTCCGGACGAGCCGCTCCCCCCTCACCAATCTGCACCTGGGCGGCGCCCGCGGTGACCTCTCGGCCGTACGCGCGCTGGCCGGTGACCGGTGGGCGCAAGCCCTCGCCCTCAGCGAGCGGGCCGCGGCCTGCTTCCCCGGCACCCTGTGCGTCGGGGTGGACCTGCTGCCCGCCGTGGGCTGGCGTCGGTTCGCCGTGGGAGAGGTCAACGCCTTCGGTGATCTCCTCCCCCGACTGACGGGGCTGCCCGACAGCGGCGCGGAGGGTCTGGACACCTACGCGGCCCAGATCGCCGCGGTCCGGTCCGGCCGCACCACGCCACCCGCGCACCTTCCTCCAGCACAGTCGCTCCCGACCCGACCCACCGTCGCCCCACCCACCACGCACTACGCACTACGCACTACCGAGGACAGCACATGACCGCCCCTGAAGCCTCGCGGGCCGCCGCGGCCATCTCGCCCCCTGCGCACGACATCCCGGACATGAACGAGGTGGTGGGGCGAGACGACCTCCTTCTGCTGACGCTCGACACCCTGCGCTACGACGTGGCCGTCGAACTCGCCGCCACCGGCCGCCTCCCGAACCTCTCCGCGCACCTGCCAGGCGGCGCCTGGGAACAGCGCCACGCACCGGGCAACTTCACCTACGCCTCCCATCAGGCGATGTTCGCGGGCTTCCTCCCCACCCCGGCCTCGCCCGGCCCGCACCCACGGCTGTTCGCGGCACGATTCGCCGGCAGCGAGAGCACCGCAGGGCGGACGTTCGTCTTCGACGCCCCCCATCTGGTGGCCGGTCTCGCCGCCCGTGGTTACAGGACGGTGTGCATCGGCGGAGTCGGCTTCTTCAACAAGCAGGGTGCGCTGGGCAACGTCCTGCCCGGATTCTTCCAGGAGAGCCACTGGGAACCCGAGTTCTCGGTGGCCTCACCAACCTCCTTCGAATCCCAAGTGGAGCGCGCCGAGAAGGTCGTGGCCCAACTGCCTCCCGAACAAAGGCTGTTCCTCTTCCTCAACGCCTCGGCCCTGCACCAGCCCAACTGGTTCCACCTGCCCGGCGCGACCCGCGAGTCGGGCGACAGCAGGGCATCCCACGCCGCGGCCCTGGAGTACATCGACCGCCATGTCGGACGGCTCTTCGATGCCATGAGCTCACGCCGCCGCTGCTTCGCCATCGTCAGCTCCGACCACGGCACCGCGTACGGCGACGACGGCCACACCGGCCATCGCCTCGGTCACGACTGCGTATGGACCGTGCCGTACAGCCACTTCTTCCTGGAGCCGACCACATGACCCGCACCCCCCTGGCCACGCCGCCCCGCACGGCTCCACGCCCCTACCAGAGCTACACCTACGCCTACCCGCACAAGACCGCCTACCGGCCGCTCGCTCCGCGCCCCGCGCTCAAGGACCTGTGGGCGGGCGAGTCCCGTGGGTCCCTATCGCTGTACATGCACATACCGTTCTGCGAGGTCCGCTGCGGATTCTGCAACCTGTTCACCCGTATCGGGGCGCCCGACGACCTGACCGGCCGCTACTTGGACGCGGTGCGCCGCCAAGCCGCCGCGGTGCGCACGGCGCTCGGCGACGACGGACCCCCGCGGTTCGTCAACGCCGCGTTCGGCGGCGGCACACCCACGTTCCTGAACCCCCGCGAACTGGAGCAGCTCTGCGACATCGCCGAGCACGAGATGGGAGCGGACCTCCGCGCTGTTCCCCTGTCGGTCGAGGCCTCCCCCTCCACCGCGACGACGGACCGACTGGACGTACTGGCCGCGCGCGGCACCACCAGACTCAGCCTGGGAGTGCAGAGTTTCATCGAGGAGGAGTCGCGTTCCGCGGCGCGGCCACAACGCCGCTCCGACGTGGAAGCGGCGCTCGCACGCATCCGTGAAGCGGGCATCCCCGTCCTGAACATCGATCTGATCTACGGAATCGACGGCCAGACGGCCGCCAGTTGGCGCCAGTCCCTCGACGCGGCTCTGGCCTGGCGGCCGGAGGAGATCTACCTCTACCCGCTCTACGTCCGTCCCCTGACGGGCCTCGGCCGGCACACCGACCCGCTGCGCGCCGGGCGGGACTGGGACGAACAGCGTCTGCGCCGCTACCGGGAGGGACGGGACCATCTGCTGACCCACGGCTACGAGCAGGTATCGATGCGGATGTTCCGCCGTGCGGACGCCCCGCCGCAGGGCCCGGACGACTACGCCTGTCAGACCGACGGCATGATCGGCCTGGGCTGCGGCGCCCGCTCGTACACCTCGACGCTGCACTACTCCTTCGACTACGCGGTCTCCATGCGGGAGATCCGCGGCATCATCGACGACTACACCGCCACCGACGACTTCTCCCACGCCCTCCACGGCCGGCACGTCGACGAGGGTGAAGCCCGGCGCCGACACCTGTTGCAGTCCCTGCTCCAGGCCGAGGGACTGCTCGGAGCGGACTACCGCCTGCGCTTCGGAGCCGACCCCTGGGACGACTTCCGCTCCGAACTCGACGTACTCACCGCGCGCGGCTGGCTGCGCGACGACGGCGACGACCTGCTGCGCCTGTCTCCCGAAGGACTTGCCCACTCCGATGCCATCGGTCCCGAGTTCTTCTCCCCGGCCGTCCGTGACGCCATGGCCGCCTACGAACTCAAGTGAGGCCACCGTGGACCTGACCATCCTCTATCGCGGCCCACTGGCGTCCTGCGACTACGACTGCCCCTACTGCCCGTTCGCCAAGCGCCGCGACACCACGGCTCAGTTGCGCGCCGACCGTGCGGCTCTGGAACGTTTCGAGGCCTGGGTCGCGGGGCAGCACGAAGACCGCCTTTCCGTACTCTTCACGCCGTGGGGCGAGGGCCTCACCCGCTCCTGGTACCAGCGCACCCTGGTGCGCCTGTCCCGTCAACCGCATGTGCGGCGCGTGGCGATCCAGACCAACCTCAGCTGCCGAACCGACTGGCTCGACGAAGCCGACCGGGACACGGCGGCTCTGTGGTGTACCTACCACCCGGGGCAGACACCGCACGAGCGCTTCCTGGCCAAGACCCGTCAACTGCGCGATCTGAATGTGCGGTTCAGCGTCGGAGTCGTGGGCCTGCCGGAGCACCTTGAGGCAGCCCGCAAGTTGCGCGAGGAACTGCCGGAAGAGGTGTACCTCTGGGTGAACGCCGCCGAGGGCCATGCCTACACGGACGAGCAGGCCGCCCGGTGGACCGCGCTCGATCCGCTCTTCCCGCTCAGCCGTCACCCGCACGCCTCGGCCGGCCTGCCCTGCCGCACCGGAGAGTCCGTGATCTCGGTGGACGGGGACGGCACGGTCCGCCGCTGCCACTTCGTACGCGACGAACTGGGCAATCTCTACGACGGTTCCTACCGCACCGCCCTCGCGCCGCGTCCCTGCCCACTGACCACGTGCGACTGCCACATCGGCTACGTGCACCTGGAGTCCCTGCCCCTGTACGACGTCTTCGCGGGCGGCGTCCTGGAACGCATACCCCGGTCGTTGCCGACCGTGCTGCCCGTACCCGCGCTTCCGTCAGGCCGACCGGCGACCGCGCGGACCCACCTCGGCCTCGCAAGCCCGGGCGGTGTCGTACGACCGACGTAAGGCGAGCCCGCCGCGCACGACCAAGGCGAGTTCGAGACGCCGGGACCGAGCAGCTCCCCCTGCGCCGAGCGATGATCTCGACAGGCGGCACCGGACAAAGCCGGGCAGGATTCGTGGGGACCCACGAGCGGGTGCGCTCCGGGCGGTCGTCGGCCGCTGCGGCCGGGACCTTTGGCCCTGCTGTGAGGGACTTTGGCTTCTGTGAGTCCCCGTTCACAGCGGTGAGGCTGAGGGTGAGCCCGGACTGCCGAATGGCGAGCGCCGCCACACCGGTACCTCGATCCCCGCGAGTGCCCGTCGAGTACGCCAACGAAGCGAGAGGACGACATGAACGAGGTCAGAAAGCCCCTGGTGATGGTTGGTGTGGACGGCTCGCGCAATTCGATGGACGCCCTGCGGTGGGCCGTCGATCACGCCGCCTCCATCGAGGGGCGCGTGCACGCGGTGATGTGCTGGGAGTGGTCGCGCAACCCCCTCGGGATGGGAACCACGGGGCTCGCCTCCGGCATGGTAAGCCCGGAGGAGATGGCCCGCGAGAAGCTGGCCGAGGTCATCCAAGAGGCCCTGGGCGACCACCCCGCGGCCCCGGTCCACCCCCGGGTCGTGCAGGGCTCGCCCGCCCACGTCCTGGTGGAGATGTCGCAGGACGCCCGCACCATGGTCGTGGGCACGCGCGGGTACGGCGGGTTCAAGAACGCGCTGCTGGGCTCCGTGAGCCAACAGGTCGTCCAGTACGCACAATGCACAGTCGCCGTGGTGCGCGCGTCCACTGACGGCTAATCAATTCCCTTGTACGCGGCGGTTGTTGCGCCACGCTTCTGTTCGTGCCCGGGGTCGAACGCCCGGCCCGCCAAAGACTCCCGGGCCGCCGGGCCCCCGCACCCAGGGGCGTGCGACGGAAGGGGCCACCACCGCGCACCGACCTCGGCAAGGAGGGCAACACGATGCCACGGACCATCCCCATCCTGGACGTTCCGGCCGTGACCGCGCTCATCGAGGCCGCCACGGCCGCACCGTCCCTGCACAACGCCCAACCCTGGCGGTTTCGCTACCTGCGCGCGACGAACACCGTCGAGCTGTACTCCGACGAACGGCGCGCGGTCTCGTACGCCGACCCCCGGGGCCGGGCACTGCACATCGGATGCGGCGCGTCGCTGTTCACCCTGCGGGTGGCCTGCGCCGGCGCCGGCCTGGACCCGGAGGTGTCCCCGCTGCCCGATCCGGCCCGGCCCGAACTCCTCGCCGCGGTAAGGCTGAATGCGCAGGCTCCCCGGGACACACAGGGTGCTCGGGACCTGGCCTCCCTGCGTCAGGACATCGCCAGGCGGCACACCAGCAGATATCCGTTCGCTCCGACACTCGTACCGGAACCCGTCCGTGACGCTCTCCGCGACGCCGCGGCATGCGAGGGCGCGGAGCTCCTCTTCCCCCATCCCTGGCACGTGGACGCGCTGTTGGACTTGGCCCAGGACGCGGAATCGCAGAACGCACACGACCCGGAGCAGATCGCGGAACTCGCCCGCTGGACCCGCGTCGGGGCCACCCCGTCGGACACCGCCGTCGACGGAGTGCCCGACTTCGCCTTCGCGCCGCGTCGTCGAAGTGGCGCCGCCCCCATCCGCGACTTCGCCACCGGCCGGCCGGTCGCCGACCGCGGCCGCCTGGACTTCGAGCGGGTCCCGCAATTGGCCCTCCTGGGCACGGCCGAGGACTCCCCCGGCGACTGGTTGCGCGCCGGCCAAGCCCTGCAGCATGTATTGCTCCTGGCCAAACACCACGACCTCGTCGCCAACGTCACCACGGAAGCTCTTGAGCGCGAGGACCTGCGATGGGCCGTACGAGACCCGCTCTCCGCCATGCCGTACGTACAGGTGATGCTCCGTATCGGATACGGTCCGGCCGGACCCCGCTCCCCTCGTCGCACGGTGCGGGACGTTCTCACCATCGAGTGACCCCGGGGCGGAGCGAACTGGCGTCACACCCTGGGAGGAGGTGGCCGAGATGTATCCGTCAGGCCTCAACACACCTCTGCCGAAGGAGACTTGAGCCCCTCCTCCCCCACCTTCACCGTGACCGCCTCAGCCCGATGACCGCCCCGTCTCGTGATGGGCGACCCGTATCCTCACCCTGGCCATGCCCGCGTCAGGCCGTCACGCAGAGCCGCCAGCGCCGCAGCACCCAGCTGACGCTCCAAGGTCTGCTCCAGGTCGCGAAGAATCCCTGACGCCACGTCACGACGCCGACGACCCGAGTCCGTCAGGCCGATAAGGGTGCTGCGAGGGAATCCCGGCCCCGGCGTGCTGACCAGCAGGCCTTCGTCGAGAAGCTGTGTGACCGCGCGATGCATCGTCTGGCGGGTGACTCCGGCACGGCGGGCGAGCTCGGCGATGCTCAGCGACGCGCTGGAGTCCAGGTGCGCCAGCACCGCCGCGTGCGCCGGCGTGATGGGGTCCACGCCCGCGGCGTCCAGACGCGCCATCAACTCGTCGGAGAACCAACGGGCCCCTCGCTGCAAGAGGGTGAGGAGCGGCGGGTCCGTAGTCGCGTTCTCCTTTTCGCTCATCGCTCGCGGTCCTGTCACTTGTGGGGTACGTTTCTGCGTCAGCATAGCTGACACAGCGGAGGTTCGGTTGCCATGACAAGCAATGCCGTTGACGTCCTTGTCGCAGGAGCAGGCCCGGTCGGTCTCACGGCGGCGATGCAACTGGCCCGGTGGGGGCTGTCGGTTCGCTTGGTGGATGGCGCACCCGGGCCCGCCGCCACCAGCCGCGCGCTGGGGACCCACGCCCGCAGCCTGGAAATCTACGATCAGCTCGGGATTCTCGGCGACATCGCTCCGCACGGGACACGGGTCAACGCGTTCGTCCGCCATCAGGCAGACCGCACGACCCGGGTCGACTTCGACTACGGCGACTTGGTGACCCGGTTTCCGTACATGCTCAACGTCGATCAGGTGATCACCGAGCGAGTGCTGCGTGGGCATGCCGTGTCGGCCGGGATCGACGTGGAGTGGAACACCAGGCTGGAGTCGTTCCAGCCCGACGCCGACGGTGTCACAGCCGTGCTGCGCAGCGGCGATCGCCCAGGCGCCACACAGGAGACCGTGCGTGCTCAATACCTCTGGGGCTGCGACGGCGGACATTCGACGGTCCGCAAGGCCCTCCGGCTCCCCCTGGCAGGCGAAGCCGCGCACACGTGGCTGATCGCCGATGCGGTCGTGCACACCGCTATCGAACGAGATGGGGTGCATTGGCTGTTTCCGCCCGGCGGCGCGCTGATGCTGTTTCCGTTTCCGGAACCGGGGAAATGGCGGCTGCTGGATACGTCGGGCGCGGGTGAGCCTGAACAGCCAGAGCTGATCGCCCGGCAGTTCAGCACCAAACTGTCACAGGCTCTGGGCCGCGAAACCCTTGTGAGCAGGCCCAGTTGGGCATCGAAGTTCACCATCCAGCAGCGCGCGGTCCCCACCATGCACGTCGGCAGGTGTCTCCTTTCCGGCGACGCCGCCCACGTCCACTCGCCCGCATCGGGGCAGGGGCTGAACACCGGCATCCAGGACGCGTACAACCTGGCCTGGAAGCTGGCCATGGTCGTACACGGTCACGCCGACGACACTCTGCTCGACACCTACGACGCCGAGCGGGTTCCCATCGGCCAGGCCCTGCTCGCCTCCACCGCGAAGGTCATGAACACGGCCATGGTCGACACGTCCAGCGAGGAGACCGGGGACACCGAGCACCATGATCGAGGGTTCATGCGCCGGCTCATTCGGAGCATGTCGGGGCTGAGCATCGCCTACCCCGAAAGCCCCCTCACCGTGACGGACGGCGAGGCTGAACAGGACCCACGTCCTGGCGAACGCCTCACTCAGATCTCCGCAGCCGACGCTCAGTCCCCCGGCTGGACCGCACTTCGCGCTTTGATCAGGGACCCCGCGTGGCACCTGCTCGTCTTCGCCGACGGCAATGCCTCCAGCCCGGATCGGATCACCGCCGAGACGACCTCGCTCCCAGCCTGGCTGAACAAAGTGACGATCAGCCGGAGCCGCCCAAACAGGATCGACTGCGGCGTGTGGGACCGGGACGGCCGGGTGCAGGACACACTGACCGCAGCCGCCGGCGACTGGATCCTCGTACGTCCCGACGGTTATGTCAGCGCACGCGGCACCGGGGGCGACAGTCTTCGCACCGCACTGGACCGACTGGCCGGTCTGCTCATGCGCGAACCGGCACCAGCGGGACGGATCGGAAGCGGGTCAGATGTATAGAGCCGCCATCGCCACAGCCACCCGAACAACAGCGCCATCGATATCGGTATCGATATCGGCGATACGGGACAGCCGTCTGGGGCGGGGCAACAGGTGCGCGTGAACGTGCGCGGACTGATCTCCGCCTCGGCCTCGCCCGGCCATCTTCCGGGCGGCAGACGGCAGTTCGCTTCGCCCTCTCCCCCGCTCTTCAGTTCAACAAAGCCCGCCCGCTCATCGGGCCGGCAGCGGGACGGCACTGGAGCACCGTCCCGCCGGCCCGCCGGAAAGGAGCAACCATGACCGAGGCCGTACTTCCGAGCAACTGGGGTCGGTGGGGCGACAAGGATCAACTGGGCACCCTGCACCTCATCGACGCGGCAGCAAGGAAGCGAGCCGCCACCGAAGTACGCGACGCCCACCACGTCAGCCTGGCTCGCCGTATTCGCCCGGTGCCTCTCACCACAGGACTTGGCCCCGTCGGCAGCCCTGCCGTGATGCCGGCCGGGGTATTGCAGATCATGAATTTCAACGGGGCGAAGCCCCTGGCGCTGACCGACACACTCGTCCTCAACACGCACAACGCCGCCTTGACCCATCTCGACGCCGTGGCACACATGCCGGTCGACGAACATGTCTACCCCGGTGTACCGGTGCAGGACGCCGTGACACCGACGGGCGTTGCACATGGCTCGGCGGACCCGTTCGGCGCCGGGATCGTGACCCGCGGCGTGTTCCTGGACCTGGCACCCGACGGCGGCAGCCTGTCGGCCGACCGGCGTATCGGAGCGACCGATCTCGATGCCGCGCTCGATCGTGCGGGCACAGTGCTGTCCTCCGGAGACGCTGTGGCAGTGCGGGGAGGATGGGACACCCATCGCCCGCTCAGCCAACCGGTACCCGGCCTCGACCTCAGCGCCGTGCGATGGCTGGACGAACATGGTGTGAGCGTGTACCTCGGCGACATCAGCGACGCCCGACCGGCCCAATTCCCCATGCCCATGCACCAGGTCGCCCTCGCTCGGCTCGGCCTGCCACTGGTCGATGCCGCGGACCTGGACGAGCTCGCCGAAGTCTGCGGGCGGCTGGGACGTTCGGGTTTCATGCTGGTGCTGGCGCCGCCGCGCATCACGGGCACAACCGGACTCGCCGTGAACCCGATCGCTGTCTTCTGAAACGGGAATCGCGCGACGATGCGGCTGTTACGGCTGCGAAAGACGAGGAGGTATGACGCGCCCTGCCCGCTGGCGCGTACAGAATCTCAGCAGGAATCTGATGACGTGCGCATGGGCTCTAGCTGCCGGAGGGCGGCCAGAGCCCCGGGAAGGCTACGCGATGAATGACTGAACTAGCCTGCCGCGCCTACCAGTTCCATTTGTCTGCATTCTTCATGTATTTGTAAGACGCGATGGCCAACGCGAGAGAAGCAACACCTATCCCAGCTGCCACCAATCGACCACCAATCCCGAGGCCAGATATTGGACTTACCGAAGTTCCAAACCCTCCTAGTGCCCCGAGACAGCCGAGAAAAAGTGAACGCCAGTCGAAGAGGATTGGACTGATCACGTTTACGACCTTTTTGGCAGCCCTTCCAGATTTGGTCGAGTTGAGCCAGGATTTCATGGATTTCATTTCAGTGATCTTCAGGCGATGGGCGGCTTGGGCCGACGGTCGAGCGGGCCCGGTTCGAGGTAGCGTACAGGCCCACCGGCCGGCAGCAGGTAATCGACGATGGTGGCGCCGAACGCGACAGGTGATCCGAACAACCTGCTGGCCATCGCTCCGCCCGGACCCACGACGAGTCCGACTTTCTGTCCCCCGCTGATCGCGAACCCGAACCCCTTACCTGTGATGTAGGGGCCGACGAATCCCTTGAAGGACTCCTTCGCTTCGTCCGTCCGCCCCAGCAATGAGAGAGCAACAGTATCAATCGCCCCTCGATAGCTGAAGAAGCCCACGACATTACGTACGCCACTGGGTATTCCCGCGTCACTGTGTGAGGGGAATTGCGAGGAGTGATCGTTCTTGGGGTCGTCCTGCGGCCTGTAGTTGATGGCTGCGTTCTCTTCCGCCTGTTTGCGGGCGGATTGGGCTGCGGTGCGCTGCTCCTGATTGCGCTTTTCGGTGGCGGAGGCGAGTGCCTGCTGCGCGGCCTGACTGGCTTCGGCCGCGTTCTTGCCGGCGTCCAACGCGGCCTGGCGTGCCGTGGCTGCTGCTGCGGCGGCGGAGTCGGCGGAGTTGCTGGCCTGGGCTGCGGAGTTGGTGGCCTGGGCGGCCGAGTAGTTGGCCGCCCTGCTGGCCCTCTGCGCGGTGGCCGCAGCGTCCTTGGCGAGCTTCGCGGAGGCAGCCGCGTCGGCGGCCGACTTGTCGGCGGCCTGCGCGCTCTCGCCAGCCCGCCGGGCATGGTCCTTGGCGTCGGCGGCGGACTTCTTGGCGGCGGCTTCGTAGCGCTTGGCGTCTTCGGCCCGGCCGCGGGCCCAGGCCGCTGTCTTGGCCGCGGTGTTGGCGTTTTCGTAGGCCTCGGCGGTGATGCGGGCCGCGATACCGATCTGGGTGCTGATAGCGGATTCGTGGGTGTATGTGTCCTGGTCGGCCTGGGCGGCCTTGTACTGGATGCGGGTGACGAAGACGTTCCTCATCCAGTCCGGTCCGGCCATGGCGATGCGGGCGGCGGCCTTCACATGAGGTCCGCCCTTTTCCAGGATGCGGAGTGTCTCGACCTTGTTGTCGTCGGCCAGGACGCGCGGGTACTCGGTCGTCAGGAAGGTGTTGAGGGCCTTGGCCGAGCCGTCGTTGAGGGCCTTCTTCCCCGCTTCGCGTACACCCTTGCCCGCGCCTTCCATGGCGCGCAGGGCCTGGATGCGGTACTCGTCGCGCTGCCCTTCGAACATGCCGGTGGTCAGGAACTCCTCGACTGCCCGGGGGCCGTCCTCGAGGGCTTTCTCGGCGGCGGCCGCAGTCTTGGCGGTGCCGACGGTGGCGATGTGGAGGACGGTTTCGCGGTCGTCTTCCTGCTGTGCCGCAAGGCGCCCGGAGCTGAGCCAGGCAAGCATGTCCGTGTCGGTGCCGGACAGGGCGTTGCCCGCCGCCTTCTGGGTCCAGGGGCCGTCGCTGCCGAGCAGGTTGAGCGCGGCACGGCGTGCCAGAGCCGCCCCCGCTGTCCTGTCGCCCGCCACCTTTTCGGTGGCTTCGGCCAGCAGCTTCTTGGTTTCCTCGCTCATCCGCGCCGCCTGGTTCTGGGCGCGGTCGCCGGCCTGGCCGATCTCCTCGCCGAGGGCCGTGAGCTGTTTGGCGTCTGCGGTGGCTGCGGTTTCTTCCTGTTCGAGCCGGTACTGCTCGGCCTCGCGGGCAACCTTGCTGACGCTGGTGGCCTCGGTGGTTGCCTTGGCGGCGGCGTCGGCGGCCTTCAGCGCCGCGTCCGCGTGGGCGGTGGCCTTCTTGGCCTCCGCATCGGCTTCGCCCGCATGATCGGCTGCCTCGTCAGCGGCCTTGGCCGCCTGTTCCGCGTGGTCGGCTGAGGAGCTGGCGTACTGATGGGCCGACCGTGCCGCGGTGGCGGCCCGGGCGGCCAGGCTTTGCGCACGGCCGGCAGCCCGGGTGGCCTGGCCGGCTGCCGTCCGAGCGGTCGCAGCCGCTTCACGGGCTCGTTTGGCCTCGCTCGCGGCGACCCCGGACTGTTCACTCGCGCGGGCGGACGCGTCGGCGGCTGCGGCGGCGTTCTGCCCCGCCCGCGCGGCCGCTGCGGCAGAATCTCCGGCCTCCGCGCTCGCGTTCGCAGCGTGACTCGCGGCCGCGGCGGCATCCTTGGCGCCGGCTGCGGCTTCCCGAGCGACCTGGGCCGCCTTGCGGGCGCCTTCGGCCTTGTTCCGGTCTCCGATCGCCGCGTTCGCCGCGTTGTAGGCCCGGGCGGCTGCCTGTCCAGCCGCTGCTGCCGCGGCTGCCGCGTTCGAGGCCGCCCTCGCTGCGGTCCGGGCCGCAGCGACCGCCGTGTTGGAGGCCTCCACCGCGGCCTGTGCGGCTCCGGCTGCACCCTCAGCGGCCTGTGCTGCTTGGCTCGCCGCCGCGCCGGCCTTGTCGGCGTCCCCCTTGGCCGCAGCGGTCTCCTTGGCGGCCCTCTCCGCTGCCTTCTTCGCCTCATCGGCAGCTACATCGGCCCGGGACGCGGCTTCCTTGGCCTGGTCCGTTGCCGCCTTCGCCTCCTTGCCGGCCTCCGTCGCGGCCTTGGCCAGCTGCGTCACCGTCATCAGTTCCTGGTCACGCGCCTGTGCCAGGTACTGCCCGTTCTCCAGGAAGACAACGAGTTCCTGAGGCGTGCCGTTCATGGCTCGCTTCCCGGCTTCGCGCAGTGCGGGGCCTCCCGTTTCCATCAACTGCAGGGCTTTCACGCGGTTGTCCTCGAAGGCGGCCTTGGACACTCCGGTCTGCAAGAACGCGTCCAGTGCCTCTGGGGTGCCGTCGTTCAGCGCTTTACGGCCCTCGCGGTTGACGCCCCGGCCTCCCTCGTTCATCGCCCTCAGGACCGCGACCCTGCGGTCGTCCTGCAGCGGCTTCTCGAAACCGGAATTCACGAAGTCCAGCACGTCCTGGTCGGAGCCCGACAGCGCCTTACGCCCAGCCTCCGACACGCCCTTTCCGGCCGTGGGCAGCATCTTCAGGATCGTCACGCGAGCATCCTCCACCGAGGCACGGTGCAGGCCGGCGGCGTAGAACCTTCGCAACTCCTCGTCGTTGCCCAACAGGGCCTTGGCCGCTTCGCGTTTCACCCCCTTCCCGCCGGCCAGCCACTCCTCCACCGCTTGCGCACGACTGCCCGCAGGCGGGTCATATGCCGGATCCGCCGGTGCTGCCTGCGCCGTCGTGGTGCAGAACAGCACCGCCGACATGCCGAGCGCGACCACAGTCGCGCGCTTGCCCCCTACGCCGGACACGGCGCAGCGAGGCCACTTGGACCATTTCATGATGGGGTGTCTGCATCCTCAACGAGACGGTAAGAAAAGGGAGTCCAGACAGGACTGCCTGAAGGTGCCCTCGAAACCTCATCACTTCTAAGTCACGGATAAATAAAGGACTAAAGTCCTTCGTGACGCCGGGCCAAGGGGTGGGCTGGGCTCGTTCCAGCAGCCTTGACCTGCATCTATGGCGCAAGGTCGTTAGTCCCACGGAGCGGGACTGAACCCTCGGTAACCCGACGCGAGTTGATCTTGATCACAGCGAGCGCACAGGTTGCATCCTCAATTCCCGTGCTACTTCTGGAATATGACGCCGTCTTGGCCATAGCTCGGAGCTTCTCGTTCTCCTGCCCAGCCAACGGCACTCCCCTGAACTCCCGACAACTCCAGAGAGGGTCTTATTGTGATGCGTATTCGATGGCGGTGGATGATTCCGACGGTGGCGAGTACCAGCCTGCTGGTCGCGGGGATAGCCACCGCCGCGGGCCCTGGCGAGTCCCGAGCCACTACCACCGGCAAGACGGCCGATACGGCGATGCCCTCGACGGTGGAGACATTCGGTTACCCGAACGCGGCGAAGATCCTCGCGGAGAGGAACCTCAAACTCAAACGCGGGGACGGCCACATCGTGCTCGCTGAATGCGGAAGCGCCCCAGATCTGCTGCAGTTCATCGGCCGTGACCGGGGAGACTTCTGCTTCCGCACCATCGGCGGCACGGGCTATCTGAGCCTGGAGGTCCCCGGCGTAGTCGGCGTGCAAACCAGCGGTCACAAGGCGCACATCAATATGACAGTGGACGCCAAGACCAAGTCCTACGACATCGCCAAGAACGACTACCGGGGCATCGGGGAGACCACCGACCCCGAGGGCCGCGACCACACCCTCGTCGAGATCCGAACCAGCAAGTAGACGTCCCCCGCGTGGACCGCACGGGCGCCCGATCCCGGGCCCTCCTCCACGCCGTAGCTCTCATCCCGTCAAAGGAAGCTTCGTCATGTCCTCCACCCCTGCCCGTACCGCCGGGGCCGCCTGCCTGATCGCTACGGCGCTCGCAGCGAGTTTGGTCACTGCGGCGCCAGCCGGTGCCGTCGTCGGTGAGACGGCCGCGGATGTCGCATACACCGCAGCCGCCCATCTGCAGATCGGTGACGCTCAGCGGGCCTGCTCCGGGGTACTCGTCGCACCGCAGTGGGTATTGACCGCCGCCGACTGCTTCACCGGCGGGACGGCCAAGCTCACCCCCGGCGTGCCGAAGGAGAAGACCACCGTCACCCTGGGCGGTATCGACTTGGCACAGAAGGGCGTCAACACCCAGGCAGCCACCTGGCTGGTGCCGCGTGAAGACCGGGACGTGGTGATGGTCAAACTGGCGCACCGCGTCCAGGGCATCTCCCCTCTGCCCCTCTCCACCGGCGCGCCGAAGCCCGGCGAGGAGCTACGCGCGCTCGGGTTCGGGCGGACCGCCGACACCTGGGTGCCCGGCCGACTCCACCAGGGCGACTTCACGGTTGCCGCCGTCGAAGCCACCAGCATTCAGCTCAATGGCTCGGCCAAGTCGGTGCTGTGCCAGGGCGACGCCGGCGGCCCCGCCCTTCGCACCGGCAGGGACGGTGGCCACGAGGTGGTGTCGGTCAACTCCCGCTCCTGGCAAGGCGGCTGTCTCGGCACCGACGCGAAAGAAACCCGTACCAGCGCCGTGAACACGCGCGTCGACGACCTCGGTACCTGGGTGAAGGAAACCGCCTTCGCCGCACAGGGCGACATGACCGGCAGCGGCGTTGCCTCGCTCGCCGCGATCTGGGGTGACGGCACCCTGCACATCTACCCCGGCGACAAGGTCAAGGGCCTGACCGGCGGCCAGACGGCGCAGCTCGGCGGCACCAGCTGGAAGTCGATGAAGCAGCTCGCCAAGGGCGACTTCAACGGTGACGGCGTTGCCGACCTCATGACCATCTGGCAGGACGGCACCCTCCACCTCTACAAGGGCGACGGCAAGGGCGGCATCACCGGCGCAACCACCGTCACCCAGGGCGGCAACACCTGGGGCACCGTCAAGCAGCTCACCGCCGGTGACTACACCGGTGATGGCATCGCCGACCTCATGGCGGTGTGGGCCGACGGCACCCTCCACCTCTACAAGGGCAAAGGCGACGGCCAGCTCGAGCCGCAGGTGAAGGTCACCGCCGGCACCAACACCTGGGGCAGTGTCAAACTCCTGCCCGGCGGCGACTTCAACGGTGACGGCATCGCCGACCTCATGGCCGTGTGGAGCAACGGCACCCTCCACTACTACAAGGGCACCGGCGACGGCCAGGTCACCAACGGCGCGACGGTCCCCCTCGGCGGCAATACCTGGGACACCGTTCGGCAGCTCACCGCCGGTGACTTCAACGGTGACGGCATCGCCGACCTCATGGCGGTGTGGACCGACGGCACCCTCCACCTCTACAAGGGCGACGGCAAGGGCGGCATCACCGCCGCCACCACCATGTGGGGCGGCACCACCTGGAAGACCGTTCTGCAACTCGCCTGACAACGGCGAGACATGGTGCGGGGCGGCGGATTCCGAAAGGTTCGGCGCCCTGCACCTCTGTCCACGCCTCGCGCGGTGACGGAGGCGGGCCCGCCCCGACAAACCCACCACTCCGCTTGCCCCAGCAGTCGACGGTCCCGCCCTCGCGTCCTCAGGAGCCCGTATGCACACCCCCGACCCTTACAACGCCGTGCCCTCAGCCCCGATGACTCCCGTACCACCAGCGGGGTTCGGGCCGCACCAGCGGCCCATCGAGCCGGAGATGCCTCGCACAGTCAGGACAGCCCGGATCCTCCTGTACATCGTTGGCGGCCTGAACGCGCTGAGCGGGCTCCTGGTGCTGATCGCGGCCGCCGCGGTCAGCACCGGCACGGTCACCAACCCCGAACTCGCCCACAGAAGCGCCCCGGTCCTGTACCTGCTCGGCTGCCTCACCCTGGCCCTCGGTTCCGTCGCGACAGTCCTTGCCGCACGCTTCCGGTCCGGCCGCAACGGAGTCAGGACCGGTGCGATCGCCATTGGCGCCCTGCTCGCTGTCCACGGCCTCATCAACCTGCTGGCCGGTCAGATCGTTTCCGGGCCAGTCGTCGCACTGGGTGCCTTCGTCATCCTGAACTGCCGCGCACAGGACGCCATCGCCTACTTCCGGCGCCCCACCTTCTAGAACCTCACCTTCGGTGCCGGCGCGGGGGCGTCCGCGATGATGTACGGCAGCTGACGCGAACGGCCGACGCCCCCTGTTTCCAGGGCGAGTTGGCTGAACGGGAATGCCCTCCTACCCCCTCTTTCGTCACCGTGAGGTACTTGCCCCGGCCGAGGAACGACAGCGTCCCCGCGTCGAAGACCCGCCCGGTGTGCTCGCCGCGAGGGCGGCCCTCGTACGACGGCGAGTCCATGGGCGCCTTGGGCACGGGAGCCAGCCGGCCGTAGCCGGGCGGTGGATGCCCGCAGGCGGCAATACTGTCGATGGGGACAGGCTCTGCGGCAACCTCCTGGATGGTCGCTCCCGGCCGCGACTGGTACAGCGCGACCGCCTCCGCCTGAACTCGGCGGGATGGTGCTTCGTCGACAGGGTCAATCCGGAAGTGCTACGCAACCGGCTCCAGGCCGCCGACGGGCGGCGTCCGGGCTCCCGTTCCGGGGCCCTGCGGCCGCGGGTGAAAAGCCGGCGACGTCGCTGGAGGCGGAGGACGCAGACCTACGCAACGACGCAGAGGCAACGCGGCCCGCCGGGGAACCTTAGCTATGCCTTCGCAGGGCTCCAGGGCTGGTGCCCGGGGCCAGCCGGGTGTGTGCCCGTAACGCCCATCATGAGCGAGTAGACGCTGGTCTGCGCGGTGATGAAGAGCCGGTTGCGCTTGGGGCCGCCCCAGGCGATGTTGGACACCGTCTCGGGGATGTTGAGCCGGCCGATCAGTTTGCCGTCGGCGGGGTCGTAGCAGTGGACGCCGTCATCCATCGCGGCCGCCCAGAGACGGCCGTCGGCGTCGAAGCGAAGGTTGTCGAAGCGTGCGTTCTCCCGGCTTGCGGCGTCGGCGAACTTCCTGCCTTCGGAGAGGGTGCCGTCCGTTTGCACGTCGAAGACCCGGATAAGGCCTGCCCGGGTGTCGGAGACGAACAGTTCTTGCTCATCCGGGGAGAAGACCAGGCCGTTCGGCGCACCGAAGCCTTCGGCGGCCAGGCGGACTTCACCGCTGTCCGGGTCGATGCGGTAGACGTTGTTGGCACCGATCTCGCTCTCGGCGCGGTATCCCTCGTAGTCGCTGGTGATGCCGAAGTCCGGGTCGGAGAACCAGATGGATCCGTCCGATTTCACTGTCGCGTCGTTCGGGCTGTTCAGTCGCTTGCCCTGCCAGCGGTCGGCCAGGACGGTGAGGGTTCCGTCGTGCTCGGTTCGTGTGACACGGCGGTTGCCCTGCTCGCAGGTGATCAGGCGGCCTTGGTGGTCGAGGGTGTTGCCGTTGCTGTGTCCGGCCCCATGGCGGAAGACGCTGACGGTGCCGGTTTCCTCGTCCCATCGGAGCATCCGGTCATTGGGGATGTCGCTCCAGATCACACTCTTCCAGGCGGGCAGGTAGATCGGCCCTTCGGCCCAGCGGCAACCGGTGTAGAGCACTTCGAGGTTGGCATCGCCGTTCATGCACCGTCCGGTCCGGAACCGTTCGTCGAGCATGTCGTACAGCGCGGGGCGTTCGCTGGTCATAGGTCACCTCTTCGCAGGTGTGCCGAATTTGCTTCGGCTCATTCGGCACACTGCCGGATGAACTACAGTCTGCGCAAGACAAGTTCGAATGGAGAGCTGTGGATCACATAGATCGTTCCCTTCTGTCTCAACTCCAGCTGGACGCGACGCAGTCCTACGCGGCCCTCGGACAGACCGTGGGCCTGTCTGCGGGAGCGACTCACGAACGCGTGCGCAAACTCCGCGAGCGCGGCATCATCCGCCGCACCGCAGTAGAGGTGGACCCTGCGGCAGTCGGTGGGAACGTCCTGGCCTACGTGATGGTCGACTCCACTCTGTGGATGGGCGACTCGGCCGACAGCTTCGCCGCACTCCCCGAGATCGTTGAGGCGCACGTCATTGCGGGCAGCGCTGCCGTTCTGGTGAAAGTCAGGACCGCAACCAC
Source organism: Streptomyces sp. NPDC001828 (assembly GCF_042892175.1). Classification (NCBI taxonomy): domain Bacteria; kingdom Bacillati; phylum Actinomycetota; class Actinomycetes; order Kitasatosporales; family Streptomycetaceae; genus Streptomyces; species Streptomyces sp. NPDC001828. The sequence continues at coordinate 211,466 of NZ_JBIATV010000013.1, forward strand.
CGAACAGCTCCAGGACGTACTGCGCCGGATCTACGCCATCGAAGGGGTCAGCGGGACCCAGGCGACGGTGGTGCTGGAGACCTTCTTCGAGAGGCCGGTCTCACCTCGGATCGCCGGTCCGGCGTGAACTGGGCGGGGCCTGACAGGGCGTTCTAGGCGATCGGCCCCACTGGGTGCCCTCGGCGCTTCGGACGTTCCACGTGGTGTCGCCTCGCGTAGGCATGCGTACCCTCTCCCTTCCGGGCGAACGAGCCTTGCTCATGGCCGGACGACAGGCCGGAGGGCAACGCATTGCGTACTGGATGCGGTTCGGATGAGCGCGTTACCCACTGGGACGTCAAGGCCTGCGCTCTCAGGCGCCCATGACATGACATCCTCGCTTGATCGTTCATGACAACCCGATGGAGACCGTCGTGCACCTGACGAAGAAGGCGGGGCGTGGCGCTACACCAGCGTCTGTGTCGATGGCAGTGATCGCGGTCATGACTGCTGCGCTGACCATTGCACGGGTGGGAGTGGCAGGGGATCTGTATAGCGGCGTTGCACTGCTGCCTTTTACGCTGGTCCTCTGCCTGCCTGTACTTTTGGGCCTCAGCGCCGCTTTGACAGCGTTTTACACGTTGCCTGTCGTGATTTTCAGCCACTGGACGTGTCACCGTTATCGCATTCCCGTCAGCAGGGGCGGAAAGTGGGTAGCAGCCTGCTCGACGCTAGCCGCATTCCTTGCGGTGGCAGTGCCTTGGTGCGCAGCTGAGGCGTACGAGGCAACGTGGGGTCTCGAATACGCTGGAAGCTGGTTCGCAGTTATGGGCTGCCTATGGGCCGTAGCTACTCCCGCCGCCCTGGCGGCGCACGTGACTATCATTCGCGAAAACAGCGGGCATCCAGTTCGTCCAATTGGGCGGATAGCTGGATGGGGAATGCTGGCATTGACTACAGAAGCGGCGTTTTTTCTTCTGATTTCGTAGCGGCACCACGGATCCAAGCAAAAATCCGAAAGAGCTGCCTTAGCCTCATCCCTACCCTCGACCATCCAAACTGGCCAAGCTGAACTCCCGCCAATTCGAACCCAGTTGAGACGACCTCCAAGGAAGTTTCTGAGCATGTTACGGGCCGGCGCAGTTCGCGCCGACCGCGTCATCGGCCTCAAGGACCCGGGGGTGCCCCTACCTCTCTGGCCAAGGGAAACAGGGATGCGCTGAGTCGGGGAGCTGGCCGGCATGGCGGCGTGCCCGAATCTTCGGGTCTGGCCGGCTTTGGATGTGTTGGCAATCTTCCGTTCCCTTGACGACGAGGTCATCGACTTCGATGTTGACCTGCGGGGGTTGCGGGGTCAGCAGCGACCGGATGTGTTCTGCGGCCTTCTGCGGGATAGGGCGGCACTTGGACAAGCCAGCGCTGATGGAACCCCCGGGCGGCCATGACCGTCCGGTACTCCGCTTCGACGTCGGGGCCGAGCAGGTTGCCCTCCTGGCTGAGCCGCTGGACACGTGAGCACGGCCGTCGGCCTGCATTCGTAGTCGGTGACAGCGAGGGAAACGAGGAGGTCGGGCAAGCCGAGGGTTTGAGGTTCAAGTGGTGCCACAAACAACGCGCTTGCGACTGACCGATGTTGCTGCCCTGACACGTGAAGGCCCACCCCCTGCGCGTGTCGGGCGTCGAGAGTCATTACCGTGGTCGATGTGACGCACACACCCACCGCCCAGGATGTCCGGCGCATGGCGCTCTCCCTTCCCGAGACCGTGGAGAAGGAAGCGTGGAGCATGCCGACCTTCCGGGTGGCCGGGAAGATGTTCATCACCGTGCCGGATGAGCAGACCTCGTTCGCCGTCCGGTGTCCGCGCCACGAGCGGGCCGAACTGATCGCGGCTGAACCGGAGAAGTTCTGGGTGCCCGCGCACGAAGCCGCATCATCCTGGGTGAGAGTACGGCTCGCCGCGCTGGAAGGCCTGGGCGAGCTCCGCGACATCCTGGAGGACTCCTGGCGCCAGGCGGCCACCGACCAACTGCTCGAAGCCCACCCCGAACTCGGCCCCGGCCGGCATTCTGCTTCCGCCTGACGTTCCGCCCCCGGCCACGGCCGAGCTCCGGGCCCCACCCAGACGGCAGGCAGCCGTTTCAGCCCCAGCGGCACATCCAGCAACCCCCTTTGCGGGTCTCGCCGTGAGAGTCGTCGTCCCGTAATCCCGTAATCCGTTGAAGTTGACGTTGAAGTTGACGTTGAGGTTGAGGTTGAGGTTGAGGGTCAGGCTGCGTCCACCGTCGGCGCCGATAGCTCCGGCTGAGCGAGGTGAGCGACCCAGGTCCCCGGTGAGGATGTGGGGATGCCGCCGCCACAGGCCCGCGTCGAGGATCCTGTGGAACTGGGCGAGTGCGATGCCTCGTCGTCGATAGTCGCGGCCTTGAATCGCTCGTCCAGCGCTCTTATCTGCGGGGTCCAGAGCTGGACGATGTGGTCATCCAGCAGTAGCCAAGCCTCGTGCAACCAGTTCCGGCAGTACAGGCCGTTGGTGTACTTGTGGATGAAGCCTCTGTAGCCGCGCTCAATGATGCTCACCAGGCCGGGCCCTGCTGGTGAGAGCGTCCAGCCGCTTGGCGACGGGGCTCGTCGTGGCCGGTCGCCGCCCGGCCGACGGAGTCGGCGGGAGCCGCGCCGCCCGCCCGGCCGCCCCGGCCCAGTTGAACTGGTGGGACTCGAATCGGCCGGGCAGAATCGGCCGTATGTCCTCCGGCCGGCAACTCGACCACACTCCTGACGGGCACTTCGTCGTCATCGACGGGCGGAGGTGGCGGGCGACCGACCCCATGCTCCCGGAAGACATCGCGTCCCGGCTGCGCAAGCACCTCATGGCGGCCCGGCGTGCGGTGCGCTCGGCCCTCGCCGACGAGGACGAAGCAGCGGTACGGGCCGCCCGCGAGCGCGTGCAGCGCGCCAAGGTGGCTCTCGGGGAACGCGGTACTCCCTGGTGGGAACAGAGCGCCTCCCAGCGGCGCCGTCGCTGGGAGGACGGGCTGACCGCGCTCGACGAATGACGCGTTCGTACGCGCGCGCAGGACGCCCTCCTCCCCCGTACGGGCGGTCCCGCTGTCCTGACGGAGGATTCCCGACCGCCGGCCGCGCGCGGCCGCTCGCGAGCCTCAGTGCGGCGACCTCGCCGAGCAGGCCGGCCTCCGGTGTACGTTCCGCGATCTAACGTTGGGCGGCGCCGAGACTGGTGCCCTCCGCGTGGACGGCACGGACGGCACGGCGGCACGACCGCACCAGAGCAAGGCGCGGATATCGCGATGCGCCTCCCGGCCGGATATGAAAGCCTCCGGCTATGCCGAACGTCGACGTGTCTGCCGGGCTGTCCCTCTCGTACGAGAGTTTCGGCGACCCGGGGGATCCCGCTGTCCTGTTGGTGATGGGCTTCGGGACGCAGATGCTCGGCTGGCACGAGGACTTCTGCCGGGCGCTGGCAGCCCTGGGCCGATACGTGATCCGCTACGACAACCGGGACTGCGGTCTGTCCACCAAGTTCGACGATCACCCCGTCGACATGGGCGAGTTCATCGCCGCCGTGAGCTCGGGTGACATCCCCACCGCCCTCGCGATGGTTCCCTACCGCCTCGACGACATGGCCGACGACGGCTTTGGTCTGCTCAGCGCGCTCGGCATCGATCGCGCCCACCTGGTCGGCGCCTCGATGGGAGGCATGATCGCCCAGATGATGGCCATTCGCTCTCCGGAGCGGGTCCTGACCCTGACATCCATGATGTCTTCAACCGGTGAGAGCGAATACGGCCGGTCAAGCCCGGAGGCTCAAGCGGTGCTCTTCAGCCCGAGGCCGACGGACCGCGACGGATATGTCGCAGCGGCGGAGAGGGAGTTGGTCTGGGCCTCCAGGCGATACGGTGACGCCGCCGCGCTGCGTGAGCTGGCCGCCGCCAGCTATGACCGCGCCTACTACCCGGCGGGGATCGGCCGGCAGCTGGGGGCGATGGTCCTCAGCGGTTCACGCGCGGACGCCCTGCGCGAACTCCGGGTGCCGACGCTGGTGATCCACGGCCTGGACGACACACTGATCGACCCCAGCGGCGGAGAGCGCACAGCTGAACTGGTGCCCGGGGCGGTCCTCCGGCTGATTCCGGACATGGGCCACGACCGCCCGCGTGAACTCTGGCCCGAACTCCTCGACGCGGTGGCGGCACACACCGACTGACCAGCTGCGCAGGCGCCATCCCTTGCCGCCTCTCCCACGGCCGCGCCGTCATCGAGTCCCACACCGAGCGGCATCCGACGCTCTCGCTACCTGAACAGCCGACCTCGGCAACACCAGGATCCCCCTCGGGGCAAGTTCACGCGGCCGCCTGCCTCCCGCCGGGGTGGATCGGCGTGCGCGCACCGGTCAGCGGGGCGCCCGTGCCGCCCTCCCGCGTCGCGATGATCTCCGCCGCGATGGACAGGGCGGTCTCCTCGGGCGTACGGGCACCGAGGTCGAGGCCGATCGGGGAGCGCAGCCGCGCCAACTCCCGCTCTGTTAGGCCGACTTCACGCAGTCTGCGCTCCCGGTCCTCGTGGGTGCGCCGCGACCCCATCGCTCCGACGTACGCCACCGGCAGCCGCAGCGCCTCCTTCAGGAGAGGCACGTCGAACTTGGCGTCGTGGGTGAGCACGCACAGCACGGTGCGCCCGTCGGTCCCGGTACGCCGCAGATAGCGGTGCGGCCAGTCGACCACCACTTCGTCGGCCTCGGGGAAGCGGGCCCGGGTGGCGAAGACGGGCCGCGCGTCGCACAGGGTCACGTGGTAGCCGAGGAACTTGCCGGTGCGCACCAGTGCCGAGGCGAAGTCGATCGCACCGAAGACGATCATCCGGGGCGGGGGCACGAGTGACTCGACGAAGAAGGTCAACGGGCCTTCGCCGGCGACCTCGTCCGCACACTCCAGGGCGAACGTGCCGGTGCGGCCTGCCTCCAGGAAGGCATGGGCCAGGTCCGCCGCCTTGCGGGTCGACTCCGGGCGCCCACCGAGCGTGCCCTCGTAGGAGGCGTCCGACCGGACGAGGAGCGCCCTGCCCAGCAGGCCGGACGGGCCGTCCACGATCCGGGCGAGCGCGGCCGTCCCGCCCTCGGCCGCGGCGGACAGCGCCGCGGACAGCACCTCCCGGTCCGGCGCGGCTGCGGTGACCGGTGTCACCAGGACCTCGATCACTCCCCCGCAGGTCAGTCCCACGGCGAAGGCGTCCTCGTCGCTGTAGCCGAATCGCTCGCGTACGGGGCGGCCGTCCCGTAAGGCCTGCCCGCACAGCTCGTACACCGCGCCCTCGACGCACCCGCCGGACACCGATCCGATGGCCGTGCCCGCGCCGTCCACGGCGAGTGCCGCGCCGGGCCGGCGGGGCGCGCTGCCGCCGACGGACACCACGGTGGCCACTGCGAAGTCGCGTCCCTCCTCGACCCAACGCCGCAACTCGCGCGCCAGGTCAAGCAACGGAGCCGTCCCCGGAAGCCGCTGGTTCGGCCGCCCGCAGTGCGCTCGCGGCCCGCAGGACGCGGTCGGGGCGGATCGGCAGGTCGCGGTGGCGTACGCCGGTGGCGTGCCAGACCGCGTTGGCGATGGCTGCCGCGACACCCACGATCCCGATCTCGCCGATGCCCTTGATCCCGCCGACCGGGTCGTCGGGCACCGGGTCGTCCACCCAGTCCGCCTCGATGAGGGGGACGTCGGCGTTGGTCGCGAAGTGGTAGCCCGCGAGGTCGGCGCCGACGTGTCCGCCGGACACCTGGTCTCTGATCGCCTCTTCGTGCAGGGCCATGGACAGGCCCCAGGTCATGCCTCCCACCAACTGGCTGCGTGCGGTCAAGGGGTTGACGATCCGGCCCGCCGCGAAGATCCCCAGGAGTCGGCGGACGCGGACCTCGCCACTCGAGACGTCCACCGCGACCTCGGCGAACTGTGCGCCGAAGGAGTGCCGTTCTCTCGGCGGGAGCGAGCCGACGAGTTCGGCGGTGTTGGAGTGGGCGGTGATCCCCTGCGGCGGAATGTCTACGCCCAGGGCCAGTTGCTCCCGCAGCTCCCCTGCGGCGGCCATCACGGCCCAGGCCCAGGAACGCGTGCCGGTGGAGCCGCCGGCGACCATCGCCGGCCCGAAGTCGCTGTCCGCGATGCGCACGCGGACGCGCTCCGCCGCTACCGAGAGCGCGTCGGCGGCGATCTGGGTCAGTACTGTCCTGGCCCCGGTCCCGACGTCTGCCGCGGTGATGCGCACGGTGTAGGTGCCGTCCGCCTCGGCCGTCACGGCCGCCGTGGAAGGGGCGACGCCCGAGGGGTAGGTGGCCGCCGCCGTACCGGTGCCGAGCAGCCAGCGCCCTTCGCTGCACAGCCCGGGACGCGGGTCGCGGCCGGCCCAGCCGAAGCGGCGCGCGCCCTCCTGGAAGCACGCATTCAGGTTGCGGCTGCTGAAGGGCAGTCCGGAGACCGGTCCCGCGTCCGGCTCGTTGCGTGCCCGCAGCGCGATCGGGTCGATGCCGCATTTCTCGGCGAGCTCGTCCATCGCGGACTCCAGGGCGAAGGACCCGGGCGCCTCGCCGGGGGCCCGCATCCAGGTGGGCGTGGGGACGTCCAGCGGCACGACGCGGTTGACGGTGTGGTGCGCGTCGGCGCCGTACATGATCCGCGCGATGGAGGCGCTCTGCTCGACGAACTCGTAGACGGTCGAGGTGAGGCTCTGCGACTGGTGGTCGAGGCCGCGCAGCCGGCCGTCCGCGTCGGCGCCGAGCCGGACGCGCTGCGCGGTGGGGCTGCGGTAGCCGACGACGGAGAACATCTGGTGGCGGGTCAGTACGACGCGGACCGGGCGGTCCAGGACGGTCGCCGCCATCACGGCGAGTACTTGATGGGGGCGGACGCCCTTGGAGCCGAAGGCGCCGCCGACGTGCTCGGAGCGCACGCGGACCGAGGCCGGGTCGAGCGAGAACAGTGCGGCGAGTTCGTCCGCCACCCACTTGCTGCCCTGGTTGGAGTCGTGAACCTCCAGGCGGCCGCCCTTCCAGCGGGCGGTGGCCGCATGGGGCTCCATCGAGCTGTGGTGCTCCTCCGGCGTGGTGTAGCGGGCGTCCACGACGACGGCGGACGCGGCGAGTTCGGCTTCCAGGTCGCCTTGCGTGGTCTCGGCCTCCAGCATCGGAGAGTTCTCCGGTGTGTATGTGCCGGGGCGGTCCGCGTAGAACTCGACGTCGTGCGGCTCGGTGTCGTAGCGCACCACCAGCGCCTCGGCCGCCTCCCTGGCCTGTTCGGAGGTCTCGGCGACGACCAGGGCGACCGGCCAGCCCACGAACGGCACGCGGTCGTGCTGGAACGCCGCCATGACGGGGTCGGGCCGCCCGAGCAGGCCGGTGAATTCCGAGTCCACGCGCGGGGCGTTGCCGTGGTGCAGGACGGCGAGGACACCCGGCATGGCGAGGACGGGAGCGTCCTCCACCTTCAGGATCCGGCCGCGGGCGACGGTGGAGGCGACCATCCAGCCGTGAGCGAGGTCGGCGAAGGGGACCTCGCCGGCGTAGCGGGCCGCTCCGGTGACCTTGTCCCGGCCCTCGACCCGGCTGTGCGCGGCCCCGACCGCGCCGGTGGTGACGGGGGTTCCGGTCGTGGTGGTCATCGGACGGTCTCCTCGGCGGGGTCGGTCTGCTCGGCGAGTTCGGTCAGCACCGCCACGACGAGGTTGCGTATCAGGGCCACCTTGTAGCGGTTGTGGGGCAGCGGCTCGGCGGCGGCCAGCTCGGCGGTGGCGGCGGCCTCGAACGCCTCGGCGCTCGCCGGTCCGCCGATCAGCGCCCGCTCGGCGGCACGCGCCCGCCACGGCCGGGACGCCACCGCCCCCAGGGCCAGGCGCGCGTCGCTGACCACCCCGTCCCTCACGTCCAGAGCGGCGGCCACCGAGCCGATCGCGAACGCGTACGAGGCGCGCTCGCGGACCTTGCGGTACCGGGAGTTGGCCGCGACCGGGGCGGGCGGCAGGGTGATCCCGGTGATCAGGGCTCCGCCCGGCAGCGCGGTCTCCAGGTGCGGGGTGTCCCCCACCGGCAGGTAGAAGTCCGTGAACGCGAGCTCGCCCGGCCCGTCGGCCGTCTCGTACGACACGACCGCGTCGAGGGCGGCGAGCGCGACACCCATGTCCGAGGGGTGCACGGCGACGCAGTGCTCGGTGGCGCCGAGGATGGCGTGATTGTGGTGTTCGCCCGCCGTCGCGGAGCAACCGCTGCCCGGGGAGCGCTTGTTGCACGGCAGCGCGGTGTCGGTGAAGTATCCGCAGCGGGTGCGCTGGAGCAGGTTCCCGCCCACGGTGGCCATGTTGCGCAGCTGACCTGAGGCGCCGGCGAGCACGGCCTGCGCCAACGCCGGATAGCCGAGTCGCACCTGCGGGTGGGCGGCGAGGTCACTGTTGGTGACGGTGGCGCCGATACGAAGGCCGCCGGCCGCCGTCGCCTCGATCCGGTCGAGCGGCAGTTCCCGTATGTCGATCAGCAGTGAAGGCCGCTCCACACCGGCCTTCATCAGGTCGACGAGATTGGTGCCACCGCCCAGGTAGCGCGCCGCGGGCTCCGAGCCGAGCAGCGCGACCGCGCCGGAGACGTCGTGCACCCGCTGGTAACCGAACTCCCTCATGCCAGTGCCTCCTTGGCGGTGCCCTTCGCGTCCCCGGCCGCCCGGGCGACCGCCGCCACGATCGCCACGTAGGCCCCGCAGCGGCACAGGTTGCCGCTCATCCGCTCCCGGATCTCCTCGGCACTGAGCGGTGGTGCTTCCGCTTGGGGACTGACGTCGGCGCTGACGGCGCTTGGCCAGCCGGCAGCGTGCTCCTCTATCACCCCGAGGGCCGAACAGATCTGCCCCGGCGTGCAGTAGCCGCACTGGAAGCCGTCGAGATCGAGGAAGGCCTGCTGCACCGGGTGCAGCCGATCGCCGTCCGCGACCCCCTCGATGGTGGTGATGACGCGGCCCTCGGCGGCGACCGCGAGTTGGAGGCAGGAGACCGCCCGGCGCCCGTCGACCAAGACCGTGCACGCCCCGCACTGGCCCTGGTCGCAGCCCTTCTTGGTGCCGGTCAGGTCGAGCCGCTCGCGCAGGGCGTCAAGCAGCGTGGTGCGGTGGTCAACCGGCAGCGTGTGCTTCTCGCCGTTGATGTTGAGAGTGATGACGCTGGACGTCAACGGGGCCATGAACAGCCTTCTTTCACGTGCGTGGTGTCGACGGCGGGCGAGGCCGGGGGCCGCGAGGCCCCTGTCACGTGCGCCTGAGGCGTGTGCGCGAAGCGAAGGGGTACGGAGACGGACGGAGTGCTCGAGACAGGCGGCGTGTGCGGCGGAACGCGGACCGACCGTGCAACTCCCCGACCAGCTGCACTGGTTCCGCATGCCACTATGGTCCAGCCAAGCGGACAAGTGTCCGTTAATCTCGAACGTAACGGACAGCTGTCCGCTTAGCAAGAGCGTTCCGGGCACGAGTACCGGGGCCGCCGGAGCACCGGGCGTCAGGAGGAGGCCGAATGCGGCACGAGAAGGACGCGCCCCTGCGCTCGGACGCCCTGCGCAACCGCGAACGCATCCTGGAAGTGGCCTTGGAGGAGCTGACCTGCTCGGCCGATACGCCGCTGAGCACGATCGCCAAGAAGGCCGGTGTCGGGCAAGGCACGTTCTACCGCAACTTCCCCAACCGCGAGGCCCTCGTCCTGGAGGTCTACCGCTACGAGGTCCAGCAGCTCTCGGACGCCGCGACGCACCTCGTCCAAACCCGGCCGCCGGACCAGGCGTTGCGGGAATGGATGGACCGCCTGGCCCAGTACGCGATGGCGAAGGTCGGTCTGGCGGCAGCCCTGCGCGGCGGCAGCACGGCCTACCGCACCCTGGGCGCACTGGGCCACGACCCCATGGTCGCGGCGATATCGATGCTGCTGCGGGCGAACGAGGAGGCGGGCACGATCCGTCCCGGAGTCACGCCCGACGACTTCCTCCTCGCCATCGCCGGGCTGCTCCAGATCGACCCGCACAGCGACTGGCAGACACGCTCGACGCGTCTCCTCGACCTCGTCATGGACGGGCTGCGCACGGGCGCGCCGGGCTCATGAGCGGCCGCGCCGGCTCAAGGCTCGAGGTGCGGCACGTGCGACGCGGGCGCGGGACGAACCACCCCGGCGGCTCGGGTCCAGGTGGGCAGGCGCCCTGAGGCTGGCCCCCGCCGGCCAGGGCGGCCGGCGGACGGGCGTCGTCACGCGGGGACGGCGAGCGGCGGGTGCTCGAGAACGCGGGGCTTGTACTCGACCATCTGGATGCGGCCGTCGAAGGTGCGGTGCTCGGTCATCTCGAGGGCGACGTCCGGATAGCCGTCATAGATGCGCTCTTCACCCGTGGCCCCGGTGATCACCGGGAACATCACGACCCGGAAGCGGTCGACGAGTCCGGCTCGGAGCAGGGACCGGCAGAGGCTGAGGCTGCCGATCGTGCTGAGGAGCCCCGTACCGCTCGACTTCATGGCACGGACCGCCTCGACGGCGTCGTCACGGACGACCGTGGAGTTGGCCCATGTCAGTGGATCCTTGAGAGAGGAGGAGAACACCACCTTGGACGCTTGCGTGAGCTCGTCGACGGATGCCTCCTCCTCGGCCCTGAACTCGTCCTGGCCACTCGGGACCTCACCTGCGGCGAAGCCCGACATCAGACGGTAGGTGTTCGCCCCCATGAGATAGGTGACCTCGGGCTGCTGTCCGAGCCACGCGAGGTACTCGGGGCCCTCAAGGCCCCAGTACCCGGGCCATCCCTCTCCTGATGCGTAACCGTCGAGCGAGGTGATGAAGTCAACGAGAAGCTCCGACATGGCGGTGTCCCTTCCAGAGGTGTCACAAGCTTCGACCGGCCATGAGCCACAAACTCATCGGCCGCGCCGTGGAGAAGGAGAAAACGGCCCGGGTCCCGGTCCGCTCGGGCCGTCCAGGTAGAGCACCCAGAGGCTTCCATCGCCTTTCTTGCCGCTACTGGCACGCTTCTGGACGTCCTTCTGGACGTCGATGAGTACGGCATGACCCCTCAGCGCCGTCGGCCTTGGCCACGGATGAACCGTGGTGCGGCACACATCGGTGGCCGCGCCGGATCACGTCATTGCTGGGGCGTGGGGCAGCCGGAGCGTGAAGTGGCCGCCCGGTCCCGTGGCAGCGGCGAGTTGGCCGCCGTGGTTCGCCGCGATGTCTCGGGCGATGGCCAGGCCGAGACCGGTGCCGCCGGCGTCGCGGCTGCGCGAGGCGTCGAGGCGCGTGAACCGGGTGAAGACTCGTTCCCGGTCCGCCTCCGGGACTCCGGGGCCGTCGTCACGGACCTCCAGGACGACGGCCGTCGCCTCGTCGGCGACGGTCACGGTGATCGCCGTACGGGCGTGCCGCTGGGCGTTGTCGAGGAGGTTGTCGAGGACGCGGGCGAGCTGTCCCCGGTTGCCGTGCACCAGGGCTGGACCCGAGGCGTCGACCGTGACCGGGACCCGGCCGCGCGGGCGCCGGGCCGTGGTGGCCCGTACGAGTTCGGAGAGGTCGAGGCGGCTCCGCTCCGGGGACTGGCCGGCATCCAGGCGGGCCAGCAACAGCAGGTCGTCCGCGAGCTGTTGGACCCGGATGACATCGTCGAGCAGCTCGGGGCCGTGGAGCAGCTGCGGGTGGGCGATGGCGACCTCGACGTGGGCACGCAGGGCGGCGATGGGGTTGCGCAGCTCGTGCGAGGCGTCGGCCACGAAGCGGCGCTGGCGGTCCATGGACTCCTCCAGCCGGTCCAGGGTGGCGTTCATGGTCTGCGAAAGGCGGGCCACCTCGTCGCGCGACGCCGGCACGGGGACGCGGCGTCCGAGGTCGCGCTCGGTGATCTCCGCGACCTCGGTGCGGATCGCTTCGACGGGGCGCAGTGCGCGGCCGGTGGTACGCCAGGTGACGGCGGCGACCAGGAGCAGGAGGAGCGGGATGCCGGGGATCATGGAGCTGACGATCAGGCGCTGCGTGTAGCGGGCCGTCTCCAGGCTGGTGCCCGCGTAGACGGTCGCCCCGGAGCCGTTGGCCGTCGTCGCGCGGACCGCGACGAGCCGGTACGGGTGGGGGTGCGGGTCGGGGGGCAGGGCCAAGTCCAGGCTGCGGGCGGCCGAGTTGTGGCCCGGGGCGGGTTCGAAGGAGGCGACGGGCGCACGGCCCGCCAGGTTCTCGCTCGCGGCCAGGATCCGACCGTCGTCGGCGACGACCTGGAGCAGGCTGTCCTCCCCGTCGGGGACGGCGAGGCGATCGACGAGCCGGCCGGATGCGCTCACCCCGGCCACGGCAGCGGCGCGCGCGAGTGCGGTGTGCTCGGCCGAGCCGACCAGTCCGTGGCGGATCACGCCGAGCAGCCCCGCGCAGGCGGCCAGGAGGGCCACGGCGACGACGGCGACCGCTCCCAGGGTGCTCGCCACCCGAACGGACCCGAACGGAAGCGGGAAGATCCGGCGGCGCCAGGGTCTGAGCCGCGGCGGTTGCTCGTGCCGCTCGCGCTGAGCGGCCTTGCGTGGCGGTCCCGGCTTCTTCTTCCTCTGCTTCCGTTGCTTCCGTTGCTTCCGCCCCTCCGGGGAGAGCGAGCCCGCGGCCCCGCCGGAAGGTGACGGGTGGCCCTGGGCTTCCGGCTGCTTCTGGTGGGGCGGGGCGGAGTCGTCCGGCAGGTTCACCTCGTCGCCCGGGGTGCCGGGTTCAGGCGGTAGCCGATGCCGCGCGCGGTGTGGAGCAGCGAGGGCGGATTGCCGGCGGCTGCCTGCCGGAAGGGGCGGTCGAGCTTGCGCCGGAGCGCGCTGATGTGGACCTCCACGACGTTCGGGTCGCTGTCGGCCGGCAGGTCCCAGACCTCCTCGAGCAGCGCCCCCTTGGACACCGTGACTCCGGGCCGCCGCGCGAGCACTGCGAGGAGGTCGAACTCCTTGGCGGTGAGGGGGATTTCGGTGCCCGCCCTCGTACACCGCTTGTTCTCCGGTTCCAGTACCAGGTCTCCCGCCTCGATGACGGTCGGCCTGCCGGCGCCTCGCCGCCGCAGCAGGGCGCGGAGCCTGGCCTGGAGGACCAGGTAGGAGAACGGCTTGGTCAGGTAGTCGTCGGCTCCGGTGTCGAGCCCCTCGGCCTCGTCGTACTCGCTGTCCCTCGCGGTCAGCATCAGGATCGGCGTCCAGAGGCCGGCCGCCCGCACGGTCCGGCACACCCGGTGGCCGTCGAGGCCGGGCAGCATCACGTCCAGGACGATCACGTCGTACGCGTCGGTGAGGGCGAGCCGCAGACCCTCGTTGCCGTCATGGGCGATGTCGACACTCAGTCCCTCGGCCTCGAAGCCGCGGCGGAGCACGGAGGTGAGGGAGACTTCGTCCTCGACGATCAAAATGCGACTCATTGACCGGATTCTACCTATTGGTGGCTGACGCTGACGGGGGTGATCCGGACGGGACGGATCAGCGAGGGACGTGCTGCGACCAGTCGTAGAAGTCCTTGCCGAAGTTGCCGGAGCGCTCACGGATCTCCTGCTCGGAGATGCGGCCGCCGTTGCCGCGCTCGCCCGAGCTGTCGCCGGCGGAGCCCGTGTCGGCGTCGTTCCCGCCGTTCCGGGGTGCCTTCGCGGTGCCGTTCTTGTGCTCTTCGTGGCGGGCGATCGCACCCGTCTTGGCGTCCACGTCCAACTCGTGCCGGACCGTGCCGTCATTGATGCGGATCTGCCAGACCGGGCCGGCCTCGGTGCCCTGGATCGACAGCCGCGAGACGAATCCGCCGCCCGCCTTCTCGACGGCGGAACGGACGGCGGCCTCGCGGTCCACCTTCGCCGAGGCCAGCTTGGCGAGCGGGATCCCCAGGTACTGGCGTGCCCGCTCGGGCATCTGGTCGGCGCGGTTGCCCAGGAGGGCGCCGGTGGTCGCGTCGATCTTGAGGTTGTGGACGCGGGGGTCGGCCGTCATGACGTCGACCTTCCAGACCTGGTTGCCGTGCTCGTTCTCCAGCCGCACCTCGGTCATGCGGCCGCCGGACACCGCCTTCTCGGCGGTGGCCAGGGCCTGTGTACGGGAGGTCTTGGGGCCGCCCCGCTCGGGCGAGGCGGAGGCATCGGCGGAGGGGGCGGCCGGACCCGGGGGCGGGGTCCGCGCAGCGACGGAGGTCTCGGCTGCTGCCGGGGCGGTGCTCTTGGCGGCGCGGGCCTTGTCCACGCCGGCGTCGGTGTCCGACCCGCCGCAGGCGCTGAGCGAGAGGGCCAGGGCTCCGGCCGCGAGGACGACGGCCGCCGGGCGGCGGTGGCGCCGCACGGGTCCTGCGGTGTGAAGCGTAGCGGTGGCGCTGTTGTTCATGAGTACTCCCGAGCGGTGTGCTTCACCGGATGGCGATGACTCCACTCTCGGGGCGTGTCCTGAACCTTCCCTGAAGCCTCCTGAACCCGGCTTCAGGATTGTCCCGGGCCCGCCGCCCCAGCCCCGGGCCCGCGTCTGCGGGGCCGGGGTCCTGTGGCCGGGCGTCACGGACCATCCGTGCCCGCGCGCCGGGCACGCGCGCATCGGAGGGGTCCGGTCGCGACCGGGGCGGCGGGTGCCGGGAGGGCAAAGAACCCGGTCAGGGGCGCCCGGCGACGAACCAGCGGGCTGGGAGTTCCACCGGGACGCCGTCCGGGTGGGTCTCGCTCATCGTGAGTGCGGTCGCGCCTTCGGCGAGGACGGCCAGGCCCGCCGCGCGCAGCAGTGTGGCTACTTCGCCCTCGGCGACCTCTCCGGGGCGCAGGTCGTGTTCCTTGACGCGGCGCAGTTTCAGGGAGGGCCCACCGGGCTGTGCGGCGATGGCGGCGATGACTTCCTTGGCCTCGCCGGTCGGTTCAAGGACGAGGGCGCGACCGTGCTCGCCGACGAGCCGGGCGACCGTGGCGGCCACAGCCGGGCGGTCCTCGGGGTCGCTCTGGTGGAGGACGGCCCGCATGTAGGCGTTGGTGTCGCCGAGTCGCTCGTGCAGGGCTTCGGCCTGGGCCGGGTCGGCGAGGTTGAGCTGCTCGTACGAGGCTGCCCCGCCGGGGTCGGCGCGGCGGGCGTGGGCGACTGCTGCTGCGGAGAGATCGACCCCGACGGCACGGGCGAAGCGGGTGGCGAGGAATCGGGTCTGGGTGCCGTTGCCGCACCCGAGGTCGGCGATCGGGAGGGCGGGGTCGGCGTACGGGGTGAGATGGTCGAGGTCGCGCTGCGCCGTCACGGCCGGGTCCGCGTCCCAGAAGGGTTCGCCCGGTTGGCCCGTGCTCTGCTCCCAAAAGCCGTCCCAGGCAGTGCGGTATCGGTCGGACACGGTCATCGGTGGCTCCTTGCGGTGTGCGGGGTGGTGCGGGGTGCGGTGCGGGCTCTGGGCCGGGGGCGGGAAGCGCGACTGGTTCGCCCCGCTTGGTGGTTACCGGTACCCGCCGCGTGGCCCGCCTAGGCCGTTTCTTCTGGATCACGCTGACCAGAGGGAGATGGCCGCGACATGGAGTGCGGCGAGGAGGCTGGAGGGGGCTTGGCGTAGCGCGTATCCAGGCCGCGCATCGCGTGAGCTCGTTGCTGCCCGGATCTCTCGGCGACGCGGACGGGTGCGGATCGCGCGGGCCGAGTGCTGTTCCTCGACGCGTACGCGATCTGCCTCCGGCGCGAGAGACGCAGCGTCTTTGGTGATGCCAACAACCGTCGGGGCTCGGCTTTGACGCGTACGACGAGGACGGCTCCGGTGGCGCCTCGTACGTTGTGCCGACCAGGCGGCACAACGGAGAGTGGGGCCCAGATGTCCGAACTGATCCCGTCGGAAGTGACACGGCCGGCGCCCGGGGCGAGCAAACCCGCGCTCGGCGTGCTGGCCCTGGTCGGAATCTTCTTCTTCACGGTGTCCGGCGGCCCCTTCGGGCTCGAAGCCTCGCTCTCCAGCGCGGGTCCGGGCATGACCGTGCTGATGATCGTCCTGGTGCCGGTGGTGTTCGGCGTGCCGAACGCGCTGGTGGCGGCGGAGTTGAGTTCCGCGATACCGGTGGACGGCGGCTATTACCACTGGACGAAGATCGCGCTCGGCAGAGGTGCCGCGTTCGTGTTCGGGGCCTGGAATTCGATCGGGTCGGTGCTCAACCTCGCTCTCTATCCGATTCTGCTGGTCGACTACTCGGGCACCTGGATCCCCGGCATCAGCCGTGGGAAGGGACTGGTGATCGTGGATCTGTTCCACGGCGGTTTCGTTCTGGACCTGCACTGGATCGTCACCGTTGCCCTCGTCGTCCCGATGGCGTACCTGAACTACCGCGGCTCCAAAGCGGTGAGCGAGTATTCGGTCGGGATGATGCTGCTGATCCTCGCGCCGTTCGCGGTACTGACGGTCCTCGGCATCGTGCATGCGGTCGGCAACGGGATCAACGTGCTCTCGCCCTTCACGGTGCCGGGGCAGAGCGTGCACTCGTCAGTGGCCGGCGCGCTCAGCGTGATCGTGTGGCTGTACCTCGGCTTCGACGGCCCGAGCACGGTGCTGGGTGAGGTCGCCGACGCGCACCTGACCTATACCCGGGCCCTGATGGTCTCGGTTCCGTTGATCATCGCCGCCTATCTGCTGCCCACGCTCGCCGCCATCGGCAGCGGACTGCACCACGGTTCGCCCGGTGACTGGGTGCAGGGTGACTTCGTCGTGGTCGGCGACGCGCTGGGCGGACTCTGGCTGAAGGTGCTGCTCTCCGTGGGATCGGCGCTTTCCCTGGTGGGGCTGTTCATGGCGATCCTGCTGACGAGTACCCGGGTCCCGAGGGCGCTCGCCGCGGATGCCTACCTCCCCCGCTGGATGGCCCGGGACAGCAGACGGTTCAGCACACCGGTGGGTGCGCTGCTGGCGAGCACCACGGTCGTCATCGTGCTCTCCGCCGTCGACTTCAGCTCGATCCTGCGGGCCACGGTGCTGCTCACTCTGGCCTCGATCCTGCTGGAGTTCGTGGCCTTCCTTGTTCTGCGCTGGAGGTATCCGCAGATGCTCCGGCCGTTCCGGGTGCCGGGCGGCTGGCCCGGCGCGGTACTGGTCGTCGTGCTGCCCACGGCGATGATCGTGTACCTGGTGTGGAGTACCGCGGTCGACGAGGCCGTGACGTTCGGTACGAGCCTCACCGTGGCGGTGCTGGCCGTGCTCATGTACCCGTTGTGCCGACGGTTCGTCAAAGGCGACCGGCCGGACGCGGAGATCGACGCGTCCCGGTTCGAGCTGGGTCCGGACAGGTTCGCGGGATTCGGTTCGCGGAAGGCGGGCGTCTGATGGATGTGCAACAGGTTCTTACCGGGCTCGCGGACCAGTTCCGGACCTGGTGGCCGGTGCCGGGAATCGCGATCAGCGTCGTCGATGGGACCGGTGAGTCGGCGTTCGTCACCGCGGGATTCGCGAACGCGGAGCGCGGGGCGCCGGTCTCCCGTGGCACGCGGTTCGAGATCGGTTCCATCAGCAAGACGTTCACCGCCTTCCTGCTCGGCATCCTGGCGGAGGAGGGGAAGGTGGACCTCGACGCGGCGGTCGCCGACCACCTCCCCTGGTTCGCACCGAACGGCGGCTCCCGCGCGATCACCGTCCGGCACCTCCTGCAGCACACCTCGGGGCTTGTGGCCGGTGCCGACGCGATGCCCGATGCCGCCGCACGCGGCTACGCGTTGCGCGATGCCGAGACCTGGGCCGAACCGGGTGAGCTGTTCCACTACTCCAACGAGGGGTACAACCTGCTCGGACTGATCGTCGAGCAGGTCACGGGGGAATCGCTGGCGGACGCCATGGCCGGACGGCTGCTGCGGCCCCTGGGCATGGTCGACTCGACGGCACGCATCACTCACGAGGACAGCGCCGAACTCGCCACCGGCTACCGGTTCCTGCGCGACGACCTCCCGCCGCTGCCCTCGGCCCCGCTCGCGCCGGCCGGTTTCTTCGAGTACTCGGCGGCCGACGGGAATGTGCTGGCAACCGCTTCCGACCTGGGCCTGTTCGCCCGCATGCTGCTGGGGCGGGGCAATCTGGACGGCACCAGGATCATCGGGCCCGAGCTCTTCCGCCAGATCGTCACGCTGCCTGCCGGAGCGGTCGGTTGCGGCTACGCGCTCGGCGTGGATGTGGAGGTGATCGACGGCCGCACCTGGCTGACGCACGCCGGCGGGATGGTCGGATACCGCTCGTACCTCGCCGCCGACCTCGACGGCGGGCACGGTGTCGCCGTGCTGACCAACGCGCCCGGCGAGTGCCAGATCATCGACCGCTTCGCCCGCCATGTGCTCGACGTGGTCCAGGGCGCCCCGGCGGATCCGGCGCTGTTCGACCCGGAGCGGATCCCCGATGCCCGGCGCTACGTCGGGATCCACGGAACGACGCCGCGTCAGATCCGCGTCGAGGCCAGGGGGGACAACCGTCTTTCACTCACCGCGGACGGGGTGAGCGGCAGGCTGTACGACGCGGGGGACGGCCGGCTGGTGTGCGATCACCCAGAATGGTCCGCCTACCACCACACTCTGGACGGACGCTGGCTCTACGGGCCCGAGTCACTGGGCCCCGCCTCCTCGGGTCCGACCGCTCCCCCGCATCCGCTCACCGGCCACTACCGCAGCTACACCCCCTGGTATCCCAGCTTCAGCATCGTGCGGCGGGCGGGACGACTGCACATGATCGCCGCGACAGGCGTGGAAGCGCCCTGCGACGAACCGGAACTCGTGCCGCTCGACGACGGGACGTTCCGCGTCGGAGCCGACCCCCGGCTGCCGGAGCGTCTGACGCCGGGGCCCGCCCCGGACGGCGCGGTGCTCTGGGTCGACCTGGACGGGTGCCGCTACACGCGCTCGTTCCGGGATCACCCCAAGCCCTAGCCCTGAGCGGCGTCCGTCCGCAGCTCGCGCACCCGGAGCTGGAGGTGCGCGAGCAGCATGGCGTCGGCATCCGCGAAGTCGAGACCCGAGACCTCGCGGATACGGCGCAGCCGATAGCGCATGGTGTTGGGGTGGATGTGCAGGGCCTCCGCCGCCGTGTCGGTGGCTCCCGCGGCCGCGAGGTATGCGGCCAGGGTCGCGGCCAGCGGACCGTCCTCGCCCTCGTTCCGACGCAGCCGGTGCAGCGCACCGCCGGCGTCCGGCAGGCCGAGCGCCTCGGTCACGTCAGCGAGGTGCAGCAACAGCACCGCGAGCGCCATGTCCTCCACTGCGCGCACGGCCGGCCCGCGAACGGCCGGGTGCCGCAGGGCCCGCAGCGCGGCGTCCGTCTGAGCCCGTACGTCGGCGATCCGGCCCAGCGATTCGGCCGGGCCGCCGACGGCGACCACGTAGTCGCCGGCCAGTGGGGTCCGCGCGAGGAAGTCCCGGGCCAGGGCGACGGCCGACTCCAGGGGCGTGGCGTGGTCCGGAGGCCAGGCGGCGAGTACGTAGACGGCTCCGGTGCCCGTCACCACGGCTGAGCGGGGATGGACGGCCGCCAGGAAGTACTCCAGCGTGTCCGCGAACCGGCGCAGCCCGACGGCGTCCAGCGCGTCGGAGCCCCGGTCCCCCGCCATGCGCGGGGCCGCGGCCAGTACGCAGACCGGACCGGAGCCCAACTGCAGCCGGCTCGCCTCCACCGGGTCGGCCGCCCCGCCCAGCACGGCGGCGGCCAGCTCGCCGCGCTGACGGCGGGCATAGCTGGTCTCGGTGCGCAGGGCTACCAGTTGCAGCGCGACCACGGGTGCGAACTCACGCAGCCGGGCTGTGGCCGCCTCGTCGAGCGGCCCGGGGACGGCGGCCCAGATGTAGCCGAGGACGTCCGAACCGGCCCGGACCGCGATGGCCACGCGTGCCAGTTGACCGGGCCCGGTCGCCTCCATGTACACCGGTTCGGTGCTCGCATGGAGCCGCTCGAACTCCTGGCGCTCGCGCTGTTCGGCGAGCGTCCGCTGGTGCACGGCCCGCCCCAGGATGGTTTCGATCCGCTCGGAGTCGGTCCGGTCCTGGCCCTCCGACCAGGCGACCAGCGCGGAGAAGCGGTCCTCGATGGTGACCGGGGCGCCGATGGCCTCATAGACGGCGTGCGCCAGGGCGAACAGCTCCGCGCCGCTGTCGGCCGAGCGGACGCGCATCCTCGCGTACTCGAGCAGCTGCTCCCGGACGGTCGTCGCCACGTGCATCCAGGACGCATCCCGGTTGACCTCGATGATCGTCGGTCCGTCGTCGGCCGACGGCGGTACCGGGGCCTTCAGCGCCAGCACGTGCGCGTCGGCCTGCCGCATGGCCGCGGTCAGTTCGCCCAGCTCGGCCTCCGTGGTCACGCCGACCCCCAGCACCACGCACCCGGGTCCGAGCTGTGTCGGCGCACCCGGGGCGTGGATGACTATGTCGGTGAGCGGTCCGCCGCTCGAAGGCCCCTCCTGGACCAGGCGCAGCAGCGCCGGCCCGATGTTGTCGACGAGCTGACGGACGGACAGGTGCCCCCGCCTATCGGACTCCCGCATGCCGCACCCCGACTTCAAGGACTGTTGTGAGCGTCAAGTCTGGGAGATCCGGATTGACGATGTCAACGAAGATCCGGGCCGGCCCGAGCGGGAGGATGAACAGGAGAGCGGTACGGATCAGCGGCACAGGGAGCGCGGATGACGACGACGCAGACACACGAAAGCCGGGAACTGCTGGGGCTGTTCCCGCCCGGTACCACCCGGGACGGCAGCGGCGCACTGGTCATCGGCGGCGTAGCGGCGGAGGAACTCGCCGCGACCTACGGCACTCCCGCCCTGGTCCTCGACGAAGCGTCGGTCCGCGCCCGCGCCCGCCGGTATGCCGACGGCCTGGCCGCCCGCTGGCCGAACTCCCGCGTCGTCTTCGCCTCCAAGGCGTTCCCCTGCACCGCCGTCATCCGGCTGCTCTCGCAAGAGGGCCTGGGCATCGACGTGGCGGGCGGCGGCGAGCTGGCCCTCGCCCTGGCCGCGGGAGCCGATCCGGCCGGCCTGGTCGTCCACGGCAATGCCAAGACCGAGGAGGAGCTGCGCTTCGCCGTCGAGGCCGGTGCCGGGACGATAGTCGTCGACAACTTCGACGACATCGACCGCCTTGAGAAGATCCTGGCGGGCAGCACGGCGGAGCAGGGAGTACTGGTCCGGGTCACCCCCGGCATCCGGCCCGACACGCACGAGGCGGTGTCCACGGGCCAGAACGGCTCCAAGTTCGGCCTGTCCCCGACTCAGGCCCGGTCGGCGATCGCGCGGCTGCGCGCCGGCGACCGGCTGCGGCTGGACGGCGTCCATGTGCACGTCGGGTCGCAGATCCTGGACCTGGCGCCGTTCTCGCAGGCCGTCGAGGCGGTTGCCGAACTCGGCGAGTTCGCCGTCTACGACCTGGGCGGCGGCCTGGGCTCCCGCTACACCTACGCCGACCGGCCGCCCACGGTAGAGGCGTATCTCGACGCCGTCGCCGACACGGCCCGACGCCTGCTGCCCGCCGACGCCCGCATCCTCATTGAGCCGGGCCGTTCCATGGTCGCCGAGTCCGGCGTCTCGCTGTACCGGGTCGTGTCGGTCAAGCGCGGCGGAGGCCACACCTTCGTCGCCGTCGACGGCGGCATGGGCGACAACCTCGAAGTCTCCCTGTACCAGCAGCGCTTCGAGGCTGCCGTCGTCGGCCGTCCGACCGGCGGGGGCGAGCTGTGCCGCCTGGTGGGCCGGCACTGCGAGGCCGGAGACAGCCTCAGCGTCGGCGTCCGGCTGGCGGATCCGCGGGTCGGGGACCTGATCGCCGTGCCGGTCACCGGCGCTTACACCTATGCGCTGAGCAACAACTACAACGGCGCACGCCGCCCGCCGGTGGTCTTCGTCGGCGACGGCACGCACCGCGCCGTGGTGCGCCGCGAGACCTACGCCGACCTGATGCGCCGGGACCTTCCGTAGGGCGGACCTTCAGCCCGCCGGGTGGGCGCTTCGGAGTTCCGGATGAGTCCGCCGGTCCTCGTGAGGCCTCTCGTCCGGAGTCCCGGCCGGCAGACCTGATCGCCGGCATCTCCCTTTCCGCGCGGATCCCTTGGCCGGCGGCACGCCGACCCGCGTGCGGACAGGCGTGTGGGTCGGTCTCCTTCGCGTGATTCATGATCGTTTCCTGGAGTGTCATGGCACGTGCTCCTCCCCCTGCGATCGAAGGTCGGCCTGCGTCGTGTCGTGCAGGCGCGGCGACACCTGAGCAGGAGGAGCAGCATCGTGCGGATCAGTCGACGAACAGCCCTGCGCCGGAGCGCGGGGATGGCGGCCGCGGCCGCCCTCGCCCAGGGGTACGCGGACAGTCCGGCGTCGGCCGTTCCGGCGGCCGCGCATCAGGGGTGGGGCGCCGATGAGGCGGCCTGGCGGGAGCTGGGGCGCATCCTCGGCGCGGGCGCGTATCTGCACCGTCCGGGCGGGCAGGGCTACCTGGCGTCCGCCTCGATCGACAACCAGCGGTACGCCGCCGTGCGGCCGGCGGGCATCGTCATGTGCGCCGCCGAGAGCGATGTGGTCAAGGCGGTCCGGTGGGCCGCCCGGCACGGGGTGCCCTTCGCCGTGCGCTCGGGCGGGCACAACTACGCCGGTTACTCGACGACAACTGGTCTGGTCATCAACTTGCGCGCGATGAAGCAGGTCACGCCGAAGGGGCGCCGTCTTCATCTGGGCGGCGGAGCGACCAACTCCGACGTCTACGCGGCCCGGGACGCCGGTCTGTACTTTCCCGGCGGTCGCTGCCCTGGGGTCGGCGTGGCCGGTCTCACGCTCGGCGGCGGGCTCGGGTTCAACGACCGCAAATGGGGTCTGACCTGTGACCGGTTGGCCGAGACTCGTCTCGTGCTCGCCGACGGCACGGTGGTGCGCGCGGCGGCCGACGAGAACCCGGATCTGTTCTGGGCCTGCCGGGGCGGCGCCGGCGGCAACTTCGGGATCAACACCGCCTTCACCTTCGACGCGGTGCCCGTGGGGCGGTTGCGCGCGACCGTCTTCGACCTCACCTTCGCACTGGCCTCGGCGGTGGACGTCGTCGCAGAGGTGCAGGACATCCTCGCCGGGGACGGTGCCGGCGACTTCGACGTGCGCATCGGCTTCAAACACAACGGGCAGAGCACGACCAGCCTGTGGGTGCTG
This sequence comes from Streptomyces sp. NPDC001828, assembly GCF_042892175.1. Taxonomy (NCBI): domain Bacteria; kingdom Bacillati; phylum Actinomycetota; class Actinomycetes; order Kitasatosporales; family Streptomycetaceae; genus Streptomyces; species Streptomyces sp. NPDC001828. The sequence goes on from NZ_JBIATV010000013.1 coordinate 234,571, forward strand.
GGCCAGTTCATCGGCCCCCAGGACAGACTGCGCCGTCTGCTCACTCCCCTACTGGCCCTGCGCCCACGGCGCAGCTTCATCGAAGAACGCGGATTCTGGTCCGCACAGGACTACCTCATGGAAAACCCCGGCGCGAAGGACTGCTACGCCTCCAAATCCCTGGTCCCCGACCGGTGGCTGGCGCCGGGCACGGTGGCGGAGATCGCCGAGTGGACCCGCACTTGGCGCCCCGGTCCCGCGAAGGCGACCGGATATGTGACGCTGTTCGCCATGGGTGGCACCAGTGACTCCCCCCGGCCCGACGAGACCGCCTACCCCCACCGCAACGGCACCTACGTCATCGACATCGGAACCCACTGGCAGCCCGGAACGCCCCCGGCCGAGGTGAACTCCCTTCTGGCACAGACCCGTTCCACGCACCGGCTCCTGCGCAACCGCCTGGACACCGACGCCGCCTACGTCAACTTCCCCGACCCGGACCTCACGGACTGGCGCCGCGCCTACTACGGCGCGAACCACGACCGGCTCGCCGAAGTCAAACGCCGCTACGACCCGGCCGGGTTGTTCCGCTACGCCCAGGCCATCGGCACGGACTGACCCGGCCGGAGGCCCGCAGAGCCACGGCATGCGCGCGCGGGTCGGTCGGGGCCGGCCCCGGACGACGGGGCACCGCCGGCTCGCACGAGTTTCCGCCCCCTCGTCTCCGGCCTGGCCGGCACGTCGGCGCACACCCCTCGACGACCGGACCTGTTCGCCCGCCCGCGCGTATGCGTAATTGTCGTTCCGGGCAAGGGCAAAGGTCCCGAGTTTTCTCCGCGATATTCCTTTTCTGCGTGAGTCTGCCGCGTAACAGGGGTGTCGTCGGTTCTAGAAACGTCCGTTACGTTCCCTACCGGCGGCCGCAATACCAACTCTTTACCTTGATTTACGTCAGCAGGAAACGGCCGCGAACAATGGCCGATCAAGACAGGGAGAAATTTTCATGAAGGCCAGCCGCCGTTCGGCACTCCGTAACGCCGCCATCGCCGCGGGCACGATGACCGCGCTCGCCCTGCCAGTGGGATCCGCGTTCGCCGACTCGCCCACTCTGCCGGGCACCGGCCCCTCGACCCCGTCGGTGCAGCCGGAGAACCCGGAGACTCCCGACACGAAACCGGCCCCCGACACCGAGCCGGACCGCGACGCCAGGCCGGAAACCCGGCCGGAGGACCGGGACAAGCCCCAGGACCAGATACGGACCAGGACCGTCGCGCTGAAGGACGGCGGTACGGCGAAGGTCGACTGGATCCTCGGCAAGCCGAGAGCGGAGCTCTTCGGAAAGGCGGGCAATGCTCTCGGCGCCCTGGAGGGCCCCGGCGCCTCCAAGACCCTGCCTTCCGGTCTGAAGGTGACCCTCCAGTACGGGGGCACGCTCAACCAGGCCTTCACCAACAGCCAGGGCAACAAGCCCAAGCCGCAGGACCAGGTGGACACCAAGTACGTCAACCTCAAGGACGGCGGCGTCGCGCACGTCAACTGGATCCTCGGCAAGCCCCGCGCGGAACTGTTCAGCCGCTCCGGCAAGTTGGTCGGCACCCTGGAAGGGCCCGGCGCCTCCAAGGTCCTCGACTCCGGCCTGAAGATCACCCTCCAGCACGGCGGGACCATCCTGCAGCAGGACACCACCGCGCCCAAGCCGCAGGACCGGACACAGACCAGGACCGTCGCACTGAAGGACGGCGGCACGGCGAAGGTCGACTGGATCCTCGGCAAGCCGCGTGCGGAACTGTTCGGCAAGTCCGGCAAGGCCCTGGGCGCGCTGGAGGCGCCGGGCGCGTGCAAGACCCTGCCTTCCGGCCTCAGGGTCACCCTCAACCACGGGGGCACCCTCACTCAGACCTGGCACAAGGACACCCGGTCCAAGCCCAAGCCCGAGCAGAACACCCAGCGCAAGATCAAGCTCAAGGACGGCAGCACGGCCCTGGTGGAGAAGGGCACCGACAACGTCTGGGGCGCTACCGTCTGGAGCGACAAGGGCGGCTTCCTCGACGGGGTCCACGCCGTGAAGCGGCCCACCGTCGAGCTTCCCTCCGGCCTGAAGATCACCATCGGCAAGGACGGCAAACTGCTCCAGCAGTGGCCCGGCAAGACCGGCGGCAAGACCGGCGGCAAGACCAAGGATCTCTCCGAACGCACCACCACGGACCGTCAGATGCCCAGGGGCGGCGTGAAGGCCGGTGCCGAGAGCAGCGCCCAGGCATCCGGCAGCGACTCCGGCGACGCCACGATGCTCCTGGCCACCGGTGGCGGCGCCGCGGCCGCCGCAGCGGGCCTCGGCTTCACCATGCTGCGCCGCCGCAGGAACGACACCGCGGACTGACGTCGCCGCTGCTTCGGCCCGACGGGGCCGAAGCAGCGCGAGTCGCGCTCAGGGTGGCCGCCGGAGGTGCCCGGCCGGTGAAGCCCGCCCAGGCGCGAGTGATCGACTTCCGGTCGTGTCAGGGCATGTTCCGGACGAATGATCAAGAGCAGTGGGAGCCGAGAGTCACCTCGTGCGTACCGTGCGTCGTGTCCGGGCGGGCCATCCGCCCGAGCCGGGACCGACGTAAGGAGACCGCACGTGACCGACACCGCGAAGCCGCAGGAAGACGACCAGAATCTCAGGCGGGCGCTGTACACGACGGCCGGCGGCTGGAGTCCGGCCGTGGCCTTCGCCGATCACCTCAGCTTCGCCGCCCCCGTCCTCGCCGAGGTCGACGGCACGATCTACTGCGTCCACCGCGGTGCCCGCGAGGAGAGCGAGGGCGACAAGGTCCTGCCCGTGCGGTGGACCTCCTTCACCCCCGCGTCCGTACGACCGTACGAGACCGCGCTGGACGAGGCCACCGCCGAGCCGCTGCCCAAGGACGCCACCGAGGAGCAGACCTCCGCCTGGCAGGCGAAGGTCCAGGCCGCGGCCGACGCGCTGGAGCAGGCACGCAGGTGGACGCCCGATGCCTACATACCCGGCGTCGAGAGCGCCGAGACTCCCGCTCTCGTCAACGACAAGGGCACGTTGCGCATGGTGTTCACCGGCACCGGTGGGTACTACACCCACGGCAAGCCCCAGCTGTTCGAGACCGAACTCAGCCTGGTGGACGGCAAGCCCCGGTGGAGCCGCCCCCAGCAGGTCACCCGTCAAAGGTCCGCCCTCGCTCCGGCTCTGGCCGTCCTCGACGGCGCTGTGCATCTGCTGTACGTGGACCTGTACGCGGACCGGCTCGTCCATCTGGTCAGGAACGCCGAAGGGCGGTGGACCCACGTCCTCGACGACAAGGGGAATCCACTGGACACCCCCCGCGTCGACTCCGAACGGCTGCGCAGGGAGTGGCAGGAGTCCAAGGAGGGCATGCGGGCCAACCTGTCGCTGGCCGCCCACGACGGCAAGCTGCACCTGGTCCGCAACGGCTTCGGGATGCTCTTCCCCGCCGTGTTCGACGGCAGCACCTGGACGGACGGCGACCGCCTGCCCGGGCCCGTCCCGGTCGAGAAGGGCAAGGGGATCGACGCCGCCTTCTCGCTCCGCACCGCCGCGCTGGCCTCGTACGACGGCAAGCTGCACGCCGTGTACCCGTCCGCGCGGACCGACGCCGGCGACGCCCTGCGCCACTGCACGTGGACCGAGGAAGACGGCTGGACCCGGCCGGTCGTGCTGGAGGGCCACGACTCCAACAACACACCCGCCCTGCTGAGCTTCAAGGAGGGGCCGTCCGAAGGGGCGCGGGAAGTACTGCTACTGGTGCACCGGGGCATCGACCGGTACGTGCCGCCCACGCCGCCGGTCCCGCCCGCGCCGCCGAGCATCGCGGACGTGGCCAGCAGGGGCGCGACCGTCACCGGCAAGACGGTGTCCGACCACGGCAGGGGCGCCTGGAGCCGGCTCCGCCACGACATCGCGCTGACCCCGGCCACCCTGAAGGACGGCAAGAAGGCCGTCATCGCCACATGGGACGCGGTGGCGGAGTACTACTGGGGCTGGTGGTGGTACCGCGACGGCGGCACCCGCTTCTCGACGGTCCGGGTGAACGGCGGCACGCTGTGGATCAAGAAGCCGTCGGACAAGCACTTCCTGAAGTACGCCGACTTCGACGGCGGAGCGTTCTCGAAGGGACACCTCCGGGTGGACGTGCTGCTCACCGATCTCGAGCCGGGGACGTACGAGATCTCGCTCAGCAGCTCCAACAGCAGGAAGACGGGCGGGTATTGGTGGGACGAGCACCTTTTCAACGGGCGTACGGACCGTGAGTACTGGACCGAGTTCGAGCTGAGCCGCTGCACGGCCACCGTCACGATCTGACGGTGACGCGCCGTCGGGGCTGGGGCTCGCCGCCCCGGACCCGACGGCGCCAGGATGTGAGCCCGGGGTGACCTGCAAAAGGTCGGCCCGGGCCGCCCCGGACCACCTCGTTCTGCCGGACAGGCCACGGGGGCTGGGGCTCCGGGAAGTCGGTCACGACGTTCGAGCCCGTCACCCGTGTCTCGGGGGGGCGCCAGACCGGCGCCATAGGGCCAGAGCTTCCGGCGCGTGGTCCAAGTCGCCCGCGAATCAGGGGCCTTCGCCGTCCACGAAGTCGGGCAGCTCGGTGGAGATCAGTTCCTCGGCGCCGTGGTCGAGCGTCTTCTGCCACTCGTTGGAGCGCGGCAGCATCGTCCGCTCGTAGGCGCGGATGGCGTCCGCGACCGTGTCGTTGTGCGCGATGGCGAGGGCGAGTTCGCAGGCGTCGAGCATGGCGAGGTTGACGCCGACGCCGAGCGGGGGCATGAGGTGGGCCGCGTCGCCGAGCAGCGTGACGGTCGGGTTGTGGTCCCAAGTGTGCGGGACGGCAAGGGCGTTGATGGGCCGGTCGACGTAACCGCCGTCGTTGTCGGTGAACAGGCGCCGCAGGGCCGGGGACCAGTCGCGGAACTGTTCCGCGAGGAACGTGCGGAGGGCGTCGGTGTCCTGGAGGGTGAGGCCCGCGTCGCGGATCCAGGTGCGGGGAAGGCGCTGGATGACGTAGACGCGGATGTGGTCCCCGCTGTTGCGCTGGGCGAACAGGCCGCGGGAGCCGTCGGCCGCCGCAGCACCGCCCTGGCCGACGAGGGCGGCGATCTCGGGGTGCTGGTTCTCGACGTCGTGGAACCACGCTTCGAGGAAACTGATGCCGGTGTACTCGGGCAGGGCCGCGGAGACTGCGGCGCGGACCGTGGACCAGGCTCCGTCGGCACCGACGACGAGATCGGCCTCGACGGCGGATCCATCGGCGAACCGCAGGCGGCGAGGTCCCTCATCGGGGCCTTCGAGCGATGTGAGGGTGTGCCCCCAGTGAACAGTGCCGGGTGCAAGGGAGTTGAGGAGGAGGTCGCGCAGGTCGCCCCGGTCGATCTCGGGCTTGAAGCGCTCACCCTCGTCAGGGGTGTGGTGGAAGAGGATCCTTCCGGCCGGGTCCAGCTGGCGCATCTCCTGGCCTTCGAGGCGTGAGAGGCGGAAGAACTCGTCCAGGAGGCCGGCCTCACGCAGGGCGATCTGGCCGTTGTCCTCGCGCAGGTCGAGAGAGCCTCCCTGGTTGCGCACGTGCGGGCCGGCCTCGCGGTCGTAGACCGCGACGGCGATGTTGTGCCGCTGGAGGATGCGGGCGCAGGTGAGGCCGCCGGGGCCGGCTCCGACGATGGCGATACGTGGGTGTGTGGTCATGGTGGTGCTCCATGGGTTGCCGGGTGGCCAGTTGGGGCCAGGTGTCGCCAACAGCTCTCTGTCGTACGCGAGATGGCCTGCTGAACGTCGCGGAGAGGAAGGGCGGGGAAGGGGACGGCTGGTCGCTCCTTCCAGGCACGAGGGAAGCCGTGGCGCCGCCATCCCAGAAAAGCACACCGACCCACTAAGTGCAACTGTTGCACTTTTAAAACCGCTCAACCTTAAGAGCCGTCTCCAGATGCACCGGAGCCCCGGATCTCAGCCGCTCCGGCAGGCCCTCTCGGGATCCGCCCCGCGTGTCGCCGACCACGCCGAGCCGTTCGTGCTGCGCGCGGTGGCGGGGCCCGCGACTTCCGGCGCCTTGACCCACCGGTTCACGCACCCAGCAGCTTCCACACGACGAAGACCGTGACGAGCAGGACGGGAACGGCCACCATGAGGAAGAGCCGGAGGCCGCTCGCCTCGTTCACGGAGTCCCACCACCCGACCGGTTCGGAAGGCGCGGGGGCAATTCGACTCGGACGCGGTCGAGGCTGCCGGTCCGTGGGTGGGGGCACGTGCCCGTGGGGGCTGGACCGTGCGGCGCGGACGGCTGCCAGCCAGCGCGTCCGCTCGGACTCGGTCATCTGGTGCACAAGATCCTTCGCCAGGTCGGACAGTGCGGCATGGGTGGCGACGAGCCGGGCGGTACCGGCCCTGAGCGCAGGCTGCGTGGGGAAGGCACGGGACACGGCGGTCAGGGAGCGGCGTCGTTGGCCGGAGCTGAGCACCGGGCTGGCGAGCACCTGCTCGAGAAACTCGGCGTCCTCCTCCTGGTGCTGGTCGATGAGCGCACCGACCAGCATGTCCGGGCCCGTTCCGCCCAAGTAGGCGCCGTCGGGGGCGGGGTAGAGGGCTCTCATCATGCGACGGAGCTTCAGGATGATGTCGGCGCCGAGCGGCGGCGGAACGGCGAGGCCGTGGTAGTGAACGTCCCAGGCGACTTGGAAGACAGCAGTGGCCTCCTCCTTGTCGGCCGCCCGCGCCATGCCCTGCACGGTCAGCAGGGTGTCAAGGTAGTCCCGGCCCAGGTCCAGACGCTCTCTGCGCGCGCCTCGTTGGACGTACTTCATTTCATGGTCGACCAGCACCATCCAGACCGGGGGCAGACCGTCGGGAAACTCGTGCGGGCTGTGGAGCAGCACGTCGGCCAGCGCATCCATGTGCACGCCCAGGATGTTGCCGCCGTCCTCGGTGACCGGGACGGGGACGGGCACGAGTGCCGGGACGGGGACGGGCGCAAGTGCCGGGGCATCGACCGGAACCGGGTCGGCGCCGGCGCCCGGATCCACGTCGCCGGCGTCCCGACTCCCGGGCCCGGCACGGTCGGTGGCGGCGTCCCTGTCGCTGTCGTCGTCCCGGCAGCCGTCCACGCCGTCGTCGCCGTCGTCGCCGTCGTCTCTGTCGTACTCTTCGTACTCGTCGAAGTCCGCGCCGTCACGGTCGGCGCGGTGGATCAGGGCGATGCGGCGGCTGAAGGCGAGGGCGGCGTCGTGCCGCAACTGGGCGGGGTTCAGGTGTCGGTACAGCGCGTCGGGGCTCAGCGCCAGGGCGAGGCCGCTGGTCAGAGCGGGATGCCGGATGCTGAGCCGGTCCCACCAGTCGCGGGTGGAGCGGGCGAGCAACAGCACACGGATCCGGCGTCCGGGCGCCTGGTGCGCGGCCAGTACCGTCAGCAGCCTCTCGACCTGCTTCTGGCGCGACTCGGCGTAGTCGACGATGACCAGCACCGGCCGGACGAGGTGCCGCAGGTCGGCGTACGGCGGCGGCTGGGACACCGGCTTCTCGGACAGGAACCCCGCGGCCCAGGGGATGTCCTGTCGCGCCGGTGACTCGGTTTCGAGGCGGCGTTCGGAGAGCCGACGGGCGAGTTCGGTGGCGATGCGGGTCTTGCCGATGCCGCCGGGGCCGTGCACGACCGCCACGTCCACGGTCCTCGACGTGCCGCACCACTCCGCCAGTCTGCTCATCTCCGTGTCGAGACCGGTGAATCGCACCGTCTCCGCGCGCGGCGACAGGAGGTAGGAGGGGGCCACCACGGGCCGCGGCGGACTGTCGAAGAGTCCGTCGAGATCGGCCGGCTCCAACCGTGGGCGCGTGCCGGCGGCCTGTTCGATGATGTCGCAGAAACCGAGGTCGTCCAGCAACTGCCGTACGGGGATGGCGTTCAGGCGGCCGTGGTTCCACCCGGCGGGCGCGGCGGTGATCAGCGCGAGCAGCAGGTCCTCGCAGAAGATCCCGGCGCCGGACATTCCCTGCCAGGGCGAGGAGCCCTGGCCCGAGCGGTGTTCCGGCAAGGCCCCGTCGAGCTGGAAGCTGTAGGTGTGCGACGCGTTGTCCACCACGTTGATGCGGCCCGTCAGCTGTGCCGGCGCGCGATAGCTCCGGTCCCCGCCCCCGGCCCCGCCCGGATCGCGCCGAACGGCGGCACGGGGCAGACCCACGGCCGAACACCGGGGAACGAAGCCCGGCTTGGTGCAGATGAGCTCACCCCACCGCACCGGGGAGAAGGTGTCGCCGAGACTCCGCGGCCGGCACCGCAGCAGTACCGCGTCGTCACGGTGCCACGCCACTTCGGCCCTGGTCCCGGCGGCGTCCGCACCCTCGTTGAGCACCCGTACCACGGGGCGGGAGCCGCTCTCGGCAGCGGAGGCGATGAGGTGGTACGCCGTCAGGATCACTCCCGGTGCGACCACGCAACCGGCGCCGATGCGGCCCCCGTGCTCGACCGCGACCGCCCGGTTCCAGGACACGGTGGGCCCCCTTACGCGAACGGCCGCTCGCCGGGCCCGTCCCCGAGCTCGCCGCGATCACCGACCGTCACGTCGCCGTCCATGTCCAGGGTCACGGTCAGCCGGTGGGTCCGCGCGGACGACCGTTCGCCGCGGGCCTCCCCCGATACGACGAACGCCTTGACCCCGCCACCTCGCGAGGTGGTCCGGTGGAGCTCGATGCCCAGGTCCAGGACCACTTCCCTGACCCTGAAGTGGATTCCCGGTCCTGCCCCGTCCTGCTGCGCCCGGGCAAGGCCCTCGCGCACCGCTCCGATGGCTTCTGAGAGTTCCGTACCGTCCAGCTCCATGTCGTGCTCCCCCGTTGCCGTTGCGCGGAAACCCAGTCTGCCCACCCCGGCCGGGGCGAGGAAGAGGCCGTACGAAAGTCCGCGGTCATGTCCCCGGGTGAACGCCCCCGCTGCTCCCCCTGTGCCGCCACACCGGACGCCACCGGTACCGACGCGGACCGGGCCGAAGCCGCCCCGGCGGACGAGCGAGCGGGAGCACCCCGGGGGCGAGGCGGGGCGACACCGCCCTGGGTGCCGGGCACGGCTCCTCCTGCTGGGCGTACCTCGTGCGCCGGGCGCCGCTTTCCGTCGCGTCGCACCCCAGAACCGACGTCCAGGTGTCAGAAGCCGTCGCCGCGAATGCCTCACGCAGTCCGTGCCGTCCGCTGCCCCTTGGGCTCCGCGTCCGATCCGTCCACTGCCGTCTTCCGGTCGGCCGGGCGTACTGTCGACGAGATCACTTCCGCACGGCGAGACCCAGCCGCCACGTCCCGCCGTCCCGGAACACACGCTCAGCATCAAAGCCCCCGCACCGGGAGAAGACATGAGCGAAACACGTGAACGCCGGTCGCTGCCAGGCCTGTTGACCGCCGAACAGATCGAACGCTTCCAACGGGACGGATACCTTCTGGTCGAGAACGCGCTGACCGCCCAGGAGACGGCTCACTACCGTGCCGCGATCCTCGACCTCGTCCCGCCCGGCCTGTCGTTGCCGCCGCACTGGCGCGTCATGGACGGCCGGATCAAGCCGTACCTCCCCCACCGGGACCAGACCATCAACACCCCGGCGCTCATCCCGCTGATGGGCAACGAGACCCTCTACCACGTGATGGCACAGCTGCACGGAACCCCTCGCCTGCACGCCTTCGACGGATCCGTCGGCATCACGCTGCGCAACGACGCCCGCCCCGACGAAGTGCTCAGCCAGCGGCTGCACTTGGACGCGTCGGTGCCTCCCGAGAAGGATTTCCTTTTCACCGCCGAGGAGTTGCAGCTGGGCGGTTGCTACTACCTCACCGACGTCGAACAGGACGGCGGCGGAATCCATGTCGTCCCCCAAGGTCACCGGCTCGTCGAGGAAGAAGTGCGGTCCGCACGCGCGCGAGGAGTGAACAGCCGCTCTCTGCACGGCAGTTGGCGGAACATCACGCACCACCGGAGCGTCGAGGTGACCGGGCCGGCAGGCTCGTTCGTGCTGATGCACCACCTCATGCCGCATGCCGCCTCCCACAACCGGAGGTCCCTGGCCAGGATCGCGTACTTCATGCGCTACGTGCGCACGCCCCACGCCCACGGCGCCCACCTGCCCGAGCTCCCCGGGGGACGCGAGTACGACGCCGCGCAACTGGGCGCGATGACACCGCTCACCCGCCGGCTCCTCGGACTCGATCCATGGGACCGGACGAGGGGCGAGCCGGAAGGGGTGTGAGGCTGTGGCCGACCACGCCGCCGTTCCGTCCTGCACCGGGCAGTCGTCCCGCGCCTGAACAGTTGCGTGCACCGGTCGCGCCCCGGCACCGCGACTCTTACACGGTTTTGCCTCCGCTCTTGCGAACTCCTGTCACGCGCCCGGCACTGTCGTGCTCACACCGCAGGACGGAACGAAGGAGCGGGCATGACGACTTACCTCAGCAGGGCGCGGCAGGCCGGGCTGGCCGTAGGGACGCTGGCGCTGCTGCTCACGGCGCTGCCGGCGGCGGACGCGGCCGGGGTCCCCCGGGCGGGCGGGCCCTCGTGGTGTCCGGCCGTCGCCGGGCACCGGGTGGACTGCGACACGATCCGGCGCCCGGTCGTGACCGGCCGGCCCGAGCTCGGCACGGTGGGGGTGAGCTACGCCGTCGTGCGGCACAGCGCGCCGGGCCCCGCCAAGGGCACCGTGGCCGTGAATCCGGGCGGGCCCGGCGAGGTCGCGATCGGCAAGGCGGAAGAGTTCGCGGGGGGCCTTGCGGGACTCCTCGACGACCATGACCTGCTGCTCGTGGATCCGCGCGGCACCGGCAGATCGGAGCGGATGCCGTGCGGGGTCACGGACGCCGAGTACCGCTTCGGCACTCGCGAGCAGCAGCGGGACGCCGTGGCACGCTGCGCCCGCACCCTCGGTCCGCGCGCCCAGGGCTTGACGACAGCGGCGACCGCCGACGACATCGACGCGGTGCGCGCCCGGCTCGCCGTCCCCCAACTCACCCTCTACGGGCTGTCGTACGGGACGTACCTGATGCCGGTGTACGCGAACCGGCATCCCGAGCGAGTGCGCTCGATCGTGCTGTCCGGCGCCTACCCGCACGACTTCGACCCATTGGCGCGTCCTTCGGCGCAGGCCGTGTCACTGGCCCTGCACCGGATATGCGAGCGCTCGGTGCCGAAGGCGTGCGACGGCGAGAAGGCGGTACGGGATCTGGCCACCACCGCGGCTCGGCTCAGGGCCCGTCCGCTGACCGTGGCCATCCACGCCGACGGCAGGACGTACCGCGAGCGATTCACCGAGGGCAAGCTCGCCAACCTCCTGTACGAGGCGGCCAGTCGGGGCGTCGGAATGGCTCCGGACCAGCCGTCTCTGCTGGGCAGCGTGCCCTGGGCGCTCGACCGCTTCGTGAAGGGCGACACCGCGCCGCTCAGGCGGCTGGCGCAGGAGGAAGGGGCCTCCGGCAGCACGGAGGACCAGGCCCCTTACATCGGCGTGGTCTGCAACGACTACCGCAAGGCGTGGGCCGCCGACGCACCGCTGCCGGTGCGGTGGGCGCAGTACCGCAAGGCTCTCGCGGGCGTCGGGCAGGGCGGGTTCGGGGCGTTCAGCGGGCGGGGCTTCAACGAGGGGCCGACGGACGGCGGGGACGTGTGCATCTCCTGGCCGCGCGAGAACACCGCGCGCCCCCTGCCGACCGACCTGGAGATGCCCGACGTCCCGGTCATGGTGATCTCCGGCGACCTCGACGCCAACACCCCCGACGCCAACGGCCGCGCGGCCGCCCGGAAGTTCCGCGACAGCGCGTTCTTCTCGGTGCGCAACGTGGGGCACGTGCCGGAGCTGGAACAGAGCGGCTGTGTCACACAGGCCACCACCCGCTTCATCCGCACCGGTGACCCGGGCGACACCTCCTGCTTCCAGCGCGTGGCGCCCATCGCCGTGACGCCCGTGGGCCGCTGACGGGCAGGCACGTGACCGCGTCCACCACCGGCGAAGATGATCACATGACTGAGACGAGTGAGAGACGCCGGACCGTGCTTGTCGTCGAGGACGATCCGGGTGTGCGCAGCACACTGGACCAACTTCTGCGCTTCGAGGGCTACCGAGTGCTGCTGGCGTCCGACGGACTTGAGGCCCTTGACCTCCTTGAGAGGCATCGGCCCGACCTGGCGGTGGTGGACGTCGTCATGCCGGGCCTGGACGGTCTTGCCCTGTGCCGGATGCTCCGCAGGCGCGGCGACCGGCTGCCCGTGCTGGTTCTGACAGCTCGTCATCAGATCGGCGACCGCGTCGCCGGACTGGACGCGGGGGCCGACGACTACCTGTCGAAGCCGTTCGCGACGGAGGAACTGTTCGCCCGGATCAGGGCGTTGCTGCGCCGCTCCGCCGACACGCACGGCGCGGCCGGTACCGACACGCTGACCGTCGCGGACCTCTCCCTCGACCCGACGGCCCGCCGCGCCCAGCGCGCCGACCGCCCGCTGGACCTCACCAAGACCGAGTTCGACGTCCTGGAACTGCTGCTGCAGCACCCGGGAGCGGTCCTCACCCGCACCCAGATGTACGAACGCATCTGGGGCTACGACTTCGACACCACGTCCCGCTCCCTGGACGTCTACATCGGCTATCTGCGGCGCAAGACCGAAGAGGACGGCGCTCCGCGGCTGATCCACACCGTGCGCAACGTCGGCTACACCGTGCGGGCGGCGTGATGCTGCGCGCGAAGATCACCCTGGTAGTCGTCGCGGCCGCGGCACTGGCCATCGCACTGGCCGCGACGATCTCCTACCGTCAGGTCAGCCATGTGGTCGGCGAACAGTTCGACCGCGCGCTGGACGACCGCGCCGCCACCGTTGTCACGCTGCTCGGTGTCTCCCGTACCCCGCCCCCGCGCCCGGACTCGACCGAGCAGGTGCTGACCGCCGACGGCACGGTACGGGCGCTCGCCCCGGGCCGCGCGGTACTGACTCCCTCCGAAGCGGCCCTGCGCGTGGCACGCAGCGGGCACGGCACGGCACGCGAGGACGTGACCGTCGCCGACGCGGAGTACGGCGTCCTCACCACACCGCTGCCGGGCGGCGGCGCGGTCATGGTCGCCCAGCACTACGCGAGCGCCGAACGCATCGACCACGCCTTCCTGTGGCGCATCCCGTGGACGACCATCGCCGCGACCGCCCTGTCGGCGCTGCTCAGTTGGCTCGCCCTCGACCGCATCCTGCGCCCGGTACGCCGACTGGCCCGGGCCACTCGGACCATCACCACGACCCAGGACCTCACGACGGAACTGCCGCCCGCCGGAAAGGACGAGGTCGGCCAGCTGACCCGCAGCTTCGCCGCCATGCTCGAAGCACTGCGGCGCTCCCGCGCCCAGCAGCAGCGGCTCGTCCAGGACGCGAGCCATGAGCTGCGCACGCCGCTGACCTCGGTGCGCGGCAGCGCCGAACTCCTCCAGCGGGCCCGGGGCAGGCTCGCCCCCAGCGACGAGGAGCAGATCCTCGGCACCCTGGTCACCGAGGCGGCGGCGCTGGACGCCCTGGTCCGCGAACTCGTCGAGCTGGCCACGGACCGCTCGACCGACGAGGAACCGGCCGAGGTCGACCTGGTCGCCGTGGCCGAGGAGGCCGCGCACCGCTGCCGTGGGCGCACCGGCCGAACCGTCGACGTGACGGCCGACCGGCCCGAGACGGTACGGGCCCGCCCACGTGCCGTGCAGCGGTGTGTCGACAACCTGCTCGGCAACGCGTTGAAGTTCAGCCCGGAGGGCACGCCCGTGGCCGTCCACATCGAGGGCGGGCGGCTGTGCGTGCGGGACCGGGGCCCCGGTATCGCGCCGGAGGAGCGGCACTCCGTGTTCGACCGCTTCTACCGAGGTCGCCGCACCCAGTCGGTGCCGGGCTCCGGCCTCGGTCTCGCCATCGTCCACGACCTCGTCACGGCCGACGGCGGTACGGTGTTCGCCGCCGGGGCTCCCGGCGGCGGAGCCGAGGTCGGTTTCGGGTATCCGGTGAACTCGGGCCGTCGGGTGCGGCGTTGAGCGCACGGGTTCCGGGTGCGGGTTTGGTCCGCGCACGTCCCAGGAGTCACTGCGGCCGGGTGCGGGCCCGTACGTCATGAGGTGCGGCGCCCCGGCCGGGCCCGAACTCTCGCCCCTCTGAAGGCTGTCCCGTGGCTGATCGCATCCTGTGGAGCACCGGCCTCCGTTCACCGCTGTGAGCGCGGGAAGCAGCCCCTGGCGGACGGCACCGCCCTCCCGACGGTGTGCGGATCCACCCGCCAGGGGAGGTGAGCGAGGGCCTTGTTATCGTGCGCGGATGTCAACGATCAAGCAGGTCCAGGTGACCTTCGATTGCGCAGACCCCACGCGTCTCGCCGGCTTCTGGTCCGAGGTGCTGGGGTACGTCGTGCCTCCGGTCCCGGCAGGGTTCGCCACTTGGGAGGACCACCAGCGCTCGCTGCCGCCTGAGGAGCAGGTCGTCTATTTCGCGTGCAGCGACCCCTCGGGGGTGGGTCCGCGCGTGCTCTTCCAGCGTGTTCCCGAAGGGAAGGTCGTCAAGAACCGGCTGCATCTTGACGTTCGGGCAGGTATCGGGCTCGTGGGTGAGGAGCGTCTGGCCACGCTCGAAGCCGAATGTGCACGGCTGGTCGCGCTCGGCGCGGTACATGTGCGCACGATGCGTGCCGACGGCGAGAACGAGTCCTGCATCGTGATGCAGGACATTGAGGGCAACGAGTTCTGCCTCGACTGAGCCACGAGGGGGCCTCAGTGGCATCCCCGAGACACCACCGGCACGGCTGCCGAGCCGGCCCGTCGCGGTGAACAAAGTGGCCCGTTGGGGTGAATAGGTGTTGATAGTGTGAAGAAAGTCGGTTGCCCACGAGGCCGATGGAGCGTCAGCGTGGGCCTGGCCGACTGCTGAGCGGGGGGCGCCGGTTGGGGCCTCCGCCTGATCATCTGTTCTGTCACCGGGGGGTACCCGCATGTCCTCATCCATGTCCGCGCCGAGCCGCAGATCGGCTCTCGCCGCGCTCGTGGGAGTGGCGGCGGGCAGCTCGTTGCCGCTCGCCCCGTCCGCCGTCGCGGCCACGCCGACAGCGGTGGCCACGGCTACGGCCGCCGTGCCGACGGTGTCCGCCGGGCGGCTCCCGATGGTGCTCGACCCGACCGACCCTTGGCACTTCGGCGCCCACCCGGCCGGGACACTCACCACCCGTACGCTCGCCGGCACCCCCGCGCTCCTGGAGGTGTCCGACGAGCGGGGTGTGCTCGCCACCCTCACCACCGGCGCGAGGACGGTCACGCTGCGCGGACCGAAGCGCTGGTTCACCGAGCAGAAGAAGCCGTTCTCCGACGCCTTCTCCCGGACCCTGCCGGCCGGCCGGACCGGCTGGGGCTCCTCCCCCGGCGGCGGTAAGTGGTCCACCCACAACGGTGCGGACGCGGACTACTTCCTGGAGGCCGGCCGGGCCGCCATACGGCTCACCGCCGCCAACGCCAGCCGCCACGCACTGCTTTCCGACAAGGCCGTGGGGGACGTCGACGCACGCGCCCGTTTCTCCTTCGACAAGGTGCCCGCCGGCGCACCCGTCTCGCTCGCCCTCACCTTCGCGGCCACGGACGTCAACAACCACTACCGGGCCCGGCTGAACATCACTCCCGCCGGCGAGATCCAGCTCCTGATGGAGAAGGAACTGGCCAACGCCGTGAGCACGTTGAGCCCGGCCGTCACGGTCGGCACCGGCTTCGCCGCCTACGACCACTGGTGGGTCCGGGTGGAGAAGACCGGTGACGTGCTGCGCGCCCGCGCCTGGTCGCACGGCAAGACGGAGCCCACCACCTGGCACCACAGTTTGCGCGACCCCGAGAAGGACCCGGCCAAGGTCTTCGGCTCCGGCACCCTCGGGGTCCGGGCACTGGCCTCCGCCGGCGCCACGGTGCCGCTGGAGGCCCGCGTCTACGACTTCGACGTGGTCTCGGCCGAGTGGGCCGACCCGCCGGTGATCAGCCACGACACCTGGGTGCGGGTGCTGCCCGCGCCCTTCGACGGCAGCTGGACCCCCGCCCTGGACCGGCAGATCCGCGCGTGGGCGGGCGACACCTCCCCCGACGCCCTCGCGTACGCGTCGATGTTCCGGCCCTTCGCCCCCGACGTCACCGACCCCGCGCTCCAGGGTGCCAGGGTGCTCGGCACCGCCGGGTACAGCGAGCCGGACGCCGCCGGACTGCGCTTCATCGGCGCCGACTTCCACGAGTACATGGGGCTCGACTGGACCTTCCCCGCGAGCGGCGAGGGTCCGGTGGTCGCGGAGCCGCAGTTCAAGGGCCACCTCGACTGCTCGGGCTTCGTCCGGATGGTCTACGGCCACCATCTCGGCATACCGATGGTCGGCTCGAAGAACTTCGACGGCCTCAACTTGCCCCGCACCTCGAAGAACCAGTCCGCCTCCGGCCCCGGCGTGGTCGTGGCGCGGGCCACCGGAGCGGCACCCTCGCTGGCCCCGCTGCGGATCGGTGACGTGGTCTTCTTCGACGCCACCGACGCGGCGCCCGACGATCCCGAGGCCACCGACGGGGTGATCGATCACACCGGCATCTACGTCGGGGAGGACCAGCACGGCGGTCTGCGCTTCGTCTCCAGTCGCAAGACGCCCAACGGGCCGACCATGGCGGATCTCGGAGCCAAGTCAATCCTCAACGGCAAGCAGTCGGTTCCCGCCGAAGGCGTCAAGGGTGATCTGTACACCGCCTCGCTGCGGGTGATCCGCCGGTTCTGACGGGCAGCGGGGTCGCACCCGGCCGGGGATACGCGGACGACCGAGTTGGCGTTCCAGCGCGGCGCGGACGGGGTGTGCGCCGAGCGCCACGCCTCCGTGCTGCGGCGGGTGGCCGGTTCCGTCCGGTGTGGATGGCGCGGATGGTCAATTCCGCCCGGCGCTGGAGGGGCAGGGGGAATCATGAGGACCATGGCCTTGTCGACGGATTTCACCGAGATGCTGGGCGTCCGGCACCCGATCGCGCTCGCGCCCATGGGAGGTGCGGCCGGAGGCGCGCTGGCGGCCGCCGTGTCGCGCGCGGGCGGACTCGGGCTCGTGGGTGGCGGATACGGCGAACCGGGTTGGCTGGAACGGGAGTTGTCGGTCGTGACCCGGGGCACCGACCGACCCTGGGGCGTCGGCTTTCTGGCCTGGGCGGTCGATGTCCGTGCGGTGGAGCAGGCACTGGCGTTCCGTCCGGCGGCGGTGATGTTCTCCTTCGGGGACCCGGGCCCCTTCGTCGATCGCGTCCGTGACGCGGGGGCGGCCGTGCTGATCCAGGTCACCGATGTGGAGGAGTCCCGGCGGGCCGTGGACCTGGGTGCCGACGTCATCGTGGCGCAGGGCACCGAAAGCGGCGGGCACGGTGCCCGCCGGGGACGTTCCACCTTCCCGTTCGTCCCGCTCGTGGTGGACCTCGCCACTCCGGTGCCCGTACTCGCGGCCGGTGGGATCGCCGACGGGCGGGGCGTCGCCGCGGCACTGACCCTGGGCGCCGCGGGTGCGCTCATCGGCACCCGCTTCCAGGCCACCACCGAGGCTTCGGTCGAGCGCTCGGTCCGCGAGGCGCTCCTCGAAGGGCGTGGACAGGACACCGAACGCAATGGCGTACTGGACATCGCGCGCGGATCCAGCTGGCCCGTCGAGCGATACACGGCTCGCACCCTCGGACACCCCTACCTGGACCAATGGCGCGGCAGGGAGGCCGAGTTGGCCCGCGACGGGAGCGCGCCCCTGAAGTACCGGGACGATGTGGCGAGCGGGGTGATTCCGCCCGAGCCGGTCTGGGCGGGCGAGGCGGTGGACCTGATCACGGATCTGCCGTCGGCCGCCGAACTCGTCACCACTCTGGCCGCCCAGGCCGAGGACGCACTGGCGCGAGCCGGACGCAGGCGGCCGACGGACGGATCACACACCACCGGCTGACGTCAGTCGCATCCTCGGCCGGCCACCCGGGACACGGCAGTGGGAGGGGGCGGCACCATCTCGCTGGGTGGTGCCGCCCCCTCCCTAGTTCTTCGCTCAGGCCGCCTCCGTCCAGCGGGCATCAGTGAGGGCCGCGGTGAACGACGCGCGGCTGCGCGTGAGTTCCGCGACCAGGGCGCGGCCCACCTCCGAGGAGCCCGGCAGGGCGGTGACGTCGACCTCCCAGCTCGACCACCAGGTGCCCCCGGCGGGCCTGTCCTCGCGGAAGACCGCCTGAATGCGGAGGCGTGTCGTGGTGGCGCTCGGCCGGGTCAGCCGGACGAGGAACTCCGCCTCCGGGACCTCGATCCGGATGGTCTCCCCCACGCAGGACATCCGGCTGGCGTCCGGGACCGCTTCGCCGTACAGGCGGTTCGCGTGCCGGATGGCACTGCCGCTCACCACGGCCGGGCGACGCCCCGCCGCACTCACCGGGTGCTCCGTTCCCGCCGCCGGGCCGAGGCGGCGCGGTTGCGCCACGCGGCGCCGGCGGCCTTGCGGAAGAACGCGGCGTAGCTGCGCTCGACGTGCACCGCGTACCGTTCGGCCTCCGGGTGCCGCTCGCGCAGCCGGTTGATCGGCACGACCATCGCGGCATGGTGCTCGATGTGCAGATTGTTCCCGTTGGTGAACCAGGTGGTGAGCCAACTTCCTCTGATGGAGCGGGTGTTGCGCAAGACATCGGTGGTCTCGGTCTCACACAGGAGGTGTTCGGGCAGTTCCACCAGGAAGTGCATCGGTACGGCGACCAGGAGCGGCAGCAGCCACAGGCGTAGCAGGGTCTCACCATGTCCGAGCGCGACGGCGGTCGCGGCGGCCACCGCGATCAGGCCGAACAGGCGGTATTCGTTGACGACCTCGCGCCGCCGGCGCTCGGCGATCTGCCCGGCGTCGTAGGTCCAGGTGCCGGTGCAGCTCGCGACCACGTCGCGTACGACGAACAGCAGGCCTCCGTAGTCGAACAGGCCGCGCAGCAGTAGGCCGGGAGTGATGGGTTTGCGACTGTCGAATCCGAAGAACTCGGAGTCCTGCGGGGTCCCGAGGAAGCGGTGGTGCTGCAGGTGGCGCACTCGGTAGTGGCTGTACGAGACGAGCAGGGGGACGCCGAGGGGGACGCCGACGAGGCGGTGGGGACGAGAGGTACGGAAGGCGGAGTGGTGCAGGCACTGGTGCTGGAGCTCCACCATGTGTGTGTAGACGGCTCCCAGGATCAGGACGCCGGCCGGGGCGAGGACCGGGCTGGGCCGCAGGGCGAGGTAGCCACCGACCACGGCCAGGGCGACGGCCAGGGTCAGTTTGAAGATGAAGACGGTCTGGTCCCAGGCCTGGACCCGGCTTTTACGAAAGAGTTCCTGCGGGGGGCGGGGGGAGGCCGTGACGGCCATCGTGGTTCCTTCCTCGGTGAGGCGGTTCGTCTCGACGGGCAGCACGGATCAGTGCGGCAGCCGGAGCATGGCCTCCCAGATGCGGCGGTAATAGGCGTTGGCGACCCGGACCCGGGTGGCGACGCCCAGGGAGATCTCGCGCAGGAGTTCCGGGGATTCGTCGACCAGCGGGACGAAGACCCCTTCGAACCACTCGGCTCCGTGGTCCGCGTCGACGTGGACGTGGATGCGCTGGTAGTCGATGACGTCGGCGGGCACACCGAGGCGGTTGCAGCCGTCGACCATGGCCTGGAACCGCGGAGACGCGCTCTGTTCGAGCACGCCCATGGCGCCGAGGGCGCGCGGGTTGAGGTGGCGGTGGATGCCGTACATGAGGAGCAGGCACGCGTTCTCGAAGGCTTCGGGGCAGAAGAGCGCCTCCTGCCCGATGCCGGCGTCGGCGAGCCGGGCGCGCATGTAGACGGCGGAGTGCTCGAACATCCGGGTGTGGACCTGGTTGATGTCGCCTTCGCCCATCTCGTCCCAGTAGTTCTCGGCGATGGTGAGTTTGGTGAGTCCCTGGGTGCCGATCTGGACCATCGCCATGAGGTCGTCGAATTTGCTGTCGACGAGTTCCTCTCCCATGAAGAACAGCGCCATCTGTTCGAGGTTCGCCTCGTTGGCCAGGTACTCGCAGAATTCCGGCTGGGTGTGCCGGTCGGCGACGTCGAGGAACCAGGTCCGGAACTCGGCTCCGCTGGAGGGGAGTTGTAAGGGGTCGACCTGGCTGTCCTCCCAGGCGAGCCAGGCCTCCTCGATCGCGGTGATGGCAGGGTCGGTGTTGAGCCGGGGTATGTGCGCGAAGTCGGCGGGGCCCGCCATGTAGGCGACGTAGTGGCGGTGCAGGCGGCTCAGCAGCGTCTCGCGTGCGGCCGCGTCGGGGGTCTCCCCGGCGCGGGGGAAAGCGCGGGAAATGCTGTCGGACCAGCTGTCGACGGGTATGGCGGTAACGGTGGTGGCGGTCACGGAAATTGCCTTTCCATCGAAGGGTGATCGGGTGTCGCATCGGGACGGACCGGGAATCCTGCGGGGTCTTCGGGCCTGGGCGGCACCACGCGTACGCCCCTGTTCCCGGCCACTTTTGCGGCCTCTTACAAGAGTGTTCCGCCACTGAACGCAAGATCCCGCACACTTCAGAAGGTCGAAACAGTCAGATTCCAACGCAATGCATCATCCGCAGGGCGGAAATGACGGCCGGGCGCGGGGGATCTGCGCGAATGAGAGGGATCTGCCGGGCCGTGCCGCTCTCGGGGGTTTCCGCTCCTCCGAAAAAAAACGTTCACCAACCACGCACAGTTGTTGTGGGCAGCTCACCTGGGGCAAGACGGTTCCTACGACGCCTGCTATCAGGGACGGGACGACCTCATGCCTGAGCGAGATTTCTACAATCAGGGAGCACGACGTGTTCAGGACGCGCTGGAAACCCGGCCGCTGGCCGACCACATAGCGGGCAAGTACGTCACCGATGACCTCGACGAATCGGCCGCCGGGATCATCACCGCCGCCCCGTGCTTCTACCTCGCGACGGCGGACGCACAGGGATTCCCCGACTGCTCGTACAAGGGCGGACTGCCGGGTTTCGTCCACGTCGTGACGCCGGGCCTCCTGCGTTTTCCCAGCTACGACGGCAACGGAATGTTCCGCAGCCTGGGCAACATTGTGGAGAATCCCCGGATCGGCATGCTGTTCATCGACTACGGCAAACCCATCAAGCTCCGCGTGAACGGCATCGCGCACCTCTCCACGGAGGCCGCGCTGCTCGACGCGTTCCCGGACGCGGACGCCGTGGTGGAGGTCCGCGTGCGGCAGGTCTTCGAGAACTGTCCGCGCTATCTGCACGACATGCGGTGCGAGCGCTACTCGGACTACGTGCCGCGCCCCCACCGGACACCGCCGGACCCGCAGTGGAAGCTCAAGCCCGAGTACGACGGGCTGGTGCGGCTCCGCAACGGCTGACCCTGCGCGTCCCGGGCCGAAGGCGGGCCCGGGACGCGGACCGGCCGCCGGTCATGCCAGGCCGCGACGCCGTCTCAACTGCCTTGCGGCGCACCCGATGTGCGGGCGCAGGCCCGCTTGAAGCGCTGCTCCAGGACGATGAACCAGCTCGATACGGCAGCCGCCTCCTCGGCGACCAGGACGACGGTCCGGGACGGCGCCGGAATGCCCGCGCCGTCCACCGAACGGCTGAGCCCCTCACGCCGGATCAGCGCGGACGCCGGCACATAGGTCACCGCGCTCAGGGCGAGTGCCATGTCCTGGGCCAGATTCCAGTCGTCCGTACGCCCCACCGGGCGCACCATCACGCCGTGCCGGGCCAGGTGGGCACTGATCAGCCGGTCGCAGTCCGATCCGACCCGCGGCAGCACCCAGGGGAATCCCGAGAGCGACTCGGGGCCGCAACGGATGGCCATCGACACCAGGCCCGGCGGGCCCACCAGCACGAACGGCTCGTGGCGCAGCGGAACGGTGTGCAGCCCGTCGAGTTCGGCCACCGGGAGGTCGTCCGTCTCCTTCACCGACACCGCGGCCTGGAGGATCCCGGCCTTCACGAGGTCCCGGCCCTCGCATGGCGCGGTCTCGAACAGCTGCAGGTGGAAGGGCAGTTGGTCCTCGCCGCGCAGCGCCGGGAGCACACAGGTGCCCATCGCCGAGGGGAAGGCGCCGAGGGCGATGGTCGGTCTGCGCTGCGGTTGCGTGGACGGCGTCTGGTGCCTGGCGACCGAGGTCTGCCACAAGTCGGCTATCCGGGCGGCGACTTCAGCGATGATGGACCCTTCGTCGGTCAGCCGGATACCCCGGCCCTCCGGCTCGACCAAGGCGAATCCGCACTCCGAGCTCAGCGACTTGATCTGCTGGGACACCGCGGAGGGTGAGAGGTGCAGTGCTTTGGCCGCGGCGTGGATGCCACCGTGGCTGCGCACCGTGTGCAGGGTTCGCAACTGCTGAAGGTTGGCCATTGCTCCGCTCTCGTAGAGGATCGAGCAGCTTGCGACGGTCCTGCCCGGCGGGTCTCCATCGCCGGGCACGACCGTCCGCGCGTCCCGGCGGGTGTGTGCCGGGCGCCGCGCGTGGGTGCCGCTTGGCACCCGATGTCGCTCTGATCCTCGGAACGGTGCGGAGCGTGGATCACGCCCCTCGGTCGGTATGCAGGAAGGCGCGGACCGGGAACGTGCCCAGGCCGGCGAACTTCACGGGTGCCGCGGTGAACCAGCCCTCTCCTTCGGGCACGCCGGAGAGGTTGGTCAGGTGCTCGACCAGCGGGATGCCGGCGCCGAGCAGTCGCGTGTGCGCGGGGCGTTCACGCCCCGTGGTGTCGTCGATGTTGGTGGAGTCGATGCCCACGACGGCCGGTTCCGCCTCCGCCAGAAGTGCGGCCGAGGCGGCGGACAGATGGGGGTGGCGTCCGCTGCCGTACGTGTCGGTGCCCCAGTGCCGGGACCAGCCGGTCCTGATGAGCACCGCGCGACCGGTCAGCTCCGCTCCGGCGAAGGCCTCCGGCTGGATCTCCCGCTGGTCGGTGTCGACGACCGTCACCGGCACATGGGCGATGCGGGCCAGGTCCAGCGCGGCGAGGTCGTAGCCATCGGCGTAGCGGTGATGGGGCACGTCCATGTACGTACCGGTCTGCCCCATCATGTGGACCATGCCGAGGTGGAACTCGGTGCCCGGCGCGTAGTTCTCGCGGGACCGCTCCCGTGTGATGTGGTCGGTGAGCACCGGCTGGGGCAATCCGGGGTAGGCGGTCGCGCCCGGCACTATCTCGTGGCTCAGGTCCACGAACACCGCACCGGGGCCGGTGTGGCGCGAAGTCGCCCGCGTACGGGGTGAAGAGGAGCTGTTCACCATGAAGGCTGCCTTTCCCGTCCATCGAATGTAAGGATCACTGCGCGGGAGTGCCACGCACAACCCCGGTCGGTACGAATTGGCTAGATGTCCTCCGCACCCTGGCCCATACCTTTCCGCCGCTCCCCCGCCGCCGCACGACCGGCCCGCCGTTCGAACCTCGCGTCCCGGAGCGCGAGGTGTGCGGCGAGCAGGATCAGGACGGCGCAACCGGTGAACGCCCCGTCCAGGCCGATCAGTTGGGAGAAAAGACCGACGGCCAGCGCGCCGATGCCGGTGCCCGCGTCGTACGCCATGTTCCACAGCGTGCTCGCCCTGCCGTGCCCGCCCTGCCGCGCCCGCCGGAACATGACGACCAAGGTGTCGTTCTGCAGCGCCCCGAAGCCGGCGCCGTACACCGTCGCGGCCAGGGCTGCGACCACTGCGGCGTCACCGTCGAGCGCGGCCGCCGCCCCGAAGCCGCCCATGCCCACCGCGCACGCCAGCATGCCGGGCACCAGCAGACGCCCGAGTCCCGCCCGGTCGTTGACGACACCCGCGGCCCAGCGTCCGGCGACCACGGCGGCCGACAGCAGGAACAGGGCCCACGGCGCGGCGGAGGGGCGTTCGAGCGCCAGGGGCAGGAAGGACGTCACACCGCCGAGCGCGCAGGCGGCGACGATCAGGAGGACGAACGGGCCGGCCAGATGCGAGGAGCCGCCGCCTGCCGACTCCTCCCCCGCCGGGTCGCCGCCCGCCGCACCGGCCGGCTCCTGCTCCACCGGGTCGCCGCCCCGCGCCGCACCGGCCGGCTCCTCCCGCACGCTGATCGCCGCGGCCAACGGAGCGGCCAGCACGCTCAGCGCACCAGCGGCGACGAAGATCGCGGTGAAGCCGATGTGCTGGGCGCCCCAGACGCCCAGCGGAAGGCACAGCACCTGCGGCAGGCCCACGGCGACGCCGTAGCAGCCGACCCCGCGCCCCCGCCTCTCCGGCGGGACAAGTTCGGCCACCAGCGCGCTCCCGGCGACCGCGACCATGCCGAAGCCCACGCCGCGCACGGCGCAGATCGTGAGCACCCAGCCCAGACCCGAAGACACGGGATAGGCGAACGTGGGCAGGCCGAGGAGCAGGGCGCCCTGGATGAGGATCTGGCGCAGCGTGAACCGGGCGAAGAGCCGTCGCATGCACAGCTGGATGCCGACCGTGGTGGCCATGGTCACCCCGGTCGCGGCACCCACCCCGGTGTTTCCCGAACCGCCCTCCGCCGACCACAGCGGGGTCACGGAGAGCAGGGGCGCGTAGTTGGAGAAGGTTCCGAACGTCGCGGCGAGCAGCAGAAGGAAGCTTCTTCCGCCGATGCCGGCCGCTCGTCCGGTACCGGCGCGGAGAGTGTCCTGCTGTGTGGAGGGGCCCATGCCTCCAGTTCTAGGAGCCCGGCATCCATCACGTCCAACGAACAATTGCGATGCGAACGATCGAGTTCTACGATCGCACCGTGGAGTTGAAGCACCTGACGACCTTCAGCGCCGTGGCCCGGCACATGAGTTTCACCCGGGCGGCGGAAGAGCTGGGCTATGTGCAGTCCAGCGTCACCGCGCACATCAAGGGCCTGGAGCGCGACCTGGACGCACCGCTCTTCGAACGGCTGGGCCGCAGGGTGGCGCTCACCGACGCGGGGCGCGCGCTGCTCCCCCACGCACAGACCCTGCTGAACGATGCCGAGCAGGCCGCCGACGCGGTGAGAGCGGCCTGCGGCAGCCCGGAGAACGTCCGCGGGACCTTGCGGATCGCCGCGCCGGAAAGCCTGTGCGCCCACCGGCTGCCGCCCGTCCTGCGCGCCCTCAAGGACCGCTTTCCGCTGCTCCAGGTCATCTTCGGCCCGGCCAGTCGCGGAGCTCTCCTGGCGGCCCTCGGCGAAGGCACCCTGGACGCCGGCTTCCTCCTGGAGGAGGAAGTCGGCGGGCCCATGCTGACGTCCACGGTGCTCGGTCAGGAGGAGCTGCGGCTGGTAGCGCGTCCGGACCACCCGATCGCGAAGCGCGCTCGGGTACCGACCGCGGAACTGGCCGGGGAAACGCTGCTCCTCATCGAGAAGGGCTGTGCTCAACGCGAGGTGATGGAAGCCGAGTTGGCGTCGGCCGGCATCCATCCGGCCCGCATGGAGTTCGTCAGCACCGAGGCGCTCAAGCGGTGCGCCGCGGCCGGGCTCGGTATCGCGCTGCTGCCCGCCGCCGCGGTCGCGGACGAGATCCGGCGCGGCGAACTCGCGCCCCTGGCGTGGACGTGCCGCCCGGTCCTCGGCGTACACCTGGTTCTGCACAAGGACCGGCAGCCCACCGCAGCCCTGCGAGCGCTCACCGCACTGGCCGAGGACCGCTGGGCCGCGCCCGACGCCCCTGCGAAGGCGCCGGGCGTCTGAGCGGGCCGTCGCTCCGGCGGCAGGATCATCGAGGGGAGCCGGACCGCCCAGGCGGTTCGATCACCAGCTGCCCTCCGCCTCGAAGGTGCGGAGCAGATCGGCGGCGGCGCTCAGCGCGATGACCGCAGGTTCCTTGCCCGTGATGCCGCTCAGCCCGATCGGTGTCTTGATCCGGTCGATGGTGGCCTCGTCGTGACCGCCCTCGGTGGCGAGGCGGCTGCGGAACCGCGCCCACTTGGCCGCCGACCCGATCAATCCGATGGAGCCGAGGTGCGAGGCGCGCAGCGCGGCGTCGCACAGCGCGGCGTCCTCGGCGTGGTCATGCGTCATGATCAGGACGTGGGTGCCTCGCGGCAGCTCCTCCAGCACCTGCTCGGGCAGCAGCGGCGTGTGATGCACATGCACCTGCGCCACGGCGTCCGCCAGCACACCGAGCCGTTTGTCGGTGAGGGTCTCGGCTCGGCTGTCGACGAGGTGCAGGTCGAGGTCCTGTCGGGCCAGGATGCGCGCCAGTTCGAGGCCGACGTGGCCGACACCGAAGATCGCCACCGCGTTCACCACCGGCAGCGGTTCGAGCAGGACCGAGACCGTACCGCCGCAGCACTGCACGCCGTGCTGGTTGGTCACCTTGTCGTTCAGGGCGAAGTCCATCAGCTCCGGCTCCGGCTTGCCGGCCTCGATCATCTCCCGGGCCCGGTCGATCGCGACGGCCTCGACGTTGCCCCCGCCGATCGAGCCCCATGACCGGTCCCGTCCCACGACGAGTTTCGCGCCGGCGTCGCGCGGGGCGTGGCCGCGCACGGTCGCGACGGTCACCAACACGCCGGACTCCCGGCGTGTCCGCAACCGCGCGACCGCGGCGATCCACGTCATGTCAGGCACCGCTGAGCGCTTCCGTGCCAGTACGGTCTCCGCTGTCCGCCACCGACTCGTCGGGGGCGTCGCGCACATGAGCTGTGTCCCGGCGGGCCGACTGGACCGCCCAGTACACCGCTTCCGGGGTCGCGGGCGAGGCCAGCTCGACACTGGTCCCGTCCGGCCCGAACGCGGCGGCGGCCTGCCGCAGCGCCTCGCGCACCGAGAACGCCAGCATGAGCGGAGGCTCGCCCACGGCCTTGGAACCGTAGACCGCGCCTTCCTCGGGGGCGTTCTCCAGCAGCGAGACGTTGAACTCCTCGGGCATCTCCGAGAAGCTCGGCAGCTTGTACGTACTGGCCGCCTGGGTGAGGAGCCGGCCGCGCTGCGGCCCGTCGTCGGTGTTCCATCGCAGATCCTCCAGCGTCAGCCATCCGGCGCCCTGCACGAAGCCGCCCTCGACCTGGCCGATGTCGATCATGGGGGACAGGCTTTCGCCGACGTCGTGCACGATGTCCACGCGCCGGATGCGGTAAGCGCCGGTGAAACCGTCGACCTCCACCTCGGTGGCGGCGGCGCCATGGGCGAAGTACTTGAACGGGGTGCCGCGGAACGCCTTAGCGTCCCAGTGCAGCCCCTCCGTCCGGTAGTAGCCGGCCGCAGACAGCTGGACGCGCTGGAAGTACGCGGTGCGCACCAGGTCGTCCCAGCCCAGTTCCCGGTCGGTGCCCAGGCCGCGGGCGACGCCCTCGGTGATGCGTACGTCGCTGGCGTTCACTCCCAGCTGGGTGGCGGCGACCTGCACCAGACGCTCGCGCAGCTGCTCGCAGGCGTTCTTGACCGCGCCGCCGTTCAGGTCCGCGCCCGAACTGGCGGCGGTGGCCGAGGTGTTGGGCACCTTGTCGGTGCGCGTCGGGGCGAGACGCACCTTGTACAGGGGGATGCCCAGGGCGGTCGCGGCCACCTGCATCATCTTGGTGTGCAGGCCCTGGCCCATCTCGGTGCCGCCGTGATTGATCAGGACGGAGCCGTCCTTGTAGATCAGCACCAGGGCGCCGCCCTGGTTGAAGGCGGTGAGGTTGAACGAGATGCCGAACTTGATGCCGGTGATCGCCAGGGCCCGCTTGGTGTGCGGATGGGCCGCGTTGAAGGCGGCGATCTCCCGGTCGCGGTCGGCAACCGTGGCGTTCCGCTTGACCTGCTGCCAGACGGTGGAGATGCGCTCGGGCTGGGTGACCGGCTGCCCGTACGGCGTGTACTGGTCCTTCTGGTAGAAGTTGCGCTCCCTCAACTCCATTGGATCCAGGCCGAGTCGGGGCGCGCACCGGCCCAGGATGTCCTCGATGACCAGCATGCCCTGGGGTCCGCCGAAGCCGCGGAAAGCGGTGTTGGAGACCTTGTTGGTCTTGGCGATGCGGCCGGCGATGCGGGCGTTGGGGATCCAGTACGTGTTGTCGATGTGACACAGCGCGCGGGCGAGGACCGGCTCGGACAGGTCCAGGCTCCAGCCGCCGTCGGAGGTCAGCGTGGCGTCCAGGGCCTGGATGCGGCCCTCCTCGTCGAAGCCGATCTTCCAGGTGGCGTGGAAGCCGTGCCGCTTGCCGGACATCGTCAGGTCCTGCGTGCGGTTGAGCCGCAGCCTGACCGGCCGGCCGGTCAGCCGGGCGCCGAGTGCGGCGATGGCCGCGAAGCCGTGGGGCTGCATCTCCTTGCCGCCGAAGCCGCCGCCCATGCGCAGGCACTGCACGGTCACCTCGTGGCTGTGCAGCCCGAGCACGTGCGCGACGATCTCCTGCGTCTCCGAAGGGTGCTGGCTGCTGCTCTGGACGAATACCTGTCCGGACTCGTCGATGTGAGCGAGCGCGCAGTGCGTCTCCAGGTAGAAGTGCTCCTGGTCGGAGAACTGGAACGTGCCGGTGAACACGTGCTCGGAGTCGGCGAAGCCGGCCTCGATGTCACCGGACAGCATGACGGGCCGGGCGCCGTGGAAGCTCTCGGCCGTGATGGCGTCCTGAAGCGTGATCAGGGAGGGCAGCTCTTCGAGGTCCACCTCGACCGCCGCCGCCCCGAGCCGGGCCGCTTCCAAGGTCTCGCCCAGCACCCAGGCGACCGCGTGACCGTGGAACATCACCTCGTCGGGGAACAGCGGCTCGTCGTGCTTCATGCCCGCGTCGTTGACGCCGGGCACGTCGGCGCCGGTCAGGACCCGGACCACGCCGGGCACCTCAAGCGCCGCTCCGGTACGGATCGCGGTGATGCGGCCGTGGGCCTTCATCACCTGCACCGGATGGGCGTGCAGGACGTCCTTGGTGCGGAACACCAGGTCGTCGGTGTAGAGGGCGGTTCCCGTCACGTGCAGGACGGCGCTTTCGTGCGGCAGAGGGACGCCGACGACGGGCTTCTCGGGACGCTCGGACAACTGGCTCATGACGACACCGCCTCGGTGTTCTGCGCGTACAGCTTGAGCAGGCTCTGGCCGAGCATCGCGGCGCGGTACTCGGCGCTGGCTCGATGGTCCCCCATCGGCGTTCCCGAGGACCGCAGCACCAGGGCCGCGGCCTCGACGGTCCGCACCGACCACGGCCGGCCCTCCAGGGCCGCCTCGGTCTCCAGGGCGCGGATGGGGGTGGCGGCCACGCCGCCCAGGCCGATGCGGGCCTTGCGGACGACACCGTCCGTGATGTCGAGGGCGAAGGCGACCGCGACGCTGGAGATGTCGTCGAACCGCCGCTTGGCGATCTTGTGGAAGGCCACAACCGGCGACAGCGGCCGCGGAATGCTCACCGCCCGGATCAGTTCGCCGGGCCGGCGCACGCTCTGCCGGTACCCGGTGAAGTACTCGGCCAGCGGGACCGAACGCTCGCCATCTTCTCCGGCGAGCACCACCGACGCCTCCAGCGCCAGCAGTACGGGCGGGCTGTCACCGATGGGAGAGCCGGTGCCGAGATTGCCGCCCAGGGTCGCGCTGTTGCGGATGAGACGGGAGGCGAACTGCGGGAACAGCTCCGCCAGGAGCGGGACGTCGCCATCGAGACGGCGCTCGATCTCGGTGAGCGTGAGGCCCGCGCCGATCTCGATGGAGTCGGATGCGACGCGCAGCGCCCGCAACTCGGGCAGCCGGTCGACGGCCACGACACAACTTGCCCTGCGGGAACGGATGTTGACCTCGACGCCCCAATCCGTGGAGCCCGCGACCACCACCGCATCGGGCCGCTCCCGGAGCACCCGCAGCGTCTCGGCCAGGGTGTCCTTGCGCAGGAAGGCACCGTCACCCTGGAGGTACTCGGTGGCGACCGGCGCCGGCGGCGCCTGTTCGCGGCGCCGTGCGAGCGGGTCCTCGTCGGCGGGCGCCCCGACGGCGAACGCCGCGTCCCTGATCGGGCGGTAGCCCGTGCAGCGGCACAGG
Organism: Streptomyces sp. NPDC001828; assembly: GCF_042892175.1. Classification (NCBI taxonomy): domain Bacteria; kingdom Bacillati; phylum Actinomycetota; class Actinomycetes; order Kitasatosporales; family Streptomycetaceae; genus Streptomyces; species Streptomyces sp. NPDC001828. Next base: position 264,473 of record NZ_JBIATV010000013.1, read on the forward strand.
TTTCCGCTCAGGGCGTGCAGGTCGAAGCCGTTGGGACCGTGCTCGGCGTCCGCGTGGACCGTGCTGTCACCCGAGTCGGGGGCGGCGTGTGCACAGCGGTCGGGCCGGTAGTACTCGGCGGCCATGCTGCAGATGAACCCCGGTGTGCAGTATCCGCATTGCGAGCCGCCGCGGACCGCCATCTCCTCCTGCACCGGGTGCAGGGTGGGAGCCCTGCCCGGCCCGCCGTCGGTCGCCAATCCCTCTGAGGTGACGACCTCCTGGCCGTCGAGCGCCGCGACCGGGACCAGACAGGCGTTGACCGCCACCCAGTCGGTGGGCCGGTTCACCCCGGGCCGGGCCACCAGCACCGAGCAGGCACCGCATTCGCCTTCGGCGCACCCTTCCTTGGTGCCGGTGAGTCCGCGCTCGCGCAGGAAGTCCAGAGCCGTGGTGTGGGGCGGAGCCGGCGCGATCGCCATGGCGTCGCCGTTGACGGTCAACTGCGGGGCTACCACGGCCGGTTCGCACTTCGGTGCGTGTTCGGTCGGTTCGTCATGTGGGCCAATGTGAGGCAGCTTTCTGTGTTCGGGCACGCCGGGTTCGGTCTGGCCAGCTCAAAGCGGACGCACGAAACGGCACCCTGGAAGGGCGTACCGGAAGGTGAAGGGTGAAGGGAGAGCAACCAGATGCATGTCCCGCAGGACACGCTGGAGCGGCGTGCTCAGCAGCCGTGGGCGATCCGGCCCGGAGCCCAGGCCGCGTGCTGGGCGGGGCGACCGAGATCGGAGTTGGTGTGCATCCGCGGGTCGCCTCCTTCCATGCTTCTGGCCGATAGTCCCCGCAAGCTAGTTGCTGGGACCACGCAGGTCAAGAGCCGGGACTCTCGGCGCCGGGCGTTCGGCCAGATTTGAGGCGCGGTGCACGACCGCCCGCTCCGGTCCGTACGAACCGGCCACGGACCCGTACTTCCACACCTGGACCTGATCAGGCGGTTCGTGCAGGCGCCGCTGCGTGAAGGGATTGCCTGGCACGACCACGGCCGGAAGATGACCGTGGTGGCCCGCCTGCCCGCATGGATGCAGCACGCCAAGAACCGTGACGAGGTGCTGCGGGCCATCGCCCGCATCCACGCCTCACTGCTCCTCGCCTGATCCGGGGACACCGAGCCCGCTCGTGATCGCTGGGCGGACAGATTCGCGCTGCAATCCAGGTGGACGGCCGGCTTGGTGACGCCCCGAGGCCGCTTCGAGGACTTGAGCCCGGTGCCGCGACGAACGATCCCGGCGAGAGTCGTGTCCTACCGGCGCGAGGCGCGGCCCGCCGCCCAAGCGCCCCCGCCCCGCTACGTCCTACTTCTCCTCCGGCTCCCAGGCGCGGAGCAGATCGAGCAGCCCTGAATCTCCGTCAACGTGCAAGGAGGCGGCCTGGATCCGGTCGTACAGGTAGAGGACCAGCTCACTTGCCGTGCCGTGGACGGAGGCGCCGGCCGCGTCGGAGTCTTCGCCGGTCGCGGCGGTGGGCGCGGGGATGCGGGTGGTGCGTGCGCCGTCGCCGTCGACGGTGAGGCGCCAGGAGCGGCCCTCGGCGGCGTGGAAGTCGAAGGCCGTGGGCTTGTGCGGCCAGGCACTCGGCGTCGCGCAGACGGTGAACAGGAACTCCTCCACACCGTCGAGTGCCAACTCGACCGGCAGCGGCTGCGGGACGCCTCCGGCGAGCTGGGCGTCGTAGGTGTGCACAGCGGTCTCCTGGACCCGGTGCCGGGCGGTGCCGCCGGCGGTCTGCGGTGACTGCGACGCGGGCCACCACGTCCAGCAACCGCTCTCCGGTCCCGCCGCACGCAGGGCACCCAGCAGAAGCCGCGTCGACGCGTCCAGCCAGGCCAGCAGGGCCTCACGCTCCTGCGGCACTTCCAGCGCGGCGCGCGCGGCGACGGCTTCGGCCGGGGGAGCGTCGGCAGACCCCGCGCCGACGATGGCGGCCCAGAAACGGTCTCCCCCACCCAGGTGCTTCACCAGATCGAACAGCGTCCACCCGGGGCAGGTAGGCACCTGCGCGTCGAGAGCGGGCGCGGCGGCGACGACGGCACGGAAGGCGGTCGACCGTTCATCGATCAGGCGCAACAGGTCAGGGAACTCAAGATTCTTTTCCACGCCGGATGTCTATCACCGTGCTCCGGTGACCGGACAGCGGTTTTCACAGGCGCCGCCGGTTGGCCCTTGCGAACGTCCTCGTCTCCCGCAGGCTGAGCGCGTCGCAGGTGCCAGGGCATTCGGTTGCCCAATGCCGCCCGTTGGGTCAGGGCGCGGTCGCGCTCCGGGCAACCGGCCGTCTGGGTCCGGGCGACACCGCTCGGCCCCCCTGGGGCTTACGCACCGTCCGCTGGTCGAAATCCCCCGACAGGGCCGCGGCTCTCGAAGCGGGTTCTCAACTCTCGCGGTGATGGCGGCGGGCCCGGAACGCCCGAGGGAGGCTCCCCGATCCCCCGGCCCATCCTCCTTGACACCACCCTTGACGCCGCTCCTTCACCCTCCCCATACTGACGGCCAAATCGATTTGGCCGCTCGTATATGGCTCCCGTCCGGGCCGCTCCACGGCTGAATTCCGCGCACGCGACCCGAACGGAGCTCGCACGTGTCCCGTCCCCGCCGCTCCCAGCCAGCTGCCCCTGAACGAGTCAGCGCCCCAGACCTGGCGCCCGCCTCCCAGCCCCGTACGGAATCCGAAGACACGCCCGCAGGACCGTCTCGTACGGAGAAAGAGGGCCTGTCCCCCGCAGCTCCCTCTCCCTCCCCTGCGGAACGCAGAGGCCCATCGCCCCACCCCGTCGACGAGTCCCGCCCGTTGGGCCGGATACTGCTCTTCGGTGTGCAGCACGTGCTGGTCATGGCAGCCACGCCCATCTCCGCCATCTTCCTGATGAGCGCCACCCTGCGGCTGAACGCGGGGCTGACCGTCGACCTGCTGTCCGCCGCCTTCGTGCTGTCCGGCGTGGGGTCACTGATCCAGTCCATCGGGCTCTGGAAGTTCGGGCCCCGCCTGCCGTTCGTCATGCTGCCGGGCGGCGCGCCGCTGATCCTGTTCCTCTCCATCGCCGGCCAGCACGGCCTGCGCGTCGCGGCGGGCGCGGTCGTCCTCACCGCCCTCTTCACCTTCGCCGTACTGCCGCTCTTCGCACGGCTGTTGAAGTTCTTCCCGCCCCTTGTCATCGGCACGATGATCGTGATCGTCGGCGTCAATCTGGTGAAGGTCGGGGCGGTCCTGGTCACCGGACGCCCCGGGGAAAGCGGCTTCGCCGATCCCGGCCATCTCGCGCTCGGCATGGCGACCATCGGGTTCACGGTCGTTTTCCATCTGCTCTTCAGGGGCGTCCTGCGTCAACTCTCCGTCATGCTGGGCCTCATCGCCGGTTCGGTCCTCGCCCTGTGCCTCGGGGACGTGAGCCTCGGCCACCTCGGCCAAGGCGGCTGGGTCGACGTGCCGCGGCTCATGCCGTTCGGTTCGCCCCAGTTCGACGTGCTGGCCGCCCTGCCGCTCATGCTCTACAGCCTGGCGTCGATGGCGGAGGCCACCGGCCAGACCGTCATCAACGCCGAAGCGGTGGGCAAGGAGATCGACCAGCGGGTGGCCGTGCCCAAGACGATCCGCGGCGACGCGCTCGTCTCGGCGCTCGGCGGCCTGTTCGGGATGCCGTTGATGGTGACGAGCGGGGAGAACATCGGGATCGTCCGCGTCACCGGCGTACGCAGCCGCTTCGTCACGGCGGCCGCCGGGGTCGTCCTCATCGCCATCGGCTTCCTGGCGCCGGTGACCCGGGCCATCAGCGTCGTGCCCGCCCCGGTCGTCGGAGGCACCGCCATGGTGGTCTTCGCGGTGATCACCGTACTCGGCGTCCAGATGCTCGCCCGTTGCGATCTGGACCGGCACACCAACACGTTCATCTGCGCCGTCGCCCTCGCGCTCGGCCTGCTGCCCATCCTCGTGCCCGACGTCTACCAGCAACTCCCCTCCACTGCCCGCATCCTGCTCGAAAGCGGCGTCGCGGTCGGCGCGTTCGTCGCGGCCGCCCTCAACGTCCTCTTCCACCACGTCGGACCGGCTCTCGCCGCCCGTATGTCCTCACGCCCCGATCTGCGCACCGAAGGCAGCCGATGAACCAGCTCACCAAGGAACGGCTGCGCACGCGCGGCCCTCTCCTCCTCATCCCCGACGCGGTCCTGTTGCCGGAAGGAGTCATGGAGTCGTACGCGGTGGTCGTCTCCGGCGACTCGTTCGAGGCGGTGGGACCGGCCGAGCAACTGGAGCGTAGGTATCCGCATCTTCGGGCCCTTCGTATGCCGGGCCACCTGCTCATGCCGGGCTTCGTCGACAGCCATCACCACCTCACCCAGAGCTTCGGCGCGGGACTCGCCTTCGGTGAGCCCTCGGAGATATTCCGCCGGGTGTGGGTGCCCCTCGAAGGCGCGCTGGACGAGGAGTCGGCCTATGTGGCGGCGAAACTCGCCGCGTTGGAGTCGCTGCGCGGCGGATTCACCACCGTCACCGACGCCGGGACGCGCGCCGATGTGGACACCGATGTCGTCGCCCGCGCCGCACGGGATGCCGGGGTCCGCTGCGTCCTCGGTTTGATCTGCGACGACACCGGTACGGACACCGATTCCGCCGCGGTGCTCGAACGGGCCGAGAAGCACCTGGCCGCCTACGGCGACGACCCGCTCATCCATCCCTCGCTAGCGATCTCCATCCCCGAGGCCGCCACCGACGCCACCCTGCACGCGACCGGGCGCCTGGCCACCGAGGCCCGGACGGTGGTCCAGATGCATGTCAACGAGCACCTGGCGGCGATCGAACGCTCCCTGCTGCGGCACGGCCTTCGGCCACTTGAGCATCTGGCGGGCATCAAGGCGCTCGGCCCCCACATCCTGGCCGCGCACACCACCTTGCTGACCCCCCGCGAGGTGTCGTTGCTGGCCGACACGGGAACGGCCGTCAGCTACAACCCCGTTGCCAGCGCCTGGAAGGGCAACGCGGTCGCCCCCGCCACCACCCTGGCCGAGCGCGGTGTCCGCTTCGGTATCGGCACCGACGGGACCCGCGGGGACGGATTCCGGCTCACCGAGGCCGCCGAGTTCGCCCAGCGGCTGGCGTACGGGCTGGCCACCGGTGACTCGTCCTGCGGGGCGGGCTGGACGTGGCTTGAGCATGCCACCGCCGGCGGCGCGGACGCCGTCGGCCTCGGCGGCCGCACCGGCACCATCGCCCCCGGCATGGCGGCCGACTTCCTCCTGGTGGACATCGCCACTCCCGAACTCGCCCTGTCCTGGGACCTGCCCTGGGAGCTGGTGCGCAGGGGTAACCGGGACCAGATCAGCGCCGTGTTCGTGGCCGGCCGCCTGCGGCTGTGGCGCGGTCTTCCCACCGACTGGGATGGCCCCGCACTCGTACGACGTGCCATCGGCCTGGCCCGGGCCGCCGTGGCCCGGGCGCCCGTCGTCCGCGCCCACCCCACCTCAATGACCGCACGAAACACGACCGTGCGGAACACGACCGCACGAAGCACGACCGCACGAGGCACGACCGCACGAAGCACGACGGTACGGAACACGACGGCACAGAACCGGAGTACAGCACAGTGACCTCGCAGACCCTGGTGATCCTCGCCGTCACGGTGGGGATCGCCGCGTTCGTCCAGGGCGGCAGCGGGCTCGGCTTCGCGCTGGTCGTCGCCCCGGTGGCCGGAATCCTCGACCCCTCCTTGCTCCCCGTCTTCGTCCTCGCGTCGATGATCCCGCTGAACCTGTACATCGCCTGGCGCGAACGCGGCTCACTCGATCTGCGCGGGGCCCGCTGGATCGCGGCGGCCCGGCTGGCCGCGACCCCGGGCGGCCTCGCGCTGCTGTGGCTCATCCCGGACCGCAGCATCGGGCTGTTCGTCGGTGCCTCCACCGTGCTCGCGGCGCTCGTCAGCCTCGCCGCGCCGGCCTTCGCGCCCGGCCGCGCCGCGTACGTCGGAGCGGGCGTGGTGACCGGCCTGACGGAGACCGCGACCGGAGTGGGCGGCCCCCCGCTGGCGCTGGTCTACCAGCACCGGCCCCCCGCCGAGCTCCGCTCCACGGTCGCCGCTTGCTTCCTGGTGGGCGAAGTGGCCTCCCTGGCCCTGCTGTTCGCCACCGGCCGGGGGCACGTCGCCGATCTGGGCTGGGCGGCGGCACTGCTTCCGGCGATCGCCGTGGGGGCGTGGCTGAGCAGAATGGTGCATCAGCGGATCGACGCCCGCAGGATGCGCCTGTTCGTGCTCGTCTTCGCCCTGGTGTCCGGCACCGTCCTCATCGTGGGGCCCTGAGGGAGGACGCGCGCGCGACCAGAGTCGGCGCGGGAGCGGCGGTCGGCGCCGGAGCGGCCGCTGCTCCCCGCAGGCCGGCGAGCAGCAGCTCCACCGCGTCGGACGCTGCCCGGTCCAGGTGCAGATCGACGGCGGTGAGGGGCGGTTGGCAGGTGCGGGCCCGCAGCCCGTCGTAGCGGGTGGCGACCAGGACGTCGTCCGGGACGGACCGCCCACTGTCCTGGATGGCCCGCGCCGCCCCCACCGCGAACGCGTCCACCAGCGCGCAGACCGCGTCGATCTCGGGGTGCTCGGCGAGCAGGGCTGTACAGCGCTCGTACGCGCCCTGTTCGCCCCCCGTCTCGGGCCACGCCTCAACCACGGGCGCCCAGTGGTGTTCTGCGGCCATCCGCTCGTACGCGGCGCGGGCGTCGACCGACGAATGCCTCGCCCCGGAGCCCACGATGAGCGCCGGATGCCTGGCCCCCTGTTCCCGCAGATGTGTGAGCAGCACGGTCGCCACCTCGTCCCCCCACAGATCCACGTACGGCGCCTCGTCGTCCGCGGCCACGGGGCGGCCCAGCGCGACGTACGGCAGCCCGCGCCCGCGCAGTTGCGTGACCGCCGCGTCATCGACATCGGGCTCGACCACGATGGCCCCGTCGATGTCCAGGGAGTAGAGAGCGGACACCGACTGCACGGGCGGCACGAGCACCAGCGCGTATCCGTGGACGAGCGCGCTCTCCGCGGCGGCCGCGGCCACCTCCATGTAGAACCCGAGCCGCGACGGCCCGCCGGCCACCGCGAACGGCATGGACGACACCAGCGCGATGGCCTTCGCCTGCCCGGTACGCAGCCGCTGCGCACGCAAGTTGGGCCGGTACCCGAGCTCCGCGGCAATCTCCTTGACCCGCTCCCGGGTCCGGGGATCCACCTTGCCCAGACCGTTGAGCGCGTGCGAGACCGTCGTACGCGACACCCCCGCGACGCGCGCGACATCGGCGATCGTCGGAGGCTTGGAACCGGAAGCGGAACCGGAAGCGGGCATCTGCGCGAACACTCCTCTGCTCGAACGGCCAACGGGGCGACCCCATCTTCCCCGACGCCCGTGACCTGCGGGTAGCGGTGCTCGCGCGGATCTACGGGTGCCGGACCACTCAGCGGACATGGCGGGAGCCTGATGGCACGCGCCGCTGGTCCCTGCTCCTCACGGCATCCCGGTGAGTCACCGTGCGCCCCAGCCCCGTCCGTGGAGCTAGCGGAGCTGCGAGGGACCGGTGAACACACCCTCCACCGCGGCCGCACATCCCTGCCGGCGCCGAGAACCGAACCCGGATGAACACCCCCCAAGAACACGTGGAAGGCCGGCGGTCTCACCCGCACTGACAGACAGCATCAGACCGGTCGTGTCGACGCCGAGGTTCCCGCGCGTGGCGTCGGGTTGGGGTCGGCGGTAGGACACCGGGGCAGGCTGAGGACGAGTCCGACCGCGATGCCGTCCACCTGTATCCGACCCGGCATCGCCTTGACCACTGAGGAGCCTTGCCATGTCCGCCGAGCCATTCGAAGTCAGCATCACCGAAGCCGAGATCGCGGACCTGCGTGAACGGTTGCGACGGACCCGGTGGCCCGAGCGCGAGCCGGTGGACGACTGGTCGCAGGGGTTGCCGCTGGCGTACGCGCGGGAGCTTTGCCGCAGCTGGGCCGAGGACTACGACTTCGGGTTCGCCGAGCGGCTGAACGTGTTCCCGCAGTACCGCGACACGATCGACGGGCTGGGCATCCACTTCCTGCACGTCCGCTCGCCGGAGCCGGACGCGTTCCCGCTCGTGCTCACACACGGTTGGCCGGGCTCGGTACTCGAGTTCCTTGAGATCCTCGGCCCGCTCACCGACCCGCGCGCGCACGGCGGCGACCCCTCGGACGCCTTCCATGTGGTCGCGCCTTCGCTGCCCGGGTACGGCTGGAGCGACAAGCCATCGACGACCGGGTGGGGCATCACTCGAACCGCGCGCGCCTGGGACACGTTGATGGTCTCGCTGGGCTACGAACGGTACGGCGCGCAGGGCGGCGACTGGGGCTCAGCGGTGTCCGCAGCGCTGGGCGAGGTGGCACCCGAGCGCGTCGCCGGCGTACACCTGAACATGGGGTCCGTGGCAGCGGGCACGTTCGACGACCCGACGCCTGCGGAGCTGGCCAATCTCGAGGCGGAAAAGGAGATGCGGCGCACCGGCCGGGGATACTCGGCGATCCAGGCCACCCGGCCCCAGACGCTCGGCTACGCCCTCACCGACTCCCCGGCCGGACAGGCCGCCTGGATCGCCGAGAAGTACTGGGCGTGGACGGACAACAACGGCCATCCCGAGGACGCGTTGTCGCGGCAGACGATCCTCGACGAGATCTCCGTCTACTGGTTCACCGCGTCCGCCACGTCGTCGGCGCGCCTGTACTGGGAGAGCTTCGCCAACTTCCGCGACAAGGTGACCGCGCCGTCCGGGCTGTCCATCTACCCGCGCGACATAGCCCGCCCGTCAAGGCGGGAGGCCGAGCTGCGGTTCACCGACCTGCGCTGGTTCGAGGAACTGCCCCACGGCGGCCACTTCGCCGCGCTGGAACAGCCGGAGTCACTGGTCGAGCAGGTACGTGGCTTCTTCCGCCTGTTCCGCTGACCGTCCGTGCCACCCCCTGGAACGGCCGCGCCCAGGGGGAGGCCGTGGCCGTTCCCGGATGACCGGCACATCAGGTTGTGGGGCAGCGCATCGGGTCAACGCATCACTGTGGGGTTGGCCGTATAAGAAGGACCCTGCAGTTCGAGTGAATTGACATGCGGCTATGCGTTCTTCTGGGACATCCACGCCGCGATGACAGCGAGAACGGCGATGCCAATGGACATGAAGATCCACCACAGGGCAAACATGTCCGGTTGCACCTTGATGCCCGGATTCCGCTCCTGTCCCCGGATGTCAGCTGCCACCCGTTTGCGTACCGGAGCGAACGCGATGACGAAGATGAGCAGGATGGAGCTGTAAAGGAAAAGCGTTTCGGCTGCGGTGAATCCCTTCACTGCAGCGCTCACCCACAAGAACGCCCCACCGACGAGAGGAATGAAGGAAACGCTCTTCTTCGACTTCGCCGTCGGCATGCACCACCGCATCACGCCGACGTGGACAGGGGTGACGACCGCGGCGATGAGGATCCAGTCATACGCGGACAGATCAAGGAACATGACGGTGCCCCCTCCCCAGGGCGAAACACGTTGCGGTACTTGGTGCGAGGCTGCGCGCCCCGCCCCGGGGGCTCGGTTGCCGAACGGCTGGGCACCAGCACGTGGATCACCAAGGGCTCAAGCCGTGCCAGGCATGCCCGATGGCGTCCCCCGCGCTGGTCACGGCTCCGGACGCCGGCGAAAGGATAGCCGAACCCCGGTGCTGGGCCTGGACTCCGGTCGAGAACACGGCGCCTTCGACCCTCTGGACCGCCCCGGTCGCTCCCGCATTGAGCAATGCCTTGGGGGCACCGCCATCGCTGGACTCGTTTGCCTGCTGGACTTGATTGCCCGCTGCTCTGCGTCGCCACATCGGGCGTCGAGTCGGGTTACGCCCCGTTGGCCCGCGAGAGCCGCGTCAGACCGCCTCTCACGTACTGCCTGGTGAGGCTCGGCGTGGCACGCAGGATCTTCTCCGCGATTTGCGCCTGAGCCAGCACGCTGTCGGGAAACCTCCCGACATCGGCTCCGTCGTACAGCACGAGCGAATCCCAGTCGTCGGGGTCGGAAACCCCGTCACGGTCGACGATGACGGCACGTGTCGGCACGGGCAGTCGCATCGCGGAGGTCACGACGGCCGCCTCCACACGCCGAGCCTCGTCGGCGGAAACACCATCGAGCCAGAGCGTCTGGATTTCACAGCCGAGCGGCTCGTATGAGTACTCACCCACCACATTGGTGTCCGCGGTGAACCACCAGTTCATCGTGATCGACGCGATACGAAGGGCCAGCAGACGGCCAAGGTCCTCCTGCCGTATGGGGATTCCATCGCCCTCCACGTTGAGGACCACGGCTTGGCCTCCGGCTGGATGGACGAGGGCAAGCCCCCGCGCCTCGAAGAGAGCCACCTGTTCATCGAAAACTGGCGTCGCCGCCGATTCCCGATACCAGCGGATGAATCCGTCAGCCATGGCTATCAACTCGACAAGTGGCTCGGGTAGCGGGCAGGGTCGGCGGCAGCGGCTTCAGTAGCTGACCGGTGCCTGTGCCGGGTCACCAGCACGGCCGCGGGTCTTGTACGTGCTCGGGCGAGTGCTGGTCCTCTCCCCTGCCCAGGCCGGTCCGGACAAGGAAGCCGGGGTCCGCTTGCCATGGTGGGTTGGCAATGTGCACGCGCTGGGTGCCGGGTATTCCCGCCTCGACGAGGACTCCGTCCTGGAACATCCACAGACCGAACAGGTCGTCGTCCTCGTCATGCAGCATGACCTGCACACAGGCGGGCTCGTTCCACGGGAGGGATTCCAGATCCTTGAGCACGCCACGGCGCCGATCCCACTTTTCGAACTCGATGTGCCAGCCCCCTACGAACCACGGGATCCGCACAAAGCAGCCCTGCCAGGTGCGGGCCTCGTCCGGCCGCGTCAGTGGCTCCATCACCTCGTCCTCGTAGCGGGCCAACACGATGACCTGCGCCATTCTGCTCATGCCCACATGTCACACCGTCCCGGGTGCCGAAGGCAATCGATTTGAGACCCGGAGCCGTCTACCCGGAGCCGTCCAGGCTTCTTCCATCTCCGGCGAGAGAGCCGCCTGACGCCCACTCAACGGCCGCGGCCGCAGCTCCGCCAGCAGAGGCAAGAGGCCCACGGCACAGCCCGCTCGCCGAACCTCCCCGGCTCGCCGTCAGCATCCGTCAGCATCTCGCCGAGCCGAGGAGACGGCCATCGGCCGTGCCGGAGTGGCCGTCCGTTGACCGGTTGTCGCGGCGCAGCAGCCAAGGCGCGAGCTCGACGACGGCGAGTGCCGCTTCGACCACGAGGAACAGCCACAGCCACTGCGGGACTCCATGGGCCAGGGCGTATGCCATCCACGTCACGAACAGCGTGCGCGCGATGCCGTCGAACAGTCCGTGCACCGCGAGCGGTCTGACCACCCGCAGGGTCGCCCAGATGACCACGACCGAACCCATCAGATTCGCGTACAGGGTCTGCATCGGGTCGAGTTCGGGCGTGACGCCCAGCCCGAGGGAGTCCCCCGCCCAGGACAGCGCGTCATGTACCAGAGCGAGAGTCCACGGCGTGGTGAACCCCGCCGTGACCACGAGGTCGTACCAGGCATTCGCGCGGACGACGCGAAGATAGGCGGGGCGTGCGGGGGCGAAACGATGGAACACGGTGAGGCTCCTGTCTGTCAGGTGGGCAGCGACACCTCACGCTAAACAGTGGAGTACGGTCCAAGGTCAAGCCCAAGATCTCGACGAGGGGAAGCCATGCGCATCGGAGAGCTGGCCGCTCAGACAGGGACAACCAAGGACACGATCCGGTTCTACGAGAAGATTGGCCTGGTCTCCGGTCGACGTCTGGACAACGGATACCGCGACTTTCCACCCGAGACCGTGATGTGGCTGCACTACGTCCGTACCGCGCAGACGCTCGGCTTCTCCCTGGCCGAGATCGCGCGCACCGGCGAAGCGCTCCGCGAAGCGCCGGATACCGCCGAGGCGTTGTCCGCGCTGTTCGAGGAAAAGATCCATGTCGTCGACGCCCGCATGGCCGAACTCGCGGCCCTGAGGGTCGAACTCAGCAATCGCGTCGGAACAGGATGCCCACTTCGGCCCGTCCACCAGTCCCCCTGAGCATTCCGAACGCTCCGGCGCAGGGAGCAACACCCTCCAGAACCGCCATTGGCATCGTTCATCTCAAATCGAGCAGGTCAGACGCGGGTGATCCCGCACCACGCAGAAAAGGGGCTCACTGGGTGGGTGTCTCGGCGAGTGAGAGGCTGTTCCCATCGGGATCCAGCACGACGACGTGGCGTACGCCGTTGCTGTAGGTCTCGACCGGTTCGTGATCGATCCCGTGTGCGGCGAGTCGGGCCAGGATGTCGTCGAGATCGTGCACGCCGAGCGTGATCATGGCTCCGCCTACGCGCTCGGCTCGCACGTCTCGGTCGTCGACGACGACCCACGCGTTCTCACCGACCCGCCACAGGTACTCCTCACCGATGACCTCGTCGGCCGGGTGCCCGAAGAACACTTCGAACCACTCCCGTGCCTTGGCCCGGTCGCTCACGCACATGACGCTGTACAGGTCCACGTGGATCACTCCTCAGAGTCGTTTGGGAAATTGGACCCCTCCCGTGACCGAAACTCATCGGAAGACGCTTCGCCGCGCCGACGGGAGAAGATCTCTGCCGGTATGCGGTCCGCCAGCCACTTGGGGCGGTGTGCCCTGGGACGTCCGCTGAGGAGGCACGCCGGCTACGGCGACCACGACGGCGTGACGGCGTGGGCGCGAATCATGGATCCCCAGGCGACGAGGCGACAGCGGACCATGATGCCGCTCAACTCGCGCCAGGCACAGGAGCGTTGAGGCCTCTCAACGTCCGGCCCTCACAGGTCGATGACCGCCCAGAGCCGGCGCCCGTCGGTCGCCGTGTCCGCGCCGCAGCTGGACGCGCCGAGGTCGGCGACATCGCGCAGCAAGGCGTCGCTGGTCACGTCCCGGCCGGGGGTGTGGGAGAGGACCATCACCAGAACCTGCTGGTCCTGGTCCGCGAGGTGCAGGCTCACGCGCCGGCCCCCGTCGGCGAGAGCGGCTTGGGTCAGAAGCTCGGTGATCTCGGTCAGGCGCGCAGCGGGGCCGGTGGAAGGGCGGAGATGCCAGGCGTCGAGCTGGTCGAGGACGTGGCGGCCGGCTTTGCCCGGGGACCAGGGGGCGTTCTCCAGCGCCCAGTTCGCTGCGCGCCGGTTGCTGATGGCTGCCCGTAGGCGAGACCTGGCAGCGACCGTCGTGTCCGCTTCAGGGCGGGGCGGTTCAACCGGCCTTTTCGGTGGAGGGGGCGTCTTCGGCGGGTAGTCCGGGCGGTGGGTCTCGTCTGGGATCGACGTCACGGCGGCCTCCCGGCGCTGGGGTTGCACTCGCGCAGCCATCGTAGGCCTGTGGCTGAACCGGCGTGCCAGGTTCCGCGACCCGCCCGCGTGGCGGGGAGTTGACCTTCATCGACGCCGGCCCTGCCCCGTGCCCGGCGCCCCCTTCGACGCCCAGCACGACCGTTGATCACGCCGGCGCCGGCGCCACGGCACACACCGCCCCAGGTACTGCCTGTCTCCCTGACCGGGCCGGGTGGGCGCCGGGCCGGAGCGTACGGTGGTCCGGGTCGTGGGCCTGTCGGCATGGTGCGGCAGGATCACCCGCATGACAGACGGAATCGCCTGGCTCGCGGAGCCACAGAGCATCAGCTTCGGCGGCTACAGCGTGACACTTGCCCGAGGGCTCGGCATCGAGGCAATGGCGGCGCGGATCGCGGCCTCGTCCCAGTGGTCGAAGCGAACCGTGGAACCGGTCGGGGAGCTCACCGGGGACGAGCTGGTCGAGGCGTTGGACTCGGAGTACGGGGACGTCTGGGACGGGATCGGGCTGCGGCTGGGGGTGAGCGGCGGATGGACCTTCGCGGTCGCGTACGGGGGCTGGTTCGGGGAGTTCCAGCACGATCCGGCGATCTCCGAGGGCGGGGCCGAGGTCTTTCGGGTGGAGTACGAGGAGGAGAACGGCAAGCCGGTGCCGCCGGCCTTCCACCACCACCGGGATGGCCGGACGGTGTGCACGTTCAACCTGCACCTGGACGACTCCTGGGGCAACGGCCAGGTCGTCGGAGACGCCGAAGTCGCCCAGAGGGTGCGGGAGTTGCTGACCGCAGAAGGCCTGCCGGACCACGAGCGAGAGGACCGCGAGGTGCACCGGACATCGCTGCGGGTGCTGGAGCGGCACTTCGGCCTGACACTTCCCCGGGCCCTGGTGCTGGAGGCCCCACTACCGGCGTTCCTGCTCGCCGATTGAAGCGCGGCTTTCTGATGGTTGAGCTGTTGCTCGGATGTGCTGGTGCCACCCCCGGAGTGACCCTCGGCGGCCACCACACCCGCACCGAGTGCAACCTTCACACTGCCTGAAGTTTCCCACGAGGAGCGGCAGAGGCCGCGCCTCGCCGCTCCTCCCTTCGCCGCCGGGTCAGCCGACGATGGCCACCGGGGCGTCCCAGGCGTCACGGTCGACCGTGATGGTGTAACCGCCGCGGGACTCCTTGCTGTTGACCATGAACTGGTGACCCCGGCTGTGGTCCGTGTAGAGCTTGCTCGCCCAGGGCCAGTCGCTGGTCGTCGTGTTGACGTTGTCCCACTTCGCGTACCAGAGGTTGCCCGGCAGGTCGGTACGGTCAGCGGCGGTGGCGACGGCCTGCGCGCTGGAGGTGCTGAAACCGTAGTACCCGGCCCGGTACGTCTTGGCACGCAACGTCTTGGTGAAGGCACGGACATAGGAGAGAACCGCGTTGTTGCACGCCGTGTTCTTGATGTCGTACGGCTCCATGTCCAGGTAGATCGCGCTGCCCTGCTTCATGCCGAGCGCGGAAGCCTTCGCCACCGCGTCCGCGCCGTCGGAAGCACCGAGCGAGGAGGCGTTGGAGGCCGTCATCTTCTCCGGGCTGGAGCCGGTCTGGCAGGACGGCTGAGCACCCACATACAGGGGAATCAGCTTCCACCCCTGAGCGGTGACCGTCTTCACCCACGACGCGGTGAGGTTCGGCTGGGAACAACCACGGTTCTTGCCACCGACGTAGACCGCCGCCGCACCGTACGGCCCGGGCTTCCACGCCTTCATCGCGGCGGCGGAAGGAGCCGCGCAGGTGTCGAAGGCAAGACCGGTGAACGTCTTCTGCGCCGGCCACGCCGGAGCAGCCGACGCACTCTGCGCGATCAGGCCACCCGTCGCCGCGACGGCCACACCGGCCACGCCCCACCCGATGTAGCGGTTTCTCTTCGAGAGACGGTGCGCAGGCTTGCGCGACTTGTCGGACATGGTCCCCACCCCTTGTGCTGGCTGCTGCTGTCGATGTGTGCGGTTACTGCCGCGAATGTGCGGTACGACGCGTGTGGCGCGACGTGTGCACTGATACTCCGGCGCACGCCCCCTGAGCGCACCAGAGGATACCCACAACGCTCCACGCCGTGAGGAATCCGTGATCTTGGCCAGCACAAAGCTTGGTCAAGGCATCACAAATTCGCCACGAGCCCGCTCCTCGCCCATCCCCACACTGTCGTTACCCACGGCGCTCCGGCCAGCGCTGGTCAAGGTCGGTGCAGACCTGTTCCACCACGCGGGTCCGGCTGCTCAACCAGCCACAGCGTGGCTCCGGCACGACTGCCCTGTGCAGGCGCGCCGCGCCACTCGGGACCCACACGCCCGCCCACGCGGGGCCCCACCACCTCCCCCGAACAGGCAGCAGCCAGACAGTCCTTCCTCCCGGGGCCCAGGGCCCCGGGAGGCACATCGCGTTGAGCTCTCGGCGAGGCGATTCCGTACGAAAGCCGTTCGTTCAACGGTGGGCGAGGTCCGGGCCGAGCTTGCCGCCCGGCTTCCCGAGACCTTCGCCCTGATTCTCCTCAACCCGCTGCGGGCCACCGAGCCCCTCCCGCCGGAGCGTTTCCTACGGGCGACCGCCGCCTGGATCGAGGGAGCCACCGAACACACCGCGACCTGGGACGTCAGCGCCGCCCTGAGCGTGGCCGCCGACGCGGCGGGCGAAGATCTGCCCCGCCGCATCCTGCCCCGACACGTGAAGTCCGGATACGCCCTCCTATTCGGCCGCGCCGAACTCACCCAAGCCGCGTAGCCGCCCGTCGAGGTCGGCGGAAGACCAGAACGGGCTCCGGCGATGTGCGCCCGGAGCTCCGGAAGACACCCTGGCCACAGTTGTTCAGAGACAGAGCGAAGGTGGACCCGGCGGTCAGTCGATGCCTTCGATTATGCGGAAGTCGCGCTCGAAGCCGTCGGGGAGGGCCACCAGCGCCTTCTGGTATGCCTCGCTCTCGTATACCGCGGTGGCCTGTTCAAAGCTGTCGAACTCGATCAGGACCACGCGTTGCGTGATTCCGGCCTCGTGGGCGACGACTCGACCGCCACGGGACAGGAGGCGCCCGCCGCCGGCCCGGACAGCCGGACCGGCCAGCTCCTCGTAGGCGGTCAGCGTCTCAGGGTCGGAAATGTCGGGATAGACACTGGCCCAGTAGCCCTTGGCCATGGAAAACCTCCTGTGTTCGGCCGGACAGGTCCGACTTCGAATTGCCACTCGACCACTGGGCCACTCAGCCACTCAGATCGATCGATCCCGGTGACGGGCATTGCGGTCAGTTGCAGCGCCATATGCGCAGGTTAGGGCTTGATCTGCGGTCAAGGGAAAGACCGGTGCGGGATAGACTCAGAACGGATCGTTATCAATCGGCGGGGAGGGCACGTGGCGCCGGATACGGTGAGCCTGCGGTACTTCCTGGTACTGGCGCAGGAGTTGAACTTCACCCGCGCGGCCGCACGGATCGGTATCGCACAGCCCGCACTCAGCGCCCGGATGCGCCGATTGGAGGCGGAGCTCGGTACGGCCCTGCTGGTCCGCAACACGCGTAGCGTCGTATTGACCACGGCCGGTGCGGCGTTGGCGGAGTCCGCGCCGCCCGCGCTGGCGGCGTTGGACCGGGCATGGGACACCGCCCGGAGCGCGGCGGCCGGCGAACTGGGCACGCTACGCATCGGATACAGCCTCAGCGCCGGGGCCGAGACGGCACCGGCGCTGGTGGACAGGCTGATCCGCGGCCACAGCGGACTCGAGGTCGGCGCGGTCCCGATGGCTACACCGGAGATCTCCCCCGCTGTAGCCGACGGCCGTATCGACGCCGGGATCACCCGCGGTGAGCAGCCGGGCCGTGGCGTGCGCCGGTTCCTGCTGCGGCGTATGCGCGTCGGGGTCCAGCTGGCGCAGCACCATCCGCTGGCCGAACACCCGGAGATCGAGATCGCCGACGCGGCCGCGTATCCGCTGCGACTCCCGGACCGCACGGCCAACCCCGTGATCCACGATCAGCTGTCCGCACTGTTCCGGGACACCCGGCCACACCCCCAATTCCACACGCCCGCAGTCTCTTTCGACATGTCTCAGCGCGATCTGCGCGACGGGCTCACCCTCGCCCCGGCCGGAGAGACGGCGATCACGGCACAACCGGCCGGCATCACCTGGCGACCGCTGCGCGGCGCGCCCAGCCTGACGATCCACCTGGTCCTCCCGCGCGAGCAGTCGCCACTACACCGCCGGATCCGTGCCGTCGCCAAAACCCTGGCGCACGAGCTGCACTGGCTGCCGGACTGACCCGCAAGAGGTCGAGCGAAACGGACGTCTGCGGTGGCGAGGCCGAACCGGACAAGCACGGGCAACCGGCGGGAGCGCCTGCCGTCAACGAGTCCATGACGTCGGTCAATGCTTGACGCCGACCCCTGGTTCATTGGTCCCCGAGGCACGAGCCCGTGTACGTTCCCGTGCGGAGCAAGGCCCGCCCCCGCGTCCACCGGCCCCGGCCACCAGCAGGCGCGGCCGTTCACGGGACATCGAGCAGGACCTTCCCGACCACGCCCTGTTCGAGCGCGGCGTGGGCCTCGGCAGTGCGTTCCAGCGTGAAGCGGTGCATCGGCAGGCCGGCCTCCTCGCCCACCCTGAGCGCGCCCGCGCTCACCGCTGCCGTGACATCGGCGACTGCCTGCCGCTTCGCCCTGGGCGGCACCGAGTAGACGAAGACGCTCTGCCAACGCAGGTTCGCCGGCAGCGAGGAGAGCACCGGGACGGACAGCTGCTCGCCCTCGCCACCCGAGTAGAAGGCCACCACGGCTCCCGGCGCGGCCACCGCGATGTCGAGGGCGGCGTTGGTGCCCGGCGCGACCTCCACGACGATGTCGACTCCCCCGGGGGCGAACGCCAGGATCTCCGATGCCGCGTCCTGCGTACGGTAGTTGACCACCCGATGGGCACCGGCCGCGCGCGCCAACACGGCCTTGGCAGGGCTGCTGACCGTGGTAACCACACGCGCCCCGGCCCAGCAGGCGAGCTGGACGGCCGCGTTGCCGACCGCGCCGGCGCCGCCTGCCACCAGCACGGTCGCGCCAGTCAGAGTGCCGGGCGCAACGCGTCCCGGTCCCCCGTCATGAACGGTCAGCGCGCGGTGAGCGGTGAGCGCCGGGATGCCCAGGGCCGCACCGAGCTCGAACGGCGCGTGATCAGGCAGGGCAACGGCATGCCGGTCGGGAACGAGCGTGTACTGCTGAGCTGTTCCCCAGGGTCGCTCCCACGCGGCCTCCCAGAGCCACACCCGCTGTCCGACCCGACTCGGGTCGACCTGCGGTCCGACGGCGTCGATCACGCCGGCACCGTCCTGGTGGGGCACCTGCTCGCTCATGCCCGGCGGCAGCGCTCGTCTGCGGCTGCGCCAGTCGGTCGGATTGACGCCCGAGACGTGCACACGCACTCGTACCTCGCCCGGGCCCGGTTCGGGAACCGGACGCTCGACGAGTTGCAGGACCTCGGGGCCGCCGGCAGCCGCCCGGATGACGGACTTCATCTCTCACCTGTCTTTCACTCGCCCCTGGGGAACGGCCGGCCGGAGCCCGGAGAGGCGCGCGACCCCGCACGGGGCACTCCTTACGAACTCCCCCTGCTGAACCGGTATTCCAACCGGGCTACGGGTGGGCGCCGTCGTGATAGGTGCCGGTGGAGAAGCCGTCCGTCAGATGCTCGTGCCACTCGGCGAACTCGACGCTCGGGTATTCCAGGTGGCGCCAGCGCGGCCGATAGTCGGGGTGGTCGCGGAACTGGGCGGCGGTCAGGCACAGTTCGTTCCACCACATCTGGATGTCCTGACGCAGCCGCTGGGTAAGTCCCGGCTCCTGTGCACGGCCTGCATCCACCTCCATGCCCCAGCTGGTCAGCAGATCGGACAGGCACAGGGCGGTACGGTCCGTGCTCTGCCGGAGCCGGAAGGCGGCCCAGGCCGCCTCACTGCCCTCCTCCTGACGCTCGGCGAGCTCGGTAAGGCGCGCACGCAGGAACTCCCGCAACGGCTCGGTGTCCGCGGAGTGCAGGTCGTCGGAGAACTCGAGGATGTCGACGGGCTTGCGGACTGTCATGGCGGGGCCCCTCCCGGACGGACGCGCTGCTCTCGAACGGGAGCGTACCCACGTCACGCATGGCGCCCCGGGGTCTTCTCTGCGGTGGGGCACCCGCCAGGTGTGCAGGGGCCATCGGGGCTTGGCAGGGATCGGCGGCGTGGCCGTGGCCCGTGACGCGCGCGCGATAGGTGTTGCACGAGTTGCACCAGCGTTCCTGTTGGCAGCCCCACAACTTGCGCCTCACAGCGCTCTGTCATGCCCAACACCTAGGCAAATGGCACTAGTTGACCATCCCTGGGGAACATCGTTCAACAGGCTGCTCCTGGAGGAACCGGCCGCCCCACAGCACCGACCATCCTCAGCCGCAGGGTCGGCGGGACGACGGCCAACCTCAACGCCCAGCGCGGGACCCAAGAGAGCTTGGCCTTCGGGAGTCAGGTGCCGCCCAGGCCCCACGCATCGAGCCCGGCGTAGATGGAAGCCCTCAGGCAGTGGGGGGCGTTGAAGCCTGAGGCTGCGCCGCGGTAGACGGCGACGAGCGAGTCCTTGCCCCGCCACCAGGTGTCAGCGAGTCCCTGGACTTCGGGTACCGGCTCGAATCCGTCGAGGTCCAGGTCTTCGACGGCGCTGCCTTTGACCTTCGTGATGGTCCTGGCCCAGTAGCCCGCGTGGCTGGCCAGCGCCAGGGCTTCCACCCATCCCTCTGTGCCGGCGTGCAGCGGCGTCCAATGGTCGGCATCGATCCCGAACTCACCTCCCGGTCCGATCATGAACCCATGGGCCATGGAGACTCGGCAGCTTCCGGCCGAGAACCGCCATCCGTCCGCGGCCGAGCCCTCGGGGGCATCTGCTTCCAGAACGCGTGGCCCGCCCTCGTATTCGGGGGACGGGGGCAGGGCGAGACCACCCCAGAGCTCCTGGAAGGCCACCGCCCGGTCGATCTCGGCGTCCGGAATCCCTTGCTCGAGCCACACCTCGCGATAGGGCTTCAGATCGCGGTGCGGAACACGCAGCCCGTGCCCCTCGACGAAGTACCGAGCTCGCCGGCTCAAGCCTTCAGACGCCTGAGGGATCAGTGGTACTCGGGTGTTTGCCGTCACGGTTGCCGCTTCTCGCAGGGAAGGTTTGGTACGGCCGGGCCTGGCGATGCGGACGGCCGCGGAGTGCGGGACCAGCGGACAGGGTGGTCGCCGGGGCCGCCGGTGAGCCAGGAATCGTCGCCCAGGAGTACCAGCTCGTACGGGTTGCTCACCTCTACGGTGAGTTCGCCGCTGAGCGTGCCCGTGCGTACGTCGACCAGGTGGTGGCGGAACCACTCCTCCTCGTCCTGACTCTCGCCGCCCACGGTCACGATGGCCGTGTCCTCGCTCAGGTAGCCGCCGCTCCACTCCACGAAGGACTCCTCCGGGTCGTACCCGAAGGCTTCGACGGGGATGGTGAAGAGTACGTCCCCGGTGGGGTGTTCGTGGAAGGCGACGTCTGCCTGGTGGTGGTCCACGGTCATGAACTGCCGCCCGGACGGCGCCAGGTCGATCAGGCAGCGGTCCGACCACGGGTACGTCACGAACTCCCGCTCACCGTCCGCCCCTCCCGTACCCCGGAGGATGACCGAGCCGTCCTGGCCCTCACCGATGTCGAGGTAGATGCTGCCGTCCACGGGATGCACGTGGTGGAACGCGCCGTGCCCGACCGTCTCCAGATCATGGCGGGCGAGAACTACTCCGCTGTCGGCGTCGTGCACGACCCACTGGTCCCCGCCCCCGCGTCCCGCCATCGCATCCGGCCGATACACCCACGCCGTCCGGTCGTCCGTGGACAGCACGCAGTCAGGCTGCTGGCCATGGCGTACGTCAGAGTGCGGCTCGAAGTCCGAGGCCCATACGAGGCCGCCGGCACGCGTGAGGCAGACGACTCCGTGCAGGGTCGTGTACACGACCCGCTCCAGATCCTGCCGAACCACCGACGCCACCACCTCGTCACCGTCCCGCACCTGGAACACCGCTGCGGGCGCCAGCGTCCCGTAGACGTCGTTGCCCACGACGTAGGCGTGGATCCGCCCTTCGTGGTGACGCGTGATGACCTTCGGTGGCGGCTCAGGAGTCATCCGCTGAGGCTAGCGCCCAGGTCGAGTCGCCCAAGATCGGGGGCTGTGTGCGCCCGAGCAGGGTGGGCACGGGCGGCGCCGGGATACGTCAACCCGTCGTACGCGGAGCCGGAGGCCGCTTTGCACGGGCTTACGACCAAGGGGATCTCAACGCCCAGTCAGGACCTGCCCATGAGCGGGTATGGGTTGCGCAGGTCGCCACCTGTTCACCTGCCGGCTCTACTCGCATAGACCGCGCCGGTGGTGTCATGCCGTCAGTTGCCCGGCACACGGAGTCGGGCACCGACCGACGGAGCCCCTCACATGCAACGCACACGCCGACTCGCCGCCGCATCCTGCGCGTTGGTCCTCGCCTCGGCGGGGCTGGTCCTCTCTTCCGCGACCGCGCACGCCGCCCCGGCCGCCACCTGTTCACAGTCCTACCTGCCACTGCCCGACCCCGTCTGTCAGCCGGGTGACTACAACCCGGACGTCACCCAGGCGACCATAGGGTCAACGATCTGCGTTCCCGGCTGGACCAGCACCGTCCGCCCGCCGACCTCGTACACCAACCCGTTGAAGGTCCAGCAGATCACGGCCTACGGCTACAGCGACACCTCCACCGCCGACTACGAGGAGGATCACCTCGTCCCCCTGGAACTCGGCGGAGCACCCCGGGCCCCGAAGAACCTGTGGCCAGAGCCCCGTTACAGCACGGGAGGGAAGACCGCTGGGAACAAGGACACCGTCGAGAACAAGCTGAAGACCGCCGTCTGCAACGGCCAGGTCGGCCTCGACGACGCCCGCCACGCCATAGCCACCGACTGGACGACCGCGCTGTCCGCCACCGGCATCGGGTAAACCCGACCCGACCGGGTTTCCGCAGCATTCAGCGAGATCGAAGAGGCGGATCCTAGTCGCATTGGAGCCTGTCACCCGTGCAGTGGCGCTTAGTTGACCGCCCAACTGCTCCTTGAATGCTGCACGTTGACCCGGGTGTGCCCGAATGTACAGGTGGTCATGGGCGATCTCGGCCCGGAGGCACTTTCCGCTGGGGCGGCGCCTATTTGGCGTGCCGCATATCGCGAAGCGTCACCTCGCCGCCATATCCGTCTGGCCATCCGGGCCATCCGCGCCATCCGCGGGAAACCGCCCATTCGTTCCGCCAGTTGACGAAGGAGGACTCGTCCGGCATGACCACGCTGATGTTGTCCTGCCGAAACAGCTCGTCGCTCAGGAGCTTGTGCAGGAACTCGGCCATCCCAAGGGGGAGCAACCGCGTCTTCGGGTCAGTGTGCCTCCCACAGATCAGGACAGGCCACCGATACGGGTCATCGTCCGTGGTCACCCAGCAGTAGATGTCCGCTCCCGAGGTCACACCCCTTGCCACGATCGACTCGGGGTCCACGTCAAAGTCGGCCCCATCACGTTCCATCTTCCACGTGTCGTTCTGACAGCCCAATCTATGAACACCTGATTCCCTCAGTGATCTCCGGGTCCCCCGAAGCTCGGCAAGATCCGGCAGACGATGGCGACCCGCACGGCCGTCCTCCCCGGCTTCGTCGTACCGCGGCAGTGCGCATCACCAGCGTCCGTTCCGATCGTCAGGCGCTGATCAGCGCAGATGGAGATGTGGGACAGGAGTATCTAGGGTCACCACGTGGCCCTCATCATGGTGTGCGAAGACGACGTGGCTGTTCGCAGCGTCATCAAGCGCGCCCTGGAGCACGACGGCCATACCGTCTGCGTTGCCGCCACGGCCGATGGCCTGCTGCGGCAGCTCGAGCGGGTACCCCAGCTGGTCGTCCTGGATCTCGGGCTTCCGGACGCCGACGGGCGCGATGTCTGCGTGGCTCTTCGGGCGCGCGGCGTCGACGCGCCGGTGTTGATGCTCACCGCCCTGGACGGACTCCACCACAAGGTGGGCGGCTTCGAGGCGGGCGCCGACGACTACATGACCAAGCCCTTCGACGTCCCGGAGCTGCTGGTTCGGGTCCGTGCGCTGCTTCGCCGGGCCACCGTGGCGCCCGCGCCTCGCGAGGTCGTACTGGATCCTGCGAAGCACGTGGTTACCTGCGGCTCGGTGAGTGAGAGCCTGACCCCGACCGAGTTCCGGCTGCTGGGTCGCCTCATCGCCTCGCCGGGGGACGCGGTCCGTCGCCACGCCCTCATCGCCGCCGGTTGGCCACACGGAGCGCAGGTCAGCGACAACACCCTCGACTCCTTCGTACGCCGCCTGCGGACCAAGCTCGGTCCGCTGGGTGTGGCCGAGCATCTGGCGACCGTTCGCGGCGTGGGCTACCGATGGCAGTGACGGGGTTCCGCAGAAGAGTCGTCGCGCTCACTGTGCTGATCGCCACCGCCGTGGTCGCGACGCTGGTCGTGGTCTCGCACGTGCTCCTGAGCCGGGTGACGGACGCCGACGCGCGCGATCTGGCGCGCGCCCGCGCCGACGCGGTCGCGGGGAACGTCACCGCTGTGGGGGGCCGTGTCGTGCTGACTGAGAACAGCAGCGAGGCACTGGACGAGGTCGCCTGGGTCTACGCCGACGGCCGCCTGATCGACGGGAACGTACCGTCGAGCGTGGTCGGGCGCGTCGAGGCGCTGGCAGGCTCGGGGCGATCGCAGACCACCACCGTCGGCAACTACCTCCTGTACGCGCGGAAGATCCCGCTCGACGGTCACCACGTCATGGTGGTCGTCCGGGTGGACCTCACGCCCTACGAGACGTCCGAGCAGCGCAGCCTGGCCCTGTCCCTGATACTGGGCGGCCTCGCCATCCTCCTCGCCGGCGGTGTCGCGCACCTCGTGGTGCGCCGCGCGCTGCGGGTCGTGCACGAGATGGCCGCCCTCGCCGACGACTGGGGGCACCACGAACCCGGGCGGCGCTTCAACCTCGGAGTGCCACGCGACGAGTTCGGGGAACTGGGACGGACCCTGGACCACCTCTTGGAGCGCGTCGACAACGCGCTGGCGGACGAACGCCGGCTCACCGACGAGATCGCCCACGAGCTGCGAACACCGCTCACCGTCCTGCGGGGCGAGGCCCAGCTGGCGCAGCTGTCCGGCGAACTCGTGGCGCCGGAGACGGTGCTGCGCGAGGTCGACCGCCTCAATGCGGCGATCACGACGATCCTGCGCGCCTCGCGCACCCGGGTGGACGCCGGCACGCGGTGCGATCTGAGGTCCGCCGCACGCCGGGCGATCGCCGGCCGCGCGGTCGAGGTCGGCTTTCCCACGAAGGTCGAGGTCGCCGTGGCGGCCGATGTCGCCGTGGCCCTGCTGTCGCCCCTGCTGGAGAACGGCCTGCGGCACGCACGGTCGCGCGTGTGGCTCACCGCACGCGTCCAGGGCGAGGCCGTCGTGGTCGATGTCCTGGACGACGGCCCCGGGTTCGATCCCGCGGAGGTCGACCGGGTCTTCGAAGCGGGTGTGACCGGCGGCGACGGGTACGGCCTGGGGCTTCCGGTGGTCCGGCGCATCGCCGTCTCGGCCGGTGTGGAGGTCCGTGCGATCGCGGACGGACGCGGTCACGTCGAGGTGACGTTCCCCGCCGGGCGGCCGGCCACGTAGTCAGGTTGCCTGCAGGTTCCCCGCGCGAACCTCACCCCATGACAACGACAACCGAAGCACGCGCGCGCAACACGCGGCTCATGCTCAACAAGGTCCCCGAGGTCACCGTCTGGTTCTGGGTGATCAAGGTCCTGTGCACGACGGTGGGTGAGAGCTTCGCCGACTGGATCAACACCCAGCTGGGCGTCGGCCTGGTGAACACGGCCTGGATCTTCACCGCGGTGCTGGTGGTGGTCCTGGCAGTCCAGCTGCGGCTGAAGCGATACGTACCGTTCCCCTACTGGCTGACGGTGGTCGTTGTCAGCGTCACGGGCACCTTGTACACCGACATCCTGACCGACCAGCTGAACGTGCCGCTGTGGATCAGTGCCGCGGTCTTCTCGGTGCTGCTCGCGGCGGTCTTCGGCGTGTGGTGGCTGCGCGAGCGCACGCTGTCGATCCACTCGGTCACCACTCTGCCACGGGAGTCGTTCTACTGGCTGGCCGTTCTGGTCACCTTCGCGCTCGGCACCGCTACCGGCGACTGGACTCTGGAGATCACCGGCTGGAGCCCGGGGGTCTCGGTGCTGCTGCCGCTCGGTTTGATCGCGGCGATCACAGCGCTGTGGCGGTTCGGCGCGAACCCCGTGCTGTCCTTCTGGCTCGCCTACATCCTGACCCGCCCGCTGGGCGCCAACATCGGCGACTGGCTCGCCTCCCCCAAGGTCGCCCAGAATCCGGGCGACCCGACCGGCCTCGAACTGGGCACGTTCACCACCAGCCTGATCTTCCTCGGTCTGATCCTGGCGACGGTCGTCTACCTCACGGTGACCCGCGCGGATGTGACCGAGACCCGCGAGGCGGCCCACGGCGCGCAGGTCACCGGGAACCCGCGCAGGGAACGCGTCGCACTGGCCGGATTCGGAGTGCTTGCCGTCGCCACCGCGGCCCTGCTGGCCTGGGCCCACAGCCAGCCGCACGTCGGTCCGGCGCCGGAGACCGACACCACCTCCGCGGTCCAGTTGCCTCCCGGCCAGGCGGCCAAGAACTTCCCGCCCGCGAAGGTCGACGCGCTGCGGACCCTCGCATCGACCTCACTCAAGGACGCACGCGCGGGAGACGCCGTCGGCGCCCACGCGGCCGCCCAGTCGCTGCGCGACCTGTGGGACGCCGACCAGGATTCCCTCCAGTCCCTTGACGACACCGGCTGGACCTCCATCGACGCCCAAATGGACAAGGTCCTCAAGACCTTCGGCATCGACCACACGAATCCCGCGATGCCGGCGGCACAGCAGGAGAGCGAGCTGAACGCCCTGTTGGCGGACCTGGGCTGACAGAAGACGCCCGGCCGGCGCACCCGGCCGATGGGATCGACCGCGTTGCCCAGCGTCGTCGGCCGTTGCGGGTGGCGCGGGTGAAGCCGAGGGACCGGCGTCAGTGCGTGTGGGGTCGCAGCAGCGTGAACGTCGTCGGCGCGGCGCGGCGCGGGTCAGGTTGAGGTGTGCTCCGGCCGTGCCGGCCAGGTCTTTGGCGCACCCCCCGCGCTCCGGCTCACGGACGCGCCTCCCGGTCAGCCCCCGAATAGCTGTTCTCACCGGGGTTCTCTGCACGCCGTCCTGCTGCCGCCCGCGCGCCGTCCTGCTGCGGGCGGCAGCCCCCGAGGTCTCGTGCCGCGCTTCACCGGTGTTCGGGCCGTGATGGCGCCCCGCCTGTGTCAGCTGCCGCGGAACGGCACCCCAGCCCCGTATCGTCTACAGGGCTGTAGACGAACACCTCGCACACTCGCAGCTCGCCAGCGGCAACACCCTTCTCGCCCCGGAGACCCGCACCCGTGACCGCCCCCATCGCGCAGGCGCGTACCCCAGTTACGGCATCGCCCTTTTCGGCATGCCGCTTGTGGGCGGATGGCGCGCTGTCCGTCGTAGGAGCGCGCCCTTGATGGTGGCCGCGGGCGCTGCGCTCTTCCTGGCCAACCGGCGCCAGGGCCATCGCCTCGACGGCCCCATCAGGGCGCCGACACCGAGGCCCGTCAGAACATCGCAGGCCACATCCACGTCCGGACTCACCCCACCCCAGGAGCGCCGCTCGTGCACGTCCTTACGGTTTCCCGGTCCCTCGGCTGGCTCCAACGCCGTCTGACCTGGGCCATAGTGGTCGCCTACGGCGCCGCCCTGCTCCTGCCCGCGCCCGGCAACGCCATCCGGCAGCTGCACCTCGCCGACACGTCCGGCTCCGCCGGCTCGTCCTACTCCGTCACGGCGCAAGGACTGCTGCTGGCCTTCGTCCTGTTCACCGCCGCCCTCCAGGTGCCGAGCTCCGCGCTACCGCCCCTGCTGCGCAGCCCCCTGCCCCTGCTGGCAGGAACCGCCACTGGCGCGGCCGTCCCCCTGCTCCTGCTGCCACTGGTGGCGTTCGGCCTCGGGCAGCTGCCCGACAGTGACGGCTGCAGCGGACTCGTCACCGGGATGGCACTCATCGGAGCCATGCCCGTCGCGGGCGGCGCCACCGTATGGGGACACCGGGCGGGCGGCAACCCCGCGCTCCTGCTCGGCCTGGTGCTGACCACGACCCTCCTCAGCCCGCTCACCATCCCCCTCACCCTCAGCCTCGGCGCCCATGTGACCAGAGGCTCGTACGCCACCGACCTCGGGCACCTGGCACAGAGCAGTGGAGGCGCCTTCGCCCTCGCCGGCGTCGTCATCCCCTGCCTGGCAGGACTCCTTGTCCAGGCGCTCAGCCCCCGGCGCACACTGGAACGCCGCCTGCCGCTGCTGCGGCTGCTGTCGCTGGCCAGCGCTCTCGCCCTCACCTATACCAACGCCGCCGGCGCTCTCGGCGGCTTCCTCCGCCACCCCAACCTCCCCCTGCTCACGGCCTCGGTACTGACGGCCGCCGTGATGTGTGCCGCCTCTTTCACCGTCGGCTGGGCCCTGGCCAAGGCACTGCACGCCGCGCACGGCGACACCGTCGCCCTCACCTTCGCCTCCGGCATGAACAACAGCAGTGCCAGCGCCGTCCTCGCCTCCACCCAACTGCCCACCCATCCGCAGGTTCTCCTGCCGGTCCTCGCCTACAGCCTGATCCAGAAGACGGGCGCCGGACTGACCGACAGCTTCTTCGCCCGCCGGAATGCCGCAGCCGCGAAAACAGCCGCTGGGTCGATTCGCGTGGACCACTCCCACTGAGCGAGGGTGGCGGTGCGAAGCCGGACCCGCCGCACCTGGCCGAGACGGAGACGATGATGCCCTCACTGCAGCAAAGGACCCAAAGCGTCCTCGACGAACTCGTGGACACCGGGGCCGAGACGGGCCTGCAGGTCGCCGTCCACCACCACGGTGTTCTCGTGGTGGACGCCGTGGCCGGCGTCGACGACAGCCGGACCGGGCGCAGGGCGACCGCGCAGACCCCGTTCTTCGGCTTCTCCGCCGGCAAGGTCATGACGTCCTTGATCGCACACCTGCTCGTCAGGAGCGGGGCTGTCGGCTACGACACGCCCATCGTCGACGTGTGGCCGGAGTTCGGTACCCACGACAAGGCGTCCGCGACTCTTCGGCACGTACTCACCCACTCGGTCGGCGTGCCGGCCATGCCTCGCGCCATCGGCCCTGCCGACCTCGCCGACTGGCCGCGAGTCTGCGCCGCGATCGCCGACGCCGAACCGCTGTGGCCGCCCGGGACGCGGACGGGTTACCACTCGTTCACCTACGGCTTCCTCGTCGGCGAGGTCGCACGCCGGGTCACGGGCAAACCGATGCGGCAGCTCCTGCACGAGTGGGTCGCAGTACCCCTGGGCCTCGAAGGCGAGCTGTACTTCGGTGTGCCCCAAACCGAGCTGACCCGGCTGGCACGGCTTGAGGACGGCGCACCGCGCCCGGTCGCCCCACCTGACGGCGATGGCATTCTCGCGCCGTGGGAAATGCGACCGACCGCCGCCATGGGCAACAGCGTCGAGGTCCTGCGAGCGGACATCCCGTCCGTCGGCACCTTCACCGCGCGGGGCATCGCCGCCATGAATGCCGCGGTCCTCGACGGTCGCCTCATCGACGCGCACCAGCTCCAGGAAGTGACGGCCGTGGCTTTCGAAGGCACCGACCAGATCTTCGGCAACCAGGCGCGGCTGGCTCTGGGCTATCCGCTCGGCCGGATCGGCACTCCGCCGGACGAGGCACCCACCACCTTCGGCTGGATCGGTGGTGGCGGCAGCTACGTCTATGCCGACACCACCACCGGGACCTCGTTCGCCATGACCAAGACCCGCCTCACCCCCCACTTCAACACCGCACAACGGCTCGCGGACCTCACCGCAGCCGAGTTCGGCCCCCAGGCTTGAGCGGACGCCCGGCAGGACGCACCGGCCGCCCCACGATCCAGATGAACCGAAGGGACACTCCCAACTTCCCTGGCAGCGGCAGGAGTTGATGCAAACCACTGCGGACGGACCACTCCGTCGCCCACCGCTGTCGCGACGCGCCCCCTGCCGCCCGGCGTGCCGATCGGGCAGGGCGTGTACATCGCCGGGTGTAGGCGGGTTCAACCCCGGGGTGCACGGATGGCGCCGCGATGTCGGTCCCTGGGGCGTCGTGGCAGGTCGGACGGCGGCCCTAGCGTGAGAGGCATCCGGTTCGGACCCCCGATTGCCCTTTCCCGCAAGGAACTTCCATGATCGAAGCCCATTCCCTCACCAAACGCTACGGTGAGCGCACAGCCGTCTCGGACCTCAGCTTCACCGTGCGACCCGGCATCGTGACGGGATTCCTTGGGCCGAACGGCGCGGGGAAATCCACCACGATGCGGATGCTCCTCGGCCTCGACGCCCCCACCTCGGGACGTGCGGTCGTGAACGGCCGGAGTTACGCCGAGCACCGGGCCCCACTGCACGAGGTGGGCGCGATGCTGGAGGCACGCGCGATCCACACCGGTCGCAGCGCGTACAACCACCTCCTGGCCCTCGCCGCCACCACCGGCATCCCGGCGGCCCGGGTCAACGAGGTGATCGACCTGGTCGGCCTGCGCGAGGTGGCCAAGAAGCGCGTGGGTGGCTTCTCGCTCGGCATGGGACAGCGGCTCGGCATCGCCAGCGCCCTGCTCGGCGACCCGGCGACGGTGATCCTCGACGAACCGGTCAACGGCCTCGACCCCGAGGGCATCCTGTGGATACGCAACCTCCTCAAGGGCCTGGCCGCCGAAGGCCGTACGGTCCTGGTGTCCTCGCACCTGATGTCCGAAATGGCCCTCACCGCCGAGCACTTGATCGTGATCGGACGCGGCCGGCTGATCGCCGACACCTCCGTGGCGGAGTTCACCGCCCGGGCCGCCGGCGACACGGTACGGGTGCGTACCGCCGAGGCGGACTCGGAGAAGCTGCGCGAACTCCTGGTGGGCCCGGACCTCACGGTCGGCTCTCCCGAGCCCGGTGTCCTGGAGGTGACCGGCCTCAGCAGTGAACGGATCGGGCGCATCGCGGCCGACCACGCCATCGCCCTGGCCGAGCTCACCCCGCAGCAGGCATCCCTCGAAGAGGCGTTCATGGAACTGACCAGGGATGCCGTGGAGTTCCAGGCACCGGCACCCGAGCTTGTCGGCTCGGGCAGCGAAGGAAGTGCGGCATGACGACGGCATCCATCATCCCGGCCGCGGCCCGCGGCGAGGTGACGCAGGTCCGGGTGATCCACTCCGAGTGGATCAAGCTGCGTTCGCTGCGCTCCACCCTGTTCACTCTGCTCGCGGCCGTCCTCGCGATGATCGGCCTCGGTCTGCTCTTCAGCTACTTCACGGCCGACCGCTGGGCCCACCTGCCCGCCGACGAGAAGGCCCATTTCGACCCGACCCTGGTCAGCCTGCGCGGCTTCTATCTGGCCCAGCTGGCCGTCGGCGTGCTCGGTGTCCTCGTCGTCAGCGGCGAGTACGCGACCGGCATGATCCGCGCCTCGCTCTCCGCAGTGCCCCGCCGGCTGCCCGTCCTGTGGGCCAAGGCCCTGGTTTACGGCGTGGTGGCATGGGTCCTGACGACGGCCGCCTCGCTCGTGGCGTTCCTCATCGGCCAGGCCGCCATGTCCGGCCACCATCTGGGAACTTCACTGACCGCACCCGGTGTGGTGCGGGCGGTTCTCGGGGCCGGGCTCTACCTCACGGTCGTCGGCCTCCTCGGAGTGGCCTTCGGCGCTCTGATCCGCAACACGGCGGGCGGCATCGCCAGCGTCTTCGGTGTGCTCCTCGTCCTGCCGGTGCTCGCCGAGGCCCTGCCGTCGTCGTGGTTCCAGAACATCAACCCGTATCTGCCGAGTACCGCGGGGCAGGGGCTGCTCCACATCCACCAGGAGCCGCATACGCTGGCCCCATGGACCGGGTTCGCATTCTTCTGCCTGTACGCGCTGATCGCGCTGGCCGGGGCGGGAGTGGCGCTCAGGCGGAGGGACGCCTGATGAAGCCGGCGGCGGGTTCACCGGCCGGTGACGCCGTTCGCCGGCGACCCTGCCGGGCGCGGTCATGACGTACGCGTACGCGACCGCGACGCGGCGGTGGGTGGAGTCGTGGGGGGGGGCGGGGGGGGGGGGCCCGCGGGGGGGGGGGGCCGCCCCCCCCCCCCCCGGGGGCGGCGCGGGGGGGGGGGGCGCCCCCGGGGGGGGCCGCCCCCCCCCCCGCCGGGGGGGGGCGGGCGGGGGGGGGGGGGGCGCGCGCCCGGGGGGGGGGGGGGGGTGGGGGGGGGGGCCCCCGGGGGGGCCCCCCCCCGGCTGTGGGCCCGTGCCCGGCTCTCGCCGCGCGCGGTCGACGCGCTGTTCGCGGCCGCCGTGTTCCTGGCCCTCACCGGCATGGCACGGCGGCCGCTGCACGATCACCCCTGGGCCATCGTGGGCTTCACGGCCCCCATGGTGGCACCGCTCGTGTGGCGCAGGCGGGCGCCCTTCGCGGTGTTCCTGACGATGTCCGCGGTCGCGTTCGTCCAGTGGCTCGCCGACCTCCGGCTGCCTGCCGACATCGCGCTTCTCATCGGCCTGTACGCGGTCGCCGCGCACGCGACCAGGCAGCGCATGTGGCTCGCCATCGGCGTGCTCGAGGGCGGGGTGCTCCTGGCCGCGATCCGGTGGGCGCCCGACGACCGGGGAGCCGAGACGTTCGTCGGGCTCTCCGCGATGGTCGTCGCCGCCTCGGTCATCGGCATCAACATGCGCGGCCGGCGGGCCGCGGTGGCGCTGCTCGAAGAGCGCGCCCAGCGTCTGGAGCGCGAGCGGGACCAGCAGGCCCAGCTCGCCGTCGCCGGTGAGCGCTCACGGATCGCCCGCGAGATGCACGACATCGTCACGCACAACCTGTCGGTGATGGTGGCCCTGGCCGACGGCGCGGTGTTCGCCCAGGACCGCGCGCCCGAGCGGGCGACCGCGGCCATGCGCCAGGTCTCCACCACCGGACGCCAGGCGATCACCGACATGCGGCGTTTCCTCGGGGTGCTGCGGGCCGACGAGCCGGACGCCCTGCGCCACCCCATGCCGGCCATCGCGCAGTTGGAACCGCTGGCCGAGCAGGTGCGTGCGGCGGGGCTGCCGACCTGTCTGACGGTCGACGGCGATCCTGCGGGCACGCCCGCCGCCGCCCAGCTGACCGTCTACCGCCTGGTCCAGGAAGCGCTCACCAACACCCTCAAGCACACGCCCACCGGCACCAGCGCGTCCGTGTACGTGAGCTGCGCCGACCAGAAGATCATCGTCGACGTCACCGACGACGGTCCCGGAACCGAGTTGCCCGCCGCCACGACCGGTCACGGTCTGCACGGTATGCGGGAGCGGGCCGCCGCCTACGGCGGCGAGCTGACGGTCGGGCCACGCGCGGGCGGCGGCTGGCAGGTCCGCGCCGTACTCGCCCTCAATCAGAACGAAGCGTGACCGCATGCCCATTCGTGTCCTGCTCGTCGACGACGAGCCCCTGCTGCGCATGGCCTTCACCATGGTGCTCGACGCGCAGAACGACATGGAACCCGTCGGCGAGGCGGGCGACGGCGCCGAAGCGGTCCGGCTCGCCCGCGAGTTGCGGCCCGATGTCGTACTGATGGATGTGCGGATGCCGGGCACCGACGGCATCGTGGCGACCGAGCGCATCGTCGCCGAGTCACCGCATTCGAAAGTCCTCATTCTCACCACGTTCGACCTCGACGAGTACGCCTTCGCGGGCCTTCGGGCAGGCGCCTCGGGTTTCCTGCTCAAGAACGCGCTGCCGCAGGAACTGCTCGCCGCGATCCGCAGTGTGGCGGCCGGCGACGCGGTCGTCGCGCCCCGCGTCACGCGGCTGCTCCTGGAGAACTTCGCCCATCAACTCCCCGCCGCCGCCGACCCCGGCAAGGACGACCGGCTCGCCCGGCTCACCGCCCGCGAACGCGAAGTCCTCACCGAAGTGGCCCGCGGCCTGTCCAACTCGGAGATCGCCGCCCTGCTGCACCTGGCAGAGGCGACCGTGAAGACCCATCTGAATCGGATCCTGGTCAAACTGGAGCTGCGCGACCGGGTCCAGGCCGTGGTGTTCGCCTACGAGACGCGGCTGGTGCGGCCGATGTAGCCGAGAGGCTGGGAGCCTGCCCGGTAGGTCACCGCTACCCCGGGGCCGCGAGGCAGACGCGCCCGTCCGTCGTCAATTGCCCGGTCCGTCAAGCCCGTTCACCTGCTGTTCGCCGTGCGGCCCTCCCCCGCTGTCCGCGACGTCGGCCCCCGCTGTCAGTCTCCGGACGATTTCCGGGACTTCAGGAGGCCGCAAGTGACACATCCCTCGCGCAGGACGGTTCTCAGGGGTACGGCCGCCGCCGGCGCCCTCGCCACGGTGCCCGCCTCCGCACTGCTGTGGAGCCAGCCCGCCGTCGCCGGCACGGCGGGCCCCGAGCAGGTGCACCTGCAGTACGGCAACGAGCCCTCGCGCGAGATGACGGTCTCGTGGGCGAGCGGCGCTTCGGTGCGCCGGCCCCGGCTCCGCCTCGGCACCGCCCACGACGGTTTCGGACACACCTTCCCGGCGCGGACGCGGACCTACGTCGACGGCCTGAACAAGGTCGAGACATACACGCACCACACGAGGCTGCACGGCCTGCGCCCCGACACCTCGTACGTCTACGAGATCGTGCACGACGGCGCCGCCCCGGTCCGCGGGTCCTTCCGCACCGCCCCGGGCCGGGAGCGCGCGGCGTTCCGGTTCACCAGCTTCGGCGACCTCGGCACGGGGTCGGCGTCCTGGAGCAAGTCCGCGATCCACGGCGCGGCCGCGGTGCGCCAGGTCGAGCAGTTCGACCCGCTGTTCCACCTCCTCAACGGCGACCTGGCGTACGCCAACAACAACCAGGACCAGCAGCCGCAGTGCTGGGACGCGTTCATGAACAACATGTCGGTCTCGGCGCGCAACCGCCCCTGGATGCCGGCGCCGGGCAACCACGAAGTCGAGGCGGGAGGTGGGGCGTTGGGCTACGCCTCGTACCACGCCCGGTTCGACCTGCCGGACAACCACACCCGTGACCACTGCGGCAACTGGTACAGCTTCCAGGTCGGTTCGGTGCTCTTCCTCTCGGTCGACGGCAACGACATCGCGATCGAGGACGACGCCAGCGTCGATCCGGCCACGGGCCGGTCGGTCTACATCAGCGGCTACAGCGAAGGCGCCCAACTGCGCTGGCTGGAACGGACGTTGGCACGTGCGCGGGCAGGCCGCGAGGTGGACTGGATCGTCGTGTCGATGCACCAGTTCGCGATGTCGTCCTCGGCCGCGAGCCACGGCGGCGACATCGGCATCCGCGAACAACTGCTTCCGCTGTTCGACCGGTACGCGGTCGATCTGGTCCTGTGCGGCCACGACCACGATTACGAGCGTACGCACCCGGTACGCGGCACCGACCCCGGCAGTCTGCTGCGACCCAGCGTCGTCGACGACGGGCTCAAGGAGATCGACACCTCCAAGGGCACGGTCCACCTGATCCTCGGCGGCGGCGGAACGGCCTCGCACGACGACACGTACCTCGGCGACTCGGACGGCAGCGGCGTCCCGGACGCCTTCGTGCGCACCAAGCGGCTGCCGTTCAAGGCCGACCCGGACGCCAAGGAGAAGGCCACCTGGTCGGCGGTCCGCGACCCCGACACCGCCCACCCCTACGGCGTGGCGGTCTTCGACGTCGACCCCGGCCGGTTCCCCGGGGGCCGTACCAGCATCACCGTCAGCTACTACCACTCCCAGGAAGCGACCACGGCCAACCCGTTCCCCACGCCCGTGCTCTTCGACCGCTTCACCGTCCACCGCAACCGGCGCGACGGATGGAGCGCCCACGACCACCAGGCGGGTACGGGGGTCGCGGCCGGGCGGTGACGCTCGAGCCCTCCCAGGCTCGTACCCCGCGCGGCGGTCGGTCCGCCGTGCTGTGTCCAGCATGCGCAGGAGCGCAGAAGGAAACCTGCCTCAAGTGCGCAGGCACTGACAAACCGGCCGCCGAAGGGACTGCCGGCTGTCGACCAAGGGCGCCCCTCCCCTGGTGACCGTTCCCGTCGGGGCCGGCATCCCGTTGGTGACTCAGATCACCAACACGACCATCGAAACCGCCCGCCCCAGCCCTGTAGCGGAACAGCCCCTGCCGCCAACCACGGACAACAGCGCTCAAGCGGGCGCGTTCGCGGTGCAAGTCGCCCGGCGCGGCTGCCGTGCGGGACTGTCCGATGGCGCGATGGGGCCGGGCTGGCGGGCTGCACTGTGGCACTCAACTGATGCCTGGACGCCGGTTGGGCCGTAACCACCCCCGCGCAGACCAGGGAGACTTGCCGTTCTCCTGTGCTGGTGGCCCCGTTCCGGCCCCATCGCCCGGACTGTATGCGGGGGCACTGACAACGCGGCCTCACGCCCTACGATCCGTGACAGCCCATTGCCGGCAGCCGCCGCGCTCGCCCGTGCCCGCCCGTGTCCGTCCGGCAAGAGACCCTGGCCCCACCGTCTCGAACGCTGAACCTCAAGCTGAGCGTGAGGCCGCTCCGTACTCAGCACCAGGTTGAGCATGCGTACTCACCCATCGGATGCCCGCAGCAGGCAGGCTGACGCCATGCTGATCCCCTCCTCCTCGGCCCCCAGGCCCGCCGCTACGGGCCCGAGCAGCTCCCCCGGTGCGAAGCTCCTCGCCGGCCTGATGGCCTCTGCCGCAGCTCTGGCCAACGGCTACACGGCCGTCCAGGTGGTCTGGGCCCTGGTGGCCCCCGTCGTCGACCGGGCGGCGAACTTGGTGGTCGGCGCCCTGGCCGGCTTGTTCGAACAGGACTACACGAACAAGGAATTCCTCCCCCGCATGGGCGGACCCCTCATCCCGCTCATCTCCCTCCTGATCAGCGGCGCCCTGGCCTCCATCGCCTATGCCATGCCCCCTGTACGGGCCCTGCCCATGGCGCACCGCATCACCGTCCTCACCGGGTGCGCCCTCGCGGCCCCACTCATCGCGCTCCTCATCACCTGAGCACGGCTTCCTTGTCTGTGCTCGGGTGGCAGCGCGTGCGACGGTCGCCGAGGGAGGCAATCCTCGCCAACTGGCGGACGGGGGCTGTTTGTAGCCTTGCTCGGCCACCTTGTCGCAGTTCGTAGACGAGTCAAGCCGCCGGCCGACTCGTACGGCCTGGTGTGTAGTACTGGCAGGGCCAGCTACCCCCTTGGGACGCGGCCGGGTGCGGGGCAGACTCTGGGCATGGGCAACAACGACTTGGGTGACTTCCTGCGGGCTCGGCGTGCTGGACTCACGCCGGATGAGATCGGTCTGCCGGTCGATTTCGGCGCCGGTCGCCGGGTCGCCGGTCTGAAGCGCGGTGAGGTCGCGCAGCTGGCCGGGATGAGTACCGAGTACTACACCCGTCTGGAACAGGGCCGTGCCCGGCAGCCCTCGGAGCAGGTACTGCATGCCCTCTGCGACGCGCTGCGGTTCGATGACATCGAGCGGCGGCATCTGTTCGCCCTCGCGGGCACCACTGCGGAGCGCAGGGACCCGCCCGGGCAGTCGTCACGGCTACGACCGGCGTTGCGACAGATGCTGGAGTCGATGGACCTGGCCCCCGCGTTCGTCAGCGACCGCAGCCTCACTGTCGTCGGTGGGAACGCGTTGTGGGCGTTGCTGTTTCCCGATGTGGCCCAGCTGCCACGCCGGCAACGCAGCATGGCGCGCTGGACGTTGCTTGATCCACGCGCTCGCCTGGTGTGGAGCGACTGGGAACGCGTCGCCCGCGACTATGTGCACGGGCTGCGGCTGGCCGCCGCCGCTCAGCCGCGAAACCAGCACATCGCCACCCTCATCGGCGAGTTGATGATGCGCTCCCCCGAGTTCCCGGCGTGGTGGTCGGAGCACCGGGTCCAGGAACGCAGCACCGGCCTCAAGCGCCTCAACCACCCTGTAGCCGGTGAGCTGGATCTGCACTACGAGATCTTCACCTCGGTCGCCGACCCGGGCCAGTCGCTCGTCGTCTATACGGCGCCGTCCGGCTCGCCCTCTCACGATCGCCTGCGTCTCCTGGCCAGTTGGGGCAGCGAACCCGCCACCCCGGCCGAGCGGGGCACCGCCGCCGAGTCCTGACCACCGCTCGGACCGGGCAACCCACCACCCACAACCCCAGACGCGCCTTCTCCGGGCACCCGGGGTCGATGCCGCCGTGCCCACGCACGTACAGCGGCGGCCCCCACCCACGAAAGGACACCTGTCATGAGCAAGACATTCCTGGTCACCGGCGTCAGCACCGGCCTCGGGCTCGCCGTCGCCCGACGAGCCCTGGCGGCCGGACACCGGGTCGCCGGCACCGTACGCACCGAGCAGCATGCGGCCGCCTTCCAGACCCTGGATCCGGATCGCGCCCGGGCGTTCATCCTCGACCTGACCGACTCGGACGCGATCGCCCCGACGGTGCGTGCCGCCGAGGCCGAACTGGGGCCGATCGACGTGCTCGTGGCCAACGCCGGCTACGGGCTCGAGGGAACCATCGAAGAGACATCGATGGCCGATGTGCGCCGCCAGTTCGAGGTGAACGTATTCGGCACGGTGGCGACCTTGAAGGCGGTCCTTCCCGGCATGCGGGAGCGGCGCGACGGACACATCTTCGTCATCACCTCGATGGGCGGCCACACCACCTTCCCCGGACTCGCTTTCTACGAAGGCACCAAGCACGCCCTGGAAGGCATCACCGACACCCTCGCCCAAGAGGTCGGCCAGTTCGGCGTGCGGGTCACCGCCGTGGCTCCCGGCGCGTTCAAAACCGACTGGGCAGGCAGGTCACTGGCTCGCGCACCCCGCAGCATCGCCGACTACGACGCCCTGTTCGACCCGATCCGGACCCGCCGCCAGGCCCTCGCGGGTCAGGGCATCGGTGACCCCGACCGCGCGGGCGACGCCATCCTCACCCTCTTGGACGCGGAGAAGCCGCCCGTGCACGTCCTGCTCGGCTCTGACGCGCTGCGCCTGGTCACCGCCGGACGTCGGCGCGTCCAGGACGACCTCGACGCCTGGGAGGAGCTCAGCCGCTCCACCGACTCCATCGAAGGGGGAGTAACGGTCGCCTGACACTGGGCATCACAGTGCCGATCGCGGCGACCTTCCCGGTCGAGCGGATCCGGGAAGCCGTGACGACGCAGGCCGAGAGGCGTGCTCACGGCAAAATCGTGATCGCACTCTGAACCGTCACACGGGCCCCGGCACGCGGGGCATGCCGTCCAGCCGGCGCGCGCCGCCGCCCATCGGCCAACTGCCCATTATTAGCAGATGACTTGAGCCGTTCTAGCGCGGCCTCACAAGACGACTCGGACGACTCGGACACCGCGGCGGCCCCGGTGCGGGCGGGGCGTAAACGCGGTTGCTGGTGCGGCGGAAATGCGGGTGCAGGTGGGGCGGAGGCGGGGTGGCGGTGGGGCGGAGGCGGGCCCCGGGCGGGGCGGAAACGCGGGTGCCGGTGGCCCGCCTACCAGCCCACCGGCTCCGGAGCCTGTTTCCCGTTTCCCGTCCGTGAGAGGAAACGGGAAACAGGCTTCGCCGTTGTGTGCCTCGGGGATGGCCTCCTCAGTCCGGCGAGAGCCGCCGGCACTGTCCGCTCAGCGCGGGCTCTCTCCCTTATGGCCCTTATGGGTGATCGAAGGAGACGCCTTGTCCGTCATACGTAAAGTCCTGCTCACGGCTGTGGCCCTGGCCGGCACAGTCGTCCTTGCTCAACCGTCAGCCGCTCAGTCCCTCACGTCCTCGTCCCCCGGTTCCCCCACCGGCTCCGCTCTTCCGGCGGCCGCCACCTGGCACGCCTTCGCCTCGACGGGCTTCTCGGGTCTGGACACGTACTTCTCCGGCAACGCGGGAGAGTGCAAGTACGTCGGCGACAACTGGAACGACAGGATCCGATCCGCCCGCAGCGAGGTTGCCACCCGCAGGGTGGAGCTGTGGGACAACTACAACTGCACCGGAGGCGCGATCATCATCGACGGTTCCGGTTACCGGAGCATCGGCGCGTGGGTCAGCGCCTACCGTGTCATCAACGAGTAACTACCTAGGAAATCTCCGCTGGTCCGGGCGAGGACCGGCGCGAACGGACCTTCACCCGCCGCCTGCGGGAGTGCTGCCACAGGGCGACTTCTGAAGGCGGGCGCACCCACGCAGCGAGGGCCTTCGGATTCCTCCCGAAGGCCCTCGCCGTTCAACTCGCTGCCGCAGGCTCGCCGTTCAACGCGGCACGGCTCCCAGGCACCCCCCACCTGCGGTACCGGGGTCCGACATCACCCCTGCTGTTCACCGGCACCCCGTGTCGGCGCAAGAGTCCTGCGCATGCAGATTCGCGGCCACCGGTTCAAGCCGTTCGCCGCCTCCTCCTCCCTGATTCCGCGCAGTCCGGGGGTGACCTCGCTGTCGCGCATGGCCTGGAAACCGCAGCGTGTGTAGTAGGCGGCGTTCCACGGAACGTCGGTGAACGTGGTGAGGGTGAGGGCGGGCGCCCCCTCGGCGATGGCACAGTGCGCCACGTGGTCGAGCAGCAGCCGTCCGATGCCGCGGCGCGCATGGTCCGGATGCACCGAGACCTGTTCGACGTGGAGGTTGCCATCGACACGGTCGGCGATCAGGTAGGCGACCGGAACGTCCGCATCGTCGACGGCTACCCACGCCAGTCCCGTCTGCCGGTACCCGTCGAGTTCGCGCAGCGAGAGCGGTTCGTCCTCGGCGATCTCCGGCATACCGACGTCGTGGAAGCACTGCCCTGCGGCTCGCTCGATGTCCTGGAGGGCGGGCAACTCCTCAGAGTGCACGGCTCGAATACGC
>NZ_JBIATV010000014.1:0-297426 GCF_042892175.1 Streptomyces sp. NPDC001828
TTCCTTTGTACTCACCCTCTCGGGCTTTCCTCCGGGCGCTTCCCTTCGGTATTTCGTGTTCCCGACTCTATCAGACTCTTTCGTGTCCGATTCCCGGTCGGGCGGGTTTGTCTTCCTGGCTGTTGGGCCGTTCCGACGTCCCGAACTCTAGCGGATTTCCCCGGCCGATTCATAATCGAGTCTTCCGGTCCGACCGAAATTAGAATTCGGCATGCCGAAATTCATCCCGGGCGGGAGATCGTGCTGAGTTGGGTGCCGCAGAATCTGCGGCGGATGGTTGTCGCAGAACCGTTCCGGCTCCGTGGCAACCCGAAGAACCTTACGGACCCGCTCATCCCGCGTCAACTTGAACGTCGGCCCCGCGGTCCTTCGAGGGCGGTAGCGTTCGCCCGTGACCTTGATCCTCGAAACCGACACCGCCGTCGCGCACGCCTGGTGGTGGCGCACGGGAGACGGCCCCGTGGAGCCGACCGACCTGGCGCTGCTCAGCACGGACGAACGGGCTCGCGCCGCGCGGTTCGTGCACCAGAGGACGGCGGTTGGTTTCGTCGCCGGGCGCGCGGCGAGCCGACGGATCCTCTCGGGGCTGCTCGATGTGGCGCCCGAGGAGATAGGCCTCGGGCGCAGGCCATGTCCGGGATGCGGTGACCCGCTGCACGGGCCGCCCGCCGTGCTGGATCCGGCCACCCCCCTGTGGATCAGCATTTCGCACACGGACACCTGCGGCATGCTCGCCGTGGCCCGCGTCCCGGTGGGCGTGGACGTCGAGGTCGTACGGGAGTTCCCGGTCAGGGAGCTCGCGCCGGCCACCCTGACCGAGTCCGAGCGCGAGGTCGTGCTCGGCACGGAGGAAGGGGATGCCCGCACTCGGGCCTTCCTGCGCTGCTGGACCCGTAAGGAAGCCGTGCTCAAAGCGGTCGGGGTCGGGATCACCACGGATCTCTCCGGCGTCGAGACCCGGCCGGAACACTCCGGTCCGGCCGTCGTGGCCGCCGGGGTGCCCGGCACCCCCGAGTCCTGGACCGTCACCGACCTGGCGGTGCCCGATACCTGGGCCGCGGCCATCTCCGTCCCCGCACCGGCCGACGGCAGCCACCCCGAAGTCCGGCTGCACGCGCACACCTAGGCCAGGCCACTGGCCCTGGAAAACCGCACCAGCCGACCCCTCAGCCCCGCGAGAGCACTCCCGTACCAAGGGTGCGGGTGCTGAACTGTCCTGTTTCCTCCGGCGAGTTCATCCGGCCCGTACGCCCTGGCTTGATAGGCGTTGGGGCTGGGGGAACGACCCGGTGTTCGACGCCGTCCGCGGCTGAGCTCCCCGTACCCGGATCCGTACCAGGCCGATCGTCCCGCACGTCAACTGCCCTACCCCACAAGGAGAGCACCATGACCCTGCAGACACTGCCGACCAGCGCCCAGGACACCACCCAGGCCACGATCGCCGAGCTCCGAGGCTCCATCGACGTGCTCGACGCCGAGATCCTCGGCCTCCTTGAGCGCCGCCGCGAACTGTCCCAGACCGTCCAGCGGGTCCGGATGGCCGCGGGCGGGCGCCGTACCGAGTTCAAACGCGAGAACGTGATCATCAAGCGCTACGCCGACCGCTTCGGGCTCGCGGGAGGCGCCATCGCGATGAAGATCCTGGAGATCTGCCGGGGCTCCGTGGCAGCGGGCCGCTAGCGGGTCCGCGTCACAACGCGGAGGGGCCGGCCGGAGGCAGTGCTTCCGGCCGGCCCCTCCGCGTTCACTGCTACTTCCGTTGCTCCTTCTCGGTCGGTCGCATGATCATGACCCTGTGCAGGATCACCTCCTGCCGGGGAGAGGGGCGGGGCGGCGGCGTGAGCGGTCAGCGGGAAAAGGTCGATGCGATGCTCGCCGAGGCGGGCCTTGAGGACGCGGGCGGCTGGGGTGCCGGCCACAACACCCTCCCTCCACGTGCGGCACTGCGGCCGATCGCCGCGGGAAACGCCGTGCCGGCCGCTGTCGTACGGCTCGACGCCATCGACCCGTTCGCCGACACGGACGCGCAATGGTTCCGGCTGGCCACCGCGCACGGGCTGTTCGGCGAGGACGGGGGCTTCCTGATC
Organism: Streptomyces sp. NPDC001828; assembly: GCF_042892175.1. Classification (NCBI taxonomy): domain Bacteria; kingdom Bacillati; phylum Actinomycetota; class Actinomycetes; order Kitasatosporales; family Streptomycetaceae; genus Streptomyces; species Streptomyces sp. NPDC001828. Next base: position 2,088 of record NZ_JBIATV010000014.1, read on the forward strand.
GCACGGGGGGACGGCTCCTGGTTCGGGGTCCGGCTCGGGCAGGAGTGGCGGCTCGCGGAGGTGCTGCGCGGTCAGCCCCGCTGCCCGGAGTTCCTGACGCTCTCGCCGGACGGGAAGACGCTGATCGGCGTCACCACCGAGGAGGACGAGATCTGGCTGGTCGTGGTCGACGACGTCCCCGCGTACCGGGAGCAGCGGGCCCGGACACTGGCGCGGGAGGAGAGCGAGGAGGAGCGGGAAGCCGCCTGGGACGGGCTGCTGCGCCACCTGCGGATCTCACCGCGAACACGGGAGCAGTGGGCGGTCTGGCTCCTCTCCAACCCCTCCCTGCCGGACGACCTCCGGCTCGACCTCATGGTCCGCACCGGGCGTTTCTACGGCCGCGAACTGCCCTCAGACCTGATCGACCAATTGCTCGTCCACCCGGACTGGAAGGTGCGCGGCGCCCTGGTGGACACCGGCTCCGACCAGCTGACGCCCGACCAGTGGAGCCGCCTCGTCCTCGCCGAGGAGAACGATCGGCAACGCTGGGCCCTGACCACCATCGCCGTCGACTACCGCGCGTCATTCACCGCCGCCGCGTACGCGCGTCTCGCCGTCGATCCCGTCCCGCGTGTCCGTGCCGCGGCCGCCTCGCTCACCGGCCTGCCCGTCACCGCGGCCCGGTCCCTCCTCGCCGACCCCGAGCCGCAGGTCCGGCAGGCCGCCTGCGCTCCCGCCTGGCCGGACCTCGACGCCGACGAGCGCCGCGTGCTCCTCACCGATCCCGACCCCGGTGTCCGCGCCGCCGCCCGCCGGCTGCACCACCGTGAACACCCGGTCCCGCTGGCCGTCTTCGCGAGCGGCAGCCTCGGCGACGACACCCGCGTCATCACCGACTCCGTACTGGAACCCGACCTGGCCCGCCACCTGACCACGCACCCGGACGTCGCTCTGCGGCGGGCCCTCGCCGACAACCCGCACCTGGCCCCGTCCCTGATCGACGTCCTGGCCGTAGACCCCGACCCCTCCGTTCGAGGCGCCCCCGCCCTGCGGCCGGATGTCACGGAAGCCCAACGGGGGTCCATCTCCTACGACTTCGACCCGTCGGTCCACTACTCCACCCTCTCCTGGGTCCACGCCCTGCACGGCGACCCCGAAGCCATGCGGCGTCTCGCCGCCTCGCCCCATCCCCTGGTCCGCCGCTCCGTCGCACGCGCCCGCCGTCTCCCGCCGGACGTCGTGGACCGTCTCGCTCACGACGACGACCGCGTCGTCCACCTCTTCCTCGCCGAGTCCTGCGACGACGCACCGCCGTGGATGCTGCTCCAGGTCTGGCACTGGTGGAACGGCAGCCTCTCCTTCGTGGGCCGCCCCCGCTCCCATCCCAACTTCCCTCGGACGGGGCTCCTGCGATACGCCGGGGCCGCCAACCCGCGGCTGCGCCAACTCGCCCTGGACGACCCGGAGTCCAGCCCGGAACTCGTCGAACGCCTCACCCTCGATCCCCACCACGAGGTGCGCCTCCGTGCGGCGAGCGACCCTCGTCTCAGCCGCCTGGGCGCGGTCCGTCTCCTGGACGACCCCGACCGCTCCGTCCGCCGGGCCGCCGCCCGCTGCCCCCTGCTGCCCGCTCACGTCCTGGTCGCACTGCTCCGAGACCACCACACCGCAGGGGAAGCCGCCCAGAACACGGCGATCCCGCCCGGCGTCATCCGGTGGATGGCCGAGCGGGATCAGGATGCGCCGGAAGCGGGCCCGGGGGTCACTCCCCCGCGGGAGCCAGCCTGAGCGAGATCGAGTTGATGCAGTACCGCTGGTCCGTAGGCGTCGGGTAGCCCTCGCCCTCGAAGACGTGGCCGAGGTGGGAGCCGCAGCGGGCGCAGCGGACCTCGGTGCGGAGCATGCCGTGGGTGCGGTCCTCGATGAGTTCGACGGCTTCGCTGTCCTTCGGGTCGAAGAAGCTCGGCCAGCCGCAGTGCGACTCGAACTTCTCGCCGGAGGTGAAGAGGTCGGCTCCGCAGGCGCGGCACGAGTACACGCCCTCGGTCTTGGTGTCGGTGTACTCACCGACGAACGCGGGCTCGGTGCCGGCCTGGCGCAGGACCTGGTACTCGGCGGGGCTCAGCTCCGCGCGCCACTGCTCGTCCGGCTTCTCGACGTCGTACGACATGGGGGTGCTCCTCGGTCGGATCAGGTCGGATCAGTTCGACAGGCGGGCCAGGATGGCCGGGCCGAGGTCCGTCACGTCGCCCGCGCCCATGGTGAGAACGAGATCACCGGGGGCTGCCATTCCCGCGACGACGTCGGGAACGGTCTCCTTGTCGTGGACGGCGGTGACCGTGGCGCCCGCCGCCTTGGCCGCGTCGATGATCAGCTCGCTGGTGACGCCGGGGACCGGGTCCTCGCGGGCCGGGTAGATGTCGAGGACGACGGAGAGGTCGGCGAGGGCGAGGGCCTGGCCCATCTCCTTGCCGAGTTCCTGGGTGCGGGAGAAGAGGTGCGGCTGGAACACCACGAGGAGGCGGGAGTCGGAGGCCGCGCCCCGCATCGCCTCCAGGTCCGCGGTCATCTCGGTGGGGTGGTGCGCGTACGAGTCGATGACCTGGACGCCCTTGGCCTCGCCCTTGAGCTGGAGGCGGCGCTTGACGCCGGTGTACTTGCCGAGCGCGGAGGCCAGGTTGTGCGCGGGGATGCCGAGCGCGACGCCGGCCGCGAGGGCGGCGACCGCGTTGTGGGCGTAGTGGCGGCCGGGGACCGAGACCGTGAAGGTCAGGAACTTGCCGTTGAGGAGGACCGTCACTTCGGAGGTGAGGCCGCGCGGGGTGACCTTGTGGACGCGTACGTCGGCCGTCTCGGACTCGCCGTAGGTGACGACCTTCAGCGAGGACAGGTCACGGACGCGCTGGGTCAGCTCGACCGCGCCGGGCTGGTCGGCGGCGATCACGAGCGTGCCGCCGGGCCTGACCTTGCCGACGAAGGTCTCGAAGGAGTCGTAGATCTCGTCCATCGAGGCGTAGTTGGCGTGGTGGTCGAGCTCGACGTTGAGGACGATGGCGACCTCGGGGTCGTACTTCTGGAAGCTGCGGTCGCTCTCGTCGGCCTCGGCCACGAAGATGTCGCCCTCGCCGTGCCGGGCGTTGGTGCCGGGGCCTTCGAGGTCGCCGCCGATCGCGTACGAGGGGTCGAGGCCGAGCTCGGTCAGGGCGACGGCCAGCATCGAGGTGGTGGTCGTCTTGCCGTGGGTGCCCGCGACCGCGATGGCGCGCAGGCCGCCCATGAGCGAGGCGAGCGCGTCCGAGCGGTGGACGACGGGCACGGCCAGCTCGGCGGCGCGGGCCAGCTCGGGGTTGTCGGCGCGGATCGCGCTGGAGACGACCACGCAGGTGGCGTCGTCGGCGAGGTGTCCGGCCGCGTGGCCGATGTGCACGGTGGCGCCGAGGGAGCGCAGCGCCTCGGCGGTGGCGGACTCCTTCGCGTCGCTGCCCGCGACCTGGGCCCCGCGCTGGGCCAGGATCTTCGCGATGCCCGACATGCCGGCACCGCCGATGCCGATGAAGTGCGGCCGTTCCATGGCGGTGGGAATGGCGGAGGCCATGCGGTTCTCTCCCGGGGTGCGACGTACAGAAGGAGCCCCCACCCTAATTCCTGTGGGGGCTCCGGCCGCGACACGGCTCCGGGGGCGGCACGGCCCCCGGGTGGGGGCCGGGGCTACTCGCTGTGGGCGAACAGCTTGAGGACGGGCACGCCGACCTTGTGGCGGGCGCGCGAGGCCCAGTCGCGGTGGAAGAACTCCTCCACGTAGTGCGGGGCCGTCAGGACGATGACCTCGTCGGCGCCGACCTCGTCGACCACGCCCTTCAGCTTGTCCAGGGGGTGGTCGTCGACCACCTGGCCGACGGCCTTGCTGCCCGCGTCCCGCAGTGACTGCAGGGAGTGCTGGAGGGCCAGTTCGGCGGGGCCCTGTGCGGCCGAGCCCTCCGGCTCCGCGCCCTCGTGGACGGCATCGTCGAGCTCGCCGAGGGCCACGTCGTCGATCGCGCGAAGGAGCCGGTCCTGGTCGCCCCTGGGCTGCATCAGCACGACGAAGGAAATCGGCTCGTCCCCGTGCAGAGTGGTGACGAATTCCACGTCGACGGAGGTCAGGGGCTTCTCGATCATCAATACGCTCGTGAACACGACAGGCGCCCTTCTGTTCTCTCCATGGCCGCCCCCGCCGTGAGTGGCGGGTCCGGCCCCTGCGGAAACCATCCTTCCCCGTACCCGCACGGGGTCTGCGTGAATAAGTGTGCCCAGCGTGAGCTAACCGGAACGATAAATTCCGCCGATTGTCAGATCCGACGGTAACGCGTGTACAGGAACCCGGCGTCCTCCAGTACGGACGTCGGCGCGAACCGCTGAGGGACCTTCACCGCGGGCCCCGAGGCGATGCGCTGGGCGTCGCCCGCGGTCAGGGTCGGGGACATGGTCAGGCACAGCTCGTCGAGCACCCCGGCGGCCACGAACTGGCCGAGCAGGCGCGGTCCGCCCTCGGTGAGCATCCTCGGCAGGCCGCGCTCGGCCAGTGCCCGGACCGCCAGGCGGGGCTCGATACCGCGCCCGTCGCCGGCGACCACCACCGCGCAGCCCGCCCGCTCGGCCTCCCGGACCCGGTCGGGGTCGGCGGCCGCGCCGGTCAGGATCAGGGTGGGCACGAGCGGCGAGGTGAACAGCGGCAGCGAGAAGTCGAGGTCCAGGCTCGCGGTGACCACGGCGATCACGGGCGCGGGACCCTGCCCGGCCGCCCTGCGCCGCTCGGCGAACTCGGCGCGCGCCCTGGCCGGCCGGTACCCCTCCAGGCGTACCGTTTCCGCACCGACCACGACGACGTCCGCGAGGGCGCGCAGGGTGCCGAAGATCCGCATGTCGGTGTCGGAGGACAGCGGCTGCGACCGGCCCTCGTGGTGGCCGGCGCCGTCGAGCGAGGACACCATGTTGGCGCGCAGCCAGGGGCCGCCGTCGCGGGGATAGGCGTAGGCGTCGGCCAGTCGGTCGAGCGACCACTCGGTGCTTGCGGCGTGTTCCGCGGCGTCGGCGTCTGCGGGCGCTCCGGCCCGGGTGCTCCGGGCCGCCGGTGTCTGGTCGGTCACAGGGAACAGTTGTCGCATGCCGTGCAGTCTGGCACGGCGCTTACAGTGGGGAACTGTGTCGACCAGCCCCATAACCGAAGCGGCCCCCGTGTCGCTCTGCGCCCGCGCGCCGCATGTCCCCGCCGACCGTCTGGTCGCCGAGATGGTGCCGCCGCCGCGGTTCGACTCGGTGCGCTTCGAGACGTACGTACCGGACCCGAACCAGCCGAGTCAGGCCGAGGCGGTCACCGTCCTCTCCTCCTTCGCGGCGGGGCTCGGCGGCGCGCACGCCGTCGGGGCCAAGCGGCGCTGGTTCGCGAAGAAGCCGGCCGCCGCGCCCGGGCCGCGCGGGGTGTACCTGGACGGCGGCTACGGCGTCGGCAAGACGCACCTGCTCGCGTCCCTGTGGCACGCCACCCCGGCCGAGCCCGCCCTGAAGGCCTTCGGCACGTTCGTCGAGCTGACCAACCTGGTCGGCGCCCTCGGGTTCCAGCAGACCGTGCAGACCCTGAGCGGCCACCGGCTGCTGTGCATCGACGAGTTCGAGCTCGACGACCCGGGCGACACCGTCCTCGTGTCCTCGCTGCTTCGCCGGCTGGTCGAGCAGGGCGTGGCGCTCGCCGCGACCTCCAACACGCTGCCGGGCAAGCTCGGCGAGGGCCGGTTCGCGGCCGCCGACTTCCTGCGCGAGATCCAGGGCCTTTCGGCGCACTTCCGGCCGCTCAGGATCGACGGCGAGGACTACCGCCACCGGGGTCTGCCCGAGGCCCCGGCGCCGTACTCCGAGGAGCAGGTCACCAAGGCCGCGTACGCCACCGAGGGCGCCGCCCTCGACGACTTCCCGCAGCTGCTCGACCACCTCTCGCGCGTCCACCCCAGCCGCTACGGCGCGCTGACGGACGGGGTGCGCGCGGTGTGCCTGACCGATGTGCGCCCGGTGCCCGACCAGTCGACCGCGCTGCGGCTCGTGGTGCTCGCCGACCGCCTGTACGACCGTGAGGTGCCGGTGCTCGCCTCCGGCGTCGCCTTCGACCGGCTGTTCAGTGACGAGATGCTGAACGGCGGCTACCGCAAGAAGTACTTCCGGGCGATCTCCCGCCTGACCGCGCTCGCCCGCGACGCGAAGGGCCTTGTGGCGCAGTAGGTTTGGGGCCGAGGGGGCTCATGCCGCATCCGTCCACCGCCCCCTCGGCCACAGAAGGGAATCATCATGGCCACCACGCGCACGGCGCACACGGTCTGGGAAGGCGAGCTCCTCAAGGGCTCCGGCACCGTCACCTTCGACTCCTCGGGCATCGCCTCCCAGGCGGTCTCCTGGCCGTCCCGCGCCGAGCAGGCCAACGGCAAGACCAGCCCGGAGGAGCTCATCGCGGGCGCCCACTCCAGCTGCTTCTCGATGGCCCTCTCGCACGGCCTGACGGGTGCGGGCACCCCGCCCACCCGCCTGGAGACCAAGGCCGACGTCACCTTCCAGCCCGGCGAGGGCATCACCGGGATCCACCTCACCGTGCGCGGCGAGGTCCCCGGCCTCGACGCGGACGGCTTCCAGGCCGCCGCCGAGGACGCCAAGAAGAACTGCCCGGTGAGCCAGGCCCTTTCGGGGACCACGATCACCCTCAGCGCCGAGCTCGTCTGAGGCTGCCGCCAGCGGTAGCGCCGGCCGCCGTTCCATCGCACGATCGAGGGAACGTAGGCGGCCGGAAGGGGTGCGCAGTGGCCGGTAAGGGCAAGGCCCGCAAGGGCGTCGACAAGCCCGGGCAGGATCTTCGCGAGCTGCTGCGCATCCCCGAGGGCGAGCGGGTCACCCTCTCCTCGCACGCCGCCGACGCCACCCCCGGCGGCCCCGGGAGCAAGGCGGAGGGCCTCGCCGACATCGCCCGGATGGGTGAACGTCTCGCCGGTCTCCAGGAGCGCCTGTACGCGGCGAGCACGGCGGGCGACCGGCGGCGGATCCTGCTGGTGCTCCAGGGCATGGACACCAGCGGCAAGGGCGGCACGGTCAAGCACGTCATCGGCCTGTTCAACCCCTCGGGCTGCCGCATCAAGGCCTTCAAGGCGCCCACCCGCGAGGAGCTCGCCCATCCCTTCCTGTGGCGCATCACGAAGGCGCTCCCGCAGTCCGGCGAGATCGGCATCTTCGACCGCTCGCACTACGAGGACGTACTGATCGCCCGGGTACGCGAACTGGTCCCGCGGCCTCAAGTCACGCTTCGCTACGGCCACATCAACCGCTTCGAGCAGTCTCTGGTGGACGACGGCGTGACCGTCGTCAAGGTGTTCCTGCACATCAGCTACGAGCGGCAGCGCCGCCGCCTCCTGGCCCGCCTCGACAACCCGGACAAGCACTGGAAGTTCAACGCCGGGGACATCGACGAGCGCGCGCTGTGGCCCGCCTATCAGGAGGCGTACGAGATCGCCCTGGAGCGCTGCTCGACGGCGGCGGCCCCCTGGTACCTGGTGCCGGCCGACCGCAAGTGGTACCGGAACTGGGCGGTCAGCAAGCTGCTCCTGGAACACCTGGAGGCGCTGGATCCGCAGTACCCGCCGGGCGACTTCGACGTCGAGGAGTGCAGGCGCAGGCTTCTCAAGGACCGCTGATCCAGGGGCAGTTGGCCCCACCTCCTGGGGTGTCCGGCCCCTTGGGTGCCCCGGCCCCTCAGGACGACTTGCTCATCAGGCCCGAGATGTCGACGGAGTCCGCGGCGGCGGGGGTGGCGGCCGGCACCGGCTTGTCGAAGCCGTCGAAGCGTACGGTCGCGTCGGGCGCGGCAGCGCCCTTGGCGACGGTGAACCGTACGGGGTACGGCTTGCCGGTCGTGGCCACGTCGAGCGTGTAGGTCCGGCCCTGCTGGGTGGCGGTGACGGGGATGGCCTCGACGCCGTCGACCTTGACCGGACTGCCCTTGGTGAGGGTGGTGGCGGGCAGCTTGGCGGAGGTGTCGAGGTACTTCTGGAAGGTGTCGAGGTCGCACACGTCGGTGGTGTTCCGCAGCACCGGGTCGTTGGTGGTGCCCTTCAGGTAGCGGTCGCCGACGAGCGAGGCGAGCGCGGTGCCGCCGCCGGGCACCTCGTTCTTCCAGAACGCCGCGTCCGGCTTGATCCACACGTCGGTGCCGTGCCGGATGATCTCCACCGAGCCCTGCGGGCCGAGGCTCACCGAGCCTCGGCAGTTCCCCGACCGGTCGAGGGTCAGGTCGAAGGAGGTCCCCGCCCCCGAGCCGAGGTCCCCCTTGGCCGTCACGTGCAGGGACGTGGCGCCGAGCAGGGCGTCGTGGGAGCGCTGGGCGATCTGGTCCGCGGTGAGCGAGCCGGTGTCGTCCGCGCGGGCGCCGGCCGCGCCCGCGAGGGACAGGGCGAGAGCGGTCGAGAAGAGTGCCGCCGCGCATGCGCCGGTACGGGATCCGGACACGTCGCCTCCCTGGGGCCGTGAACCGCGCCTCGCCCGCGAAGAGGCCTGTGCGGGCGTGTGCTCCGTATGCGTCGAGCGTAGACCCCGGGGGCGTGCGGGTCGCGTTGTGCGGGTGGCGGGTGCGGGGCGCGGGGTCCCGCCGGGGCTCGTCGGGCTGTGCGGCATTGGCCGGAATCTCGGGGATGGCGGGAGCGCCGTAAACAAATACGCCGATACGATCGGATACTTTCCGTTCGTGACCATTACTGCACGGAAACTGATCACGGTTGCCCTGCTCGGTGCCGCCCTCGCGGGCTGCGGCTCCGACCCCGCCACGCCCCCGCACCAGGCCGGGGGCAAGGCCTCACCCTCGGCGCCCGCAGGGGCCGGTGCACCGAAGACGGCGAGCGCCGCGACGCTGGCGCCCGGCCCCGGCGGGCTGACCCCCGTCTTCGAGCGGGCGGCCACCACCCCCCAGGGCGAGAAGGTCGTCGCGCTGAGCTTCGACGCCGACATGACGGCCGACCAGGGGCCGCGCGCGGCGGGCGGCGAGCGCTTCGACAACCCCGGGCTCATCGCCGACCTGAAGCGGATGAAGGTGCCGGCCACCGTGTTCATGACCGGGCGGTGGGCCGAGGAGTATCCGGCCGAGGCCCGCGCCATCGGGACCGACCCCGACTTCGAGGTCGGCAACCACTCCTACAGCCACTACGCGTTCAAGTCCGACTGCTACGGGCTGCCCGTCGTCGAGAAGGACGCGGTACGGGCCGACGTGGAGAAGGCGACGGCCCGGTTCAAGGCGGCCGGGATCGTCAACACGGTGCCGTACTTCCGCTTCCCCGGCGGCTGCTACGACGACGAGGCGCTGCGCGCGCTCGCCCCGCTGAAGATGACCGCCGTCCAGTGGGACGTGGTGAGCGGGGACGCGTTCGCGAAGGACGCCAACGCGGTGGCCGAACAGGTCCTGGCCGGGGTCAAGCCCGGGTCGCTCGTGGTCATGCACTGCACGCGCAGCGCGGCCCCGGTCACCGACACGGCGCTCCAGCGCATCGTGCCGGAGCTGCGCAAGCGCGGCTACCGCTTCGTGAAGGTCTCCGACCTGATCCGCGCCACCGCCCAGCACGCCCAGCACTGACCGCGTCGCGCCACACCGAGGGGCGCGGCCCCGCCCCGCGCCGGTCCGCTCAGCCGGAGCAGGCCGAGCGCTGTGCCTCCTGCCATTCGCACACCGGGCAGAGCGTGCTGCCCTTGGTCGACTCCGGGTACTCGGTCGGCGCCCGGCACAGCACGCATTCGGCGAAGGGCTCCTCGTACGCTCCGGGCGCGGGGTCCGCGCCGGTGGGGCCCGCCGCGCAGTAGGCCGTGTCGTCCCGGGGCTGCGTCTCGTCCATGCGCCCGAGCCTAGTCGGCGTCCGGGGCCCGGCTCAGCGGCGTCGCGCGCTGAGTACGCAGACTCCGGCGGCAACCGCCCCCGCGAGAGCCGTCGCGGCGGCCAGCGGCACCAGCGCCAGGTGGACCGTGCCGGTCCGCGAGCCGTTGACCAGGCCGAAGACCGCGTACCGCGCCGGTGACGGGGCGAGGACCAGGGCGAGCAGCGCGGCCGGGGCGGTGACCGCGAGGGACCAGCCACGGGCGCCCAGCACCGGACGGCTGCCCAGAGCACCGACCACCGCACCGGTCAGGACACACACCCCGGCCGCCACCAGTCCGGCCGGGATCGCGGCGCCGAGCGGCACCGCGACCCTGTGGTCGCCGCTCGCCGGATCGCTCACGGCGGCGACGTACGCCGTGCCCACGACACCGAGCAGGCCCGCGCAGCACAGGGCCGACAGCAGCGACGCGAGGTGGACGCGGGCCGGGCCCGCCGACGCGGCGGCGCAGGCGCGGGCGGCCTCCGGCTCCTGGGTGACGCAGATCCGCACGAGCCAGGCCGCCACCGGCAGCAGACCGGCGGCCGCGTACCCCATCGAGTCCAGGACCGGCTGCCCCGCCTGTACGCCGATGCCCAGCAGGGCGGCGTACAGCAGGACCGGTGCCAGCCAGCGCTGGGAGCGCAGGAGCAGGGCGTTCTGGTAGCGCACGAGCGGGACGAGCGGACTCATGCGCCGCGCACTCCTCGGATGTGCCAGGGCGGGCGGGCCGCGAGCAGGGCGCGCAGCAGATCGTCGGACCGCTCGGCCGGTACGCGCAGGGTGCGGGAATCCCCGGAGGCCGTCAACTCCTGCGGGCTTCCCGGCAGTTGGGGCGGAAGCGGCCCGGTACCGGTGATGTCGACGAGGACGGTCGCGGCGGGTGACGCCTCTTGTACGGGACACAGCCCGCCGCCCCCGACCGTGGGTACGGGACACAGCCCGCCGCCCGCGAGCGCGTACCGGGCGTCCTCCTGGCCGGTCAGCCGGGCGGGGTCGTGGTCGACGAAGACGACCGTCGCGCCCCGCGTCACCCGCTCGCGCACCGCGCGGTCCAACTCGGCCCGGGCGGCGGTGTCCAGCCCCGTCCACGCCTCGTCCAGGACGAGGAGCTCCGGGTCGGCCAGCATCGCCTGCGCCACGGCGACCTTCTGGCTGGTGCCCTTGGAGAGCTCGGCGAGCGGAGTGCCCGCGTGCCCGGCCGCGCCGAACCGCTCCAGCCACTGCCCCGCCCGTTCCCTCGCCGTGCGGCGCGCCAGGCCGTGGACGCGGCCGAGGTGGGTCAGGTAACCGGCCGCCGTGAAGGGCAGCGCCACGGGGAAGCGTTCGGGGACGTACGCGGTGCGGGGGCGGCCGGTGACGCGGCCCTCGGTCGGGGCGTCGATTCCGGCGATCAGCCTCAACAGGGTTGATTTTCCGGTGCCGTTGGCGCCTTCGACCCGGACCAGCGCGCCCTCGGCCAGGTCCAGGTCGATGCCGCGCAGGACCCAGGGGCCGCCGAGGGAGTACCGGCGGCCCGCCCCGCGCAGGGCTCGGGTGGTGCTCAGTGCTGCTGGGCCTTCTGCGGCGTCGCCTCGCTCGGACGGACTATGGCGTAGCCCTCGCCCTGGAGCATCAGCTGGACGGCCTCGCCGGAGCCGCCGCGCAGCATCGAGCCGATGGACTGCGAACGGTGCAGGGAGGTCTGGAGGTTGGCGGTCCAGCCGACCACCGCGTCGGTGTCGACGTACACCGGCAGCTGCGGCGAGACCGGGATGATCAGCGGGTTGCCCTCGCACATCAGGCCCAGGCGGCCCTGGCCGGTGAAGACGCTGTTGAAGAGGCCGCCGCCGGCTATGCCGGAGCCCTTGACCGTCTTGATCTCGTAGCTGAGCGAGGAGTCGAAGCACAGCACGTTGCGGCCGTTGATGGTGAGCGCGTCGCCCTGCTCGATGTCGACGATGAAGCAGTTCTGCGCCTCGTGCGCGAACCAGGCCTCGCCCTGGCCGCTGACCGCCATCAGCGGCAGGCCCTCGCCGGTCACCGCGCGCTTGAGCATGCCGCCGATGCCCTGGCCGCGCCGCTCGAACTGGAGGCTGCCGCGGTAGGCGATCATCGCGCCCTGGCGCGCGAGCATCTCGCCGTTGACCGCGTACTTGATGGACTTGGCGTTCTCCAGCGTCATTCCGGCGGCGGTCGCGGGCTGGGCCATGTTCTCGATGGCGAAAAGGTCGCTCTTCATGCGCGCATCCTGTCCCGGAACCATTCGTTCCGCCAAGAATCACCACTTCGGCGGCTGGCAGACTGGTGGGGTGAGCACCGAGGACACCCAGAACGCCCCTTCCGACAGCCCCTTTCACGACGCGTCGCCGCGCGACGAGGCACAGCAGTTCGTGCTGCCGCTCGTCGTCCACATCGAGAAGGCGGATCCCCCGGGGCGCACCGACGCGCTGGAGACGGCGGCCCGCGCGGTGCTCGTGATCCTCTCCGACGAGCGGTCGCTCGGCGAGGGGGACGACGAGGGCGAGTGGGCCCGGGTCATGCGGGACTGGCAGGACGCGCGGATCCGCAAGGTCGTGCGGCGGGCCCGAGGCGCCGAGTGGCGCAAGGCCTCGGCGCTGCCCGGGATCACGGTGACGGGCAGGGCGGCGGAGGTACGCGTCTTCCCGCCGGTGCCGCTCGACGGCTGGCCCAAGGAGCTGGCCAAGCTCCAGGTGTCGGGCACGGACCTGGACGACCCGGCGGACCCGGACGCCCCCGACCCGCTCGCGCCGGTCCTCTGGCTCAACCCGGACCTCGACATGTCGGCGGGCAAGGCCATGGCACAGGCCGGGCACGGCGCCCAGCTCGCCTGGTGGGAGCTGTCCGAGACCGAGCGCAAGGCCTGGCGCGAGTCGGGCTTCGCCCTCGCGGTGCGCACCGCGGACCCGGCCGCCTGGCGTGAGCTGACCCTCAGCGGGCTGCCGGTGGTCCATGACGCGGGCTTCACGGAGATCGCCCCGGGCTCCTGCACGGTGGTGGCCGACCACCCGGCCCTGCGGGCACGCCCGGCGGCCGGCTGAGGCCTCCCTCCGCGCACCCGGCAGCCCCGGACGGGGCCGACGGGCGGCGACCGGATGGCGGAGTACTTCAACGCCCGGTGACCATACCGGCGGCCGGGCGGAAGTCGCCGCCCGGCCGCCGGTGCTGCCGGTGCTGCCGGTCCCCGGGCGGCCGGCCCGCCGCTTTCGGCCAGGTCACCGCCCCGCTGAACGCACCACCCGCCCCATCCGTACCCCCCGGTACCGCCGAGCAGCGTTCGCGCTCTCAACTGGCCGTCCCGGGAGGCATCTTGTCGCGTGGAACAGTTCGCTCCAGCCGTTTCGCCCTGCGTCACGTGAACGGAACGGGGCTGCTCATCGCGGTGCTCGTGGCCACGATCGGCGCGCTCGCCTTCCCCGTCTGGTCGTACGCCGACCGCTCCAGCACCCCGCAGGCGAACCTCGACTCCTCGTCCACACCCACCCCCTGGGGCCCGCTGTCCGCGACGGACCGGGACTTCGTGGTGCGGGTGCGGCTGGCCGGGCTCTGGGAGGGGCCGGCCGGGCAGCAGGCGCAGCAGCGGGCGCCCAGCGCCGCGATCAAGGCGGCCGGTGACCACCTCGTCATGGGACATGCGGCACTCGACCAGCACGACCGGGACGTCGCCGCGAAACTGGGCATCGAGCTGCCGAGCCAGCCCAACGCCCAGCAGCAGGGCTGGCTGCGCCAGCTGACCGCGGACACCGGCACCGCCTACGAGCGGGACTTCGCGAACCTGCTGCGCGCCGCCCACGGCAAGGTCTTCGCCCTGGTCGCCCAGGTCCGCGCGACCACCCGGAACTCGCTGGTGCGGGATCTGGCCAACGACGCCAACCGGACCGTGCTCGACCACATGACGATGCTGGAGGCCACCGGCCTGGTGGACTTCGACGCCCTCGCCACGCCCAGCTGACGCGGCGCACCGCGCCGGGCACGGCCGGGCGCGCGGCAACCTCAAATCAAGCTCTGAAGGTCACCCCGCGAGGGTTCGGCGCCGGAGCCGGGGGCCATGACCTGTCCATGAAGCAATTGGGCATCGGCATCGGCTGGCGGCCTGAGATCGCGGGGGCGGTGGAGGGGCTCGACGGCATCGACTGGGTCGAGGCGGTCGCGGAGAACCTCTGCCCCGGGCACCTCCCCGACTCTCTGGTCCGGCTGCGCGAGCGCGGGGTCACGGTGGTGCCGCACGGGGTCTCGCTCGGCCTCGGCGGGGCCGAGCGGCCGGACGCGCGGCGCCTGGCCGACCTCGCGGCCCGGGCCGAGGCGCTCGGCTCGCCCCTGGTCACCGAGCACATCGCGTTCGTGCGCGCGGGCGGTGAGCTGACCGCCTCGCCGCGCCTGGAGGCGGGCCATCTGCTGCCGGTGCCGCGCACCCGCGACGCCCTGCGGGTGCTGTGCGAGAACGTACGCATCGCCCAGGACGCCCTGCCGGTGCCGCTCGCCCTGGAGAACATCGCGGCCCTGATCGACTGGCCCGACGAGGAGTTGACGGAGGGTCAGTTCCTGTCGGAGCTCGTCGAGCGCACCGGCGTCGGACTGCTCATCGACGTGGCCAACCTCCACACGAACCGGGTGAACCGGGGCGAGGACCCCGCGAAGGTCCTCGCCGCGCTGCCCCTGGAGGCGATCGCGTACGTCCATGTCGCGGGCGGCGTCGAACGGGACGGCGTGTGGCACGACACGCACGCGCATCCCGTGCCGGAGGCGGTGCTCGACGTCCTGGCCGATCTCGCGTCCCGGGTCTCGCCGCCGGGGGTGCTCCTGGAGCGCGACGACGCGTTTCCGCCGGCGGCGGAGCTCGCGGCCGAACTGGACGCCATCCGGGCCACGCTCAACGCTCCCGCCTCCGCCGCGCCCACCGCGCCGGAGACGGCTGACCCGAAAGCGCGCCCCGGCGAGCACGCCGGCGCCGGGGCGCGGGACCGGCTCGCCCTGGCCCAGGCGGCCCTGCTCTCCTCCCTGACCGCCGGCACGCCCGCGCCCGCCGGGTTCGACGGGCGTCGCCTTCGCGTGCAGGCCCGCTCGCTCGCGGCCAAGCGGGCCGATGTGGTGGCCAAGGTGGCGCCCGAGCCGGCGGCCCTGCTCGGGGCGGACTACCGGGAGGCGTTCCTGGACTACGCCAAGTCCCGCCCGATGCGCGGCGGTTACCGCCAGGACGCCCTCGACTTCGCCCGGTTCCTGCTCGACGCGGGGCGGCCCGCCGACGCCGAGGCCCGCCGGGCGCTGAACCGCTGGTGGAAGGATCGGGCGGGGCCGAGGCCGCCGGGGCGGGCCGCGCGACTCCTTCGCAATCTGACCCGGGCCGCCTGAGGCGCGGCGGGGCAACGTACCTCAAGAAGAAGGGAGTTGGCGGCGACTCCCGCATCACGTGACGACCCCCACACCACCCGGCCACCCACTTCACGAAACCGCCTCCCGGAGCAGCGGCATCCGCACTACCGTGCGCACCGCACCAGGAGGCAGCCATGCGTCGCTTGTTGTCCGGCACCGGACTCGTCGTCATCGCGTTGGGCGCGACCCTGCTCGCGCTGCTCTTCCCCGTCTGGTCGTACGCCGACCGCTCGGGCACCCCGCTCGCCGACCTCAACGCCGGTACGGTGCGCACCCGTTGGGGTCCGCTGACCGCCGCCGACCGGGACTTCGTGGTCCGGGTGCGGCTCGCCGGGCTCTGGGAGGGACCGGCCGGACAGCAGGCCGTCCAGCGGGACCCCAGCGACGCGGTCAGGGCGGCCGGGCAGCACCTCGTCGACGGGCACGCCTTCCTCGACGCCCGGGTCCGCGAGGTGGCCGCCCAGCTCGGCATGGAGCTGCCGGACCAGCCCAACGACCAACAGCAGGGCTGGCTGCGCCAGTTGACGGCTGACACCGGCACCGCCTACGAGCGGGACTTCGCGAACCTGCTGCGCGCCGCCCACGGCAAGGTCTTCGCCCTGGTCGCCCAGGTCCGGGCCAACACCCGCAACTCGCTGGTGCGCGGGCTCGCCGACGACGCGAACACGACCGTCCTCGACCACATCAAGATGCTGGAGGCGACCGGGTTCGTCGACTTCGACGCGCTCGCACGGGACGCCGCGGCGGCGGCGACCGCGAGTCCCACCGGCCCGCCGCCGCCCACGCCGGGCGCGACGGTGGCGAGCGCGGTGCCGCTCACACCGGGGCCCGCCGACAGCGCCGAGCCGTCGGTGGGGGCCGAGCCGTCGTTCCCGCTGCCGCCGGCCGCCTCCCGCCCGAAGGACGAGGCGTCAGCCGTGCCCGATACCCACACTCCGTAACGAAGCGATAACCCGACGTCCAAATTGTGGACAGACTGTGGCGGCCGAGCGTCAACTTCGCATACAACTCGGCCATGTTCTGGGTCCTGTTCCTTCTGCCGGCCATGGTCGCCGCCGGGTTCTCCTGCGGGCGGCTCTGCCTGGCGGCCGTCGCGGCCGCACGCCCCCAGCCGCGTACGGACGACGAGCGGGGCCTGTCCTACTACGAGGCCGCGTTCCTGGCGGGCGGCCCCTACCGGGTCGTCGACCTCACCCTCATCTCCATGCACCGGGCCCGCCGGCTGCTGCTCGCCCACACCGGCTGGGCCACCGTCGTCGACCCCGAGGGCCGCGACGACCTGGAGCGCTCGGTCCTGACCGCGATCGGACCCGGCGGCCAGGAGCGCATAGCGGCCATACGGTCCGGCACGGCCGCGGCCGACGCGGTGCGCGTCCTGGCCGACCGGCTGGCCGGAGCGGGCCTCGCGGTGCCGGACGCCGTACGGTCCGGGGTCAGCGCCTCGGTGCGGACGGTGCGCGGCGCGGCCCTGCTCATCACCGCGCTCGCCTTCGCCGCGCTGTTCATGCCGGGCGAGCAGGGCACCGGGCGGGCCGAGATCGCGGCCTGGTTCGCGCTCCCCCTCGTCCTCACGCTGGGCTGCCTGGCCATCGCCCGGGTGGAGATCCACCCGTACACCCGCTGGGCCTCGCCGGACGGGCAGGCGCTGCTCGGCGGGCTCGACCCGGCGGACGACCCGCTCACCGCGGTCGCCGTGCGGGGACTGCGGGCCGTGGACGACCCCCAGCTGCGCAGCGCCCTCACGAGCGGCCGCTTCGCGCATCGGAGTCAATGACCGCGCCCGGCGCGGCCCCGCTGCTTTACTTTCACTCGTCCGAAGTATCCCCTTCTGGTCTGTATGTACTTCCGTAGTACCGCAGCACGAAAGGGATGTACCGGCGATGAGAGCTGTAGCGCTGTACGGAACCCTGGGTTCCCTCGTCCTTTCCGCCCTCGTCGCCGCCCCCGCCGGCAGCGCCGACCCGCTGACCGCCGAGGCCCGTGGTGTGACGGCCGCCGCCCAGCGCGCGGCCACCAGGCCGATCGCCTTCGGCCGCTGCCCCGAGGCGGAGTCGCTGCCCCCCTCCGTGCAGTGCGGCACGGTCCAAGTGCCGCTGGACTACGCACATCCGACGGGCCGTCAGATCTCCCTGACCGTCAGCCGGACCAAGGCCCGGGGCAAGCCCGCCGAGCGACAGGGCGCCCTCGTCTTCAACCCCGGCGGGCCCGGCGCGTCCAGCATGTACTTCCCGATGGTCGCCCGGCTCTCGGACTGGAAGCGGATCGCGGGAGCGTACGACCTGGTCGGCTACTCCCCGCGCGGGGTGGCCCGCTCGGCGCCGCTGTCCTGCCAGGATCCGGCCGACTTCGCCAAGGCGCCCACCGAGTCCCCGACGTACCCCTCCGAGTCGGACAAGCTGGAGCGGATCGCCCGGGCCCAGGCGTACGCGCGGGGCTGTGCGCGCAACGCCGGGGAGGCGCTGCGGTTCTACACCAGCATCAACAACGCCCGTGACCTGGACGTGCTGCGGGCCGCGCTCGGCGAGCAGAAGCTGACCTTCATGGGCGCCTCGTACGGCACCTACTTCGGGGCGGTGTACGCGACGCTGTTCCCCTCGCACATCCGCCGGATGGTCTTCGACTCGGCGGTCGACCCGGACCCGAAGCAGATCTGGTACCGCAACAACCTCGACCAGTCACGGGCGTTCGAGAACCGCTGGGCGGACTTCCGCGCCTGGGTCGCCAAGCACGATGCGGTCTACCACCTGGGCAGTACGGCCGAGGAGGTGCTGGGGAGCTACGAGCGGGTGCGGGCCAGGCTGACCCGCGAACCGGCCGGCGGCACGGTGGGGCCCGCGCAGTTGCAGGCCGCGTTCCTCAAGGCCGGGTACTACGACGACTACTGGTCGAGCCGGGCCACGGCGCTCTCGGAGTACCTCAGGGGCAATGAGCGGCCGCTGGTCCAACAGGCCGCGCCCAGACCGGAGTCGGCGGCCGACGACGAGAACGGGAACGCGGTGTACACGGCCGTCGAGTGCAACGACGCGCCCTGGCCGAGGGACTTCGCGACGTGGGACCGCGACAACACCGGGCTCGCGGTGACCGCGCCCTTCGAGACGTGGGACAACGCGTGGATGAACCTGCCCTGCGCCTACTGGCCGGCCCCGCAGCAGAAGCCGGTGGACGTCGGCGCACGGCCGGGGGCGCTGCCGCCGACGCTGATCCTGGCGGCCGAGCGGGACGCGGCGACGCCGTACCCGGGGGCCCTGGAACTCCAGCGGCGGCTGCCGGGCTCCGTCCTGATCACGGAGAAGGACGCCGGCACCCACGGCATCGCGGGCGGCGCCAACGCGTGCGTGAACGGCTATGTGGAGGACTACTTGCTGAACGGCCGGACGCCGGTGCGGCGCGCTGCGTGCGCGCCGCACCGGGAGCCGAACCCGGTGTCGCTGGACGAGCGGGCAGCAGGCAGGCCGGGGCATGTGCTGCCCGCTCTCTGATCTTCCGGGTCAGGGATGACCGGGGCACGCTCGCGTGGCGCGGGCCCCGGTCACCTGGTCTTGCTAGGCCAGATCCGCCACGAGGTCGGCCACGCTCTTGCGGCGCCCCGTGTAGAACGGCACCTCCTCGCGGACGTGCATCCGGGCCTCGGAGGCGCGCAGGTGGCGCATCAGGTCGACGATGCGGTGCAGCTCGTCGGCCTCGAAGGCGAGCAGCCACTCGTAGTCGCCGAGCGAGAACGAGGCGACCGTGTTGGCCCGCACGTCGGGGTAGCCGCGGGCCATCTTGCCGTGGTCGGCGAGCATCCGGCGACGGTCCTCGTCGGGCAGCAGGTACCAGTCGTAGCTGCGCACGAACGGGTACACCGACACGTAGTCGCGCGGGTTCTCGTCGGCCAGGAACGCCGGGATGTGCGCCTTGTTGAACTCGGCGGGCCGGTGCAGCGCCATGTTCGACCACACCGGTTCGAGCGCGCGGCCCAGCTTGGTGCGGCGGAACAGGTTGTAGGCGCCCTGGAGCTCGTCGGAGGTCTCCGCGTGCCACCAGATCATGATGTCGGCGTCCGCGCGCAGACCCGACAGGTCGTAGGCGCCGCGGACGGTGACGTCCTTGGCGGCGAGCTGGTCGAACAGCTCCTGGACCTCGTCGGCGTAACCCGACCGGACCGCCTCGTCGGAGGGCAGTACGTCGCGCAGCTTGAAGACAGACCACAGGGTGTAGCGGATGACCTCGTTGAGGTCCTTCGCCTTCTTCCCCGCGTTGGGAATCTTTTCCGGAGCAGCACTCATGTGGCTATTGTCCCGCGTCACTCTGGGTGTTCTGCGCCAGGGTCGACGTGGCGATGATCTCGTCTGCGGCGCGCCGGGCGCTCGCGATGCACGCGGGGATGCCGACGCCGTCGTAGACGGCGCCGCAGACGCGCAGTCCGGGCAGCTTGGCGACCTCCGCGCGGATGCGGGCGACCTTGGCCAGATGGCCCACCGGATACTGCGGAAGGCCGCCGATCCAGCGGTTGACCCGGGTCGCGACGGGACGGGCCGACAGGCCGACCGCGTCGCCGAGATCGCCGAGCGAGACGTCCACGAGGTCGGTGTCGTCCCAGTCCAGATGGCGCTCCTCGCCGTAGCGCCCGATCGAGGTGCGCAGCACGAACAGGTCCGAGCCGCGCTCCTTGACCCAACTCCACTTGTACGAGGAGAAGGTGGAGGCCTTGATGGTGCGGCCGTCCACCGGCGGCACCAGGAAGCCCGAGCGCTCCTCGAGACCGGCCAGATCGGCCCGCCGGAACGCGAGGGTGACCAGGACCATCGAGGCGTACTCGACCTCGGCGAGCTCGGCGGCGGCGACCGGCGCCTCGGCGGCGAGCAGCTCGGCTGCCGACCAGGCGGGGTTGGACAGGATCACGCCGTCGGCGTCGATCAGCTCGGTGTCGGTACGGATCCGCCAGCCGTCGGCGGTGCGGGCGAGCCCCAGGACCGGGGCCTCGGTGCGGATCTCGCCGCCCTGGGCGCGTACCGCGTCGGCGACGGCGATCGGCAGGGTGCCGATGCCGCCGTCCAGACCCGCGAAGACCGGCCCGCTCCCCGCTCTCGCGGCGGCCTTGGCCTGGATGTCCCGCACGCCGTCGAGGAGCGAGCCGTGGGTGCGGGCCGCCTCGTAGAGCTGGGGCACGGCGGCCCGCATCGAGATCTTGTACGCGTCGCCCGCGTACACCCCGCCGAGGAGCGGCTCCACAAGGCGGTCGACGACCTCGCGGCCGACCCGCTTGGCGACGAACTCGCCCACGCCGATGTCCTCGCCGACCTCGCTCGGGGCGAGCTCGCGGTCCTGGGCGACCCGGGCCAGGCCCTCGGCGGAGAGGATGTCCTGGAGGGTGCCGGGCTCGGCGGGCACGCCCATCACATGGCCGGTGGGCATCGGCCGCAGCGCGCCCCGGGTCCAGATGGCGGCGCCGGCCGCGGCGGGCGCCTGGATCCGGTCGCCGAGGCCGACCGCGCGGGCGAGGTCCACGCCCTCGGGCCGGCGGGCCAGCATCGACTCGGCGCCGAGGTCGACGGGCGCGCCCTCGATCTCCCCGGCGAGCAGCTTGCCGCCGAGCACCGCGCTGCCTTCGAGCACCGTCACACGGGCACCGGACGCGAGCAGCCGGTGGGCGGCGGCGAGGCCGGAAATACCGCCTCCGACGACGACGATGTGCGGGGCGCGGGCGGGGGCGTTGTCCATGCCTCCACTGTCTCAGACCCCCGCCGACCACCGGGAACGCGCCCCGCGACGCCCCGGGCAGGAGGGTCAACCAGCTTGTTCTGAGGCCGAGTTGGGACCCGACTCCGGCCAACACCCGGCCCCCTCCCCCTCGGGGCGGGAATGCCGCGCGCCCCCGGTACGTATCGTGATCAGGAGCAGGCGACCCTCACGAGCGGAGGCAACACCCATGGCGGCGGAGCGACTGGTGGTCATCGGCGGTGACGCGGCGGGCATGTCCGCGGCCTCCCAGGCCCGCAGGCTGAAGGGCCCCGACGAGCTGGAGATCGTCGCCTTCGAGCGGTCGGGCTTCACCTCGTACTCCGCGTGCGGCATCCCGTACTGGGTGGGCGGCGACGTACCGGGCCACGACGACCTGATCGCCCGCACCCCCGAGGAGCACCGCGAGCGCGGCATCGATCTGCGGATGCGTACGGAGGTGACGGAGCTCGACGTGGCGGGCCGCCGGGTGCGCTCGCGCGATCTGGCCTCGGGCGCCGAGGAGTGGACCTCCTACGACAAGCTCGTCATCGCGACGGGGGCGCGTCCGGTGCGGCCCGCGCTGCCGGGAATCGACTCGCCGGGGGTGCACGGGGTGCACACCATCGACGACGGCCGGGCCCTCCTGGAGAGCCTGGACGCGGCCGGGGAGCGGCGCGCGGTGGTGGTGGGCGGCGGGTACATCGGCATCGAGATGGCCGAGGCGCTGCTTGGCCGCGGCTTCGAGGTGACGCTCCTGACCCGTGGCGCCGAGCCCATGCACTCGCTCGACCCGGACATGGGCCACCGCCTCACCGAGGCGATGGAGCGCTCCGGGATCCGGGTGGTCACGGGCGCCGAGGTCACCAAGGTGCTGACCGGCGATTCGGGCCGGGTGCGGGCGGTGGCGACCGAGTCGCGGGAGTATCCGGCGGACGTGGTGGTGCTCGGCCTGGGCGTCACCCCGGGTACGGACCTGGCCCGCGCGGCCGGTCTGCCGCTCGGGGAGTCCGGCGGTCTGCGCACGGACACCTCGATGCGGGTGCGCGGGCACGAGGACATCTGGGCCGGCGGCGACTGCGTGGAGGTCTTCGACCTGGTCTCGGGCCGGCACCGCTTCATCGCGCTCGGTACGCACGCCAACAAGCACGGCCAGGTCATCGGCTCCAACGTGGCCGGGGGCTACGGCACGTTCCCGGGCGTCGTCGGCACGGCCGTGACCAAGGTCTGCGAGACGGAGGTGGCCCGCACCGGCCTCTCGGAGGGGCAGGCCCGCGGGGAGGGCCTGCAGTACGTGACGGCGACCATCGAGTCGACCAACACCGCCGGGTACTACCCGGGCGCGGCCCTGATGACGGTGAAGATGCTGGCCGAGCGGCGCACGGGCCGGCTGCTCGGGGTGCAGATCGTGGGCGGCGCGGGCGCCGCCAAGCGCATCGACGTCGCGGCGGTCGCCCTCACCGCGCGTATGACGGTGGATCAGATGACCGCGCTCGACCTGGCCTACGCCCCGCCGTTCTCCTCGGTGTGGGACCCGGTCCTGGTGGCGGCGCGCAAGGCGGTGTCGAAGGTGCGCGCCGCCGGTTAGCCGCTACCTGGCGGTCTGCTCGTGGACGTACGCGACGAGGCGGGTCAGGGAGTCCGGGTCCATCGAGGGCAGCACGCCGTGGCCGAGGTTGAAGATGTGGCCCTCGAGGCCGGCCGCCGCGTCCAGGACCTCACGGGTCTTGGCCTCGACGGCCGCGGTCGGGGCGAACAGGACCGCCGGGTCGAGGTTGCCCTGGAGCGCCTTGCCGGGGCCGACCCGGCGGGCCGCCTCGTCCAGCGGGACGCGCCAGTCGACGCCCACGACGTCCGCGCCGGCCTCGCCCATGAGGCCGAGCAGCTCGCCGGTGCCGACGCCGAAGTGGATGCGGGGCACGCCGTAGCCGGCGACCGCGTCGAACACCTTCGCGGAGGCGGGCAGGATCGAGCGGCGGTAGTCGGCGGGGGCGAGCGCGCCCACCCAGGAGTCGAAGAGCTGCACCGCGGAGGCGCCCGCCTCGATCTGCACCTTGAGGAAGGCGGCGGTGATCTCGGCGAGGCGGTCGAGCAGGTCGGCCCACAGCTCCGGGTCGCCGTACATCATGGCCTTGGTGTTCTCGTGGTTGCGGGACGGGCCGCCCTCCACGAGGTAGCTGGCAAGCGTGAAGGGGGCGCCCGCGAAGCCGATGAGCGGCGTGGAGCCGAGCTCGCCGGTCAGCATGCCGATCGCCTCGGTGACGTAGTGGACGTCCTCGGGGGTCAGGTCGCGCAGCCGGGCGAGGTCGGCCCGGGTGCGGATCGGCTCGGCGACGACGGGGCCGACGCCCGGCTTGATGTCCAGGTCGATGCCGATGGCCTTGAGCGGAACCACGATGTCGCTGAAGTAGATGGCCGCGTCGACCTTGTGGCGGCGCACCGGCTGGAGCGTGATCTCGGTGACCAGCTCGGGCCGCATGCACGACTCCAGCATGGGGATGCCCTCGCGCACCTTCAGGTACTCCGGCAGCGAGCGCCCCGCCTGGCGCATGAACCAGACCGGCGTGTGCGGGACGGCTTCCCGCCTGCACGCCTTGAGGAACGTGGAGTCGTGCGTCTTGCTGTTCGGCTGGCCCACAGGGCGGTCGTTGGCGCTCACGCCCAGAATCTTCGCATGTGCCCGCAAGCCGCTGCCCCGGGCCGGGTGTCCCTACCGGCGCCGGGCGCCCGTTCCGCCTAGTCTTCCCCGCATGGCTGCCGCTCAGGGACGAACTTCGGATGGCGCTGACGGCAGGGAAGCCGCGGACGGGACGACCGTTCCGATCCCCTTCCGTCGGGCCGTCGACGCACTGCGCACGGCGCGACTGCGCCCCGAGATCGAGGTGGACGAGACGCGTCCGCCCCAGCGTCTGGCGCCATACGCCTACGCCGTGGAGGCCGCGGTCGTCGAGGGCGAGGACGACCTCGCCGACGGCCGGCTCGTCCTGCTGCACGACCCGGCCGGACACGAAGCCTGGCAGGGCACCTTCCGCCTGGTCACCCTCGTACGGGCCGAACTGGAGCCGGAGATGGCGGCCGACCCCCTGCTGCCGGAGGTGTGCTGGTCGTGGCTGACCGGCGCCCTGGAGGCGCGCGGGCTGTCCTACGGGGAGGCCGGCGGCACGGTCACCCGGGCCGGTTCGCACTACTTCGGCGGCCTCTCGGAACGCCTTCCGGCCACCCAGATCGAGATCCGGGCCTCCTGGACTCCGCGCGAGGGCCACGGCGGGGTGCCGGACACGGCGGGCCATCTCGCCGCCTGGTGCGATCTGTTGTGCCAGATCGCGGGTCTGCCACCGGCCTCGGGCACCACCGAGGCGAGCGGTGGCGTGGTCACCCTGCCCCAGCGGCGCGACCCCCGCTGACGTCGGCTCACCTCTCGCCCCGCGCCCCGCGCCCCGCTTCCGGCGGGGCGCGGGGCGTTTTCGGCACGCTCTCGCGGGGGCCGCGCGCCCCGCCGATTACTCGACGATCGAGCGCCTGTCCGAATTGCCCTAAATGTTTCTCACCAAATCGTGATCATTCTCTAAAGGCCGAGGGGTTTGGTGCCGAAGAGGTTTGTGACCCTAACTGCACGGTTCGCCCCGGCTTCATCCCCGAGCCGGCTTCGTCCCGCACCTTTCCAGGAGGCCTGGTGTCCGTTCTTCTTGAGCAGCCCGCAAGCCTGGTCGCCTACCGCCCGAACAAGCCGACGGCCAT
The DNA here is from genome assembly GCF_042892175.1 of Streptomyces sp. NPDC001828. NCBI lineage: Bacteria > Bacillati > Actinomycetota > Actinomycetes > Kitasatosporales > Streptomycetaceae > Streptomyces > Streptomyces sp. NPDC001828. The sequence goes on from NZ_JBIATV010000014.1 coordinate 26,780, forward strand.
GGTCGTCGTTGCCGACCCCCGAGTCCGCTCCACCGTCACCCGGCACCTGTGGGCGCTCGGAGTACGTGACGTCATCGAGGCGTCGTCCATCGCGGAGGCCCGTCCCCGCGTCGGCAACCCGCGCGACATCTGCGTTGCCGACGTCCACCTGCCCGACGGTTCCGGGCTGACCCTGCTGTCCGAGACCCGAGCCGCCGGCTGGCCCAACGGCCTGGCCCTGTCCGCGGCCGACGACATCGGCGCCGTGCGCAACGCCCTCGCGGGCGGCGTGAAGGGCTACGTCGTCACCGGTACCCGCACCAACATCGGGCACCCCGGCCGTCCCGGCGCCGCCCCCATCGGCGCCGCAGCCGCCCGTATGCACCGCCGCCCCCCGGGTGCCCCGAGCCACCCGGGCGGCTACCGCGAGCTCTCCGGCCGTGAGGTCGAGGTGCTCCGGCTCGTGGCGGAGGGCCAGTCCAACAAGGCCATCGGCGTCTCGATGGGCCTGTCCGCTCTGACCGTCAAGTCCCACCTCGCCCGGATCGCACGCAAGCTCGGCACGGGTGACCGCGCCGGAATGGTGGCCGTCGCGCTGCGGACCGGAATCATCCACTGACCGGTTTACGACCCTCACGAGCCCGTCGACGGAACGTTCCGTCGACGGGCTCCGTGCATACACAGATACCCTTGACAGGTGACCGACGCCCATAAGACCGCAGCAGAGACAGCACTGCGAACCACCGGGGGCGCTCCCCCGGACGACGTCGACAAGGCGCCGATTCCCTTGCTGGAGCCCCGAGAGGGCATTCCGCCTGTCGTTGCCACCGATGAGGCCCTGGCCGAAGTGGTCGCCGCCTTCGCGGCCGGCACCGGCCCCGTGGCCGTCGACGCCGAGCGCGCTTCCGGCTACCGCTACGGGCAGCGCGCCTACCTCGTGCAGCTCCGCCGGGAGGGCGCGGGCACCGCGCTCATCGACCCCGTCGGATGTCCGGATCTCTCCGCCCTCGGGGAGGTGCTTTCGGACACCGAGTGGATCCTGCACGCCGCCACCCAGGATCTGCCCTGCCTGCGCGAAATAGGCATGGTTCCGTCCCTGATCTTCGACACCGAGCTGGCCGGCCGGCTCGCGGGCTTCCCGCGGGTGGGCCTGGGCGCGATGGTCGAGAGCGTGCTGGGGTACGCCCTGGAGAAGGGCCACTCGGCCGTCGACTGGTCGACCCGGCCGCTCCCCGAGCCCTGGCTGCGGTACGCGGCCCTGGACGTGGAGCTCCTGGTCGACCTGCGCGACGCGCTGGAGGACGAGCTCGACCGGCAGGGCAAGCTGGAGTGGGCCCACGAGGAGTTCGACGCGATCGCCTCCGCCCCGCCCGCGCCGCCCCGCAAGGATCCCTGGCGCCGCACCTCGGGCATGCACAAGGTGCGCAGGCGGCGTCAGATGGCGGCCGTGCGCGAGCTGTGGACCGCCCGGGACAAGGTCGCGCAGCGGCGGGACGTCTCGCCGGGCAAGGTGCTCAGCGACTCCGCGATCATCGAGGCCTCGCTCGCGCTGCCCGCCCATGTGAACGCGCTGACCGCGCTGCCCGGGTTCGGGCACCGGATGGGGCGGCGTCAGCTGGAGCAGTGGCAGTCCGCCGTCGACCGCGCGAAGGCCCTGGCGGAGGCGGAGCTGCCGCAGCCCGGCCAGGCGCTTCAGGGCCCTCCCCCGCCGCGTTCCTGGGCGGACAAGGACCCGGCCGCCGCGGCCAGGCTCTCGGCGGCCCGCGCGGCCGTCTCCGAGCTCGCCGAGCGGCTGAACATGCCGCAGGAGAACCTGATCACTCCGGACACGGTGCGACGGGTGTGCTGGGAGCCTCCGGGCGACCGGTCCGAGCCCGCGGTGGCGTCCGCCCTGGCCTCGTACGGCGCCAGGCCCTGGCAGATCGCCCAGGTCACCCCGCTGCTCGCGGCGGCGCTCACCGAAACCCCGGCCAAGTCCTGACCGGCTGAGCGATACGGGCCCGCGGTGTACTGCTGTCGCCGCGGGCCCGGCCACGTCCGGACACCCCCGGGATTCTCACGCCGCCGGTGGCCCAGAATTCCCCAAGACCGGACCATATCCAACAGCCTCGAACAGCTTTAGGCTGTGCGCCGCATCAGATTCTTTCAAGTGCCCTCCGCACCACGGAAGGAATGACATGCGCACGCCATTACGCGCGGCGGCCCTCGCGGTCACGACCGCGCTCGCCCTGAGCGCCGGGGGCCTCACCGCCGCCGCGCCCGCCGCCCAGGCCGACCCGCAGACGCGCCCGCAGGCCCGCCCCGAGGCCCCGGCCGCCGCCCACACCGTCGGCCACGACGACCACGCCCTCACCATCGACGGCAAGCCCCTGTCCATCTGGTCCGGCGAGTTCCACTACTGGCGGCTGCCCAGCCCCGACGCCTGGCGGGACGTCCTGCAGAAGATGAAGGCGGGCGGGTTCAACGCGGCCTCCATCTACTTCGACTGGGACTTCCACTCCCCCAAGCCCGGCGTCTACGACTTCACCGGCGTCCGCGACGTCGACCGGCTGCTCGACATCGCGCGGGAGGTGGGGATCTACGTCATCGCCCGCCCCGGCCCGTACATCAACGCCGAGACCGACGGCGGCGGTTTCCCCGGCTGGCTCGTCACCCAGCGGGGCAAGGCCCGCAGCACGGCCCCCGACTACCTGGCGGCCGCCGACGAATGGCTCTCGAGGATCGACCCGGTCCTGGCCCGCCACCAGCTGACCAACGGCACCGGCACGGTCATCGCCTACCAGGTCGAGAACGAGTACTACGAGGACACCGCCGACGGCCATGCCTACATCCAGCACCTGGTCGACAAGGCCCGCGCGGACGGCATCACGGTCCCCCTGACGGGCAACCACAACGGCGTGTTCGCCAGGGAACTCGACATCGACGGACACGACTCCTACCCGCAGGGCTTCAACTGCTCGAGCCCGGACACCTGGCACGGACTGCCCGATCTGTCCGGTGCGAAGAAGAGTGACGAACCGCTGTTTCTGGCCGAATTCCAAGGCGGCTCGTTCGACCCGTGGGGCGGCCCGGGCTTCGACAAGTGCCGGCAGCTCACCGACGGCGACTTCGAGAAGGCCGCGTACGAGAACAACATCGCCTCCGGGGCCACCCTGCAGAACTTCTACATGGCCTACGGCGGCACCTCCTGGGGCTGGCTGCCCTCGCCCGGCGCCGTCTACAGCTCCTACGACTACGGCGCGCCCATCCAGGAGGACCGCCAGCTCAGCGAGAAGTACCTGGTCGACAAGCGGCTCGGGTACCTCGTCCAGTCGGTGGCGCCGCTGACGCACACCGAGAGCGCGGCCGCGAGCCCGCCCGACAACGCGGCCGTGCTGCGCCGCGACCGGCGCAACCCCGACGACGGCACCACGATCACGGTCGTGCGGCACAAGGACGTCAACGACAGGGCGAAGGACACCACCCACCTCGCGCTCGGCGGATACGCGTCGGTGCCGCAGGAGCCCGGCACGACGCTCACGGTCGACGGCCGGGACTCGAAGCTGCTGGTCTCCGACTACGCGATGGACCACCAGCGGCTGGTGTACTCGACGTCGGAGCTCATGACGCACGGAACGTTCGGCCCCCGGGACGTGGCGCTGCTCTACGGACGGCACGGGCAGGACGGCGAGAGCGTGCTGCGGTACGCCGCCCGGCCGGCGGTGAAGGTGCTCGGCGGACAGGTGAAGCAGACCTGGGACGCGGCGAGCGGCGATCTGCGGCTCGACTACACCCACGACGGCCTGGCGCAGGTCCTCATCACCCCCGCCGACGGCTCAACTCCCGTTCTCCTGCTGCTCGCTGACGATGCGACAGCCGACACGTACTGGCGGCTGGACACTCCCGGGGGCCCGGTCCTGGCGAGCGGTCCCGAGCTGCTGCGGACCGCCTCGTACGACAGGGGCGTACTGAAGCTCACCGGCGACACCGACAAGGCGGCCCCGCTGCGCGTACTGACCGGCACGGCCGCGACGTCCGTGAGCTGGAACGGCCTTCCCGCGCCGGGCGCGCTCGACCCGGCGGGGAGTGTGCTGGCCGGGCCGAAGCCCGTCTCCCTTCCGGCGCTGGGGAGTTGGCGGGTCCAGCGCGAGACGCCGGAGGCGCGGGCCGGGTTCGACGACGCGGCGTGGCGGGCCGCGGACAAGCCGGTGCTCTCGGCGGACGACTACGGCTTCCACGCCGGGTCCGTCTGGTACCGGGGCCACTTCTCGGCCGCCGGGACGGAGTCCGGCATCCAGGTCAACGCCAGTACAGGGAACGGCGGTTGCTACCTGGCGTGGCTCAACGGCACGTATCTGGGCAGCTCCGCCGACGCGAACCACGTGTTCGCCGTGCCGGGTGGGGCGCTGAAGCCGGGCCAGGACAACGTCCTCGCGGTGCTGGCCGCCGACATGGCGCACGAACAGGACTGGTCGGCGAACGACAGCCACAAGCAGCCGCGCGGCCTCACCTCGGTGCGGCTCGTCGGCTCGGCCCGGGGGATCGGGTGGCGGCTGCAGGGCGCGCTCGGCGGCGAGGACCTCGTCGACCCGGTGCGCGGCGGGCTCAACACCGGTGGCCTGTACGGCGAACGGCAGGGAATGCACCTGCCCGGCTACCCGGACGCCGGCTGGCCCGTCACCTCCCTGCCGGACACGCGGACGGCCACCGCGGGCGTCACCTGGTACCGCACCGGCTTCGACCTCCGCCTGCCGCAGGGCCAGGACGTACCGCTGGGCCTGACGTTCTCGGACGACGGGGCCAAGCACTACCGGGCGCTCGTCTACGTCAACGGCTGGATGGCCGGCCTGTACGTGAACGACCTCGGGCCGCAGAAGTCCTTCCCCGTACAGCCCGGCATGCTGCGCACCCACGGCCACAACACGGTCGCCATCGCGGTGATCGGCCAGGACGCGGCCGGCGACGGGCTCGGGAAGGTGAGCCTGCGGGCGTACGGCAACCACACGACGCCGCTGCGGTACGGGGACATCGCCTCGCCGGGCTGGTCGGCGACGGCCAACCGCGATCCGCGGGCGAGCGGGGACGTGCGGATCGTGGCGCCGGACGCGATCCCGCGCGGCGCCACGGGCGAGGTCACGGCGGCCTTCACGCCGCGCGCGACCACGGCCCGGGAAACCTCGCTCACGCTGCGCCTGCCCGACGGTTGGACGGCCTCGGCGCCGCTCACGCGGGCGCTCGGGAACGTGCCCGCGGGGCGCACGGCGACCCGCACCTGGAAGGTGACGGCGGCGGCCGGGGCGCGGCCCTGGTCGGCGGCGCTCTCGGCGCTCGCGCGGTACGGGGGCGGTTCGGCGTCCGCCGCGCTCACGGTGGCCTCGCCGCCCCCGGCGCCGGGGGCGGGCACGCACGATCTCGCCGGTCTCGACTTCACCGCGACGAACGGGTGGGGGCCGGTGGAGCGCGACACCTCCAATGGGGAGGACACGGCGGGCGACGGCCACGCGATGTCCATCGCGGGCGTCTCCTACCCGAAGGGGCTCGGGGTGCATGCGAACGGTGACGTGACGGTGTTCCTCGGCGGGGTGTGCTCGCGGTTCACGGCGTCGGTCGGGGTGGACGACGAGACGGGTGGCGGCGGCTCGGTGTCCTTCACGGTCCTGGCGGACGGCCGGGAGGTCGCCTCGACGGGGGTGCTGCGGGGGCGGCAGGCCGCGGTGCCGCTGGCCGCGGACGTCTCCGGGGCGCGGGTGGTCGACCTCGTCGTGGCCGACGGGGGTGACGGGAACGGGCTGGACCACGGGGACTGGGGGTCCGCGCGGCTCGCCTGCGGCTGACCCTTCCGGGGGGTGGGGTTCAGTTCGGCCGCGGACCGTGCGTGGCTGAACGGGGGCGCAGGGGGCGAAGCCCACGCGGGGGGTCCGGGGCGCGGCCCCGGCGGGGCCAGGGGGTGTGACGTTCGCCGCTCCCGGCCCCGGGGGTGGGCATGCTGGTTACTCGTAAGTAGCATGGGTGGAGTGAGCGCGCGCTCAGTCGCGTGCGCAGCAGTGCAGTGCCACCCCGCACCCTGGAGGAGAGCCATCGTGCCTCGTACCGTCAGGGACGTCGTCTTCGTCGACGGCGTCCGCACCCCGTTCGGCAAGGCGGGCCCGAAGGGCATCTACCACGAGACCCGGGCCGACGATCTGGTCGTCAAGGCGATCCGCGAGCTGCTGCGCCGCAACCCGGCCCTCGACCCCGCGAAGATCGACGAGGTCGCCATCGCGGCGACCACCCAGATCGGCGACCAGGGCCTGACCCTGGGCCGTACGGCAGGCATCCTCGCGGGCCTCCCGCAGTCCGTGCCCGGCTACTCCATCGACCGCATGTGCGCGGGCGCCCTGACCGCCGTGACCTCGGTCGCCGGCTCGATCGCGTTCGGCGCGTACGACGCCGTGATCGCCGGTGGCGTCGAGCACATGGGCCGCCACCCGATGGGCGAGGGCGTCGACCCCAACCCGCGGTTCGTCAGCGAGAAGCTGGTCGACGAGTCCGCCCTCTTCATGGGCATGACCGCCGAGAACCTGCACGACCGCTACCCCCACATCACCAAGCTCCGCGCCGACGAGTACGCGGTGCGCTCGCAGGAGAAGGCCGCCAAGGCGTACGCCGACGGCAAGATCCAGCAGGACCTGGTCCCGGTCTCGGTGCGCAACACCAACTCCGAGGTGGGTGAGACCGGTTGGGGTCTCGTCACCGCCGACGAGCCGATGCGCCCCGGCACCACCCTGGAGAGCCTCGCGGGCCTCAAGACGCCGTTCCGTGTGCACGGCAACGTCACCGCGGGCAACGCGGCCGGTCTCAACGACGGCGCCACCGCCTCGATCATCGCGTCCGAGGAGTTCGCCCGCGAGAACGGCCTCCCGGTCAAGATGCGCCTCGTCTCGTACGCCTTCGCCGGCGTCGAGCCCGAGGTCATGGGCTACGGCCCGATCCCGGCCACCGAGAAGGCCCTCGCCAAGGCGGGCCTGTCGATCGGTGACATCGATCTCTTCGAGATCAACGAGGCGTTCGCCGTCCAGGTCCTCGCGTTCCTGGACCACTACGGCATCGCCGACGACGACGCGCGCGTCAACCAGTACGGCGGCGCCATCGCCTACGGCCACCCGCTCGCCTCGTCCGGCGTCCGCCTGATGACGCAGCTGGCCCGGCAGTTCGAGGAGCAGCCGGAGGTCCGCTACGGCCTCACCACCATGTGCGTCGGCTTCGGCATGGGCGCCACGGTCATCTGGGAGAACCCGCACCACAAGGACGCCGGAGGCAGCAAGTGAGCACCACCACCGCTGAGCTTCTCAAGGGCGCGGCCGAGCTGTTCCCGGACGAGGTCGTGACGTCCGCGCACGTACGCCACCTCGAACTGCCCTACGGCGCCGGGCGCTTCGCGCTCATCACGCTCGACAACGGCTTCGACCACACCAAGCCGACCACCTTCGGCCCGGGCTCGCTGGCGAACCTGAACGCCGCCATCGACCAGGTGGAGAAGGAGGCGGCCGAGGGCTCCATCGTCGGCGCCGGTGTCACGGGCAAGCCGTTCATCTTCGCGGTCGGCGCCGACCTCAAGGGCGTCGAGATCCTCAAGCGCCACGAGGACGCGCTCGCCATCGGCAAGAGCGGCCACGAGGTCTTCAAGCGCCTCTCCGCGCTGGCCGTGCCGACCTTCGCGTACTACAACGGCGCGGCCATGGGCGGCGGTGTCGAGGTCGGTCTGCACTGCACCTACCGCACCGTGTCCAAGGCGCTGCCCGCGTTCTCGCTGCCCGAGGTCTTCCTCGGCCTGGTCCCGGGCTGGGGCGGCTGCGCGCTGCTCCCCAACCTGATCGGCGCCGAGAAGGCCGTCTCGGTCATCATCGAGAACTCGCTGAACCAGAACCGCCAGCTCAAGGGCAAGCAGGTCTTCGAACTCGGCATCGCCGACGCCCTCTTCGAGGGTGTCGACTTCCTGGAGCAGTCCCTCGTGTGGACCGCGAACGTGCTCAAGGGCGACATCGCCGTCGAGCGTCCCGCGATCGACCGCGGCGAGGCCTGGGACCAGGCCGTCGCCAAGGGCCGCTTCATCGCCGACTCGAAGGTGCACGGCGCGGCCCCGGCCGCCTACCGCGCCCTGGACATCATCGCGGCGTCCAAGGACGGCGACCTCCAGGCCGGCTTCGACGCCGAGGACAGCGCGCTCGCCGACCTCATCATGGGCGGCGAACTGCGGTCCGGCATCTACGCGTTCAACCTGGTCCAGAAGCGCGCCAAGCGCCCGGCCGGCGCCCCGGACAAGAACCTGGCGCGCCCGGTCACCAAGGTCGGCGTGGTCGGCGCGGGCCTGATGGCCTCGCAGCTCGCCCTCCTCTTCCTGCGCCGCCTGGAGGTGCCGGTCGTCCTGACCGACATCGACCAGGAGCGCGTCGACAAGGGTGTGGGCTACGTCCACGCCGAGATCGACAAGCTGCTCGCCAAGTCGCGCGTCAACCAGGACAAGGCCAACCGCCTCAAGGGCCTGGTCTCCGGCGTCCTCGACAAGGCCGAGGGCTTCTCGGACGCCGACTTCATCATCGAGGCCGTCTTCGAGGAGATCGGCGTCAAGCAGCAGGTGTTCGCGGAGGTCGAGGCGGTCGCCCCGGCGCACGCGATCCTCGCCACCAACACCTCCTCGCTCTCGGTCACCGAGATGGCGTCCAAGCTGAAGCACCCCGAGCGGGTCGTCGGCTTCCACTTCTTCAACCCGGTCGCGATCCTGCCGCTCCTGGAGATCGTCCGCGGCGAGCAGACCGACGACGTCTCGCTGGCCACGGCCTTCGGGGTGGCGCGCAAGCTGAAGAAGACCGCGGTCCTGGTGAAGGACGCCCCGGCGTTCGTCGTCAACCGCATCCTCACCCGCTTCATGGGCGAGATCCAGAACGTCATCGACGAGGGCACCCCGGTCACCGTCGCCGAGAAGGCCGTCGAGCCGCTCGGTCTGCCGATGTCGCCGCTGGTCCTCCTGGAGCTGGTCGGCCCCGCCATCGGCCTGCACGTGTCCGAGACCCTCCACCGCGCCTTCCCGGACCGCTTCACGGTCTCCGAGAACCTGGCCGCGGTCGTCAAGGCGGGCAAGCGCGGCTTCTACGTCTACGACTCCGGCAAGCCGGAGCTGGACCCCGAGGTCGCCGCCCTCCTCAAGCAGGGCGATGTCGCCCTGACCGAGGAGCAGACCCGTGACCGCGTCCTGGACGCGGTGGCGCAGGAGATCGGTCTGATGCTGGACGAGGGCGTCGTCGCCGAGGCCCAGGACATCGACCTGTGCCTGATCACCGGCGCCGGCTGGCCCTTCCACCTGGGCGGCATCACGCCGTACCTGGACCGCGAGGGCGTCTCGGAGCGCGTGAACGGGAAGAAGTTCCTGGCGCAGGGCGTCGCGAGCGTCCCCGCGTAACCCGTCTGTCCTGACGAGAGCGGCCCCGCACCTCGGTGCGGGGCCGTTCTCGTACCCATGTGCCGTGCCGGGCAAGGGAGTTGACTTCACGTCACCCATGCGTGAGGGCCCGGCACCGCTGGTGCGGTCCCGGGCCCCGGTGCGTGCTCGTCGTACGTCAGACCTGCTGCCAGGCCTCCAGGGCCAGGCCCGGCGCGTCGGTGCGCTGGCGGGTGATCCGCAGACCGCCGTCCTCGGTGAACACGCCGAGGACGACACGGCCGTCCGCGTCCAGGGTCAACGCCGGTGCGCCCGCGCAGACTTCGCCGGTCGCGGTCCAGCTGACCCCGGCGCCCTCCTGCTCGGTGGGGTAGACCGCTATCGCGGGCCGCCCGTCGCGGTCGCGCTGGGCGAGCACCGTGCAGTCGACGCCGTCGATCTCCGTGCGCAGGACCGCGACGGGGCCCGTGCCCCGGCCGCCGAGCGCCTCGGTGGGGCCGTCGCCGCGCCAGGCACGCAGTTCGCCGGACTTGGCGTCGCGCAGGAAGAAGGTGACCCGGCCGCCCTCGCCGGTCTCCAGACCGTTGACGGTGGCCGTCTCGGGGGCGGCCGCGAGCTTCTCGATCCGCTCGAACGGGGCGTCCGCCGCGGCCCGTTCGAAGCGCATGATGCCGTTGTCGGACGGGGCGTGGATGGCCATCCTGCCGCCGGCGGACGCGACGACGGATATCGAGCGGTCGGCGCCGTTGCCGTTGAGGTCGGCCCAGCCGCCCCACTTGCCGGACGGCTCCTGGCCGCGCGCGGAGACGCCGCCGAACGCGTTGCGCACCACGATCTGCGCGTTGCCCGCCGTGTCCACGCCCACCGAGGGGTGGCCCATCTTGAGGCCGAGCTTCCAGTCGCGGCGCGGGTAGGGGGAGCCCACCACGGCCCAGTTCTTGACCGGACGGCCCGACTGGTACTGGATGGCGTGGACGAGTTCGCTCCACGTGCCGCCGTCCTCGACGGGGGTGTGGCGCAGCGCCGTCAGATGGACGTAGCCGTCGGTGCCCTGGGCGATCGAGAGGTGCCCCTGGAGGCCCTTACCGGGCGCGACGAGCTCGGGGCCCGTCCACGCGCCGCCCGGCCGTGACTCGGTCCAGCGGGCCACGCCGCCGGCGGCGGGCGCGTACGCGGAGAGCCGGCCGTCCTTGCCGAGCCGGAGCCAGTCGGTGACCGTGGGACGGCCGTCGTCGGCCGTCACGACGGGAGTGGCGGGGACCGGTGCGGTGACGATGCCCCCGGCCCGTGCGGGCTGCGCGCCCGATGCCTGTCGAGACCTCATTGCCATGGTCCACGACCACCTTTCCCCACCGGATCCGCGCGACGCGTCCGGGTCCAGCACACCAGCGACTTCCAGCGACCATAACACTGGTGGCCACCCCCGATTTCCCCGGGATTTCCGTCCCGACGTGCGGCTTTTCGCCGCTGGTCGGCGGCGCCCGGACGAGGCTTCCACCCGTTCGCGTTCGCCCGGCCGGGTGAGGCCCGGGGGTCATCCCGCGCGTACGTAGAAGACGGCCCCGTCCACCACGGCGCCGCGCTGGTAGCGCGCGTCGAGGAAGCGCCTCAGACTCGGCAGGTGGTCGGGGGCGAAGGGCAGGCCCCGGGAGTCGTCGACGACGAGCGCCGGGGGGTGCTCGGCGAGTTCGTCGCGGAACACCGGCCAGGCGCCGGCGACCCCGTACTTCTCCCCCACCTGGGGGCCGTCCCGGCCGCCGCTGTAGTTGGTGAGCAGCCCCGCGGTCAGATAGCGGCTCGCGGGGACGCGGCCTGCCAGCCAGTACGTCTCCGGGTGTATGCCCCACACCAGGACCCGGTCCGCGGGGCCGGTGCGGGCCTCGACTGCGGCGGCGAGGCGCTCGGTGTGGGCGAGGTCCGGGCGGGGTGCGAGCAGGCCCCACAGCAGGAACAGGGCACAGGCGCAGGCGGAGGTGAGCAGCGCGCTGGTGAGCCGGTAGGGCGGCAGGATCTGGAGGGCGCCGGTGGCGAGGAGCACCAGGGGCGGGATGAGCTGGAGGTAGTAGTGGCCGAAGAAGTGGAAGCCGAGCAGCACCGCCCCCGACGACGCGATCAGCCAGAGCCACAGGTCGGCGGCCCCGGTCCGCGCGATGCGCAGCACCCGCACGACCGGCGGCAGGAGCCCGGCGCAGCCCGCGGCCAGGATGATGGCGTTGGTCAACGCCCTTGCCAGGACGTGGAGTTCGGACCCGGCGAAGGAGGCGTACGAGGACGAGCCGGTGACCGTCCAGAACAGGAAGCGCGAGGGCCCGGTGAGCAGCGCCACCGCGACGACGGGGAGCGCGACGCCAACTCCCGTACGCAGCAGCGCTGTCGGGCGCGTGCGGGGCTGCTGCCACAGGAGATACAGGACGGGGGCGAGGGCCGCGCCGCCGGTCTGTTTGGTGAGGCAGGCCCCGGCGACCGCGAGCCCCGCCCGGGCCCACTGGCCGCGGTCCGCGCACCGCACGGCGGCCGCCGTGAACGGCAGCATGAACACCTCGAAGGTCGCGGCCTGGGCGTCCTCGGGGTTGAGCCCCACCGAGACGAGCAGATACAGCACCCCCGCGGCGCGACCCGCGCGGTCGCCCCAGCGGCGGCGGGCGGTGGAGGCGAGCGCGAGCGCGGTGAGGAGCTGGGCGGCGACGGCGGCCAGGCGCAGCGGGCCGAGCGAACCGTCGCCGCACAGCGCGAACGCGGCCTCGTACAGCCAGGGCAGCAGGGGCGGTTTGCGGTCGACGACGGTGGCGTACAGGGTGCCGCCGCTCGCCAACAGGCGGGCCTGGACGGCGAGATAGCCCTCGTCGGGATTCCACAGCGGATGCCGGAACGACGGGAGGCGGGTGAGCAGGGCGAGGACGGCGAGGACCGGGAGCAGCCGCCGCCAGTAGGAGGCGGGGGCGGGACCGGCGGGGCGGCGGCGCTGGCCCGGCAGCATGCTCGTGGTCACGGATCGTAGTGAGGGCGGCGGCTCGGCGAGCATGCGAGCCACCCTATGCGGCCCCGTACGCCCGGATCGCGGGGACATACGGGGCCACGCGGAATCGGGCGCCGGTTACTGGGAGTTGTGGTCGGCGCGCCTCTCGACCATGCTGTGCCGCCGGCCGTAGGCGAAGTAGATGACGATGCCGATCGCCATCCACACGGCGAACCGGATCCAGGTCTCGGCGGGCAGGTTGATCATCAGCCACAGCGAGGCGGCCGCCGCGAGGGCGGGCACCCACGGCACCAGCGGGGTGCGGAAGGCGCGGGGCAGGTCGGGGCGGGTGTGGCGCAGGATGACGACGCCGACCGAGACGATGACGAAGGCGAACAGGGTGCCGATGTTGACCAGTTCGGCGAGCTCGCTGAGGCTGGTGAAGCCGGCCACGATCGCGATGATCACGCCGAGCAGGATGGTCGGCCGGTGCGGGGTGCGAAAGCGCGGGTGGACGTGCGAGAAGAAGCGGGGCAGCAGCCCGTCGCGGCTCATCGCGAAGAACACCCGGGTCTGGCCGAGCAGCAGGATCATGCACACCGTGGTCAGGCCCACCGCGGCGCCGAAGCTGATGACGCCGGCGTAGAAGGGGTGTCCGGTGGCCTTGAAGGCGTCGGCCAGCGGCGCGTCCACCGACAGCTCGGTGTAGTGCTGCATGCCGGTGACGACGACGGAGACGGCCACGTAGAGGACCGTGCAGATGAGGAGGGAGCCGAGGATGCCGCGCGGCATGTCCCGCTGCGGGTTCCTGGTCTCCTCGGCGGCGGTCGCCACCACGTCGAAGCCGATGAAGGCGAAGAAGACGACCGAGGCGGCGGTGAAGATGCCCATCACGCCGAAGTTGGTGGGGGCGTACCCGGACATCAGCTGGATGAGCGGCGCCTTGAGGTCGCTGCCCGCGCTCTGCGGCTGCGCCTCGGGGATGAACGGCGAGTAGTTGGAGGACGTGATGAAGAACGCGCCCGCGATGATCACGATCAGGACGACGGTCACCTTGACGGCGACGACGACCGAGGTGACCCGGGCCGACAGCTTCATGCCGAGCACGAGGATGACGGTGAGCACCAGGACGAGGGCGGCGGCCAGGATGTCGAAGCCGAAGCCGTGCGCGCCGTCGCGCCCGCTGAGCGCCTCGGGCAGGTGCCAGCCCGCGTTGTCCAGGAGCGAGCGGACGTAACCGGACCAGCCGACCGCCACCACCGCCGTGCCGAGCGCGAATTCCAGCACCAGGTCCCAGCCGATGGTCCACGCGGGAAGCTCGCCGAGCGAGGCGTAGGAGAAGGTGTAGGCCGATCCGGCCACCGGCAGCGTCGAGGCGAACTCGGCGTAGCAGAGCGCGGCGAGCGCGCACACCACGCCCGCGACCACGAACGCGATGGAGACCGAGGGCCCGGCGTTCTCCTTGGCGACCTTGCCGGTGAGGACGAAGATGCCGGTGCCGATGACGACTCCGACCCCGAAAACGGTGAGGTCGAGCGCGGACAGGGACTTCTTGAGCGCGTGTTCTGGCTCCTCTGTGTCCTGGATTGACTGCTCGATCGATTTGGTCCGGAACAGACCTTTACTGGCCACCCGTGCACCTCCGCTAGCTCATCGTCCTCGCCATGATCGGGAGGAGAGGAGGCACGGGTACCGGGCTGGGAGCGTTTTTCACGCGAACGGGCCGGACCAATCACCCGTACAGGCAGATCGGTCCGGCCCATTGACCCGGCGTCACATGATCAGTCGCGGGCGGGCTCCACCTCGGCGCGGCTCTCCTCGAACCGGCCGTCCAGCTTGGAGACCAGACCGGTGACCTGACGTGCGATGTCCGGCGCGGTCAGCCCGATCTCCGTCATGACCTCGCCGCGCGAGGCGTGGTCGAGGAAGCGCGGCGGGATGCCGAAGTCGCGCAGCGGGACGTCCACTCCCGCGTCACGCAGTGCCTGGCTCACGGCCGAACCGACGCCGCCCACACGGCTGTTGTCCTCCACGGTGACCACGACGCGGTGCTTCTCGGCGAGCGGCGCGAGCGCCTCGTCGACCGGCTTGACCCAGCGCGGGTCGACCACGGTCGTCGAGATGCCCTGGGCGTCGAGCAGATCGGCGATCTCCAGGCACATCGGCGCGAGCGCGCCGACGGAGACCAGGAGCACGTCCGGGCGGGTGCCGGCCGAGGCGGGCTGCCGCAGTACGTCCATGCCGCCGATGCGGCCGACCGCCTGGACGGCGGGGCCGACCGCGCCCTTGGAGAAGCGCACCACGGTCGGGGCGTCCTCGACCTCGACGGCCTCGCGCAGCTGGGCGCGGACCTGCTCGGCGTCGCGCGGGGCGGCGATCCTGAGGCCGGGCACGACCTGGAGGATCGACATGTCCCACATGCCGTTGTGGGACGCGCCGTCGGTGCCGGTGACACCGGCCCGGTCGAGCACGAACGTCACCCCGCACTTGTGCAGGGCCACGTCCATGAGGACCTGGTCGAAGGCGCGGTTGAGGAAGGTGGCGTACACCGCGAAGACGGGGTGGAGGCCGCCGGTGGCCAGGCCCGCGGCGGAGACCGCGGCGTGCTGCTCGGCGATGCCCACGTCGTAGACCCGCTCGGGGAAGGCCTTGGCGAACTTGTCGAGGCCGACCGGCTGGAGCATGGCCGCGGTGATCGCGACGATGTCCTCGCGCTCCTTGCCGAGCTTGACCATCTCCTCGCCGAACACCGAGGTCCAGTCGAGGCCGGAGGTCGACACCGGCAGGCCGGTGTCCGGGTGGATCTTGCCGACGGCGTGGAAGCGGTCGGCCTCGTCCGCGAGCGCCGGCTGGTAGCCGCGGCCCTTCTCGGTGAGGCAGTGCACGATGACCGGGCCGCCGAAGCGCTTGGCGCGCTGCAGGGCCGACTCCAGGGCGTCGATGTCGTGGCCGTCGATGGGCCCGACGTACTTGAGGCCCAGGTCCTCGAACATGCCCTGCGGGGCGATGAAGTCCTTGAGGCCCTTCTTGGCGCCGTGCAGGGTCTCGTACAGCGGCTTGCCCACGACCGGGGTGCGCTCCAGGAGGTCCTTGCCCTTGGCCAGGAAGCGCTCGTAGCCGTCGGTGGTGCGCAGGGTGGCCAGGTGGTTGGCGAGGCCGCCGATGGTCGGCGCGTACGAGCGCTCGTTGTCGTTGACCACGATCACCAGGGGGCGGTCCTTGGCGGCGGCGATGTTGTTCAGCGCCTCCCAGGCCATGCCGCCGGTGAGGGCGCCGTCACCGATGACGGCCACCACGTGGTCGTCCTTCTTCAGCACCTCGTTCGCCTTGGCGAGGCCGTCGGCCCAGCCGAGGACGGTCGAGGCGTGGCTGTTCTCGATGACGTCGTGGTCCGACTCGGCGCGCGCCGGGTAGCCGGACAGACCGCCCTTCATCTTCAGCTTCGAGAAGTCCTGCCGCCCGGTGAGCAGCTTGTGGACGTAGCTCTGGTGTCCGGTGTCCCACAGGACGCGGTCCCGGGGGGATTCGAAAACGCGGTGGAGCGCGATGGTCAGTTCCACCACACCGAGGTTCGGACCGAGGTGTCCGCCGGTCTTGGAGACCGCGTCCACCAGGAAGGTCCGGATCTCTGCCGCCAGCTGGTCGAGCTGCTCCGGGCTGAGCCGGTCAAGATCGCGCGGTCCCCTGATACGGGTAAGCAGCGGCACCCGTGCCTCCTTGCATCCGTGCTGGTCGAGCATGCCGATCCGTTGAGTCTAATGTTCCGCCCGCGACCGCGGTCGCGGGGCGGTGCGTTCTGTGTCACCCGGGTGGCTGACGGGCACCGCCGCGCACAGACGTGCCCGGCGCCTCCCAGGCACCGGGCACGTCGGGAACGGGGCAGGTCAGGCGCGGCCCGCGGACTTCTGGGTCTTCCGGGTGACGGCGTCGATGATCACGGTGATCAACAGCACGCCACCGGTGATCATCTGCTGGATCGCGGCGGCGACGCCTTCGAGGGCGAGGCCGTACTGGATCGAGGTGATCACCAGCACACCGAGCAGCGCGTTCCAGGTGCGGCCGCGGCCGCCGAAGAGGCTGGTGCCACCGATGACGGCCGCCGCGATGGCGTTCATCAGGAGGTCACCGCTGCCCGCGCCCTGGTTGGCCGCGCTGATCTTGGAGGCGATGAAGAGGCCGCCGACGGCCGCGAAGGTGCCGGAGATCGCGTAGACCGAGGTGCGGATCATCACGATGTTGATGCCGGCCCGGCGCGAGGCCTCGACGCTGCCGCCGAGCGCGAAGATCATGCGGCCGTACGACGTGCGGCGGAGCACGAAGTCGGTGAGGATCAGCACCGCGAGGAAGATCACCACGGCGAGCGGCAGACCCTTGTTCTGGTTGAACATGTAGGCCACCGCGAAGGCCACCACGGCGAGCAGCACCGTGCGCAGCACGATCTCGCTGAGCGGCCGCGCGGGGACGCCCGCGGCCTCGCGGCGGCGGCTGTCGAAGAACGCGGACAGGAAGTACACGGCGACGGCCACCACCGCGGCGCCGTAGGCCACCGCGACGTCACTGAAGAAGTAGTTCGACAGGTTGTAGAAGATGCCGGAGCCGTTGGTGTTGATCGTGCCGTTGTCGCCCAGGATCTTCAGCATGAAGCCGTTCCAGAACAGCAGACCGGCCAGCGTGACGGCGAAGGCGGGGACGCCGATGCGCGCGAAGATGAAACCGTGGATGGTTCCGGCGACCGTGCCCGTGAGGATGGCCAGGATCAGCGCCAGCCACTCGGGCGTGCCGTGCAGGACGCTGAGCACCGCGAAGGACGCGCCCGCCACACCGCTGACCGAGCCGACCGACAGGTCGATCTCGCCCAGCAGCAGCACGAAGACGATGCCGACCGCGATCATGCCGGTGCCGACCATGGCGACCGAGATGTCGGAGAGGTTGCCCGCGGTGAGGAAGTTGGAGTTCAGGCTCTGGAAGACGATGCAGATGATGATCAGGCCGACGATGACGGGCAGCGCGCCCAGCTCACCGGCCCGCACCTTGCGCTTCAGCTCGCCGATGTAACCGGCGAAGCCCTGCTCGCGCACCAGCAGCCGCGGGTCGACCGCGGTGGAGGCGGCGCCCGCGGCGGGCGGCGCGTCGACGGGAGCCGTGGCCGGCTTGCCGAGGTCGGTCGAGGAGGTCTTGTCGGTGTTCACTTCTGAACCTCCGCGTTGCGCGCCGCACGGCGGGTCACGGCGTTTTCCGTGGCCCCGGTGATGGCGGAGATGATCTCTTCCTGCGAGGTGGTCTTCACGTCGAAGACACCGTTGTTCCGGCCGAGCCGGAGCACCGCGACCCGGTCGGCGACGGCCTTCACATCGGCCATGTTGTGGCTGATGAGGACGACCGCGTGGCCGCGCTCGCGCAGCCGCTCCACCAGGTCGAGGACCTGCGCGGTCTGCTCGACGCCGAGTGCCGCGGTCGGCTCGTCGAGGATGACGAGCTTGGGCTCGCCGAGCATCGAGCGGGCGATGGCCACGGTCTGGCGCTGGCCGCCGGAGAGCGAGGCGATCGGGATGCGCACGCTCGGGATGCGGATCGACAGCGTGGTGAGCAGCTCGCGCGAGCGGCGCTCCATCTCGACCTCGTCGAGGATGCCGCGCTTCTTCAGCTCGCGTCCGAGGTAGAGGTTGCCGACGACGTCGATGTTGTCGCACAGCGCGAGGTCCTGGTAGACCGTCGCGATGCCCAGGTTCTGGGCGTCGTTCGGCTTGCCGATCTGGACGGCCTTGCCCTCCCACTCGATGACGCCGTCATCGATGGGGTGCACGCCGGCGATCGTCTTGACCAGCGTGGACTTTCCGGCGCCGTTGTCGCCCACCAGGGCGACCACTTCACCGGCGTGGACCTCAAGCTCTACGTCGGTGAGCGCCTGAACGGCACCGAACCGCTTGGAGACCCCGCGCAACGCCAACACGGGCGTAGCGGACACGTGAACCATCTCCTTCGCCGCCTGACCGGCGGGGATGCCGCGCCCGAAGGGGTGGGGGCGCGGAGGTCGAGCAGAAGAGAACAGAAGAGCCGAAACGTTCCGTCCGGCGCCCCCGCCGCAGCGGGGGCACAGAGCGGGCGCGGGGCGCCGGAGGGCTTCGGAGCGCTCAAGCCCCTTGTCGCGCAAGGGACTTGGTGGCGCGGACTACTTGACGCCGGCCGCGTCGCAGGCGGCCTTGTAGGTGGCCGTGCAGAGCTCGGCGACCGTGTAGATCTTGTCCTTGATCACCGTGTCGTTGATGTTCGCCTTGGTCAGCGAGACGACGGGGACGATGTTCGACGGAACGCCCTTGGTGGTCGGCGAGTCGATCTTCTTCGGGGCGAGCGAGCCGAGGTCCTGGCCCTTGGCGAGCTTGACCGCCATCTCGGCGGCGATCGCGTCCTCCTGCGGGTAGGACTTGTAGACGCTCATGAACTGGTCGCCCGAGAGGATCCGCTGCACACCCGCGAGCTCGGCGTCCTGGCCGGTGACGGGCGGGAGCTTGGCGAGGCCGGCCGCCTTGAGGGCGGTGATGATGCCGCCCGCCATGCCGTCGTTGGCGGAGTAGACGCCGATGACCTTGTCCTTGCCCAGGGCGGAGAGCGCGCCCTCCATGTTGGCGTTGGCGTTCTCGGGCTTCCACTCCTTGGTGTCGTACTCCTTCCCGATGTTCACCTTGCCGTCGAGCTCGGCGTGGGCGCCCTTCTTGAAGAGCGCGGCGTTCGGGTCGGTGACGGCGCCGTTCATCATGACGATGTCGCCGGACTTGGCCTTGTCGCCCAGGGCCTGGAGGAGGGCCTTGCCCTGCACGTGGCCGACTTCCTCGTTGTCGAAGGACACGTAGGAGTCGATGGGGCCCTCGGCGAGGCGGTCGAAGGCGACGACCGGGATGCCGGCCTCCTTGGCCTTCTTGACCGAGCCCGCGATGGCCTTGGAGTCGACCGAGTCGACGATGAGCGCGTCCACCTTGTTGGTGATCATCGTGTCGGCCTGCTGGTTCTGGGTCGTCGCGTCCTGCTTGGCGTTCGCGTAGACGATCTGGCCCTTGCCGTTGGTCAGTTCCTTGACCTTGGCCTCGATCAGCGGCTTGTCGAACTTCTCGTAACGCGCGGTCTGGTTCTCGGGGAGCAGCAGACCGATCTTGAGGTCGTCGCCCTTCTTGGCGCTGTCGGACGACTTGGTGCCGCCGCCCGACTCCTTGGCGCTGCCACAGGCGGCGAGTGAGACGGCCATCGCGGTGGCGGCAACGGCTACAGCGGCACGACGCATGTTCGTGTTCACTTCAGAAACCTCCCTGACGAGGCCGCGACGTTGCGGCCGAGGTGGCTGGAAGTCAACTCGGCGTTAAGCCCACCGTCAAGGAGTAAATCCTTAACGAGATGACAACGGTGCCATCCGTTATCTAAGTGAAGGCAGGCGCCGAGGCGGGGAGAGCACTGTCCAACAGGGTCGAATCCCCCATTTCACTCAGGACGAGGGCCAGTGCGCCGAGCACTTCGGCACGTCCTCCGAGGGCCCCCGGAAGGACCGACAACTGCCGTGCGGCGCTGGGGATCGCATACCGCGACACGGAGTCCCTGATGGGCCCCAGAACCAGCTCCCCGGCCTCCGCCAGATCGCCCCCGAGGACCACCCGGCTGGGGTTGAGGAGGTTGCACAGGTTGGCGACGCCGCTGCCGATGTGGCGTCCGACGTCGGCGATCACCCGGCGGCAGCCCGGATCGCCCTCGCGGGCCATCCGCACCACGCGCTCCATCGTCAAGTCTGCCCCGTGGCTGGATTGCAGCAAGGGGAGCACATAGCGGGCCGCCGTGAAGGTCTCCAGGCAGCCCCGGTTGCCGCAGCGGCACACCGGGCCCGACTCGTCCAGGGTGATGTGCCCGATCTCGCCCGCGGTGCCGCCGGGCCCCCGGTAGATCTGCCCGCCCATCACCAGACCGGCGCCCACACCGCTCGCGACCTTGATGTACGCCAGGTCGCGCACCCCGCGCCCGGCGCCCCAGACCAGCTCGCCGAGCGCGCCCAGGTTGGCGTCGTTGTCGACGTAGACCGGCACGCCAAGGCGCCCGGAGAGCTCCTCGCTGGGGTTGATGCCGGTCCAGCCCGGCAGGATCGAGGTGGAGCCCAGCGTGCCGGACTCCACGTCGATGGGTCCCGGCACGCCGAGGCCCACCCCGATGACCTTGTCCTGGCCGATCCCGGTGGCCGCGATCAGCCGCTTGACCAGCTCTTCCGCCCGGCCGAAGCCCTGCGCGGACGAGGCGTCGACATCGAGCGGCTCGGACTCCTCGGCCAGCACCTGGTGGGCCAGGTTGCCGACCGCCACCCTCAGGTGCGTATGGCCGAAATCGACGCCGATGACGATGCCGGCCGAGCCGCTGAGCGAGACGCTGCGGGCCCGGCGGCCGCCGGCCGAGGTGGGGGTGACCTCGACGGTCCCGCCGTCCTTCAGCTCGCGCACGATGTTGGAGACGGTGGCCGCGGACAGGCCCGTCGTTCTGGCGATCTCGGCCTGGGTGAGCGAGCCCGCCATGCGCACGGCCCGTACGACCCGCTCGAGGTTGGCCCGGTGCAATGACGTCTGCGACCCCGGAGTCTCCATCGACTCATCCACTCCCACCGTAGGCGGGCGGCTCGACGGCCGCCCCCGCACGGAGCCGCAGCAATGAGGCCCCGTCTTTTCTCCAACATGTGAACCCTAAGCTCAGCCTTCTGGGTGGTCTCCCGTCAAGACCTGAGCAGACGCGGCCCGGATCGGGCAACGCGCGACCGCCCGTGGGCACGGGGCCCACGGGCGGTCGGGGGAAGAAGGCGGCTACGCGGCGGCGGCTACTTGAGCGCTCCCGCGGTCAGACCCGCCTGGACCTGCTTCTGGAAGACGATGTAGACGGCGAGCACGGGCAGCATCGCGATCGAGAGGCCCGCGAAGAGCGCGCCCCAGTCGCCCTGGTAGCCCTGCTGCACCGCGAGGTCCGCGAGGCCCTGGGTGAGCACCCAGTTCTTGGTGTCGCCCTGGTTGAGCACCAGGGGCAGCAGGTACTGGTTCCACTGGCCGAGCACGTTGAAGATGCCGATGCTGATGATGCCGGGCTTGGCCATCGGCAGCATGATCTGGAAGAACGTCCGGGTGTGCGAGGCCCCGTCGATCAGCGCGGCCTCGGCGACGGTGGTCGGCAGCGTCCGGAAGAACGCCGTCATGAAGAAGACCGTGAACGGCAGCGAGTACGCGATGTAGATGAGGACGAGGCCGGGCAGCGTGTTCAGGATGCCCAGGTTCTTGGTGACGAAGAACAGCGGGACCAGCACCATCACCACGGGGAACGCCATGCCGCCGACGAACAGGAAGTAGATGAACCTGTTGCCGGGGAACTCGAAGCGGGCCAGCACATAGGCCGCCATCGAGCCGAGCAGCATCGTGCCGAAGGTCGAAAGACCCACCACGAAGGCCGTGTTGAGGAAGTACTGCCCGATGTTGGCCTTGCTCCAGGCCCGCGACCAGTTGTCGAAGTGGAACTCCGTGGGCAGCGACCAGGGGTGGGTGAGGATGTCACCGGAGGTCTTGAACGAGCTCCACAGCGCCCACAGCAGGGGTACGCCCACCATGAGCGCCCAGACCAGGAGGAACACGTGGGAGAAGGCGTTGAGCACGCCCCCCTCGCTGCTGCGCCACTTCCAGCGGGCGGCGCTGGCGGTGGGCGGTACGGCGGACTTCTCGCCGTCCACCTGCATGGTTTCGGTCGTCATCGCGCCACCCCTAGAATTCGATGCGCTCGCGGCGCGAGAGCCGCATGCTGAGAATGGCGAACACCAGGGTCACGATCAGCATCGCGACACCCATGGCGGCGGCCATTCCGTACTGGCTGTTGTCCCGGAACGCCGTCTTGTAGAGGAGCAGCGGGACCACGTCGGTGGATTCGTCGGGGCCGCCGACGTTCACCGACATCAGCTGTACGTAGATGAACGCGTCCATCGCGATGATGCCCATGTAGACCCAGGCGGTGGCGACGGTGTCCCGCAGCAGCGGCAGGGTGATCCGGAAGAACGTCTTGACCCGCGAGGCGCCGTCCAGGAGGGCGGCCTCGTAGATCTCGCCCGGGATGGAGGCCATTCCGGCGGAGAACAGGACGACGTAGAAGCCGACGTTCGCCCACACCATCACGACCATGATGCAGATCAGCGCGATGCTGGAGTCGCCGAGCCAGGACTGCTGGAGCGAGCTCAGACCGACGCTGGAGAGCAGGGAGTTGAGCATCCCGTTCTCGGGGTCGGGGTTGTAGATCTGCTGCCACAGGATCGCGATGATCGTGATCGACAGGACCTGCGGGAAGAAGAAGATCACCTTGTAGAGGCCGGAGCCCCGCACGCCGGCGACCCCCGCAGAACCTCTGCGACGGCCGCCGACATTCAGCATGAAGGCGAAGAAGAGACCGAAAGCCAGCGTGACGACCGGCACGAAGAGCAGCAGAAGGACGTTGTGCCACAACGCCTTCCAGAAGAGGTCGTTGTGAATCAGCTTCTGATAGTTGTCCAGACCGATGAAGTTCTTCTCGGGGGTCAGTCCGCTCCAGCTCGTCAGCGAAATCTGGAAGTCCTGGAGGAAGGGCGAGATCACGAGGACCCCGTACAGCGCCAGGGGAATTGCCAGGAATCCGATGATGAACCGGTACTTGCCGTGTCGCATGTCGCCGGTCGCTCTCGTCTCAGCCAGTAGTGGTAAGCGGCCTCGTCAGAGGTGCTTGAACTTCGGGACGGAGGAGTCCTTCTTGGTGTCGTCCGAGGCCTTCTGGGCCTTGTCGATCCACTCGGTGGCCTTGATCTTGCCGCTGAGCAGGTCCAGGGTCAGGTTGCCGATGGTCTCGTTGTTCAGCTTCTTGTACCAGTCCTGCAGCCGGGAGTTGAGGACGTTCGGCCCGGCGGCCTTCAGCGCGGCGTTCGCCGAGGTCAGGCCCGGCGTCAGGGAGAGGCCGTCGGCGGCGCCCTGGACACAGGTCAGCGACTTGATGGCGTTGGTGAAGTTGGTGGTCTGCTTCTTGCTGAGCATGATGCGCAGCAGTTCCATGCCACCGGTGGGGTTCTTGCCGTCCTTGGCGACGATGAAGGGCTCGCCGGCCGCCGCGTACAGGGTGCCGAAGGGCAGCTTGTCGTTCGGGCCGGAGCCGATGAGGGAGCCGACCGCGAGGTCGAAGTCCTTCGGCATGGTGGGCGCGGCCTCGTTCTCCACCCAGGAGCCGTCGGCCACCATGGCGGCGCGGCCCTGCGTCCAGGCGGTCTGCATCTGGATGTGGGTCATGCCCTCGGAGCCCTGCAGGAAGTAGCCCTGGCCCGCCAGCTCCTCGTAGTACGAGATGACTTCCTTGACCGCGTCGGTCTTGAAGGCGCCGTCGTCGAGGTTGTCGATCGCGTTGAGCGCTTCCTTGCCGCCGACCTTGCCGATCTGGTGCAGCAGGTCGAAGTGCACGTAGTACGGGAACTTGCCCGGGTACGTGAACGGGGCGATGCCCGCGGCCTTGATCTTCTTGCAGAGCGCCAGCATGTCCGAGAAGGTCTGGGGGTAGGTCCAGCCCTTGTCCTTGAACAGCTTGTTGGAATAGAAGGTGCCGTAGACGGTGAACGCGTAGTTGAACGCGTACAGCTCCGGGGATCCGAACTGGCCCTGCTCGATGGTGCCGGCGATCAGAACGTCGCGGACCTTCTTCGAGGGGTCGTCGATGGTCGGTGCGTCCAGGAGCGGGGTGAGGTCCTGGAGCTTGCCGGTCTTGGCGAGGGCGGCGGTGTCGAGGTTGTCGGCGCCGGAGTTGTCCATGAAGTCCGGCGGGGTGCTGCCGGCGAAGCGCGGCTGGAGCTTCGGGCCGATGGCCTGCGTGCCGGTGTGCTTGATCGTGATGCCGTACTTGGCGTTGTAGTCGGCCTCGGCGGACTTGATGTAGTCGTCGCCGAAGCCGCCCTTGAAGACGAACGCCTCAAGTGCCGTGCCCTTGTTGACACCGAGCGGGTTGTCCGCCGACTTGGTGCCCTGCGAGCTCGGCTTCTTGGTGGTGTCGCCGCTGTCGGAACTGGCACACGCGCTCAGCAGTGACGTCGCCGGCACCGCCAGCAGGCCGATTGCCATGGCCCGCTTGAGTGCGTCACGACGGTTGATCTCGGATCCCATGCTCAAGTCCTCGCCTTCTCCAGGACTCATGCGGTGCAGCGGAATCCGCCGGCGCCCGCGAACAGTTGAAGCGTGAGTGATGCCGTACATCCATCGCGGAGGCCGCCCGGCCCCGGGCCGACCGGCCCGTACGCGGTTCCCCCCGCCCGCGTTCAGCGGGTTGCCCGGACGCCGACAGGTATAGTCCACTTCCCGTCAACTGAGCAAGATCGAAAGCACGGTTGGCCGACAGTCTTTCCCGAGTTGAGACCTCACGGATATATCCGTTGGTACGTACCAATGTGGAGGAGGCTGTTGCTTTTGACGCGCATTACACACCTTGACGTCCGCATTGCCCCCGCCGATTCCGGCCATCCATTCCTTCCCAACACCCTTGACACCAACCGGCACTTGCCGCGCTACTGGGTCCTGCGTTTCCGTTCTGACAACGTTGTCCACCTCGCACCTGCCGGTTGAACCCGGTACGCGCCGAAGGAAAGGGCCCGCATGCTGCCCAGATCCCGGTACCGACGAGCACCGGCGGCCGCCCTGGCCGCCGCCTCGTTCCTGCTCGTAGTGACGGCCCAGTCGGCCGTCGGTGCACCGTCCGCTACGGCCCAACCCCCGCAGCCCGGCGGCCGGTTCAGCACCTCGTTCGAGACCGGCCAGCCCCAGCCGGACTGGACCAATACCGTAGACACGGACCGCGCGGGGACCAAGCGGGCCTCCGGGGTGGACGGCGCGTTCACCAGTGGGATACCGGGCAATGTGACCGACAAGGTCACCGACGTCCGGGCCAGCGCCGAGAACACCGACGGCGGCGAGGTGAAGGAGAACCTCGTCGACGGCCAGCCCAGCACCAAATGGCTGGCCTTCCAGCCGTCGGCCTGGCTCGAATTCGATCTGTCCGAACCGGTGAAGACCCTCACCTACGCGTTGACGTCGGCCAACGACGCCCCCGAGCGCGACCCCAAGGACTGGACGCTGAAGGGCTCGGCGGACGGCAAGGACTGGAAGACCCTGGACAGCCGCTCCGGCGAGAGCTTCAAGGACCGCTTCCAGACCAAGACCTACGACTTCGCCAACTCCACCGCCTACGCGCACTACCGCCTGGAGATCACCGCCAACGGCGGGGCGCCCATCACCCAGCTCGGCGACATCCAGTTCTCCAACGGCGACACCAGCACCCCGGCCCCGCCGGACATGCTCACCGCCCCGGACCGCGGCCCCGGCGGCTCCCCCACCGCCAAGGCGAACGCGGGCTTCACCGGGAAGCGGGCGCTGCGCTACGCCGGCACGCACCAGGCCGACGGGCGGGCCTACTCGTACAACAAGGTCTTCGACGTCGACCTGCCGGTGACCCGGGACACCGCACTCGACTACAAGATCTTCCCGTCGATGACGGAGACCGACCTCAACTACCCGGCCACCAACGTGTCCGTGGACCTCGCCTTCAGCGACGGCACCTATCTGAGTGACCTCAAGGCCCTGGACTCGCACGGCGGGCCGCTCAGCCCGCAGGGCCAGGGCGCCGCCAAGACGCTCTACGTCAACCAGTGGAACCAGGTCTCCTCGGTGATCGGCACCGTCGCCGCCGGCAAGCGGGTGGACCGGATCCTGGTCGCCTACGACTCCCCCAAGGGGCCCGCCAGGTTCCAGGGCTGGATCGACGACCTCACCATCGCGCCGAAGAAGCCCGCGAAGCCCCTCGCGCATCTGTCGGACTACGCGCAGACCACGCGCGGCACCAATTCCAGCGGCTCCTTCTCGCGCGGCAACAACTTCCCCGCGACGGCCGTCCCCAACGGGTTCAACTTCTGGACCCCGGTCACCAACGCCGGTTCGCAGGACTGGCTGTACGACTACGCGCGGCGCAACAACGCCGACAACCTGCCCACCCTCCAGGCCTTCAGCGCCAGCCACGAGCCGAGCCCGTGGATGGGCGACCGGCAGACCTTCCAGGTCATGCCGTCGGCGGCAGCCGGTACCCCGGACGCCTCCCGGACCGCCCGCGCGCTGCCCTTCCGGCACGAGAACGAGACCGCGAAGCCGTACTACTACGGCGTCACCTTCGAGAACGGCCTCAGGACGGAGATCACTCCGACCGACCACGCGGCGATGATGCGGTTCACCTATCCCGGTGACGACGCGAGCCTGATCCTCGACAACGTGACCAACCAGGGCGGCCTCACCCTGGACCCGGCGAGCCGTTCCTTCACCGGATTCTCGGACGTCAAGAGCGGTCTGTCCACGGGCGCCGGACGGCTCTTCGTGTACGGCGTCTTCGACGCGCCGGTGACCGCGAGCGGCAAGCTGCCCGGCGGCGGAGGCGCCGACGTCACCGGTTACGCGCGCTTCAAGCCCGGCAAGGACCGCACCGTCACGCTGCGGCTCGCGACCTCCCTCATCAGCGTGGACCAGGCGAAGGCCAACCTGGCCGCCGAGATCCCGGCGCGGGCCGGCTTCGACTCGGTCAAGGACCGGGCCCGGCAGGCCTGGGACAAGATCATGGGCCGCATCGAGGTCGAGGGCGCCTCGCAGGACCAGCTGACCACCCTGTACTCCTCGCTCTACCGGCTGTACCTGTACCCCAACTCCGGCTTCGAGAAGGTCGGTTCGAAGAACCAGTACGCCAGCCCCTTCACGCCGAAGACCGGCGAGGACACCCCGACCCAGACCGGGTCGAAGGTCGTCGACGGCACGGTCTACGTCAACAACGGGTTCTGGGACACCTATCGCACGACCTGGCCGGCGTACTCGCTGTTCACCCCGGAGAAGGCCGGGGAGATGGTCGACGGCTTCGTGCAGCAGTACAAGGACGGCGGCTGGATCTCGCGCTGGTCCTCGCCCGGCTACGCGGACCTGATGACCGGCACCAGCTCGGACGTCGCCTTCGCGGACGCCTATGTGAAGGGCGTGAAGTTCGACGCCGAGGCCGCCTACGAGGCCGCCCTGAAGAACGCCACGGTCGCCCCGCCCTCCTCCGGCGTCGGCCGCAAGGGCATGACCACCTCCCCCTTCCTCGGCTACGCGCCGACCTCCACCCCCGAGGGCCTGTCCTGGTCGATGGAGGGCTACGTCAACGACTACGGCCTGGCGAAGATGGGCCGGGCGCTGTACGAGAAGACGAAGAAGCCCCGCTACCGGGAGGAGTCCGCGTACTTCATGGGCCGTGCCCAGAACTACGTGAAGCTCTTCGACAGCAAGGCGGGCTTCTTCCAGGGCAAGGACGCGGCCGGTCAATGGCGCGTGGACAGCGCCAAGTTCGACCCGCGCGTGTGGGGCTACGACTACACGGAGACCAACGGCTGGGGTTACGCCTTCACCGCCCCGCAGGACTCGCGGGGCCTGGCCAACCTGTACGGCGGCCAGGCGGGCCTCGCCCGGAAGCTGGACGCCTACTTCGCGACGCCGGAGACGGCCTCGCCCGAGTTCGCCGGTTCCTACGGCAGCGTCATCCACGAGATGACCGAGGCGCGGGACGTGCGGATGGGCCAGTACGGGCACTCCAACCAGGTCGCGCACCACGTCACGTACATGTACGACGCGGCCGGTCAGCCCTACAAGGCGCAGGAGAAGATCCGCGAGGTGCTGCGGCGCCTCTACAACGGCAGCGAGATCGGGCAGGGCTACCACGGCGACGAGGACAACGGCGAGCAGTCGGCCTGGTACGTGTTCTCGGCGCTCGGCTTCTACCCGCTGGTGATGGGCAGCGGCGAGTACGCGATCGGCTCGCCCCTGTTCACCAAGGCGACCATCCACCTGGAGAACGGCCGCGACCTGGTCGTGAAGGCGCCGAAGAACAGCGACGCCAACGTGTACGTGCAGTCCCTGAAGGTCGACGGGAAGGCGTGGAACTCCACGGCCCTGCCGCACGATCTGCTGGCGCGGGGCGGCACGCTCGACTTCGCCATGGGCCCGAAGCCCTCGTCGTGGGGCACCGGCAAGAACGCGGCGCCGGTCTCCATCACCAAGGACGACAAGGTGCCCGCTCCCCCGAGCGACGCGATCACCGGCTCCGGTCCGCTGTTCGACAACTCCTCAGCCACGTCGGGGGAGTTCACCTCGGTGGAGCTGCCGGTGGCGGCCGCCACGCGGGCGCTCCAGTACACGCTCACCTCGGCGGACCACGCCAAGGCTCCGACGTCCTGGACGCTCCAGGCCTCGACGGACGGCACGACGTGGAAGGACGTCGACCGGCGTACGGGCGAGCGGTTCACCTGGGACCACCAGACCCGGGTGTTCTCGCTGCGCGCGCCTGGCTCATTCACGCACTACCGCCTGGTGAGTGCGGGCGGATCCGCGACGCTCGCCGAGGTCGAACTGCTCTCCTGAAAGTCCACTCATCAGGGAGGGAAAATCCCATCTTCCTCCCATAGCAAACGAGTTGACATGTAAAGATGCGGTGGAACTATCGCGGCGGGATGCTGGACGGCTCGTGAGCCGTCCGGCGTCCCGCCCGCGCCACTGTCACCGACACCAGGAGCGATACGTGGCCAGAATCAGCAGCCGTAAGAGCGGCACCTCGTTCTCCCGCCTCGCCGTGGCCACGATGGCCTGCGCCCTCCTCGGCGTGAGCGCCGGCGCGGCCTCGGCCGACAGCGTCTACTGGGGCCACCAGCCGGCGACCACGAAGCACGGGCCGACGGCCAGGAACTTCGCGGCCGCCGCGGCCACGCCCACCAACGCCGCGAACCCGGTCTTCCCGCTGATCGGGGTGGACAGGGCCAACCTGGTCTGGGTGTACGGCCCGAACGGCGCCGGCGGTCTGACCCCGCGCGAGGCGACGGACGGCACCTTCCCGGCCCTGGCCAACGACGCGTTCGTCGACAACGACGCCGACGGCTATCTCGACGGCGAGTGGCAGTGGAGCACCGGCGGCAACCTGGACTTCTACGCCAACTCCAACGTCCCGAAGCCGATCAGCGGCGGCTGGAACATCTACGACAAGGTTCTCGCGCCGGGCAACCTCGGCGGCGCCCCGGGCTACGACATCGTCGCGCGCGACAAGACGGGCGTGCTGTGGCTGTACCTCGGTTACGGCGACGGCACCGTGACCAGCCGCATCAAGGTCGGCGGCGGCTGGAACGTCTACACCCAGCTGGCCGGCAAGGGCGACCTGGACGGTGACGGCAGGGCCGACATCGTGGCCCGCGACACGGCGGGCGTGCTGTGGTTCTACAAGGGCACCGGCAACTACAAGGCGCCGTTCGCGCCCCGCACCAGGATCGGCTCCGGCTGGAACATGTTCGACGCGCTGGTCTCCAGCGGCGACGTGGACCTGGACGGCAAGACCGACCTCATCGCCCGCGAACCGGGCGGCAACCTGTGGCTGTACAAGGGCACCGGCAACGCCGCGGCCCCGTACCGGACGCGGGTGCAGATCGGCTGGAGCTACAACATCTACCGCCTGATGGCGTCCTGACGACGGTCTGACGCACCGGCGCGCAAGCGGCAGGGCCGCACCCCCGTGAGGGGGGTGCGGCCCTGCCGTCGTCGCTGGTGCTTCGCCCGTGCCTAGTTGCGGATCAGGCTGCGCAGCACGTACTGCATGATGCCGCCGTTGCGGTAGTAGTCCGCCTCGCCGGGGGTGTCGATGCGCACGACCGCGTCGAACTCGACGCCGGTGTCGGTGGTGACCTTGACGGTGCGCGGGGTGCTGCCGTCGTTCAGAACGGTCACGCCGGTGAAGGAGAAGGTCTCCTCGCCGGTGAGGCCGAGCGAGGCGGCGGTGGCGCCCTCCGGGAACTGCAGCGGCAGGACGCCCATGCCGATGAGGTTCGAGCGGTGGATGCGCTCGTACGACTCGGCGATGACGGCCTTGACGCCGAGCAGCGCGGTGCCCTTGGCGGCCCAGTCGCGGGACGAGCCCGAGCCGTACTCCTTGCCCGCCAGGATGACCAGCGGGATGCCGGCGGCCTGGTAGTTCTGCGAGGCGTCGTAGATGAAGGAGACCGGGGCGTCGGCCTGGGTGAAGTCGCGGGTGAAGCCGCCCTCGGTGCCCTCCGCGATCTGGTTGCGCAGGCGGATGTTGGCGAACGTGCCGCGGATCATGACCTCGTGGTTGCCACGGCGCGAGCCGTAGGAGTTGAAGTCGCGACGCTCGACGCCGTGCTCCGTGAGGTACTTGCCGGCCGGGGTGTCGGCCTTGATCGCACCGGCCGGGGAGATGTGGTCGGTGGTGACCGAGTCGCCCAGCTTCGCCAGGACGCGGGCGCCCTCGATGTCGGAGACCGGGGTGGTCTCCATCGTCATGCCCTCGAAGTAGGGGGGCTTGCGGACGTAGGTGGACTGCGGGTCCCACTCGAAGGTGTTGCCGGTCGGGATCGGCAGCGACTGCCACTGCGCGTCACCCGCGAAGACGTCCTGGTAGGACTTGTTGAACATGTCCTCGCCGATGGCGTTGGCCACGACGTCGTTGACCTCGGCCTCGGTGGGCCAGATGTCCTTGAGGAAGACCGGGTTGCCCTCGGTGTCGGTGCCGATCGCCTCGGTGGTGATGTCGACCTTCATCGAACCGGCGATGGCGTACGCGACGACCAGCGGCGGGGACGCCAGGTAGTTCATCTTGACGTCGGGGTTGATCCGGCCCTCGAAGTTGCGGTTGCCGGAGAGCACCGAGGTGACCGCGAGGTCGTGCTCGTTGATCGCCTTCGAGATCTCCTCGTCCAGCGGACCGGAGTTGCCGATGCAGGTGGTGCAGCCGTACCCGACGAGGTTGAAGCCCATCTTGTCGAGGTACGGGGTGAGGCCGGCCTTGTCGAAGTAGTCGGTGACGACCTTCGAGCCCGGGGCGAGGGTGGTCTTGACCCACGGCTTGCGGGTCAGGCCCTTGTCCACGGCCTTCTTCGCGACGAGCGCCGCGGCGACCATCACGTACGGGTTCGAGGTGTTGGTGCAGGAGGTGATCGCGGCGACGGTGACGGCGCCGTGGTCGAGCTCGAAGGTGGTGCCGTCGGCGAGGGTGACCGGGGTGGGCCGGGTCGGCACGCCGTTGGTGGTGGCCGGGGCGTCGGAGGCCGGGAAGGACTCCTTGCCCGCCTCGTCGTCGTCCTCGACGTAGTTGCGCACGTCCTGGGCGAACCGCTCGGCGGCGTTGGCGAGGACGATGCGGTCCTGGGGGCGCTTCGGGCCGGCGATGGAGGGGACGACCGTGGAGAGGTCGAGCTCCAGCTTCTCGGAGAAGTCGGGCTCGGCGGCCGGGTCGAGCCAGAGGCCCTGCTCCTTGGCGTACGCCTCGACGAGGGCGACCTGCTGGGCGTCGCGGCCGGTCAGGCGCAGGTACTTCAGCGTCTCGTCGTCGATCGGGAAGATCGCGGCGGTGGAGCCGAACTCCGGCGACATGTTGCCGATGGTGGCGCGGTTGGCGAGGCTCGTGGCCGCCACGCCCTCGCCGTAGAACTCGACGAACTTGCCGACGACGCCGTGCTTGCGCAGCATCTCGGTGATCGTGAGGACGAGGTCGGTCGCGGTGGTGCCCGGGTTCAGCTCGCCGGTCAGCTTGAAGCCGACGACGCGCGGGATGAGCATCGAGACCGGCTGGCCCAGCATCGCGGCCTCGGCCTCGATGCCGCCGACGCCCCAGCCGAGCACGCCGAGGCCGTTGACCATGGTGGTGTGCGAGTCGGTGCCGACCAGGGTGTCCGGGTAGGCCTGGCCACCCCGGACCATGACCGTACGGGCCAGGTGCTCGATGTTGACCTGGTGGACGATGCCGGTGCCCGGCGGGACGACCTTGAAGTCGTCGAAGGCGGTCTGGCCCCAGCGCAGGAACTGGTAGCGCTCCTTGTTGCGGCCGTACTCCAGCTCGACGTTCTGCGCGAACGCGTCCTTGGTGCCGAACTTGTCGGCGATGACGGAGTGGTCGATGACCAGCTCGGCCGGGGAGAGCGGGTTGACCTTCGCCGGGTCGCCGCCGAGCTCCTTGACGGCCTCACGCATGGTGGCGAGGTCCACGACGCAGGGCACGCCGGTGAAGTCCTGCATGATCACGCGGGCCGGCGTGAACTGGATCTCCTCGCTGGGCTGGGCCTGGGAGTCCCAGTTGCCGAGCGACCGGATGTGGTCGGCGGTGATGTTCGCGCCGTCCTCGGTGCGGAGCAGGTTCTCCAGGAGAACCTTCAGGCTGTAAGGGAGGCGCGCGGAGCCCTCGACCTTGTCCAGCTTGAAGATCTCGTACGACTCGTCGCCCACGCTCAGCGTGGTGCGGGCGTCGAAGCTGTTCGCCGACACGACAGTCTCCTTCATAAGTGTGCGCGTTCCACCACAATCCTGCCGCCACGACATGTTGTCGATTCGCTGAGGTAAGGCTAAGTTAGGTAACCCTTACCGAGCGTCGGCTGCGGTGCGCCCCGGTAGATATCTCGATGTCGAGATAACTCTAGTACATGGCCGCCGGTAGGTCATGCGCGGGCGGCGGCGACCGGACGGCGTACGCCGTCCCGGTGGCGCCCGTAAGCCGTCCCGGTGACGCAGGACACGTTCGCCTCCGCCTCCCACTGTCGCGGCGCGCGACACGCCCGGCACCCGGAAAATCCCCGACCCCGGATGGACCCCTTCCGTTTGCCGCCCCGGTACGGAAGTCGCAGTATCGGAATTGACGGTTCCTCACCCCGTTGGCCCCTCTGGGCGCGAGCGTCATCTCATATCTGAGATAACCTGCCCCCATGGCAGACGACTACCTCGTACGCATCGGCAAGCTCATCCGTGACGCCCGGCAGCACCGGGGCTGGACACAGACGCAGTTGGCCGAGGCTCTGGGCACCAGCCAGAGCGCCGTGAACCGCATCGAGCGGGGGAACCAGAACATCAGCCTTGAGATGATCGCGCGCATCGGGGAAGCGCTCGACAGTGAAATCGTCTCGCTCGGGTACTCGGGCCCCATGCACCTGCGGGTCGTGGGCGGCCGCCGCCTCTCCGGCTCGATCGACGTCAAGACGAGCAAGAACGCCTGTGTCGCGCTGCTCTGCGGCTCGCTGCTCAACAAGGGCCGTACGGTGCTGCGCCGGGTGGCCCGCATCGAGGAGGTCTACCGCCTCCTCGAAGTCCTCAACTCCATTGGCGTGCGCACCCGTTGGATCAACGAGGGCACCGACCTGGAGATCGTGCCGCCGGCCGTGCTCGACCTCGACGCGATGGACGCGGCGGCCGCCCGCCGCACCCGCTCCATCATCATGTTCCTCGGCCCGCTGCTGCACCGCATGGACCGCTTCCGGCTGCCGTACGCCGGCGGCTGCGACCTCGGCACCCGCACCATCGAGCCGCACATGATCGCGCTGCGCCGGTTCGGCCTGGACATCACGGCCACCGAGGGGATCTACCACGCCGAGGTGTCGCGCACCGCGCCCGACCGCCCGATCGTGCTGACCGAACGCGGCGACACCGTGACCGAGAACGCGCTGCTCGCCGCCGCCCGCAACGACGGCGTCACCGTCATCCGCAACGCCTCCTCCAACTACATGGTCCAGGACCTGTGCTTCTTCCTGGAGGCGCTCGGCGTCAAGGTCGAGGGCATCGGCACCACCACCCTGACCGTGCACGGCATGGCCGACATCGACGTCGACGTCGACTACTCCCCCTCCGAGGACCCGGTCGAGGCGATGAGCCTGCTGGCCGCGGCCGTCGTCACCGAGTCCGAGCTGACGATCCGTCGGGTGCCGGTGGAGTTCCTGGAGATCGAGCTCGCGGTCCTGGAGGAGATGGGCCTCGACCACGACCGCACCGCCGAGTACGCCGCCGACAACGGGCGCACCCGGCTGATCGACCTCACCGTGCGCCCCTCCAAGCTGGAGGCGCCCATCGACAAGATCCACCCGATGCCGTTCCCCGGCCTCAACATCGACAACGTGCCGTTCTTCGCGGCGATCGCGGCGGTGGCCCAGGGCAAGACGCTCATCCACGACTGGGTGTACGACAACCGCGCGATCTACCTCACGGACCTCAACCGCCTCGGCGGCCGCCTCCAACTCCTCGACCCGCACCGGGTCCTGGTGGAGGGCCCGACCCGCTGGCGCGCCGCCGAAATGATGTGCCCCCCGGCCCTGCGCCCCGCGGTGGTGGTCCTCCTCGCCATGATGGCCGCCGAGGGCACGTCCGTACTGCGCAACGTCTACGTCATCAACCGCGGCTACGAGGACCTGGCCGAGCGGCTCAACTCGGTGGGGGCGCAGATCGAGATCTTCCGGGACATCTAGGTTCCCGAAGCAGCAGGTGTACGGAGGGGCGGGTGCCGGTCGGCGCCCGCCCTTCCTTGTCTCTGCCGGCGCCGCCGACGCACCCCACGAGCCCGGCCCCCGGCCGTCACATGAGGAACCCCGCCGGGAACGGGTCGGAAGGGTTCAGGAAGTACTGGGCCGTGCCCGTGATCCAGGCTCGGCCGGTGACCGTGGGGGTCACCGCGGGGAGGGGGCCGACTCTCGTTTCGGCGATGAGGCGGCCGGTGAACTCCGTGCCGATGAAGGACTCGTTGGTGAAGTCCCGGTGCAGGGGCAGCTCGCCGCGGGCGTGCAGCTGGGCCATGCGCGCGGAGGTGCCGGTGCCGCACGGCGAGCGGTCGAACCAGCCCGGGTGGATGGCCATGGCGTGCCGCGAGCGCGTCGCGTCGGAGCCCGGGGCCGCGAGGTAGACGTGCTTGACCCCGGCGATCTCCGGGTTCTCGGGGTGTACCGGGGGCTCGGCCGCGTTGACGGCGTCCATGACGGCGAGCCCGGCGGCGAGCAGCTCGTCCTTGCGGTCCCGCGCGAAGGGCAGGCCGAGCGCTTCGAGTTCGACGAAGGCGTAGAAGTTGCCGCCGTAGGCCAGGTCGTAGGTGACCGTGCCGAGGCCGGGGACCTCGACCTTGCGGTCGAGCGCCAGGCAGAACGCGGGCACGTTGGTCAGGGTGACCGCGCGGGCCTCGCCGTCCTCGACCCGTACGTCCACGCTCACCAGGCCCGCCGGAGTGTCCAGGCGCACGGTGGTGACGGGCTCGGTGACCGCCACCATGCCGGTCTCCACCAGCACCGTGGCCACCCCGATCGTGCCGTGGCCGCACATCGGGAGCGCGCCGGAGACCTCGATGAAGAGGACGCCGTAGTCCGCGTCGGGGCGGGTCGGCGGCTGGAGGATCGCGCCGCTCATCGAGGCGTGGCCGCGCGGCTCGTACATCAGGAGCGTACGCACGTGGTCGAGGTGGTCCGTGAAGTACTGCCGCCGCTCGGCCATCGTGGCGCCGGGGACGACGCCGAGGCCGCCGGTGATGACGCGGGTCGGCATGCCCTCGGTGTGCGAGTCGACCGCGTGGTAGACGTGTCGGGTCCGCATGAACTCCCTTTCCGCAATGGCTACTTGTGGCCTTCGGCGAGTGCCTTCTCGGTGGCGGCGCGCACCACGGCGTCCTGGTCGGCGGTGAGCGGCTGGCGGGGCGGCCGCACGGGTCCGCCGGGCCGGCCCGCCACGTCCATGGAGAGTTTGATGGCCTGGATGAACTCGGTCTTGGAGTCCCAGCGCAGCAGCGGGTGCAGCGCGCGGTAGAGGGGCCGGGCGGTGGCGAGGTCGCCGGCGACGGCCGCGTGGTAGAGCTGGGCGCAGGCGGCGGGCAGCGCGTTGGGGTAACCGGCGATCCAGCCGACCGCGCCGGCCAGTGCCAGCTCCAGGAGCACATCGTCCGCGCCCGCCAACAGGTCGAGTTCCGGGGCGAGTTCGGCGATCTCGTAGGCCCGGCGGACATCGCCGCTGAACTCCTTGACGGCGACGATGCTGCCGTCGGCGTGGAGCTGCGCGAGCAGCGCGGGCGTCAGGTCGACCTTCGTGTCGTACGGGTTGTTGTAGGCGACGACGGGCAGCCCCGCCTTGGCGACCTCCGCGTAGTGGGCGCGGACCGAGCGCTCGTCGGCGCGGTAGGCGTTCGGAGGGAGCAGCAGCACCGAGCCCGCGCCCGCCCCGGCGGCCTGCTCCGCCCAGCGGCGGGACTCCGCGCTGCCGTAGGCCGCGACGCCCACCATCACGCGGTCGCCGTCACCCGCCGCCTCGACGGCGGTGTGCACGACGCGGGCGCGCTCCTCGTCGGACAGGGTCTGGTATTCGCCGAGCGAGCCGTTCGGCACGACGCCGTCGCTGCCGCTGTCGATCAGCCAGCGCACGTGCTGGGCGTAGGAGGCGAAGTCGACGGAAAGGTCGGAGCGCAGGGGCAGCGCGGTCGCGACGAGGATCCCGTGCCAGGGGCGCGGGCGCGGGGGCGCAGGCGCCGCGGATGTCGTGGTCGTCATGGTCGAACTCCCTAGTGTGGTGTGTGACATTTTACTGAGATGTCGCGACCGCCCACAAGGGTTGCGACCTCGCTTCGTTCGCCTCCAATGGCAGCGCCGCGAGCGGGACTTGGGGTCACCTCCCGCCCCAGGCTCCACTTGCGCCGACGTAGTAATGTGACATTGCACTGCATCCGCCCTCACTCACCCCCACCCCGGGAGACCCGATGGCCGAGCGCCCCGCGCCCCTCAACACCGGCAGCCACGACCTTCCCGTGGGCCCCGAACTCGCCGCCTTCATGAGCGGTGGCTGGGCCCCGACCCCGCTGCCCGAGGACGCCCGGGTGCCCGGGTTCGAGGTCACCGGGCAGCGCCGGGCGCGGCTGTCCGCGCGCTTCCCGGGCGAGCGACTCCTCGTGCCGGCGGGCGAGTTGAGGGTCCGCTCCAACGACTGCGACCACCGCTTCCGCCCGCACAGCGCGTACGCCTGGCTGACCGGCCTGACCGGTGAGGACCAGCCGGGCCACGTCCTGGTCCTGGAGCCGTCCGGCGCGGGTCACGAGGCGGTCCTGTACCTGCGGCCGCGCTCGCCGCGCGCGGAGGGCGACGGCGCGTTCTACCGCGACCGGCGGTACGGGGAGTTCTGGGTGGGCCGGCGCCCCGACCTCGCCGAGACCGAACGCCTGACGGGCATCCGCTGCGTCCACGTGGCGGGACTGGACGCCCTGCCGCCCGGCCGCGACGCGGCCACCGATCCCGAACTGGCCTCCGTGCTGAGCGAGTTGAGGCTGGTGAAGGACGCCTGGGAGGTGGCTCAGCTCCAGCTGGCCGTCGGCCACACCACGGCGGGCTTCGAGGACGTCGTACGCTCCCTGCCGCGCGCGCTCGCCCACGCGCGGGGCGAGCGGCTGCTCGAAGGCGTCTTCGGGACGCGGGCCCGCGCCGAGGGCAACGGCACCGGGTACGAGACGATCGCCGCGTCCGGGGCGCACGCCTGCGTGCTGCACTGGATCCGCAACGACGGGCGGCTCGACCCCCGGGAGCTGCTCCTCCTCGACGCGGGCGTGGAGACCGACACGCTGTACACGGCCGACATCACCCGCACCCTCCCGCTGTCCGGCCGCTTCTCCCCCGTCCAGCGCCAGGTGTACGAACTGGTCCTGGCCGCACAGGACGCGGGGATGAGGGCGCTGCGGCCGGGCGCCGCCTTCCGCGACTTCCACCGGGCCGCGATGGCCGTGATCGCCGGGGGCCTCGCCGAATGGGGCGTCCTGAAGAGCGCTTCCGGCGAGCTGCACCGCCGCTACACGCTGTGCGGCAGCGGGCACATGCTCGGCCTCGACGTGCACGACTGCGCGAAGGCCCGGGCCGAGACGTACCTCGACGGCGTCCTCGAAGCCGGCCAGGTCCTCACCGTCGAGCCCGGCCTCTACCTCCAGCCGGACGACGAGACCCTGCCGCCCGAACTGCGCGGGATCGGCGTGCGCGTCGAGGACGACCTCGTCATCACGGAGACCGGCGCCGAGTTGATGTCGGGAGCGCTGCCGAGGTCGGTCGCGGGGATCGAGGAGTGGATGGGAGGCCTGCTGGAGGGCGGCTCGCCGGGCCCCGCGTGACCGGCGCCCGGCCCCATGTGCCCGGCTCCCGGCCCCGCGTAAACGGCGCCCGGCCCCATGTGACCAGCGCCCGGCCCCACGTGACCGGCGCGCGACTCCGGGGCCAGCACCAGGACCGCTCCGGGCCCGACCCCGGCCTACTCCAGGACCGCGAACCCGTCCAGCTCGACCAGGGCCGCGCTGTCCCACAGCCGCACCGCGCCGATCACCGCCATCGCCGGATAGTCCCGGCCCGCCAACTCCCGCCAGATCGCGCCGAGTTCGCGGGCCCGCTCCCGGTAGTCGGCGACGTCCGTCGCGTACACGGTGACGCGGGCCAGGTCGCCCGGCGTGCCGCCGGCCGAGGCCAGCGCCGCGAGGAGGTTGGCCAGCGCGGTGCGGAACTGTTCGGGCAGCGTGGCGCCCACCACCTTGCCGTCCCCGTCGAGCGCGGTCTGCCCGGCGAGGAAGACCAGGCGCGAGCCCGTGGCGACGACGGCGTGGCTGAAGCCGGTCGCCGGGGACAGCGCGGCGGGGTTCACTCGGTCAAGGCTCACCGGTACAGCTCCTTCGCGATGATCGTGCGCTGCACTTCGCTCGCGCCCTCGTAGATGCGGGGCGCGCGGACCTCGCGGTAGAGGTGTTCGAGCAGGTGCCCGCGTTGCAGCGCGCGGGCGCCGTGGAGCTGGACGGCCGCGTCCACGACGTACTGCGCGGCCTCGGTGGCGAACAGCTTCGCCATGGCCGAGCCGCGTGCGATGCCGGCGTCCCCCCGGTCGTACGCGGCGGCCGCCGCGTACACCAGGAGCCGGGCGGCCTCGGTGCGGGTCGCCATGTCGGCGACCCGGTGGGCGACGGCCTGAAGGTCTTTGAGGGGGCCGCCGAACGCAGTGCGGTGCGCGGTGTGTTCGAGGGTGGCGTCGAGGGCCGCCTGCGCCATGCCGACGGCGAACGCCCCGACGCTGGGCCGGAACAGGTTGAGCGTGTTCATCGCCACCCGGAAGCCGCCCTCCCGCTCCCCCAGGATGTCGTCCGCGCCCACCGGCACGCCGTCGAAGCCGAGGCTGCCGATGGCGTGCGGGGAGAGCAGGTCGAGCGGGGTGCCGGTCAGGCCGGGACGGTCGGCGGGGACCAGGAAGGCGGTGACGCCGCGCGCGCCCGCGTCCGGCGTGGTGCGGGCGAAGACGGTGTAGAAGTCGGCCTCGGGGGCGTTGGAGATCCAGCACTTCTCCCCGGTCAGGCGCCAACCGCCGTTGTCCGATACGGCGTTGAGGCTCAGCGCCGCCGCGTCCGAGCCCGCGTCCGGCTCGCTCAGCGCGAAGGCGGCGACCGCGCGGCCCGCCGTCACCTCGGGCAGCCAGCGCTCGCGCTGCGCCGGCGTCCCGTACGCGGCGACGGGGTGCGCGCCGAGGCCCTGGAGGGCGAGGGCGGTCTCCGCCTCGGTGCACGCGTACGCCAGCGACTCGCGCATCAGGCACAGATCGAGCGCGCCGGAGCCGAAGAGGCGGGCGAGCAAACCGTGCTCGCCGAGCGCCTCGACGAGTGGCCGGTTCACCCGGCCTGGCTCACCCTTGTCCGCAAGGGGGCGCAGCCGCGCCCCGGCGAGCACCCGCAGTTCCCCGCACCACTCCAGCTGGTCCGGTGCCAGCGCGAATCCGGGCATGGCCACCCCTTTCCGACTCGGGTTCCGACTGTCCCACTCGGCCGCGACTACGAGAGGGACCGCTCTATCGCGAACTGTTGACTGTCGTCAGCCAAACGATACGCTCCAGAGGCGACAAGGGGGCGATCCCGTATGGAGCTGAAGACCTCGGCGCACGCCGACACCTTTCCCCGCGACCACCTGCCGCCCACCGACCAGTGGCCGCGCCTCGTCCTTGGACCGCCGGGGCCGCACTACCCCGATCGGCTCAACTGCGGCGCCGAACTCCTGGACGCCACGATCGAGCGCTTCGGCGAGGACCGCCCCGTCTTCCGCACCGGCGAGGGCGAGGTCTGGACGTACCGGGAACTGCGCGACCGGGTCGACCGGATCGCCCACGTGCTGACCGGGGAGCTCGGCGTGGTGCCCGGCAACCGGGTGCTGCTGCGCGGGCCGACCACACCGTGGCTGGCCGCGTGCTGGCTGGCGGTGATGAAGGCGGGCGCGGTCGCCGTCACCGTACTGGCCCAGCAGCGCGCCCACGAGCTGGGCGTCATGTGCTCCATCGCGCGGATCAGCCACGCCCTGTGCGACGCCCGGGTCCTGGACGACCTGGAGCGGGCCGGGGCGCCGGGTCTCGCCATCACGGCGTACGGGGGCGACGGGCCCGGCGATCTCCTGAACCTGGTCGAGCGGGCGCCCGCCGCGCGCTTCGCGGCGGTGGACACCTCGGCCGACGACGTCGCCCTGATCGCCTTCACCTCGGGCACGACGGGACGGCCCAAGGGCTGTATGCACTTCCACCGCGACGTCCTGGCCATCGCCGACACGTTCGCCGCCCAGGTGCTGGGGTCCACGCCCGACGACCTCTTCGCGGGCAGCCCCCCGCTCGGCTTCACCTTCGGGCTCGGCGGTCTCGTCGTCTTCCCGCTGCGGGCCGGCGCCTCGGCCCTGCTGCTCGAACAGGCGGGCCCGCGCGAGCTGTTGCCCGCACTCGCCGAGCACCGGGTCTCCGTCCTGTTCACCGCGCCGACCGCCTACCGCACGATGCTGGACGAGCTCGACGCCTACGACCTGAGCGCCCTGCGGCGCTGTGTGTCGGCCGGCGAGAACCTCACCGAGGCGACCTGGCGGGCCTGGGAGGAGCGCACCGGGCTGCGCATCATCAACGGGATCGGCGCCACCGAACTGCTGCACATCTTCATCTCGGCGGCCGACGAGGACATCCGGCCCGGCACCACCGGACGGCCCGTACCCGGCTGGCAGGCCCGTGTGGTGGACGCCCAGGGGCAGCCGGTGCCGGACGGCGAGCCGGGACTGCTCGCCGTGCGCGGCCCGGTCGGCTGCCGCTATCTCGCCGACGAACGCCAGCGCGTCTACGTCCGCGACGGCTGGAACATCACCGGTGACACGTATGTGCGCGACGGCGACGGCTGGTTCCGGTACGTGGCACGCGCCGACGACATGATCATTTCGGCCGGGTTCAACATCGCGGGCCCCGAGGTCGAGGACGCCCTGCTGCGCCACCCCCTCGTCACGGAGGCCGCCGTGGTGGGGCGGCCCGACGAGCGGCGCGGCCAAGTGGCCGTCGCCTACTGCGTGTTGAGACCGGACGCGGCGCGGGACGAGGACACCAGAACGCTGCTGCGCGATTTCGTCAAGAGGGAGCTCGTGCCCTACAAGTGCCCGCGCGAGATCGTCTTCCTGGACGCCCTGCCGCGCACGCCCACCGGCAAGCTCCAGCGCTTCCGGCTGCGGGAACTAGAGTGATCGCGTGGCCGAGCAGCACACCCCCCGATCTCTGATCGTGACCCTGTACGGCGCCTACGGGCGCGAGACCTCCGGCTCCCTCGCGGTGGCCGAGCTGATCCGGCTGCTCGCGGCAGTCGGCGTCGACGCGCCCTCCGTGCGCTCGTCGGTCTCCCGGCTGAAACGGCGCGGGCTCCTGGAGGCCCGGCCGACCGAGGCGGGAGCGGCGGGCTACGCCCTGTCGGCCGACGCCCGCCAGCTCCTGGACGACGGCGACCGGCGCATCTACGCCCGCCCCTCGACGGGGGCCGCCGAGGGGTGGGTGCTCGCGGTGTTCTCCGTCCCCGAGTCCGAGCGCAGCAAGCGGCACGTACTGCGCTCGCGCCTGTCCGGGCTCGGCTTCGGCGCCGCCGCGCCGGGCGTCTGGCTCGCCCCGGCCCGGCTGTACGACGAGACCCGGCACACCCTGGAACGGCTCCAACTCGCGCCGTACGTCGAGCTGTTCAGGGGTGAGCACCTCGGCTTCGCGCCCACCGCCGAGGCGGTCGCCCGCTGGTGGGACCTGCCCGCCATCGCCAAGCAGCACGAGGACTTCCTGGACCGCCACGCACCGGTGCTGCGCGCCTGGGAGTCGCCCTCGGCCGCCGGCGCCGGCACCCCGGCCGACGCCGAGGCCGCCTACCGGGACTACCTCCTCGCCCTCGACTCCTGGCGCCGGCTGCCGTACGCCGATCCGGGCCTGCCCGCCGAGCTGCTGCCCCGTGGCTGGCCCGGCGCCCGTTCCGCGGAGGTGTTCGGGAAGCTGCACGGGCTGCTGCGCGAGGCCG
Source organism: Streptomyces sp. NPDC001828 (assembly GCF_042892175.1). NCBI lineage: Bacteria > Bacillati > Actinomycetota > Actinomycetes > Kitasatosporales > Streptomycetaceae > Streptomyces > Streptomyces sp. NPDC001828. Next base: position 69,280 of record NZ_JBIATV010000014.1, read on the forward strand.
GCGCCGCGTTCGTACGGGGCACGCTGCCGGGCCGTGAGTAGCGCTCGCGGCCTCTCGCGGGGGCGTCAGCTCAGGCTGAGGCGCGGCCGCGGGGCGTCCGTGCGGCCCGTCGGCGGGGTGCGGCTGCCCGCTCGGTAGGGCAGCGGCCAGCTCGCGCCGGGGCCCGCATAGCCCTGCTCGGCGGCGGCGTGCAGGGTCCAGTGGGGGTCGTAGAGGTGCGGCCGGGCCAGGGCGCACAGGTCGGTGCGGCCCGCCAGGAGAAGGGAGTTGACGTCGTCCCAGGACGAGATGGCTCCCACCGCGATGACGGGGACGCCCAGCGCGTTGCGGATCCGGTCGGCGTACGGGGTCTGGTAGGAGCGGCCGAACTCGGGTCGCTCCTCGGGGACGACCTGGCCGGTGGAGACGTCGATGGCGTCGGCTCCGTGTGCGGCGAAGGCGCGCGCGACCTCGACGGCGTCCTCGGCGCTGGTGCCGCCCTCGGCCCAGTCGGTGGCGGAGAGGCGGACCGTCATGGGCCGTTCGGCCGGCCAGTTCTCGCGCACCGCGTCGAAGACGTCGAGGGGGAAGCGCAGGCGCGCCGCGAGGGAACCGCCGTACTCGTCCGTCCGCTGGTTGGTGAGAGGGGAGAGGAAGCCGGAGAGCAAGTAGCCGTGGGCGCAGTGCAGTTCGAGGAGGTCGAAGCCGCAGTCGGCGGCCCGGCGGGCGGCCGCCGTGAACTGCTCGCGGATCCTGGTGAGTTCCGCGCGGTCCAGGGCGTGCGGGACCTGACTGACGCCGGGCAGGTACGGGAGCGGGGAGGCGGCGGCGACGGGCCAGTTGCCGGCGTCGAGCGGCTGGTCCATGCCGTCCCACATCAGCTTGGTCGAGCCCTTGCGCCCGGAGTGGCCGAGCTGGACGCCGAAGGCGGTGCCGGGCGCCTGCTCGTGGACGAAGTCCGCGATCCGCCGCCAGGCGGTGGCCTGTTCGGGGGTGTAGAGGCCGGTGCAGCCCGGGGTGATGCGGCCCTCGGGGCTGACGCACACCATCTCGGTCATGACCAGGCCGGCGCCGCCGAGGGCGCGGGCGCCCAGGTGGACGAGGTGGAAGTCGCCGGGGACGCCCTCCACGGCGGAGTACATGTCCATGGGCGAGACCACCACACGGTTGTTCAGTTCGAGGCCGCGCAGCCGCAAGGGGGTGAACATGGGCGGGGTCCCCGGCGGGCAGCCGAACTCGCGCTCCACGGAGTCGGTGAAGCGGGGGTCACGGAGACGGAGGTTGTCGTGGGTGACCCGGCGGCTGCGGGTGAGGAGGTTGAAGGCGAACTGCCGGGCGGGCTGGTCGAGATAGCGCTCAAGCTCCTCGAACCAGCGCAGGCTGGCGGCGGCCGCGCGCTGTGTGGAGGCGACGACGGGCCGGCGCTCGCTCTCGTACGCGCCGAGCGCCGCGGGCAGATCGGGCTGCTCCTCGATGCACGCGGCAAGGGCGAGGGCGTCCTCGACGGCGAGCTTGGTGCCGGACCCGATCGAGAAGTGGGCGGTGTGCGCCGCGTCGCCGAGCAGCACCGTATTGCCGTACGACCAGCGCTCGTTGACGACGGTACGGAAGGCGGTCCACGAGGAGTTGTTGCCGTGCAGGGGCCGCCCGCCGAGGGCGTCGGAAAAGATCTTGGCGCACTGCTCGGCGGAGGCGGCCTCGTCGAGCGTGGCGAATCCGGCGGCCGTCCAGACCTCTTCGCGCATTTCGACGATGACCGTGGAGGAGGAGGCCGAGTAGGGGTAGCCGTGCAGCTGCATCACCCCGTGTTCGGTCTCGGCGATCTCGAAGCGGAAGGCGTCGAAGGCGAAGTCGGCGGCGAGCCAGATGTAGCGGCAGCGGTGGGCGGTGATCACGGGCGCGAAGTGCGCGGCGTGCGCCTCACGGGTGAGGCTGTGCACCCCGTCGGCGGCCACCACCAGGTCGTGGGCGGCGGCGAGTTCGGCGGCGGGCGGCGCCTCGGCGCGAAAGCGCAGATCGACGCCGAGGTCCTGGCAGCGCTCGTGCAGGATCTCCAGGAGCCGGCGCCTGCCGAGAGCGGCGAAGCCGTGGCCGCCGGAGGTGAGCGTGCGGCCGCGGTGCACGATGTCGATGTCGTCCCAGCGGACGAACTCGGCGCGCAGCGCCTGGTGGACGGCGGGGTCCGCGTGCTCGATCCCGCCGAGGGTCTCGTCGGACAGCACGACGCCGAAGCCGAAGGTGTCGTCGGGCGCGTTGCGCTCCCACACGGTGATCTCGCGGGCCGGGTCGAGCCGCTTGAGCAGGGCCGCGGCGTAGAGCCCGCCGGGGCCGCCGCCGATCACCGCGATCTTGAGGGGGGCGCGCCCGGCGCGGCGGGCCGGCATCGCTAGCGCCCCTGCCATTGCGGGGGGCGCTTCTCGGTGAAGGCCGCGTGGAACTCGGCGTAGTCCTCGCCGTTCATCAGCAGGGCCTGGGTCGCCGCGTCCAGCTCCACGGAGGCCGCGAGCGGCATGTCCAGTTCGGCGGTGAGCAGCGCCTTGGTCTGGGCGTGGGCGAGGGCGGGGCCGTCGGCGAGGCGGCGGGCGAGTTCGGCGGCGCGCTCATCCGCGCGGCCCTCGTCCGTCAACTCGCTGAGCAGACCGATCCGTTCGGCCTCCGGGGCGCGTACCGGCTCGCCCAGCATGAGCAGGCGGGTGGCGTGTCCGAGGCCCACGACGCGGGGCAGCAGATAGGCCGCGCCCATGTCGCCGCCCGACAGGCCCACCTTGGTGAAGAGGAACGCGAAGCGTGCCGAGGGGTCGGCGATGCGGAAGTCGGCCGCGAGGGCGAGCACCGCGCCCGCGCCCGCGGCGACGCCGTGCAGCGCCGCGATCACGGGGAAGGGGCACTCGCGGATCGCCCGGACGACCTGGCCGGTCATGCGGTTGAAGTCGAGGAGTTCGGCGGTGTTCATCGCCAGGGTGGCGCCGATGATGTCGTCCACGTCGCCGCCCGAGCAGAAGCCGCGCCCCTCGCCTCCCAGGACCAGGGCGCGCACCGAGCGCTCCCGGGACAGCTCGGCGAGCAGGTCGCGCAGGTCGGCGTAGGCGCCGAAGGTCAGCGCGTTGAGTTTCTCGGGCCGGGCCAGCGTGACGGTCGCGACTCCGTCGGACACCGTCAGGCGCAGATGGCGCCAGTTTTCGGTGGGCGACGCGGAGCTGGGAAAGGGGCTCATCCGGGCGGCCTCCTTCGGCGGGACGGCAGGTGCCGCCACTGCTTTCGCTGCCTGCCCGACGAAGGTATCACTCATGTGTGACTGTCGTCACGAGTACGCGATAAGCGCTCCCCGCCGCCAGGGCCAAGGTCCCGCGTCCCGGTGCCCCAGGGCCCCGGCCACTGCGGCCGGGGTCCTCTACTGGGTCGCGGCCCGGCTTCGTAAGGTTGAAAGCAGGACGACCCCACGCAACCCGACGACCTCTCGCGCCCCGAACGGACACAGTCGCCTTGCCGAAGCCCTCCGGCCCGGACCGGAACGCCGCCCCCTCCGCGTGGCGCATCCCGCTCCCCCACACCACGGCCGCCGTGCCGATCGCCCGCGCCCTGGTGCGTACCGCGCTCGCGGACATCGACGCGCCCGCCGACAGCGACACGGCCGAGCTGCTGACCGCCGAGCTCGTCGCCAACGCCGTCGAGCACACCACGGGTGAGGCGCCGATCGAGCTGGTGGTGGAGCTGCTCGCGTCCGGCTGCCAGGTCGAGGTGCACGACGGCTCGCCGCTGCCGCCGGGCGACCTGACCACCGGCTCGGGCGGACCGCCCGACCCCTGGCAGGAGCACGGCCGCGGCCTGCTCCTCATCCGCACCCTGAGTTCGGCCTGCGGCCACCGCCCCACCGCGCAGGGCAAGGCGGTCTGGTTCACCCTCCCGAGCCGGCCGGGCTGACGAGGCGGGGCGGCGCATGCCGCTGGACGGGCCGGGACGGCGAGGCGGTCCGGCTCACGCTTCCGGACCGGCGGAGCCGGCCAGGCGCGAGCGGCTGCGGCCGTAGCAGGAGTACACCAGCGAGCCGGCCAGCAGGAAGGCGGCGAACTGGAGCCAGGTCGCCCAGCCGGTCCCGTACATCAGGTAGAGGCAGAAGCCGACGCCCAGGATCGGGCTCGCGGGGTAGAGCGGCACCCGGAACGAGCGCTTCAGGTCCGGCTCGCCGCGGCGCAGCGCGATGACCGCGATGTTCACCACGGCCATGACGGCGAGTGTGCCGATGGTGGTCAGGTTGACCACCGCGTCCAGGGAGGCGAAGGCGGCCGGGACCGCGAAGACCAGCGCGACGATCCAGGTGTTGGCGGCCGGCGTCGCGGTCTTCGGCGAGACCCGCTCGAAGACGCGGGGCACCAGGCCGTCGCGGGACATCGACATCAGGATGCGGGTCTGCCCGTACATCACGGCGAGCACCACGGACGCGATCGCGACGACCGCGCCGAAGGCGATGACGCCGCCGCCGACCGTGGAGTCGGTGACCTGGTTGACGATCAGCGAGAGCGCGGCAGGCTTGTCGCCGACCGCGTCCGCGCCGAGCCCGCCGATCGCGGCCACGGCGACCGCACAGTAGAGCAGCGTGACCAGGCCGATGCAGATCATGATCGCTATGGGCACGTTCTTGCGCGGATCCTTCACTTCCTCGCCGGCCGTGGTGATCGCGTCGAAGCCGATGTACGAGAAGAACGCCAGCGAGGCGCCCGCCGTGACCCCGCCCGCGCCATGGGTCGCGAACGGCGAGAGGTGGCCGGCCTGGAACGCCGTGAAGGCGATCGCCAGGAACAGCAGCAGGATCCCGATCTTGAGCACGGCCATCGCGGCGGTGGCCCGCGCGCTCTCCCGCACGCCCCGCACCAGGAGGGTCGCGGCGAGCAGGATGACGACGACGGCCGGCAGGTTGACCACGCCGCCGTCGCCGGGGCCCGCGGAGAGCGCGTCCGGAAGCTGCCAGCCGACGAGGCTGTTCAGGAGCTCGTTGAGGTACTGGCTCCAGCCGACCGCGACCGCGGACACCGACACGCCGTACTCCAGGAGCAGGCACCAGCCGACCAGGAACGCGGTGCGCTCGCCGAGCGTGGCGTACGCGAAGGAGTACGAGGAGCCCGAGACGGGGATCGCGCCGCCCAGCTCGGCGAAGGAGAACGCCGTGAAGACGCAGGTGACCGCGGCGAGCGCGAAGGACAGGACCACCGCGGGCCCCGCCTTGGCGACGCTGTCGGAGAGCCCGACGAAGATGCCGGTGCCCACGATCGCGCCGACGCCGAAGCACACGAGCTGGAAGAGCCCCATCGTGCGGCGCAGGCCATGGCCTTCGAGGTCCGCGCCGGATTCGGCGATCAGCCGGCGCGGCGGTTTGATCCGCAGCTGGGGGGCGGGGCGGGAGGCGAGGTGGGGGCGCCGCATGGGGTGGTTCTCATTCCTGGTGGTACGCCACGGCCGGCAGGGGCCGCGCACAAAAGAAAGCGGGGTCCGAGCGTGCGAGCTCGGACCCCACCAAGAAGCGACATAGTAGCCACCCCGCCGCATGTGCACCCAATCGGGCGCATTCCTATCCGGCGGCTACGCGCCGGCGCCGGATGAACCGTCGCCGAGGGTGGCGACCATCACCGCCTTGATGGTGTGCATCCGGTTCTCGGCCTCGTCGAAGACGACCGAGTGCGCCGACTCGAAGACCTCGTCGCTCACTTCGAGTTCCGTCAGGCCGTACCGCTCGTGGATGTCCCGGCCGACCTGGGTGCCCAGGTCGTGGAAGGCGGGCAGGCAGTGCAGGAACTTGACGCCGGGATTGCCGGTGGCCCGCAGCACGTCCATCGTCACCGCGTACGGGGCGAGGGCCTTGATGCGCTCGGCCCAGATCTCCTGGGGCTCGCCCATCGAGACCCACACGTCGGTGGCGACGAAGTCCGCGCCGGCCACGCCCTCCTCGACGGACTCGGTGAGGGTGACGCGGGCGCCGCTGACCGCCGCCGCCTCGCGCGCCTGCGCCACGACCTCCTCGGCCGGCCAGTACGCCCGGGGCGCCACGATCCGGATGTCCATGCCGAGCAGGGCGCCGGTGACCAGGTAGGAGTTGCCCATGTTGAAGCGGGCGTCCCCCAGATAGGCGAAGGCCACCTCGCCCAGCGGCTTGTCGGTGTGCTCGGTGACGGTCAGGACGTCGGCGAGCATCTGGGTGGGGTGCCACTCGTCGGTCAGCCCGTTGTAGACCGGCACCCCGGCGTGCGCGGCGAGGGTCTCGACGGTCTCCTGGGCGTCGCCCCGGAACTCGATCGCGTCGAACATCCGGCCCAGGACCCGGGCCGTGTCGCGCGCGGACTCCTTCTTGCCGATGTGCGAACCGGCCGGGTCGATGTACGTCGTCGACGCGCCCTGGTCGGCGGCGGCCACCTCGAAGGAGCAGCGGGTGCGGGTCGACGACTTCTCGAAGATCAGCGCGACATTGCGCCCGCGCAGCCGCTGGACCTCGGCGCCCGCCTTCTTGGCGGCCTTGAGTTCGGCGGCGAGCGAGACCAGCCCGAGGAACTCCTCGGCCGTGAGATCCAGCTCCTTGAGGAAGTGGCGGCCTGCGAGGTCTATCGCCATGGTGGCTGCTCCTGGGGACGGATAGGGGCGGACGGGAGGACGGCGTCCCGCGAGCGACGGCGTCCGGTCCTCAATAATAGTGGAAGTCTATACGTAAGAGCGCATCACTATACGGCATCGCGTTCCACCGGACAGCTCATGCAGCGCGGGCCTCCCCTCCCCCGGCCCAGCTCGCTGCCCCGGATCTCGATCACCTCGATGCCCTCCTTGCGCAGATGCGTATTGGTCGTGACATTGCGCTCGTACGCGACGACCACGCCCGGCTCCACCGCGAGCACATTGCAGCCGTCGTCCCACTGCTCCCGCTGCGCGGAGTGCACGTCCTGGGTGGCGGTCAGCACCCGGATCCGGTCGAGGCCGAGGGCCGCCGCGATCGCACGGTGCATGTGCTCCGGCGGATGGTCGGTGACCTTGAGCTCCTGCTCGCCCGCGCCCGGCTCGATCGTGTACGAGCGCAGCATGCCCAGGCCCGCGTACTGAGTGAAGGTTTCGCCGTCCACCATCGTCATCACCGTGTCGAGGTGCATGAAGGCCCGCCGCTTCGGCATGTCGAGCGCCACGATGGTCCTCGCCGAGCCCGCCGCGAACAGGCCGCGGGCCAGCATCTCCACGGCCTGCGGGGTGGTCCGCTCGCTCATCCCGATCAGCACGGCACCGTTGCCGATCACCAGGACGTCCCCGCCCTCGATGGTCGAGGGATAGTCGCTCTGCCCGCGCGACCAGATGTTGAACGGGCCCGCCCCGGGCCCCTTGAACAGCGGGTGGTGGCGGTAGATCGCCTCGAAGTGCACGGTCTCGCGCTGCCGGGCGGGCCAGCGCATCGCGTTGATCGAGACGCCGTCGTAGATCCAGGCGGAGGTGTCACGCGTGAAGAGGTGGTTCGGCAGCGGGCCGAGCAGGAAGTCGTCCAGGTCCATCGCGTGGAAGCGCACCGAGGTCGGCTCCGGATGGCTCTCCAGGAACTCCCGCTTGGTCATCCCGCCGACCAGCGCCTCCGTCAGCTCGGCGGCGGGCAGTTCCTCGAAGGCGGCCCGCAGATGGTCCGTCGCGAGCGGACCGTACTCCTTCTCGTCGAAGACCCGGTCGAGCACCAGGGCCCGGGCCGCCGGGATCTCCAGCGACTCGCGCAGCAGATCACCGAAGAGATGCACCTCCACCCCGCGGTCGCGGAGCACGTCCGCGAATCCGTCGTGCTCCTGTCTGGCCCGGCGCACCCACAGCACGTCGTCGAAGAGCAGCGCGTCCTTGTTGCCGGGCGTGAGCCGCTTCAGCTCCAGATCTGGCCGGTGGAGTATGACGCGGCGCAGCCGCCCGGTCTCGGAATCGACATGGAATCCCATGCCCCCATCCTGTCCCGCGGCAGCCCCGCTCACCCGGCGAACACGGCCGCCGCACGGCGCGGCGGGCCGCCGAAACGGCCCGCCGCTCCCTCACAGCCGGGGGTCGACCGGCTCCGACTCCAGGGCGAGGACGGCGAACACCGCCTCGTGCACCCGCCACAGCGGCTCACCGTCGGCGAGCCGGTCGAGCGCCTCCAGGCCGAGCGCGTACTCGCGCAGGGCCAGCGACCGCTTGTGCCCGAGGAAGCGCTGCCGCAGCCGCTCCAGATTGTCCGGGCGGGTGTACTCGGGACCGTAGATGATCCGCAGGTACTCCCGGCCGCGCACCTTGATGCCCGGCTGTACCAGGCGCCCCCCGCCGTCCCGGGCCAGCGCCTGGAGCGGCTTGACGACCATGCCCTCGCCGCCCGCGCCGGTCAGCTCCAGCCACCAGTCGACACCGGCCCGCACCGATGCCTCGTCGCCGGTGTCGACCACGAGGCGCCGGGTCGACTGGAGCAGCCCCGTCCGGTCGTGCTCCACCAGCCGGTCCAGCCAGGCAAGTTGCTCGTCGTGCGGCACGGCGGCCAGGCTGCGCCCGCGCGCGGCCAGGATCTGGAACGGCGCCAGACGCACCCCGTCGAGCCCCTCGGTCGTCCAGCAGTAGCGCCGGTAGGCCTCCGTGAACGCGGCCGCGTCGGCGGCCCGCTCCCGCTGCCGCTCCACCAGCCCCGCCACCTCGACGCCCCGGCCCGACGCCGCCTCAAGGGCGCGCAGCGCGGCCGGAAGAGCGGCCCCGGACGACGCGCCGACCGCCGCGTACTGCGAGCGCAGCAGCCCCGACGCCTTCAGCGACCACGGCATCAGCTCCGCGTCCAACAGCAGCCAGTCCGTGCCGAGTTCGTCCCAGAGCCCGGCCCCGGACACCGCCGACCGGAGCCGCTGGAGGATCTCCTCGGTGACGGCCGCGTCGTCGAAGAACGGCCGTCCGGTACGAGTGTGCAGCGCCCCCGTCGGACCCCCCACCCCGAACCGCTCACGCGCCGCCTCCGCGTCACGGCACACCAGGGCCACCGCCCGCGAACCCATGTGCTTCTCCTCGCACACGACCCGCGCGACACCGTCCTTCGCGTACTGCGCGAACGCCTCCGCCGGGTGCTCCAGATAGCCGTCCGCACCGGAGGTCGCGGTCGGCGACATCGTCGGCGGAAGGTAGGCGAGCAGCCTCGGGTCGACCGCGAACCGGCTCATGACCTCCAGGGCCGCCGCCGCGTTCTCCTCGCGCACCGCGACCTTGCCCATCAGCCGGGTCTCGACGACCCGCCGCCCGTGCACATCGGCCAGGTCGAGCGGCCGGCCCTCGTGCCCGCCGGGCGCCTCGGTGACCAGCGGCCTGGCCGGCTCGTACCAGACCCGCTCCGCCGGTACGTCGACGAGCTCGCGCTCCGGCCAGCGCAGGGCGGTCATCTTCCCGCCGAACACGGCACCCGTGTCCAGACAGATGGTGTTGTTGATCCACGAGGTGTTCGGCACGGGAGTGTGTCCGTAGACGACCGCCGCACGTCCCCGGTAGTCCTCGGCCCACGGGTAGCGCACCGGCAGCCCGAACTCGTCGGTCTCGCCGGTCGTGTCCCCGTACAGCGCGTGCGAACGGACCCGGCCCGAGGTGCGTCCGTGGTACTTCTCGGGCAGACCCGCGTGACAGACGACGAGCCTGCCGCCGTCGAGCACATAGTGGCTGACGAGCCCGTCGATGAACTCCCCCACCTGCGCTTTGAAGCCCTCGTCCTCCTTCTCCAGCTGCGCGATGGTCTCCGCGAGGCCGTGCGTGTGCTGGACGTTGCGTCCCTTCAGGTAACGCCCGAGCTTGTTCTCGTGGTTCCCGGGCACGCAGAGCGCGCTGCCTCCGGCGACCATGCGCATCACCCGGCGCAGCACCCCGGGGCTGTCGGGCCCCCGGTCGACGAGGTCTCCCACGAACACCGCGGTGCGGCCCTCGGGGTGAACACCGTCGACGTAGCCCAACTTGCCCAGCAGGGTGTCCAGTTCGGACCGGCAGCCGTGGATGTCGCCGATGATGTCGAAGGGGCCCGTGAGGTGGGTGAGGTCGTTGTAGCGCCGCTCGATGGCGATCTCGGCGCTCTCCACCTCCTCCACGCTCCGCAGGACGTGCACCTTGCGGAAACCCTCGCGCTCCAACCCCCTCAGTCCGCGCCGCAGTTCACGCCGGTGCCGGCCGATCACATGGCGGGGCATCCCCGCCCGGTCGGGACGCTTCGCGTTCCGCTCGGCGCAGACGTCCTCCGGCAGATCCAGGACGATCGCGATCGGCAGCACGTCGTGCTCTCGGGCCAGGCGCACCAGGTGCTTACGGCTCTCGGGCTGCACGTTCGTGGCGTCGACCACGGTCAGCCGGCCCGCCGCGAGCCGCTTCCCGGCGATGTAGTGGAGCACGTCGAAGGCATCCCGGCTGGCCCCCTGGTCGTTCTCGTCGTCGGCGACGAGCCCCCGGCAGAAGTCGGAGGAGATGACCTCGGTCGGCTTGAAGTGCCGCCGCGCGAAGGTCGACTTGCCCGATCCGGTGGCCCCGACGAGGACGACGAGCGAGAGATCGGTGACGGGGAGGGTACGGGGCGTGGCGGCCGGGGTGGATGCGGCGGCGGGGGTGGCCGGGGCCTGGGTACTTGCCTCGGTGGCGGTGCCGGTGCCGTAGGTGGTGCCGTTGCCGGGGGCGGTCTCGGATTCGCTCTCGGTCTCGGTCTCGGAACTCATGCTGCTGTCGCCTCCTTCGGCGCGGTCTGGGTGGTCGGGGTGGTCGGGGCTGTCCGGCCGGTCTGGGTGGCTGCGGTGCGGTTCGTCGCGGGGTTGGTGGCGTGCTCGGGGTCCGTGGCGATCAGGGTGAACACCGCCATCTGGGTCGGCGGGCCCACCTTCGGGTCGTCCGGGCCGACGGGCCCGAACTCGACGCCGTAGCCGTGCCGTTCGGCCACCTCGCGCGCCCACGCCGCGAACTCGGCGCGACTCCACTCGAACCGGTGGTCCCCGTGGCGTACGTGTCCGGCGGGCAGCGTCTCCCAGCGGACGTTGTACTCGACATTGGGCGTCGTCACGATCACCGTGCGCGGCCGGGCCGAGCCGAACACGGCGTACTCCAGGGCCGGCAGCCTCGGCAGGTCCACGTGCTCGATCACCTCGCTGAGCACCGCCGCGTCGTACCCCTTGAGCCGCTTGTCCGTGTACGCCAACGAGCCCTGCGTCAGCGCCACGCGCCCCGACTGACGCTCCGTCATACGGTCGATGCGGAGCCGCCGCGCGGCCACGGTCAGCGCGCGCACGGAGACGTCGACGCCGACGACTTCGGTGAAGCGCGCGTCCTTGAGGAGCTCCTGCACCAACTGCCCCTGACCGCAGCCGAGATCGAGCACCCGGCTCACCCCGGCCGACCCCAGTGCCGTAAGGATCGCGGCCCGCCGCTGGGCGGCGAGCGGCACCGGCTTCTCGGCCGTGTCGCTGTGCTCGTCGACGGCGTTGTCGATCTCCTCGACGTCCAGGCCGTCGGCTTCCGCGAGCCGCACCAGCTCCAGACGTTCCATCGCCTGCCGGGCCAGGCCCCGGCGCCGCGACAGATAACGGCTGGTGATCAGCTTCTGCTCGGGGTGTTCGGCCAGCCAGCCGTCCCCCGCGCGCAGCAGCTTGTCCACCTCGTCCGGCGCGACCCAGTAGTGCTTGGCGTCGTCGAGTACGGGCAGCAGCACGTACAACTGCCGCAGCGCGTGCGCCAGTCGGAGCTCGCCCTCAAGGACGAGGCGCACATAACGCGAGTCACCCCACTCCGGGAACCGCGCGTCGAGGACGACCGGCTCGGCACTCACCGAGCTCCAGCCGAGCGGCCCGAACAGCTTGTGCACCAGCTCCACACCGCCCCGAGCCGGCAGCGCGGGCACCTCGACGCGCAGCGGCAGAGGCGCCGCCGCCCGCTCCGGCAGCGCGGCACACACCCCGCGCAGCGCGCTCTTGAAGACGCTGGACAACGCGACGGACATCAGCGAAGACGCCGCGTACGGGCGGTCGTTGACGTACTGCGCGAGCGCCGCGTCAGGTGCACCGCCCCGGCCCTTGCCCTGTCCCCGTCGCACGAGGGCGACGGGATCCACCTCCAGGAGCAGCGCGGCCGTGCAGCGCTCGACGGTCGCCTCGGGGTAGAAGACGTGCGCCGTGCCGTGGGAGGTGGAGAAGCGCTGCGCGTTGTCGGGATGCTTGTGCAGCAGGAAACCGAGGTCGGTCGCAGGGCTTTCAGGGGTGCCGGTGGTGGTTATCGTCAGGAACACCCCGCGAGTATCACGCGGCCGCCGCCCCGCCCACCAGCGGTTTTTCCCCGGCGCGGCGCGGACCGGTGAGCCCGGTGAGGCCGCCGGCCGGACCCGGCATACTGGGCAGCTCTACGCCGCCGCCCCGCGCACCTGGGCCGCCAACCGGGCGATCTCCGCCGGCCCCACCCGGCAGCACCCGCCGACGAGCCGCGCCCCCGACGCCACCCAGTCCCCCACGCGCCCCGCGTCGAACGTCGCACCGCCCGCCCAGCGGCGGCCCTCCGCATCCCACCGCTCGCCACTGTTCGGGTAGACCACCACCGGCTTGCCGGTGACCGACGCCGCGAGCGGTACCGCCCGGTCGGCATCGGCGGGGGTACAGCAGTTCACCCCGACCGCGACCACCTGGTCCAGCCCCGCCACCAGCCCGAACGCCCCGGCCAGATCCTGACCGGCCCGGGTCCGCCCGCCGTCGACGCTGTACGAGAGCCACACCGGCACCCCGCACCCCTCGACCACCCGCAACATCGCCTCCGCCTCGTCGGCGTCCGGCACCGTTTCCAGGGCCAGCACATCGGGCTCCGCCGCCACCAGCGTCTCGACGCGCGGCCGATGGAACCGCTCCAACTCCCGCACGCTCAGCCCATAACGCCCCCGGTACTCGCTGCCGTCGGCGAGGAAGGCACCGTAGGGGCCGACGGAGGCGGCGACCCAGAACTCGGGGGGCTGGGGGGCCTCCCCCTCCCCCCTCCCCCACCCCACCCCTCTCCCCGCGCCCCCGCCGTCGGACGACAGCACTCCTCCCACGCCCCCGTAGTCGGACGACGGCAGTCCTCCCGCGCCCAACTCCCCTGCCCGGCGCGCCAGTTCGACGCTGCTGGTCAGTAGCCGGGCGGCTTCGGCGTGGTTCAGCCCGCGCCGGGCGAAGCCCTCGTAGGTCGCCTGGTAGCCGGCCGTGGTCAGGACCTGGGCGCCCGCCCGTACGTAGGCCGTGTGCGCGGCCTGGATCTGCCGCGGGTCGTCGGCGAGCAGCCGGGCCGACCACAGCTCGTCGCTCAAGTCGCAGCCCTGGGACTCCAGTTGGTTGGAGAGTCCACCGTCGAGGACGACCGGCCCCTCGGCGAGGGCCGCTGCGAGTGTCCGGGCGGGCCGCACCTCAGGCCTTGGTCAGCTGCGGCAGCACCTGCGAGGAGATCAGCTCCAGGTGGTCCAGGTCGTCGAGGTCGAGCAGCTGGAGGTAGATGCGGGACGAGCCGGTCGCCTCGTACTTGCCGATCTTCTCCACGACCTCGGCGGGCGAGCCCGCGAGTCCGTTGGCCTTGAGTTCCTCCACCTCCCGTCCGATGGCGGCGGCCCGGCGGGCCACCTCCGCGTCGTCCTTGCCGACGCAGACGACCAGCGCGTTGGAGTACACGAGGTCGTCCGCCCGGCGCCCGGCGGCCTCGGCGGCCGCCCGCACCCTGGTGAACTGCCGTTCGCTGTCCTCGATGGAGGCGAACGGGATGTTGAACTCGTCCGCGTACTGCGCCGCGAGGCGCGGTGTGCGGGTCGCCCCGTGTCCGCCGATCAGGACGGGCACCTTGGTCTGTGCGGGCTTGGGCAGTGCGGGCGAGTCGCTGAGCTGGTAGTAGGTGCCGTTGAAGTCGAAGGTGCGGCCCACTTCGGTGGACCAGAGTCCGGTGACGATGGCCAGCTGCTCCTCCAGCCGGGCGAACTTCTCCTTGGGGAAGGGGATGCCGTACGCCTTGTGCTCCTCCTCGAACCACCCTGCGCCCAGGCCGAGTTCGACCCGGCCGCCCGACATCTGGTCGACCTGGGCGACCTGGATGGCGAGCACGCCCGGCAGCCGGAAGGTGCCGGCCGTCATGAGGGTGCCGAGGCGGATCCGCTTGGTCTCGCGGGCGAGGCCGGCCAGGGTGATCCAGGCGTCGGTCGGTCCCGGGAGTCCGTCGGCCGTTCCCATGCGGAGGTAGTGGTCGGAGCGGAAGAAGGCGTCGAAGCCGAGGTCTTCGGTCGCCTTGGCGACGGTCAGGAGGGTGTCGTAGCCGGCGCCCTGCTGGGGCTCGGTGAAGATGCGAAGATCCATGCCTCCATCCTGCACCGTCGGACCGTCGTCAACCCCGTCTGCGCCACCCGCCCAACGAATGCCCGGTCGGGTGAATATTCGCCGCCCTGGCCCGTCGCGCCCCCTCTGACCAGTGACGTTAACGCCGAGCGGTCGTTGGCTCGGGCGGAGCCGGACCGCCCGGCCCGCGTGTCGGCGGCCTTGGCCGGTGCGTCGACCGATTCTCCGCCCCGCCCGCCCCGCGGGAGGGCCCGGGCCGAGGAGGCCGCCATGTCCCAGGAAGCCGTACCCGAACAGACGGTGCCGCAGCAGTCGGCGCCGCAGTCCGCATCCGGGCGGGAGGGCGCGCCGAAGGGGCTGTTGCAGCAGATGGAAGAGCTGATGGCGGCGCTGAGCGCGGATCTGACCCAGCTCGACGCGGACCTGCAGTCCACCGCCGACCGCACGTCGTCCGAGACAGGCTCCGACTCCAACGACGACTCCCACTCCGCCTCCCCCTCCCACGACGGCTCCGACTCCGGCTCCCGCTCCGGCGCATCGCGGCAGGCGTACGGGACCGAGGAGCGCGAGCAGCGCGAGGGCGAGAGCCGCTAGGAGAGCCGGGCCCGGGGTGCCCCTCGGGCGGTCAGCGGTCCGGCGGGGTGGCAGCGCCCGTCGGCCGGGCCCGTGCTCGGCCCCGCGTCAGGGAGGCCCGGTGGCCGAGTCGCGGAGCACCTCGGGGGATCTGTCCCGGTCTCGTAAGGTGAGCCGGCGCAGCATTCCGCGCACCCGGTCGCTCGATTCGTCGGCGGCGTCGATGGCCTCTATGCACTGCCAGTACAGCCCCTCCTCGTCCGTCGCGCAGGCCACGGAGACGAGTGCCATGGCGACATCGCCGAGCAGGGCGCCGAGTGAGGTCAACGCGCTTGCGGCGTCGGTCACTTCGGACAGCTGGGCGGCGCGGACGCCGTCGTGTCGCAGGCCCGGGTGGTCGAGGACGGCGCAGCCCCGGCTGCCGGCTTCGCCGAGGCCTCGGGCCTCTCCCCTCAGTTCCGGCGGGCCGGTGGCCGCGAGGTGGCCGCCGATGGCCTGGGCGAGGGCTTGTGCCTGCCAGGCCTCGGCCACGATGTCGAGCACCGCCCGGCTCTGGGCCAGGGCGTTTTGGCTGACTTTCAGGAGCCGTACCGCATCCATCCGCTTTCCCCGTTCGTATGGTGGACCCGAGCTTCGCGTCCACTACCTAGCGTGAGCGTGAGTGGCCCGGAAAGCCAGAGGAAATCGGAAATCTGTGCACAGCAAGCCGATTGTGAGTATCTCGGTCACTCAGAAGAGTGACTCTCCGTGTTCGTCGGCGCGTTGTTCGGTGCCCTCGGCGGTTCCGGGGCGGGGAAACGGAGTTCATTGCGGTCGATCTTGGCGGAGAGCGCGGACAGCGCGTCGATGCCGAGCACCTCGCACAGCTGGAGCAGGTAGGCGAGGACGTCGGCGACCTCGTCGGTGACGCGGTGGGCCGTGTCCGGGTCGGCCATTACCCCGGCCGACTGCTCGGGGGTCAACCACTGGAAGATCTCGAGCAGTTCGGAGGCTTCGACGCTGAGGGCGGCGGCGAGGTTCTTGGGGGTGTGGTACTGCTGCCAGTCGCGGGCGGCGGCGAAGGCCGCGAGTCTGCGTTGCAGGGCCGGTACGTCGAGTCGGTCTTTCACGGCCCCAGGTCTACCACCGTCGCCCCGGGGGCCTGCGGGGCGCTCACGCCGTCGCCGACGGCGGCGAGCAGCCGGATGTGGCCGCGGGCGCACATCTCGGCGGCCAGCGCGATGAGTTCGCGGCTCTGGCGCGGGTCGAGCGCGCGGTCGAGGCCGTCGGCGAGGACGGTCAGGGTCTGCATGGCGGGCGGCACTTCGGCGACGGTGTCGACGGCGAGGACCCCGGGTCCGGTGAGCAGCACGAGGGCCAGGGCGAGGTAGCGCAGTTCGCCCTCGCCGAGCCGGCCGACGGGGGTGCCGTGCCGGGCGGCGCCACGGGCGAGGACGGCCCGTACCGTGCCGTCGGCGAGTTCTTCGGTGGTCAGGCCGGTGACGGGGCCGACGCAGCCGGCCCGGGCGGCGGCGACGAGGCGGCCGTGGCGGATGCCGCATTCGGTGCGGGTGCGCCGCAGGATGTCGGCGAGGTTGTCGCAGCCGCGCCGCAGCCGGCCGCCGCTGCCGCCCTGGGCGGGGACGACGGGTTCGCGCATCCGCTGGGGCTGGGGGTCGCAGGGGAAGACCGAGCGGAGGGCGACGACGACCTGTTCGGCGGCGGCCAGGACGCGCAGCTGTCCTTCGGTCTTGCCCGCGACGCGCAGCGGCAGCAGCGCGGTGCCAAGCCGGTCGTCGGGCAGCGGGGCGCGCGTGACGGGGACGGCGCCCGCGGTGTGCCAGGCCGCCTGGACGGTGGAGCGGCCCGGGTCGCGCAGTGCGGTGCTGAGGAGGGTCTGTCCTTCGCTCGTCAAACGTTCGCCGACGACGCGGAGTTCCGGTTCGGCCTGCACGGCGAGGTCGAGGCGGACGGGTCCGGCGGGGCCGTCGACCGTGCAGCCGATCCTGAATCCGCGCCGGCCCTGGGCGTCGGCCTCGGCGCGTTCGGGCACGCAGCCGGCGGGGTCGCGGAAGACCGAGCCGAGGGCCGCGCCGGAGCCGAGCCGGGCGAGGGCTTCGAACGCCTCCAGGACGCTGGTCTTGCCGCTGCCGCTGGGCCCGGTGAGCAGGGTGAGGGGGCCGAGCGGGATGGCCGCGCCGCGGTGGGTGCGGAAGGCGGAGAGCCGTAATTCGGTGACGGTGGGTCGATCGGGGCGGCCGGTCCGGTCACTGTTGGTGGTCGCGGTGGTCATGACGGGGACCGTACGCAGCCCGAAAACTGACGAACCGTTCCGCCTCGTCGACCTTCCTACGAATGAGGGACGGCACAGCGCTGCGGGACGGTCCTGGGCGGGGCGGTGGAGCGGACGGGACGGGCCCGTGGGCGATGGAGCGGGCGGGGCGGGGCCCGGCGCGGTCGGGGGTGCGGGACGGCGCCGGGGCCGTCAGGGGTGCGGGACGGCCGCCGCGGCGATGCCTTCCACTTCGGTGCCGGCCGGGGCGAGCAGGAAGACGTTGCGGTCGACGCGGTGCATTCCGCTGCCGAGGCCGAAGACGACTCCGGTGCTGAAGTCGAGGATCCGCTTGGCGACTTCGGGGTCGGCGCCGGTCAGGTCGAGGAGGACCGGGATCTGGGCGATGAGGTATTCGGCCACTTCACGCGCGTCCGCGAAGATCTGTACGCGCAGGACGACGAAGCGCCGCTGTTCGACGGTCGCGTAGTCGCCGGGGATCGTGGTGTGGTCGGCTCTGGACGGCCACTCGTTGCGGCCGCGCAGCGGCACGACCTGGGCGAGCCCCTCCCACTGTTCGTCGGTGACGTCGTACCTGCTCACCGGACCACCTCGCCCACGTGCTGTATTTGCATCCGGCCATGATGACGCCGCTCACCCGTTCAGCCCAACTTCGACACGGCTCGCGGGGTGTCGGCTATGACTCATTTCCGGCGGGCGACGTCTTCCTCTCCGGCGGCCGGTCCCGGCGCGCAGGACGGGCACAGTCCGCGGTAGGTGACCTCGGCGCGGGCCAGCGTGAAGCCGAAGCGCTCGCCGGCCGGGAGGTCGTCGAGCGGGTCGCCCTGGGGGTGGACGTCGCGGATGGTGCCGCAGTGGGAGCAGACCAGGTGCTGGTGGGGGTGGTGGGCGTTGGGGTCGTAGCGCTTGGCCCGGCCGTCGGTGGAGACCTCCAGGACCTCGCCGAGGGAGACGAGTTCGCCCAGCGTGTTGTAGACGGTCGCCCGGGAGATCTCGGGGAGCCGCTCGGCCGCGCGGCCGTGCACTTCGTCGGCGGTCAGGTGGACGTGGTCGCCGGACAGGACCTCCGCGACGACGCGCCGCTGGGAGGTCATCCGCCAGCCGCGCCCTCGCAGCCGTTCGAGCAGGTCACTCATACCGGTTCACCTGTCCACGGTTCAGGGATCCATGCGTTACGCGAAGTGTGCCAGTGGGCGTCCGCGTTGGGGACCCGTCGGGGGTTTCCTCCCGGGTCCGAGCCCGGGCCCGCGCCCGCGCCCGGAGGTCTCGCGGTCCGGCCGGATCCGGGGCGGGGGCCCGAAGGGATACGGGATTGGTGTACTTCTTGACTTGGATTAGGTCCATCGTAGGATCGATGACGCCGACAGCCCAGGGGCCGGACGAGACCGGTCCCACCCGCAACAGGACTCAACCCACCCGGGAGACACAGACGTCATGGGGGATCGCCGCCGCGAAGGTGCCGGGTGCCGGCCCGTGCCCGCGTGCCGCGCCGCCGGCGGTCACCCGGGCGGGCAGCCACCGCGCCGTCACCGCGCCGCCTTCCGGGGCGTGTGATCGCGTGGGCCGTATTGTCCTGCCAAGTCGTGTGCGCGGCCCGCTACTTGACCATCCCGGCCCCGAGTCCGTAACGAGGCCGTGGACATCCGGCGGGGCGCGCCGCGGCCGATTCACCGCCCGCAGTTCCTCAGCACCGTGATCCACCGAGTCAAGAAGGATTGCCATGTCCGAGAACCCCGATGCAATCGTCACCGACGCCAAGACGGACGGCTCAGGCGGCGGCTGCCCTGTCGCGCACGAGCGCGCCCCGCACCCGACCCAGGGCGGCGGAAACCGCCAGTGGTGGCCGGAGCGGCTGAACCTGAAGATCCTCGCCAAGAACCCGGCCGTGTCGAACCCGCTCGGCGGGGAGTTCGACTACGCCGAGGCGTTCAAGGCCCTCGACCTCCCGGCGGTCAAGCGGGACATCGCCGAGGTGCTCACCTCCTCGCAGGACTGGTGGCCGGCCGACTTCGGCAACTACGGCCCGCTGATGATCCGCATGGCGTGGCACAGCGCGGGCACGTACCGGATCAGTGACGGCCGGGGCGGCGCCGGGGCCGGGCAGCAGCGGTTCGCGCCGCTCAACAGCTGGCCGGACAACGTGAGCCTCGACAAGGCCCGGCGGCTGCTGTGGCCGGTCAAGAAGAAGTACGGCCAGAGCATCTCGTGGGCGGACCTCCTGATCCTCACGGGCAACGTCGCCCTGGAGACGATGGGCTTCAAGACGTTCGGCTTCGGCGGTGGCCGCGCGGACGTGTGGGAGCCCGACGAGGACGTGTACTGGGGCCCGGAGACCAACTGGCTCGACGACCAGCGCTACACCGGCGACCGTGAGCTGGAGACCCCGCTCGGCGCGGTCCAGATGGGCCTGATCTACGTCAACCCCGAGGGACCCAACGGCACCCCGGACCCGCTCGCGGCCGCGCGCGACATCCGCGAGACGTTCCGTCGGATGGCGATGAACGACGAGGAGACCGTCGCGCTGATCGCCGGCGGACACACCTTCGGCAAGACCCACGGCGCGGGCCCCTCCGAGGCCGTCGGCGACGACCCCGAGGCCGCCGGGCTGGAGCAGCAGGGCCTCGGCTGGAAGAACACCCACGGCACCGGTGTGGGCGCCGACGCGATCACCAGTGGTCTGGAAGGCATCTGGACGAACACGCCGACCGCCTGGGACAACAGCTTCTTCGAGATCCTCTTCGGCTACGAGTGGGAGCTGTTCAAGAGCCCCGCGGGCGCGCACCAGTGGCGGCCGAAGGACGGCGCGGGCTCGGACACCGTGCCGGACGCCTTCGACGCGTCGAAGAAGCACGCCCCGACGATGCTGACGACCGACCTCTCGCTGCGCGTCGACCCGGCGTACGAGCAGATCTCGCGGCGCTTCCTGGAGAACCCCGAGGCGTTCGCCGACGCGTTCGCCCGCGCCTGGTACAAGCTGACCCACCGCGACATGGGCCCCGTCGTGCGCTACCTCGGCCCGGAGGTCCCGGCCGAGGAGCTGCTGTGGCAGGACCCGCTGCCGGCACGCGCGTACGACCTGATCGACGCGCAGGACATCGCCTCCCTCAAGGAGCGGATCCTCGCCTCGGGCCTGAGCGTGTCGCAGCTGGTGTCCACGGCGTGGGCGTCGGCGTCCTCGTTCCGCGGCAGCGACAAGCGCGGCGGCGCGAACGGCGCGCGCATCCGGCTGCAGCCGCAGAGCGGCTGGGAGGTCAACGAGCCCGACGAGCTGGCGACGGTCCTGCGGACCCTGGAGGGCGTGCGCTCGGCGTTCAACTCGGCCCAGTCGGGCGGCAAGCAGGTCTCCCTCGCCGACCTGATCGTGCTGGCCGGCACGGTGGGCGTGGAGAAGGCGGCCAAGGACGGCGGGGTCGCCGTCGAGGTGTCCTTCACGCCGGGCCGGGTCGACGCCTCGCAGGAGCAGACGGACGTGGAGTCCTTCGCCGCCCTGGAGCCGACGGCCGACGGGTTCCGCAACTACCTGGGCAAGGGCAACCGGCTGCCGGCCGAGTTCCTGCTGATCGACAAGGCGAACCTGCTGACCCTGAGCGCCCCGGAGCTCACCGTCCTCGTCGGCGGTCTGCGGGTGCTCGGCGCCAACCACCAGCAGTCCGCGCACGGCGTGTTCACGGACCGGCCGGGGACGCTCACCAACGACTTCTTCGTCAACCTGCTCGACCTGGGCACGACGTGGAAGTCGACGTCCGCCGACCAGAACACCTTCGAGGCCCGCGAGGCCGGCTCGTCCGACGTCAAGTGGACGGGCACCCGCGCGGACCTGGTCTTCGGCTCCAACTCCGAGCTGCGCGCGGTCGCCGAGGTGTACGCGAGCGACGACGCCAAGGAGAAGTTCGTGCACGACTTCGTGGCGGCGTGGACCAAGGTCATGGACCTGGACCGGTTCGACGTCGCCTGATCACGCCTGTGATCACGGCGCCCGAGCGCGCCGTCTGAACCATTGAACGGGGCCTGACGTTACGTCAGGCCCCTTTCTGCGGGCTCCCTTTACGTCTACAGGCTCTTCTTATGCGGACGCGAGGGTGTTCGTCTTGTCCTTCACCAGCGAGACGTTCTGCAGGAACAGCTGGAACAGCAGCTGGCTCGGACCGACTTCGCGGCCGTTCTTGCCGTTGGCGCCCTGCGCGATGCCGATGCTGTAGGGCTCGTTCTCCTCGGCCTTCACTCCGATGTAGCCGGGCAGCGTGCCCTCGTTCGCGCTCGCCTTCTTGTGGCCGCCGCCCTCGGCCTTGCGGATCAGCTCGGTCTTGTAGCCGGGTCCCAGGGCCATGTGGTCCGAGTTGAACAGCAGTTGGTGGGCCCCGGGCTTCAGCGTGAACCGCAACTGGACCTGGTAGTTCTCCGTCGTCATGGCGTAGTAGGCGTCCGCCTGCCCGCTGTCGCCGAGGTGGGAGCCGACGGTCATGCCCTTGAGGCCCTGGGTCCGGAAGTCCTTGGCCGATCCCTCGCCGCCCCGGATGTACTCCTCGACGGCGGTCCGCGCCTCGGCGGTGCCCCAGTACGTCAGGATGCTCTGCGCCTCGCCCAGGCTCATCGACCGGTACAGCTCCAGCTGCCCGGACGTTTCCGGCAGGCCCTGGAGCTGCTGCAGCAGGGCCGGGCCGACCGTCTTGATGATCTCGTCGATCGTGCGCGGCTTGTCGGCCTTGTAGCCCTTCTTCGCCTTCTTGGCCGACGCCATGAGGTCGGTCTTGTTCTTGGTCATCTCCTTGGTGGCCTTGCCGTCGTCACCCATGACCCCGGCCTGGCGCTCCCAGTGCTCGGTCGTCATGACGTTCTGGGGATTGCCCGGGTTTTCCTGGTCGAAGACGCGCTGCACGGCGGGGAGGGGGGCCGTCGTGGGGGCGGGCGCCACCTCGCGCTGTACGTCCTGGGTGGTTTCCGGGGCGGCCGACATGACGCGGTGGGCGTTCGCCTCGGCCTCGCGCTCGAAGCGGTCGGACGGATCGGAGACCTTCAGGCCGTCGCCGTTGTCGGTGCCGGCGACCGGGCCCTTGCGCTGCTGGATCACATGGGTCAGCTCGTGGGCCAGGGTGTGGCTGTCCCCGCCGCCCGCCCCGATGACGACGTGGTTGCCGCTGGTGTAGGCGCGGGCGCCGACCTCGGCGGCGGACGCCTTCGCGGCACTGTCGTCGTGGATGCGCACATCGGAGAAGTCCGCGCCCAGGCGCGCCTCCATGTCGCTACGGGTGCTGTCGTCCAGCGGGCTCCCCGAGCCGCGCAGCACGTCGTGCACGGCGGAGCGCTGCACCGGCTCGGCCCGCTCATGACCGCATCCGGCGCCGTGCTGGTGCTCCTCCCGCGCCCAGGCGTGGTCGCCCTGGCGGAGCATCTGCACGACCGCGGTGTTGCCCGCACTGGCCTGCAGGCCGAGCACGCCCCGCACCTGCGCGGCGGGCCTCGCCGCACGCCCGCCCTGCGGAGTACGACCGGCGGCGGCGCCGGTCCGTGTGGCCTTCTCTTGATCGTGCACGGGCTCTCTCTTCCGACTGCTGGCCTGACATCGTCAACTTCCCTGGATATGTGGGGCGGGCGCGCGAAGCAAGGGGCGCGCGGGCAGAGGGCGTTGACCTCAGGGGTAGGAAGTGGTGCCCGGACGGACAGCGGAAGGCGACGGGCCCTCACGGCCGGCCGGGCGACAGCCGTCGGCGGCGGGGCGGCGGGACGGGCCGCCGCACGTCGGCGCGGGGTCACCCTGGACTCACCCACCCCTCCAAGTTAGGTTAGCCTTACCTCAATAACGAGGCGTTCGGCGCCCGATCCCGTGAGGAGTTGCCTTGAGTGCTGCCGCAGATGCCGGGCCGGCCGAGCTGAGCGCCGCCGAGCGCGTCCGCTCCGTGCTGGCGCGGGCCGTCTCCCTGTCCCTCACCACCCCGGCGCGGAGCTACGACCTGCTCGGCATGCACGCGGTCGACCCGAAGGGCCGGCTCACCCTGCACCCGCCGGCGGACGGCCCACTGGCCGCGCAGGTCGCCACCGCGCCGCGCGGCAGCCTCGCGACGCTGCTCGAGTTCACCGACGTCGCCGCGACCGCGGTCCGTGACCGCGTACGGGCCCGGGTGACGGTCTCCGGCTGGCTGACACCGGAGGGCCGGGGCCGCCCGGGCGGGCGGCTGCGCCTCGACACCGCGCGCGTGACGCTGCGGACGACGGCGGGCACGCTGGACGTCGGGCTCGACGAGGTCGCCCTCGCCGAGCCGGATCCGCTCGCCGTCGAGGAGGCGGCCCTGCTGACACATCTGGCCGACGCCCACGGGGACATGGTGGCCGAGCTCGTGGTCCGCGCCGGTTCCCGGCTGCCGACCGGCGTCCTGCGGACGGCGCCGCTCGCCCTGGACCGCCACGGCATCACCCTGCGCTGCGAATACCGCCGGGGCCACTGCGACCTGCGCTTCCCGTTCCCGGCCACGGTCCGGGACCCGGCGGACGCCGGCGAGCAGATCCGACGCCTCCTCACCGCTCCCGCCCGGTGCGCCCGTCGGCACCCGCCCTCGGCGCGGAGCCGGTCCACCGGCTGAGCCGGCCCCGGCGGCCCGGCGACGCCAAGGAGCGCCCGCACGCCCGGGGTCGCCGACGCACCGCATAAGCCTGCTCAATTTAGGTTAGGCTTGGCTAAGTTACCGAGTTGGGCTGCCGCGCTCCCGCGTCCGCGCACACACAGAGAATGGACGAACATGACCGTACGGGTCGCGGTGGCCGGCGCCAGCGGCTACGCGGGCGGGGAACTGCTCCGCCTGCTGGCTTCGCATCCCGGGGTGGAGATCGGCGCGGTGACCGCGCACAGCAGCGCGGGCCGCCGACTCGGTTCCGTACAGCCGCAGTTGACGGAGCTCGCCGACCGGATCCTCCTCGACACCTCGGCCGCCTCCCTGGACGGCCACGACGTCGTGTTCCTGGCCCTGCCCCACGGTCAGTCCGGGGCCCTGGCAGCCCAGTTGGCGCCCGGCACGCTCGTCGTGGACTGCGGCGCCGACTTCCGGCTGCGCGACCCGGCCGCCTGGGAGCGGTTCTACGGCTCCGCCCACGCCGGGACCTGGCCGTACGGGCTGCCCGAACTGCCGGGCGCCCGGGTCGAGTTGAGGGATGCCACGCGCATCGCGGTGCCGGGCTGCTACCCCACCGCCGTCACCCTGGCGCTGTTCCCCGCCCACGCGGCCGCCCTCGTCGAACCCGAGGCGGTCGTCGTCGCCGCCAGCGGGACCTCCGGCGCCGGGCGGTCGCCCGCGCCGCACCTGCTCGGCGCCGAAGTGATGGGCTCCATGAGCCCGTACGGGGTCGGCGGCGGCCACCGGCACACCCCGGAGCTGGTCCAGAATCTGTCCCTGGCGGCCGGTGAGCACGTGACGGTCTCCTTCACCCCGACCCTGGCACCCATGCCCCGGGGCATCCTCGCCACCTGCTCGGCCCGGCTGCGCCCGGGCATCGCGGCGAGCGGGCGGGAGGAGGAGGTGCGCGCCGCGTACGAGGACGCGTACGCCGACGAGCCGTTCGTACGGCTGCTGCCGCCCGGCCAGTGGCCGTCCACGGCCGCCGTGCTCGGTTCGAACACCGCCCAGGTGCAGATCGCCGTGGACCCCGACGCCCGCAGGCTGATCTGTGTGAGCGCCATCGACAACCTGACGAAGGGCACCGCCGGTGGCGCGGTGCAGAGCATGAATATCGCCCTCGGCCTGCCGGAACGGCTTGGCCTGCCCACGAATGGAGTGGCTCCGTGAGTGTGACCGCCGCCCAGGGATTCCTCGCCGGCGGAGTGAGCGCCGGCATCAAGGATTCCGGCGACCTCGACCTCGCCCTGGTCGTGAACCGGGGGCCGTCCCGCGCCGCCGCCGGTGTCTTCACCTCGAACCGCGTACAGGCCGCCCCCGTGCGCTGGTCCCGCCGCGCACTCGCCGACGGGCGGATATCCGCCGTCGTGCTCAACTCCGGCGGTGCGAACGCCTGCACGGGCCCCGGCGGCGCGGAGGACACCCGTCTGATGGCCGAACGGACGGCGCGGGCCGTGGGCACGGACCCGGACGACGTCGCGGTGTGTTCCACTGGCCTGATCGGTGTGCGGCTGCCGATGGACCGGGTGGCGGACGGCATCACCGCCGTCGCGGACCGGCTTTCGGCCGAGGGCGGCCAGGACGCGGCCGTCGCGATCAAGACGACGGACTCGGTGCACAAGACCGCGGTGGCCACGGGCGACGGCTGGACGGTGGGCGGCATGGCGAAGGGCGCGGGCATGCTCGCCCCGGGCCTCGCCACCATGCTCGTCGTCCTGACCACGGACGCCGACGCCGACGCCGGTGTCCTCGACTCGGCGCTGCGCGACGCGGTGCGCACCACCTTCGACCGGGTGGACTCGGACGGCTGCATGTCCACCAACGACACCGTGCTGCTGCTCGCCTCGGGATCCTCGGGCGTGACGCCCGAGCCGGCGGCGCTCTCCGCGGCCGTGCACGCCGTGTGCCGGGACCTGGCCCTCCAGCTGGTGGCGGACGCCGAGGGCGCGTCCAAGGAGATCGAGGTGACGGTCGTCGGCGCGGCCTCGGAGGCGGACGCCGTCGAGGTGGGCCGCTCCGTGGCCCGCAACAACCTCCTCAAGTGCGCGCTGCACGGCGAAGACCCCAACTGGGGGCGGGTGTTGTCCGCCATCGGCACGACGGCGGCCGCCTTCGACCCGGACCGCCTGGACGTGGCGATCAACGGCGTCTGGGTGTGCCGGGACGGCGCCGGGGCCGAGGACCGCGACAAGGCCGACCTCTCGGGCCGGCGGATCGGCCTCACCGTGGACCTGCGCTCCGGCGACAGCTCGGCCGTCATCTGGACCAACGACCTGACGGCCGAATACGTCCACGAGAACAGCGCGTACAGCTCGTGAGCGGCGCGGGAACGGCGGAGCCGAGGACACCGGCCGCGCCGGATGCGGCGGCGGACCTGCCGTGGCTCGAGGAGCTCCAGGGCCGCACGGTCGTCGTCAAGTTCGGCGGCAACGCCATGGTGGACCCGGAGCTGCACCGGACGTTCGCCCAGGACGTGGTGGAGCTGTGGCACGCGGGCCTTCGGCCCGTCGTCGTGCACGGCGGCGGGCCCCAGATCAGCGCCCTGCTCGACCGGCTCGGCCTCGAAACGCGCTTCGAGGCCGGGCTGCGGGTGACCACCCCGGAGACGATGGACGTCGTGCGCATGGTGCTCACCGGCCGGGTCCAGCGGGAGCTGGTCGGGGCCATCAACGCCCACGGCCCGTTCGCCGTGGGCCTGTCGGGCGAGGACGCGCACACGATGACCGCCGTGCGGCGGGCCGCCGTGGTGGACGGCCGGCCGGTGGACATCGGCCTCGTCGGCGACATCGTGGCCGTGGACGCCTCGACGATCGGCACGCTCCTCGAGCAAGGCCGCATCCCGGTGATCTCGCCCGTCGCACGCGGCGAGGACGGCCAGATCTACAACGTGAACGCCGATCTCGCGGCCTCGGCGCTCGCCGTGGCCCTCGGCGCGGACCGGCTGATGGTGATGACCGACGTCGAGGGGCTCTACGCCGACTGGCCGCGCAGCACCGACGTCATCGACCGCCTGACGGCCAGTCAACTCGACTCGCTGCTGCCGGAGTTGGCGAGCGGCATGCTGCCCAAGATGGAGGGCTGCCTGCGGGCGGTCCGGGCCGGGGTCTCCCGTGCGCGGGTCATCGACGGCCGGGTGCCGCACGCGCTGCTGCGCGGCCTGTTCACCGAGGACGGACCCGGCACCACGGTGGTGCCGGACGAGGAGCCCGGGCCCCTGGGGCCCGGCGGCAAGGAGGACGGCGCGTGACCGCCGACAGCACGACCGGGCTCACCGACCGCTGGCGCGCGGTGATGATGGACAACTACGGCACACCCCCGCTGGCCCTGGTCAGGGGCGAGGGCAGCACGGTGTGGGACGAAGCCGGCCGCGCGTACACGGACTTCACCGGCGGGATCGCGGTCAACGCCCTCGGCCACGCCCACCCGGGCCTGCTCTCGGCCGTCTCGGAACAGGCCGCCCGGCTCGGGCACGTGTCGAACCTGTTCGTCTCGCAGCCGCCCGTCGCGCTGGCGGAACGGCTCGTGGACCTGCTGGGCAGGCCGGGCCGGGTGTTCTTCGCGAACTCGGGCGCCGAGGCGGTCGAAGCCGCCTTCAAGATCGCCCGAAGGACCGGGCGGCCGCACCTCGTCGCGGCCGAAGGCGGTTTCCACGGACGCACCATGGGGGCGCTGGCCCTCACCGGCCAGCCCGCCAAGCAGGCCCCCTTCGCACCCCTTCCGGCGCAGGTCACCCACGTCCCCTACGGCGACACACAGGCGCTGCGGGCGGCGGTCACCGAGCGCACCGCGGCGGTCGTCCTCGAACCGGTCCAGGGCGAGGCGGGGGTCGTTCCGGCCCCCGCCGGCTATCTGCGGGCCGCCCGCGAGATCACCCGGGCCACGGGCAGTCTGCTCGTGCTCGACGAGGTGCAGACCGGGATCGGCCGCACCGGCCACTGGTTCGCGCACCAGGCGGAGCCGGGCGTGGAGCCCGATGTGGTCACCCTCGCCAAGGGACTCGGCGGCGGACTGCCGATCGGCGCCACGGTCGCCTTCGGCGCCGCCGCCGAGCTGCTGACCCCGGGTCAGCACGGCTCGACCTTCGGCGGCAACCCCCTCGCGTGCGCGGCCGGGCTCGCCGTCCTGGAGGCCATCGAGAAGGAGGGGCTCCTGCCGCATGTCACGCGGGTCGGCGAGCGGCTTCGCGACGGCATCGAAGCGCTGGAGCACCCGCTGGTGCGCGAGGTGCGGGGCGCGGGGCTGCTCCTGGGCGTCGTCCTCGCCGAGCCGGTCGCCGCGCGGGTCCAACAGGCGGCCCAGGACGCCGGGTTCCTCGTGAACGCGGCCGGGCCCGGCGTCGTACGGCTGGCCCCCGCACTCACCGTGCCCGAGGAGCGGGCCGATGCCCTCGTGGCGGCCCTGCCCCCGGTCCTCGACGCCGTGCACGCGGCCGCGGGCGCGTCCTGACCTCCGGCCGAGGTCCCTCACACCAGGGGCGGGTCCCTCTCGGGGCCCGCCCCTCGGCGTCTACAGCGTGCGGGCCAGGACGCGCGCGTCGCGGCCGGGGTCCAGGGTGCGCGCCCAGGCGGGCGGGGCCAGTTCCGGGGCGACGGGGACGAAGCCGTGGCCGAGGAAGAGCCGGCCGCTCCCGGTCGTCGCGGTGAAGAGCCTGCCCAGAGCGCGGCCGCGGGCCCGGGCGAGCGCCGCCCGCAGCAGGCGGCCGCCCATGCCCGAGCCCTGCCGGTGGGCGGCGACGCAGAAGTTGTACAGCACGCCGTCCGTGGCGTGTTCGCTCAGCCCGAGGCCGCCTTCGAGGGTGCCGTCGGGGGCTTGGGCGACGAGGAAGTCGGACGCCCGGGCCAGGTACAGGGAGAGGGGGCGCTCACGGAGCGCGCCCGCGCGGACGAACGGCCGGGAGAGGGCGGCGAGCGCGGGGCCGTCGCCCTCGCGGGCCGGCCGCACCGTGAAGGCTGCGGCCGCGGGCCGTAGAGCGCCGGGCCATCGGGTGGCGGGGGCTCGGGGCGGCAGCGCGGCGGGGGCGGCAGGGGGCAGCGTGGCCGTGGTCAAGGCGTTCCTTCCTCGGGTCGCCGTTCGCGGGCGCGGGGATCTCCCGGACGGAGTCCGGGGGCCGCGGCGGGCCGGCCGGCCCCGATGGAACGGTCGAAGTAAGGTTAGCCTTACCTGAGTGAATGGGCCAAGTCGCCCGGGCGGCCGTCTCCCAACAGGACGACGGCACCGCTTTGCTGACGGACCGTCAGACGCACGAGGGCCACCGACTTCTCCTGCGCTACCCGCAAGGTCGGCCGGGGTAGGCGTCGGTCTCCGGGGTCCCGGCCTCCCGCATCCGGCGTATCACCTCGCCGAGGACCGCGTCGTCCACATCGAACGGGATGTTGAACTCCCGGTCGAAGACGATGGATTCGTCCGCGCCCCGGTGCCAGATCACCCAGCGCACCGGAACAGCCGCCCCGTCCCACAGCGGGGAGAGGCGTTCCAGGGTGTCCGTCCGACCGTTCACAGCTTTCCCGCTTCCGTTGCTCGTTGTCCGTCGACGAAGGTCGCCACGATCTCGATGCCGCCGATCCGGGAGGTCTCGACGCGCCGGGGGTCCTCGGCGAGGACGACCAGGTCGGCGCGCTTCGACGGGGTGAGGCTGCCGGCGACGGCGTCCCATCGGCAGGCGTGGGCGCCGGCGACCGTGTAGGCGTGTAGCGCCTCCTCGACGGTGATCGCCTCCCCGGGCCCGATCGGCCGGCCCGAGGCGGAGGCGCGCTCGACCATGAACTGCACGGCCCGCAGCGGTGCCCCGTCCGTGACGGGCCGGTCCGAGCTGCCCACGAGCGTTACCCCGTGGTCCAGGAACCCGCGGCCCCGGTACATCCAGGGCGCCCGACGCTCCCCCATCACCTGCGCGTAGTCGTCCCCGAAGGAGTACAGGAACGTCGGCTGGACGACCGCGCTGACGCCGAGGCGCGCGAAGCGCGGCAGCTGGTCGGGGCGGATCAGTCCGGCGTGCTCGATGCGGTGCCGCGCGTCGGGCCGGGGGCGCAGGCGCTGCGCCCGCTCCAGCGCGTCGAGCGCGAGGTCGGCGGCGCGGTCGCCGATGGCGTGGACGGCGAGCTGCCAGCCGGCGAGATGGCCGTCCACGACGAGTTGGGCCAGGCGTTCGGGGTCGTCCTGCAACTGGCCCGTGTGGTCCGTGCCCGCGTACGGCTCGGTGAGCGCGGCCGTGCGGGCCATCATGCCGCCGTCGGTGTAGATCTTGAGCGCGCCGAGCGACAGCCAGTCGTCCCCGAACCCGGTGCGCATGCCCAGGTCCAGGGCGCGCGGCAGGCCGTCCCGGGGGTGTGCCGCGCGCGGGCGCAGGGTGTCGGCGGCCGCCATGAGCTGGACCCGCAGCGGCAACCTGCCCTGGTCGCGCAGGAGTTGATAGGCGCCGAGCTCCACCGGGCTGTGGCCGAGCAGACCGCCCCCGATGCCCGCCTCGGCCACGGCGGTCACGCCTTCGGCGAGGCAGGTCCTGGCCGCCCGCTCGACGGCGTCGGCGAGGTCGGCCTGGGCGTAGGGCAGCCGGAGCCGTCGCACGGCGGCCATGGCGCCCTCGGCCAGGAAGCCGTCCCGGTGCGGGACTCCGGCGGGGAGCAGCTCCAGGACCGCGCTGTTGACGACACAGCCGTGGCCCGAGTCGTGCATCAGGAACACCTTGCGGCCGTGGGCGGCCGTGTCGAGTTCGGCGGCGGTCAGATGGCGGCCGAGGGCCCGCTGGTCGTAGCCCATCACGTCCACCCAGTCGCCGGGGGCGCCGGTGCGCGAGGTCGCTTCGGCGACGGCCGCGAGCACGTCCTCGGCCCGCCGGCACGGGGCGACGCTCGGGGCGTTCTGCTTCAGCCCGGCCCACGCCAGGTGGACATGGCTGTCGATGAACCCGGGCAGCACGGTGGCGCCCTGGAGGTCGACGACCTCGCGGGCGGGCAGGGAGGTCACGGCCTCGTCCAGGCCCACGATCCGGCCCCGCCAGATGCCCAGGTCGCGGGCGGCCGGGCGGTCCGGGTCCATGGTGACGATGTTCGCGTTCGTCAGCCTCGTGCACAGCATGGGAAGTCCGTCCGTTGCGGGCGGCCCCCGGGCCGCCGGGTCCGGCCGGCCCGGGCGTGCGGGCCGGGGCGGCGCCGGGCGTTCCCGGTCAGGCGTCCACGGCCGCCGCGAGGGAACGGGGGCGCAGGTCGGTCCAGTTCGACTCGATGAACTCCAGGCACGCGTCGCGGGTCGACTCCGCCAGCGCGACCGTCCACCCTCCGGGCACCTCGGCGAAGGACGGCCAGAGGGAGTGCTGGCCCTCGTCGTTCACCAGGACCAGGAAGCGGCCGTCGGCGTCGTCGAACGGGTTGGTGCTCATGCGGGGGTTCCTCCTGGAGCCCGTCGGGGGCGCCCGCGCGGTCCGGGCGCAGGCGCGTACCGGGCAGCAAGGGCCGCGCCCGTGGGGGTGGTTGATCGGGATGAGTCGGCCGTCGGGCGAGCCATGCTTAGGTTAGGCTCACCTAATTGAAGAGCTTAACGTTTCCCTCTCGTCCTCACAAGGAGACACCGATGCACGCGCCAGGACAACCGTCGGGGAGCCCGGGCAGGACCGGCACCGCCTCCGGCTCACCGGCCGGTCCGGGGACCCCGTTCGACGCGTACGGCCTGCCCGACAGGCCCGGCACCGACGCGTTCTGGGCGACGGCGGCACCCGCCTGCGTGCCGTCCGCGGACGGAGGCTGGACCGCCCTGTTCCGGTGGCGGGGCTCCCCCGCGGTCCTCGAGTTCGAGAGCTGGTCACAGCCCGTTCCGCTGGTCCGGTGGCGCGAGACGGACTGCTGGTACGCCGAGGTGCGCATGCCCGCCCGGCTCCGGGTGACCTACCGGTTCCTCGTGGGGGACGTCTCGTACGCCGACCCGTTCAACCCGGTCGGCGCCGGCGGCGAGCGGTCCATCGCCGCCACCCCGGACGCCCCGCCCCAGCCGCACTGGCCGGCCGTCGACGCGGCCGATGTGCTGCCGCTGCCCCGCACCCGCGTCCGCTGGGCCAGTGAACTGCTGGGCGGCCGGCGCACCGTGCGGGTCCACCCGGTGGGCGGCGGCGGCCCGGTGGTGCTGCTGCTCGACGGGGACGACTGGCTGCATCTGCACCCGGCGATGACCGCGTTCGACGCCGCCTTCGCCGCGGGCGAGATGCCCCCGGCCACGCTGGTCTTCGTGCCGGCCAAGGACCGGCTCGGCGAGTTCGGGTGCCGGCCGCGGTGGTGGGAGGCGGTACGGGACGAACTGCTTCCGCTGGTGGCGGACGGTGAAGTGCCCGCGGATACGGGCACGTTGGTGGTCGCCGGGCAGAGCCTGGGCGGCCTGAGCGCGATGTACGCGGCCCTTGAGTTCCCGGACCTGGTGTCCCGCGTCGCCTGCCAGTCGGGGTCGTTCTGGTGGACACCGGGCGCCGAGGACCTGGCGGACCCGCTGGGCGGCCCGGCCGGCGGCGCCATCGCCGCGCGCCTGCGCGAGCACCCCGCCCCGGCGGGGCTGAGGATCGCCTTCGACCTGGGCGAGCACGAGACGCGCATGCTCCCCCACTGCGAAGCGGTCGAGGCCCTCACGAAGAACTCCGGTGCCACCGTGCGCGTTTCGCGTTCGGCGGCGGGCCACGACCGGGCCGGCTGGCGCCAGGCCCTGCTCCGGGACGTCGCCTGGGCCCTGGCCTGACGGGCGGACACCACCCGACGGGCAACGGCCCGGGGGCCCGGCGATCCGCCGGGCCCCCGGGCCGTCCTCACCGGTTCACCGGTTCACCGCTTCCGTCGCTCACCTGGTCACCGCCGCGCTGTACGCCTCGTCGGTCGCCAGCAGCTTGCGGTGGGTGCCCTCGGCCGTGACGACTCCGTCGTCCACGACCAGGACCCGGTCGGCGGCGTCGAGCAGCGCCGGACTGCTGGTGATCACCACGGTGGTCCGGCCCCGGCGCAGCTCGGCGAGGTTGCGGGCGACGAGCTGCTCGGTGACGGCGTCCACCGCCGTCGTCGGATCGCGCAGCACGAGTACGTCCGTGTCGGCGGCCAACGCCCGTGCCAGGGACAGGCGTTGACGCTGCCCTCCGGAGAGGTTCGAGCCGCGGTCGCGCACCTCGTAGTCGAGCCCCTGCCGGTGCAGGGCCACGACATCGGTCAGCAGGGAGGCCTCGACCGCCTCGGGCAGCATCCGGCTCGTCCCCGAGGGGTCGATGTTGGAGCGGAGCGTCCCGGCGAAGATCTCCCCGTCATAGGGGTTCACCAGGATGTGCTCGCGGACCGAGTCGACCGAGAGCCCCGCGAGCTGCCGCCCGCCGACCCGTACCACTCCCTCGTAGGCGTCCGGCGGGACCCGCACCGCGAGGATCGAGGCGATCTCGGCCGCCGCACGCGGCTCGTAGGCCGCGATCGCCGTGAACTCGCCCGCCGGGACATGGAACTTCAGCCCCCGCAGGGACCCGTACCGCACGCAGTCGATCTCCAGGTCCCCGCCCGGGTCCACGCGCTCCGAGCCCGGGTCCGCCACCGGCGGCGCGGACAGGACGAGGGCCATCCGCTCGGCCGACGCGCGCGCCATCATCACGTACTTCGGCATGTCCGAGAACTGCCTCAGCGGCTCCATGATGAACTGCGCGAGGCCCACGGCCATGACGAGCTGCCCGATGCCGACCTGGCCGTCGAAGGCCAGCCAGCCGGCGGTCAGGGTCACCGAGACCGCGAGGATCGCGTTGAGCCCGAGGGCCGTGCCCGCGTAGACGCCGTTCACCCGGGCCACGGTGATCGACTGCTCCTTCGCCTCCGTGCTGACCTTCCGGTAGGACCGGAACGCCGCGTGGTTGCCGCCGAAGCCGTGCAGCGGGCGCAGGCCGGTGATCAGGTCGGCGACCTTCGCGCCCGCCCGTGCCACCCGGGCCTGCTGCTCCTTGGTGCTGGTGCCGATCCGCTTGGACATCACGCTGAGGACCGAGAGGATCGCGACGGTCCCCACGATGACGAGCACCCCGAGCCGCAGGCTCGCCATGCCCAGCGCGACCGCCGCGATCAGCACCGAGATCATGGAGCTGATCAGGATCGGCACCACCTCGACGATGTCGGCGGTCTGGTCGGCGTCCTCGGTGGCGATGGTCAGCACCTCGCCGGACTTCAGACCGGTGTTCCGCGCCACCGGCTGGAGGCCGCAGGCCGCGACCTTCACCCGCCAGCGGTGGGCCTCGGTCGTGTTGGCCTTCTGCAGGATGCGCATCCCGAACCGCCACGACAGGGACACCGTCGTGATGATCACGGCGAGCGCCGCGACCGACACGGCGAGCGAGGTGGTGCTCCGCTCGCTCAGCGTGTGCTCGACGATCAGGCCGAGCGCGATCGGGAAGGCGGTCTCGCCGGCTTGGTAGAGGCCCATGAGGACGGTGCCCCAGACCATGGCGCCGACGTTGCGGCGTATCGCCGTGCGCAGGATGTCCGATCCCGGGCGGCGGGATCGCTGGACGTCAGGAGTGCTCATCGATGTGACGCGCCATCGCTTCCGGGGTTCGCAGGGTGAAGAGATCACGGATCGTGATCACGGGGCCGAACTCCCGGCGCAGGAGCCCGACCAGACGTACGGCCAGCATGGAGTGTCCGCCGAGGGAGAGGAAGTCGCCCACCGCGCTCACCTCGTCGTCGTCCAGGTCCAGGGTCTCCGCGAAGAACTCGCAGACCAGGGTCTCGGTCTCGGTCTCCGGGCCGCGCTCACCCGAAGTGGTCAGCGCTCCCAGCGGCTTGGGCTCGGGAAGGGCCGAGGTGTCGGCCTTCCCGTTCACCGTGAGGGGGATGCTGTCGACCTGGGCGTAGTGCGTCGGGCGCAGGAAGTCCGGCAGCCCCCTGCCCGCCTCGGCGGCGACCGTCGCGAGGTCCGCGCCGCCGTCGAGCACGAGGTAGGCGGCCAGCCGGTACGCGCCGTCGACCCCCGGGTCGCGCTGGGCGACGGCGGCGGTGAACGCCACCGCCGGGTGCGCAGTGAACGCGGCCTCGACCTCGCCCAGTTCGACCCGGTGTCCGCGGATCTTGACCTGCTGGTCGGTGCGGCCCAGGTACATCAGGTTCCCGTCGGGGCGCCGGACCACCAGGTCGCCGGTGCGGTACATCCGCTCGCCGGGCTCGCCGAAGGGGGACGCGACGAAGCGGTGCGCGGTCTGGGCCGGCCGGCCGAGATAGCCCCGGGCGATGCCGACGCCCGAGACGTAGAGCTCGCCGGGCACCCCGTCCGGCAGCGGGCGCAGCCACGGGTCGAGCACGAACACGTCGGTGTTGTCGATGGCCACGCCCACCACCGGGTCCTGGCACTCGAAGGTGCCGACACCCAGGGTGTTGATGGTGTATTCGGTGGGGCCGTACAGGTTGTAGCCGACCGTTCCCTCCGTGTCGGCGAGCCGCTGCCACAGGGTGGGCGTGACGGCCTCGCCGCCGAGGAGGACCAGCGCGGGGCGCCGGGCCGGGTCGTCGAGCAGGCCCTCCGCCACCAGCTGCTGCGCGTACGTCGGCGTCACGTTGACGACGTCGATCCCGTGCTCACCGCAGTACTCGACGAGGGCGGGCGCGTCGCGGCGCAGCTCCTCGTCGCAGATGTGCACCTCGTGGCCGTCGGCGAGCCACAGGAGCTCCTCCCACGACATGTCGAACGCGAACGAGACGGTGTGGGCGATCTTGAAGAGCCGGTCGCCGTGCTCGGCGAGTACGGGTTCGAAGATGCGGCGCTGGTGGTTGATCAGCATGTTGGTGAGACCGGCGTACTCGGTCACGACGCCCTTGGGCTTCCCCGTCGAACCGGAGGTGTAGATCGTGTACGCGGGGTGGCGCAGGCGCCGCGGGTCGTCCGGGGCGAACGTCGTGAAGGGCTCGGCCGGCGGCAGGGGCCGGTCCAGTTCGATCGTCTCGCCGGTCAGCCGCCGCGACACGGCGCCGACGGTGAGGATCACGTCAGGGCGGGCGTCCTCGACGATCGCCGCGAGCCGCTCGTCCGGGTGGTCCAGCTCCAGCGGTACGTACGCCGCTCCCGTGCGCAGCACCGCGAACAGCGCCACGATCGAGTCCAGCGAACGCGGGATCGCGAGGCCGACGGTCCGCTCGGGTCCGATGCCGCGAGCGGCGAGCACGCCCGCCAACTGGCGGCTGCGGTCACGGAGTTGGGCGAAGGTCATGCTCCGGCCGTGCGCGACGAGCGCGGTCCGCTCCGGGGCCTTGTCGGCCGCCAGGTCGAACCGGTCGACCACGGTGTCCGTGCCGATGTCCGTGCGGAGGACGGGCTCGGGCACCGGGCCGAGGCCGCGCAGTGCCCCCACCGGTCCGGTCGAACCGGCGAGGTCGCCGAGGACGCGCACGTAGTCGTCGAGGAGACGACGGGCACGGTCGCTGTCGCCGTGGCGGTGCTCCAGCTTGACGGTGAGGCGCTCGCCGGGGGTGACGACCCAGGTGAACGGATAGTGGGTGGAGTCGTCGGACTTCACCGCGGTGATGCCGTGCCGGGCGTTCATCTCGGCGAAGGCGTCCATGTCCAGGAAGTTCTGGAGCACGAAGAGGTTGTCGAACAGGGCGTCGTGGCCGGCCGCCCGCTGGATCTCGCCGAGCCCGAGGTGCTCGTGTTCCATGGCCGCGACCCGGGCGCTCTGCACGGCCGACAGGTAGTCCGCGACGGTGTCGTCCGGCCGGGCCCGCGTCCACATCGGCACGGTGTTGAGGAGCACGCCGACGATGTCGGACAGGCCCTCGCCCTCGCGGCCGGAGACGGTCACGCCGAACACCGCGTCGGCGCGGCCCGTGTGCGCGCCGAGCAGCAGCCCGAACGCGCCGGTCAGTACGGAGTTCAGGGTGACGCCGTGTGCCTTGGCCGCCTCCCGCAGCTGTGCCGACCGCTCGGCGGAGAGCGTGTGGACGAGGGCGGGCGGCAGGTCGTCACTGAGCGTCGGGGCCGGCCCGGCGAGCAGGGTCGGGCCCGGGAGCCCGGCCAGGTGCTCGGCCCAGAACCGCTCCGATGCGGCCTGGTCCCTGGCGGCGATCGCCCGGGCGTAGTCCTCGAATCCGGGCGTGGCCGGGTCGCTGTCCGGCCGCCGGCCCGCGAGGACGGCCTCGTACGCGGTGAACAGGTCGCGCAGCACGATCTCGCGGGACCAGCCGTCCCACAGCAGCAGGTGGTAGCTGAGCAGCAGGCCGTCGCGGCCGTCCGGCAGCCGGATCACGGTCAGCCGGA
Organism: Streptomyces sp. NPDC001828; assembly: GCF_042892175.1. Taxonomy (NCBI): domain Bacteria; kingdom Bacillati; phylum Actinomycetota; class Actinomycetes; order Kitasatosporales; family Streptomycetaceae; genus Streptomyces; species Streptomyces sp. NPDC001828. The sequence continues at coordinate 106,233 of NZ_JBIATV010000014.1, forward strand.
TCAGCGGCGGCTCGGCCGGGTCGAACCCGGTGTTGCGGTCCCGGACGCGCAGGGCCTCGACGTCCGCTTCGGTGGACAGCCCGACCGTGTGGACGGTGATCCGCCGGCCGGCCTTGAGGACCTGGACGGGGTTGCCGTCGTCGTCGGTGAGGAAGCCCGCGCCGACCACGGGGTGCCGGGCGATCACCGAGGCCATGGCCTCGGCCAGCGCGTCGGTGTCCAGGCGCCGGTCGAAGGCGAAGTAGCTCTGGGCGACGTAGTGCCCGGCCGAACCCGCCATCTGGGCCTGGAAGTACAGGCCCCGCTGGAGCGGGGTGACCGGTGCCGTGCGCTCGGCCGTGTCGGCGGCGTCCGCGATGGCTTCCAGGGCGCGCGACCAGTGCGCGGTGATCTCGTCGGGGATCTCCTCGGCGAGGGTGAAGGCGGCGTGCAGGCTGCCGGTGGCCGCGTCGGTCCAGGCGTTGACCTCCACGGCGTAGGGGCTGCCCTGGTCGCCGCCGGTGATGTGCGGCACCTGTGATTCGCCGCTCCGGCCGAGGTAGTTGAACAGGACCTGCGGCCGGGCGGTCAGGAGCGGCGCGGTCTGCGGGTTGAGGTAGCGCAGCCGGCCGTAGGCGAGGTGTCCGGCCTCGTCGGGCTGCCGCTCGGCGAGTTCGCGGGCGGCGGCGACGGGGTCGGTGTGCGCGGTGAGCCGGACGGGCGCGATGGCGGTGAACCAGCCGACCGTGCGCGTGTAGTCGTGGTGTCCGAGAACGGGGAACCGGCCGTGGCGTTCCAGCTCGATGGCGAGGTCGGTGGGCGCCGGCTGGATCGCGGTCAGGGCGGTGCGCAGGGCGCCGCACAGCAGCTCGGTCAGCGCGACGCCGAGGGCGGCGGGCGCGGTGCGCGTCACCCGGTCCCCGAGGCCGGGCCCGACGACCACGGTGGTGTCCCGCAGGCCGCCCACGGCGGGCAGCAGCGGGGGCGCCTGGAGGGTGTCGGTCCAGTGCCCGAGGCCGTCGGTCTCCTCGGCGGCGCGCAGGGTCAGTGCCTCGGCGTACTCGGCGTAGGACGTGGTCGCCGGCGCGAGGGGCTCGCCGCGCAGTGCGGCCGCCATGTCGTCGAGCAGGATCAGCCAGGACACCGCGTCGACCGCGAGGTGGTGCACGGTGATCACCAGGGTGCGGCTCGACGCGAGCCAGGAGAACGCGGTGACGTTCCCCGACGCGGGGTCGAGCGATGCCGCCGCCTCGTTCGCGGCGGTCTCGGCGTCGGCCGCCGCCGAGTGGAGGAGGACGGCCGCGCGGGCGGGTTCGGTCACCAGGGTCCACACGCCGTGCCCGGTGTTCAGGCGCATCCGCAGGGCGGGGTGGGCGGCGAGCAGCGCGTCGGCGGCGCGTTCGATGCCGGCGGGCGTGGTGCCCTCGGCCACCTCGATGGTCCGCGCCTGGGCGAACCGGTCGAGGGAGCCGCCCAGTTCGCGCTGGCGCAGGATGACCGGCGTGGGCGGCAGCGGGCCGTCCGCGCGGGGCGCGGGCGCGGGCGGGGCGGAGGCCGAAGGCGTCTGCGGGGCGCGGGCGCCGAGGAGTTCGGCCAGTGCCCGGGGGGTCTTGTGCAGGAACACGTCGCGGGGCGCGATCGGCAGGCCGAGCGCCCTGGCCCGGTTGACGACGGTGATGGCGACGATGCTGTCGCCGCCGGCGCCGAAGAAGTCGGTCTCGGCGTCCGCGCCGGGATGGTTCAGCGTCTCGGCGAAGATGGCGACGAGCGAGGACAGGGCGGAGCCGGTGACAGCCACCGGGGTGTCGTCCTGTGCGGCCCGTGCGGCGAGGGCCTTGCGGTCCAGCTTGCCGTTGACGGTCAGCGGCAGGGCGTCCACCGGCAGGACCCGGCCCGGGACCATGTGCACGGGCAGCCGCTCGGCGAGCAGCGCGGCGAGTTCGCCGGGCACCCGGCCCACGACGTGCGCGACGAGGTGGTCGCCGCTGTCGGCGACGGTGACGGCCACGTCGACGACGCCCGCCAGGTCACGGATCGCGGACTCGACCTCGCCGAGTTCGATGCGGAAGCCCTTGAGCTGGACCTGGTCGTCGGCGCGGCCGGTGAACTCCAGCTCGCCGTCGAGGGTGCGGCGGGCGAGGTCGCCCGTGTGGTACATGCGGGCGCCGTCGTTCGTGAACGGGTTCGCCACGAACCGGCCCGCGGTGAGGCCCGGCCGGCCCAGGTAGCCGAGCGACACCTGGTCGCCGGCCACGTAGATGGCGCCCTCCCGGCCCGGCGCCACCGGCGCGAGGCGGTCGTCGAGGAGGTAGGTGACCAGGCCCGGCAGGGGGCCGCCGATGGGGCTGGCGTCGTCGCCGGGGCCGAAGTCGTCGTCGGTCAGCACCCGGTGGGTCACGTGCACGGTGGTCTCGGTGATCCCGTACATGTTGACCAGCTCGGGCGCGGCGGTGCCGTGCCGCTCGACCCAGCCGCGCAGCCGCCCGAGGTCGAGGGCCTCGCCGCCGAAGATGACGCGGCGCAGGGCGGTGAGGGGCTCGGCCGCGAGCCGGTCGGCCTCGATGAACTGGTAGAAGGCGGAAGGGGTTTGGTTGAGGACGGTCACCCCGTGCTCGCGGACGAGGCGGTGGAAGTCCACCGGGCTGCGGGTCAACCCGTAGTCCGGGAGCAGCAGTTCGCCGCCGTGGACCAGGGCGCCCCACAGCTCCCAGACCGCGAAGTCGAAGGAGTAGGAGTGGAACTGGACCCACACGTCGGCCGGGCCGAAGTCCATGTCGGGCCGGGTGTTGGCGAGCAGGGTCACCACACTGGAGTGCGGCACGACGACACCCTTGGGCCGGCCGGTCGAGCCGGAGGTGTAGATCACGTACGCGGGGTCGTGCCAGGTGGCCGGGGGCGCGGGGGTGACGTCCGCGGCCCGCGCCGGCTCGTCCCCCTGGACGAGCACACGGGCCGGGACGCCGGCCTTCTCCAGGAGTGCCGTGAAGCGCTCCCGCTGCTCCGGGTCGACGAGGACGGCCTGGGGCGCGGCGTCCGCGAGGACGTACTCGAGACGCTCGTCGGGGTACGCCAGGTCCAGGGGTACGTACGCGCCGCCCGCGCTGACGATCGCGACCAGGGCGACGACCTGCTCGATGGTGCGCGGGACCGCGACGGCCACGCGCCGGCCCGGCCGGACCCCGGCCGCGCGCAGGGCGGCGGCCAACTCGTCCTTGGCGGCGGCCAGTTCACCGTAGGTCAGGGACCGGGTGGTGCCGTCGAGGGCGCACTGGGTGACGGCGGTGGCGGCCGGGTCGCGGTCCGCCGCGGCGTCGAAGAGGGCGCCGAGGGTCGTGGGGGTGACCGGCGCGGGGCTCCCGGCCGCCCGGGGCACGAGGTCGCGGACGGGTGCGTCGGGCCGGTCGAGGAGGCCGGTGAGGGTGTGGGTGAACCGGCGCAGGAGGTCCTGTGCGCCGCTCTCCCGCAGCAGTTCGCCGTCGTAGATCAGGTTGAAGCTCGGGCGCCCGTCCGGGGAGCGCTCCACGACCAGCGTCAGCGGGTAGTGCGGGGCGCCCTCGTTGACGAGTTCGGTGACGACGAGCGTGTCGCCGGGGCGGCGCAGGGCACTGACGTCGGTCGCCACGTCGAACACCACGAGGGTGTCGAAGAGGGAGCCGACGCCGGCCTGCCGGCCGATCCGGGCCAGCGAGACGTGCTGGTGCGCCAGGACCGCGCCCTGGTGTTCGCGCACCGAGGACAGCAGCTCGCGCGCGGTGGTTCCGGCGCCCCAACGGGCGCGCAGCGGAACGGTGTTGATGAACAGGCCGACCATGTCGGCGATGCCGGGCACGTCCGCGTCGCGGCCGGAGACGGTGGAGCCGAACACGACGTCCGAGGAGTTCAGGATGTCGCCCAGGGTCAGCGCCCAGGCGCTGTGCACGGCGACGCTCAGCGTCGCGCCGGCCGACCGGACGGCCGCGTCGAGGTCGTGCGCCGCCTCCAGGGAGGTGTCGGCGAACCGGTCGGACGGGGTGTGCCCGGCCGCCACCAGCGAGGGGCCGGGCAGCTCGGCGAGCTCGGCGCCCCACACGCGGTCGCTCTCGTCGGCGTCGCGTCCCGCGAGCCAGCCGACGTAGTCGGCGAATGTGCCCAGCGGGTACACGGTTCCCGGCGCGTGGTACTCGGCGAGCAGCGCGCGCAGCATCGGCGGCACCGACCAGCCGTCGGCGATGAGGTGGTGCACGGTCTGCACCAGGACGCCCCGCCCGGACTCCGGGTCGCGGAACAGCGTGAACCGCATCAGGGGTCCGGTGGCCAGGTCGAAGCCGGCCCGGCGGTCGCGCTCGGCGTGCTCGCGGATCTCCTCGTCGGTGATGCCGGGACGCTCGACCGCGGTGAAGGGCGCCTCGGCGCCGCCCCGCAGGACGGAGACGACGCGGCCGTCGTCGAGGGCGGTGAACCGCGCGGCGAGGTTCGGGTACAGGGCGAGCAGGCGGGTCGCCGCGGCCGCCAGCCGGTCGGCGTCGATGTCGCCTTCCAGCGTGAGGAGTTGCTGCTCGACGTAGCTGCCCGCGGAGTCGTCGTCGTAGACCGAGTGGAAGTACAGGCCTTCCTGGAGCGGGGTCAGCGGCAGGACGTCGCGCAGTCCGGGGCCGTCCAGGGCGTCGACGTCGGCCTGGGTCAGCCGCACCAGCGGGAAGTCGCTGGGCGAGTGGCCGCCGTGGTCGAGCGCGGCGAGGCCGGTGAGGGCGCTCTGGAAGTAGCTGCCGAGCGTCTCCACGTCCTCGTCGGTGAACATCCCCTCGGGCCAGGAGATCGTGGTGACGAGCTGGTACTCGCCGGTGGCGGCGGGTTCGGCGATCGCGTTGAACTCCAGGGCGCGCGGCAGGCGCATCCTCGGGTCGCGCTTCTCGCCCAACTGGCCGGTGGTTCCCGCGAGTTGCCAGTCGCCTGCGGCGCCCGCGTCGAAGCGGCCCAGGTAGTTGAACAGGACCTGGGGCGCGGGGGCGGTGAAGGAGACGCCGGCCAGGTGGCGCAGGGCGCCGTAGGAGACGCCGTTGCCCGGTACGCGGGCGAGGTCCTCCTTGACCGCCTTGAGTGCGGCGGCGAGGTACGCGGGGGCGGTGAGGTCGTTTGCCGTGCCGGGGTCCACGGTCACCGGGAACAGCGTGGTGAACCAGCCGACGGTTCGCGAGAGTTCGGCCTCCACACCGGTGGCGGCCGCCACGTGACGGCCTTCGCGTCCGTGGCCCTCCAGTTCGATGTGCGCGAACGTCTGGTCCTGGCCGAGGTCGCGGCGCCGGCGGGCGAGGGCGACGGCGAGCGCGGTCAGCAGCACGTCGTTGACGCCCGCGTGGAACTTCGCCGGGACCTCGCCGAGCAGCGCGGCCGTGAGGCCCGGTCCGGCCGTGAAGGTCCGCTGCCGTTCCCGCTCGACGGTGTCGTCGGCGGACAGGGCCCGCCGGCCCAGCGGCGCGTCCGGCCCCGGCAGGGGGCGCTCGAAGTGGGCGCGGTCCGCGTCGAAGGCGGCGCGCTCCAGGAGCTGGGTCCAGCGCCGGAACGAGGTGCCGGCCGGAGGGAGTTCGACGGTTTCGCCGGCGGACGCCAGGCGCCAGGCGGTGGCGAGGTCCTCCATCAGGACGCGCCAGGACACTCCGTCGATCACCACGTGGTGGACGACGAGGACCAGCTGGCGTGCCGCGCGGCGCCAGACGGCCCGCAGCATCACGCCGTGGTCCGGGTCGAGTCCCTCGGTGGCGAGGGCGACGCACGCGTCGAGGGGCAGGTCGCTCTCCTGCCAGCCCGCCGTGGCCGTGTCGGCCTCCGGGATGTCGAAGCTCCAGCGCTCGCCGCGCACGAGCCGGGCGCGCAGCATGTCGTGCCGGGCGACGACGGAGGTGAGGACGGCGTCGAGGGTGGCGGCGGTGAGGTCCGCCGGGGTGTTCAGGACGACGGACTGGACGAATCCGTCGATGGCGTCGGTGGTCTCGCCGAGCCACTGGACGATGGGCGACGCGGTGACGGGCCCGGTGGCGACGTCGGCGTGGTCCACCCCCGACACGTCCTCGCGGCTCGCCACGGCCGCGAGTGCGCCCAGCACGCTGTTGGCGAAGATCTGCCCCGCGCTGACATAGAGCCCCGCCTCGCGCAGCGCGCTCAGCAGCGAGATGGCGAGGATGCTGTCCCCGCCGAGCTGGAAGAAGTCCTGGTCGACGCCGACTTCCTCCAGGCGCAGGACGGCGGCGACGGCCGCGCACACGGCGCGCTCGTCGTCGGTCGAGGGCCGGACGAACGAGCCGGTCACGATCTCGGGCTCGGGCAGCGCGCGCCGGTCCAGCTTGCCGTTCGCGGTGAGCGGGAACTCCCGCATCACGACGAGGTGGGCGGGCACCATGTACTCCACCAGGTGGCCGGCGGCCCAGGCCTTGACCTCGTCCGCCCGCAGGTCCTCATGGCCGGCGGCCGGGATCACGTAGCCCACGAGGTAGGTGCCGCCCGCGCTGTTCTTCTTGGCGACGACGCAGGTGTGCCGGACGTGGGGGTGCTCGGCGAGACCGGCCTCGACGTCCTCGAGTTCGAGCCGCATGCCGCGGACCTTGACCTGGTTGTCGGCCCGGCCCAGGAAGTCGAGCGAGCCGTCCGGGGCGAACCGGGCGAGGTCGCCGGTGCGGTAGAGGCGCGACCCGTCGTCGGCGAAGGGGTTCGCCACGAACCGCGAGGCGGTCAGGCCGGGCGCGCCCACATAGCCGCGCCCCAGGAGGAAGCCGCCCACGTAGAGCTCGCCGCCGACGCCGACCGGGACCGGGCGCAGCTCGTCGTCCAGGACGTACAGCTGGGTGTTGGGGTTGGCCTTGCCGATGGACGTCGACAGGCGCTCGGCCGTGTCCCGGTAGATGACGTGGGAGACGCCGATCGTCGTCTCGGCCGGGCCGTAGCCGTGGTACATCGGGATGCCGAGCCGGGTGCGGAACCGTTCGTACAGCTCCGGGGTGAGCACCTCGCCGCCGCACCACACGTGCCGCAGGCTGCCGAGGCGGTCGGAGTCGCCCGCCATCTCCAGGAGGACGTCGAGCATGGAGGAGACGAGATAGGTGAAGGTGACGCGCTGTTCGGCGATCACGCCCAGCATGTGGTGCGGGTCGCGCTCACCGCCGGGGCGCAGGACCACCAGGCGGGCGCCGCACACCAGCGGCAGGAAGATCTCGTTGACGGATATGTCGAAGGACAGCGGCGCCTTGAAGAGCGAGGCGTCGTCGTGGCCGAAGCCGAGGATCTCGTCGACCTGCCACAGCAGGCGCTCGCTGATCGCCTCGTGCCGGATCATCGCGCCCTTGGGCCGGCCGGTCGAACCGGACGTGAAGATGACGTAGGCCAACGCGTCGCCGCGGACGGGGACTTGGGGGTCCTCGTCGGGCTGGTCGCCGTGCTGCCAGTCGTCGAGATCGACGGCGACGGCGGCGGGTTCGGCCGGGTCGTGTGCGCCGGAGTCGTTGAGCTGGACCACGACGCGGGCGTCGTCGATGACGACGGCGCGGCGCGCGGCGGGCCACTGCGGGTCGAGCGGCACGAACGCGCAGCCGGCCTGGAGCACTCCGAGCAGGCCGATCACCAGGTCGGCGGAGCGGCCGAGCGAGATGCCGACGACCTGCTCGGCGGTGAGCCCGAGTCCCCTGAGTTGGTGGGCCAGTTGGGCCGACTTCCGCGCCGCCTCGCGGTAGGTCAGTGAGCGGTGTTCGTCGACGATGGCGACCGCGTCCGGCCTGAGCCGCGCCTGTTCGCGGAACATCTCCACGATGGTCGGGCGGACCCGGTCGGACCCGGTGTCGTTCCATTCGGCCAGGGTCCTCAGCCGTTCCGTCACGCCGGAGGGGCCGATGGCCGCGAGGGGCCGGTCCGGGAAGTCGGCCAGGTCGTCGAGGGCGAGCTGGGCGTCGGACACCAGGACGCCGTCCGGCACGGCGATGCGGATGCCGTCCGGGCCGGCCGCGCCGACCTCCCAACCGCCGGGCGCGCCCAGGCCGTTGTCGACCCGGGCGACGACGTCCGCGAACGGCGTGCCGGGAGCGAGGTCGAGGCCGGCCGGGCTCCGGCCCGCCGCCCAGTACGCGAGACCGATGGCGCCCGCCTCGGCGACGGTCCGGTCGGAGTAGCCGCCCAGGCGCCGGCGCACATCGGCCAGTCGCGCGGGAGAGAACAGCACGAGACGAGCGCTCGGTTCCATCATCGAAGACTCAACACCCTTCCAAGGCACGAAGGTAACCCTAACCTAAATTAGGGTTACCTAACTACCGTCTCTCCAGGCCCGCCAGAGCCGCGCGTAACGGCCGCCCAGGGCCACCAGCTCCTCGTGCGTGCCCTGCTCCACGACCCGCCCGGCATCGAGCACGGCGATCCGGTCGGCGGCCATCGCCTGGGTCAGCCGGTGCGCCACGAACAGCGTGGTGCGGCCCGCGCAGGCGGCCTGGACGGCGCGCTCCAGCTCGGCGGCGCCTTCGCTGCCCGCCTCCGCGGTCGACTCGTCGAGCACCACCACCGGCGCACGGCCCAACACGAGCCGGGCGAGGGCCACATGGGCGACCTTCATACCGTCCAGGCGCTCGCCGCCCTCGCCGACCGCCGTGTAGAGCCCGTCGGGCAGCGCCTCGACCCACCCGTCGGCGCCCACCGTGCGCAGCGCGTCGGTGAGTTCGGCGTCGCTCGCCCCCGGCGCGGCCAGCCGGAGGTCGTCGGCGAGCGGGCCGGAGAAGACGTGGGTCTCCTGGGTCAGGACGCTCACCAGCGCCCGCGCCCCGACCTCGTCCAGATCGGCGAGATCGGTCGACCCGATGCGCACCGACCCGGCCGTCGGGGTCTCGATGCCGGCGATGAGGGCGGCAAGCGTCGTCTTGCCCGCGCCCGTCGCTCCCACCAGGGCGAGCGAGCCGCCCGCCGGGATCGTCAGGCCGACGTCCCGAAGGACCGGCTCCTCCGCCCCCGGGTAGGAGAACGTCAGGCCCTTCACCGTCACGGGGTACGAACTGCCCTGCCGCGGTGCGGTGTCCGCCTGACCGACCAGCCGCTCCGCCGCCGGCTCGGTCAGCACCCCGACGAGCCGGGTCAGGCTCGCGCCCGACTTCTGCGCCTCGTCGAAGGTGAACATGATCGCGCCGAGCGGTGTGAACAGGCGGTGGAAGACCAGCGGGGCCGCCGATACGTCACCGAGGCTCGCGGAACCGGTCTCCAGGAGGACGAAGCCCACCACGAGGATCAGCACCAGGCCGATGAACTCCGCGCGGTTCTCCCTGCCGACGAACCGGCCGAAGAAGCGGAACACCTCGATCCCGTAGTCCCGCACCCGCTTCGAGTCGTCGGCCACCTTCTCGCGGAAGGCGCCCTCCAGGCGGTACGCCCGCACCGTGTCGATGCCGTTCAGGCCGCTGATCAGCGCCTGCGCGCGATCGGCCTGGGCGAGCCGCTGCTTGCGGTAGAGCGGGGCGGACCGGGGCAGGTACCAGCGCAGGGCCAGCGCGTAGGCGGGCAGCGCGCAGGCCCCCGCGAGGCCGAGCCGCCAGTCGAGCCCGAACATGCCGATCGTGGCGACGGCCACCAGGATGCCCGCCGAGAACACCGTGGGGATGGCCGAGCGGATGCCCTTGGACAGGACGGCGACGTCGTCGCCGACCCGGGACAGCACATCGCCGCGGCCCACCTGTTCGACCCGGGCGATGGGCATCCCGAGGACGGCCCGGACCGCGCCTTCGCGCAGTTGGGCGAGCAGGTCGGCGCCGAGCCGCCCGATGAGGTAGGTCGATACGGCGGTGGCCGCCGCGCCGAGCAGCGCGGCGGCCACCATCACCACCCCCGTCGTGACCAGGGCCGAGCGCGGCCGGCCCCCGACCACTCCGTCGACCACCTGGCCGAGCAGGAGCACCGGGAGCATCTGGAGCGCCGCCCCGGCCACCGTGCTGAACACGGTGGCGGCCGTGAGCCAGGGCATCTCGCGGCAGTGCGCCGCGACCCAGCGGGCCGCCTCACGGCCACCCGTGGTGCGCAGGGTGGCCGGGGCGGCGCGCGTTTCGGTGACGCTCACGCCTGGCCGGCCGACTTGACGAGCTGGTCGATGGCGTAGGGCAGCGAGAGGAGGGTGGCCTGCGACATCGCCGCGCCGGCCGCCGGGCCCTCGCTGTCGAGCAGGTAGGACACCTTGTTGGCCTTGGAGACCTTCAGGTTGGAGAAGAGCTTGTCCTTCTTGAGGGCGTCCGTGTCGGCCTTGTCGTTGATGGCGAAGACGCGGTCGACGTCGACGAGGTCCATGCGCTCCGGGGAGAGCTGGGTGGAGAAGTCGGATCCGGCGATCTTGTCGATCTCGGGCCGGCCCTTGAAGCCCATGCCGCTCAGGAGCTGGCCGCGAACGTCCTTGGTGGTGAAGGGCGTGACCGAGTTCTTGTACCAGGACAGCGCGACCGCGGTCTGGTTGGCGAACTCGGGGTGCGCCTTCCTGACCCCGGCGAGCTTGTCCTGGATGCCCTGGACCAGTTGCTTGCCCTCGTCGGCCTTGCCGAGCGCCTTCGCGATGTGGAGGGCGTTGTCCTGCCACGGAGCGCTGAACGGCTCCTTCTCGGTCTTCGTGCGGCCGATCGTCGGGGCGATCTTGGAGAGCTTGTCGTACGCGGCCTTGTCGATCTCGGAGTAGACCGCGACGATCAGATCGGGCCGGAGCGCCGCGATCTTCTCGAAGTTGGGGCCGGTGTCGCCGTTGTTCATGATGACGTCGGGCTTGGCGGTGCCCCACTTGTCCTTCACCCAGGGCCACTGCGTGTTGATGTCGGGGCTCTGGCCCGACGGGTTCGGGTACTGGTCGACCATGCCGACCGGCTTGACGCCGAGCGCGAGGACGTCCTGGTCGTCGGTGTAGCCGACCGTCACGACCCGCTGCGGGGCCTTGTCGACCTTCGTGGATCCGAACGCGTGCTCCACGGTGACCGGGAACGCACCGGCGGCGGCAGGGGCGTTGGCGCCGCCGCTCGTGTCCTTGTCCGCCGAGTCGGAACCGCACCCCGCGAGGAGCCCCACTCCGAGGGCCGCGGCGGACACGGTCGCCGCCAGCCGCCGCCAGGACGTCATAGGTGTCGTTCGGTCGAGGAGCATCCGGAATCCCTTGCTTTCGTACTGTCCACCGCGGCCCCGCATCAGGGCAGGCAAACCTTAGCTTGCGTCAGTAAGGTAAGCCTAGCCTAAGTTTGAGGCCGCGAAGTTCAGTCGCCCAGGCTCGGGACATGGGTCCGGCCGATCGGCACGATCAGCGGCCGGTCGCCCACCGGATCCTCAATCACCTTGGCCCGCAGGCCGAATGCCTCGTGGAGCAGCTCGGGGGTGACCACATCGCGCGGGTGGCCCTGCGCGAGGACCGCACCCGCCTTCATCACGATCAGGTTGTCGCTGTAGCGCGTGGCCAGGTTGAGGTCGTGCAGCACCATGACCACCGTGCACCCCGACTCGTGCAGGTCGTCGACCAGGTCGAGCACGTCGATGGCGTGCGCCAGGTCCAGATAGGTGGTGGGCTCGTCCAGGAGCAGGAGGTCGGTGCCCTGAGCGAGCGTCATCGAGATCCAGGCGCGTTGCCGCTGACCCCCGGAGAGCGAGTCGACGGGGCGGTCGGCCAGGTCGGAAATCCCGGTCAGATCCAGCGCGCGCTCCACGACCGAGACGTCGTCGGAGGACCACTGGCGCAGCCAGCTCTGGTGCGGATGACGGCCCCTGGCGACCAGGTCCGCCACGGTCAGGCCCTCCGGCGCGACCGGCGACTGCGGCAGCAGGCCGAGCTTCTTCGCCACGTCCCGGGTCTTGAGCCGGACGATGTCCTCGCCGTCGAGGACGACCGATCCCCGGGTCGGCTTGAGCAACCGCGTCAGGGTCCTCAACAGGGTTGACTTTCCACACCCGTTGGGGCCGATGATCGTGGTCACCACGCCCGGCGGGATCGTCACGTCGAGGGCGTCGATGACCGTGCGGTCGCCGTATCCGACCGTGACGCCCCTGGCCGCGAGCCGCGGAACGTCGGCGACCCCGGGCTCGGTCGCGGTGATGTACTCAACGGCCATGGCTCCCCCTCTGATTAGGCTTGCCTAACCTTTCTACCATCTAGCGGCGGTTCGCCCGCACCAGGAGGTAGACGAGGAACGGCCCGCCGATCGCGGCGGTGACCACGCCGACCGGCAGGGTGATGGGCAGCGCCGTACGGGCGACCAGGTCCGAGCCGATCAGCAGCAGCGCCCCCACCGTGCCGGAGGCCACCAGGGGCGGCGTCGGATGCTTCGTCAGACGCGCCGCCACCTGCGGGGCCACCATGGCCACGAACGGGACGGGACCCGCCGCGCTCACGGCGAATCCGGCGAGGAGCACCGCGCACAGCAGCAGGACCGCCCGCACCAGCGCGTACCGGACGCCGAGCCCCGCGGCCACGTCGTCGCCGAAGTGCAGGGGCTTGAACTGGAAGGCGACGCAGGCCACGACGGCCATGACGGCGAGAGTGCCCCAGAGCGCCACCCCCACCTCGTCCCACGACCGGTTGTCCAACGAGCCCACCAGCCACGCCTGGGCGCGCGCCACGTCCTTGATGTCGGCGGTGACCAGGAGCCAGGTGGTGATCGCCTGCGTCACGGCACTCACCGAGATGCCGATGAGGATGAGCCGGAAACCGTCGACCCCGCGCCGCCACGCCAGGAAGTACACCAGGAGACCCGTGCCCAGACCGCCCGCGAGCGCCGCCCCGGACAGGCCGACCGAGCCGTTGACCGCGGTCGCGGCCCCGCCCGACACCGTCACCAGGAACACCGCGACCGCGCCGGCGCCGCCGGTGATCCCGAGGATGTCCGGACTGGCCAGCGGGTTGCGGGCGATGGACTGGGTGAGCGCCCCGGAGACCCCGAGGGCGATGCCCACGACGAGCCCGGCCAGCGCCCGCGGCATGCGCAGGTCCATGACCACGAACTCGTCGACCCGCTCGCCCCCGCCGAACAGCGTGGCGATGACCCTCGGCAGGCCGATGGGGAAGTCCCCCACCGCGATGGACACGCAGAACAGCAGGAACGTCGCCGCCAGCAGGAGCAGCGTGACCAGGACGACCCTGGGCCGCCAGACGAACGACACGCCCCCGAGCCGCACCCCCGGCGTCACGGCCGGCTTCACCACGGTCATGTTCATGCGCTCTTGAACTTTCCTCGCAGGACAAGGGCCGCGAAGAAGGGGGCGCCGAGCAGGGCGACGAGGACGCCGACGTCCAGCTCGCCCGGCCGCACCACCACGCGGCCCACGATGTCGCAGACCAGCAGGACGACCGCGCCGAGCAGACCCGCGTACGGCACCAGCCAGCGGTAGTCGGGCCCGGCCAGGTAGCGGGCCACGTGCGCCACCATGAGCCCGAGGAACGCGATGGGGCCGCACGCCGCCGTGGCCGCGCCCGCGAGCAGGGTGATGGCGACGATGCCGACGGTCCGGATGAGCGTGATGTTCACGCCGAGGCCCCGCGCCACGTCGTCACCCAGGTTGAGCAGGTTGACGGAGGGCAGGACGGCCAGGGCCATGACGAGACCGACGACGACGAAGGCGGTCACCGGCCAGATGACACGGAACGGGACGCCCGCCACCGAGCCGGCGTTCCAGAACCGCAGGGCGTTCAGGGCCGCCTTGTCCGACAGCGCGACCGCCGTCGTCATCGCCGCGAGGAACACCGTGACCCCCTGCCCGGCCAGGGCGAGCGTCAGCGGATTGCCGGCGCCCCGGCCGATGCTGGAGAGCCCGAACACGACGACACCGGCGAGCGCGGCGCCCAGGAACGCGAACCAGAGGTACTGGAACGGGTCGGTGAGCCCGAGCAGGGAGATCGCCGTCACGACGGCGAACGAGGCGCCGGTGTTGACCCCCAACAGGCCGGTGTCCGCGATGGGGTTGCGGGTGAATCCCTGGATCAGCGCACCGCCGACGCCCAGCGCGACGCCGGCCACGACCGCGAGCACCGTGCGGGGCAGCCGCACGGTCTGCACGATGAGCCTGATGTCGGTGAGCTTCTGGTCCGGGTCCGACCCCGAGAACAGCCCGTGCCACACCTCGGCGGGGCTCAGGGCGCGGGCGCCCACGGCGATGGAGACCACCGCGGCGACCGCGAGGACCGCGAGGATGACTGCCAAACCCGCGATCCGGCGCCGCCGGGCCACAACGACCCTGACCAGCGCCGGGCGTTCCACTGTAGTCGTGCCCATGCCGACGAAGGCTACCCGGGCCCGGCCGCCCCGCTGACCGGGCACCTCGTCGTCGCCGGGGGCCGGGCCGCCGACGCGACGGCTCGTACGAGGGGGCACGGGCGTTCCTTTCTCGGGCGGTGTTCCGGCTAGCGGGCCGGCTGCGGAACGCCGCCGCCGGCCGCTCCCGCGACGGGCCGCGTCTCGTCGGCCACGCCCTTGAGGTCGCGGTCGAGGATCGAGTCCAGGATCTCGCCGACGCGTATGGCGGTGTTGGACAGCAGGGAGGAGGTGATGCCGTGGGTGTGCTCGGTACCGCCCTGGAGGTAGATGCCGCAGCGCAGTTCGGGGTCGGTCGCCACGCGGTAGTCGCGCTCGACGCGGACGCGTCCCTGCTCGTCGCGGTGGCACCGCTCGGCGACCTCGCCGAGCAGGCCGAGGCCGTCGGCCTGGAGGTACCCGGTGGCGCAGACGACGACGTCGGCGTCCACCACGCTCTCCTCGCCGGTGACCAGGGACGTGACGGTGGCCCGGACCCCGTCGGCGGTCTCCTCGACGCCGGTCAGGCGCGAGATGTTCAGGAAGCGCAGCCGCTCCTCGCCGAGCACCTTCTCCCGGTACGCCTGCCGGTACAGGTCGTCGATGAGGTCGATGTCCACCACGGAGTAGTTGGTGTTGCCGTGGTAGCCCATCAGCCGGCGCTTGACGTCCTCCGGCGCCGTGAAGTACTCGTCGACCGCCTGCGGGTCGAAGATGCGGTTGGCGAAGCTGCTGTCGTCCGCCGGGCTGTAGCCGTAGCGCGAGAAGACCGCGCAGACCTCGGCGTCGGGGAAGCGGCGGTGCAGGTAAGCGACGTTCTCCGCCGCGCTCTGGCCGGCGCCGACGACGACGAAGCGGGTGGGCTCGGTGCCCTCCAGGGCGTCAACCTTCTTCAGGAGGTCCGAGTTGTGCCAGACGCGGTCGGTCCGCTCGATGCCCTCCGGCATGACCGGGCGCAGCCCGGTGCCGACGATGAGGTTGCGGGCGCGGTGCGTGACGACCTCGTCGCCGGACCGGGCCGTCACGTCGACGTACTCCACCACGCCGTCGCGCACGACGGGTTGGACGGCGACGACCTGGTGGCCGTACGAGACCATGTCGTCGACCTTCGCCGCGGCCCACTCGAAGTACTCGTGGAACTCCACCCGGAGCGGGAAAAGGTTCTTGTGGTTGACGAAGTCGATCAGGCGTCCCTTGCTCTGCAGATAGCAGAGGAAGCTGTATTCGCTCGTCGGGTTCCGCAGCGTCACCAGGTCCTTCATGAAGGACACTTGCATCGTCGCGTCGTCGATGAGCATGCCGCGGTGCCACCCGAAGCTCGGCTGCTGCTCGAAGAAGTGAGCGGTGACCGCCTCCTGCCTCCCGACGCGCGCGTTGTGCTCGCTCAGCGCGATCGCCATGGCCACGTTCGACGGGCCGAAGCCGATGCCGATCAGATCGTGGATCACTGGTGCGTCGCCAGGAAGAGCCTGTGACATGTCACTCCCATTCGTGCGGGACAGCCGCCTGTCGGGCGCCGTGTCGAGGGTGGGGAAAAGGGGGAGTCCAGGCGCACCGGTGACCGGCAGCCGAGCGGAACTTAGGTGAGGCTAACCTGATTGAGGCGAGACTGTCGACCAGACAAAGCGGACAGGGAGGAGCACCCCGGGGTCAATCCGGCCCAGAATCGGCCTCGTTGCACTGTTAGGTAAGGCTTGCTTTACTTACCTTGATTGTTTCGCTCTTCTGAGGAGGAACCCCGATGCGGGTCGTCATGTTCGGCTATCAGACCTGGGGCCATCGCACCCTGAAGGCGCTCCTGGACTCCGAGCACGACGTCGTGATGGTCGTGACGCACCCCAAGAGCGAGCACGCCTACGAGAAGATCTGGAGCGACTCGGTCGCCGAACTCGCCGAGGAGCACGGCGTTCCGGTCGTCATCCGCAACCGCCCCGACGACGAGGAGCTGTTCCAGCGGCTCAAGGAAGCCGACCCGGACATCATCGTCGCCAACAACTGGCGCACCTGGATACCGCCCCGCATCTACACGCTGCCGAAGCACGGCACCCTGAACGTGCACGACTCGCTGCTGCCCAAGTACGCCGGCTTCTCGCCGCTGATCTGGGCCGTCATCAACGGCGAGCCCGAAGTCGGCGTGACGGCGCACATGATGGACGAGGTGCTCGACGCCGGCGACATCGTGCGCCAGGAGGCGGTGGCCGTCGGCCCCCGGGACACCGCCACCGACCTCTTCCACAAGACGGTCGACCTCATCGCCCCGGTCACCATCGGCGCGCTCGACCTGATCGCCTCCGGGCAGACGGAGTTCACCAAGCAGGACCGGACGCAGGCCAGCTTCTTCCACAAGCGGGCCGAGGAGGACATCCGGATCAACTGGGACTGGCCCGCCGAGGTCCTGGAACGCCTGGTCCGCGCCCAGTCCGCCCCCTACCCGGCGGCCTTCGCCTTCCACCGGGGCAAGCGCCTGGAGGTGCTCTCCGCGGTCGTCTCCGAGGGCCTTTACGGCGGCACCCCCGGCCGGATCTTCTACCGCGAGGGCGAGGGCGTGGTGATCGTCGCCGGCGCCGACGCCCGCACGGGCCGCAACCACGGCCTGGCCATCACCCGCGTCCGCACGGAGGACGGCCGGGAACTACCCGCCGCCGAGTACTTCACCTCCATGGGCGGCTACCTCACCACCCACCCCTGACCCCCTAGGCCCCACCTGCCCGCCGACCCGCCCCGGACGGTCCCGGGGCGGGTCGGTGCCGTCCGGCTGGGCGGGGCGCTGCGGGAGTTCGCTTTCGCGGGCGGGGCCAAGGGAGTTCGGGTAGAGGCTGGAACTGACGGTAGGTCAATTCCCTTGCCTGGAGGGAAGGTTGAGCCCCGAGGCCGGCATCACACGGGAAACCGACCGCACGGCGACCGGATCAGCCCTCCTCGCGCACCGGCTCCAGAATCGCCACGCACTCCACGTGATGCGTCATCGGGAACAGGTCGAACGCCCGCAGCGTCCGCGGCTTGTAGCCCGCTTCCGCGAAGTACGCCAGGTCGCGGGCCAGGGCCGCCGGGTCGCAGGCCACGTAGGCGATGCGGCGGGCGCCCAGGGCCGCGAGGTGCTTGACCGTCTGCTTGCCGGCGCCGGCGCGGGGCGGGTCCAGGACGATGAGGTCGGCTTCGCTGATCTTCGTGCGGGGCAGCACCTGCTCGACCTTGCCCTGTTCCACGCGGACGCGGGGCAGGTCGGCCAGGTTGTGGCGGGCGTCCTCGACGGCGCGCTTGGAGGACTCGATGCCGAGCACCGCGCCCGTCTCGCCCACCCGCTCCGCGATCGCCCCGGCGAACAGGCCGACGCCGCAGTACAGGTCGAGCGCCATCTCGCCCTTGCGCGGCATCAGGCCCTGCATCACGGCCTTCACCAGGGTGTCGGGGGCCTGCGGGTGGACCTGCCAGAAGCCGCCCATGCCGACGCGGTAGGTGCGGCCGTCCGCGCGCTCGCGGACGAAGGCGCGGCCGTGCACGCGGTGCACTCCGCCGTCCTTCTCCTCGACTCGGAGCACCGACACCGGCTTGTCGAGTTCCACCAGGGGCAGTCGGCCGCCCGGCTTCGGGGTGAGGACGACCTGGCGGTCGTGCGAGCCGGAGGCCGCGATCGCCTCGACCGAGGCCAGCGACGGCCACTCGCGCTTCTCGACGCCCAGTTCCGAGACGCCCTCGGAGGCGATCATGCAGTGGTCGATGACCTCGACGTCGTGCGAGCGGTGCTTGCGCAGGCCCGCGCGGCCCTCGTCGTCGATCGCGTACTGGACGCGGGTGCGCCACGCCGGGACCTGGCCCGCGGGGAGCTTGTCGCCCTCGGCGGGCATGACGGTGCCGTCCCAGCCGGCCTGCTCGGGGGTGAGGCCGGCGAGCCGCTGGAGCTGCTCGGCGATGACCTCGCCCTTGAGGCGGCGCTGGGCGCCGGGCTTGGCGTGCTGCCAGTCGCAGCCGCCGCACTTGCCGGGGCCCGCGAAGGGGCAGGGGGCCTCGACGCGGTCCTTGGACGCCTCCACGACGCGTACCGCGTCCGCACGCAGGAAGCGCGAGTCCTCCTCGCCCTCGGTGACGCGGGCCACGATCTTCTCGCCGGGCAGGGCGTGGCGCACGAACAGGACGCGGCCCTCGGCGGTGCGGGCGATGCAGTGGCCGCCGTGCGCGACGGGGCCGACCTCGACCTCGTACTCCTCACCGACCAGCGACGACAGCGACGGCTCGGATGCCGTCGGCTCGGGTGCCGACGACTCGGGTGCGTTCTGCTGCATGGGTGGGTGACTCCAGAGATGAGGGGAAGAACGGCGGCGGCCCGGCGAACAGCCCACCAGTCTACGTGGGTGTCGCCCGGCCGCCCGCCACGGGCACGGCGCCCGCGCCGCTCGGCACCGCGGCGCGCCCGCGCGCCCGGGCCGCTCAGCTCTTGTTGCTGGGCTCCTTGGGCCGGGCCACCGGGCCGCGGCGCACCGCGCCCGGAGCGTTCCAGTCCGCACGCCTGCGGGCCCGCTTCTTAGCGGCCTCGGAGGACTCCAGCTGGTAGGGGACGGAGGTCACCATGACGCCGGGGGTGAACAGGAGACGGCCCTTGAGCCGCAGCGCGCTCTGGTTGTGCAGCAGGTGCTCGTACCAGTGGCCGACGACGTACTCGGGGATGAACACGCTGATCGCGTCGCGCGGGCTCTCGCGGCGCAGGCTGCGGACGTACTCGATGATCGGCCGGGTGATCTCGCGGTAGGGCGAGTCGAGGATCTTCAGCGGTACGTTGATGCCGCGCCGCTCCCACTCCTCCTTGAGGGCCTTCGTCTCGACCGGGTCGACCGAGATGGACAGCGCCTCCAGCTGGTCGGAGCGCATCAGCTTGGCGTAGGCGAGGGCGCGCAGGGTGGGGCGGTGGACCTTGGAGACCAGGACGATCGAGTGCACGCGCGAGGGCCGCAGGCTGTCGTCGGTGGGCTCGTCGGGGGCGGCGATCTCGGCGGCGACCCGGTCGTAGTGCTTGCGGATCGCGGTCATCGTTCCGTAGAAGATCACCATGCCGAGCAGCGCGACCCAGGCGCCGTGGGTGAACTTCGTCGCGAGGACGACGACGAGCACCAGGCCGGTGAAGAACGCGCCGAACGCGTTGATCGCGCGGGAGCGGACCATGTGGCGGCGCTTGGCGGGGTCGCGCTCGGTGGCCAGATGGCGGTTCCAGTGGCGGACCATGCCGGTCTGGCTGAGCGTGAAGGAGACGAAGACGCCGACGATGTACAGCTGGATCAGCCGGGTCGAGTCCGCGCCGTAGATGACGACGAGCAGCACCGCGGCGCCGGCGAGCAGCACGATGCCGTTGGAGAACGCGAGGCGGTCGCCGCGGGTGTGCAGCTGGCGGGGCAGATAGCGGTCCTGGGCGAGGATCGAGCCGAGCAGCGGGAAGCCGTTGTACGCGGTGTTCGCCGCGAGGAACAGGACGAGGGCGGTGGCCGCGGCGAGCACGATGAACAGGAAGCTGCCGTGGCCGAAGACGGCCTCGGCGACCTGCGAGATCACCGGGTTCTGCACATAGCCGGAGCCGAGCGGGGTGCCGTTGTGCAGCAGGTCCTCGCCGGGCTTCTCCGCCATGCGCACATGGGTCGACATGGCGAGCGCGATGATGCCGCAGAACATGGTGACGGCGAGGCCGCCCATCAGGGCGAGCGTGGTGGCGGCGTTCTTCGACTTCGGCTTGCGGAAGGCGGGGACGCCGTTGCTGATCGCCTCGACTCCGGTGAGCGCGGCACAGCCGGAGGAGAAGGCGCGCAGGAGGAGGAAGACCATGGCGAAGCCCGCGAGGCCCTGGTGCTCGGCCTTGATCGTGTAGTCCGCGGTCGGTGCCTTCATGGTGTCCCCGAGCACGATCCCGCGGAAGGCGCCCCAGGCGATCATGACGAAGACGCCGGCGACGAAGACGTACGTCGGGATCGCGAAGAGCTTGCCCGACTCCTTCATGCCGCGCAGGTTCAGCAGCGTGAGCAGGACGATCACGGCCACCGCGCAGAGCACCTTGTGCTCGACGATGAACGGGATCGCGGAGCCGAGGTTCTCGATGCCCGAGGCGATGGAGACGGCCACGGTCAGCACGTAGTCGACGAGCAGGGCGCTCGCGACGGTGAGTCCGGCCTTCGGCCCGAGGTTGGTGTTGGCGACCTCGTAGTCGCCGCCGCCGCTCGGGTAGGCGTGCACGTTCTGCCGGTAGGAGGCGACCACGGTGAACATCAGCACCACGACCGCGAGCGCGATCCAGGGGCTGAAGTGGTACGCCGACACACCCGCCACGGAGAGCACCAGGAGTACTTCTCCGGGTGCGTACGCAACGGACGAGAGCGGGTCGGAGGCAAAGACGGGAAGTGCGATGCGCTTGGGGAGGAGCGTTTCTCCCAGCTTGTCGCTGCGCAGCGCCCGGCCGATCAGGATCCGTTTGGGCACGTCGGTCAGTTTGGACACGCAGAGGATCGTAAGCGCTCTGTCCGAATAAGGCCCACCCGCCTCCCCCGGGCGGTGATGCGCCAGGGGGCACTGAGTGAGTGCATCCCCGGGCGGGCCGCATAAGCTCATCACGCGGCAACGTGGATTTCGGTTGCCACGCTGTTGCCCGGCTAGCCGAGAAGGAAGTAGTGAGCAGGGTGTTTGCGCAGGTCATCGGGGCGACCAGGAGTGCGGGGTAAGGGGACGTGCACATCGTCATCATGGGCTGCGGGCGAGTGGGAGCCGCTCTCGCGCAGGCCCTGGAACAGCAGGGGCACACCGTCGCGGTGGTGGACCAGGACCCCACCGCTTTCCGTCGGCTGGGTTCGGGCTTCGGCGGGCGCCGGGTCACCGGTGTCGGTTTCGACCAGGACACCCTGCGCGAGGCGGGCATCGAGGAGGCCGGCGCGTTCGCGGCGGTCTCCAGCGGCGACAACTCCAACATCATCGCGGCCCGCGTCGCGCGCGAGATGTTCGGCATCGAGAACGTGGCGGCGCGGATCTACGACCCCCGGCGGGCCGAGGTCTACCAGCGCCTGGGCATCCCGACGGTCGCCACGGTCAGCTGGACCGCGGACCAGATGCTGCGGCGGCTGCTGCCGTCCGGCGCCGAGCCGCTGTGGCGCGACCCGAGCGGTGGCGTGCAGCTCGCCGAGGTGCACACCTCGACGTCCTGGATCGGCCACAAGATCAGCAAGCTGCAGGAGGAGACCGGCGTACGTGTCGCGTTCCTCACCCGGCTGGGCGAAGCGGTCCTTCCGACGTCCCAGACGGTCCTGCAGGAGGGTGACCTGGTGCACGTCATGATGCGTACCGACGAGGTCGAAAAGGTCGAGGCGGCGTTCGCCCAGGGTCCCGAGGAGGGCGGCAACTGATGCGTGTGGCGATTGCCGGGGCCGGCGCGGTGGGCCGTTCCATCGCGGGCGAGCTCCTGGAGAACGGGCACGAGGTGCTCCTCGTCGACAAGGCGCCCACCGCCATCTCGGTGGAGCGGGTCCCGCTCGCCGAGTGGCTGCTCGCGGACGCCTGTGAGATCACCTCGCTCGACGAGGCGGCGCTGCAGCGCTGCAACGTGGTCATCGCGGCCACCGGCGACGACAAGGTGAACCTGGTCGTCTCGCTGCTCGCGAAGACCGAGTACGGGGTGCCGCGGGTGGTGGCCCGGGTCAACAACCCTAAGAACGAGTGGCTGTTCAACGAGTCGTGGGGCGTGGACGTCGCCGTCTCGACGCCGCGTCTGATGTCCGCCCTGGTCGAGGAGGCGGTGAGCGTCGGCGATCTCGTACGCCTGCTGCGCTTCAGCCACGGTGACGCCAACCTGGTCGAGCTGACGCTGCCGCCGGAGTCGGCGCTCGCCGGCACGCAGGTCGGCGATGTGGCGTGGCCCGAGGACACCTCGCTCGTCACCATCATCCGGGGCACGCGGGTGCTGACGCCGAGCCAGGAGGAGACCCTGGAGGCGGGCGACGAGCTTCTGTTCGTGGCCGCGCAGGCCCGCGAGGAGCAGTTGGAGGACCTCCTCTCGGTCCGCCGCGAGGACTGATCCCGCCGACGGGACACACAGGACGAAGGGCCCGCGACCGTGACGGTCGCGGGCCCTTCGCCGTGCGGCGTACGGGAGTTACGCTCCGGCTTCGCCGCGCGCGGCGGCCTTGCGGGCCTTCTCGGCCGCTTCCTCCGCCTCCATCTCGGCGAAGACGTCGATCGGCGCCGGGGCCTTCGCGAGGAAGACCCAGGTGAGCCAGACCGCGAGCAGGAACGGCGGGATCTTCAGGGCGATCAGGATCCAGCCCAGCTGCGAGGTGTTGGCCCACCAGTACAGCGGGAAGAGGATCGCGCACTTGGCGAGCAGGATGAGCCCCCAGGCCCAACTGGCCTTCGCGTACGCCTTCTTGCGGCCCGGGTTGCGGGTGCGCCAGGACAGGTTCTCCTTGAAGACCGGGCCGAGGATCAGGCCGATCAGCGGCACCCCGCACACCGTGGTGACGATGTAGGCGACCGCAAGGCCGAGCGTGTAGAGCATGCCCGGCAGATAGAAGTCCTTGGCGTTGCCCGTCATCATCGCGAAGACCACGCCGAAGGCCACGCCGAAGACGCCGCTGAAGGCGTGCTTCATGGTGTCCCTGCGGACCAGGCGGACCACGACGAGCAGCAGCGACACCGCGAGGGCGGCGATCGCCGAGGTGTGCAGGTCCTTGTTGATCGTGAAGATCGTGACGAAGAGCAGTCCCGGAAGGACCGTCTCCACCATGCCGCGCACCCCGCCGAACGCCTCGAAGAGCGCGGCCTCGGTCACCGCCTTCGCGTCGGCGGGCGGGGCGGGCGTGGGGGTGGTGGTCGGCTTGTCGACGGACGTCACCGGCTACTCCTGTCCGAGCGGTCGGAGTTCGTATTTGGGGTTGAAGAGGACCCGTCGGCCGTGGCTCAAGGAGATCCGGCCCGAAGCGATGAGCTTGCGGCCCGGCTCGATGCCCACGATCGAGCGCCGTCCCAGCCACACCACGTCCAGCGGGGCGGTGCCGTCGAAGAGCTCTGCCTCAAGGGCCGGCACACCCGCCCGTGGACGCAGGGTGACGGTCCGCAAGGTACCAGTCACCTTCACTATCTGGCGGTCGCTGCACTCGGAGATGCGGGTGCACCCCGTGGCCTGCGTGTCCTCCTGCAGTTCCGCGGAGTGCAGGTCCTCCTGCGAGGTGGACAGCCGGTCGAGCATCCGGCGGAAGCGTCCCGCGGGCTTCTCGGTACGAAGGTCAGCACTCATACAGAAAGCGTACCGGGGTACTCCCCCGCCGGATCAAAGCGTGTGGTCAGCACGTACAGGGCGGGGATACAGCGCCGGTGCGACACGGGCTCGCCCCGGTGCGGCACGGGCCCCGGGAGGTGCGCGGGATCAGCGTTCGAAGCGGTAGCCCATGCCCGGCTCGGTGATGAAGTGGCGCGGGTGCGAGGGATCGAGCTCCAGTTTGCGGCGCAGCTGGGCCATGTAGACCCGCAGATAGTTGGTCTCGGTGCCGTAGGAGGGGCCCCAGACCTCCTGGAGCAGCTGCTTCTGGCTGACCAGGCGGCCGGTGTTGCGCACCAGGACTTCGAGCAGGTGCCATTCGGTGGGCGTGAGGCGTACGTCGCGGCCGTCCCGGTTGACCTTCTTGGCGGCGAGGTCGACGGTGAAGCCCTCGGTCTCGACCGTCACCACGTCGTCGGCGCCGTCCGCGCCGCCGACCGGTTCGGCCCGGCGCACCGCTGCGCGCAGCCGGGCGAGCAGCTCGTCCATGCCGAAGGGCTTGGTGACGTAGTCGTCGGCGCCCGCGTCGAGGGCCTCGACCTTCTCGTCGGAGGTGTGCCGGGCGGAGAGGACCAGGATGGGGACCCGGGTCCAGCCGCGCAGGCCCCGGATGACCTCGACGCCGTCCATGTCGGGCAGGCCGAGGTCGAGCACGACCACGTCGGGGTGGCGGGCGGCGGCGAGCTGGAGGGCGGTCGCGCCGTCGGGGGCCGCGTCCACCTCGTACTTCCTCGCCTTGAGGTTGATCACGAGCGCGCGCACGATCTGCGGCTCGTCCTCGACCACGAGCACCCGGGTCATCTGGGATACCTGCCTTCTGCGGTGGCTGTCGATGCGGTGGGGTTCATGAGGTGACCTGCGCGGAGAGGCCGGCGGGGGCCCGGCCGGGACCGGGGGCGGCGCGGACGGTGAGCACCATGGTGAGGCCGCCGCCGGGGGTGTCCTCCGCCGCGAGCGTGCCGCCCATGGCCTCGGCGAAGCCGCGGGCGACGGCGAGGCCGAGGCCGACGCCGGCGCCGCGCGGGGCGTCGCCGTAGCGCTGGAAGGGGGCGAAGATGCGGTCCTTGGCGGCGTCGGGGACGCCGGGGCCGCGGTCGGTGACCCGTATCTCGACGCGCTCGGCGAGTCCGCTGGCGGCGACGGTGACGGGGCTGTCGAGCGGGCTGTACTTGACGGCGTTCTCGACGATGTTGGCGACGGCCCGCTCCAGGAGGCCCGGGTCGACCTCGACCATGGGCAGCGTCTCGGGGATGTCGAGGACGACGCTGTCCTCGGGGACGCCGCCGAGCGCCATGGGCACGACCTCGTCGAGGTCGATCTCGCGGATGAGCGGGGTGACGGTGCCGGTCTGCAGGCGGGACATGTCGAGGAGGTTGCCGACGAGGTGGTCGAGGCGGTCGGCGCCGCCCTCGATTCCTTCGAGGAGCTCGGCGCGGTCCTCCTCGGACCATTCCACGTCGTCGGAGCGCAGCGAGGTGACGGCGGCCTTGATGGAGGCGAGCGGGGTGCGCAGGTCGTGGCTGACGGCGGCGAGCAGGGCGGTGCGGATGCGGTTGCCCTCGGCGAGCTTGCGCGCCTCCTCGGCCTCGCCCACCAGGCGCCGTCGGTCCAGGACGACGGCGGCCTGCGCGGCGAAGGCGCCGAGCACCCGGCGGTCCTCGGCGGGCAGCACGCGCCCCGACAGGGCGAGCGCCATGTGGTCGCCGACCGGCATGTCCACGTCCGCGTCCTCGGGCCGGGCGACCGGATGCGGTCCCACGCTGCCCGCCCGCGTCCAGGGCTCGACGTCCCCGGCGCGCTCCAGGAGGGCGACCGACTCCATGGCGAAGGTCTCGCGGACGCGCTCCAGAAGGGCGTCGAGGCTGGTCTCGCCGCGCAGGACGCTGCCGGCCAGGAAGGAGAGGATCTCGGACTCGGCGCGCAGCCGGGCGGCCTGGTGGGTGCGGCGGGCGGCGACGTCGACGACGGAGGCGACCGACACCGCGACCAGGACGAAGATGACGATGGCGACGATGTTCTTGGGATCCGCGATCGTGATCTTGTGGACGGGCGGGGTGAAGTAGTAGTTCAGGAGGAACGAGCCGAACGCGGCCGAGGCGAGCGCCGGGACCAGGCCGCCGAGCAGGGCCGCGGCCACCGTCAGGGTCAGGAAGAGCAGCATGTCGTTGGCGAGCCCGAGGTCCGCGTCGACGTTGGTGAGCAGCACGGTCAGCAGGGCGGGGCCGACCACTCCGGCCGCCCAGCCCCACACGATGCGGGCCCGCCCGAGGCGGGCGCCGCGTGCCACGGGAAGGCCGCGGCCCTTGGCGACCTCGTCGTGGGTGACGATGTGGACGTCGAGGTCGGGCCCGGAGTCACGGGCCACGGTCTGCCCGACGCCCGGCCCGAGGATGTACTGCCAGGCCTTGCGGCGGCTGGAGCCGAGCACGATCTGGGTGGCGTTGACGCCGCGCGCGAAGGCGAGCAGCGAGGCCGGGATGTCGTCGCCTATGACGTGGTGGAAGCTGCCGCCGAGGTCCTCGACGAGGGTGCGCTGGACGGTGAGTTCCTTGGGCGACGCGGAGGTGAGCCCGTCGCTCCTGGCCACGTACACCGCGAGGATCTCGCTGCCGGAGCCCTTGGCGGCCATCCGGGCGGCCCGGCGGATGAGGGTGCGGCCCTCGGGGCCGCCGGTGAGGCCGACGACGATGCGCTCGCGGGCCTGCCAGGTCGACTTGATGTCGTGCTCGCCGCGGTACTGCTGGAGGTATTCGTCGACGCGGTCGGCGACCCAGAGCAGCGCGAGTTCGCGCAGTGCGGTCAGGTTGCCGGGCCGGAAGTAGTTGGACAGGGCCGCGTCGACCTTGTCGGACTGGTAGATGTTGCCGTGCGCCATGCGGCGGCGCAGCGCCTGGGGCGACATGTCGACGAGCTCGATCTGGTCGGCCCGGCGCACCACCTCGTCGGGCACCGTCTCGCGCTGGCGCACCCCGGTGATGGACTCGACGACGTCGCCGAGGGACTCCAGGTGCTGGATGTTGACGGTGGACACCACGTCGATGCCGGCGGCGAGCAGCTCCTCGACGTCCTGCCAGCGCTTGGTGTGGCGGGCGCCGGGGACGTTGGTGTGGGCCAGTTCGTCCACCAGGGCGACGGCGGGGGCGCGCTCCAGGACGGCGTCGACGTCCATCTCGGTGAAGACGCCGCCGCGGTACTCGATCTCGCGCCGCTGAATCTGCTCCAGGCCGTGCAGCATGACCTCGGTGCGGGGCCGGCCGTGGTGCTCGACGAACGCCACGACGCAGTCCGTGCCGCGCTCCACCCGGCGGTGGGCCTCGGAGAGCATGGCGTATGTCTTGCCGACGCCCGGTGCCGCGCCGAGGTAGATCCGAAGCTTGCCGCGTGCCATGGCCCCATTGTCTTTCAGAATTCAGCTCAGTACGCAGGCGGCTGCGTACGCTGCGTCGACCTTACGGCCAACAATTCCGGCAAATGGGGTGGGGGTGGGGCGGGGGCCGCGTATTGACGCGATTCTGACGCCCGCCCCCGTGCTCACGCGCTGTTCAGCTGGGGCCCGTGGTCGACGAGGTGTCCGTCGCTGAGTTCCAGGACGCGGTCGGCGAAGCCGAGGAGCTGGCTGTCGTGGGTGGCGACCAGGACGGTGACGCCCTCGCTGCGGACGACGGCGCGCAGGAGCTCCATCACCGCGAGCCCGGTGTCGGCGTCGAGCTGGCCGGTGGGCTCGTCCGCGATGAGCAGCGCGGGCCGGTTGGCGAGGGCGCGGGCGATGGCGACGCGCTGCTGCTGCCCGCCGGAGAGCTCGCCCGGGCGCTGCTTGGCGTGGTCGCCGAGGCCGACGAGGGAGAGCAGCAGGGCGACGCGCTCCTCGCGCTCGCGCGGGTCGGCCTTCTTGAGCCGCATCGGAACGCCCACGTTCTCGGCGGCGCTGAGGATGGGGATGAGGCCGAAGGACTGGAAGATGAAGCCGATCCGGTCGCGGCGCAGTTCGAGCAGGCCCTCCTCGGCCAGGCCCACGATGTCGGTGCCGTCGACGGTGACCGTACCCGCGTCGGGCCGGTCGAGCCCGCCGAGCAGATTGAGCAGCGTGGTCTTGCCGGAGCCGGAGCGCCCCTTGAGGGCGACGAGCTCGCCGCGCGGCACCTCGAAGGAGACCCCGCGCAGCGCGTGCACGGCGGCGGCGCCGCTGCCGTACGAGCGGTGCAGGTCCTCGACCCGGACCATCGGCCCGCCCGTCCGCTCCCCCGCGACGGCCGTCCCGCCGCCCTGTGCCGTGGTGCCCTGCGTCATGCGTGTCCCCCCGTACGTACGTGTGCGCGACCGGGCGCCAGTATGGGTGGATTGTGCCCGGCCGGGCAATGGATCGCCGGAGATCTGCCCGCGATGCCCGGGCGGACGGGGGCCGCGGGGGCAACGCGGCACCGGCCGCGCCCGTCAAGTGCCGGGCGGGGAGGCCCGGTTGGCGTCCAGGACGGCGGGCGGCCGCGGAGGCGGCCGCCCGGGACGGGCGGCGGCTCAGCGGACGGCCGGCGCGGCTCGGAACCGGAAGCTCCGGATACGCCGATGGGCCGCGCCCCGGTCAGGTGGCGCGGCCCGTCGGGCACGGAAGGGGCGGGGTCAGCGGATCTCGGTGACCTCGGGACCGCGCTGGAGCTGGCCCATGCCGCCGGAGAAGCGCGAGCCCTCCTGGTCCTCCTGCTGCACGCCCTCGGGCACCATCTGCGCGTCGTTGGGCAGCTTCAGGACGATCGGGTCGCGGGGCGCCATCGGGCCCTCGCCGCGCACCACGACGGTGTCGCGGAAGATCGTCTCGAGCAGCCCGGCGGCCTGCGGCTGCACCGCGCCCTGGCCGGAGATGACACCGCGCAGGAACCAGCGCGGGCCGTCGACGCCCACGAAGCGGACCATCTGGACCCCGTTGGCCCCGTCGGGCAGCTGCACCGGGACCTGCGCGCGCAGCTCCCAGCCCAGCGGGCCCTCGACCTCGTCGATGATGCCGCCCTGCTGGGTGATGCCGGAGGCGATCTCCTCGCGGACCTCGCCCCAGATGCCTTCCTTCTTCGGTGCCGCGAAGGCCTGCAGCTGGACCGCGCTGTCGTTCAGGACGACCGTGGCCGCCACGATCGCGTCGCCCGCGACCTCGACCCGCAGCTCCATGCCCTCGACCCCGGGGACGAAGAGTCCGCCGAGGTCCACCCGGCCCTCGCCGGGCTCGGTCACCTCGGAGACGTCCCAGGGTCCGTCGGGACGGGGTGCCGGCGGCAGGTTCACCCTGCGCACCTGGGCCTCGTCACCGGCTCCGGCCGCTGCTTCGTCGGCCTCGGTGCCCTCGACAACCTGCTCGGCCTCGCCCGCCGAGTCCTCGGCGGTACCGCTCTTCTTGCGACGTCCGAACACGTCACTGTCCTTCCCGGTCGGATACGACCGAAGCGTATCGATTCCCACCCGTAGTGCCGCCAGTGGCGGCCGAACCGTCCACGGCGGCATGACCGCCGGTGGACCCGAAGCCCCCCTCGGCCCGCGCCGAGCCGGGAAGCTCCGCCACCTCGTGGAAGCGCACCTTCTCGACCTGCTGGACGACCAGTTGGGCAATGCGGTCGAAACGCTCGAACCGCACGCTCTCGCGCGGGTCGAGGTTGACCACGATCACCTTGATCTCTCCACGGTACCCGGCATCCACCGTCCCCGGGGCATTCACCAGGGCGACACCGCAGCGGGCGGCGAGCCCGGAACGGGGGTGCACGAAGGCCGCGTAGCCGTCGGGCAGCGCGATGGAGACGCCGGTCGCCAGGACCGCCCGCTCGCCCGGCGCGAGCTCGGCGGCCTCGGTGGTCACGAGATCGGCTCCGGCGTCGCCCGGGTGCCCGTACGCCGGGATCGGCACCTCCGGGTCGACTCGGCGGATGAGGACATCTACGGGTTCACGCGTCACGGGTTCACCTCGAAGGCGCGGGCGCGCCTGACCTGGTCGGGGTCGGACATGGCGGCCTGGATCTCGGCCGGACGTCCGTTGTCGATGAAGTGGTCCACCTTCACCTCGATGAAGAGGGCCTGGGCACGGACCGCCACGGGTCCCTCGGGACCGCCGGTGCGGCCGGTGGCCCGGGAGTAGATCTTGCGTCCGGCGACCGCGGTGACCTCGGCCTCCAGGTACAGCACCGTGCCGACCGGGACCGGGCGGACGAAGTCCGTCTCCAGGCGGCCGGTCACCGCGATCACCCGCAGCAGCCAGTTCAGCGAGCCGAGCGTCTCGTCGAGCGCGGTGGCGAGGACCCCGCCGTGGGCGAGGCCCGGGGCGCCCTGGTGGGCCTCCCGCACGGTGAACTCGGCGGTGACGGTCACGCCTTCTCCGGCACGGGCGGCGAGGTGCAGTCCATGGGGCTGTCCGTCGCCGCAGCCGAAGCAGTGCCCGTAGTGCGCACCGAGCAGCTCGCCGGATGCGGGCGCCTCGGGGTGCCGCACCGGCGCTATGGCGTCGGCCGGGGGTGTCAGGGACGCAGATGTAGCAGTCACAGGCGCAGACCTTACCCGCGGTCAAGCGGCAGGTCGCGCCGTGCCAAGCTAGCTTCCATGCAGCCCAACGCCCCGCAGTACGCAGAACGCCTCACCGCGCCCCGCTCCTGGTGGTTCATCTCCCTGCTGGTCGGCTTCGCGTGCGCCCTGATGCTGCTGCCGGTGGGCACCCTGCCGATGCTGGCCGGCTTCGTGGGCGGCACGGCGGTGTCGTGGGTGGTGGTCAGCTCGTACGGCTCGGTGCGGATCCGGGTGCTCCCGGACACGCTGGTCGCGGGCGAGGCCCGGATTCCGGTCCGGGCGCTGGGCGAGGCCGAGGTCCTGGACGCCGACGAGGCGCGGGCCTGGCGGCTGCACAAGGCCGATCCGCGCGCGTTCATGCTGCTGCGGGCCTACATCCCGACGGCGGTGAAGGTGCAGATCACGGATCCGGCGGACCCGACTCCGTACGCCTACCTCTCGACCCGTGACCCCGAGGCGCTCAAGGCGGCCCTGAACGCGGTGCGCACGGCCTGAGGCCGGCGAACAAGCGCCCGTCGGCGGTGTGCCCGGCCCGTCAGTGGCCGAGTTCCCTGGGGCCCGGCGCCTGCGGCAGCGGGTTCTCCGGCTGTTCGAGGGCGGGCAGCTCGGGCAGCGCGTCCCAGGGCACCTGGCGTTCGCGCAGGTCCTTCCTGATGTGCCCGGCGAGCTTCTTGGTGTCGCGGCGGTTCATCACGGCGCCGACCGCCGCGCCGACCATGAACGGTGTCAGGTTCGGCAGGTTGCGGACCAGGCGCTTCATGATCTGCTGGCGCAGTTCGCGCTTCATCTGGCCGCCGAGCGCGAAGTTCAGCGTCGTCGGCTTGGTGACGTCGATGCCGCGCTCCTCGGTCCAGGACGTCAGATACGCCATGGAACGCTCTTTGAGGTTGCCGGGCGGCCGCATTCCGTAGACCTCGTGCAGCTCGGCGATGAGCTTCAGCTCGATGGCGGCGACGCCGGTGATCTCCGCGGCCAGCTCGGCGGGCATCGCGGGCGGGACGGGCATCATCGCGGCCGCGCCGACTCCCGCGCCGACCGTGGAGGTGCCGTTGGCGGCGCCCGCGATCAGCTTGTCGGCGATCTCCTCCGGGCCGAGGCCGGGGAACTGCGTGCGCAACGTCGCCAGATCCCGCACGGGAATGCGGGGGGCGACGTCGATGACGCGGTCGGCAAGGTGGCCGAGCGAGGCCTTCAGGCCCTCGCCGCTCTTGCGTACGCCCTTCTTGAGCACCGGAACGCTCTTCTTCAGGGCGGGAACGCCCTTCTCCAGAGCGCCCTTGCGCAGGGCGTCCAGGCGTCGGGCCCCGGCCGCGGGCCCCGCCTCTGCCGTCTCCGGTGCCGTGAGCGCTGCTTCGAGCGAGGCCTGGTGGCCCCGCTCGGCGTCACGTGCACCCTCGACCGCGCTCACCGCAGGGAGACGGTCCGGCTCGGCGGGGGCTTCCACGCCTTCTGCCGGGCCTGTGCCGCCCTGTGGGGCCTCGGTGGAACCCGGGGCACCCTTCCTCCGGAACGGTCGCTTCCGGGGCGGTTTCGCGCCTGTCACGGCTTGCCTGCTCAGTCGCAGTCGCGGCAGATCGGCTGGCCGTTCTTCTCCCGGGCCAGCTGGCTGCGGTGGTGCACGAGGAAGCAGCTCATGCAGGTGAACTCGTCGGCCTGCTTGGGCAGGACGCGGACGGCGAGCTCTTCGTTGGACAGGTCCGCGCCGGGCAGTTCCATGCCCTCGGCGGCCTCGAAGTCGTCGACGTCGACGGTCGAGGTGGACTTGTCGTTACGCCGGGCCTTCAGCTCTTCAAGGCTGTCGGAATCGACGTCGTCGTCGGTCTTGCGTGGGGTGTCGTAGTCCGTTGCCATGTCGCTCTCCCCCTCTGGGTAGTTGCGGTGTCTCAGCGCACGTAACGCGTGAGAGGCCGGACTTGTGCCCGACCTGAGGCGGAGATTTTGCCTCACATCAAGGTCTGTTACTCAATCGACACCCAACCGCACTCCTCAAGAGTGATCGTCTTGGATGGCGATCGGGACCGTACACGGTCCTAATGTCGCACTTCACCCGTGCCACCCCGTGTACTTCCCGTGATCTCACCCCCTGGAAACCCGGACTTTTACCGGGATTCCAGGGGATTCAGCGATCACGGAGAGTAGGTGGCCGGAAGTTTGCCCCTGTGACTGATCACACACGAAACTCACAGGAACAGTTCCCGAAAATTCCGCGCAAAGCGAACTGCCAAAACGGCTTCGAGCAGCGTCTCAGACCGGCAGGGTGACACGCATCACGAGGCCGCCGCCTTCGCGGGGCTCCGCGATGATACGGCCTCCGTGGGCCCGCGCGACCGACCGGGCGATCGAGAGGCCGAGCCCGACGCCCTTGTCGCTGCCCGTGCGCTCGGTGCGCAGCCGCCGGAACGGCTCGAAGATGTTGTCGATCTCGTAGGCCGGGACCACCGGCCCCGTGTTGGTGACGAGCAGCGTCGCGTGCCCGTCCCTGAGCTCGGTGACCACCTCGACCCAGCCGTCCTCCACGATGTTGTAGCGGACGGCGTTCTGCACCAGGTTGAGCGCGATGCGCTCCAGGAGCACGCCGTTGCCCTGCACGACGGCGGGGCCGCGCTCGCCGCGCACCTCGACGCCCTTGGCCTCGGCCTCCGCCCTCGCCTGGTCGATGGCGCGGGACGCGACCTCGGCGAGGTCGACCGGCTTGCGGTCGATGATCTCGTTGTCGCTGCGGGCGAGCAGCAGCAGGCCCTCCACGAGCTGCTCGCTGCGCTCGTTGGTGGCGAGCAGCGTCTTGCCGAGCTGCTGGAGCTCCACGGGGGCGCCGGGGTCGGACAGGTGCACTTCGAGCAGCGTGCGGTTGATCGCCAGCGGGGTGCGCAGCTCGTGCGAGGCGTTGGCGACGAACCGCTGCTGGGCGGTGAAGGCCCGCTCCAGGCGGTCCAGCATCTCGTCGAAGGTGTCGGAGAGCTCCTTGAGCTCGTCGTCGGGGCCGTCCAGCTCGATCCGCCGGGTCAGGTCCGTACCGGCCACGCGGCGGGCGGTACGGGTGATCCTGCCGAGCGGCGACAGGACGCGGCCGGCCATCGCGTACCCGAAGGCGAAGGCGATGACGCTGAGGCCGACCAGGGCGAGCAGGGAGCGGCTGAGGAGGTTGTCCAGGGCGTGCTGGCGCTGCTGGGCCATGCAGACGCTGATGGCGTCGTTGAACTCCCCCGACGTGCCCTGGTTCGGCAGCTGGCAGATGCTGCTGGAGACCGTGATGTTCTGGCCGCCCACGATCTTGAAGGGGGCGCTGCCGCCGGTGTGCAGGGCCTGCGCCGCCAGCAGATAGATGATCGACAGAAGCAGTATTCCGGCGATCATGAACATGCCGCCGTAGAGCAGCGTGAGACGTATCCGGATGGTCGGCCGCAGCCACGGGAAGGGCGGTTCGGCCGACTTCGGGGCCCAGGTGGGCTTCGGGGGCGCCGTCGGCGGCGCGGGGGTGGCGGCCACCGCCGTCAGATCCGGTAACCCGAGCCCGGCACGGTGACGATCACCGGGGGCTCGCCGAGCTTGCGGCGCAGGGTCATGACGGTGACCCGGACGACGTTGGTGAACGGGTCGGTGTTCTCGTCCCAGGC
This sequence comes from Streptomyces sp. NPDC001828, assembly GCF_042892175.1. Taxonomy (NCBI): domain Bacteria; kingdom Bacillati; phylum Actinomycetota; class Actinomycetes; order Kitasatosporales; family Streptomycetaceae; genus Streptomyces; species Streptomyces sp. NPDC001828. The sequence continues at coordinate 139,865 of NZ_JBIATV010000014.1, forward strand.
CTTCTCCAGGAGCTGCTCGGCCGAGACCACGGCGCCCTCGCTGCGCATCAGCACTTCGAGCACCGCGAACTCCTTGGGCGCGAGCTGGATCTCCCGGCCCTCGCGGAAGACCTCGCGGCGGTTGGGGTCCAGCTTGATGCCGGCCCGCTCCAGGATGGGCGGCAGGGGGACGGTGGTGCGCCGGCCGAGCGCGCGGACGCGGGCGGTCAGCTCGGTGAAGGCGAACGGCTTGGGCAGGTAGTCGTCCGCGCCGATCTCCAGGCCCTCGACCCGGTCGCTGACGTCTCCGGCCGCCGTCAGCATCAGGACACGGGTGGGCATGCCCAGCTCGACGATCTTGCGGCAGACGTCGTCGCCGTGGACGAGCGGGAGGTCCCGGTCGAGCACGACCACGTCGTAGTCGTTCACACCGATCCGCTCCAGGGCCGCGGCGCCGTCGTACACGACGTCGACGGCCATGGCCTCCCGGCGCAGTCCGGTGGCCACCGCATCGGCGAGCAGCTGCTCGTCCTCGACGACGAGTACGCGCACGGCGCATTTCCTTCCCTAGGGACCCGCGTCGCGCGCGGGCAGATCTGTGCACTGAACCAGTGACTGTGAGCTTCCATCCTGCCCCTTACGGCCATAAACCGGCGGTAAGACGGTGCCGGACCGGGGCCCGCCACCCACCTGCGGTTTTCGGCCAGGAGCGGGCGCCCGCGCGGGAATGAACAGGATTGGCGCGGCAGTTGAGGTTTCTTTGAGAGTGGGCTTGGGGAGGACGACTGCACACCCCGCGATCACGCCCTGTCTGTGGCATGCCACATCCTCACGTCGTGGTCGCGACCCACCGTCGGCACATCCCGTGCCACCGACCCACGACGAGGGGGCGCACCATGGACGCTTTCACCGCAGGACTTCTGCAGCGCATAAGGACCACGGAAACCGACCTCACACGGGCGCGTGAGACCGGCGACGACTTCCTCGCCGACGTCGAGCAGGCCGAGCTGGACGATCTCCACCGTCTGGCCGCCGAGCACGGCGTAGAGGTAGCCGCAGCCGTCTGACCCCACCCCGACCCACCAGGAAACCCCGGCGCCACGGGACGGCGCCGGGGTTTCGTCCTGCCTGGGGGCCGCGCCCGGGCCCCTCAGTCGTGCCAGGCCCCGTACTCCTCCAGCAGGGCCTGGAGGGGGCCGAAGAGGTCCGGGGAGGCGGCGACGGTGAGGTCCCGGGAGGGGGCCTCGCCGGGGCGGCCGCCGGTCAGGGCGCCGGCCTCGCGGGCGATCAGGTCGCCGGCCGCCAGGTCCCACGGGTTCAGGCCGCGCTCGTAGTACCCGTCGAGCCGGCCGGCCGCCACGTCGCACAGGTCGATCGCGGCCGAGCCGCCGCGCCGGATGTCGCGGAACCGCGGGATCAGGCGCTGGGCCACCTCGGCCTGGTGGGCGCGGACCGACTGGACGTAGGCGAAGCCCGTGCCGACCAGGGACTGGGACAGCGGGGCCGGCGGGCGGCAGCGCAGCGGGCGCCCGCCCTCGAAGGCGCCGCCGCCGAGGACCGCGTGATAGGTCTCCCCGCGCATCGGGGCGGCGACCACGCCGGCGACCCGCTCGCCGTTCTGCTCGGCGGCGATGGAGACGGCCCAAGTGGGCAGCCCGTACAGGTAGTTGACGGTTCCGTCCAGCGGGTCGATGACCCAGCGGATGCCGCTGGTGCCCTCGCTGGACGCGCCCTCCTCGCCGAGGAACCCGTCGTCGGGGCGGTGCTCGGCGAGGTAGCCCGTGATCAGCTTCTCGGCAGCGATGTCCATCTCGGTCACCACGTCGATGGGGCTGGACTTGGTGGCGGCCACGGCGAGGTCGGCCGGGCGGCCGTCGCGCAGCAGCTCGCCGGCCCGCCGGGCGGCCTCCAGGGCGAGGCCGAGCAGTTCGCGGTGCAGAGGGTCGGTCATGGGTGCTCCCTTACGCGTACGGGCTGTCGGCTCCGGCGGCCGCGGGCTTGACGGCGCCGCGGGCGGCGGGGCAGCAGCCGACCGCGCAGAGGTCGTGCGAGGGGCCGAGTGATCCAAGGGCGCACCGCTCGACGGGCCGGCCGCGCTCGGCCGCGGCCCGCTCGACGACGAGCTCGCGCACGGCCGCGGCGAAGCGCGGGTCGGCGCCGACGGTCGCGGAGCGGGCGACGGGCAGGCCGAGCTCGGCGGCCTTGGCGGTGGCCTCCGTGTCGAGGTCGTACAGGACCTCCATGTGGTCGGAGACGAAGCCGATGGGGACCATGACGACGGCCGGGGCGCCCTCGCCGTGCAGGGTCTCCAGGTGGTCGCAGATGTCGGGTTCGAGCCAGGGGATGTGCGGGGCGCCGGAGCGCGACTGGTAGACCAGCCGCCAGGGGTGCTCGACGCCGGTCTCGGCCTGGACCGCGTCCGCCACGACCCGCGCCACGTCCAGGTGCTCGCGCACATAGGCGCCGCCGTCGCCGTGCTCCTCGACGGGGCCCGAGGTGTCGGCCGCGGCCTCCGGGATGGAGTGCGTGGTGAAGGCGAGGTGGGCGCCGGCTCGGACGTCCTCGGGCAGCGCGGCGAGCGAGGCGAGGACGCCGTCGACCACGGGGCGCACGAAGCCCGGGTGGTTGAAGTAGTGCCGCAGCTTGTCGACCCTCGGCACGTCCAGGCCCTCGGCCTCCAGGGCGGCCAGGGACTCCGCGAGGTTCTCGCGGTACTGCCGGCAGCCCGAGTACGAGGCGTAGGCGCTGGTGGCGAGGACCGCGATGCGGCGGCGGCCGTCGGCGGCCATCTCGCGCAGGGTGTCGGTCAGATAGGGCGCCCAGTTGCGGTTGCCCCAGTAGACCGGCAGGTCCAGGCTGTTCTCGGCGAAGTCCTTGCGCAGCGCGTCGAGCAGGGCGCGGTTCTGCTCGTTGATGGGGCTCACGCCGCCGAACAGGAAGTAGTGCTGCCCCACCTCCTTGAGCCGCTCCTTGGGGATGCCCCGGCCGCGCGTCACGTTCTCCAGGAACGGGACCACGTCGTCGGGGCCTTCGGGACCGCCGAAGGAGAGCAGCAGCAGGGCGTCGTACGGGGCGGCGGCCGCGGCCGCTCCGGGAGCTGGATCACGCAGTTCGGACATGACCCGATCCTGCCATCCGCCGGTGACAGGCGCGGAACCGAGCCACGGGAACCCGACCCGCGCCGCGTCCGCGCGGCTCGGCGGGGGTCGCGCGACGAGGCGAAGTCGAGCCGGAAAAGGCGGTGCGCCGGACTACTTCAGCGTCGTAAGCTTTAGGCATTAATTACACGCGTCACGCCGGATCCCGGAGCCCCCGTTGCCCAGTCCCTATCGCGCGATCTTCGCCGCCCCCGGCACCAAGGGGTTCTCCGCCGCCGGCCTGCTCGGCCGGATGCCGCTGTCGATGATGGGCATCGGCATCGTGACGATGATCTCCCAGCTCACCGGCCGCTACGGACTGGCCGGGGCGCTCTCGGCGACCCTCGCCATGTCGGCCGCCGTGATCGGCCCCCAGATATCCCGGCTCGTCGACCGGCACGGCCAGCGCCGGGTGCTGCGCCCGGCGACCCTGGTCGCCGTCGCGGCCGTCACCGGGCTCCTCGTCTGCGCCCAGCAGAGCGCGCCGGACTGGACGCTCTTCGTCTTCGCGGCGGGCGCGGGCTGTGTGCCGAGCGTCGGCTCGATGGTCCGGGCCCGCTGGGCCGCGATCTACCGCGGCGACCGGCAGAACCTCCACACGGCGTACTCGTGGGAGTCGATCGTCGACGAGCTGTGCTTCATCCTGGGGCCGATCCTGTCCATCGGCCTCTCCACCGCCTGGTTCGCCGAGGCGGGCCCCCTGATCGCCGCCTGTTTCCTGGTCGTCGGCGTCTTCTGGCTGACCGCCCAGCGCGGCACCGAACCCGTACCGCATCCGCACGAGCACCACAGCGGCCGGTCCGCCCTGAGCTCGCGCGGGCTCCAGGTCCTGGTCGCCACCTTCGTCGCCACCGGCGCGATCTTCGGTTCGGTCGACGTGGTGACCGTCGCCTTCGCCGACGAGCGCGGCCACAAGGCGCTGGCCAGCCTCGTCCTGGCCGTGTACGCGCTCGGCTCCTGCCTCGCGGGAGCGGTGTTCGGGCTGCTGCGGCTCAAGGGCGCGGCGTCCACCAGGTGGCTGGCCGGTGTCTGCGCGATGGCGGTGAGTATGATCCCGCTCCAACTGGCCGGGAACCTGCCGTTCCTCGCCGTGGCGCTCTTTGTCGCGGGCCTCTTCATCGCACCGACGATGGTGACGACGATGGCCCTCGTCGAGCAGCACGTACCGCGCAGCAAGCTCACCGAGGGCATGACCTGGACCAGTACCGGGCTCGCGGTCGGTGTGGCGCTCGGCTCCTCCGCCGCCGGTTGGGTGGTGGACGCGGCGGGCGCGCAGGCGGGGTACCTGGTGGCCGGCGTGTCGGGAACGCTCGCGGCGGCGGTGGCGTTCTCGGGGTACCGCCGGCTTCGCAGGCCGGTGACGCATCGGGAGGGGCTCGAAGCAGATGAGCGGAGCGAACGGCAGCACCTGGCGTAACTGGGCGGGGAACGTCACCGCGCGACCGACAAGGGAAGTGTCCCCGGCCTCCGCGGCCGAACTGGCGCAGGCGGTGCGCCGCGCCGCCGAGCAGGGCCTGACGGTGAAGGCGGTCGGCACCGGCCACTCCTTCACGGCGGCCGCCGCCACCGACGGCGTGCTCATACGTCCCGACCTGCTGACCGGCATCCGCGAGATCGACCGCGCCGCGATGACCGTCACGGTGGAGGCGGGCACCCCGCTGAAGCGGCTGAACGCGGTGCTGGCCCGGGAGGGCCTCTCGCTCACGAACATGGGCGACATCATGGAGCAGACGGTGGCGGGCGCCACCAGCACCGGCACGCACGGCACCGGCCGCGACTCGGCCTCGATCGCCGCCCAGATCAAGGCACTTGAGCTGGTCACGGCCGACGGCTCGCTGCTCACCTGCTCCGAGAAGGAGAACGCCGAGGTCTTCGCGGCGGCCCGGATCGGGCTCGGCGCGCTCGGCGTCGTCACCGCGATCACCTTCGCCGTGGAGCCGGTCTTCCTGCTCACGGCCCGCGAGGAGCCGATGGCCTTCGAGAGGGTCGCCGCCGACTTCGACGAACTCTTCACGGAGAACGAGCACTTCGAGTTCTACTGGTTCCCGCACACCGGCAACTGCAACACCAAGCGCAACAACCGCAGCGCCGGCCCGGCCGCGCCGCCGGGGAGGCTCAGGGGCTGGATCGACGACGAGTTCATGTCCAACGGGCTGTTCCAGGTGGTGTGTTCGCTGGGCCGGGCGGTACCCGCCACCATCCCGGCCGTCGCCAAGGTCTCCAGCCGCGCGCTCTCCGCCCGCACCTACACCGACATCCCGTACAAGGTCTTCACCAGCCCCCGCCGGGTCCGCTTCGTGGAGATGGAGTACGCCCTGCCGCGCGAGGCGGTGGTCGGGGCGCTGCGCGAGGTGAAGGCCCTGGTGGAGCGCTCGCCGCTGCGGGTGAGCTTCCCGGTGGAGGTCCGTACCGCGCCCGCCGACGACATCGCGCTCTCCACCGCCTCCGGCCGTGAGACCGCGTACATCGCCGTGCACATGTACCGGGGCACGCCCTACCAGGCGTACTTCACCGCCGTCGAGCGGATCATGACCGCGCACGCGGGGCGCCCGCACTGGGGCAAGATCCACACGCGTGACGCGGCCTACTTCGCGGAGGTCTACCCGCGCTTCGCCGAGTTCACCGCGCTGCGCGACCGGCTCGACCCGGAGCGCCGGTTCGCCAACGCGTATCTGCGGCGGGTGCTCGGCGACTGATCCGGCACGTTACGGGGCGGTGCTCGCCCCGGACTTCGGGTCCGGGGTGCCCGGGTCGGAGGTGCCCTTGCCGGGGCCGGAGCTCTGGGAGCCGGACGGCGTGGGCGTCGGGGTCGGGGTGGTGCCGCCCGAGCCGGTGCCGGTCCCCGAGTCGGAACCGGATCCCGGTCCGCCGGACTTGGACGGGGACGGCGAGGACGACGGGTCGCTCGTGCCCGGGTCTCCCCCGGTCGTCCCCTTCTCGTGGCTCCCGCTCGGAGCCGGCGAACCGCCGGTGCCGGTGCCGGGCGACTTGTCGCCCCAGTCACCCGGGTCCGAGGGCGCCTGCGGCTCCTGCTTCTTGGAGCCTCCGGTGAACACGGACGTCAGGGTGGTCCCGCCGCCGTTGCCGCCGACCTCGCCGCCGGAGATCAGTTCGTACGCGGTGATGCCGCCCATCGACACCCCGAAGACGACGGCCGCCGCGAGCAGCGGACGCTTCCAGCCGCGCAGCCGGGAGCCGTGCACGGTCGCCTCGTTGAACTCCTTGGCGGGCTCCGCGCCGGGCGGCAGCGACCCCCCGTCGGCCGACTTGAGCAACTGGGTCCGGTCGGCGTCGGCCCGCGGCAGCATCTGCGTGCGGTCCGCGTCGACGGGCCCCGGCATCCGCGTCCGGTCGGGGTCGAGCCGGCCGAGCAGCTGGGTGCGCTCGGCGTCCGCCCGCGGCAGCATCCGCGTGCGGTCCGCGTCGACCTGCCCGAGCAACTGGGTGCGCTCGGCGTCGGCCGCCGGCCCCGGCCCCGGCCCGCCGCCGTCCCGCTTGTAGGGGGAGAGCACCGGCACCTGGCGCGCGCCGACCTTGGCCTGGACCGTCACCTCGCGGAGCTGCTCGCCGGTGCGTTTGAAGAAGTACTGGAAGACGGTGCCCCCGCAGGTGGCGACCACGCTCACGACACCGGCGCCGATGAACGTCCCGTACACGCCCAGAGTGGAGGCGAGCACCGCCGCGGCGACCGCCGCGAGCGCGCTGCCGGCCACTTGGGGCACGCTCAGATCGATGCGCTTCTTCTCTTCCGTCCCGGTGTCCGCCTTGTCAGTCATGCCCAGCCCTTGTTCGCCCTTCTGGTCCGTCTTGCACAGAGAAAGGACATTTGAGCGAAAGGAATAGTTCCGGTTCCGGGGATTGTGTGAAGCAGGACACGTGGGGGCCTGGGACGGCCGCGCCGGGGCAGGCTCAACTCCCGTACGCCACGAGAACTTCGGCGGCGTGCCGGTCCACCCAGGTGGCCCGAATGGAGTACTGTGGCGAGCCCTGGGCCCCGGGTCCCACACGGGTATCCGGGACTACGGGAGGGGGCCGAACGCGGCACTCGAACCGGCGGCGCCGCGGCACCGCACGGGGGCCTGCTGCACAGAGTGACCACCCCGGTCACTCTGCGTTGCGAATAGGTAACCGTGCCATAACGGCGTTCCAGGGCCCATGCCCGACACGCCGGGCAACTCGGCAATGTTGTGGCAGGCTGCACCCGGGCAGGCCACACTCGACTAGCGGAAGCAGCGACGCACGTGACGTCGGCAGGCACCACCCGGGAGGTCCCCATGCCCGAACTGCGTGTCGTGGCCGTCTCCAACGACGGCACACGACTGGTGCTCAAGGCTGCGGACAGCACGGAGTACACGCTTCCGATCGACGAGCGGCTCCGGGCCGCTGTGCGCAACGACCGAGCCCGCCTCGGACAGATCGAGATCGAGGTGGAGAGCCACCTCCGCCCGCGCGACATCCAGGCGCGCATACGAGCCGGCGCCTCCGCCGAGGAGGTCGCCCAGCTCGCCGGGATCCCGGTCGACCGCGTACGACGCTTCGAAGGCCCCGTGCTCGCGGAGCGCGCCTTCATGGCGGAGCGGGCGCGGAAGACTCCGGTGCGGCGTCCGGGCGAGAACACCGGCCCCCAGCTCGGCGAGGCGGTCCAGGAGCGGCTGCTGCTGCGCGGCGCCGACAAGGACAGCGTGGGATGGGACTCCTGGCGCCGCGACGACGGCACCTGGGAAGTCCTGCTGGTGTACCTGGTCGCGGGCGAGCCGCACTCCGCGAGCTGGACCTACGACCCGCCGCGCCGGCTCGTCCAGGCCGTCGACGACGAGGCCCGCTCGCTGATCGGCGAGTCCGACGACACCATCACCACGGTTCCCGAGCCGAGCTTCCCGTTCGTGCCGCGGATCGCCCGGCTGCCCCGGGACCGGCCGCTCGACCGCGCCCTGGACCGGCAGTTGGAGCGTCCGGCGCCGCCGCCGCCCGAGCCTGCGGTGGACGAGAGCGACTCGCTGACCAGCCTGCTCGAAGCCGTGCCGAGCTTCCGGGGCGACATGGTCGTGCCCGAGCGCCCCTCGGCGCCGCCCGAGCCGCCCGAGCTCGAGCCGGCCGCCGTCGAGCCCGGTATCGAGGAACCGCCCGCACCGGCCGCTTCGGCGGGAGCGGGCTCGGCGTACGCCGACGTCCTGATGCCCCGTACCGTGGCCGGCCACCGCGACCGGCTCACCGGCACCACCGACCGCCAGGCCGAGGCCGACGGGGTGCGGCCGGGGCGGCGGGCCGCGGTGCCGAGCTGGGACGAGATCGTGTTCGGCACGCGGCGCAAGAAGCAGGACTGACCGTTCGCAGGACAGACGCCGGGCCCGTACGCAGGACGCGTACGGGCCCGCTGCCTTGTGCGCTACCGCGGGTCGGGGCCCGTCGCGACCGGGCGGGACTCGTCCGAGGACCACTCGGACCACGAACCGGCGTACAGCGCGGCCGGGATGCCCGCGACGGCAAGGGCCAGCACCTCGTGGGCGCCGGAGACACCGGAGCCGCAATACACGCCGACCCTCCCGCCCGAGGCGCCAAGCGCCTTGAAACGGGCGGCCAGTTCGTCGGCGGGCAGCAGCCGGCCGTCCGGGCCCACGTTCTCGGTGGTCGGCGCCGAGAGGGCGCCCGGGATGTGCCCGCCGACCCGGTCGATCGGCTCCACGTCCCCTCGGTAGCGCTCCCCCGCGCGGGCGTCGAGGAGCACTCCGGTGCGGGCCAGGTCCGCCGCCGCGTCCGCGTCGAGGAGCTCGACCGCGCCCGGCTCGGGGCGGAAGTCGCCCTCGGCGGGCGCCGGGATCTCGGTGCTCAGCTCGCCCGTCCAGGCGGCCAGGCCGCCGTCGAGGACGCGGACGTCACGGTGGCCCGTCCAACGCAGCAGCCACCACGCGCGGGCCGCCGCCCAGCCCTGGCCGCCGTCGTACACGACGACGGGGGTCCCGGCCGTCACGCCCGCCCGGCGCATCACCCGGCCGAATTCGGCCACGTCCGGAAGCGGGTGGCGGCCGCCGGATCCGGGCGGTCCGGCCAGTTCCGCGTCCAGGTCGACGAACACGGCACCGGGCAGGTGCCCGGCCTCGTACTCGGCGCGGCCGTCGAACGCGGGTGCGCCGGCCGCCTTCGCCAGGCTCAACTGCCAGCGGATGTCGAGCAGGACCGGCGGCCGCGGCCCGGCCGTCTCGGCCGCGAGTTCGGGTGCGGTGATGATGGCATTCATGGGGTCATCCTCGCGCAGAGTCCACCGGCAAGGTAACGCGCAGGAAAAGGATGAGAAGTACCAAAGCGGGCAACCTCCTGCGGGAACGCGCCAAAAGCGGCGCGGCCGGGGCGCTCTGCGGCGAAGGTGGTGGAAGCATCGGCCCGGGTGCGCAGGTTCCCTGGACCGCATCCGAGAGCAGCAGTACGGCGACGGCCTAGGAGAGAGTGACGATGACCCAGTCGGAGACCCGGCGCACACCTGGCACGCCCTGCTGGGTGAGTCTCATGGTGCACGGTCTGGCCGCGACCCAGGAGTTCTACGGGGCACTGTTCGGCTGGGAGTTCCGGCCCGGCCCGCAGCAGCTCGGCCCCTATGTGCGAGCGCTGCTCGACGGCGAGGAGGTGGCCGGAATCGGCCAGCTGCCGCCCGACCGGCATCTGCCGATCGCCTGGACCACCTATCTGGCGGCCGACGACGCGGACGCGACGGCCGAGACCATCCGGCACTGCGGCGGCACCGTCGGAGTCGGCCCGCTGGACGCGGGCGAGGCCGGCCGGATGGCGATCGCCTCGGACCCGGTGGGGGCGGTGTTCGGGATCTGGCAGGGCGGTGAGCACATCGGGGCCGCCGTCGCGGGCGCGCCCGGCACCCCCGCCTGGAACGAGCTGGTGACGCGCGAGACCGCGTCGGTCGGCAAGTTCTACCAGGCGGTGTTCGGCTACGACCTGGAGCCGGTCGTCTCGGCCGACTTCGACTATGTGACGCTGCATCTGGACGGCCACCCCGTCGCCTCGCTGCACGGCGTGGGCAACGCGCTGCCGCGCGACAAGGGCGCGCACTGGATGACCCACTTCGAGGTCGCCGACGTCGACGAGTCGGCCGGACGGGTCGCCGAGCTCGGCGGGCAGGTGCTCCAGCAGCCCCGCGAGGGGGCGAGCGGACGCACGGCGACGGTCACCGACCCGGAGGGGGCGGTGTTCACCCTCGTACGCTCGACCCCCTGACTCCAACTCCGGCGTCCAGAGGGGCAGTTGCGGCCGACTGAGCCGGGGCACGCACCCGGTCCACCGTGGCGTACGAAAGGCGTCTCCGTCCTTCCGGGCGCCCGGTCGCGGGGGGTTCCGCGGCGGCGCCCCTGCGGGACACTGACCGCCGGGGGGAAACGCATGAGGGACGCAGGACGGCCGGGGGCGCGCAGCGTGCTGGAAGGTGCCTTCGCCCTGCTGGCCGCGATCGAACGACTCGGACAGGCCGGGGTGACCCGGCTCGCCGTGGAGAGCGGGCTGCCGAAGGCCACGGCCCACCGCCTGCTCCAGCAACTGATGGAACTCGGCGCGGTGGAGCGGACGCGGGGCCAGTACCGGATGGGGCCGCGCCTCTTCCGGTTCGGCCAGGCCTGGCAGCCCCACCCCCGGCTCGGGGCCGCGGCGCGGGCCCCGCTGCGCCGGCTCGCGACGACGACCGGTGCGACGGTGACGCTCGCGGTGCTGTGGGAGGGCCGGACCCTGATCGCGCAGGCCGCCCCCGGCGCACTCGACGAGCGGATGCCGGTGCGGGCCGGCTCGGTCTTTCCGTGGGCGACGGCCGCGGGCAAGCTGCTCGTCGCCGAGGCCCGGCCGAGCCCCCTTCTCGGGCCGCTGCCCTCGGGCTGGCGGTGGGAGGCGGCGTCGATCCAGGAGCGGGGCATCGCCTTCGACCGGCAGGAGCTGATCGAAGGGGTGAGCTGCGTGGCCGCGCCGGTCCTCGGCGCGCGGGGGCGTCCGGTGGCGGCGGTGTGCGCGCTCGTCGACCCGGCCGGCCCGCTGGAGCGGTTCTCGGAGGCGGTCCGGCAGGCGGGGTGCGCCATCAGCGGCGGGCTGCGGTCCGGCCGTTCCGCTCAGCGGAACCGCGCATGACAGCGCCGGGCCCGTGGGGCCAGTCTTCCATCGGCACACAATGCCGCGACGCGAGGGGGAAAGCGATGAGCGGGGGAAGCAGTTCACGACGCTGGAACTTCCATGTTCTGGCGGCCGTGGTGGTGTGGGTGGTGGCGCCCGAGGTGTGGGGCGCCGGCCACCGGCCGGGCAGGGGCGGCGCATGACGGCCGCGTCCGGGCCCGTGAGCGGGGCGGCGGGCGAGCTGGCCCGCCTGCTGCGCCGCAGACGGATCGAGACGGGGCAGTCGATGCGCGTCCTGGCCCGCCGGGTCGGCCTGTCCGCGCACAGTCCGATCTCCGACTACGAGCAGGGCCGACGGCTGCCGCCGCCGGACCTGGACGGGGCCCTTGAGGCGGCCCTCGAAATCCCCGGCGGCACGCTCGCCCGGCTGCGCCGCGAGGCGCTCGCCGAGCGGGCGACGGCGCTGCTCGCCCACACCCCCGGGCCGCCGCCCGAGCCCCGCCGGGCCGGGCCGGTACCGGCCGGTGACGGCGCGGCGGCGGTGCTCGGCTTCATGCTGGGCGTTCCGGCCACGCTCGCCGTGGTCATCCTGTGGGCAGCCGTGCGCCGCGGGGCGCGCTGAGTGCCGGGTGCGCGGCCGCCGGGGCCAGGCTCCGGTAGCCGCGCGCGTGGTACAGCAACGGGCTGTCCGCCAACGGGAGTTGGGCCTCGACGACCCGGCCGATCACCATGCTGTGGTCGCCGGCCGCGAGGACGTGTTCGTATGCGCACAGGAGCCGGACGAGCGAGCCCCGCACCGCCGGAAGACCGCCGAGGACGTCGAGCCCCGGTCCGGCGAAGCGGTCCTCGCCCCGGGCGGCGAACCGCCGCGCGATGTCCTCCTGTCCGGCCGCGAGCACGCTCACGCACCACCGGCGCGCCGTGCGGAGCACCCGGTGGCAGGAGGCGCCGTCCGCCACGCAGAACAGGACGAGCGGCGGCTCCAGGGAGAGCGAGCAGAGCGAGCTCACCGTCATGCCGTGCGGCACCCCGTGGGCGTCCCGCACGGTGACCACCGCGACCGGGCCCGCCACCCGGGCCATGGCCGCCCGGAAGGTGTCAGCGTCCACCGCCATCGCGGCCACCTCCCACGCCCGCCGTGTCGAGCCCCTTCAACAGGCCGAGCGCCTCGGCCGGTTCGGCGTCCGGCAGCAGGCCCGCGCCGTGCAGCCGGAGCAGGTCGTGCAGGTCGTCGGCCGCCCGGCGGCTCTCGCCGAGCCCGGCCAGACACTCCGCCCGGCGGCAGAGCAGCCCCGCCAGGTCCGCGCCGGGCAGGGCGAGCGCCCGGGTGAAGTCGGCGAGCGCCTGCCCGGCCTCGCCCGCGGCCGCCAGGGCGAAGCCCCGGTTGTAGAGCACGTCGGGGTGTTCGCCGCCGAGCGCGAGGGCCGCCGTCAGATCGGCCACCGCGCCGCGCGGGTCGCCCTGTTCGAAGGTGAGCACGGCGCGGTCCGTCAGCGCCGGGACGCTCGAAGGATCGGCGGCCAGCGCCCGGTCGTAGCACGCCCGGGCCGGCTCCGGCCGCCCCAGGGCCTGTTCGGCGAGCCCCGCGAGGCACAGCAGCCGGGCGTCCTCGCCGAGCAGACCGAGGCCCGCCCGTACGTCGGCGAGCGCCTCGCGCGGCCGGTCGGCCTCGATCAGGAGGGCCACCCGGGCGAGCCGGGGCGCCGGCTCGCCCGGCTCCAGGTCGAGGGCGCGGGCGAAGTCGGCGAGCGCCCCTTCGACGTCCCCCGCCTCGGCCCGTACGTCGCCCCGGTTGTGGAAGAGCTCGGGCATGGGCACCGAGACCTGGACGGCCCGGTCGTACCCGGCGAGCGCGCCCGCCAGATCCCCTTGCCGGCGGCAGACGTTGGCGCGGTCCACGTGGTACTCGACGTAGTGGGGGTCCCGGGCGATGAGTTCGGTGAAGTCGGCGTACGCCTCGTCGAGCCGGCCGAGCGCGAAGCGCACCCGGGCCCGGTTGTGCAGGAGCTGGGAGCGGTGCACCACGTAGCGGTCGGGCGGCAGTTCGCGCTCCAGGCGCTCGATGCCGCGCGTGGTGAGGTCGTGGGAGAGCTCCAGGTCGCCGCGGTGCATCGCGACCAGGGCGAGGCCGTTGTCCTGGAACACCTGGTAGTAGGCGCCGAGCACCGGGTCGGGCTCCAGGGCGGCCAGCGCCCGCGCGTTGTTCATGTGTTCCAGGGCCAGGTCGTGGTCCCTCGGCTCCAGGAAGCGGGTGTGCAGCACGGCGAGCGCGTAGCTGGTCGACATCTGCACCCGGGGTGTCGGGTAGCGGCGGCGCAGCTCCCGGTAGAGGCTCACGCACTCCTCGTAACGGCCGAGCGGGACCAGGGCGCTGGCGGCCTTGGCGGTGAAGTGGCAGTAGTCCTCGGCGTCGGCGTCCGGGTCGCACAGGGCGCGGCCGCGCGTGCCGAGGTCGACGGTGGCCTCCGAGTAGCCGATCGCCACGCACAGTTCGAGTGCGGTGCGCAGCGCCCGGCGGCCCGCGCCGTGCGGATCGGCGCCTCGCTCACGGTGGTTGGGGATGGCGCCGATCAGCAGCCCCCGGTCGGGCCGTGCCTCCAGCTCGGCGGCGCGCTCGTCGTGCAGCGCGGCCCGCGCCTCCTCGGTCAGCGCGCGGTAGGCGGCGTACGCCTCGACGTCGTCGCTGGTGCAGTCCGACCGGACGTAGGCGCGGGCGTCGGGCGCGGGCGCGGGACGGGCCGTCGCGGGGGCCGCGACGGAGTCCGTGAACTCCCCGATGGCGCAGGCCAGTTCGGGGATCAGCGGCCCCTCCCCCACCGCCACCGCGACCCTCAGCACCCGGGGGTCGGCGCGCCGCAGGAGCAGGGCGAGGAACTCCTGCTCGGTGCCGGAGGCCGCGTGTACGTCGTCGAAGGCGAGGGCGGGCGGGGGGCCGGGGCGCCGGCGGGCGTGGGCGAGCAGGAAGTCGACGACGCCGTGGCTGGTCGCGCGGATCATGCGCTCGGCGAAGTACCGGGTGCGCTCCTCGTGCGGGGTGTCGTTCACCAGCGAGGGCGGGGGCGGCCCGATGCGTTCGGACAGGTCGGGGACGAGGTAGAGCAGGGTGGCCCGGTGCTCGTCGACCAGGCCGGGGCCGGCCTCCCAGGCCTCGGGCACATAGTGGTGGAGGAGCGCGGTGAGGGCGGTGCAGGGGCCGCGCAGCCACTGGTGGCAGGTGGTGGTGAACTCGTAGGGGCCCCCGGCGTCGAGCGCGGCCCGGCGGTCGGCGGCGCGGGCGCCGGTGACGGCGAGGTGGCGAGCGGTCATGGCGTGACTCCCCGGGCGGTTCGACGACGACGGAGGTGGACCCGCACGGTCAGCCAGGCCCAGAAGGCGATCTGCACGATGTTGAGCGCGGCGAACACCAGGCTGTCCCAGAACGGCAGTCCGCTGCCCGCCGAGGAGATCCCGTCCGCGAGCAGCCGTACGGTCCGCACGAAGAGGGGCACGAACACCAGCGGCGCCATGGCGAGGAGCACCGCCACCCCGACGGTGAAGAACGGGGCGTACCAGCGGGCGACGGCGAGGTCCCGCTCGGTCCACTGGGTCAGGTCGACGCGTCCGGGGCGCCGGGCGAGACGGCGCAGCCGGTTCAGGACGAGGGCGCGGGTGGCCGCGTGCAGATCGTGGCAGCCGAGCGCGGTGGCGAAGACGTAGTAGACGTCCGTCTCCAGGAACAGGAAGAGCTGGTAGCCGCAGCGGATCAGGATCGGGAACGCCACGGCGAGCAGGAGCCGCCCGGCGACCGGTTCGGCGCCGTCCGGCCCGCGCAGCGCGAACGCGGTCAGGCCGAGGGCGCTCACCACGACCAGGTCGATCAGCATCCCGGCGAGGAACGGCAGATACCGCTTGCGGCGCTCGACGGTGAGCAGGCCGTTCATCCGGGTCTCGAAGACCACGATGTAGAGCCGGGTGCCCATGCCGAGTTCGCTGGGCTGGCCGAGCCTGCGCCCGGCCAGCACGTGGCACGCCTCGTGCAGGCCGACGAAGGGCAACTGGCCGAAGACGACGACGAGTTGGACCAGGAGCAGTGAGTCGGTGTAGAAGACCTGGCCCGGGTGGGGCGCGAGGCCGGGGGTGGTGGCGATGACGGCGAGCCAGGCCGCGATGAGCACGCCGTAGCAGCAGAGCGCGGGGCGCGAGAAGACGACGCGGGCCGTTCGCTGGAAGCGGACCGGCGCGGCGGGGCCGGTTTCCGGCGGGCCGGGCTCGTCGGCGCCGCGCAGGAAGCCGAGTTCGCCGAGGGTGTCGAGGAAGTCGGCCATGTCCAGCTGTTCGCCGTAGTGCTCCGCGTACCAGGCGGCGGCCCGCGCGGGGCTCTCGCCCTCGGTCATCCGCCGCAGTGCGGCGGCCCCGTCGGGCGGCAGTACGGCGAAGTCGTCGGTGTCGGGCCGGCCGACCAGGACGCCGTCGCCGTCGGGCACGAAACTCAGCCGGTGGAAGGAGAGGGGACGGTCGAGGAGCACGGGACGCCTCCCGGTAGGTGTACGGGATCGGGACGGGGCCCGCGCCCCGGATGACACAAGGCGCGGGCCCCGCTGCGCACACGTCGCGACGCGTACCGGTCAGAAGGCGAAGAGGTTGTAGTGGGTCTGGCACGGCGCGGTCAGACGGATGGAACCGGTCTTGCGCACGATGATCTTCTTCATGGTGTCCTCCTTGAGGGGAGTCGGCCGCTGAGGCGGCGACAACCCAGGAGTACACGGACGTGAGCGGTCGTGGTGTTCGGGCGAACCGATGCCGAACACCTTCGTACCGTTCGCGGGACGAGCGGCGAACAGGCCTGGTTCCAGGGCCCGTTGGGCCCGGTGGGCCACGGTGGTGATGCCGAAGGCGAAGACGCCGGTCACCGGGCCGAGCCGCGAGGACAGGGGAAGGACGGCAGAGGGTCTCGCGGTCAAGCTGCCGGCCCGGCGGTCTCGTTGACCGCCAGTGCGAAGGCCTCCGCCTGCGCGGAGGGCCGGGTGCGGTGACGGATGAGGCCCAGTTCGGAGTGGGGCAGGCCCCGCACCGGAACGAAGGTGAGCGAGTCGCGGCGCCCGTGGTAGTCGGCCGTGGACCGGCACAGCAGCATGGCGCCGAGGTTGGCCGCCGTCAGACTCAGCCCTTCCTGAAGGGTGTTGACGCTGGGCCCGGCCGGCACGGGGAGGCCGCCCGGGGTCACGCCGGGGGCCTGGGCCTGCCGCCAGTACTCGGGGGCGCCACCGTCGATGCCGATGAGGCGGCAGTCGGCGAGCTCTTCGGCGGAGAGCGAGTCCCGGGCGGCGAAGGGGTGCCGGACCGACACGGCGAGGGTCTGCGGCTGCCGGGAGAAGACCGGGCCGAGGGCCAGGTCGTCCTCGGCCACCGGCAGCAGGACCACCGCGCAGTCCACCTCCTGGCGGCGCAGCGGCCCGAAGGGGTCGGAGAGCGGAATCTCGACGACGCTGATCGCGCAGTCGGGATACCGGTCCCCGAACAGGGCGATCGCCCGGCTCAGGTCGTCGTCGACGGTGCCCTGGAAGCCGATGCGCAGCTCTCCGCCGATGCCCCGGGCGACAGCCCTGGCCTCGTCGACCGTGGCGCGCAGGGCGTCGTACGCGGGGCGCAGGCTCGCGAGGAAGCTCTCGCCGAGCGGGGTCAGGCGCACCCGACGGCTGGTGCGTTCGACGAGCGGCGCGCCGATGCGGCTCTCCAGGGAACGCAGCAGCTGGCTGACCCGGCTCTGGGAGACGTACAGCCGCTCGCCCGCCCGTCCGAAGTGCAACTCCTGCGCGAGCACGAGGAATGACTCCAGCTCGCGTATCTCGACACCGCTCATGGTCGCTTGTCCACACCATCGCTCCGCGCGTTCGATCGAGTAGTCCCCCTTATCGAAGGATGAGGGATCGGCCGTTGTTCCCGCAGGTCGGGACGGGTTGGCTGGTGGCATGGCACAGACTGAGGAAAGAGCAGGCACCGCTGGGGTGCCGGAGCGCTCGGCGACCCGCGGCTGGCTGGACGTCGTGGCCGTCGCGAGCGCGACGTTCACGGTGGTGACGTCCGAGATGCTGCCCGTGGGCCTGCTGACGCCCATCGGGGACGCGCTGAAGGTGACCGAGGGCACGGCCGGACTGACCCTGACCGTCACCGGCCTGGTCGGTGCGGTGTCGGCGCCGCTGCTGACACCGCTATGGGGGCGGTTCGACCGGCGGGCGGTGCTCTGTGCGCTGATGGCGGTTCTGGCGGTGGGCAACCTGCTTGCCGCGTGGTCTCCGCACTTCGCCGTGATGGTGGCCGCCCGCGTCCTGGTCGGCATGGGCATGGGCGGCGTCTGGGCGATCGCCGCGGGTCTGGCGGTACGTCTGGTGCCGCCGAAGTCGATCGGCTCGGCGACCTCGTTGATCTTCAGCGGTATCGCGGTGGCGTCGGTGCTGGGCGTCCCGGCGGGTGCGTACATCGGTGAACTGGCCAACTGGCGGATGGCGTTCGTGACGGTGGGCGCGCTTGCCCTGGTCGCTCTGGTCGCCTTGGCGGCTCTGCTGCCAAGGCTGCCCGCCGAGCAGGACGTCCGGCTCGGCGGTGTGATGAGGCTGTTCGGCGAGGCGCGGGTGCGGACTGGACTGGCCGTGGTGGCGCTGCTGGTCACCGGGCACTTCGCCGCCTACACATACGTGCGCCCTGTACTCGAGGAGGTCTCGGGGGCATCCGCCGGGATGATCGGCACGCTGCTGCTGGTGTACGGAGTCGCCGGTGTGGCGGGCAACTTCGCGGCCGGCGCGGGCGCCGGGCGGTCACCGCGCTCCACCCTGCTGGTGATCAGCGCGGTGCTGGCGGCCACGGTCACGCTGGTGCCGGTGCTCGGCGGCTCTGTCCTGACCGCCGGTGTACTGCTCGGCGTCTGGGGCCTGTCCTACGGTGGCGTGTCGGTCAGCACCCAGACCTGGCTGCTGGCTTCGGCTCCCGGGACCAGGGAGGCCGCGTCCTCCCTGTTCGTCGGCGTCTTCAACGGAGCGATCGCCCTGGGCGCGCTGGCCGGAGGGCTGGTCGCGGACGGCGCCGGGGTCACCGCGGTGATGTGGCTGGGCGGCGGGCTCGCCATCGCGGCCCTCGCGGTGACGGCGCTGGGCAAGGCCCCCTCGTCCGGGCGCTTCTGAGACCGGGCCGCGCCCGCCCCGGGGCCGCGCCGCCCCGGATCGGGGCTGGCGGGCCGAAGGCTTCGCAGCCGACCGCGGCATGCCGCTGCGTTCCGTGACAGCAGTGCCACCGCGGCGGCATGCGGCCGGAACACCGGCGCCGGCGGGAGAGCACCGCGCCGAGTCCCGCCGAATCAGCTGGAAGCGACCGGCAGCACGTCCGGAGACAGCGCCCCCGCACGGGCCGCGGCGCTCGTCATCCGCCTGCGGTGATGGCGCCGGCACAGCACTTCGTAGCCGACCTCCGCCACGGGCCGGTCCACGTCCCCCACTACGACCTGCTCGCCCTCGACCACCATCTCCCCGCCCACGGTGCGCGCATTGTGGGTGGCACGGGCGCCGCACCAGCACATCGCCTCGACCTGCAGCGTCTCGACACGGTCGGCGAGTTCGATCAGGCGCTGCGAGCCGGGAAAGAGCTTGGTACGGAAGTCGGTGGTGATACCGAACGCGAAGACGTCCATGTTCAGCTCGTCCACGATCCGGGCGAGCTGGTCGATCTGCCCGGACAGCAGGAACTGGGCCTCGTCGACAATCACGTAGTCGACCCTGCCGCCCCCCGACAGCTGCTCCACCACGTACCCGTACAGATCCAGGCCCGGCCCCGCCTCCACCGCGTCGGTCACCAGCCCCAGACGCGACGACAGCTTGCCCTCCCCCGCACGGTCGTCGCGCGTGAAGATCAGCCCCTGCAGACCACGCGCCGACCGGTTGTGTTCGATCTGAAGCGCCAGAGTCGACTTTCCACAGTCCATTGTTCCCGAGAAGAAGGCCAGTTCAGACATCAGGACAGCGAGACCTTTCGGATCGGACAAAGACCGCAGCCAAGCGAGCCGGTGCCCTTTCCGCAGTCCATCGTTCCGGAGAAGAACACCAGCTCGGGCATGGGAGGGTGACGGCCTTTCAGATCTGGGGGGGGTGGTTACGAGCGTACTTCGAGGAGCGGTACGAGCTGCTCCGCCGGGGTCATCGAGCCGTGGTTGCCGACCATGAGGGACTCGTGGGGCTCGCGACGCGAGGCGATGATGACGACGTCGTCGCGGGCGGCGGCGACCACGTCGCCGATCCGGCCGTACACCCGCTCGTCGATCCGGGGGCCGAACCAGCCCGCGGCGATCGCCTCGTCGCGGCTCGCCACCCAGAACTGCTCGCCGAGCACCTCGCGCCAGCAGGTCAGCACGTCGGAGACGGCGCCCGGCACGGCGTACACATGGCGGGCCCGGCCCTCGCCGCCGAGCAGGGCGACGCCGGCGCGCAGCTCCCAGTCCTCGTCGACGTCGATGCGGGACTGCTCGTCGAAGGGGATGTCGATCATGCCGTGGTCGGCGGTGATGTACAGGGCCGCGCGCGGCGGGAGCTGCTCGGCGAGGCGCTGGGCGAGCCGGTCGACGTACATCAGCTGGCCGCGCCAGGCGTCCGAGTCGACGCCGAAGCGGTGGCCCTTGCCGTCGACGTCGGAGTAGTACGTGTACACCAACGACCGGTCTCCGGCGGCGAGTTGGGCCGCCGCCAGGTCCATGCGCTCCTCGCCGGAGAGCCGGCCCCGGAAGGTGCCGCCGCTGAGCGCGACCTTGGTGAGCGGGGTGTGCTCGAAAGTCGGCGAGGACACCTGGGCGGTGTGCACGCCCGCCCGGTCGGCGAGCTGGAAGACCGTGGGGTACGGCTGCCAGGTGTGCGGATCGGTCCAGGGCTTCCAGCGGAGCTGGTTCATCAGCTCGCCGCTGTCGGGGTTGCGCGCGGTGTAGCCGGGCAGCCCGTGCTCGCCGGGGGCCAGGCCCGTGCCGACCGAGGCGAGCGAGGTCGCGGTGGTGGCGGGGAACCCGGCGGTTATGGGCCGGCCGGTGCCGCCGCGCGAGGTGGCGAGCAGCGCGTGCAGATAGGGCGCCTCGTCGGGGTGCGCCCCGATCTGCTCCCAGCCGAGGCCGTCGATCAGGAAGACGCAGTTGCGGTCGGCGGGGGCGAGCTCGGCGATGCGCGGCTCGAAACCGGGCACGCCCTGGCCCGCAACGAGGGTGGGCAGCAGATCGGCGAGCGATCCGGTGCCGTACTCGGGGACGGGTGCGGTGTCGAGGGCGAGGGGCTCGGGATCGTGCCAGGCGGGCTGGGCCATCAGCGGCCGGTCGCCGCGGTCGCCTCGGACAGCGCCTGCGCGAAGGCCAGGGTCTGGCGGACCGTGTCGGGGCCGTCGCCGGCCTCGCTGACGCGCAGGCTCAGGTCGTCGGCGGTGGAGTTGCCGGTGTAGCCGTGGTCGGCGTCGCAGTTGGGGTCGCCGCAGGCGGCGGGCTCCAGGTCGATCCGCGCGACCGCGCCCCAGCCGATGGTCAGGACGACCTCGCGGGGCAGCGTGCCGGGCGTGTAGGACTCGGGGTTGGCGACGACGCGGCTCACCACGACGGACGAGATCCGGCCGAGCTTCACGGACTCGGTGGAGGTGGTCGCGTACGGCGTCGGGGAGCTGGTGTCGGCGTTCTGCTCGTCGGTGTGGCTGACGATGAAACGGTTGTCCGTGAGGACCAGGACCGTCACGTGACGGCGTACTTCATTGGCGTCGAAGGTGGTCTCCTGGTGGACCAGGTACGACGCGATCGGCTCGCCGCCGACTGCGGCCTCCACCGCCTCGGCCACAAGGGCCGGGTAGTAGCCGCTGCGCTCGATCGCCGCGCGGAGCCCCTGGGTCGTCGTACCGGTCTTCGCCATGAGGTCCATCTTAAGCTGCCCCTGGAGGCGGGCGGCCCTCAGTAGCTGGGCAGGCGCCTGGGGCCGAGGTCGGTGCGGGGCGGGGCGGGGGCGAGGCGGACGGTCGCGCCGAGCACCGAGAGGCCGTGCTGGGCGACGATGACGGGCTCAAGGCCCACGGCGACCACCTCGGGATGGTCGTCGACCAGCCGCGACACCCGCAGCAGCAGTTCTTCGAGGGCCGCGGTGTCGACGGGCGCGGAACCCCGCCAGCCGAACAGGAGCGGCGCCGTCCTGATGGATCTCAGCAGCTCACGGGCGTCACGGTCGGTGGCAGGGATCAGCCGGTGCGCGGTGTCGCCGAGCAGCTCGGAGGCGGCGCCGGCCAGGCCGAAGGAGAGCACGGCGCCGACCGCGGAGTCGATCGAGGCACGCACGACGGTGTCCACCCCGCGCGGGACCATGGCCTGCACGACGGGCCCCAGCTCCTCGGGTTTGCCGAGGGCGGCCGTCAATTCGGCATATGCACGGGCGAGTTGGCGCTCGTCCGCCAGGTCGAGGCGTACGCCGCCGAGGTCGGGGCGGTGGCGCAGGTGCGGGGCGGTGGGCTTGAGCGCGACGGGGAAGCCGAGGCGGCGGGCGGCCTCGACGGCGCGGTCGGGGTCGGGCGCGGGCAGCGTGGGACGGACCGCGATGCCGTACCGGCCGAGCAGCTCCCCGGCGTCCTCGGCGGACAGGGTGGTGCCGCGGGCGTCGGGGGCGGGGCCGAGGATGCGGTCGATCAGGGCGGCGGCGCCCGGCTCGTCGATGTCGTCGTACTCCCCCGCCCTGCCGGGCTCGGCCGCGTCCCGCCGCCAGCGGGCGTAGCGGACGGCCTCGGCCAGCGCGCGCACCGCTCGCTCGGCGGCGGGGTAGGCGGGAATGCGGGCTGCCTCACGGGGCGGGGTGGGGTCGGTGTTCTCGCTGTTCGGCTGCCCGCCGGTGGGTGGGCGGGTTGCCTCACGGGTCGGGAGTGCGTCGCCTTTCGGCTGACCGCCGGTGGGCGTGCCGGGGGCTCTGCCCCCGGACCCCCGCTCCTCAAACGCCGGAGGGGCTGGATTTGACGGCGTTGGAGGGGCTGGATCGGGTGAAGTCGGGCGGGCTGGATTTGGCGCGGCGGGCGTGGCCGGCCGGACCGTGCGGGCCGCTGCCGCGAGGGCCTCGGCCAGGCCGCCGATTTCCACGTGCACCACCGCCACCGGCTTCGCGGGGGCCGTGGCGGCGGCCTCGCGCAGGGCGTCGGCGAGGACCTGGCCGTCGCCGGACTCCAGCGCTCCGCTCTCGCCGACCCAGGGGATGGCGGTGACCACGACCGCGTCGCAGGCGTCGTCGGCCAGGGCCGCGGCGAGGGCCGCCCGGAAGTCCGCCGGGGTCGCGCCGGTCGTCAGGTCGAGCGGCCTGAGCGGGCGCAGCCCCTCGGTCAGACAGGCGTCGTACGTCAGCAGGCCCAGCGATTCGGAGTTGCCGAGGATCGCCACCCGCGGACCCGCGGGCAGCGGCTGGCCCGCGAGCAGCAGGCCCGCGTCCACGAGCTCGGTGACGGTGCCGACCAGGATGACCCCCGCCTGGCGCAGCAGCGCCGAGACGGTGGCGTCCGGCACCCGCGTCACCGGGACGGCGTGGCCCGGCGGGGTGGTGCCGCTGTGCCGGGCGCCCTTGACCACCACCACGGGCTTCGCGGCGGCCGTGCGCCGGGCGAGGCGGGTGAACTTGCGCGGGTTGCCGATGGATTCGAGGTACAGCAGCACCACATCGGTGTCGGGGTCCTCGTGCCAGTACTGGAGGAAGTCGTTGCCCGACAGGTCCGCACGGTTGCCGGAGGAGATGAACGTGGACAGGCCCGCGCCCCGCCGGTAGAGGCCCGAAAGGAGGGCGATGCCGATCGCGCCGGACTGGGTGAACAGGCCGATGCGCCCGGCGGGCGGCGCCTCGGGGGCGAGCGAGGCGTTCAGCCGCACCCCGGGCGCGGTGTTGATGATCCCGAACGCGTTCGGGCCGATCAGCCGCATCCCGTAGCTGCGGGCCTGGCGGACCAGGGCGCGCTGGCGCTCGCGGCCGCTCTCGCCGCTCTCCGCATATTCGGCCGAGAGCACGACCAGGCCCTGGACGCCGTGCTCGCCGCAGTCGGCGACGGCCTCCGGCACCCGTTCGGCGGGCACCGCAAGAATCGCCAGGTCCACCGGCTCGCCGATCGCGCCGACCGAGGCGTACGCCGGGACGCCCTCGATCTCGTGCGGCCCGGGACCCAGCGCGTTGTTCACCGCGTACGTACGCCCGGTGAACCCGGCGTCCAGGACGTTGCGCAGGACCGCGCGGCCGACGCCGCCGGGGGCGCGGCCGGTGCCGATGACCGCGACCGAGCCGGGCGTGAGCAGGCGCCGCACGGAACGCGCCTCGGCGCGGTACTCGCGGGCGCGCTGCACGGCGAGGGACTCGGCGGTGGGCTCCAGATCGAGGGTGAGGTGGACCGAGCCGTCCTCGAAGGACCGCTTCTGCTGGTAGCCGGCGTCCGTGAAGACCTTGATCATCTTGTTGTTGGCGGGCAGCACCTCGGCGGCGAACCGCCTGATCCCGCGCTCGCGGGCGACCGCCGCGATGTGTTCGAGGAGCGTGGAGGCGACGCCCCGGCCCTGGTGGGCGTCCTGGACCAGGAAGGCGACCTCGGCCTCGTCGGCGGGGGCGGAGGCCGGGCGGCCCTGGGCGTTGATCCGGTCGTAGCGGACGGTCGCGATGAACTCGCCGCCGACGGTGGCCGCGAGCCCGACCCGGTCGACGTAGTCGTGATGGGTGAAGCGGTGGACGTCCTTGGCGGACAGGCGGGGGTAGGGCGCGAAGAAGCGGTAGTACTTCGACTCGTCCGACACCAGCTCGTAGAAGGAGACCAGGCGCTCGGCGTCCTCGGTGGTGATGGGCCTGATGCGCGCGGTGCCGCCGTCGCGGAGCACCACGTCGGCCTCCCAGTGAGCGGGGTACGCGGGGTCGGACGCCGTCGTCATACCGAAAGCGTACGGGTCGCGGGGCCGTACGCGCCGGGGCAAGGTGGGGAGGGCCGATCGGCGGCGCACAGGGGCCTAAGGTCGGTACGAGCACCGCGCACCACATGAGAGACTGGTCTAGACAACCGTCAGAGATTTCGAAGGGCAACACCATGGCTGAGCGCCGCGTCAACGTCGGCTGGGCCGAGGGCCTGCACGCCCGCCCCGCGTCCATCTTCGTCCGTGCCGCCACGGCCGCCGGAGTCCCCATGACGATCGCCAAGGCCGACGGCAACCCGGTCAACGCCGCGTCCATGCTCGCGGTGCTCGGCCTGGGTGCGCAGGGCGGCGAGGAGATCGTGCTGGCCTCCGACGCCGAGGGCGCGGACGCCGCGCTCGACCGGCTGGCCAAGCTGGTCGCCGAGGGTCTCGAGGAGCTCCCCGAGACCGTCTGATCCGGTCGACGTCACACCGAAGGACCGCGGAACCCGCATACGGGCTCGGCGGTCCTTTTGTTTTGCCGTGGAATGGGGTGCGGGCTCAGGCAGGGGGAATGAGGTGCGGGCTCACGCAGGGGAATGCGGGCCCGTCAATCAATAGGGAACGCCGAGCCGTCAATTCCGGGCAGCACGACGCCGGCCCCTTCTTGTATACGGCGCCGCCGTTAAGCGCGGGCACTCGCGATGTTGACGGGATGTTGCGAAGACCTCACGGGTACGGCCGTGCGCAGCCGATGGGCGGAAAAGGACCCCTCGGCGTGGAGGGCCGTGAGCGAGCGGGCACGTTCGGCGTCGCCGCGGGTCACCGCGTCGGTGATGGCGCCGAGTTCGGCCCAGGCCTCGGTGGGGCGGGACGGCGTCTCGACCGCGTACATCCAGGCCACCTTGTGCCGCAACTGCGTGAGCATCGCGATGAGTCCGGGGCTCGCGGAGGCCTGGGCGAGCGTCTCGTGGTACCAGCCGCCGAGCGAGCGCAGATCCTCGCCCTGACCCCGCCGGGCCCGGTCCTGACCCAGTCTCACCAGGCCGCGCAGCACCTTGAGATGGGCCTCGGTGCGCCGGCGCGCGGCCCGGGCGGCGGCCAACGGCTCCAGCAGGAGGCGCAGTTCGAGGAGGTCGGCGGCCTCCACCTCGGTGGGCTCGGCCACACACGCGCCCGCGTGCCTGCGGGTGGTCACGAACCCCTCCGACTCCAGGGTGCGCAGCGCCTCGCGGACCGGGACGCGGGAGACCCCGTAACGCCGGGCGAGTACTTCCTCGGTGAGCCGGCCGCCGCGCTCGAAGACACCCGTGACGATGTCGTCGCGTATGGCCGTGCATACCGAATGCGCCGGAATGCGCATGGCGAACCTCCGCTTCATTCCCCGCGGAACGCGGTCGACCAAGGCTTTTTCGTGACTCTATTGCAGGCCCTGTTAATTCCACGTGACGGGCCGGAACCAAGGCATATCTTTTGGCCAATGACGAAGGCCCCCGGCTCGGTGCCGGGGGCCTTCGGTGTGCGCGGGGAGCGCCGGTGCCGTCTCAGACGCCGACGCCGTGCGAACGCAGATAGGCGATCGGGTCGATGTCCGAGCCGTACTCCGGGCCGGTGCGGGCCTCGAAGTGCAGGTGCGGACCCGTGGTGTTGCCGGTGTTGCCCGACAGGGCGATCTGCTGGCCCGGCTCCACGGACTGGCCGACGGAGACCTGGATGACCGAGAGGTGGCCGTACTGGGTGTACGTGCCGTCGTGCATCCGGATCACGATGTTGTTGCCGTAGGCGCCACCGTCACCGGCCTCGACGACGGTGCCCAGACCCACCGCGTGGACCGGAGTGCCGATCCCCGCATGGAAGTCGATGCCGGTGTGGCTGCCGGAGGACCACAGGGATCCGCCGGTCTTGTAGCCGGTGGACACATAACTGCCGGATATGGGGGCCACGAACGTGTTGAGGCGCTTGCGCTCCGCCTCGCGCGCGGCGCGCTCCTTGGCCTCGCGCGCCTCCTGGGCGCGCTGCTCGGCCTTGCGCTTGGCGGCGGCCTCGGCCTCCGCCTTCGCCCGGGCCTTCGCGGCGGCCTGCTTCTGCGCGTCGGCCTGGGCGCCCAGCTGGTCGGCGAGGGAGTCGCCGATGACGATGGCCTGGCTGAGGCCGGTGTCGGTGGTGGTGCTCGGGGCGGCGACGGCCGGGGAGGCGAGGGTGCCTACGACTCCGGCGGTGGCCAGGGTGGCGATGCCCGCGATGTTCGCGCTGCGGCGCGTCATTCGGCTGGGCGCGCGATGCTTCCCGGTGGCACGGGTGAACGCCATGTAGCGGCGGTGTCCTTTCCTTCCATCTCGCCTACCGGGTTAGCTGACGGGTTCGGAGCAGGAAGGTCTCCTACGGGCTCCTCCGCGGGCGGAGGCGTCCGATTCACCCCAGGGACTGAGTGGGTCCCCGGCTCCCCTGGCTCGCGCCATCGGGGACTCGGCGATCACTGTCCGGTGCCGCGGCTGCGACGGGTGGTGACGGACAGCGGGACCGACGCTAAACCGCTGATCTTTCAATCACCAAACACACACAGGATTTTGTAGCGCACGCCACATCACAGACGGGCAACCTCCCCAATAAACCGGACATACGGGAGGACCCCGGCGGCTCATGCGCCTCCGGGGTCCTCCGTGTCCTCGTCCGTGCCGGGCCCGCTCGGCCGGCCCGGAGCCTCAATCAGCCCGTGACGACGGTGACTTCACCGATGCCGAGCGCCTTGACCGGCTCCGCGATCCGCGCGGCGTCGCCGACCAGGACCGTGACGAGGCGGTCGGCCGGGAAGGCGTTGACGACGGCCGCCGTCGCCTCCACGGTGCCGGTGTCCGCGAGCTGGGCGTACAGCTGGGCCTGGTAGTCGTCGGGAAGGAACTGCTCGACCTGGTCGGCGAGCGTCCCGGCGACGGCCGCCGCGGTCTCGTACTTGAGCGGGGCGACGCCCACCAGGTTCTGCACGGCCGTCTCGCGCTCGGCGTCGTCAAGACCCTCCGCGGCGAGCTTGCGCAGCACCTTCCACAGGTCCTCCAGGGCGGGACCGGTGTTCGGGGTGTCGACCGAGCCGCTGATGGCGAGCATCGCGGCGCCGCCGTCCGGACCCGAGCGCAGCACCTGGCCGAAGGACCGCACCCCGTAGGTGTAGCCCTTCTCCTCGCGCAGCACGCGGTCCAGACGCGAGGTCAGGGTGCCGCCCAGGCAGTACGTGCCGAGCACCTGGGCCGCCCAGACCCGGTCGTGCCGGTCGGGGCCGATGCGGCCGATGAGCAGCTGGGTCTGCACGGCGCCGGGCCGGTCCACGATGACGACCCGGCCGCGGTCGTCGGCGGTGATCGGCGGGACCGGGCGCGGCTCGGCGGTGTCGCCGGTCCAGTCGCCCAGGGTGTCCGCGAGGATCGCGTCGAGGTCGGTGGCCGCGAGGTCGCCGACGACGACGGTGACGGTCGTCGAGGGGCGCACGTACGCCTCGTAGAAGGCGCGCACCGCGGCCGCGTCGATGGCCTCGACGGTCTCCTCGGTGCCCTGGCGGGGCCGGGAGATGCGCGCGGAGGCCGGGAAGAGCTCCTTGGAGAGCTGCTTGGCGGCGCGGCGGGCCGGGTTGGCCTGCTCGTGCGGGATCTCGTCGAGCCGGTTGCGCACCAGGCGCTCGATCTCGGAGTCGGCGAACGCCGGGGCCCGCAGCGCCTCGGCGAGCAGCGAGAGCGCCTTGGGCAGCCGGGAGACCGGCACTTCCAGGGAGACCCGGACGCCGGGGTGGTCGGCGTGCGCGTCGAGGGTGGCGCCGCAGCGCTCCAGCTCGGCGGCGAACTCCTCGGCCGAGTGCTTGTCGGTGCCCTCGGTCAGGGCGCGCGCCATGATCGTGGCGACGCCGTCGAGGCCCGCGGGCTCGGCTTCGAGCGGGGCCGCGAGGAACACCTCGACGGCGACGACCTGCTGGCCGGGCCGGTGGCAGCGCAGCACGGTCATGCCGTTGGCGAGCGTGCCGCGCTCGGGGGCCGGGAAGGCCCACGGCGTGGCGGGGCCGGCGGCCGGCTGGGGGTGGAACTCCATGGTCACGACAGCGTCCGTCACTGGCCCGCCTCTTCCTCTTCGTTGCCTGCCTCGGGTGCCGCGGTGGGCTCGTACACCAGGACCGCCCGGTTGTCGGGGCGCAGCTTCGCGGCGGCGACCGCCCGGACCTCGTCGGCGGTGATGTCCAGGACGCGGTCGACCGCCGTCAGGGCGAGCTGCGGGTCGCCGAACAGGACGGCGTAGCGGCACAGTTCGTCGGCGCGGCCGGCCACGGTGCCGAGGCGGTCGAGCCATTCGCGCTCCAACTGGGCCTGGGCGCGCTCCATCTCCTCGGCGGTCGGGCCCTCGGCGGCGAACCGCGCGAGCTCCTCGTCGACTGCGCTCTCGATGTCCTCGACCTCGACCCCGCCGGACGTCTTGACGTCGAGCCAGCCGAGCGAGGGTGCGCCGGCCAGGCGCAGCAGGCCGAAGCCGGCGGCCACCGCGCTGCGGTCGCGGCGCACCAGGCGGTTGTGCAGCCGGGAGGACTCGCCGCCGCCGAGGACGGTCAGCGCCAGGTCGGCCGCGTCCGCCTCGCGGGTGCCGTCGTGGGGCAGCCGGTAGGCGGCCATCAGGGCGCGCGCCGGGACGTCCTCCTCGACGACCTCGCGCAGCTGTCCGCCGATGGTGCCGGGCAGCGAGCCGTCGCGCGGCGGCTGCTTGCCGTCGTGGGCGGGGATGGATCCGAAGTACTTCTCCACCCAGGCCAGCGTCTGCTCGGGGTCGATGTCGCCGACCACGGAGAGCACCGCGTTGTTGGGCGCGTAGTACGTGCGGAAGAAGTTCCGGGCGTCTTCCAGGGTGGCCGCGTCCAGGTCCGCCATCGAGCCGATCGGCGTGTGGTGGTAGGGGTGGCCCTCCGGGTAGGCGAGGGCGGTCAGCTTCTCGAAGGCGGTGCCGTAGGGGACGTTGTCGTAGCGCTGGCGGCGCTCGTTCTTGACGACGTCGCGCTGGTTCTCCATCGACTGCTCGTCCAGCGCGGCGAGCAGCGAGCCCATGCGGTCGGCCTCCAGCCAGAGCGCGAGCTCGACCTGGTGGGCGGGCATGGTCTCGAAGTAGTTGGTGCGCTCGAAGCTGGTGGTGCCGTTCAGCGAACCGCCCGCGCCCTGCACCAGCTCGAAGTGGCCGTTGCCGTGCACCTGGTGGGAACCCTGGAACATGAGGTGCTCGAAGAGATGGGCGAGGCCGGTGCGGCCCTTGACCTCGTGGCGCGAACCGACGTCGTACCAGAGGCACACCGCCGCGACCGGGGTCAGGTGGTCCTCGGAGAGCACCACGCGCAGGCCGTTGGCCAGTCGGTGCTCGGTCGCTGTCAGACCGCCGGAGCCGGCCTGCGCTGTGGCCGTGTGACCCATGGGCATGTACGTCCCTTCGTATCCGATGCGCAGTACCGCTGTGTGAAGTACTGGCGGGAGAAGCCTTACGTAAAGAAGTCCTGCCACTGTATGCAAGCGCGCGGGCACCTGGCGAAGTTCCCGGGTCGCGGTCGGCGTTGTCAGTGGGACGGTCCACAATGGTCGGCATCAGAGATCCGATCCGGTACGTGAAGGAGCAGCAGCCGCGATGGCCCGCCGCAGCACGAAGACCCCGCCGCCGCCCGACGACTTCGAGGAGCGGATCCTCGACATCGACGTCGTCGACGAGATGCAGGGCTCCTTCCTCGAGTACGCGTACTCCGTGATCTACTCGCGGGCCCTGCCGGACGCGCGGGACGGAATGAAGCCCGTCCAGCGCCGCATCGTCTACCAGATGAACGAGATGGGCCTGCGCCCGGACCGGGGCTATGTGAAGTGCGCCCGTGTCGTCGGCGAGGTGATGGGCAAGCTGCACCCGCACGGCGACGCGTCGATCTACGACGCCCTGGTGCGCATGGCTCAGCCGTTCTCCATGCGGCTTCCGCTGGTCAACGGCCACGGCAACTTCGGCTCGCTCGGCAACGACGACCCGCCGGCCGCCATGCGGTACACCGAGTGCAAGATGGCCGACGCCACCTCGCTGATGACGGAGTCCATCGACGAGGACACCGTCGACTTCGCCTCGAACTACGACGGCCAGGAGCAGGAGCCGGTGGCCCTGCCGGCCGCCTATCCGAACCTGTTGGTGAACGGGTCGTCCGGCATCGCGGTCGGCATGGCCACCAACATGCCGCCGCACAACCTGGGCGAGGTCATCGCCGCGGCCCGCCACCTGATCCGGCACCCGGAGGCGGACCTGGAGGCGCTGATGCGCTTCGTGCCGGGCCCCGACCTGCCGACCGGCGGGCGCATCGTGGGCCTGGGCGGCATCAAGGACGCCTACGAGTCGGGCCGCGGCACGTTCAAGATCCGCGCCACCGCCTCGGTGGAGAACGTGACGGCCCGCCGCAAGGGCCTGGTCGTCACCGAGCTGCCGTTCACGGTCGGCCCGGAGAAGGTCATCTCCAAGATCAAGGACCTGGTCGGCTCGAAGAAGCTCCAGGGCATCGCCGATGTGAAGGACCTCACCGACCGATCGCACGGCCTGCGTCTGGTCATCGAGATCAAGAACGGCTTCGTCCCGGAGGCCGTCCTGGAGCAGCTCTACAAGCTGACGCCGATGGAGGAGTCCTTCGGCATCAACAACGTGGCCCTGGTGGACGGCCAGCCGCTCACGCTCGGCCTCAAGGAGCTCCTGGAGGTCTACCTCGACCACCGCTTCACCGTGGTGCGCCGGCGCAGCGAGTTCCGCCGCACCAAGCGCCGGGACCGGCTGCACCTGGTCGAGGGCCTGCTGGTGGCCCTGGTCGACATCGACGAGGTCATCAGGATCATCCGGTCGAGTGACAACTCGGCGCAGGCGAAGGAGCGGCTCATCGAGCACTTCTCGCTGAGCGAGATCCAGACGCAGTACATCCTGGACACGCCGCTGCGCCGGCTCACCAAGTTCGACCGGATCGAGCTGGAGAGCGAGCGCGACCGGCTGACCGGCGAGATCGACGAGCTGACCGGGATCCTCGACTCGGACAGCGAGCTGCGCAAGCTGGTCTCGGCCGAACTGGCGGCGGTGGCCAAGAAGTTCAGCACCGACCGGCGCACGGTCCTGCTGGAGTCGGCGGGCGCCCCGATCGCGGCCGTCGCCCTCGAAGTCGCGGACGACCCGTGCCGGGTGCTGCTCTCCTCGACGGGTCTGCTGGCCCGTACGGCGGGCGGCGAGCCGTACGTGGCCGGCGAGGACGACAAGCGGGTCAAGCACGACGTGATCGTCTCGGCGGTGCCCGCCACCCAGCGAGGTGACGTGGGCGTGGTGACGTCCATCGGACGACTGCTCAGGCTCGCGGTGATCGACCTGCCGCAGCTCCCGGACACGGCGTCCGCGCCCAACCTGTCGGGCGGCGCCCCGATCTCGGAGTTCCTCTCCTCCCTGGAGCCGGACGAGACGGTGGTGTGCCTGACCACGCTCGACGAGTCCTCGCCGGGCCTCGCGATCGGCACCGAGCAGGGCGTGGTCAAGCGCGTGGTGCCCGACTACCCGGCGAACAAGGACGAGTTGGAGGTCATCACCCTCAAGGACGGTGACCGGATCGTGGGCGCGGCCGAGCTGCGCACCGGCGAGGAGGACCTGGTCTTCATCACCGACGACGCCCAGCTGCTGCGCTACCAGGCGAGCCAGGTCCGGCCCCAGGGCCGGGCCGCGGGCGGCATGGCCGGCATCAAGCTGACCGACGGCGCCAAGGTGATCTCGTTCACGGCCGTCGACCCGGCGGGGGACGCGGTGGTGTTCTCGGTGGCGGGCTCGGGGGCGACGCTGCTCGGTGACGCCGCGGTGTCGGCGAAGCTGACGCCCTTCGACCAGTACCCGCGCAAGGGCCGGGCCACCGGCGGGGTGCGCTGTCAGCGGTTCCTGAAGGGCGAGGACAAGCTGGTGCTCGCGTGGGCGGGCCCGGCCCCGGCCCGCGCCGCCCAGACCAACGGCGCCCCGGCCCAGCTCCCGGAGATCGATCCGCGCCGTGACGGCTCGGGCACACCGCTGCCCTCCCCCGTGGCGGTCCTCGCGGGCCCGTCCTCGTAACGCGGGAAGAAGCGTCGACTAGCCGATGGAGCCGGGGAGTTCAGCGAACTCCCCGGCTTCTTCCGGTTCGCCGTCCGCATCATCCGCCGGGTCCTCGGGCTCGGGCACGTAGCGCAGGACGCCCCACATGGCGTGGTCGGCGGGGGTCTCGTCGGGGCGGGCACTCACGCACCCGGCGAGCTGCTTCTCCAGAGCGGGCGCGTCGATGCCGGCGCCGATGAGGACGAGTTCGCTGCGGCGCTCCTGCCCGCTCGGCCACGGTTCGGGGTGGAAGCGCAGGAACCGGCCCACCGCATGCAGGCTGTAGCGGTTGCGGGGGTCGGCGGCGCCGAAGTCGACGAATCCCTTGATGCGGTAGAGGCCCTCGGGCCGCGTGTCGAGGAAGGCCATCAGGGAGCGCGGGTCCAGGGGTACGTCCGAGGTGAACGCGACGGACTCGTAGCCGGCGTGCAGATGCGCGGCGTGGCCGTGGCATCCCCCGTGGTGCTCGTGGTCCTCGGCGCAGCCCGGCGCCCCGTCGTCCAGGAGATCGTCGAAGGCGAGCTGGCCCACCCGTTCGGTGACGGGCCGCCGGTCGAAGAAGAGCTCCGGGTCGACCCTGCCGTACGCGGACTCCACCACCGCGGCCGTCGTCGCGAGGGAGGCCCGCAGCCGGGCGAGGTCCGCCGGGGCCACCCGGTCCGTCTTGTTGAGCACCACCAGGTCGGCGACGCCCAGGTGCCGCTCGATCTCGGGGTGCCGCTCCCGGGTGGCGTCGTACTCGGCCGCGTCCACGACCTCGACCAGGCCCCCGTACACGATGCGCGGGTTCTCGCTGGCCAGCAGCATCTTCACGAGCTCCTGCGGTTCGGCGAGGCCGCTCGCCTCGATGACGATGACGTCGAGGCGGGCGGCGGGGCGGGTGAGCCGGTCCAGGTAGACGTCGAGTTCGCTCGCGTCCACGGCGCAGCACAGACAGCCGTTGCCGAGCGAGACGGTGGAGTCGCCGAGCTGTCCCGCCACCGTCATGGCGTCGATCTCGATGGAGCCGAAGTCATTGACGACGGCCCCGATCCGGGTGCCCCGGCAGGCCCGGAGCAGATGGTTGAGCAGGGTGGTCTTGCCCGAGCCGAGGAAGCCCGCGAGGACGATGACGGGGATCTGACTGCTCGGGCTGTTCACCTGGGGGCCTTCCTCAGACTGCGGGTACGGGCTGCGGCGGGGGCGGGCCCACGTAGCGGGCCGCCGGACGAATGATCTTCGAGTCCGCCGACTGCTCCAGGATATTGGCGCTCCAGCCGACCACCCGGGCGGCACAGAAGGTGGGCGTGAACATCTCGCGGGGCAGCCCGCACAGCTCCATGACCACCCCGGCGTAGAACTCCACGTTGGTGTGCAGCTCGCGGCCCGGCTTGAGCTCGGCCAGGATCGCCTCGACCTGGCGCTCCACCTCGACGGCGAAGCCCACCAGCGGTCCGCCGAAGCCCTCCGCGATCCCGCGCAGCATGCGGGAGCGGGGATCCTCGGTGCGGTAGACCGGGTGCCCGAAGCCCATGATCCGATCGCCCGCCAGGACGCGTTCGCGGATCCAGCCGTCGATGCGGTCCGGGGTGCCGATCGCGTCCAGGGTGTCCAGGGCGCGGCTGGGGGCGCCGCCGTGCAGCGGTCCGGAGAGCGCGCCGACGGCGGCCACCAGGCTCGCCGCGACGTCGGCGCCGGTGGAGGCGACGACGCGGGCGGTGAAGGTGGAGGCGTTGAAGCCGTGGTCGACGGTGGAGATCAGGTACTGCTCGACGGCCCGGACGCGGTCGGGCTCGGCCTCACGACCGGTCAGCATGTAGAGGTAGTTGGCGGCGTACGGCAGGTCGTCGCGGGGTTCGACGGGTTCGAGTCCCTGGCCGAGCCGGTGCAGCGCGGTGAGCAGGGTGGGCACCGCGGCGCAGGCCGCCAGCGCGTCCTCGGCGCGCCGGGTGGCGTCCAGGTCGTACACCGGCCGGAAGCCCCTGGCCGCGCCGAGCAGGGAGAGCGCGGTGCGCAGCCCGGCGAGCGGGCCCGAAGGGGAGCCGGTGCGGGCGATGCCGGGGAGCGCCTCGCGGACGCCCGCCGGCAGGTGGCGCAGGCGCGCGGTGCGGGCGGTGAAGGCGGCGCGGGCCTCGGCGTCGGGCAGGCCGCCGTGGAACATCAGGTGCCAGACGTCCTCGAAGGTGCGGCTCTCGGCGAGCTCGACGGCCGAGTACTGGCGGTAGTGGTAGAAGCCCTCGCGCCCTCGGACGTCGCCGAGTTCGGTGTCCGTGACGACGACGCCCGCGAGCCCTCGGGGTACCGCGGCGGGGGCGGTGATGGTGCCGGCCATGTGGCTGCCTCCTTCGGATCCTCTTCCATTCCTCACATTGACTCGACTGTCTATGATTGACTCCAGAGCTGTCAATGTTGATTGAATCAATATGGATCTGCGCTCAACATCACGATGGATACGGTGGCCCCATGACGGATCAGGCACGGCTCACCACCCGCGAGGCGGCGGCGCGGCTCGGCGTGAAGCCCGAGACGGTCTACGCGTACGTCAGCCGGGGCCAGCTGAGCAGTGAGCGCGCCCCGGGCGGCCGGGGCTCGACCTTCGACCCGCGCGAAGTCGACGCGCTCGCGCGGCGCGGCGCCCGCCGGGAGCCGGCCGCCCCCGCGCCGGGCGGCGAGCTGTCGTTCCGCACCGCCATCACCCTGATCGACCAGGACCGCTACTACTTCCGCGGCGTCGACGCGGTCGAACTCGCCGGTGCCTACGGCTTCGAGGAGGTCGCGGAGTGGGTGTGGACCGGGGAGCTGACCCGCGAACCGCGCTTCACCGCGCCCCGTCCGTTCCTGGACGCGGCCCGGCACGCCGTGGCGGCGCTGCCCGCGCACAGCGGCGCGATGGACCGGCTGAGGGTCGCCGCCGTCGCGGTCTCGGCGGCCGATCCGCTGCGCTTCGACCTCGACCCGCCGGCGGTGCTCGGCTGCGGCCGCACGCTGATCCCGACCCTGGTCGGCGCCCTGCCCACCGTGGGCGGCGGGGGCCGGGGCGAGGCCCCGAGCGAGGGCCGCCTGGCCCGCCAGCTGTGGCAGCGCCTCACCCCGCAGGTTCCTGACGAGTCGTCAATTCGCCTGCTCGACATGGCACTCGCGCTGCTCATCGACCACGATCTGGCCGCCTCCACGCTCGCCGCCCGCGTCGCGGCCTCCGCCCGCGCCCATCCCTACGCCGTCGTCTCGGCCGGACTCGGCGCGCTGGAGGGGCCGCTGCACGGCGCCGCGAGCGGACTGGCACACCGCACCCTGGCCGAGGTCCTCGAACGCGGCGGAGCGGCCCCGGTCGTCGCCGACCATCTGCGCTCCGGGCGGCGCGTGCCCGGCCTCGGACACCGGCTGTATCCGCGCGAAGACCCGCGCGCCCAGGCCCTGTTCGCGCTGCTCGGCGCCATCCCGCAGGCGGCCGACGCGCTGGCCGCGGCACGCGATGTCGTCGAGACGACGGCCCGGCACACCGCCCTGTACGCCAACGTCGATCTGGCGCTCGCCGTCATGAGCGTCGCGTTCGGGATGCCCGCCGAGGCGGGCGAGACGGTGTTCGCGGTGGCCCGCACGGCCGGCTGGATCGCCCACGCCCTGGAGGAGTACGCGGAACGCCCGCTCAGGATGCGCCCGAGCGGCCACTACACCGGCCCGCGCCCGCCCCGCCCCCTGCCCGGATGACCGGGTGGCCCGGCCGGCGCTCCACAGCGCCGGCCGGGCCACCCCGCTCCCGTCCCTCCCGTCAGGGCGCGTACGCCTCGAACTCGCTGAACTGGGCGGCCGGCCAGCCGGTGTTGGCGGTCACCGTGAGCCGCAGATAGCGGGTGCTGGTGCCGGCCGGCAGGGTGATGGCGACCTGGTTGCCGGTGGCCGGGTCGAAGGTGTAGCCCCGGCTCGCGACGAGCTGTCCGTAGGTGCCGTTGTCGGCGCTGCCGAGCACCGAGAGCGTCTGGGTGCGGGCGCCCCAGGCGGTCGCGGGCGGCAGTTTCAGGACCAGCTTCCCGACGGCGCGCACCGAGCCGAGGTCGACGGTGATCGACTGCGGGAAGGCGTTGTTGGCGCTCTCCCAGTAGCTGTTGGCGTCGCCGTCGACGGCCTTGGCGGCGTCGTAGACCTGGGTGTGCGAGGTCTCGGTGACCGGGCGTCCCTTGGCGAGGTCGGGGTCGGCGGGCGGGCTGCTCGGCGGCGGCGAGGTGGGCCCGGTGGGCGGCGGGCTGCTCGGGGGTGTGGTGGTGCCGCCGTGGTTGTAGTTGGGCTGGGGCCACTCACCGCAGTAGGTGGCGGGCAGCTTGCCGTTCCAGCCGGAGTTGCCGGCGCCCTGGGTGAGGGCGAGGTTGCCGCCGAGGCAGCTGTAGACCGGCTCGGAGAACCCGAGGTTCTTCGCGGTGACCCCGGTCATGCTCAGCTGGGCCGGATCGTTGAACTGGAGGGCGAAGGTGCCGGTGCCGTCGATGTTGACGTTGTTGAAGTTGACGCCCTTGGTGGTGCCGGACACGAAGTGGATGGCCGCGTAGGAGCTGTCCAGGATGTCGGTGTCGGTCACGTTGACCGTCGCCTTGTCCATGGTGCTGTTGCGGGAGTCGAACCAGACCGCGCCGATCGGGAACGGCCAGCCGAGGTCCGCGTTGCCGGCCCGGATGGTGGTGTTGCGGGCCAGCGTGATGGTGCCCTGGACGTCGGTTCCGCTGCCGGGGTTGACGCCGTCGAACCGGTTGCCGACGTGCAGGCCGCCGCCGTTGGTGACGGTGTCCGCGACCACGTTGTCGGTCGCCGCGTTGTCCCTGCCGCCGTACAGGGCGATGTTGTTGGCGAGGACGGGCGCCACCACGGTGTTGTTCTTGAAGGTGTTGTTGGCGTCGGTCACGGTGTCCGACCACATGGCGAGCCCGTCGTCACCGGTGTTGCGCAGGAAGGTGTTCTCCACCGACGAATGGGTCACCCCCCAGTGGAAGTTGACGCCGTCGGCCGTCTGGTCCAGGATCCGGCTGTTCTTGATGTGGAAGTCGTCCATGGGGCCGTCCATCCAGGCCCCGACCTTGGTGTGCTGGAGCCACACATCGTCGACGGTGGAGTTGCTGAGTGCGCCGCCGATCCCGTTCACCTGGTCCTCGTCCACGCGCTCGGTGATCTCGCCGATCAGCGCGAAGTCCTTCAGGACGACGTTGCGGCTGGGCCCGCCCGACTCGTAGGGGCGGATCCCGCCCTTGTAGCCGCCGCCGCTCACGTACTTGCCGTAGATCCCGGCGGCCCGGGTGCGGTCGGTGGAGCTGCGGCCGGTCAGGACCGAGTACCAGGGGCCCGCCCCGGCCAGCGTCACCTGGTCCACCACCACGTGGTCGGTGAGCTTGAACGTGCCGGACGGGATGTAGACCGTCTTGCCCTGGGCCTTGCCCGCGTCGACCGCCTGCTGGAAGGCGGAGGTCGAGTCGGCGGCGCCGCTCGCGTCGGCGCCGTAGTCCGTCACGGAGAGCGAGCCGGCGGGCCGGGCCACCGGGTCCGGGACGAGTTCGAAGTCGGCGAGGTCGACCACGGCCCAGGGGGTCGCGCTGGTGGAGGGCAGGGTGACGCGGACCTTCGAGCCGGCGGGCAGCGTCTTGCCCAAGAGGGTGCGGGTCTCGTCGTAGAAGTGGTGCGGCTTGTCGCCCGGCTGGTTCTGGAAGGGGTAACTCCCGTAGAACCAGCCGTACTTGGAGGTGAAGGTGAGGTCCTTCAGCTTGGCTCCGCCCGAGCTGAGCTCGACGGGCGCGCTGATGCCGGTGCCCGCCGCGTTGTCCGGGACGCTGTAGCGGATGTCCACGGCGTTGGCGGGCTTGGTGAGGGTGAACTCGACGTACTGGCCGGCCGCGCCCAGCTTCACCGCGCTGCGGCCCGAGGCCTCCGAGGGCAGCGAGGTGTAGGTGCGGTCGGGGCCGATCACCGTGCCGTTGGTGGCGGCGGCCTCCGCCTCCAGCTCGGTGAACGGCACGGTGGCGCCCCGGCCCGCGACGGCCAGCGGGGACAGCGGGGTGGATTCGGCGGCCGAGGCCGGGGCGCCGCCGCCGAGTCCGACCGCGCCGAGCGCGACGACACAGGCGAGCGCCGCGACCGCGGCGGCGGCCCGCCCTGCGGACGCGGTGCGCCGCAGGGGCGCGGCGGGTGGTGGTGGGGACTCCTGAGGTGCGGCACCGATCGCGGCTCTGATCATGCCCATGACAGTCCTTCCTTCGTGGGGGTGGGAGCGGGGATCCATGGGGGGTGGCAGGGGGCGGGAGCGGGGACGGGGTGGTGGACCGGGGCGGGAGCGGAGGCGGGGCGGACGGGGTCGGGCGCCCCACCGGGGCGCCGCGCCCCGGGAAACGCTCACGCGCGCAGCCACACCGCCGTGTCCTGCGGCAGCAGTCCCTCGGCCAGCGGTCCGCTCGCGAGCAGCAGGGCGCGGTGCGCGGGCAGCGGCACCGGCTCGTCGGCGAGGTTGACCACACAGCGAAGACCGTCCTCGCGGGCGAGCGCGAGCACCCCCTCCGGAGCCTCCAGCCACGTCAACTCGCCGTCCCCGAAGCCGGGTTGGGTGCGCCGCAGGAGCAGGGCGCGGCGGTAGAGGGCGAGCATGGAGGACGGGTCGCCGGCCTGCCGGTCGGCGGCGTAGTGCGCCCAGTCGGCGGGCTGAGGCAGCCAGGGCGTGGCCCACGGCTCGGCCGTCCAGGGCAGCGGAACGCGGCAGCCGTCCCGGCCGGGGTCCACGCCGCCGGAGCGGAAGTGCATCGGGTCCTGGATGCGGTCCGGGGGGATGTCGGCCTCGGGCAGGCCCAGTTCCTCGCCCTGGTAGAGGTAGACCGAGCCGGGAAGCGCCAGCGACAGCAGGGCCGCGGCGCGGGCCCGGCGGGTGCCGAGCGCCAGGTCGGTGGGGGTGCCGAAGCGCTTGGCGGCGAAGTCGAACCCGGTGTCGGCGCGGCCGTAGCGGGTGACCGTGCGGGTCACGTCGTGGTTGCACAGGACCCAGGTGGCGGGCGCGCCGACCGGGGCGTGCTCGGCGAGGGTGTCGTCGATGGCGGCGCGCAGCCGGCCGGCGTCCCAAGGGCAGGTCATGAAGGTGAAGTTGAAGGCGGTGTGCAGCTCGTCGGGGCGCAGGTAGCGGGCGAAGCGCTCGCTGTCGGGCAGCCACACCTCGCCGACGAACACCGCGCCGTACTCGTCGGCGACGGATCGCCAGGAGCGGTAGATGTCGTGGAGTTCGTCGCGGTCGATGAAGGGGTGGCGGCCGGTGCCCTCGACGAACTCGGGCAGCTCGGGGTCCTTGGCGAGCAGCGCCGCCGAGTCGATGCGCACGCCGGCCACGCCCCGCTCGAACCAGAACCGCAGGACGTCCTCGTGCTCCCGGCGCACCTGGGGGTGGTCCCAGTTGAGGTCGGGCTGCTGAGGGGTGAACAGGTGGAGGTACCACTCGCCGTCCTCGACCCGGGTCCAGGTCTCCCCCGCGAACTGCGAAGGCCAGGCGTTGGGCGGCAGTTCGCCGTGCTCGCCGCGGCCGGGCCGGAAGTGGAAGAGCTCCCGCTCGGGGCTGCCGGGGCCGGCGGCCAGCGCCGCCCGGAACCAGGAGTGCTGGTCCGACAGGTGGTTGGGCACGATGTCGACGATGGTGCGGATGCCGAGTTCGCGCGCCTCGACGATCAGCTTCTCGGCCTCGGCCATGGTGCCGAACGCGGGGTCGATGGCCCGGTAGTCGGCCACGTCGTAGCCGCCGTCGGCGAGCGGGGAGAGGTACCAGGGCGTGAACCACAGGGCGTCGACGCCCAGTTCGGCGAGGTAGGGCAGCTTCGCCCGGACGCCCGCGAGATCGCCGGTGCCGTCGCCGTCTCCGTCGGCGAAGCTGCGTACGTAGACCTGGTAGATGGCGGCCGAGCGCCACCAGTCGTCGCTTTCGTGGGCTGCCACGTGACGGTCCTTTCGGGCAGGTGGGATCCCGCCGCCGGCCCCCCGTCGTTCAGCGGGGGCGGGATGGGTGGGGCCGGCGGCGGAGTGCGGGGAGGGCGGGTGCGGGGCGTCAGCCCTTGAGTCCGCCCGCGGTGAGACCGCTCATGATGTTGCGCTGGAACACGATGAAGATGAGGAGGGTGGGGATCGACGCCATGGCGAGGGCCGCCGTGAGCCAGTTCTCGGGCACGCCCTGGGCGAGCGAGTAGATGCCCACGTTGAGGGTCTGTCTGCTGGGGTCGGGCAGGGTGAGCATGGGCCAGAGGAAGTCCTTCCAGACGCCGACCACCGCGAAGATGGACACGACGCCCAGGATGGGCCGGGAGATCGGCAGCACCACCGAGCGCAGGGTCCGCAGCGGCGAGGCCCCGTCGATGGACGCGGCGTCCAGGAGCTCGCGCGGGATCGAGTCGAAGAACCGCTTGAGCAGGAAGATGTTGAAGGCGTTGGTGACGGACGGCAGCCAGATCGCCCACGGGGTGTTGAGCAGGTTCCGCCGGAAGATCGGCACGTCGAGCACGGTCAGGTACTGCGGTACGACCAGGACGGCGGCCGGGATCATGAGGGTGGCCAGCATCATCCCGAGGATCGCCTTGCCGAACACCGGGCGCAGCTTGGACAGCGAGTAGGCGGCGGCCACGTCGAGGACGAGCTGGAAGGCGAGCGCCCCGAACGCGTACCAGAGCGTGTTGAGCAGCAGCTTGGCGAAGTCCATCACGCGCCAGGCGTTGGTGAAGTTGTCGGTGTGCACGCCGTGCGGCACCAGGGTCGGCGGGATCCTGGTGAACTCCTCCGTGGATTTCAGCCCGTTGACGGCCATCCAGTACAGCGGCCCGACGAACACGAGCGTGAACAGGAGCATGACGAGCCCGAAGACGGTCCAGTAGACGACCTTGCCCCGGGTGCGGCCGAGGGTGGCCGGCGAGATGAGTGTGCGTGTCGACATGGGGTCCTCAGTCCGTGTTCCAGTCGTCTTGTGGCGGAGGGGCGTACGGAGGTCCGATGAGGTGCCGCGTGCCCCCAAGGGGCGCGGGGAACTGCGCGACCAGCCCCGGACGGCCCGCAGCCGAGATCCTCACGTCCGGCGGAGCTAGCCGTCGCTGTCCCGGCTCAGGCGCACGTACGCCGCCGAGAAGCCGGCGAGCAGGACGAGCAGGCACAGGCCGAGCGCGGCCGCGCCGCCGTAGTTGTTGAAGTTGAAGGCGTACTGGTAGATGAGATAGACCACGGTCGTCGTGGAGCCCTCGGGACCCGCGCCGTTGGTGAGCAGGAAGGGCTCGGTGAAGACCTGCATCGTCGCGATGATCTGCATCAGGAACATCAGCGAGAGCACGAGCCGGGTCTGGGGCACGGTGACGTGCCAGATCTTGCGCAGCAGTCCGGCGCCGTCGAGTTCGGCCGCCTCGTACAGCTCGCCGGGAATGCCCTGGAGGGCGGCGAGGTAGACGAGGGTGGCGCTGCCCATGTTCATCCAGGTCGCGGCGATCACCACCGAGAGCATGGCGGTGTCGGTGGACTGGAGCCACTGCTGGGCCGGCAGCCCGAGGAGTTCGAAGATCCGGTTGAACAGGCCGTATCCGGGGTCGTAGAAGTACTTGAAGAGCAGCACCGAAGCGACCGGCGGGAGCATCACCGGGAGGTAGACGAGCAGCCTCAAGTAGCCCTGGCCGTGCCGGAATTCATTGAGCAGGACGGCGACGAGGAACGGCAGTACGAAGCCGAGGACCAGGGCGAGGCCGGTGAAGAGCAGGGTGTTGCGCCAGGCCTGCCAGAACGCCGGGTCGTGGAAGACGTAGGAGAGGTTGGACCAGCCGGCCCAGGTGGTGCGGCCGTCCTTGGTCTTCTGGAAGGCGAGCAGGAACTCCCGCACCATCGGGTACCAGGAGAAGAACGCGAAGCAGAGCACGGCACCGATGAGGAAGCCGTGCGCGGTGAGGTTGCGCCGCAGCGCTCGGGCGAATCCGCTCTGCCTGGGCAGCTCGGCGCCCGGGTGCGGCCGGGTCGCTTCCCGGGTGGGCAGTGTGGAGGCCGACATCGTCACTCCTGAATCCGGGGCGGGCGGGGCCGGAGGGTTTTCCGGCCCCTGCCGCCGTG
This sequence comes from Streptomyces sp. NPDC001828, assembly GCF_042892175.1. Classification (NCBI taxonomy): domain Bacteria; kingdom Bacillati; phylum Actinomycetota; class Actinomycetes; order Kitasatosporales; family Streptomycetaceae; genus Streptomyces; species Streptomyces sp. NPDC001828. Next base: position 182,105 of record NZ_JBIATV010000014.1, read on the forward strand.
CGCGCTACTGGTTCGCCAGGACCTGGTCGACCTGCGTCCGGGCGGTCGAGAGCAGCTTGGCGATGTCGGCGTCCTTGTTGGTGAGCACCGCGGACATCGCGTTGTCGAGGACCTTGTAGACCTCCTGCGCCTTCGGCGGCTCCGCCTTGCCCGGGATGGGGTTGGCGAGGTAGGGCGCGAAGTTGGCGACCGGCATGGTGGCGTTGTCGGTGCGCGACTTGAGGTCGGCGGCCTTCACGTCGCCGGTGAAGAAGTTGGGCTGCGGCACCCCGACGGGCAGCTGGTCGGCCTTGGTGCGGGCCCACTCGAACTGGCCCTTGCCGGGGCTGAGGTTCTTGAAGTTGAGCCAGGCGATCGCGGCCTTGATCTTGTCGGGCGAGCTGCCCTGCTTGATCATGTAGCCGTTGCCGCCGGTGAGCGTGGCCTTGCCGCCGGGGATGGGGCCCATGCCGAAGTTCTCGTACTTGGCGCCGAGTTGCTGGACCATGTACGCGATGTCGTCGGGGGCCGCGAGGAACATGCCGAGCTTGTCGGCGGTGATCTGCTTCTGGAGGTCGCCCCACTTCAGGAGCTGGGTCTTGCTCATGCTCTGGTCGGTCCAGCGCATGTCGTGCAGCTGCTGGAGGACCTGCTTGCCGGCGGCGTTGTCGAAGGCGGCCTTGCCGTCGGTGCCCACCACGTCGCCGCCGAGGCTGTACATCGCGGCGGTGAAGTGCCAGCCGCCGGTGTTCTCGGCGCTGTACTCGCCGTATCCGTAGACGCCGCCTCCGAGCTTGGCGATCGCCTGCGAGTCGGTGCGGACCTCGTCCCAGGTGGTGGGCGGCTTGTCGGGGTCGAGCCCGGCCTGCTTGAACAGCTTCCGGTTGATCATGATGCCCATCTGGTAATTGCTGGTGGGCAGGCCGTACATCTTGCCGTCCTTCTTGTACACCCCCATCACGGCCGGGTCGATGCTGTTCAGGGCCGGGACCGACTTGTCGGTGACGTAGGCCGAGATGTCGGCGGCGCCGTTGTTGTCCAGGACCTGCTGGAGATCGGTGAAGTACGAGTAGAAGACGTCCGGCTGGGACTTCGCCTTCAGGGCGGCGGTGAAGCGCGGGGGCTCCTCGCACTGCCCGGGCGTGGACTTACCGACGATCCTGACGTTCGGGTACGTCTTGTTGAACGTCGCGACGTCCTGCTTCCACTCCTTGAGCTCGGCGGCCTTCGCGGCCGGCGGCATGCAGTCGATGGTGAGGTCCACCGTGGTCTTCGGGTCGAGCGGGGCCGCGGGGTCGCTCGACCCGGTGCCGGGCTTGCTGTCGCCGTTGCCGGTGTCGCTGCTGCTGGTGCCGCAGGCGGCGAGGGCGGTGAGGGCGAGGGCGCCGGCCAGGGCACCGACGGCGGTGCGGCGTATCTGTCGTGCGGGGCGGAACGAGGTGCGTCTCATCGGAGGACCCCTTCGGGAGGAGCGTGGAAGGCCCGTCGCTGACGGCAGCGGGGCGCGGCACACTCAACCACCGGCGCCACAACTGCGCAATATCTCGCGCCAATTTCGTAAAACTTCGACAGGCCGTTGTACGCAAGGGATGCGACGAGCGCACGCGACAGCGCGCCGGACGGCATCGTCCGGCGCGCTGGATGACAGTTACACGCAAACGGCTAGCGCGGCACCTGCGCGGTCGAGCCCCGCACCACCAGTTCGGGCTCGAAGAGCAGCTCGCCGGGGGGCACCACACCGCCCTGGATCTGGGCGGACAGGAGCTCGACGGCGGCCCGGCCCATCGCCTCGATGGGCTGGCGCACGGTGGTCAGCGGGGGCTCGGTGCAGTTCATGAACGCGGAGTCGTCGTAGCCCACCACCGAGACGTCGCGGGGTACGTCGAGACCGCGCCGGCGGGCCGCCCGTACGGCGCCGAGGGCGAGCGGGTCGCTGGCGCAGATGATGCCGGTGACCCCGCGCTCCAGCAGGCGGGAGGTCGCGGCCTGGCCGCCCTCCAGGGAGAACATCGCGCGCTCGACGCGGTCCTCGGCGAAGTCGGTGCCGGCCGCCACCGCGAGCGCGCGGGCCGCGTCCAGCTTGCGGCGCGAGGGGACGTGGTCGGGCGGGCCGAGCACCAGGCCGATGCGCTGGTGGCCGAGGGAGGCCAGGTGGCGCCAGGCCTGTTCCATCGCCACCGCGTCGTCGCAGGCGACGACGGGGAAGTCGAGGTGCTCGATGGCCGCGTTGATGAGCACGACCGGGACCTTGCGGTCGGCGAGCTGCTGGTAGTGCCCGTGCGGGGCCTCCATCTGCGCGAAGAGACCGCCCGCGAAGACGACGCCGGAGACCTGCTGCTGGAGGAGCAGGTCGACGTAGTCGGCCTCCGAGACGCCGCCCTTGGTCTGGGTGCACAGGACGGGGGTCAGCCCCTGCTGGGCGAGCGCCCCGCCGATGACCTCGGCGAACGCCGGGAAGATGGGGTTCTGGAGCTCGGGCAGGACCAGGCCGACCAGACGCGCGCGTTCGCCGCGCAGCTGGGTGGGGCGCTCGTAGCCGAGCACGTCAAGTGCCGTGAGCACGGCCTGCCGGGTGGATTCGGAGACTCCCGGTTTGCCGTTGAGCACCCGGCTGACCGTGGCCTCGCTGACTCCAACCTTCTTCGCCACCTGAGCAAGTCGTCGCGTCATGAGCGCAAGACTAGCGCAAGCCATGCAAGCCGTTTGCGTTGATGTCGAGCCGATGCGTGGAGGGGTCCCAGCCACTCCACGGGCATGCGGCAGGCCGCCCCGGGAGCCCCGGGGCGGCAGCCGTGGCGGCCTCCTTCTACGGGTTGGTGTTGATCTTGAAGGTGGAGGTGGTGTTCCTGATGTCCTGGGCGTTGCCGCTCAACTTGAGGTTGTTGAACGTGACCTCGCCGACGGCGGGACCCTGCCCGGGCTCGGGCAGCTCATTGACCCAGATGCCGATGCCGGACTTGGCGTCGAAGGCGTCCCCGCTCTTCTTCGCCCCGCTGATGCTCACATTGGTGAGCACGCTGTCCTTGATGGGATACAGCGGCGTACTGCCGTTGTACTTGGTCTGGAACATGATTCCCGAGTACGTCGGGTCGGTGATGTCGAGGTCGCTGATGCGGATCCCCTGGAACTCGTACTCCGCGGAGTACATCCACAGCGCGCCGAACGCCTGCGCGCCCCAGAAGTGGCCGCCGGAGCGCACCAGGGATACGCCCTGGAAGTTGGTGGGATCCGTCCCGAAGCCGAGGGCGGGGATGGAGCCGAACTTGAGCGTGCCGATGGTCAGTCCGGGATACGTCAGCATGTCCGCCGCGTACAGGTTCCGGAAGGTGTTGGCGGTGCCTCCGTAGACGGCGAACCCGGCGGCCCGCCAGGTCAGCAGGGCGCTGAGGTTCTCGAAGACGTTGCCGGTCTCGTCGGCGTTGTTGATGTCGGTGGCGGGGAAGAGCGCGAAGCTGTCGTCGCCGGTGGAGCGGGCCTCGACATTGCTGATGGTGTTGTCGCTGCTGCCGTTGGTGAGGTTGATCCCGTCCGCGTACAGGTCGCGGACCCGGGTGTTCTTGATGGTGATGTGGTCGGTGTTGGTGCCCCAGTACAGGCACATCATGTGCTCGACCCACACGTTGTCGATCGTCATGTTGGCGACGTTCGACCAGTTGAAGACCTTGCCGGGGCCGTCGTTGCGCGAGGTGTAGTTGCCGAAGAAGCCGAATCCGGTGAAGGAGGAGCCGTTGGCGGAGGACTGGACGTCGAAGCCGGCGTCGGTGTTCTCCTGGTCCGGCGGGGTGGCGAAGCGGGTGAACCAGGGGCCCGCCCCGACCAGCTTCACGGCCTTGCCGTAGACCTGGAACTTGTTGCTGGTGGTGTAGGTGCCGGGCGGCAGATAGACGCCGACGAGCTTGCCGGTGGTGTCCATCCGCACCTTGTCCAGGGCGTTCTGCACATCCTGCTGGGCGGTGCCGGCGGGCACGGCGTAGGCCGCGGGGTCGGGGTTGGGAACCTGGGTGACCTGCTCCAGGTTGATGAAGTCGATGGCGTACGTGGAGGAGTTGGCGGCGTCCTTCTGGAGGCGGATGGTGCTGCCCGCCTTCACGGTGTCGCCGAGCAGGACGTTGGCCTCGTCGTAGATGTGGCGCGGGCCGCCGGAGCCCGGCGAGTTGTTGGGGCTCGCCTCGGCGCCGTACTGCCACATGTACTTCGAGCTCAGGTCGATGGCCTTGCGGAACACGCCGTCGACGTAGATGTCCAGGTTCGCGCTGGTGCCGCCGCCGCCCGCCGAGTCGGGGATGGAGAAGCGGGTCACCAGGCTGTTGGTGTCGGCCCGCGTCGTGAACTGCACGTAGTTTCCGGTGGAGTTCAGGGTCACGGCCTTGCGGCCCGACGCCTCGCCCGCGAGGTCGCCGATGGTGCGGTTGGGCCCGACGACCTGGGCGCCGCCGCCGGTCACACCGTCCTCCGCCTCATAGGTGTCGTACGGCATGTTGGCGCCTCGCCCGACGAAGAACGCCTGCTGGCTGGTGTTGTTGGCGCGCTTGACCGGAAGTTCGTTCGCGTCGTCCGCGATCACCACCTTCGCCGTGTACTTGCCGTTGGCCGCCGTCCAGCTGCCGAGGCTCACCGGGGCGGCGGTGGCGCCGGGCGCGAGCGCCCCGCTGTAGGCCCCAGAGAGCGTCTTGACGGTGGCGCCCTTGTCGTCGAGCAGGGTCAGCGTGATGGCGTGGCTGCCGCCGGCCGAGGCGAGCGTGCCCTGGTTCTTCAGCGTCACGGAGAAGGCGACCGCCTGGCCGGCCGAGGGGGCACTCGGCGTCCAGTTGACCCCGGAGGCGATCAGGTCGGAGGAGTCGACCGGCTTGATGACCAGGGGGCTGCCCGTGAAGCTGTTGTTGGTGTCGTTCTGCTCGATGACGGTGTTGTCCGGATCAACGACCGCGCTCAGCGGATAGGTTCCCGCGTCGTGCGTGCCGATCGAGGCGCTCACCGTCTGCGAGGCACCGGCCGCGAGCGCGCCGACGTTCGCGGTGGCCGCCTTGGACCCGCCGAGCTGGAAGGCGACGGTGGTCGCGGGCGAGGCGCTCGTCCCCTTGTTGTGGACGGTCGCCGACAGCGTCACCGCATCCGACTCGACCGGGGCGGAGGGAGCCGCCGTCAGCGCGGTGACCTCCAGGTCCGGGTTGGGCGAGGGCACCCCGACGACCTGGAACTCGGCGATCTGACCGCCCGTCGCACCGGTGTTGGACGTGAACTTCAGCTGGACGTCGGCGACCCGCGCCGCGACCGGGATGGCCACCGTGTTCCCGCTCGCCGGGTCGAAGGTGTAGTCCTTGGCCGCGACCAGGGAGGTGTAGCCGGACGCGCTCTGCTCGCGCCCGAGCACCTCGATGTTCTGGGTGCGCCTGCCCCAGCCGCTGTCCGGGTTGAGCTTCAGGACCACGGTGTTGGTGTCCGCGTTGGCGCCGAGCTTGACGGTGAGGGTGCTCGGGTAGCCGCCCGCCGCGCTCTCCCAGTACGTCGCCGTGTTGTTGTCGTTGGCGTTCTCGGCGACGAACGTGAACGTGGACGAGGAGGCCGCGATCGGCTTGCCCACCGCCAGGTTGGAGCCGTCACCGCTCGAACTGCCGTTACGGGTCACGGTGTTGCTGGCACCGGACTGGTTGCCCGCCGCGTCCTTGGCCCGCACGTAGTAGGAGACGGTCACCGTGGCCGGCTGGCTGTCGGTGTACGTGGTGACATCGCCCGCCACGCTCTTGAGCAGCTGGTTGTTGGCGTAGATGTCGTAGCCGCTGACCCCGACGTTGTCGCTGGAGGCCGTCCAGGTGAGCTTGATCTGCCCGGCGGCCGGCTCGGTGTAGGCGAGCGACCCGGGTGCGGTCGGGGCCTGGGTGTCGCCCGAACTGCCCTTGCGGGTCACGGTGTTGCTGTTCGGCGACTGGTTGCCGGCCGCGTCCTTGGCCCGCACGTAGTAGGCGACCGTGGCGCTCGCCGGCTGGCTGTCGGTGTACGTGGTGACGTTGCCGGCCACGCTGGTGCGCAGCTCGCCGTTGGCATAGACGTCGTAACCGGTGACGGCGGTGTTGTCGGTGGCCGCGTCCCAGGTCAGCTTGATCTGTCCGGTGCCGGGCTCGGTGTAGGCCAGGTTCCTGGGCGCGGTCGGCGGCTGGGTGTCCCCGCTCGTGGGGCCGTAGATCTCCAGCTCGGAGAGCTGCCCGCCGGGCTGGGCCGTGTTGCCGGTGATCAGCACCCGCACATAGCGCGTGGTGGCGGCGTTGAACGCGATGGGCACGGTGAGGCCGTTGCCCGCGGTGAAGTCATAGCCCTGCGAGGCGGTCAGATCGGTGAAGTCGGTGCCGTTGGCACTGCCCTGGAGCTTGAGGGTCTGCGTGCGCGCGCCCCAGCCGTCCGGCAGCTTGAGGACCACCTTGTCGACCGGCACGGTCGCGCCCAGGTCGGCCTGGATCCACTGCGGGAAGGCGTTGTTGGCGCTCTCCCAGTAGCTCGCCTTGTTGCCGTCGTTGGCGTTGGCCGCCGCATAGGTCTGGGTGCTGCTGCTCGCGGTGAGGGTCTTGCCGAGGGCGAGGTTGGCGCTGCTCGAACCGTTCGCCGCGTGCACTTCGAGGGCGGAGAGCTGGGCCGCCTGCCAGCCGGTGTTCGCCGTGATGTCGATGCGCACGAAACGGGCCTGCGAGGCGGCGAAGCCTATCTTCACCGTGTTCCCGGAGCCCTGCGTGAAGCTGTACGCGGTGGAGCCCACCAGCGTGCTGAAGCTCGTGCCGTCCGCGCTGCCCTGCACGGACAGGGTCTCCTTGCGGTCGCCCCAGGAGGCCGGAAGCTTCAGGACGACCTCGTCGACGCTGTTCATGGCGCCCAGGTCGGCCTGCACCCACTGCGGGAAGGCGCTGCCGGCGCTCTCCCAGTAGGTGGACTGGTCGCCGTCGGTGACGTTCTTGGCGATGTAGGTGCCGTTCGCGCCGGAGGCCGACGCGGGCTTTCCGGCGGCCAGGTCCGGGCCGCCGGCCGCCGAGGCGGTGAGCGCGGGCCAACCGATCATGAACAGGCTGGTGGCGAGGGTCGCGGCGAGCACCCTCATCCGCGTGCGCCCTCTCCAACGGTGCGTTCTCATGTGTCCCCGATCTGCGCGACTAGGGTTTCTGCAGGGAAGTTCTACATAATTTGCGCTGAGCGGTGAGAGAGTTGCAGAGATGTGTTAGCGCGTCCATCCCTGCGACCGCCCCGGAATATCCCGGGCCGGGGCCGCCCCACGCACCGGAACGATCGCTTTCTCCCGCGTCATCGTGCATGCTGCGGTTTTCCCGCCGACCCGACAGGCGCCCGCAAGATATCCGCAAACAACGCAAGCGACTTTCGTCGGCCGGAACCGGTGCGCCGCCGGGGATTTCGGGATGCGACCCGGGCCGTCTAACGTGCCTGTCCATGACAGCCCCACCACCCAGGCCCGCCGCGCGACGGCTTCGCCTGGGCTGGCCTCGGCGGGTGTTCTCGCAGGTGCTGCTCATGCAGCTGGCCGTCGCCGGCGGGGTCGCCGTGCTCGCGACCGGGCTCTTCCTGGCCCCGCTCAGTGCCCAGCTCGACGACCAGGCCATGCGGCGCGCCCTCGCCATCGCGGCGTCCACCGCGGCCCAGCCCCAGATCGCCGACGACCTGCTCGCCTCGCGGCCGTCCCCCGAGGGGCCGGTGCAGCGGGAGGCGGAGCGGATCCGGCGGGCGACGGGCGCCGAGTACGTGGTCGTCATGGACACCCACGGGGTGCGCTGGTCGCACCCCGACCTCGCCGAGCTGGGCCGGGTCGTCTCCACCGACCCGGACGACGTGCTGGCCGGGCACGACGTCATGGAGATCGACAGCGGCACCCTGGGCCGCTCGGCCCGGGGCAAGGTCCCGCTGCGCCGGGCCGACGGCACGATCGTGGGCGCCGTCTCGGTCGGCATCGAGTACGACAGCGTGCGGGCCAGGCTCCTCAACGCGATCCCGGGCCTGCTCGCCTATGCGGGCGGCGCCCTCGCGGTGGGCGCGCTCGCCGCGTACCTGATCGCCCGGCGCATCCACAAACAGACCCGTGACCTCGCCTTCTCCGACATCTCGGGGCTGCTCGCGGAGCGCGAGGCGATGCTGCACTCGATCCGCGAGGGCGTGGTGGCGCTCGACCGCGACGGCCGGGTCAGACTGCTCAACGACGAGGCGATGCGCCTGCTGGGCGTCGGCCCCGAGGCCGGCGGCCGGCCCCTGGACGAGGTGCTCGGGGCGGGGCGTACGACCGATGTGCTGGCCGGGCGGGTCGAGGGCACCGACCTGCTGACCGTGCGCGGTCACCGCGTCCTGGTCGCCAACCGGATGCCGACGGAGGACGGGGGCGCCGTCGCCACCCTGCGCGACCGCACCGAACTGGAGCGCCTGGGGCGCGAGCTGGACTCGACGCGCGGCCTCATCGACGCGCTGCGCGCCCAGGACCACGAGCACGCCAACCGGCTGCACACCCTGCTCGGGCTGCTCGAACTGGAGCTGTACGAGGAGGCCGTCGAGTTCATCACCGAGGTGGTCGGGGTGCACCGGGCCACGGCGGAGCAGGTCACCGAGAAGGTCAGGGACCCGCTGCTCGCCGCGGTGCTCGTCGGCAAGGCGACGGTCGCGGCCGAACGCGGGGTCGCCCTGAGCCTGTCCCCGGCCACCAGCCTGCCCGACCGGCTCGTCGACCCCCGGGGCCTGGTCACGGTCACCGGCAACCTCGTCGACAACGCGCTCGACGCGACGGCGGGTGCGCCCGGCGGGGCGGTCGAGGTGGAGCTGAGCGCGCGCGGGCGCACCGTCGTCGTACGGGTCCGCGACAACGGCCCGGGCATCCCCGCCGACCGGCGCGAACTGGTCTTCACCGAGGGCTGGACGACGAAGGAGCCCCCCGCCCACGGCAAACGCGGCCTGGGCCTCGCTCTGGTCGGCCGCTTCGCGGACCGAATGGGCGGCAGCGCCCGGGTCGGGACGAGTCCCGAGGGCGGCGCGGAGTTCACCGTGGTGCTGCCGGACGCGCTGAGCGAGGAACTGCGCCCAGTGCCGGACGACGGGCCACGCGGTGCTCCGGGCGGCAGGGCGGGCGATGGGCCCGGCGGCGTGCCGGGCGGCGCGGCGGACCGGAGCCGGGACACGCTTGCCGAGGAGAGCCGATGACCGAGCACGCGTTGATCGACGTACTGGTCGTGGACGACGACCCCCGGGTCGCCGACATCAATGCCGCCTACACCCGGAAAGTTCCCGGATTCCGGGTGGTGGCCCAGGCGCATTCGGCAGCGGAGGCGCTCGCCGCGATCGCCGAGCGCCCGGTGGACCTGGTGCTCCTCGACCACTACCTGCCCGACGAGAACGGCCTGGCCTTCGTACGGGAGCTGCGCGGTCTCGGCCACCGGACCGACGTGATCATGGTGACGGCGGCCCGGGACATCGCCACCGTGCAGGCGGCGATGCGCCAGGGCGCCCTGCAGTACCTGGTGAAGCCGTTCAACTTCGCCGGTCTGCGCACCAAGTTGGAGGCGTACGCGGCGCTGCGCCGCACCCTGGACGGCGGCGGCGAGGCCGAACAGGCGGAGGTGGACCGCATCTTCGGCGCCCTGTCCGTCCCCGCCGAACCCGACCTTCCCAAGGGCCACTCCCCCACCACGGCCGACCTGTTGCGCCGGGTTCTGAAGGAGGCCGACGGCCCGCTGTCGGCCCAGGAGATCGCGGAGCGGGCGGGGGTGAGCCGCCAGACCGCCCAGCGTTATCTGAAACTCCTGGAGCGGGCCGGCCGTGTCCGTCTGGGCCTGCGCTACGGCGAGACCGGCCGGCCGGAACACCGCTACGCGTGGGCGGCGTCGCTGTAGACACCGGCGGGGCTCACGGGGCCGACGGGCTCAGCCCTGCGGGACCTTCTTCACGAACTCCGTCGTGAAGGTCTTCGACAGATCGACCTTGGCGGACTTGAGATTGGGGTTGAACGCCTTGAGGACCTTCTCGACCGTCTCCGGGCCGTTCTCCGGCATGACGCCGTCCTTGGTGAACATCGGCAGCGTGCTCCTGATCGACTGGGCGTAGAGGGCCTTGCCGCCCTGCGCGTAGTCGGCGGGCATCTTCGCCGCGATCTCCTCGGCGCTGTGCGTGGACATCCAACGCAGCGTCTTCACCAGGGCGTTGACCAGCTTCTGCACCGTCTGCCGGTGGCCGTCGACCCAGTCCGCGTTCATGTACAGGCTGGAGGACGGGTAAGGGCCGCCCAGCGCCTCCTGCGAGCCCTCGGGCGTCCGCATGTCGATCAGGACCTTGCCGAGCTTCTGGTCCACGAGGGTGGCGACCGTCGGATCGGTGGTCATGCCGCCCTGGATGGAGCCCTGCTTCAGCGCGGCGATGAACGTCTGCCCCGCCCCCACCGCGACCGGCGTGAACTCGCTCGTCTTCACGCCGTCCCGCACGGCGAGGTACTTGGTGAGGAAGTCCGTGGAGGAGCCGAGCCCGGTGACCCCGAGCTTCTTGCCCTTGAAGTCCTTGGGCGAGGCGATGCCGCCCGCTGCCTGGCTGGACACGACCTCCACCTCGCCGGGCGCGTGCGAGAACTGCACCACCGACTCCACCTTCTTGCCCTTGACCTGGAGATCGAGGGTGTGGTCGTAGAAGCCGACGGCGCCCTGGACGTCGCCGGAGATCAGCGCCGTCTCGGCCTGCACTCCCGCGGGCTCGGTGAGCAGCTCCACGTTCAGGCCCTCGGCCTTGAAGTAACCGAGCTGCTGGGTCAGCATCGCGGGCAGGTAGATGACCTTGTCGAGGCCACCGACCATCACCTTGACCTTGGCCTCGCCGGAAGCGCTCTTGGCGTCCGAAGCGGAGCTGCCACCGCATCCGGAGAGCGTCATCAGGAGGGCGACACAGAGCCCGCCCGCGAGCACGGCCGACGGTACGTTGCGCAGGCCGTGCACGGCGGCGCGCCGCGAACGGGCTTGCGGGGCACGGGAGTTGGTGCGGCTCGGTGGGGTGGTGGGCTTGCTCGGCATGATCATCAATCATCACGTCCCTGTGATCGTTCACTGGTGTACGGGGGCAGCGGTAGGCCGCGGCGGCGCTCGGCGGGGGTCAGCGGTCGGTGCCCGCCTCCGCGGGGCGCCAGCGGAAGAGGCGCCGTTCGACGAAGGTGAGCAGCCCCTCGGTGAACAGCGCGACCACCGCGAGGATGGCCATCGCCGCGTACACCCCGGCCGCGTTGAACGTCCCCTGGGACGCGGCCACCAGGAGGCCGAGGCCCTTGGTCGCGCCGATGTACTCGCCGACGATCGCGCCGATCAGCGCGAAGCCGAAGCTGACGTGCAGGCTGGTGAAGATCCACGAGGTGGCCGACGGCACGACCACCTGGAGCGTCACCCGACGGTTGCTCGCGCCCAGGATGCGGGCGTTGTTCACCAGGTTCCGGTCCACCTCGCGCGCCCCCTGGAAGGCGTTGAAGAAGACCGGGAAGAAGACGAGGACGACGGCGGACGCGACCTTCGAGGCCGGCCCGAGCCCGAACCAGATCAGGAAGACCGGCGCGAGGACGATGCGCGGAATCGCGTTGAGCACCTTGATGTACGGGCCGAGCACCTCGGCGAGGAAGCGGATGCGGCCCAGCGTGATGCCGAGGACGACCCCCGCCGTCACGCCCAGGATCCAGCCGAGCAACGCCTCGTAGAGGGTGTACCAGATCTGCTCCCAGAGCGATCCCTGCGCCGTGCCGTGCACGGCCCACTCCCGGATCTGGTCCCAAATGGCGGACGGCATCGAGAAGTTGAACGGGTCGATGACCTCGGCGCGGGCCAGGATCTCCCAGAGCGCGACGACCAGCGCGAGGAGCAGCACCCGGCTGCCCTGCACGAGGAGCCTGCGGTTGCGGGCGGCCCGGGCACGCTCCACGGTGCGGGTCCCGGCCTTCACCCCGATCGCGGCGACGGTGTCAGGCGACATCGGCGGCACCCCGCTCCCGGGTGATGCGGACCTCTTCGCCGAGCGATTCCCAGATCTCCCGGTAGATCTCGATGAACCGCGGTTCGAGGCGCACCGTTTCGACCTTGCGCGGGCGCGGCAGGTCGATGTCGAAGATCCGCTTCACGGTGGCCGGTCCCGCCGTCATCACGACGACCCGGTCGGCCAGCGCGATGGACTCCTCCAGGTCGTGTGTGACGAACACGACGGACGCCCCGGTGCCGGACCACAGGTCGAGGAGCTCGTCCGACATCAGGGCCCTGGTCTGCACGTCGAGCGCCGAGAACGGCTCGTCCATCAGCAGGATGCCGGGGTCGTTGACGAAGGTCGCCGCGAGGGCGACGCGCTTGCGCTGGCCGCCGGAGAGCTGGTGCGGATAGCGGTCCTCGAAGGCGGAGAGGCCGACCCGGGACAGCCAGGTCCGGGCCGCCTCCTTCGCCTCGCCCTTCGGTACGCCGCGAAAGCGCGGGCCCGCCATGACGTTGGACAGCACGGTGCGCCAGGGGAAGACGGCGTCCTGCTGGAAGACGAAGCCGACCTTGTCGCCGATGCCCTCCACCGGCTCCCCGGCCACCAGGACCTCGCCCTCGGTGGGCTCCTCCAGGCCGCTCACCAGGGTCAGCGTGGTCGACTTGCCGCAGCCGGTGGGGCCGACGACCGCCACGAACTCGCCCTGCCCGACGGTCAGATCAAGGTTCCGTACAGCGGTGTGCAGCGCCCCCGACGGCGTACGGAACGCCTTGCCCGCGCCCCTCAGCTCGATCGCTGGGCTCGTGTCAATGCTCATGGAGCGGGACCGTAGGTGCGGCCCACGCCGGGGCGTCAGCCTTGTGTGCGCTGGACACACTTCTGCGCGCTGACCCCTGTTGTGCTCGTTTTGCGCGCGATACAACTGCGGGGGCCCGCCCGGGAGCAGCCGCCCTTGCCGGCGGGGGGAGTGAGGAGAGCGCCTTGATCGACGTCCTGGTCGTGGACGACGACTTCCGTGTCGCCGAGATCAACGCGGCGTACGTCGGGAAGGTTCCCGGGTTCCGGGTCGTGGCGCGTGCGCACAGCGCCGCCCAGGCACTGGCCGCACTGGAGCGCCATCGGGTCGATCTCGTGCTGCTCGACCACTTCCTGCCCGACGAGACGGGGCTCAGTCTGGTCCGCCGGATGCGTGAGCGGGGCCATCGCAGCGACGTGATCATGGTGACGTCGGCGAGCGATGTGGCGACCGTGCGGTCCGCGATGCGCCACGGCGCCCTGCACTATCTGGTCAAGCCGTTCACGTTCGCGGGCCTGCGGGCCAAGCTGGACTCGTACGCGACGCTGCGGCGCACGGTGGACCGGGCGGCCGGCATCGGCGACCCGCTCGCGGCCCAGGACCAGGATCAGGTCGACCGGATCTTCGCGGCCCTGCGCACCGGACTGCCCAGCCGCCACTCGGTGCCGACGGCCGAGCTGATCCGCGAGGTGCTGCACTCCGCGGACCACCCGCTGTCGGCCCACGAGGTCGCCGACCGCACGGGCCTGAGCCGCTCGACGGCCCAGCGCTATCTACGCCTCCTCGAACAGTCGGGCCGCCTGTGCCTGACCCTGCGCTACGGCGAGACGGGCCGACCGGAACACCGTTACGCCTGGGCGGTGTGAGGGGGCGAGCCCCGAGACGGGGTGCAGAGGGCGGAGCCCCTGGCGGGGGGTTCGCGGGGCTCCGCCCCTCAGGGTGTCTGAGGCGAAGCCCCAGGAATCGAGGGGGCCCGGGGGCCTAGACGGCCCCCGCCCCCGTGAGGGCCCGCACCTCCGCCTCCGCATGCCTCGCCTCGTCCGGGACTTCGCGCGAGGTGACCGTGCCGAGCCAGCCCGCGAGGAAGCCCAGCGGGATGGAGATGAGCCCCGGGTTCTGCAGCGGGAAGAACTGGAAGTCCACGCCGGGGAACAGGGATTCGGGGCTGCCGGAGACCACCGGCGAGACCAGGACCAGGACCAGCGCCGGGACCAGGCCCCCGTACACCGACCACACGGCCCCACGCGTGGTGAAGTTCCGCCAGAACAGGGAGTAGAGCAGCACCGGGAGGTTCGCCGAGGCGGCCACCGCGAAGGCCAGGCCCACCAGGAAGGCCACATTGAGGTCCCGGGCGAGGAGGCCGAGGCCGATGGCCACCGCGCCGATCCCCACCGAGGCGACCCGCGCCACCGCCACCTCGCTGCGCTGCTTCGCGTGCCGGCGCCGCAGCGAGGCGTACAGGTCATGGGCGACGGACGCCGAGGACGCGAGGGTGATGCCCGCGACCACGGCGAGGATGGTCGCGAAGGCGACGGCGGCGACCACGGCGAAGAGCACCGTGCCACCGGTGGATCCCGCGCCGCCGCCCAGGTTGTAGGCGAGCAGCGCGACGGCCGTGTTCCCCGCCGGGTTCGACGCCTTGACCTCGGCGGAGCCGACCAGCGCGGCCGCGCCGAAGCCGAGCACGATCGTCATCAGATAGAAGCCGCCGATGAGGCCGATGGACCAGACGACCGAGCGGCGTGCCGCCCGCGCGGTCGGCACGGTGTAGAAGCGCGACAGGATGTGCGGCAGCCCGGCCGTGCCCAGGACCAGGGCGAGCCCCAGGCTGATGAAGTCGAACCGGGCCGTCCAGTCCCCGCCGTACTTCAGGCCGGGTGCGAGGAACTCCCTTCCGTGGCCGCTGTGATCGGCCGCCGAGTCGAGCAGTGCGTTGATGTCGCCGTGGAAGCGCAGCAGCACGAGCACGGTGAGGGTGATCGTGCCCGCCATGAGCAGGACGGCCTTCACGATCTGGATCCAGGTGGTGGCCCGCATCCCGCCGAGCGACACATAGACCACCATCAGGGCGCCGACCCCGATGACCGTCCAGTTGCGCGCGGCGTCGCTGGTGCCGCCGAGCAGCAGGGCGACCAGGCTGCCCGCGCCGACCATCTGCGCGACCAGATAGAGAACGGACACGGTGACCGAGGAAGTTCCCGCCGCGATCCGCACCGGGCGTTCGCTCATCCGGGCCGCGACCACGTCGGCGAGCGTGAACTTGCCGCAGTTGCGGACCAGTTCGGCGACCAGGAACAGCACCACCAGCCACGCGACGAGGAAGCCGACCGAGTACAGCATGCCGTCGTAGCCGAACAGCGCGATCAGCCCGGAGATGCCGAGGAAGGAGGCGGCCGACATGTAGTCGCCCGCGATGGCAAAACCATTCTCCATGGGCGAGAAGAGCCGCCCGCCGGTATAGAACTCCTCGGCCGAGCCGTGCCGGTTGCGGCTCACCCAGGTGGTGATGGCGAGCGTGGCCGCCACGAACGCGCTGAACAGCAGCAGCGCCAGAGTCTGATGGTCCCCGCCGACGATCACCTGTTGGTCTCCCGTGTCGTTCCCTGTCCGTCCTCGCGCCGGGCCCGACGGCCCGGTTCGGCCCGGTGGCCGTGCTGCTTGCCCTGACCGGGCCGACTGCCGTTGACGCCGTTGATGCCGTTGACGCTGTTGATGCCGGCGGCGCCGTTGACACCGGTGACGCCCTGGCCGTACGGGGCAGTGCGCCCGTGCTGGTTCTGCTGGTTCTGCTCGAACACCACCCAGCGCAACTCCAGCGCGGCCCGGTCCCGGCGCAGCCGCGCGTGGCGGGCGTACGCCCAGGTCAGCAGGAACGTGGACAGGAACTGGGCCAGTCCGGCGATCATCGCCACGTTCACCGCACCGGCCACCGGGCGGGACATGAGGCCGGGGGCGCTCACCGCGGTGATCACATAGGCGAGGTACCAGGCGAAGAAGGCGGCGGTGGCCGGGACGACGAACCTGCGGTAGCGGCGTCGCACCTCCTGGAAGGCCGCGCTGCGGTGCACTTCGAGATAGATCTCCGCGGGGCTGAGGCGTTCGCCTTCGTCGGCGCGCTGCTGGGCGGGCACGGTCGCGGGCCCCGGCTCGCCGTCCAGTTCGCCCCAGCCGGAGGCCAGGGCGTCGTACCAGGGGTCGTCGATCCGCGCCGCCGCGGGATCGCGCCCCTCCTGCTTCTCCACCGAACAACTCTCCTTGCCCTCGGCCCCGTTCGGCCGCGTGCCCAAGGATGGGCCGAGGGAGAGGCCCTCGACGGTGCAATGCCGCCCGCTTCACCCCATTAGGTGATGAAGATGCCTCAGGGGTGGGAGCGGCCCGGCGGCCGCGAGAGCCCGTGCCGGTAGGCGTAGCGCACGGCCTGGGCGCGGTCGCGCATCCCCGTCTTGCCGAAGATGTTGTTGATGTGCGTCTTCACCGTGGCCGTCGAGATGTGCAGGGCGTGGGAGATCTCGGAGTTGGACATCCCCTCCGCGACCAGACCGAGCACTTCGCCCTCGCGCGCGGTGAGCCCGTCGGGAAGCTCGGCCGGGGCCACGGGGGCGGGCGGCGGCGCCGTCACCCGCTCCAGGAGGCGGCGCTGGACGGAGGGGGCGAGGCCCGCCTGTCCGGCCAGCACGTCCTGTATCGACTTGACGATCTCGTCGCCCCCGGCGTCCTTGGTCAGATAGCCCCGGGCCCCGGCCTGGAGGGCCGGGAAGAGCGAGTCGTCGTCCGCGTACGTCGTGAGGATCACCACCTCCGTGCCGGGGTGCTCGGCGCGGATGCGCCGGGTCGCCTCGACGCCGTCGCAGCGCGGCATGCGCAGGTCCATCAGGACGATGTCCGGCGCCAGTTGGGCCGTGAGGGCGATCGCCTCCTCGCCGTCCCGCGCCGAGCCGACGACCTCGATGCCGGGGAGCAGCCCGAGCAGCATCACGATGCCCTCGCGCACGACGGACTGGTCGTCGGCCACGACCACCGTGATCGGCTCCCGTGTCCCCGCCGCCCCGCTCCCGGTCATGCGGGCACCCTCAGTCGCACCACGAAGCCCTCCTCCTCCGGCCCGGCCTCCAGGGTGCCGCCGAGCAGTTCGGCGCGCTCCCTCATTCCCAGAAGACCGTAACCGCAGCCACTGACAGCGAGCTCTCCCGCCCGCTTGCGACCGCCCGAGTCCCGTACTTCCAGGGCGACTTCATCGGGCAGGTACTCGAGCCGTACGGCGACGGCCGCGCCCGGCGCGTGCTTGCGCACATTGGTGAGGGCCTCCTGCGCCACCCTGCGCACGGCCTGCGAGGCCTCGGCGGGCAGCGCCCTGCGCTCCCCCTGGACCCGGACGCCGGTGCCCGGGGCGAAGCCGGTGCCGGCGCCCGCTCCTTCGATCAGCGTGTGCAGGAAGTCCTCCACCGGGGTCATCTCGCCGCGCAGCGCGGACAGCGCCTGGCGGGTCTCGGCGAGCCCCTCCCGCGCCATGCCCCGGGCGGCCACCACCCGCTCCAGGATCTTCTCCCGGAACTCACCGGGCGGCTCCCGCTCGATCAGGAGCCGCGCCGCCTCCAGGTGGACGAGCTGTGCCGAGAGGCTGTGGGCCAGTACGTCATGGATCTCGCGGGCGATCCTGGCCCGCTCGCCGAGCGCGGCCGACTCGGCCTCGGCGGCCCGCGCCGCCCGCTCCTGGGCGAGGAGCCGCTGGGCGTTGCCCCGGGCCTCCGCGTCGAGGCGCAGCACGTATCCGGCGAGCCCTAGCCCGATCGCGGTCACCGCGGTGGTCAGCCAATTGTCGTTGTTGACAAGGGAGTACGCGGCCAGCGCCACCGCGGTGCAGGGCACGGCGGCGCCCAGCGGCAGCCGCTCCAGGGCGGTCACCGCGCAGCCGCAGAACAGGACCAGGGCGAGCACCGGCCAGCCCGCCGCCCTCGCCCCAGCCGCGGCCCCCATCACCAGCAGGAGCGAGGCCAGCGCGGGCCAGAGCCGGTGGTCGAAGGTGAAACGGAAGAACGCGCGGCCCAGCAGGACGCAGCCCAGCACGAGCGCGACGCCGCCCACCCAGGCCCAGCCCCCCGGGGCCTGCTCGCCGGTGAAGGTGGACCACAGCAGCGCGGCGAACACCACGGCCCGGACGGCCCGGGCCAGATTGCGTCTGGCGCGCGTGAGGCCTTCGCGGGAAAGCGCTTCCCGCGAAGGCCAGCTGAGCCAGTTCTCCAGGGTCACACGCGGTCCTTCCACACCTGCTGGGCGGGGCTTGCGGCAGCAACACCGTACGACGCGAGGGCCGGCTGGGCCCGCCACATCAGGATGCCGCCGCGGACGAGGAGGGAGGCGGCGAGCGCCAGCAGGATGGCGCCGGTGCCCATGTGGATCCCGGCCAGGGCGCCGAGGCCCGCGAGCCCCACGCGCAGGGCGATGCCGAGGACCCAGATGCCGGCGGTGGCCTTGGTGCCGCGGGACCACACCGTGCCGTCGGGCTCGGTCCAGATCCGCGACGTCCAGGCCCAGCCGACGCCCATGAGCACACCGGTCACGAGCTCGGCGCCGAGCAGGGTGACGGATCCGGCCTGGTGGTCGTGGTCGATGAGCCCGCCGTCCTTCACGGCGAAGAACGCCAGCACGGCGGGCACCAGCCACCACTTGCGGCCCGGGCCTCCCAGCTGCTGCGGCTTCACCTGACGGACCAGGATCAGCGCCACCACCGCTACTGCCACCAGGACGTTGAGCGCGGACATCGAAGCCTCCGGAGGACGAGAAGACGAAGCGGACGAGAAGCCGGGAACCGGAATCTCTGTACGTCTACGACGC
This sequence comes from Streptomyces sp. NPDC001828, assembly GCF_042892175.1. Lineage (NCBI taxonomy): Bacteria > Bacillati > Actinomycetota > Actinomycetes > Kitasatosporales > Streptomycetaceae > Streptomyces > Streptomyces sp. NPDC001828. Next base: position 200,661 of record NZ_JBIATV010000014.1, read on the forward strand.
TACGGAAACGACCTGGTCAGAGGCATCGGGCCAGGGGTGGATCGCGGGTGGAGCTTTCCTCTCCACCCGTGGGTGGAGACCCGGTGCGCGAAGGCCCTGGGGGCGGGCGGCACCTGGTGGCGGAAGGCGGAAAGGGCGGACGCCGGCCCGCGGAGCATTCCGCGGACCGGCGTCCGTCAGGCCCGGCGGGCCGGGGTCAGGCGTCGATGCGTGAGCGGTCGAGGGTGGCGGCGGAGCTGGTGATGAACTCCTTGCGGGGGGCGACCTCGTTGCCCATGAGGAGGTCGAAGACCTGCTCGGAGGCTTCCAGGTCCCCGATGTTGATCCGGCGCAGGGTCCGGAAGCGGGGGTCCATCGTGGTCTCCGCGAGCTGGTCGGCGTCCATCTCACCGAGGCCCTTGTAGCGCTGGATGGTGTCCTTGTAGCGGACCCCCTTGCGCTGGAACTCCAGCAAGGTGCTGCGCAGCTCGTTGTCCGAGTACGTGTACACGTACTTGTCCTGGCCCTTCTTGGGCTGGACCAGCTCGATCCGGTGCAGCGGCGGCACCGCGGCGAAGACCCGCCCCGCCTCCACCATCGGCCGCATGTAGCGCTGGAAGAGGGTCAGCAGCAGGATCCGGATGTGCGCGCCGTCCACATCCGCGTCGACCAGGAGCACGATCTTGCCGTAGCGGGCCGCGTCGATGTCGAAGGTACGGCCCGAGCCGGCCCCTATGACCTGGATGATCGCCCCGCACTCCGCGTTCTTCAGCATGTCGGAGACCGACGCCTTCTGAACGTTGAGGATCTTGCCCCGGATCGGCAGCAGCGCCTGGAACTCCGAGTTGCGGGCCAGCTTCGCCGTGCCGAGCGCCGAGTCGCCCTCGACGATGAACAGCTCGCTGCGCTCGACGTCGTCGCTGCGGCAGTCCGCCAGCTTCGCCGGCAGCGACGAGGACTCCAGGGCCGTCTTGCGGCGCTGCGCCTCCTTGTGCTGGCGCGCCGCGATCCGCGTCCGCGCGGCGGCGACGATCTTCTCCATCACCGACCGCGCCTGCTGCTTGTCGTCGCGCTTCGTGGACGTCAAGAACGCCTTGAGTTCCTTGGCGACCACGTTCGCCACGATCCGGTTGGCGGCCGAGGTGCCCAGCACTTCCTTGGTCTGGCCCTCGAACTGCGGCTCCGCCAGGCGCACGGTGACGACCGCGGTGAGGCCTTCGAGGGCGTCGTCCTTGACGACGTCGTCCTCGGCGACCCGCAGCATCTTCGCCGCCCGCAGCACCTCGTTGACCGTCTTGGTCACCGAGCGCTCGAACCCGGAGACGTGGGTGCCGCCCTTCGGGGTGGCGATGATGTTCACGAACGACTTCAGGTTCGTGTCGTAGCCGGTGCCCCAGCGCAGCGCGATGTCCACGCCGAGCTCGCGGGTGACCTCGGTCGGCGTCATGTGCCCGCGGTCGTCCAGGACCGGCACGGTCTCCTTGAAGGTCCCCGACCCGGACAGGCGCAGCACGTCGTTGACGGCCTTGTCCTGCGCCAGGTACTCGCAGAACTCACTGATCCCGCCGTCGAACCGGAACGTCTCCTCCGTCTTGCCCTCGCCGTCGAGACCCCGCTCGTCCCGCACCACGATCGTCAGACCCGGCACCAGGAACGCCGTCTGCCGCGCCCGCTGGTACAGCGTGTCCAGCGACAGCTTCGCGTCCTTCAGGAAGATCTGGCGATCGGCCCAGTAGCGGATGCGGGTGCCGGTGCGGCCCTTGGGCACGCGCTTGCCCTTGAGCAGCCCGTTGCCCGGGTCGAAGGGCGCGTCGGGCCCCTGCTCGGTGAAGATGCCGGGGACCCCGCGCCGGAAGCTGATCGCGTGGGTGGTGCCCCGGTCGACCTCGACGTCCAGACGGGCCGAGAGCGCGTTCACCACGGAGGCGCCGACGCCGTGCAGGCCGCCGGACGCGGCGTAGGAGCCACCGCCGAACTTTCCGCCGGCGTGCAGCTTGGTCATGACGACCTCGACGCCCGAGAGCCCGGTCTTGGGCTCGACGTCGACGGGGATGCCCCGGCCGTTGTCCCGCACCTCGACGGAGGCGTCGTCGTGCAGGATCACCTCGATGTGGTCGCAGTGGCCGCCCAGGGCCTCATCGACGGAGTTGTCGATGATTTCCCAGAGGCAGTGCATCAGGCCTCGGCTGTCCGTGGACCCGATGTACATGCCGGGCCGCTTGCGGACCGCTTCCAGGCCTTCGAGAACGAGCAGATGCCGAGCGGTGTAGTTGGAGCCGTCGCGGTCTGCCCCGCTCAGCAGCGCAGTGGACGGAACGGACGTCTCGGCGGTCACGCAGTTCGCTCCTCGCTGAATTTCAATTGCGCCCCGATGGGTAAGGGGCCGGCGTCGGTCGCCGGTCAGAGGGTACCGAGGCCTGGTAGAGCCGTTGTCACGCCACCCTCGCGAATCCTCATGCTAGTCCAGCGTCGCAAGCATGTTCGATCCCTCGTTGGGGTGATGCGGATATCACGTTCCCATTCAGGCATGAACCATTTAGGCTCCGGGCACGTCCTCATGAACAACCGGCAACCCCGCCGGGAGGGCCAAACGAGACAAGCAACGCGAAACCCGTAAAGCTCCGCAATACGGCTCATTCGCCGCCAACCGGCAGCAGACAGCCACCTTGACCAAGAACTTTCGAGGAAAAGCCACGAGCGGGAACGTTTTCGGCCTGGTTGGATGTTGACCCTGGTACGACAGCTCGTCGAGCTAGAGAAGAGGCGACGTGACTACTGTTCTGACCCCCGCGAGCCCCCTGACGGCCGCCGACCGTTGCGACCGCTGCGGCGCACAGGCCTACCTTCGCGTAGTCCTCACCAGCGGCGGCGAACTGCTCTTCTGCGCTCATCACGGACGTAAGTTCGAGCCGGAACTGAAGAAGATCGCCGCTGACATACAGGACGAGACGGACCGCCTCACGGCGGTGCCCGAGTCCGCAGGCGACGAGGATCGCTGAGACCTCGCATCACGACGAGCCAGGGCCGGTCCAGGACCGGCGACGGGCGGCCACTCCCCGTGCAGGGGGAGTGGCCGCCCGTTCTCATGTCCGGCGGCCGGCCGGGCGGCCCGCCCGTCCCGGTCAGCCGCCGGAGGGCCTGGCGATGGCCGACACCCGCGTGTACACCCCGGGGCTGTCGGCCTGCCCGCAGCCGTTCCCCCAGGACACCAGGCCGATGAGCCGCCCCTGGGCCACCAGCGGCCCGCCGCTGTCGCCCTGACAAGCGTCGTAGCCGCCCCTGGGATCGCCTGCGCACAGCATGGTGGACACCTCGTACGTCCCGTCCGAGTTCGGCGGGTAGGCGCGCGTACAGTCCGCGTCCGGCAGGACGGACACGGTGGCCGCGCGCAGCGCCGTCGGATAGCTGCCGGCGCCCGAGGTGTCGCCCCAGCCGTAGACCGTGGCGCGGGTGCCCGCCCGATAGGCCGGGTCGCCCGCCGCGGCCACCGGGATCGCGGACGCGGCGGGCAGCGGCCGGGCCAGGGTGAGCACGGCGAGGTCGCCCGCGTTGGTCCCCGGGTTGTAGCCGGGGTTGGTCCAGGTGGAGCTCACCGGGATCTCCTCGCCGGCGGTCGACCGCAGCTCGGTGCGGTCCGCGATGACCGTGAGGTCCCGCACCTTGGACACGTCCGCGCCCAGGACGTCGCTGCGCAGGCAGTGGGCCGCGGTCAGGACGGTGGTGGGACCCACCACCACTCCCCCGCAGAACTGGCCCGCGCGCGTACCTCCGAACCGGTCACGGCTGGACAGCGCCACCACCCAGGGGCTCTCCGAGATCTTGACGGGCCGGCCACCGATGACGACCTCGTCGGCGGCCGCGGGCAGCGGCGCCCCCAGCGCGATGAACCCAAGGGCGGCCGCCCCTGAGACGGCCCGGGCGATGCGGCGGGGCATAGGGTCTCCTGACTCTCGGTGACACAGGCACACCCAGCGTCATTCAGGGCACCCCCCGCCGCACCCGCTGAAACGCGCGAGAGCCCGGCCTCCGTAAGGAGACCGGGCTCTTGAGACGTACGGACGACCGCGACCTAGTCGAGGTAGTCGCGCAGGACCTGCGAACGCGACGGGTGGCGCAGCTTCGACATGGTCTTGGACTCGATCTGGCGGATCCGCTCGCGGGTCACGCCGTAGACCTTGCCGATCTCGTCCAGGGTCTTCGGCTGGCCGTCGGTGAGGCCGAAGCGCATGGACACCACGCCCGCCTCACGCTCGGACAGGGTGTCGAGCACCGAGTGCAGCTGCTCCTGGAGGAGCGTGAAGCTGACCGCGTCGGCCGGCACGACCGCCTCGGAGTCCTCGATGAGGTCGCCGAACTCGCTGTCGCCGTCCTCACCCAGGGGGGTGTGCAGCGAGATCGGCTCGCGGCCGTACTTCTGGACCTCGATGACCTTCTCCGGGGTCATGTCGAGCTCCTTGGCCAGCTCCTCCGGAGTGGGCTCACGGCCCAGGTCCTGGAGCATCTGGCGCTGGACGCGCGCGAGCTTGTTGATGACCTCGACCATGTGCACCGGGATACGGATGGTGCGGGCCTGGTCGGCCATGGCGCGGGTGATCGCCTGACGGATCCACCAGGTGGCGTACGTGGAGAACTTGTAGCCCTTGGTGTAGTCGAACTTCTCGACCGCGCGGATCAGACCGAGGTTGCCCTCCTGGATGAGGTCCAGGAAGAGCATGCCGCGGCCGGTGTAGCGCTTGGCCAGCGAGACCACCAGACGGAGGTTGGCCTCCAGGAGGTGGTTCTTGGCGCGGCGGCCGTCCTCGGCGATGATCTCCAGCTCGCGCTTGAGCTTCGGCGCCAGCTTGTCCGCGTTCGACAGCTTGTCCTCGGCGAACAGGCCGGCCTCGATGCGCTTGGCGAGCTCGACCTCCTGCTCGGCGTTGAGGAGCGGGACCTTGCCGATCTGCTTCAGGTAGTCCTTGACCGGGTCCGCGGTGGCTCCGGCGACGGCGACCTGCTGGGCCGGAGCGTCGTCCTCGTCCTCGTCGGACAGGACGAAGCCCTTGCTCTCGCCCTCGGGCTCCTCGTCGTCACCCTTGCCGGGCGCGGCGTCATCGAGGAGCTCCTCGCCCTCGACGACCTCCTCGTCGTCGCCCTTCTTGCCGGCGGTCTTCTTCGCCGCGGTCTTCTTGGCCACCGTCTTCTTGGCGGCGGTCTTCTTCACGGCCGCCTTCTTGGCGACGGCCTTCTTGGGAGCGTCGTCGGCCTCGTCGGCCGACACGTCCACGCTCTCGGCTGGGGCCGCGGAGGCGGCGACGGTCCTGGTGGTGGTCACGGTCGTCTTGGCCGCGACCGTCTTGGTGGCGGTGCGCTTCGCCGGGCTCTTCGCTGCGACGCTCTTGCGGGTGCGCTTCGGTGATTCCGCGGCACTGACCATCAGCGTCACACCCTCTTCCTCGAGGATCTGGTTGAGGCTGCGCAGAACATTCTTCCACTGGGTCGGCGGAATCTGGTCGGCTTCGAAGGCCCGACGCACGTCATCGCCGGCGATCTGTCCATCAGCCTTTCCCCGCTCGATGAGCGCCATCACAGACTCGGACTCGGCGATCTCCGGCGGGAGCGTACGGGATGTGCTGGCCGACACGAACAACCTCTCGAAACGATGGAAAACGGCTTCCGGCCCCGCCCAGGATCAGGCCGGAGCCGACGACCACCGGCTGGGGATGTGCCGGGGGCGCGGGCTGAACCTCGGAGCTGCACAGCGCCACGCATGGCCGCTGTATTCCCTCCTCGGCTGTTACCTCTTAAGTCATCGCATGGTTCCGAGGAGTGTTACGCGCAATCTTCGTGGCCCGAGTCACACCCCAAAGGCGACCAAGGGCCCACAAGGGACAGATACCCCGTATTCGAGCCCGCCGGACCCCTTCCGGGATCCGGCGGCACGCCTGGTCGGCGGGGCTCCGCTCAGTGCTCGCGCGGGGCGGGGACGACGCGCTCCACCTCGGGGTGCACGGTGAGCAGTTGACGCACGGCCGCCTCGGCCGCCATCGGGTCGCCGTTGGCGAGGGCGTCCACGATCCGCCCGTGGTGCGCCACCGAGGCGTCCGAGGGGCGGTCACAGCCGGTGATCGGGGAGCCGGAAACCTGAAGGGCGGCCGAGACGATGCCGGAGAGGTGCTCCAGCATCCGGTTGCCGGCGAGCTGGATGAGCAGTGAGTGGAACTCGGCGTCGGCCCGCGAGAAGGTGATCGAGTCACCCTGAGCGAGGGCGTGGCCCATGATCTCCACCATGTCGCCGAGGCGCTGCTGCACGTCCTCGCGGCCGTGTCCCGCGGCGAGCCGGGCGGCCAGCGGCTCGATGGTCCAGCGCAGCTCGGCCAGCTCGCGGCGCTGGTCCTCGCGCTGGGGACCGAAGGCGCGCCACTCGATGATGTCGGGGTCGAGCAGGTTCCAGTCGCTGACCGGGCGGACCCGGGTGCCGACGTTGGGCCGGGCACTGACCAGGCCCTTGGCCTCGAGCACGCGCAAGGACTCGCGGACGACCGTGCGGGAGACCTCGAAGCGCTGGCCGATCTCCTCGGGGACGAGCGGGCGGTCCGCGCCGAGGTCGCCGGAGACGATCATCTGACCGAGCTGCTGGACGAGTTGGCCGTGCAGACCGCGGCCGCGGCTGCCCGCCGCACGGCGGCCAACCCGGCCCAGTTCCGTGTCGCCGCCGTCCCAGGAGGGGGCGCCGAGCCGGTCGGAGGAACGCGCCTCCCCGTAGGGGTAGCGGTCGAGTTCGCCCGGGGCCGCGAGGCCGGCGTCGGCGGTGCGGGCGGTCATCATGGTGTGCGCAAGGGTGCTCATGCACCCTTTGTCGGCGGGACTCCCGTGACCCTTGAGGTCTTTGGTGAAAAGCACACGAAAGGGTGATCACCGCCACCCCCGCAATTGACGCTTTATCGGAAAGAAGCGGGCATTCCCAAGGGAGTTGCGGACAGAACCTCGCTCTCGGGCCGCGCGGGGTTCACCAACGGGCCCTGGCCCGCAGGCCGGTGAGGAGATAGGCGCAGATCAGAACCGTGAGGGAGAGCGCCAGTGCGGCTCCGACCGGTTCGGCGACCAGGTGCAGCGCGACGATGAGCCAGTGGTCGAGCGCGTGCGGCCACCGCACCCAGGCCAGGTCGCGCAGCCGGTCGGGAAGCCCGGCGACGGATCGCACCGAGTGCCCGTCCACGGCCTTCCTCAGGAGCGGTACGACGACGACGGGCACGGCGAGCACGGCCGCGAGGCCCGCGCTGGTGGCCCGGAAGATCCCGGCGGCGAGCAGCCCGGCCCAGGCGCAGCCGACGGTGAGTCCGGCCCAACTCGCGCTCAGGCCAAGCCATTCCCGCGCCGGCCCCATGACACCGGCGCCGTAGACCAGGCGCAGGGTCTGGTAGTCGACGGCGACCGCGAGGGCCGCGAGCAGGAGGGCCGTCGCGGCGCTCACGACCAGCTTGGCGAAGAGCAGGCCGAGCCGGCGCGGGGCGGTGCCGCGGTCGGCGGCGAGCGCTGGGTAGCGGTACTCGTCCCCGAAGGCGAGCGCGCCGAACAGGCCCGCGCCGAGCGCGGCGGGCGGCAGGGGAAGCAGGCCGGGCCAGGCGGCGAGGAGCCGGGGCGGCTCGGTCTGTCCGGACCGCGCGAGCAGTACGGCGAGAACCGCCGACGAAGCCAGAACGCCCGCCGCCAGAAGGAAGGTTGTGCGTACGCCGAGCAGCCTGCGCAGCTCGTAGCGCAATGGACGCAGCGGGGTGCGGGCCGGGCGCGGGGCGATGGGCAACGGGTGGGAACTGCGGGGGCGTTCCTGGGGTGGGACGGTGACGCTCGGGCCGGTGTCGCCGATCTCGTCGGCGAGCCGGTGCAGCAGCACACCGTTGCGGAAGGCCGTCTCCCCGATCTCCGCGCAACTGCTGCCGTACACGGACAGGTGGCTGCCGTCCTCGGCGACCACTTCGACGGCGCGCTGCGCGGCGCGCGCCTCACGGCTGACCAGGGCGCCGAGGCGGGCGGCGTGCGGGGTGGCGACGGCGACGCGCGGCCGCAGCCGGGTACGGGCGAACTCGATGCCGTCCTGGTCGGCGACGAGGCGGCCGCCGTCGATGGTGACCACGCGGTCGGCGAAGCGGGCCGCCTCCTTGGGGTCGGAGAAGGTGCACAGAACGGTGCCGCCCTGGTCGGCGTGGCCGCGCAGGAGCCCGTAGAGCCAGGCGTTCTCACGGGGCGAGAGACCCTCGGCCGGCTCGTCGAGCACGAGGGTGTGCGGGTCGCCGAGCAGGGCGGCGGCGAGGCCGAGACGACGGTCCATGCCGAGCGAGAGGGTGCCGAGGCGCTGATCGGCGACGCCGGAGAGGCCGACGACTTCCAGCATCTCCTCCGCGCGCGACACCGGGACCCCGGCGACGGCGCACATCAGCTTGAGCTGGCCCCTGGTGGTGCGCGCGGGATGGCCGGGCACATCGCCGAGCAGGGTGCCCACCTCGCGGGCGGGGTGGGCGAGTTCATGCAGGGGGCGGCCGCGGAAGTAGGTCACGCCCCGGCCCGGTTCGAGTTCGAGCATCAGGCGCAGGGCCGTCGTCCGGCCCGAGCCCGGGGCCCCGAGCAGCGCGGTGAGCTGCCCGGGTCTCGCCTCGAAGGTGAGGTCGTCCACGGCGGGCGGTAGGTCTCGGCGGGGGGCGCTGGTGAGTCCGATTGCCTGGAGCATCGTTTCTCTCGCGGTAGTTGAGACCGCTCGGCGGCAGGGCGGTTACCGCAGCAAGATAACGCGACATTTCGGACTTTTGACGCAGGGTTGGGGTGATGTGGCCCCGGATGTCAGGCCTTTGGGCGCGAACGGAGGCGCGCGGCACAGGGCAGCGGTGCTGGTGGGGGGGTGCCTCCGCATACGGATGCGGGGCGGGTGCACGCCTTCGCTGAGCCCTCGCGTACTCGTGTGGGGCGGGTGCACGCCCTGGCCGAGGCCATACGTGCGGCCGCGGGCGAGCCGAGGCCCTGACCGAGGCCACGCGTACGGGTGCGGGGCGAGCGTGCGCCCTGGCCGAGGCCTCGCGTGCGGCCGCGGGCGAGTCGGCGCTGCCACGGAGGCCGGCGTGGTCCGGCCTCGGGTGCCCGCGCTTCCCGGGGTTCCGCCGCGTCGGACGCCGGCGTCAGCGTGCGCCGCCGGGCCGCGCCCTCACACCTCGGGGCGCAGCATCGGCGGGTTGAGGAGCGTCGCGCCGCCGGCTCGGAACAGTTGGGCGGGGCGGCCGCCCTGCCGGGTCGTCGTGCCGCCCGCCGGGACCAGGAACCCGGGGGTGCCGGTCACCTTGCGGTGGAAGTTGCGCGGGTCGAGGGCGACGCCCCACACCGCCTCGTACACCCGGCGCAGCTCGCCGACGGTGAACTCGGCCGGGCAGAACGCGGTGGCGAGCGAGGAGTATTCGATCTTCGACCGGGCTCGTTCGACCCCGTCCGCCAGGATCCGGGCGTGGTCGAAGGCGAGCGGCGCGGGCTGTTCGCCGTCGCGCCCGAAGCCGCCCTCCTGGCCGAGCAGGTCCTCGACGGGGGCCCAGCGCGCGCTGTGCGCGTCGCCGCCGGCGCGCGGTGCGGGCAGGTCGGGGGCGAGCGCGAGGTGCGCCACGCTGACCACCCGCATCCGGGGGTCGCGCCGGGGGTCGCCGTAGGTGGCGAGCTGTTCGAGGTGAGCGCCGTTGGCCAGCGCGGGGGCCGCCGGGTCCGAGGCGCACAGACCCGTCTCCTCGCCGAGCTCCCTGGCCGCCGCCATCGACAGGTCCTCGTCGTCGCGGACGAATCCGCCGGGCAGCGCCCAGCGCCCCTGGAACGGTGGCTCCCCTCGGCGCACCACGAGCGCGCAGAGCGCGTGGCGGCGCACGGTCAGCACGACCAGGTCGACGGTCACGGCGAAGGGCGGAAAGGCCGACGGGTCGTAGGGCGACATGCGGCGATCATAGTCGTCTGCCTGACGATAAACACTCCCTTCGACACCGTCCGGCACTTCTTCTCCTGGCGCACCTCCCGGGCCGCCCGCCACGCTCAGCCCCCCAGCTGGAGCCGGGTGGCGGCCTGCTCGACCATGCCGACCCCGAGCCTGCTGACCCGCACGGTGAACGGCTCCCCCGCGACGCTCAGGCCCGCGAACCGGACCGAGCCGAGCGGGGCCGAGCGCATCGGATCGAGCGCGACGGACCCGGCCGGGGCGTCCGGACGGATCCCGGCCAGCGCGGTCAGCAACTGGATGCCGGCCGCGGCCGCCACCGCCGCGGGACGGCAGGCGGCCGGATGCGGCACCGGCACACTGCCCTCCGTGCGCTGCTCCCCCGCGTACATCTCGGGCAGCCGGTGGCCGAAGGCCTCAGAGGCGGCCAGGACACCCCGCAGCAGAGCCACGGCCTCCTTCTCGTACCCGGCGGCGGCCAGGCCCGCGACGGCGACCGCGCTCTCGTGCACCCGCACCGCCCCGGCCCGGTGCCCGAAGGGGTTGTACCCGGGCTCCTTGACCGCGAGCCCGCGCAGCCCCCACCCCGAGTCCATCGCGGGGCCTCCGAGCAGCCGGGCCAGCTGTTCGGTCTGCACCTTGTCGAGCAGCCCGGGGGCGAGGCGCCCGCCGCCGAGCAGTCCGGTGTCCAGCAGGTGGGCCGCGCCCGCGCCGAGCAGCGGCACGGGCCGCCCGTCGGCCGTACGGGCCGCGACGGGGCGGCCGCCACCCAGGTCGTCCAGCCAGAACTCCGCCCGGAAACGTTCCCTGAGCGCCCCGGCCCGCGCGCGCCAGGCATCCGCGCCCGGCCGGCCGCACTCGCTCAGCAGTTCCGCGCCGAGCAGCGCCGCCCGGTGGAGGTGGGCCTGGGTCTCGGCGCGGACGAGCCCGGCGGCGACGGGGCCGCTCTCGGCGAGGTAGCCGTCGTCACCGAAGGCCGCCGCCAGCCAGCCCAGGCACCGCTCGGCGGCGGGGAGCAGCTCGGCCACCTCCGACTCGGGCAGCCCCCAGCGCCGCGCCTCCGCGAGGACGACCGGGAACGCGAGGGTGGCCTCCACCCCCGTGCAGCCCGGCGGCAGATAGGGCCCAGCGTCCCTGAACGGTCCGGGGATGCGCCCCAACTCTGGCCCTGGACCGCCCAGTTGGGTCCTGGCCAGGGTGCGCAGGGTGGCCCCGGCGAGCCGGGTGGACAGGGGCAGCGCCATCCGTGCCGCCCAGAGCGCCTCGGCGGGCGCCTGCCCGCACCGCCAGGGGACTCCGGCCGCCGCGTACAGGTCGGACGGGCGGGCCGGGTCGCGGATCAGCAGGGCCCGCAGGTCGTCGATGCTGCGGTGCAGCAGCGCCGCCACGCGCGGGTCGTCGCCCTCGGCCCTGGCCTCCTGCGGGGAGGGCAGGGGGCTCGCCCCCTGCCCGGGCGACCGCACGGGCCGCCCGTTCCTGATGTTCAGCCGGATCGTGCACGAGCCGCCCGGCGGCAGCTCCACCGCCCAGCGCAGTACCCCGGCGGAGGCGAGCGCGTCGGTCGGCGGGGGCTGCGCGGTCACCGCGCTGTGGGCCCCGCCCGACGTCCAGCGCATGCCCGAGTCATGGACGCTGGCGGGCAGTTCGGGCCCGGCACGCCCGGCGGCGACCGCACCGAGGTCGGCCAGGTCGGTACCGAGCGCGATCTCCACCGGGAGCCGCAGCGGCCGCGCCGACGAACTGGTCAGGGTGATGCGTTCGGTGCCGTCCGCGTGGCGGATCCGCTCGACGGCGATCTCGGGGTCGGGCCCGCTGTCCGCCGCCGTGCGCACCACCGCGAGGAACCGGGCCCGGTCGGCCGATATCGGCCTGCCCTGCACGGCGATCGGGTCGCGGCCGGCCACCCTCAACTGGCAGCGGGAGAGCAGCCGTCGGCCGTGCTGGTAGAAGCCTTCGAGGCCGTGTCCGGTGAGCTGACCGTGTTCCGGCGAGACCGCGAGGCCCGGCAGGGCCACGCAGATCACGGCGGCGTGCACGGCCGGCAGCTCGCCGAGCGGCCCGGCGGGCTTCGCCGGGGCCGGTCCCGGATGACTCCCGGTACCGGGCGGGGGCGGTGCGGTGGGCGCCATTGCGTACCCTTCTGCGCGGTCCGGGCGGCGGGGACGAGGGTGATCGCGGGCACGGCCGCGTTCGGTGCGATGCGGTACCCGGTGCCGCGCCGCCCCCACGTGAACGCCGCGGGCCTCGACCGGGTCACGGACGGGTCGCCCTCCCGGCCCCCACCCCGGGGCCGACCGGCCGCATCCCGCCGTCACCCCTCCCCCGTGACCGGCTCCCCGCCCCGGCGCCGCACCCGCCGCCGCCGCGCCGCCTCCGGCCCGGGGCCGGCGGCCCCGGGCCGTTCGGGCTCGGGACGCCCGGATCCGCCAAGGCCCGAACTACCCTTCTGGCGAGGCCTGTTGGAGTCGAGATTCCGTGCGGCCGAAGCGGCACCGGGACGGGACTTGACGCGCGGAGCCGACCGCCGGGCAGACCCGGCCGGCACCACGGCGACCCCGGGCACGGCGGAGCCCTCGGGCACGGGGGCGGCTGCGGGCGCGGAGGTGGCCGTGGGCCCGGGGGCGACCGCAGGCACGGAGGTAGCCGTGGACGGGTAGGTAGCCGCAGGCACGGAGGTGACCCCAGGCGCGGCGGTGGCCGCGGGTACGGAGGTGGCCTCGGATCCGGAGCGCCCCTCAAGTCCGGCACTGACCGGGTTTGCTGACGCGCCCTCAGATAGGGACCCGGCAGCCTCGGGCACGGACGCGCCATCCGGGCCCGCGAGTCGCGCGGCGCGTTCCTCTCGTAGGCAGATGCGCAGCTCTTCCGGGTCGAGGCCCTGGTTGCAGGCCTGGTGGAGGAGGTAGGCGAAGCGGTAGTCGGGATCGGCCCGCAGGGCGAGGCCGAAGGCCACTCGGGCGTGCGGCTCGTCGCCGGTCGACCAGGAGACCCAGCCCGCGAGGGTGAGCAGCGCGGCGGCATGGTCCGCGTACGGTCCGACGCAGCGGCGGGCCAGCGCCCGCCACAGGCGCAGGGCGGGACCGGCGTCGGGCTCCTCCATCCATTCGGCGGCCCAGTCGCGGGTCGTACGGTCCTGGAGGCCCAGGATCACGGCCGCCGCCTCGTCATGGGCGATGAGCCCGTCGTCCAGTTCGTCCGCCGCGTTTCCGCCGAGCAGCAGGGTGCCCGAGCCGCGGCCCGTCACGGGGGCGGAGTCCGTTCCACGGGTCGGCAAGGGCGCCTCCGCGATGCGCCGCATGAGGCGGGCCGCCAGCTCCAGCGTCTCGTCGGCCACGGTCCGCCGGTCGCCCTCGCCCAGGATCCGGGGGAACATCTCCGCGGCCGCGGCGTCCAGGGCCCGCTCCTGTTCGGCCACCGCCGCCGGGGACCGCCACGGGGCTAGCCGTTCTTCCATCTCCCGCAGGGATCCCCGCACCTGGATGCCCGCATAGGTCGCGGCGGCCGCCATCACGGAGGTACCCGGCAGGGCGAGGACGTTGCCCTCGGCCGGGCAGCAGCGGGTGTCGGGGCAGCAGTACGACCAGAAGCGGCCGTCGGAAATGCACAGCGCTTCACGTACGGGGACGTCGAGGCCGCCGCAGGCGGTGCGCAGCCGCTGGGCCAACGGCCGCAGCCACTCCATGACTTGGCGACCGGTGCCGTCCACCGACGGGTCCTGGCAGAGGAAGACGACGATGCCGTCCGGCCGGGTCCCGCGCCGCTCGCTTCCGGTCACCAGGCAGTCGGCGAGCTGGTCGGCGATGTCGGGCCACTCCTGCGGCGAGGCGGGCAGCCCCACCCTGACCCGGCCACCGAACCGGCCGTTCTCGCCGTGCAGCGCGACCAGCACGATCGAGTCGGTCGGATGGAAGCCCAGCAAGTACGGCAGCGCGTCGGCCAGTTCGGCCGGGCCGCGCAGGGTGATCCGGGGCTCGGCGGGCGAGCCGTGGGACACGGAGTCGCGGAACGCGGGCGCGGGAGTCTCCGGCCCGTGGGACACGGAGTCGTAAGGCCCGGGTCCGAGGCGTTCGGGTCCGGACCCCTCGGGGCCTTCGGGCCCGGCGGCCCCGTAGAACCCGGAGTCGGAGTCCTCGGTCCTGGCGTCTCGGGGGTCGTGGGAGTCGCGGGATTCGTCGTGTTCGTTCATGTCTCGCATGTCCCGAGGGTTTCGCGGTCACGCGGTTCCCACCACCCCTGTGGATAACGTTGTCCACAGGACAAAGGCGCTGGTCATACAAATGTCGGCGCCGCCCGGCACGATGCCCCGCAGGCAGCAGAACCCCTCGCGAGAGCCACTGCGGCCACCGCCCGGGCGGCCGGCGAAAGCCCTGCCCACCGAACCGACCCGCGCCCCCGGCCCGGCCGCCAACGTCACCAGCCACCTCACCAGCACCGCGACCACCAACCCGACCAGCACCGCGACCAGCAACCTGACCAGCGAGAACGACCAGCGAGAACGACCGATCAGGAACGCTTCGTTCCGCGATTGTCGGACCCGTCCTGTTGTATGGGGGCATGGAGCACACGAGCAACGCGGAACTGCGTACCGAGGCCGACACCGTCCTCGCCCGTCTCGTCGGGGACGCCACCGGCACCGCGCGGCTGCGCGAGGACCAGTGGCGGGCCATCGAGGCGCTGGTCGCCGACAAGCGGCGGGCGCTCGTGGTGCAGCGCACCGGCTGGGGCAAGTCCGCGGTGTACTTCGTGGCGACCGCCCTGCTGCGGGCCCGGGGCGCCGGCCCCACGGTGATCGTCTCGCCGCTGCTCGCGCTGATGCGCAACCAGGTCGACGCGGCGGCCCGGGCGGGCATCACCGCGCGGACGATCAACTCGGCCAATCCCGAGGAGTGGGACACCGTTCAGGAGGAGGTCGCGGCGGGCGCCGTGGACGTGCTCCTGGTGTCGCCGGAGCGCCTCAACAACCCGGACTTCCGGGACAACGTGCTGCCGAAGCTGTCCGCGGCCACCGGCCTGCTCGTGGTGGACGAGGCGCACTGCATCTCCGACTGGGGCCACGACTTCCGCCCCGACTACCGCAGGCTGCGTACGATGCTGGCCGAACTGCCGCCGGGGGTACCGGTGCTGGCGACCACCGCGACCGCGAACGCCCGGGTGACGGCGGACGTGGCCGAGCAGCTCGGCACCGGCGGCGGCTCGGACGCGCTGGTGCTGCGCGGGCCCCTGGACCGCGAGAGCCTCAGCCTCAACGTGGTCTCGCTGCCGGACGCGGCCCATCGCCTGGGCTGGCTCGCCGACCACCTCGACGAGCTGCCGGGCTCCGGGATCATCTACACCCTGACGGTCGCGGCGGCCGAGGAGATCACCACGTATCTGCGCCGGCGCGGGCACACCGTCGCCTCGTACACGGGCAAGACGGAGAACGCGGACCGCCAGCAGGCCGAGGACGATCTGCTCGGCAACCGGGTCAAGGCGCTGGTCGCCACCTCGGCGCTCGGCATGGGCTTCGACAAGCCCGACCTGGGCTTCGTGGTCCACCTCGGCTCGCCGTCCTCACCCATCGCCTACTACCAGCAGGTGGGCCGCGCGGGCCGTGGCGTGGACCACGCCGAGGTGCTGCTGCTGCCGGGCCGCGAGGACGAGGCGATCTGGAAGTACTTCGCGTCGGTGGCCTTCCCGCCCGAGGAGCAGGTCCGGCGCACCCTGGACGTACTGGCGCACAGCGACCGCCCGATGTCGCTGCCGGCCCTGGAACCACTGGTGGAGCTGCGGCGCACACGCCTGGAGACGATGCTCAAGGTGCTCGACGTGGACGGCGCGGTGCACCGGGTCAAGGGCGGCTGGACCAGCACGGGCGAGCCCTGGGTGTACGACGCCGAGCGGTATACGTGGGTGGCCCGGCAGCGCTCCGCCGAGCAGCAGGCGATGCGCGACTACGCCTCGACGACGGGCTGCCGGATGGAGTTCCTGCGCCGCCAGCTCGACGACGACCAGGCGGCGCCGTGCGGACGCTGCGACAACTGCGCGGGCGCCCGCTTCACCGCCGATGTGTCCGGCACCGCCCTGGACGAGGCGCGCGGCGAGCTGACCAGGCCCGGCGTGGAGGTGGAGCCGCGCAAGATGTGGCCCACCGGGCTCGCGGCGATCGGCATCGATCTGAAGGGCCGCATCCCGGCGGGTGAACTGGCCTTCTCCGGAAGGGCGTTGGGCCGCCTTTCGGACATCGGCTGGGGCAACCGGCTGCGCCCGATGCTGGCGCCGGGCGCCCCCGACGGGCCGGTGCCCGACGATGTGGTGCAGGCCGTGGTGAGCGTCCTCGCCGACTGGGCCAAGGGCAGGGGCGGCTGGGCCTCGGGCGGTCCCGACGCGCCGCCCCGGCCGGCCGGTGTGGTGACGGTGCCCTCGCGCACCCGGCCCGCGCTCGTCTCCTCGCTCGGCGCGCGGATCGCCGAGATCGGCCGGATGCCGCTGCTCGGCTCGCTGGAATACGCCGACGGCCCGGCGGGCGAGCGCATCGCGCAGTCCAACAGCGCCCAGCGGGTGCGCGCGCTGCACCACGCCTTCGTCGTGCCCGAGGCGCTGTCCGCCGCCCTGGCCGAAACCCATGGGCCGGTCCTGCTGGTCGACGACGCGTCCGACACCGGCTGGACGCTGGCGGTCGCCGCCAGGCTGCTGCGCCGCTCCGGAGCCGAGGGGGTGTTCCCGCTGGTCCTCGCGGTCCAGGCGTGAGGGCAGGGGTGACCGGGGGTGCCGCTGGGCAGGGATATGAGTGCCATACCCGTCGATTCAGGTCAGCGACGTCAATTGCTCGTTGCCGCCCGACCTCGCGACGGGAAGAATTGGAGCCGCCCCCGCACGGTCCCCCTGAGGTCCTGAAGGGCTGTGCC
This sequence comes from Streptomyces sp. NPDC001828, assembly GCF_042892175.1. NCBI lineage: Bacteria > Bacillati > Actinomycetota > Actinomycetes > Kitasatosporales > Streptomycetaceae > Streptomyces > Streptomyces sp. NPDC001828. The sequence continues at coordinate 217,458 of NZ_JBIATV010000014.1, forward strand.
GTGGTGCGCCCCCACCCGGCACCGCCCGCACTGTGGGCGCGTATTCGGAAGGGAGGACCGTGACCTTCGGATTCGCTCCGTCCGCCGCCTCGGCAGCGGCGTCCACCCGCGTATCGGCCGACTCCGCGAACCGCTTCGGGCGGATCCTGGAGCCCGCCGAGTGGGCAGCGGCCGGCATTCCGCTGCTGCGCAATCCCCGCGAGGTCGTCAGCGGGCTGCACGCCCGGCACCGGCCGACACCCACGACCGCCGTCGTCGCGGTCCTCGACCACGAGGAACGGCTCGCCGCCAGCGCGTCGTTCGCCCGCCGCGCGGCGCCGGCCGACGGCTGGGAGTTCCGCAACGCGCTGCTCGCGCAGCTGCGCCGGGTCATCCCGCACGATCTGCGCCGCCGGACCCCGGTGCGTACCGCCGTACTGCTCTACTGCCGTGACGGCGACGAGCGGTGGACGGAGGAGGACGGGGCCTGGATGTGGGGCCTGCGTGACGCCTGCACCTTGCACGGGCTGCGCTGCGGCGCGTACATCACGCTCACGCGTGACGGCTGGCAGGTGCTCGGCGAGGGCCGCGGCGGCCGCCGTCCCAGCTCCATCTCGGGGCCGGGCTCACTGGCCGACGCCGGGAAGGAACTGGCAGAGCCGCTGCCGTTGCGCTCGGGCACGGCCACCGTGGACATGCGGCGGCGCACCGCCGCGCGCTGAACCGTTCCGGCACGGCCGGGCACCGGGTCCGTCCGGCCGTCGGCCTGCCCGGGCCCCGGGCGTGGCCGGGCGCGCGGCACGGCCGGCCCGCGCGCCCGGTCGGACGCGCGGGACCCGGCGACCGGACCGGAGCTCAGACTCCGGCGCCGAGCGCCGCGTTGATCCGCTGCGGGTCGCCGCACACGATGAGCAGCGTCCCGGCGCGGGCCAGGGCGAGCGGCAGTGCGCGGGCCGCCGCGTCGTCGGCCGCGTCGCCGTTGACGGCGACGACGACCACCGGGCGGGCCGAGGCCCGCTCGACGGCGGCCGCGGCGGCGTAGAAGACGTCGTCGCGGGCGTCGTGCTGGGCCCAGTAGGCGTCCTCGCCGAAGGACAGCTCGTGCGCCGCCCACGGGTGCGGGTCACCGGTGGTGAGGACCAGGATGTCGCCCGGCGCGCGGCCGGTGTCGAGCAGCAGGTCCACCGCCTCGCCCGCGGCGTCGAGCGCGCCGTCGGCGGGGGCCGGGATCAGCTGGATCTGCGGTCCGGCCGGGCTCGGCGGCCCGGGCGGCGGGGTCTGCGCGACGGAGGTGTGCGACCGCTGCGCGGGGGGCGTGGGCCGGGCCGGTCCGGGGCCCGGATGTCCGGGACGCGGTGCGGCCGCGGTACGCGGGCCGGGTACGGGGCGAGGGGTCTGCGCGGTGCGGCCGGCGGCCGGGGTGACGCGGGGACCCTGGGCACTCTCGTGAATCTGAGGCTCCTCGGGGATGAGAGGCATGAGTGGATGTCTATCAAATGCCGGTGAAGGCGTCACCGGCGGGTGGGCACAAAGGTGCGATCGTGGCGGAGTCTCCCCGCAACTGGGCGGGAAAGTCCAGGGATTTCGGGACGCGCGGGGGTACTTTCACACGTCCGCGAAACGGACCGGAAGGCTCCGGGAACGGGGCCGCACCGTACGGACAACGGACCGGGAACCGAGGGGCCCCGCCCGTCCTCCGGGTCAGAAGTCGAAGCCGAGCTGTCCCCCGCTTTCGAGTGCGGCCGCCTCAGCGGACAGCCGCGCCTTCTTCAGATGCCGCCACCGGGGCAGCGCGTCCAGATACGACCACGACAGCCGGTGGTAGGGGGTGGGGCCCTGCTCTTCGAGGGCCGCCTTGTGCACGGGCGAGGGATAGCCGGCGTTCTCGGCGAAGCCGAACCCCGCGTACTCCCCCTGGGCGCCCGTCAGTTCGGCCATCATCGCGTCCCGGCGCACCTTGGCGATCACCGAGGCGGCCGACACCGCGATACAGGACTGGTCGCCCTTGATCACCGTACGGACCTGCCAGGGCAGACCGAGATAGTTGTGCTTGCCGTCGAGGATCACCGCGTCCGGCCGCACCGGCAGCGCCTCCAGGGCGCGCACGGCGGCGAGCCGCAGGGCCGCGGTCATGCCCAGCTCGTCGATCTCCTCGGGCGAGGCGTCGCCGAGCGCGTACGCGGTGACCCAGCCCTCCAGGACCGCGGCCAGCTCGGTGCGGCGCTTGGGGCTGATCAGCTTGGAGTCGGTGAGCCCGAGCGGCGGGCGGCGCAGTCCGGTGACGGCCGCGCAGACCGTGACGGGACCGGCCCACGCCCCGCGTCCGACTTCGTCGACACCGGCGACGATCTTGGCCCCGGTGGTGGCGCGAATCGAGCGCTCGACGCTGTGGGTGGGTGGTTCGTACGGCATGGCGCCTGCAAGGTTACGCCGCCCGGGGCCGCCCGCGACACCCAGGTCACCCCTTGCCGCCGGCGGGCCGCTCCGAGCCGGGGCCCCAGACGCCGTCAGCCCGCGCGGGGACGCAGCAGCGGCACCATCACCTGGTCGACCATCGCGGCGATGTCCGCCTCGCTCCATTCGCTTCCGCACAGCTTCGAGCGGTACATCATCAGCCCCGGGATCACGTCGAAGACCAGGTCCCCGGTGACATCGGGTCGCACATCGCCCCGCTCGACGCCGCGCCGCACCACCTCGCGCAGCAGCCGGTTGGCCGGCTCGATCACCCGGTGCAGGATCAGCTCCTGGAACCCGTCGGCCGCCGCGCCGTCGCACTCGTAAAGCACCGAGCGCAGCGCGTGACCGGAGCGCGAGTACATGGTGCCGCGGATGCGCAGGCACAGCTGGTAGAGGTCCTCACGTACGGAGCCGTGGTCCGGCGCGTCGTCGAGGCCGGCGAAGCCGGAGCGCAGCGCGTCCGCGACCAGCTCCGCCTTGGAGGGCCAGCGGCGGTAGACGGCGGCCTTGCCGGTCCCCGCGCCGGCGGCCACGCCCTCCATGGTGAGGCCGCTCCAGCCGACCGTGCTCAGCTGTTCCAGGGCGGCGTCGAGGATCGCCCGTTCCAGAACGGGCCCCCGGCGGCGCGGCGAGACGGGCTGCGCCCCGGTGTCGGTGCAGCGCGAAGCGGCCATCTTCCACTCTCCGTTGGGGACTCTCCGCGGGGACGGATATCCCCTGTTGGGGACGGGGGTGCCACCGCCCGGGGCGGTGATCGCAGCGTACGGGGACGGACGCCCGGGACCCCCATGGTGACCCCGGCCCGCCCGGATGTTCCAGACGCGGTCCGGCCCCCTGGGCATCCGGCGCCGAGGCGGACGCTTGGCCAACATGCCCCCAACTCCCCCTGAAAAGCCTTGTGTTCGCTCCCGGCGCCTCACTATCGTCGGTCATTAGTGAACGGATGCGTTCACTACGGCTCTCAGGGGGACCCAGTGACGCCCAACCCGACCGACACGGCCCGACCAGCCGCATCCCGCACCCTGCGCGAGGACCGCCCCGCCCGGCCCGGCATAGCCCTGGCCGTGATCGCGGCGTGCCAGCTGATGGTGGTGCTCGACGCCAGCATCGTGAACATCGCGCTGCCCCACATCCAGACCGCCCTCGGCTTCTCGACCAACGACCTCACCTGGGTCATCAACGCCTACGCGCTCACGTTCGGCGGGCTGCTGCTGCTCGGCGGCCGGGCCGGCGATCTGCTCGGCCGGCGCCGGATGTTCACCACCGGCATCCTGCTCTTCACGCTCGCCTCACTGCTCGGCGGGTTCGCCCAGGAGCCCTGGCAGCTGCTCGCCGCGCGCGCCCTGCAGGGCGTCGGCGGCGCCATCGCCTCGCCGACGTCGCTCGCCCTGATCGCGACGACGTTCCCCGAAGGCCCGGAGCGCAACCGGGCGTTCGGCGTGTTCGCCGCCGTGTCGGCCGGCGGCGGGGCCATCGGCCTGCTCGCGGGCGGCATGCTCACCGACTGGCTGAACTGGCGCTGGGTGCTGTTCGTCAACGTGCCCATCGGCGTCCTCATCGCCTCCCTCGCACCCCGCTACATCAAGGAGTCCGAGCGTCACCCGGGCCGCTTCGACCTGACCGGCGCGCTCACTTCCACCCTCGGCATGGCGGCGCTGGTCTACGGGTTCATCCGGGCCTCGTCGGACGGCTGGAGCGACGCGCTCACGCTCGGCTCGTTCGCGGGGGCCGTGCTGCTGCTGCTCGCGTTCGTCGCGGTGGAGCGCCGATCGGCCCAACCCATCACGCCGTTGCGGATGTTCGCCGACCGCAACCGGTCGGGCACGTACGTGATGATGCTCAGCCTGGCCGCCGCGATGTTCGGCATGTTCTTCTTCATCGTCCTGTTCGTGCAGAACGTGCTGCACTACAGCCCGGTCAGGGCGGGCCTCGCCTTCCTTCCGGTGACGCTCGCGATCGTCACCGGCGCCGGGATCTCCTCCAACCTGCTGCCGAAGCTGGGCCCGAAACCCTTCATGGTGACCGGCACGCTGCTCACCGGCGCCGGCATGGCGTGGCTGACCCGGATCGATCCGGGCAGCTCGTACGCCGGCGGGATCCTCGGCCCGATGCTGCTGTTCGGCTTCGGCATGGGCCTCAACTTCGTCACCCTCACCCTGACCGCGGTCTCCGGTGTCGCCGACCGTGAATCGGGCGCCGCGTCGGGCCTGTTGAACGCCACGCAGCAGGTCGGCGGCGCGCTCGGCCTGTCCATCCTGACGACCGTGTTCGGCACCGCGAGCCGCGACGAGGCCACCATCCAGGTCAAGGACTTCCTGGCGCACGGCTCACCCGAGCAGAAGGCCGCGTTCCTCAACTCCCGCCGGCTGCCCGCCCCGTGGAGCGACGAGGTGCTCGCCCATGGCATCGGCGTCGCGTTCATCGCCGCCGTCGCGCTGGTCGCCCTCGCGATCCTGACCGCCGTGTTCGTCATCCAGGTGCGCAAGAGCGACCTGGAGGCGCTGAGCGGCTCGCCCGGGGCCGCGCTCTAGGCCGCGCTCGCCGGGACCCAGTCCGGCAGGTCCTCGGTGCGCTCGGCCCAGGCGGCGGGGGGCGCGCCGGCCCGGGCGGCCGCGACGATTCCGCCGACGATCGCGCAGGTCGTGTCCACGTCGCCGCCGACCTGCGCGGTCGTCCAGAACGCCCGCTCGTAGTCGCCGAGCCCGCGGGCCGCCGACCAGAGCGCGAACGGCACGGTGTCGTGCGCGCTGGTGCGGCGCCCGGAGCCGAGCACCGCGGCCACCGTCGCCGCGTCGTCGTAGTCGAGCATGTCGCGCGCCCGCCGCAGCCCGGCACCCACCGCGCTGCGCGGCACGAGCGCGATCACCGTGTCGAGCAGATCGCCCGGCGCGGGGGGACCCGCGGGCGCGGCGGCCAGGGCCGCTGCCGCGGCGACGGCCATGGCCCCGACGACGGCCTCGCGGTGCTGGTGGGTGGTGTACGAGGAGATCTCGGCCTGGTGCGTGGCCTGCTCGGGGTCGTCCGCGTACCAGGCGCCGAGCGGCGCGATCCGCATCGCGGAGCCGTTGCCCCAGGAGCCCTGGCCCTTGAACAGGGCGGAGGCCAGCGTCCGCCAGTCCCCGCCCTCCCGGACCAGACGCAGCATCCGGTTGACCGCCGGGCCGTAGCCCCGGTCGAAGTCGTGGTGGTGGGCGAAGGACAGCGCGAGCGCGTCCTGGTCGATCCGGCCGTGCGAGGCGAGCACGGCCAGCACCGAGCAGGCCATCTCGGTGTCGTCGGTCCACTGCCAGGGGCCTTCGGGCAGTTCCCGGCGCTTGAGGAGGGGGTAGTGGGCGGGGACGAAGAACTGGGAGCCCAGTGCGTCCCCGACGGACAGGCCGCGCAGGCTGCCCAGGGCGCGTACGAAGCGCGTGTCGAGTGATTCGGTGGAGGAGTCAGCGGTCATCGCACACCCACTCTATCCGGTGATCCCGTACGGCTCGGGGGCACGCCACCGCTGGAACGGCCGGTCGAGCGAGTACCGCCCGTCCGCCCCGAGCAGCAGCGTCCTGGTCTCGGCGTTGCCCGGATTGGACAGCGACTCGAAGTCGGCCACGCTCCAGTGGAACCAGCGCATGCAGAACAGCCTCATGGTGAGCCCGTGCGTCACCAGGAGCACGTTGGGCGGGTGGTCGGGGGCCTCGAAGCTGCGGTAGAGGCTCTCCAGGAACGCACCGACCCGGTCGTAGACATCGGCCCCCGACTCGCCCTGGGCGAAGCGGTAGAAGAAGTGCCCGTACGCGTCCCGGTAGGCCTTCTGCAGCTTGACGTCGTCGCGGTCCTGCCAGTTCCCCCAGTCCTGCTCGCGCAGTCGCGGCTCCTCCCGGATGCGCACTTGCGCGGGGTCGAGGCCGAAGGCGCGGAACGTCTCGTGGGTGCGGCGGTAGGGCGAGACGTAGACGCTGACGCCCTCGTCCTTGAACATCGCCCGCAGCCGCTCCCCCGTGGCCTCGGCCTGGCGCAGCCCGGTCTCGGTGAGCCTCAGCGCATGGTCGGGCTCGCGTTCGTACACGGTGTCGTCGGCATTGCCCTCCGACTCGCCATGCCGGACGAGGACGATGCGCCGTGGTCTTGCCATGCCCAAACCCTAGATCGCCCGCGCCCCGATCGAGCACCTGTCCGGCCTCCATCCGGCGTAGACGCCGCTCGGAGCGCACCGGACCGCCGCTGCGCGGGCGGTGGAACCGGGTGTCAGACCGTCCAGTCGGCGTCCAGCCGCACGACGTCACCGGTGAGCGCCGCGACGTCCGTATCGGTCTCCGCGCGCAGCGAGAGCCGCTCCAGCCGGTCGGCCCGGTACTTGCCGCGCTCGGCGGCCGACTGCCACATGGAGAGCACCAGGAACTCATGTCCCGGCGCCTCGGCGAACACCCCGCGCAGCATGCCCGGGGAGCCCGCCATCGCGGGGTTCCAGACCTTCTGCTGCATCAGCGCGAAGTGCTCGACCCGTTCCTCGTGCACCGTGCAGTGCGCGATCCGGACCACGTCGGCGTCGGTGAAGCGCGGCTCGAAGCCGGTCTTCACGTCGAAGCGGTGGTCGAAGAGCTTGGTCTCGATGTCCTTGTACGTGCCCGACTGGGCGGCGGCGAGCCGGTCGTGCCCCCGCGCCATGAAGGAGTCGTAGAACGCGCGGCTCTCCCAGAAGCCGAAGACATGGGCCACTTCCGGCCGCCTCCGGCTCCAGCCGCCGCCCTGTCCACGGAAACCGGGCTCGCCGAGGAGCCCCGCCCATTTCCGCTGCCCGCGCTCGAAACCGCGGCGGTCCACCACGGTGCAGCGAATCCACTTGACCAGCACCGCGCCATCGTACGGCGCACCACCACGCCCCCGTCAGGCTCCGGCGGACTATGTCCGCGGGAATATGCCGTACGCCCCGAACCCCTGTGCACCACCGAACACGGGCACGACTCTCCCGGACGTCCAACCCGCCTCCCACTGGGCCCAGTTGTGCGACTTCTTCCTGGTCCATCACGATATCGAAGGCCTCTGACAACGCCCCTGGGAGCTCGTCGGCGGACACCCGGCGACGCTCCTCGGTGCCGTCGTCGCGAACGGTGGTGAGCTCATCCCTGACGACCGCCCGGCGCACTCCGAGCGCGGGCCCGTCGGCACCCACTTCGCCCCGCAGGCCCAACAGGGCGTGGCAGCATGGGGGTTCGCGGGGGCGACGGACCTGGGGAGGGCGTGGGCATGAGCGGTATCGGCAAGGGGCTCGGCACGGTCGAGGTGGCACTGCGATGGGACCCGAGCCCGCTCGGCTCCCCCGCCCACGACCTCGATCTGGTCGCGGGGGTCTATCCGGCGGCGGCCCCCTACGGCCCGCCCGACTACTGGGTGTACTACGACCGGCGTTCCCCCGAGGGCACGATCTCCCTCGACCGCGACAGCCGCACCGGCCAGGGCCTGGGCTATGACGAGGTCATGACCGTGGAACTGGGCCGGATGCCCGAGGAGCACGCGCGCGTGGTGATCGGGGTGGTCATCCAGCAGGGGTCCGGACCCCTGGTCTTCGGCGAGGTGGCGGCCCCCGGTGTCCGCATCCGCGAGGGCTACACCGAGCTGGCCCAGCACGGCTTCGCCGAGGTCGCCGGGGCCAGCGCGGCCACGGTCGCCGAGTTCCGGCGGAGTACGTCCGGTGCGTGGGAATTCCGGGCGGATCTGCGCGGATTCACCCTTGACCCGGACGCCTTCATCGCCGCCATGGGTTCGGCGCCCGCCTGAGCCCGCCCGGTGCGCACGACTGAGGGGACCGGCGGGTGCCGGTCCCCTCAGTGCGGTGCGCTCAGCTCAGTGCGTGGCGCTCACCCATAGGCGCTGCCCGGGTGTCAGCTGCAACCGCTGGTCGAGCCGCAGCCCTCGCAGATGTAGCAGGAGCCGGCCCGCTGCATCTTCGTACCGCAGGAGAAGCAGAGCGGCGCGTCGGCGCTGACGCCGAGCTGCATCTCGACGAGCTCCGCCGAGTTGTGCGCGACCTTGGGGGCCTCGACCGCGACGGCCTTGGGGGCGGCGACGGCCTTCAGGGGCTCGCTCTGGCGCGGGGCGGACTGGGCCAGGCTCTCGACGTCCAGCTCGTCGTCCTCCAGGGCCGGCTCGTACGAACCGGTGTCCAGGTGACGCTGGCGCTCCTCGGCGGAGTGGATGCCGAGGGCCGAGCGGGTCTCGAACGGCAGGAAGTCCAGCGCCAGGCGGCGGAAGATGTAGTCGACGATCGACTGCGCCATCCGCACGTCCGGGTCGTCCGTCATGCCGGCCGGCTCGAAGCGCATGTTGGTGAACTTCGAGACGTACGTCTCGAGCGGCACGCCGTACTGCAGGCCCACGGAGACGGCGATGGAGAAGGCGTCCATCATGCCCGCGAGGGTGGAACCCTGCTTGGACATCTTCAGGAAGACCTCGCCCAGACCGTCGTCCGGGTAGGAGTTGGCCGTCATGTAGCCCTCGGCGCCACCGACCGTGAACGAGGTGGTGATCCCCGGGCGGCCCTTGGGCAGACGCTTGCGGACCGGGCGGTACTCGACGACCTTCTCGACCGCGGTGCGGATGGTCTCCTCGGCCTTGGCGGTGACCGCCTCCTTCTCCTTCTCCTTGGTCTTGGCGGAGAGGGGCTGGCCGACCTTGCAGTTGTCGCGGTAGATGGCGAGCGCCTTGACGCCCATCTTCCACGCCTCGAAGTAGACCTCCTCGACGTCCTCGACGGTCGCCGTCTCCGGCAGGTTGACCGTCTTGGACAGGGCGCCCGAGATCCACGGCTGGATGGCCGCCATCATGCGGACGTGACCCATCGCGGAGATGGAACGCTCGCCCATGGCGCAGTCGAAGACCTCGTAGTGCTCGGTCTTCAAACCCGGGGCGTCGATGACGTTCCCGTTCTCGGCGATGTGGGCGACGATCGCCTCGATCGCCTCCTCCTGGTAGCCGAGCCGGCGCAGCGCCTGCGGCACCGTGCCGTTGACGATCTGCATCGAGCCGCCGCCGACCAGCTTCTTGAACTTGACCAGGGCGAGGTCGGGCTCCAGGCCGGTGGTGTCGCACGACATGGCGAGACCGATGGTGCCGGTGGGCGCGATGACCGAGGCCTGCGCGTTGCGGAAACCGTTCTTCGCGCCGAGCCGGATCACGTCCTGCCAGGCCTCCGTGGCGGCGGCCCAGATCGGGTTGTCCAGGTCGTCCACGTGGACGGCCGCGGCGTTGGCGTCGGCGTGCTGCTTCATGACGCGCTGGTGCGGCTCGGCGTTGCGGGCGTAGCCGTCGTACGCGCCGACGACCGCGGCGAGCTCGGCGGAGCGCTTGTAGGAGGTGCCGGTCATCAGGGAGGTGATGGCACCGGCGAGCGCGCGGCCGCCGTCGGAGTCGTACGCGTGACCCGTGGCCATCAGCAGGGCGCCGAGGTTGGCGTAGCCGATGCCCAGCTGGCGGTAGGCGCGGGTGTTCTCGCCGATCTTCTGCGTCGGGAAGTCCGCGAAGCAGATCGAGATGTCCATCGCGGTGATGACCAGCTCGACGACCTTGGCGAAGCGCTCGACCTCGAAGGACTGGTGGCCCAGGCCGTCGTCCTTGAGGAACTTCATCAGGTTCAGGGACGCGAGGTTGCAGGACGTGTTGTCCAGGTGCATGTACTCGCTGCACGGGTTCGAGCCGTTGATGCGGCCGGACTCCGGGCAGGTGTGCCAGTGGTTGATGGTGTCGTCGTACTGGATGCCCGGGTCGGCGCAGGCCCAGGCGGCCTCGGCCATCTTGCGGAAGAGCGACTTGGCGTCGACCTCCTCGATGACGTCGCCGGTCATGCGGGACGTGAGGCCGAACTTCCCGCCCTGCTCGACCGCCTTCATGAAGGCGTCGTTCACACGGACCGAGTTGTTGGCGTTCTGGTACTGGACGGACGTGATGTCGTCGCCGCCCAGGTCCATGTCGAAGCCCGCGTCACGCAGCGCGCGGATCTTCTCCTCTTCCTTCACCTTGGTCTCGATGAAGTTCTCGATGTCGGGGTGGTCGACGTCGAGGATGACCATCTTGGCCGCGCGGCGGGTGGCGCCGCCGGACTTGATGGTGCCGGCCGAGGCGTCGGCGCCGCGCATGAAGGAGACGGGGCCCGAGGCGTTGCCGCCGGAGGACAGCAGCTCCTTGGAGGAGCGGATGCGGGAGAGGTTCAGGCCGGCGCCGGAGCCGCCCTTGAAGATCATGCCCTCTTCCTTGTACCAGTCGAGGATCGACTCCATGGAGTCGTCGACGGACAGGATGAAGCAGGCCGAGACCTGCTGCGGCTGGGGCGTGCCGACGTTGAACCACACCGGCGAGTTGAAGCTGAAGATCTGGTGCAGGAGGGCGTACGCCAGCTCGTGCTCGAAGATCTCGGCGTCGGCGGGCGAGGAGAAGTACCCGTGGTCCTCGCCGGCCTTCGTGTAGGTCTTCACGATCCGGTCGATGAGCTGCTTGAGACCGGTCTCGCGCTGCGGGGTGCCGACGGCCCCGCGGAAGTACTTGCTGGTGACGATGTTGACCGCGTTCACCGACCAGAAGTCGGGGAACTCGACGCCACGCTGCTCGAAGTTGACCGAGCCGTCGCGCCAGTTGGTCATGACGACGTCACGGCGCTCCCAGGACACCTCGTCGTACGGATGCACGCCGGGGGTGGTGTGGATGCGCTCGATACGCAGACCCTTGGTGGCCTTGGATCCCTTGGCTCGGGAGCCTCGTGCCGGGCCGCTCGCCGTCTCTGTCATTGCCGCCTCCCATACGCGGGCAAAAACGCCCAAAAGTGCCTGAATGTTCCCAAGGCACGGTGTTTGTCTGTTGCCACGGGCGCAGCCGAAACGCACCCCTGGCAGGTCTTGGATTGCCGCCGATCGGCGACCGCGGGCCGCGCGGGCCCCTCGGTCAGTCGGCAGCGGTGGCGGGCGCGGGGACCTCGGGGGTCACGCCGGCCACGCACTCGTCAGGTTGGTCCCCAGGAGGCTGCCGCTCGCGGAGTTCCACGATGGCCGCCTCGAAGTCGTCGAGGGTGTCGAAGGCCCGGTACACGGACGCGAAGCGCAGGTACGCGACGAGGTCGAGCTCCTGCAACGGGCCGAGTATGGCAAGGCCCACGTCGTGGGTGGTCAGCTCGGCGCTTCCGGTGGCGCGCACCGCCTCCTCGACCCGCTGGCCGAGCTTGGCGAGGGCGTCTTCGGTGACCGGCCGCCCCTGGCACGCCTTGCGGACGCCGGAGATGACCTTGGTGCGGCTGAAGGGCTCGGTCACGCCGGATCGCTTGATGACCATCAGCGAGGCCGTCTCCACCGTCGTGAAGCGACGGGAGCAGTCGGGGCACTGGCGGCGCCGGCGGATCGACGTGCCGTCGTCGGTCGTACGACTGTCGACGACACGGCTGTCGGGGTGCCTGCAGAAGGGGCAGTGCATGGTTCCCAACCCTCCTTCACAGCACGACTGAATAGCCCCACCAGGCCTGGAAACTGCCCGGGAAGCGACCACAAGCATAGGTGATGGCCAGGGTCTTGAAGGACCAGGGACCACAACTTCTGGGTGGCTGCACCAATCCAACCACTAGATCTAGGGTTTTGCCGCTTATCCGGCCCTACCGCGTGTCGCCAGCCCCCGACCTCGGGCCCGGCGCTTTCCGGCCGCCGAGGACCTTACGGGAAGCGCGTCGCAGCACCCGATCGCGGGGTGCCGGATGACAGACTGTGCCGCGTGGCGCCGTCGTCGCACGCGACACGCGGCGGCCGCCGCAACGGTCCCCGAGAGGCCGGTCGCCCCGCGTCCGCCTCAGCGGTGAAGGGTACCGTAATGGACCGAATTGCCGTTCGACGGGCCCCTCATCGGGACTCGCACATACACCCACCCTCAGGGCCGCGTAGCGCGTTCTGCGATTTTTCACTCGAACGTGTGTTTGGCGCAACCTTTCGAAAGCTACTACCGTTGTCCAGCTAGGGAGACCAATTCGAGAGGGGCCGACGTGACCACCACCGCAGACAGTGCCACCATCACTGCCCAGGACCGCTCCCAGACCCGACTTGAGCCGGTGCATGCCATGAACGACGCAGTCTCGAACCAGGGGGCGGACGCCACACGGCCCGCCCGCTCCCTGCCAGGCCGGCCCCCAGGGATCAGGGCGGACAGCTCCGGCCTCACCGACCGGCAGCGGCGGGTCATCGAGGTCATCCGGGACTCCGTGCAGCGCCGTGGCTACCCGCCGTCGATGCGGGAGATCGGTCAGGCGGTCGGCCTCTCCAGCACCTCGTCCGTCGCCCACCAGCTGATGGCCCTGGAGCGCAAGGGCTTCCTGCGGCGCGACCCGCACCGGCCCCGCGCCTACGAGGTGCGCGGCTCCGACCAGCCGAGCAGCCAGCCCACCGACACCGCAGGCAAGCCCGCCGCGTCCTATGTGCCGCTGGTCGGCCGGATCGCCGCCGGTGGCCCGATCCTCGCCGAGGAGTCGGTCGAGGACGTCTTCCCCCTCCCCCGCCAGCTCGTCGGCGACGGCGAACTGTTCGTCCTGAAGGTCGTCGGCGACTCGATGATCGAAGCCGCGATCTGTGACGGCGACTGGGTCACGGTCCGCCGTCAGCCCGTCGCCGAGAACGGCGACATCGTCGCCGCGATGCTCGACGGCGAGGCCACCGTCAAGCGCTTCAAGCGCGAGGACAACCACATCTGGCTGCTCCCGCACAACGCCGCCTACCAGCCGATTCCCGGCGACGAAGCGACCATCCTGGGCAAGGTCGTGGCGGTGCTCCGGCGGGTCTGACCCCTCCGCCGGCTCTGAACCGGGCCCCGGGACCTCCTGCGCCGGTCCCGGGGCCCTGCTGTGTCCCAGAGGCGCCCCGCAGGCGCAGCCCCTCCCCGGAGGAAGGAGCGGCGCCAGGGCTGACCGGGCCCGCTGACCGGGCCCTACTTGCCGTCCGCCTTGGCGGCCGCGTCGATGGCGGCCAGCGAGCGGCGCGCCTGATTGCGGTCCGTGGTGTACCAGAAATCGGGCAGCGAGGCCCGCAGATAGCTGCCGTAGCGGGCGTTGGCCAGACGGGGATCCAGCACCGCGACCACCCCCCGGTCCCCGGTCGCCCGGACGAGGCGGCCCGCCCCCTGCGCCATGAGCAGCGCGGCGTGCGTGGCCGCCACGGCCATGAAGCCGTTGCCGCCGCCCTCCTCGACCGCCTTCTGCCGGGCGCTCATCAGCGGGTCGTCCGGGCGCGGGAAGGGGATCCGGTCCATGACCACCAGCTGGCAGCTCGGCCCCGGCACATCGACGCCCTGCCACAGGGACAGCGTGCCGAACAGACAGGTCTTCGGATCGGCGGCGAAGGCCTTGATCAGCTCGCCGAGCGTCTCCTCGCCCTGCAACAGGATGGGGTTGTCGAGGCGGCCCCGCAGCTCCTCGGCGGCGGCCTGGGCCGCACGCATCGAGGAGAACAGGCCGAGCGTGCGGCCGCCGGCCGCCTCCACCAGCTCGGCCAGCTCGTCCATCATGTCGCCGCGCGAACCCTCGCGGCCCGGGGTGGCCAGGTGCTTCGCGACGTACAGGATGCCCTGCTTGGGGTAGTCGAACGGCGAGCCGACGTCCAGGCCCTTCCAGCGCGGGACGTCCTCGCCCTCGGTGCCCTCCGGGGAGAGGCCGAGGGAGGCGCCCACCCCGTTGAAGTCCCCGCCCAGCTTGAGGGTGGCCGAGGTCAGCACGACCGAGCGGTCCGTGAACAGCTTCTCCCTGAGCAGGCCCGACACCGAGAGCGGGGCGACCCGCAGGGAAGCGCCGAAGCGGTCGTGGCGCTCGTACCAGACGACGTCCCACTCGGAGCCGTTGGTGATGCGCTCGGCCACGCCGTGCACCGTCTCCAGCATGGCGAGGGCCTGCTTGCGTACGGCGTCCTCGTCCTGGACGGACTTGTCGCGGGTACCGCCGAGCGCCGAGACGACCTCACGGGCGGCGTCGCGCAGCGCCATCAGCGCATAGCCGAGATCCTCCGGGACCTCCTCCAGACGGCCGGGCAGAGCCAGCTCCATGACCCGCTCGAAGCCCTCGGCGGCGGTCTGGAGCCCGTCGGCCACCTTCTCGTTGACCAGCTTGGCGCTGCGCCGCACCGCCCGGTTGACCTGGCCGGGGGTGAGCTCGCCGGTGGCGACGCCGGTGACCCGCGAGACCAGCTCGTGGGCCTCGTCGACGATCAGCACCTCGTGCTGCGGAAGCACCGGGGCGCCCTCGATCGCGTCGATGGCGAGCAGCGCGTGATTGGTGACGACGACATCGGAGAGCTTGGCGCGCTCGCGGGCCATCTCCGCGAAGCACTCCGCCCCGTACGCGCACTTCGAGGCGCCCAGGCACTCGCGCGACGACACCGAGACCTGGCTCCACGCCTTGTCCGAGACGCCCGGCGTCAAGGCGTCCCGGTCGCCGGTCTCCGTCTCGTCCGCCCAGTCCCGCATCCTGATCAGGTCCTGGCCCAGCTTGCTGGTGGGCGCGGCGGACTCGAACTGGTCGAAGAGCCCCTCGTCCTCGTCCTGCGGCGCACCCTCATGGAGGCGGTGCAGGCACAGATAGTTGGAGCGGCCCTTGAGCATGGCGAACTGGGGGCGGCGCCGCAGCAGCGGATGCAGTGCCTCCACCGTGCGCGGCAGGTCGCGCTCCACGAGCTGGCGCTGGAGCGCGAGCGTCGCCGTCGCGATCACGACGCGCTCCCCGTGTGCCAGGGCCGGCACCAGATAGCCGAGGGACTTTCCGGTGCCCGTCCCGGCCTGGACCAGCAGGTGGGAGCTGTCGTCGACGGCGTCGGCGACAGCCGTGGCCATGGTGACCTGGCCAGGCCGCTCCACGCCGCCGACGGTGGTGACGGCGGCGTGCAGGAGCTCGGGGAGTGAAGGCTTCGTCATAGCCGGACCAGCCTAAGGCTCGCCACTGACAATCCGATCACTCCGCAGGTGCGAGGGGGTTCGCCACGGTGCCGTGGACGGTGGCGTGCGGCCGCTCGGGCCGGTCCCGGTAGCCGTCGGTGTGCAGCCGGTTCCGGTTCAGGCACAGCCGGTCGATCCGGGGTGTGAGCAGGTCGAACGTCTCGTAGCGCTCCTTCTCGTCGGGGAAGCGCGCCTGGTGGCGCAGGATCTCCTCGCGCACCAGCGCCCAGAAGTCGGCCTCGGGAACGCCCAGTTGGTCCTCGCACAGCGGGGCCAGGAACCGGAAGACGCCCACGAAGAGCCCCGAGTGGATGAACTGGGTGAGGAAGGAGGGCTCCTCGGTGAGCAGGACCGCGCGCACGTCGTCGGGCATCGAGTCGTGCTCGGGAAGGTGCTCGGCGCTCACGTTGATGTCGTCGACGAAGTCCTTGATCGCGAGCCGTACGGGCACGTCCCGGTCGTCGAAGACGACGATGGCGTTCTCCCCGTGCGGCGAGAACACGGTCCCGTACCGGTAGAGGAAGCGCAGCAGCGGCGGCAGCAGGGCGTTGAAGAGCCGCCGCAGCCACACCTCGGGCGCCAGACCCGAGCGGGCGACGAGCTCGGCCGTGAAGGCGCGGCCCTCGGGGTCGGTGTGAAGGAGTGCGGCGAGGGTGCGGGCCCGCTCGCCCGGCGCGAGCCGCGGCGGCAGCGGCTCGCGCCAGATCGCCCCCAGCAACTCCTTGTACTGGTAAGGGACTTCGGCTACGCGGTCGTAGACCGGGTGCTCCACGGCCACCGAGGCGACCTCGCCGAGCAGGATCACCCGGCATTCGTCCCGCAGGAAGGCGTCCCGCTCGCACAGTCCCCGCACCCAGGCCGTGACGGCGGGCGCGGCCACGGTGCGCTCGGTCGGCAGGCCGCGCCAGACCAGGGTGTTGAG
Source organism: Streptomyces sp. NPDC001828 (assembly GCF_042892175.1). Lineage (NCBI taxonomy): Bacteria > Bacillati > Actinomycetota > Actinomycetes > Kitasatosporales > Streptomycetaceae > Streptomyces > Streptomyces sp. NPDC001828. Next base: position 233,734 of record NZ_JBIATV010000014.1, read on the forward strand.
GATGGACAGCGGCAGTTTCACGGTGTGCCGCTCGGGCCGCGACAGGTTGAGGAAGGTGCGGATGGACTGCTGCGGCAGGCGTACGTCGCCGTCGCTCGGCAGCGGCACGATCGCCTGGCCGGCGACGGCCGGGGCGAAGAGCGGCAGGATCATTTCCGTCCACTGCCAGGGGTGGATCGGCAGGTACAGGTACGCCGCCGGGTCCAGGCCCCGGGCCCGCAGCGCGGCGGCGAACGCCTCGCGGACGGGGGCGTCGAGTTCGCGCGCGTAGAGCAGGTCCGGCGTCGCGAGCGAGGCGACGCCCCGGTAGCCGGCGAGGTCCGTGCGGACGGCGATCCAGGGCAGTGCGGCCGGGGTGCGGGCCTCCGGGCTCCAGCGCGCGGCGTCGTCGGCGGAGAAGCCGAGCCGCCCCTTGTTGAGCACGAGCCAGGGGTGCCCGGTCTGGTGGCCCTCCAGCTCCGCGTAGCCCAGATCGGCGAGCTGGGACGCGGACAGCGCGGTGGAGTGCAGCCGGGTGTCCGCGGCGAGGGTGGCGGTGAGTTCCCGTACGAGGTGGCCGAAGGTGGCGCCGTCGACGCCGAGGGTCCGGCGGGCGAGCGCGAGGAACCGGATGGGATCGCCGAAGGGCTCGGGAGACGGGAGGGGGTGGCCGGGCGTGCGGGGCCGGTCTCCTGCCGGGGCGGGGCTCGGGGCGGCTTGCCCGGCCCGCCCGGCCGGCTCATCCTGCCCAGCCCCCTCGGTCCGCTCGGTCCGCTCGGTCCGCTCGGTCCGCTCGGTCCGCCGTACCGAATCCGGGTCCACCTGCCAGCCGCCGTAGGCGCCGCGCCGCGCGAGGAACGTCAGCGTGCTGCCGTCGTCCAGGGTGAACCCGTACTGACCTGCACTTTCCCCGGCCGGACCGGCATTGTCAGTGGCGGGTTCTACCGTGGGTCGCACGATCTCCTCGTACGCGAAGGCGCCGATCATCTTCGCGAGGAGGAGGCGTCCCGCTCGGTCCCAGGCCTCGCGGTTCAGCTCGGGCGGGGCCAGCAGCCCGGGCGGGACTTCGGAGTCGAGGAGGCCGCGGGAGTCATGGGGGGAAGCAGGGTTCGGCACGAAGACTCCTCGGGGTGGAACCGATTCGGGGCTGGGGGTGTATGCGGAGCGGCGGGGCGTTCACAGCAGGTTCCTGAGCGCGCGGTCGCGGACCATCAGGGCGGCTCGCTTGTCGGGCAGGTCGACTTCCGCGTGGAAGCGGAAGCCGGCGCTGAGGAACGCGGAGACGGAGGGGGTGTTGCGCAGATCGGGTTCGGCGATCACGCGGGGGCAGTGCGGACGGTTGTCGAGGATCAGGTCGGCGACGGCCCTGAGCAGGGTGGTGCCGACGCCCCGGCCACGGTCGGCGACGCCGCCGATGAGCAGATGGATACCGGTGTCGTGCGGGCGGGCCGGATAGTACCGGGCCAGCGGGTCCAGGTCCGCGCGGTAGATCTCCCAGTAGCTCATGGGGGTTCCGTCGAGGACACCGAGGCACGGCACGCTGCGGCCGTCGCCGTCCAGCTGGTCGCGCAGATGGGCGGCGGTGACGGATTCGGGTCCCGCCAGGTCCCAGAAGGCGGCCACGGCGGGGTCGTTCATCCACTGGGAGAGGAGGGCGAGATCGCGATCGGGACGTACGGGTACGAGGTCGAACGCGCCGAGCGAGGTGCGGGCGGGGGCCCAGTCACGGGGTGAGTCCAGGAGGTCCGCTGCCGCGGGGTGGGCCGGCCGGAGGGCGCCGAGCAACCCCGGCACCGGCCCTCCTCCCGGCACGGGGCTCGGCCCCGGCAGGGGCTCCGGCTCGGACCCCGGCAGGGGCAGGGGCGCAGGGCCCAGGTTCGACGAGGGCGCGGGCGCAGCGCCCCGGCTCAGCGAGGGGACGGGTCCCGGCAACCGCTCGGACCCTGGCAACGGCTCAAGTCCCGGCAACCGGCCGGGCCCCGGCAACGTCTCGGACCCCCGCGCCACACCGGCGCCCGGTGCCACACCGGCGCCGGTATCGCCTCCGGTGTCTGCATCGGTATCGGCTTCGGGAGCCGGGTGGTCGGTCCCGCCCGGGCCGGGGTGTGGTGCGGCGTGCGATGCGGCTGCCCTGGCCGTGGAGGCCCAGGCGGAGCCGGCCTCCGTCGGCAGCCCCGCGACGGTCCGCGAGTCCGGGCCCGCGACCGGGGCGGGGCCGGCGGGCGGGGCCGGGTCGTCGCGCGGCTCGGCGGTCTTGCCGTCGAGGAGCGCGACCAGTTCGTCGGGCAGCTCCAGGTCCAGGGTGTCGTCGGCCGCCTCCCCCGGTAGGGGGCCGGGGCCTGCGCCGGCGTCGGTGCTCGCATCGGTGGGGGGCACGGCGACGCTCCTCTCAGCAGTGCGTACGGGTCAAGTGCCGTTGGTGTGAAGGGGGTTGGTGATGGTGACGTAGACGGACTGGGTGTCGACCGGGCCGACGAGTTCGTCGAGGCCGTGCAGCCGGGTCAGCAGGTTGGCCTTGCAGCGCAGGGTCGCGCTGTCCAGGAGCTGGGCGGGCAGGGGCGAGCCGAGGCCGATGGCCTTGGTGAGGAACTGGCGCAGGGCGGCGAGCAGGACGCGCTCGTCGGCGAGGTGCTGCGCGCCGAAGGCCCCGATGAGGCCGAGGATGTTGTTGATGCCGAGGTAGTAGGCGAAGCGTTCGTCGGTGACGGCGTCGGGGACGAAGGTGTCGCTGGTGGCGCCGATCCCCGGAAGACGGCGTTCCAGGGCCTCGCGGTGCGACTCGCGGAAGTAGTAGCCCTGGTTGTCGCGGTAGCGGCCGCCGACGGGCCAGCCGTCGGGGTCGAGCAGGACGAGGGTGTTCTGCTGGTGCGCCTCCAGGGCGATGCCCGCCGTGCCGTCCAGCCAGAGCAGCGGGCGTACGACCTGGTCGAGGTAGCGCAGGAACCACTCGGCGCAGACGGCCGTGGTGGGCCGGCCGGTGCGGGCGGCGAGGCGGCCCACCACCTCGGCGAGCCGCGAGTGCATCCCGGTGCGGCCCGGCATGGGGCGCGGCGCGGTCAGGGCGGCGACACAGACGGCGTCGTCGCCGGGCGCGAAGGGGTTGTGGCGCACCACCACGTCGAGCCCCGGCAGCGGCTCGCCGTCCGGGGTGTCGACGGCGAGCCAGGCGGGGTCGCGGACGATGTCGAAGCAGGGGTGGGCGGACTGCCACTGTTCGCCGAGCCCGGCCCGCAGCAGCCGGTGGACCTCCACGCCCCGGTGGAGTTCCTTGCGGAGGTTCTCGCGGCGGGAGTTGGTGATGCGGACGCCGAGCGACAGCTTCAGCATGGCGTCGGCGCCGGGGCGGTGGACCGTGCGGACGGAGGACGTGGGGTGCCAGTGCTCGCCGTGCGGGCCGAGGTCGCGCAGGAGTCCGGCATCGAGCAGGGCGGCGACGGCGGGGCGCTGGACGAGGTCGCGGGCCTGCCAGGGGTGCAGGGGCAACGGGACCGCGCCGGGCGGGAGTGGGAGGCCGTCGGCGAACCGGAGGGCCAGCCGGGCGGCGCTCACCGTGCGGCCGCCCTCGGTCCAGGCGGAGTCGGAGGCGAGGACGGCGGGGTCGACCGCCATCCAGTGCAGCGGGAAGGAGCCGTACAACTCGGGCGAGTAGCGGCGCACTTCGGTCTCGGACAGGCCTTCGCGGCTCTTCGGGGTGGGGTGCAGGGGGTGGCCGAGGAGGAGGGACTGTTCGGCGGTGAGGAAGAGGTCGGCGGTGTCGCGCGGGCCGGGGCGGGTGCGCCGGTCGGCGATGAAGTCGGCGGTGCGGCGCACCGAGTCGGCGACGCGTCCCACCAGGTCGGCGCTCTCGCTCAGGCCGGCCTCGCGGCCGAGCAGGGCGGCGACGGTGACGGCGTCGGCGGGCGGGGCGCCGGCCGGGCCGCCGTGCAGGGCGGGCCGGGCGAACCGGTGCCAGCCGGTGGGCGACCAGTACGGCACGGGCACGAGCAGGGCGGTGCCGCTGGCGGGCAGCGCGATGCGCAGGAGCGGGCCGTCGGGCGCGGGCAGGTCGTTCTCGCGCACCCAGCAGCGCAGCAGGTTCTCGACGGCGGCCGCTTCGGCGGCGGCCTCGGGGTCGGCGGCGTCGAGCGGGTCGGGTCCGGTGCGGGCGGTCAGTCGTTCGCCGTGGATCCCGGCCTTCTGGCGCGGCACCGTCGTCGACTCGGCCACGAGCGGGCCGCGGGGGGCGCCGAGGGGGCCTTCGCCCTCGTGCGCATCGGGTGCGGGGGTGGGATTCACGGCGGTCTTCCTTGGGAGCTCGTGGGGTGGTCCTGGATCAGTGGGACGGTCCGGTCTCGGCGCGGTGGTGTGCGCCGGCCCCCGCGTCGGCCCCCGGGTGCGGGGTGCGGGTGGCGGCGGCCACCGCGTCGGCGAGCCGGTCGAGGACGGCCACGGCCTGTTCGTCGGTGAGGGTGAGCGGCGGCAGCAGCCGTACGACGCTGGAGTGCCGGCCGCCGAGCTCGACGATGAGCCCGCGCCGCAGGCACTCCTGCTGGACGACGGCGGCGAGGGCGGGTGCGGGCGGCGGCGGGTTGCCGTAGGTGAGGTCCTCGCGCTCGGGGTCGACGAGTTCGACGCCGATCATCAGGCCCCGCCCCCGTACGTCGCCGATGCAGGGGTGGTCGGCGGCGAGCCCCTGCAACTGGCCGAGCATGCGCGCCCCGAGGACGGCCGCCCGTTCGGCGAGCCGGTTCTCTCGGACGTACGCCAGCGTGGCGGCGCCCGCCGCCATGGCGAGCTGGTTGCCGCGGAACGTCCCCGCGTGCGCGCCCGGCTTCCACACGTCGAGGCTGTCGCGGTACACGATCACGGCGAGCGGCAGCGAGCCGCCGATGGCCTTGGACAGGACCATCACATCGGGCACCACGCCGCTGTGCTCGACGGCCCAGAACGTGCCGGTGCGGCCGACGCCCGTCTGCACCTCGTCGGCGATCAGCGGGATGGCGCGGCTCGTGGTGATCTCCCGCATCCGGCGCAGCCAGCCGTCGGGCGCCGGGTTCACGCCGCCCTCCCCCTGTACCGGTTCGACGATCATTCCGGCCGGGGCGGGGACGCCGCCCTTGGGGTCGTCGAGGAGGTTCTCGGTCCAGCGGGCGGCGATCTCGGCCCCCCGGTCGCCGCCGACTCCGTACGGGCAGCGGTAGTTGTGCGGGTAGGGCAGCCGGGTCACCTGGACGTCGCGGGCGCCGCCGGAGACGGCGAGGGCGCCCGCGGTCATGCCGTGGTAGGCGCCGGTGAAGGCCAGCATGCCGGTGCGGCCGGTGGCGGTGCGCACCAGTTTCAGGGCGGCTTCCACCGCGTCCGTGCCGGCCGGTCCGCAGAACTGGATCCGCCCGTGTTCTGCGAGTTCGCGCGGCAGGGTGGCGAAGAGCTCGGTGGTGAAGGCGTCCTTGACCGGCGTCGCCAGGTCGAGGACGTGCAGCGGCGCCCCCGAGTCGAGGACCTCGCGGATCGCTTCGAGCACCACGGGGTGGTTGTGGCCGAGCGCCAGTGTCCCGGCGCCCGAGAGGCAGTCGAGATAGCGCCGCCCGTCCGCGCCCTCGATGGTCAGCCCCCGCGCCCGCACGGGCACGATCGGCAGCGAACGCGCATAGGTGCGGGCCGCCGACTCCCTCAGGGACTGCCTGCGCAGGATGCCCTCGGGCGCGCCGGGCAGCGCGGTCATTGCTGGTTCGGTCACGGCCACGACTGCTGGTCCTCCCGCTGTGACGGTTCCGTATCGCGTCCGTTGCGCGGCTCGTACTCCCGCGCTGAACGCTGTGCTGATGTCCCCCGTACGTACCAACGACGCCGGCACCGCCGGATCACGGGCCGACCGGAAGTTCCTTGCCCCGAAGCAAGGTTCGCCTTACCCGGGCGGCCGGACGGCCCGGCGGTCGCGGCGGCCGGACGGTCCGGACGACCCCGGCGGTGCTCGCGGGACGGAACCGCGGACCTGCCGCCGGCCGTCCCCACCGGCACCGGCATAGTGGGGGCCGCCGCGGCACCGGTCCTCGGAGCCGCGGTTCATGAGTTTTACGAGTTCAGAAGACGAAGACAGACGAAGACGCTGTGAAGACGAAGTTCCAGGGGGAATTCGACATGCGACCCATACGCCCGTCCAGCGCCGAGCGCGCGGGGAGGGGAACGCGCCGGAGGGTCTCGCCCGCGCTCGCGGCCCTCGGTCTGACGGCCGCGCTCGCGCTGACCGCCACCGCCTGCGGTCCCGGCGACTCGGAGGCCGACAGCAAGCCGTCGGCCTCGGCGACCGCGAGCGGAACCGGCCAACTCCAGATCCCGCCGGACGTGTTGGACCAGCTCAAGAAGCACGGGATCGACCTGGACAAGTGGAAGAACGGCGAGTGGAAGAACTGGGACAGGGCCACCTGGCTGCGTGAGGCCAAGGACTATGTGAACCCGATCATCCAGGGCCTGTGGGACCCGGACCGGATGCGCAAGGCGGACAAGCCCCCCGAGAAGGCCGTCCCCAATGACATCTCCGGCGACAAGGGCATCACCGACCCGGTGCCGGCGCCCGTGAAGGCCGCCGCGGTGAAGGCTCCGTACCACCAGAACCTGCCGGAGCTGGGCAAGCTGTTCTTCGACAGCCCCGAGGGTTCGATGGTGTGCTCGGCGACGGTCGTCAAGGACCCGGCGCACCCCGGCAAGTCCAACATGGTGTGGACCGCGGGCCACTGTGTGCACGCGGGCGCCAAGGGCGGCTGGTACCGCAACATCGCCTTCGTCCCCTCGTACAACAACTCCAGCCTGCCGACGGCCCAGTTGGAGAAGGCCACCAAGCAGCAGATCGCCCCGTACGGCGTCTACTGGGCCGACTGGGCGCAGACCTCGCAGCAGTGGATCGAGGGCGGCGGCCCGACCGGCGGCCAGGGCGCTCCGTACGACTTCGCGGTGCTGCACATGACGCCGGAGAAGGGCTCGAACGGCAAGTCCCTCGAGGAGACCGTCGGCGGGGCGCTCCCGGTGGACTTCAACGCCCCGGCCGTGCCGAAGATCAGCTCCATGTCGGCCAACGGCTTCCCGGCGGCGCCGCCGTACGACGGTCAGAAGCTGTTCCAGTGCAAGGACAAGCCGGGCCGGCTCTCGCTCGCCGCGAGCCTGCCGACCATGTACCGGATCGGCTGCACGATGACCGGCGGTTCCTCCGGCGGCGGCTGGATCGCCACGGGCTCCGACGGCAAGCCCTCGCTCGTGTCCAACACCTCGATCGGCCCGGTCACCGCGGGCTGGCTGGCCGGCCCGCGCCTGGGCAAGGAGGCCAAGGGTGTCTACGACTCGGTGAGCACCAAGTACGCCGGGCGGTAGCCGCTTTGCGGGGGTCCTGTGAACGCCGGGACCCCCGTTCGTACCCCTCGTGCCGAGCAGGCATAGTGGGGGCCGCGGTGGGCGGCCCGGAACCGGTCCGCCCACCGCCATGACAAGTACATGGCAGAACCTGTCCCGTCGGGGCAGGCACATCAGGGGGAATCGTTTCATGCGATCCATACGTCCGCTGCTTGCCGTCTCCGGCCTGGCCGCGGCTCTCGCACTGACCGCCACCGCGTGCGGCCCGGGCGGGGACGGCGCGGACAGCAAGCCGTCCGCCTCCGACTCCGCCCAGGCCGGCGGCAGTTCCACCGGACCTTCCGACCTGGCCGACACCCTCAAGAAGCACGGGGTCGACCTGGACAAGTACAAGAAGGGCGGCTGGCAGAACTGGGACAAGGACACCTGGCTGCGCGAGGCCAAGGACTTCGTCAACCCGGTGATCGACGGCCTGTGGAAGCCCGACCGGATGAAGTCCGCCAAGGACCCGCAGAAGACCATGGCGGCCGGTGACACCAGCGGCGGCACGGGCATCTCCGACCCCGAGCCCGCGCCCGTCCGGGCCGTCCAGGAGAAGCTGCCCTACCACAACTACGCGGCCCCGGTCGGCAAGGTGTTCTTCGACTCCCCCGAGGGCCCCATGGTCTGCTCGGGCACCGTCGTGAAGGACCCCGCCCACCCCGGCAGGTCCAACATGGTGTGGACCGCCGGCCACTGCGTCCACCAGGGCGGCTCCGGCGGCTGGTACCGCAACATCGCCTTCGTCCCCTCGTACAACGACCAGGGCAAGTCGGCGGCCGCGCTCAACAACGCGCGCCCGCAGCAGATCGCGCCCTACGGCGTCTTCTGGGCCGACTGGGCCTCCACGTCCGGCGAGTGGATCAAGGACGGCGGCCCGACCGGCGGCACCGGCGCCCCCTACGACTACGCGGTGCTCCACGTGAAGCCGGAGAACGGCACCAAGTCCCTGGAGGAGACCGTCGGCAACGCGCTGACCGTCAACTTCTCCGCCCCCAAGGCCCACTCCGTCGCCTCCATGGGCGCCTGGGGCTACCCGGCCGCGCCCCCGTACGACGGCCTGCAGATGTTCAAGTGCGTCGACCGCCCCGGCCAGCTGTCCATCAGCCCCGGCACACCCGCGATGTACCGCATCGGCTGCACCATGACCGGCGGCTCCTCCGGCGGCGGCTGGTTCATGAACGGCCCCGACGGCAAGGCCCAGCTGGTCTCCAACACCTCGATCGGCCCGGTCACCTCGGGCTGGCTGGCCGGCCCCCAGCTCGGCGCCGGCGCGAAGGCCCTCTTCGACTCGATGAGCGCGAAGTACGGCGGCCGGTGACACCCCGCCGCGGGTAACCGCACACGCCGTGAGGCCCGCCCCCTCCGAAGAGGGAGCGGGCCTCACGGCATGCTCTGCACGGCACTACCCACGCTCAGTGCGCGGCCGGCACATAAGGGGCGAGCTCGGCGGCGAGCACCTCGTGCACCCGCGCCTTGAGCACGGTGCCCTCCGCGATGTGCTCCTCGGAGATCACCTCGCCCTCGGCGTGCGCCCGCGCGACCAGCTGCCCGTGCGTGTACGGCACCAGCGCCTCGATCTCGATCCGGGGGCGCGGCAGCTCTGCGTCGATGAGCGCGAGCAGCTCCTCGATGCCCGCACCCGTACGCGCCGAGACCGCGATGGAGTGCCGCTCGATGCGCAGCAGCCGCTGCAGAACCAGCGGATCCGCCGCGTCCGCCTTGTTGATCACGACGATCTCCGGCACGTCCACCGCACCCACCTCGCGGATCACCTCGCGCACGGCGGCCAGCTGCTCCTCCGGGTCCGGGTGCGCGCCGTCCACCACATGCAGGATCAGATCGGAGTCGCCGACCTCCTCCATGGTGGAACGGAACGCCTCGACCAGGTGGTGCGGCAGGTGCCGGACGAATCCGACGGTGTCCGCCAGCGTGTACAGCCGCCCGCTGGGCGTCTCGGCCCGGCGCACGGTCGGGTCGAGGGTGGCGAACAGCGCGTTCTCCACCAGCACGCCCGCGCCCGTGAGGCGGTTGAGCAGCGAGGACTTTCCGGCGTTGGTGTAGCCCGCGATGGCGACCGACGGCACCTTGTTGCGACGCCGCTCCTGACGCTTGATCTCGCGGCCCGTCTTCATCTCCGCGATCTCCCGGCGCATCTTCGCCATCTTCTCGCGGATCCGCCGCCGGTCCGTCTCGATCTTGGTCTCACCGGGACCACGGGTGGCCATACCGCCGCCACCGCTGGAACCGCCGCCGCCCATCTGACGGGACAGCGACTGACCCCAGCCGCGCAGCCGCGGCAGCATGTACTGCATCTGGGCGAGCGAGACCTGCGCCTTGCCCTCCCGGGACTTGGCGTGCTGGGCGAAGATGTCGAGGATCAGCGCGGTCCGGTCGACCACCTTCACCTTGACGACGTCTTCCAGATGGATCAGCTGGCCGGGGCTCAGCTCACCGTCGCACACCACCGTGTCCGCGCCGGTCTCGAGCACGATGTCCCGCAGCTCCTGCGCCTTGCCGGAGCCGATGTAGGTGGCCGGGTCGGGCTTGTCACGGCGCTGGTAGACGCCGTCGAGCACCTGGGCGCCCGCCGTCTCGGCGAGGGCCGCTAGCTCCGCGAGCGAGTTCTCCGCGTCCTTGAGCGTCCCCGTGGTCCACACGCCGACCAGCACCACACGCTCCAGGCGCAGCTGCCGGTACTCGACCTCGGTGACGTCCTCGAGCTCGGTGGAGAGGCCCGCCACGCGCCGCAGGGCGGCACGCTCGGAGCGGTCCAGCTGTTCGCCGTCCCGCGCTCCGTCGATCTCGTGGCTCCAGGCGACGTCCTCTTCCATCAGGGCATCGGCCCGAAGGCTCTCGGTGCGGTGCGTGTCCGCGAAGCTCTGCTCGTCCTGGGAAGGGGATGAAGAGGAGGTCATTGGATCCTTTACGTCGTTGGAATTCCGGACCGGAGTCCCCGAGAGAATTCCGGCTGTGTCGGTCACAACGCGTAATGAGCCCCAATGATTCCCGAACGGAACCGGCCCCGGCAGCGCCGCCGACGTGAACGATGGTCGCACGGTGCCTCGGGGCCCGTCATCCCGGTTTTCAGGCCCTTGCGGCCTCCCCGAGACCCGCACGCCGGCCCCCGGGGCCCCCGGCCGGTCAGGCGTGCTTGGGCGCCTGGCTGTGCCACTGAGGGTGCCCGGGCATCGGCGGCGTCTTCTCCCCGTACAGCCACGCCCGGAAGAACCCGGACAGGTCACGGCCCGCGATCCGCGAGGCCAGCGCGGAGAAGTCGGCCGTCGACGCGGTGGAGTCGCGGTGGTCACGCACCCAGCGCCGCTCCAGACGCTCGAACGCCTTCGTCCCGATCTCCTGCCGCAGCGCGTACAGGACGAGCGCGCTCCCGTCGTAGACCACCGGCCGGAAGATGCCGATCTTCTGCCCCGGCGCGGTCGCCCGGGGCGCCGCCGGCGGCCCGCCCGCGGCCCGCCAGCCGTCCGACAGGGCATAGGCGCCGCGCATCCGCTGCTCCAGGGAGCGCTTGCCGAACTCCTCGGCGTAGCGCGCCTCGTACCAGGTGGCGTGCCCCTCGTTCAGCCACAGGTCCGACCACGAGCGGGGCGTGACACTGTCCCCGAACCAGTGGTGGGCCAGCTCGTGCACCATCACCGAGTCGACGTACCAGGCCGGGAACTCGGGCCGCGTGAACAGCGACCGCTCGAACAGCGACAGGGTCTGCGTCTCCAGCTCGAACCCGGTCTCGGCGCCCGCGATGAGCACCCCGTACGTCTCGAACGGGTACCGCCCGACCTGCCGCTCCATCCACTCGATGTGCCCCGGCGTCTTCTTCAGCCAGGGCTCCAGCAGATCCTTGTCGACGGCCGGGACCACATCGCGGATCGGCAGCCCGTGCGGGCCCTCGCGGCGCGGCACCGCCGAGCGCCCGATCGACACCTGGGCCAGCTCGGTCGCCATCGGGTGGCCGCTGCGGTACGTGGACACGGTCCGCCCGCCTTCGCGCTGCCGCGCGGCCGGCACCCCGTTCGCGACGACCGTCATGTCCGACGGGGCGGACACGCGGAAGGTGAAGTACGCCTTGTCGGAAGGGTGGTCGTTGCAGGGGAACACCCGGTGCGCGGCATCGGCCTGGTTGGCCATCACCAGACCGTCGGTGGTGCGCACCCAGCCGCCGTCGGTGGCCGCGTCCGGGTCGCTGGTGTGCCGCACGGTGATCCGCACCCGCTCACCGGCGTGGACGGGATCCCGCGGAGTGATCACGAGGTCCTCGTCGGCACTCTCGAACCGCGCCGCCCGCCCGTTCACCTCCACGCCGTGCACGACGCCCCGGGCGAAGTCCAGGTTGATCCGCTCCAGAGCGTCGGTCGCGACGGCGTCGATGGTGGTGACGGCCTCCAGCGGCGTCTTGTTGTTGCCCGGGTAGGACAGCCCGATGTCGTACGAGAGGACGTCGTACCCGGGGTTGCCCAGATGCGGGAACAGCGGGTCCCCGATGCCCAGCGGCACCGGGGCGGGCAGCGCCGCGGCGACGACGGACGCCGCGGCGGCGGCGAGCAGCACGGCACGCAGATGGCGGGAGCGGGGGCGGCGGGGGGTGAGCGGCATGGACTACCGCTACCAGCGGCAGGGGACCCCGCCCGGCCGACTCGCATGCGCGCCACCCGAACGGGGCGCTGAAATCTGTCAGCTGACACCTGACATCTGAAGTCTGTCAGCTGCCATCTGCCATCTGCCATCTGCCGATCGTCAGCCCGCCGCCGCCGGATGCTGTGCCCGGCTCACGTCGTACACCCCCGCCACGTCCCGCATGGCCCGCATCAGCGCGGGCAGGCCCGCCGCGTCCGGGAGTTGGAGGGTGTAGGTGTGGCGGACGCGTTGTTCGCTGGGGGGCTCCACGGTGGCCGACACGACGGCCGCGTCGGCGCCCGCGATGACTTCCGTGAGGTCGGCGAGCAGGCGGGGCCGGCCGAAGGCCTCGGCGACCAGGGTGACCCGGCAGGCGGCCGCGTCCCCCCAGCGCACCTCCACGGGCGCCCGCCCGACCGCCTTCATCCGGGCGACGGCCGGACACTCCTGGCGGTGGACGGTCACCGCGGCGCCACGGACCGAGAACCCGGTGACGGTGTCCGGCGGCACCGGCGTGCAGCACCCCGCGAGCCGGACCGTCACATCGGGCAGGTCGGTCACCGCGTTGCCGCCCGAGCGGCGGTCGGCCGGGACGTTGACCTGCGGCCGGGGAGCCGCGGCCGGGACCTTGACGCCCTCCGGGTTGGCCGCGAGCCAGCCGCTGATCGCGATCCGCGCGGCCGGGGTCCTGGCGTGGTCGAGCCAGTCGGCGGACGGCCCGGAAGCGGCGTCCTGGGCCAGCAGCAGCTGCACGGTGTCACCGTCGTTCAAAACCGTACTGAGCGTCGCCAGGCGCCCGTTGAGGCGGGCGCCGATGCAGCCGTGGGCGACCGCGCCGTACTGCGCGTACGCGGCGTCCACACAGCTCGCGCCGGCCGGCAGGACCAGGGTGTGGCCGTCGGCGCAGAACACCGTGATCTCGCTGTCGCCCGCGAGTTCCTCGCGCAGCGAGGACCAGAAGGTGTCGGGGTCGGGAGCGTTCTGCTGCCAGTCCAGGAGGCGGGAGAGCCAGCCCGGCCGGGTGGGGTCCTCCCGCTCGTCGCCCGCCTGCTGCGCCCCCTCGCCGAGCCCGCCCGCGTAGGGGTTGCCGAGCGCGATGACGCCGGCCTCGGCGACCTTGTGCATCTGGTGCGTACGGATGAGGACTTCGGCGACCTCGCCGCCCGGGCCGACGACCGCGGTGTGCAGCGACTGGTACAGGTTGAACTTGGGTGAGGCGATGAAGTCCTTGAACTCGGAGACGACCGGCGTGAAACAGGTGTGCAGTTCGCCGAGGACCGCATAGCAGTCGGCGTCCTCCCCGACCTGGACGAGCAGGCGGCCGAAGTCGCTCCCGCGCAGTTCGCCGCGCTTGAGCTGCACCCGGTGCACGGAGACGAAGTGGCGTGGCCTGATGAGGACTTCGGCGTTGATGCCGGCCTCGCGCAGCACCGCGCGTACGCCGTCGGCGATGCCGGTGAGGGGGTCGAGGGTGCCGGAGTTGGCCGCGATCAGCATCCGGGTGCGCTCGTACTCCTCGGGGTGCAGGATCGCGAAGACCAGGTCCTCCAGCTCGGACTTGAGGGCCTGCACGCCCAGCCGTTCGGCGAGCGGGATCAGTACGTCCCGGGTCACCTTCGCGATCCGGGCCTGTTTCTCGGGCCGCATCACGCCGAGGGTGCGCATGTTGTGCAGCCGGTCGGCGAGTTTGATCGACATGACGCGTACGTCGTCGCCGGTGGCGACCAGCATCTTGCGGAAGGTCTCGGGTTCGGCGGCCGCCCCGTAGTCGACCTTCTCCAGTTTGGTGACGCCGTCGACCAGATAGGTGACTTCCTCGCCGAACTCGGCCCGTACCTGATCGAGCGTCACCTCGGTGTCCTCGACAGTGTCGTGGAGCAGGGAGGCGGTCAACGTCGTTGTTTCCGCGCCCAGTTCGGCGAGGATCAGGGTCACGGCGAGCGGATGCGTGATGTAGGGCTCGCCGCTCTTGCGGAACTGGCCGCGATGGGACGTTTCCGCGAGGACGTACGCCCGGTGCAGCACGGCCAGGTCGGCGTCGGGGTGGTGGGCCCGGTGGGCGTCGGCCACGTGCCCGATGGCGTCGGGCAGCCGGTCGCGGGAGACGGGGCCGAGGAGGGCGGCGCGGCCGAGGCGGCGGAGGTCGATCCGGGGGCGGCCGCGTCGGCGGCTGGGAGCACCAGGATGTGGAGCCTCTGCACTCATGGGGGCACCTCCGGCGGCATCGACCGGTGATGAGGGACCGGCGTGCCCCTTCGGACCGGTGCTTGATGCTACCGACCCCACCACGTGGCGCAGTCCCGCTCTCGCCCAGCGTGAACCGGATCACCCATTCGAGCGAAGGTTTCGGCCACCGCCGTTTCGAATCCGCGCGCTGTGGTCGAGGCGGGGCGGGCGCCCCGCCGGCCGGTCAGCGGGCCAGGAGCGAGGGGTCGATGACGCCTTCGGCGACGATCGTCGCGGGGCCGGTCATCTCGATCTCGCCGTCCGGGTGCTCGGTGATGACCAGCGTCCCGCCGGGGAGGTCGACGGTGTACGTCACGGGGCTGCCGGTGACCGCCGGGTCGGCTCCATCCCTGCGGGCGGCGGCGACGGCGACCGCGCAGGCGCCGGTGCCGCAGGACAGGGTCTCGCCGGAGCCGCGCTCATGGACGCGCATGGCCACGTGGCGGGGGCCGCGGTCGACGACGAACTCGATGTTCACCCCGTCCGGGTAGACGGCCGCGGGGCTGAAGGGGGGCACCGAACGCAGGTCGCCCGCGTGGTCGAGGTCGTCCACGAAGGCCACCGCGTGGGGGTTGCCCATGTTCACGTTGCGGGCGGGCCAGCTGCGGCCGTCCACGGTGACGGTGGCCTGGGCCTCGGGCAGCCGGGCGCGGCCCATGGAGACGGTGACGTCGCCGTTCTTGGCGATGTGCGCCTTCTTGACACCGCCACGGGTCGCGATCGCGAGGTCGCCCTGTTCGACGAGCCCGGCGCGCACGAGGTACCCGGCGAAGACCCGGACTCCGTTGCCGCACATCTCGGCGATCGAGCCGTCGCTGTTGCGGTAGTCCATGAACCATTCGGCGTCGCCGGCCATGGCCTTCGCCTCGGGGTGGGCGGCGCTGCGCACCACGTGGAGCAGCCCGTCGCCGCCGATTCCGGCCCGGCGGTCGCAGAGCCTGGCGACCGCGTCGGCGGGCAGGTCGAGCGCGTTGTCCGGGTCGGGGACGATCACGAAGTCGTTCTGGGTGCCGTGACCCTTGAGGAAGGCGATGGGCGCAGTGTTCACGCGTCAATCGTACGGGGACGCGCCGGCAGACGGCCGCTGTGGCCTTCGTGAGCTGCGGCGGAGCTCAGCGCAGCCGGGCCACGCGCCAGACGGCGAGCGCGACGAGTACCGCGGCGAGTCCGACGTACAGGGCGAGGACGCGCCAGTTGGGGCGCTCGCGCGATCCCCGGCCGGGCAGTCCGGGCCAGGTGTGGCCGACGCGGCGGGCGGCCATCATGCCCCAGCCGGCGGCGCAGCAGCTGATGAGGAGTCCGAGCATGGCCACGACCGGTCCGCCGTCGCCGAATTCGAAGGCGAGGGGGAAGGCGAACATGAGCGAGCCGAGGGCCGCGAGCATCACGATGGGGGCGAGCTGCCAGATCCGCAGGCGGCGCTGGGGTCGCAGTTCGACCTCGACCTCACCGCCGTCGGGCACCGCGCCGACGGTGCCGTCCTCCGGGCCGTCGGGGCTCAGGCCCGAGGTGCCGAGGAGCGCGGAGCCCAGCGTCGGCGACGCTTCGTCAGGCGCGTGCCCGGCTCGGGCGGCGTCCTCGGCGGATTCCGCTTGCGCCGGGTGCGGCACCGGCGCATGGGGGCCCGTCGAGCCGGGGCGCGCGGTGTCCTGCCGCGATCCCTGCTCTCTGTCGCGAGGGCCGGCCTCCATCGCCACGCGCCCTCCCAACTCGGACTCCACTGGTCGATCGACGTTTGATGATGGCACGGGCGGGAGTGCCGCGATGACCGGCGGAGCGTCCCGATGCCATCACGTGATCAGGCTGTAACCGCTCGTTCGACCAACGCCAGCGCCTGGCGCGGGAGTTCCGCCCGGTCCGCCAGCGCTCCGCTCAGCCAGTGGACGCGGGGATCGCGTCGGAACCAGGAGTCCTGACGGCGGGCGAAGCGCTTGGTGGCGCGGACCGTTTCGGCCCGGGCCGCCTCCTCGGTGCACTCGCCCGCGAGCGCGTCGAGCACCTGCTGGTAGCCGAGCGCCCGCGCCGCGGTGCGCCCCTCGCGCAGACCGCGCCCCTCAAGGGTGCGCACCTCGTCGACGAGGCCGGCCTCCCACATACGGTCGACGCGCAGGGCGATCCGTTCGTCGAGTTCCGGACGGCCGACGTCGACGCCGATCTGCACGGTGTCGTACACCGATTCGTGGGTGGGGAGATTGGCCGTGAACGGGCGGCCGGTGATCTCGATCACTTCGAGGGCGCGGACGATCCGGCGGCCGTTGCTGGGCAGGATCGCGCGGGCCGCCGCCGGGTCGGCGGCCGCGAGGCGGGTGTGCAGGGCGCCGGGGCCCTGTTCCGCCAGCTCGCCCTCCAGGCGGGCGCGTACCTCCGGGTCGGTGCCGGGGAATTCGAGCACGTCGATCGCGCCGCGTACGTAGAGCCCGGATCCGCCGACGAGGACGGGGGTGCGCCCCGCGGCGAGCAGCCGGTCGATCTCGGCGCGGGCGAGCTGCTGGTAGGTGGCCACATTGGCCGGTTCCGTCACGTCCCAGATGTCGAGGAGGTGGTGCGGGACGCCGCCGCGCTCGTCGAGCGTCAGCTTGGCCGTACCGATGTCCATCCCCCGGTAGAGCTGCATGGAGTCGGCGTTGACGACCTCGCCGCCCAGCTGCTGGGCGAGGTGGACGCCCAGATCGGACTTTCCGGCCGCTGTCGGGCCGACGACGGCGATGACCCGCGGTGCGGGAGCTGCACTTCTCACTGACACAGTCTCGCAAACCTCACGGGTCCTCCCCGAACGAGCTACGTGACGGCACACGGCCGGGTTCGTTGCCTGTTGCGAGGTTCCGAACGCCGGTTTGTCGACCGGTGCCGCCGGGCGACGCAATGAGGCGCTCCGGTCGGCGCGGGATTTCGCCCACACGAGTACGTTTTGGAGTAGATATGGGCGTTTTTTCAATGTTTCGCCGTAAGGCCGCCGAGGCCTCGGCCGAGGAAGCCACGGGGACGACGCTGACCGCCGAGCCGGAGGCCGGGGACAGCCCCGACACCTCCGCCGAGGCGCCGGCGGCCGAGGCCCGAGAGGCGTCCGAGGGCACGCGGGAGAGCGGCGCGGAGGAGCCCGCCGAGGCCGCCGCCGAGGGGGTCGAGATCCCCAAGCAGCAGTCGGCGGAGGCCGCGGCGGACAACGAGGCCGGCGAAGGCGCCCGCAAGTAGTCGCCCCGCGTCCTGAACGACGCGCACCGGAGGGCCGTGGAGCTGTCCTGCTCCACGGCCCTCCGGTGCGTCGGCGGCACGGCCGCGGGGTCGGTCGGCGACGCGGCTGCGAAGCCGGCCGGCCAAGAGGGCGCGAAGGCGGTCGGTCAAAGCGCGCGAAGGCGGTCGGCCATGCGGCCGCGAAGACCGGCGGCGACCCGGCCGCCGAATGGCCGGAAACAGACCGTGCCCGCAGGTTTCAGGACCAGACGCCGACGAAGTAGCCGACTCCGTAGGGCGCGTCCTCATAGAGGAGCCGTCCGGCGAGCGCGGCATCACTGCCCGCGCCGGCGAGCACCTGCCAGGGCGCGCGTCCCGCCACCTTCAGCTCGCGCGCGAGCCGGTCGTCAAGACCCATCAGGGTGGCGGTGTCGGCGGCGCCGAGCGCGGCCGAGGCGACCTCGTCGAAACCGGCGGCACGCTCGTCCAGATAGCCGGGCGCCTTGAGCGTGCGGCAGGCACTGCCGTCGCCCATCACCAGCAGCGCGACCCGGGCGGCCCGGGACGCGAGTTCCTCTCCGGCACCGACACAGGCCTTGGGCTCAAGGCCCTCGGCGACGGCGAGGGCCTCGACCGGCGCGTCCGCCCACCGCGCGCGCTCCAGGAGCCAGGCGCCGACCGCGAGCGACACCGGCAGCTGCCGGGTACCGGCCGGTTCACCCCGCCCCAGGCGCACGGAGAGGTCCACCCCGTACCCGGCGAACGAACCCCGCGCCCCCTGCCGGAACGTGCCCCCCTGCTCCGCCGGCCCCACCACGACGAGGAGGTCGGGCCGGGAAGCGGCGAGGAGGCCCACGGCATCGGCGCAGGCGTCGCGGGCCGCGTCGAGTTCCGGCGCGGCACCGGCGGCCACCTCGGGCACCAGGAGGGGCGGGCAGGGGCAGACAGCGGCGGCTACGAGCATGATCCGCAGCCTAGTCCCGTTCCGGCGCCGGAGCCCCGCCGTGACCGCGTACTCGGCCGGGCCCCGCCACCGCCGCCCCTACCGGGCTACAGGACCGAGCAGCCGCCCGTGGGCTCCGGCAGCGGCGCCGGAGCGCCGATCGACGGCAGACCGAGCATCACACCGGCGCCCTTCTGCGCGGGGGCGGCGTTGCGCTTCTCCCAGGCGTCCCCCGCACGCGTGCGGCGCACCGCGCCCGTCGGGCCCTCCGCGAGCAGGTGGTGCGGGGCGGCGTAGGTGATCTCGACGGTCACCACATCGCCCGGACGCACCTCCTGGTCCGGCTTGGTGAAGTGGACCAGACGGTTGTCGGGAGCGCGGCCGGACAGGCGCTGCGTGGAGCCGTCCTTGCGGCCCTCGCCCTCGGCGACCATGACCTCGAGGACGCGGCCGACCTGCTTCTTGTTCTCCTCCCAGGAGATCTCCTCCTGAAGGGCGGACAGGCGCATGTAACGCTCCTGGACGACCTCCTTGGGGATCTGCCCGTCCATGGTCGCCGCCGGAGTGCCGGGACGCTTGGAGTACTGGAAGGTGAACGCGTTCGCGAAGCGCGCCTCGCGGACCGTGTGCATGGTCTGCTCGAAGTCCTCCTCGGTCTCGCCGGGGAAGCCCACGATGATGTCGGTGGAGATGGCGGCGTGCGGAATCGCGGCCCGCACCTTCTCGATGATCCCGAGGAAACGCTCCTGCCGGTACGAGCGGCGCATCGCCTTGAGCACCGTGTCCGAGCCCGACTGCAACGGCATGTGGAGCTGCGGCATCACGTTCGGCGTCTCGGCCATCGCGGCGATCACGTCGTCCGTGAAGTCCCGCGGATGCGGCGACGTGAAGCGGACCCGCTCCAGGCCCTCGATGTTCCCGCAGGCCCGCAGCAGCTTGCTGAAGGCCTCACGGTCACCGATGTCCGAGCCGTACGCGTTCACGTTCTGCCCGAGCAGCGTGATCTCGGAGACGCCCTCACCGACCAGCGCCTCGATCTCGGCCAGGATGTCGCCCGGGCGGCGGTCCTTCTCCTTGCCGCGCAGCGCCGGAACGATGCAGAACGTGCACGTGTTGTTGCAGCCCACCGAGATGGACACCCAGGCCGCGTACGCGGACTCGCGCCGCGTCGGCAGCGTGGACGGGAACGCCTCCAGGGACTCGGCGATCTCGACCTGCGCCTCCTCCTGGATGCGGGCGCGCTCCAGGAGCACCGGCAGCTTGCCGATGTTGTGCGTGCCGAAGACGACATCGACCCAGGGGGCCCGCTGCACGATGGTGTCGCGGTCCTTCTGCGCCAGGCAGCCGCCGACGGCGATCTGCATGCCGGGCCGCTTCGTCTTCATCGGGGCGAGCCTGCCGAGATTGCCGTACAGCTTGTTGTCGGCGTTCTCCCGCACCGCGCAGGTGTTGAAGACGACGACATCGGCATCGCCGTCGGCACCCTCGGGCGCACGGACATAACCGGCCCCCTCAAGAAGGCCGGACAGCCGCTCGGAGTCGTGGACGTTCATCTGGCACCCGTAGGTGCGCACCTCGTAAGTCTTCGCACTCATCTCGTACACCAGGGTACGGGGCCCGCCACCCCCTGGTCCTCGCGGGCGTTGAACTGGCAGGATCCAGCCATGCTCCCCGCACTGTCCCGGCCCAGCCGCCGCCTCCTCACGGCGGCCGCCGCCGTCGTGGTGGCCATCGGGCTGCTCCTGTGGTGGCTGCTGCCGTTCGGCGGCCGCTCCCCCGCAGGGAAGATCGACTTCAGTACGGGGGTACGCACCGGGGTCTACCAGCGCTACGGCGAACTCCTCCAACAGGCGCTGGCCTCGGACCTGCCGGACCTGCACGTCACCCTCCGCACCAGCCAGGGCTCCCAGCAGAACCTGGAACGCCTGGCCAACGGCGTCTCCGACTTCACCATCGCCACGGCCGACTCCGTCGACAAGTTCCGCAAGGACAACAACCCGGGCGCGGACCGGCTGCGCGGCTGCGCCCGGCTGTACGACGACTACGTCCAGCTGGTGGTGCCCCAGGACTCCCCCGTGCGCTCGGTGGCGGACCTGCGCGGCAAGCGGGTCGCCGTCGGCCAGGCGGGCTCCGGCGTTCGGCTGCTCGCCGACCGGCTGCTCCCGGCCGCCGGGCTGAACCCGCTGAAGGACATCAGCCCCGTCCCCGCGGGCATCGACACCATGCCCGACCTGCTCCGGAACAAGCAGATCGACGCGTTCTTCTGGTCCGGGGGCCTGCCGACCACGGCCGTCCTCCGGCTGTCCGAGGCGTACCCGATCCGGCTCGTCCCGCTCGCCGACCTGGTGTCGGCGCTGCACAAGGCGGACGGCAGCACCGGCTACTACCGGGCGGCGACCATGCCCGCCGACGCGTACCCCAAGGCCCAGCGGGGCGTCCCCGTACCGACGATCGCCGTGGCGAACCTGCTGGTCACCACGGATCGCACGAACGCGGCACTGACCGAGGGCTTCACCCGTACCGTGATAAACAGCCGCGACCGGATCGGGCGGGAAGTGCACGCGGCGCAGCTGGTGGATCTGCGCACGGCGATCTACACGGACCCGCTGCCGTTGCACGACGGGGCGCGGGACTACTACCGGTCGGTGAAGCCGTGAGGGTCGTCAGCTTCTGACCGACAGAATCTGATATCTGTCAGCCGTCATCCGCCGCCCGTCATCCGCGAACCCTCAACTGCCGTAAAACAGAGCTCAGTTGACCAGCGCCCCCGGCAGGCATCGCGCACCCCGCTCGTCACGCCTCACGGCTCCGGTTGCGTACGCGGCACCGTGACCGTCACGCGCAGGCCGTTCGGTTCGTGGTGGGCGTAGGCGATCGTCCCGCCGCCGGCCGCGAGCAGGGTGCGGGAGATGGAGAGGCCGAGGCCGGAGCCCTTGATGTTCTGGTGGCGGCCAGCGCGCCAGAAGCGGTCGCCGATGCGGCCCAGTTCCTCGTCGGTCAGGCCCGGACCGCGGTCCGTGACCGTCACGCCGACCCGGGGCCCCCGCGCCGTCACGGTGACCCGGACCTCCTCGCCCTCGGGCGTGAACTTCAGCGCGTTGTCGACCACCGCGTCGAGCGCGCTGGACAGCGCCACCGGGTCCGCCCAGCCGGTGGCGGCGGCCGAGCCGTCCGCGAACAGCCGTACGCCCTTGTCCTCGGCGAGCGGCCGCCAGGCGGCGACCCGCTCCCCGGCGAGCGCCCCGATGTCGATGAGCTGGAGGTCGGCCGCGGCGTGTTCGGCGAGCGCCAGGCCCAGGAGGTCGTCGAGGACCTGGGCCAGGCGCTTGCCCTCGGTGCGTATGGAGGCGATCTCCTCGTTCCCCTCGGGGAGTTCGAGTGCGAGGAGCTCGATGCGGAGCAGCAGGGCGGACAGCGGGTTGCGCAGCTGGTGGGAGGCGTCGGCGACGAACGCGCGCTGCTGTTCGAGGACTTCCTCGACGTTGTCCGCCATCTCGTTGAACGAGTGGGCCAGCCTGCGCAGTTCCGGAGGTCCGCCGGCGGCCGCGACGCGGGAGTTCATGCGTCCGGTGGCGATGTCGTGGGTGACGGCGTCCAGGACGCGTACGGGCCTGAGCACCCAGCCGGTGAGCCGGACCGCCGCGCCGACCGCGAGCAGCATCGCCGCCAGTTCGCCCGCCACGATGAGCAGCCAGCCGCGCAGGGTGTTGGAGCGCATGCTTCCGGTGGGTGAGTCGGTGACGACGACCGCGATGACGTCGCCCTCGCGCACGACGGGCGAGGCCACGATCAGCCGGCCGCGCTGCCAGGGCCAGACCTGGGCCGGGTCGTGGCTGCGGCGTCCGGCGAGCGCCTCGTGGAAGGCGAGGTAGCCCTGCCCCTTGGCGGGCGCCTGCCAGCCCGTGGGGGCGCTAGCCATGGCGCTGCCGTTGCGGAAGAAGACGCCCGCGTTGATCCCGTACAGGGTCGAGTAGCGCGACAGCTCCTCTTCCAGGGTGGTGAGCCGTTCCGCGCTGTTGGTGTCGTTGCCGTCGGGGGCGGTGACGAACTGGGCGAGGGCGGCGAAGCGGGCGGTGTCGTCGATGCGGTCGACGACGACCGCCTGCTGCTGCGCGTGGGCCACGCTCAGGGCGAGCGGGAAGCCGAACGCGACCAGGACGAGCGCGAGCAGGAAGATGAGGAGCGGGAGGAGTCGGGTGCGCACCGGGGTTCTCGGGCCTCAGAGGGCGGCCGGCACGACGAGCCGGTAGCCGACGCCGCGCACGGTTTCGATCAGTGCGGGCATGCGCAGTTTGGAGCGCAGGGACGCGACGTGCACTTCGAGGGTGCGGCCGGTCCCTTCCCAACTGGTGCGCCACACCTCGCTGATGATCTGTTCCCGGCGGAAGACGACGCCGGGGCGCTGGGCCAGGAGTGCGAGCAGGTCGAACTCCTTGCGGGTGAGCTGGACGCCTTCGCCGTCGACGCTGACGCGACGGGTGGGCAGTTCGATCCCTACGCGGCCGAAGCGCAGTTCGGTCTCGGCGGACTCGGGGCGCGCGCCGGGCGGGGGGCGTCGGATGACCGCGTGGATACGGGCGATGAGTTCGCCGGTGTCGTAGGGCTTGACCACGTAGTCGTCGGCGCCGAGATTGAGGCCGTGGATGCGGGAGCGGACGTCGGCGCGGGCGGTCACCATGATCACGGGGATGGAGGTGCGCTTGCGGATCTTGCCGCAGACCTCGTAGCCGTCCTGGTCGGGCAGTCCGAGGTCGAGCAGGACCACTCCGAAGGGCGGTCTGGCGCAGCGCTCGTCCGGAAGCAGTGCCTGGAGTGCCTCTTCGCCGTTGCGTGCGTGTTTCACCTCGAAGCCGTGCTTGGCGAGCACGGCGGACAGGGCGGCGGCGACGTGGTCGTCGTCCTCGACGAGCAGCAGTCTCATGGCCCCCCTTTTCTGGCTGCGCCCGGGCCCCTTCGGGCCCGCGCACGAAATGTTCATCGGCCGCATCACGGCATGTACTCCCGAATCCATGCCCATGGTCGCCACTGCGGTCAAGGGGGCGCCCGCCCCAGTGCGCCATCCGTTACGGAGCCGGTATTCCGCCGGGGGGTGCGCTCACCCTGAGTGCCGCCGCGCAACCGGATCGTTATGCTCAAGTTCCGCTCAGATGTAATGACGCTGGTCACAACTCACCACTACGTTCCTCCCCAACCGAGTGGGACGGAGCAAGAAGCCGATGAGCGGAGTATCAGTGGCCAAGGGGACCGAGGACGCCGTACCCGCGTCGGGTGACCTGGTCGTGCTGAACAACGTCAACAAGCACTTCGGCGCGCTGCATGTGCTCCAGGACATCGACCTGACCATCGCCCGTGGCGAGGTCGTCGTCGTCATCGGGCCCTCGGGGTCCGGGAAGTCCACGCTGTGCCGCACCATCAACCGCCTGGAGACGATCGACTCCGGCGCGATCTCGATCGACGGCAGGCCGCTGCCCCAGGAGGGCAAGGAGCTGGCGCGGCTGCGGGCCGATGTCGGCATGGTCTTCCAGTCGTTCAACCTCTTCGCGCACAAGACGGTCCTCGAGAACGTCATGCTGGGCCAGGTGAAGGTCCGCAAGGCCGACAAGCAGACCGCCGAGCAGAAGGCGCGGGCGCTGCTGGACCGGGTCGGTGTCGGGACGCAGGCCGACAAGTACCCGGCGCAGCTCTCCGGCGGTCAGCAGCAACGCGTGGCGATCGCGCGGGCGTTGGCGATGGATCCGAAGGTGATGCTCTTCGACGAGCCCACTTCGGCGCTCGACCCGGAGATGATCAATGAGGTCCTCGAGGTCATGCAGCAGCTGGCGCGGGACGGGATGACGATGGTCGTGGTCACGCACGAGATGGGCTTCGCCCGCTCCGCGGCCAACCGGGTCGTCTTCATGGCCGACGGCAAGATCGTCGAGGAGGCCACGCCCGACCAGTTCTTCAGCAACCCGCGCAGTGACCGGGCCAAGGACTTCCTCTCGAAGATCCTGCACCACTGACGACTGACGACTGACGACTGACGAGGATCGGCCGGCCGGGGCCGGCGGTCCGATGCGGCCCGGCGACGACAGCCGAGGGCCGACAACCGACGGCTATCGGACAACAGCTGACAGATGACAGAGATCCAATGTCAACTGGCTCTTGTTGCCGGGCAGTTGCTGGCGAAACCGGTCGACCCGGCCGGCCCGGCCGGTCCGCCGACACCCGATGACGTCCACCGACCAACGACACAAGGAATGTTCGCCATGATGCTCCGCAAGTCCGCCGCCGTCGCGGCGATCGCCGTGTTCGCCCTGACCGCGACCGCCTGTGGCGGCAAGTCCGGCTCCGCCGGTGACAAGCAGTCCGCCCAGCCGGGCTCCAGTGGCGCGCCGCAGCTGCCGACGTACACCGTCGCCTCGAGCGTCACGCTCGACTCGCCGACCTTCAAGGCGGCCAAGTCGCGGGGCAAGCTGATCATCGGCTCCAAGGCCGACCAGCCCTACCTCGGTTTCGAGGACCAGTCGACCAAGGAGCGTTCGGGCTTCGACGTCGAGATCGCCAAGATGATCGCCGCCGACCTGGGCTTCAAGGCCGACCAGATCGAGTGGAAGACCGTCGACTCCGGTGTGCGCGAGACGGCGATCTCCAAGGGCCAGGTCGACTACTACGTCGGCACGTACACGATCAACGACAAGCGCAAGCAGCAGGTGGGCTTCGCCGGGCCGTACTACAAGGCCGGCGCCGACCTCCTGGTGCGCAGCGACGACACCTCGATCACCGGCAAGGACGCGGTGAAGGGCAAGAAGGTCTGCTCGATCGTCGGTTCCACGCCGCTGCAGGAGATCAAGAAGCCCGAGTACGGCGCGTCCGTCGTCGAGCTGGCGAAGTACTCGGACTGTGTGCAGCAGCTCCTGTCCAAGCAGGTCGACGCGGTGACCACGGACGACGCGATCCTCAAGGGCTACGCCGCCAAGAACAACAAGAAGCTGCGGGTCGTCGGCAAGCCGTTCACCGAGGAGCCGTACGGCATCGGCATGAACAAGGACGACAAGGCGCTGCGCGACTTCATCGACAGCGCGCTGGAGAAGCACGAGCAGGACGGCACGTACAAGAAGATCTACGACGCCACGCTCGGCCTGTCCGGTTCGACCTACCAGGCTCCGCCGGCCGTCGCCCGCTACTGAGCGACGCCGTTCGACGCGCCCCGTACCCGGTACGGGGCGCCGGGTCCGCCCCGTCCGGGGTCCGGGCCTGAATCCCTGAAGCCCCACCCGTTGCCCCAGCCGCTGCCCGCCGACGCGGAGACCTCATGAACGTACTGCTCGACCATTTCGCGGAGTTCCGCGACGGCTTCATAGGCACCGTGGAGATCACCGCCGTCAGTTCGGTCATCGCCCTGGTCCTTGGACTGCTGCTCGCCGGTTTCCGGGTCTCGCCCGTGCCGCCGCTGCGGTTCTTCGGCACGGCCTGGGTGACGTTGCTGCGCAACACGCCGCTGACCCTGCTCTTCCTGGTCTTCTTCTTCGTCGTGCCGGAGATCTTCTTCCCCGGTATGAGCCCGTTCCTGCTGGGTTCGCTGGCGCTCGGTTTCTACACGGCGTCGTTCGTGTGCGAGGCCGTGCGGTCCGGCATCAGTACGGTGCCGCTGGGGCAGGCGGAGGCGGCTCGTTCGATCGGTATGAGCTTCACGCAGACCCTGAGCGTGATCGTGCTGCCGCAGGCCACCCGGACGGTCATCCCGCCGCTGAGTTCGATCTTCATCGCGCTGACGAAGAACTCGGCGATCGCGGGTGCCTTCAGTGTCGCCGAGCTGTTCGGCTGGCAGAAGCTGATGAGTGAGGACGGCTACGACATCGTGCCGGTCTTCCTGTGGGTGGCGCTCGGCTATCTGGTCGTCACCTTCGCGATGAGCGGTCTCTTCCGTCTTCTGGAGCGCCGCATGGAGGTCGCCCGATGAGTGCCAGCGTTCTCTATGACGCCCCCGGTCCCAAGGCCGTTGTCCGCAACCGCGTCTATGCGGTGCTCGGTTCGCTGGCGCTGGTCGCGCTGCTGGTGGTCGCCGTGGTGCGGCTGTCGGCCAAGGGCGATCTCGACTACGCCATGTGGGACATCTTCAACTACGCGGGTATCCGGCAGAACATCGCCGAGGCGGTGCTCGCCACGCTGAAGGCGTTCGGTCTCGCCGCGGTCGGTTCGCTGGTGCTGGGTGTGGTGCTGGTGGTGGGCCGGCTGTCGGACCACAAGCCGGTGCGGTGGGTGGCGACCGCGTTCATCGAGCTGTTCCGTTCCATTCCGCTGCTGATCACGATCTACGCGGTGTGGATCGGTTTCCTCGCCGACTACTCGATGTGGGCGCTGGCTCTCGGCCTGTCGATCTACAACGGGTGTGTGCAGGCGGAGGTGCTGCGCGCGGGTGTGAACGCGGTGCCCAAGGGGCAGCGTGAGGCGGCGTACGCGCTGGGGATGAGCAAGACGCAGGTCATGGTCAGTGTGCTGATGCCGCAGGCCGTTCGCGCGATGCTGCCGACGATCATCAGTCAGCTGGTGGTGACGCTCAAGGACACGTCGCTCGGGTTCATCATCCTGTATCCGGAGCTGCTGCAGACGGCCCGTCTGATCGCGAGCAACACGCAGGTCAACGGCCAGTACCCGTATGTGTCGACCATTGTGGTGATCGGCACGATCTATGTGGCGATGTGTCTGTTGCTGTCGGCGCTGGCGACGTGGATCGAGAAGCGGGGGCGCCGGGCGAAGACCGGTATCGCGATGGGGGTGGCGGCTGCTCCGGGCTCCGGTGACGGGCCGGGTTCGGCGAGGGCCGCCGATGGGGCCGATGGTCCGGATGTGGCGCCTGCCGCGACGAACTGACGGCATATGAGGCAGTGGCGTTCGCGTCGCTGCCTCCGTCACTTGACGCAAGCACGCGCAGTGGGTTGCATACGTTCTGTGATCGTGCACCGGGTTCTCCGCGCCACCTGCAAGCCGTCCCGACGTGTCTCGGGAGCCACGCCGTGGACCCGGTGATCGTGGTGGGCGCCGGTCCGGTGGGACTGGCGCTCGCTCTGTCGTTGGCCGCGCAGGGTGTGCCGTCCGTGGTTCTGGACGAGGGGCCGGGCAAGGAGGAGCCGCGGGGGGTGCGCACGGTGGTGCTGCGTCCGGACACGGCGTCGTTCGTGGCGGGCCTGGGGTGTGCGGCCGTGCGGGACGAGGGGGCCCGTTGGGTGGCCTGGCGGTCCATGAGGCGGGGTCAGCTGCTGCGTCGCGTCGAGTTCGGTGAGGGTGTGGATGCCGGTCCTTCGCCGGTGCATGTGCCGCAGCACGCGCTGACCCGCGGTCTGCGGGACGCGGTCACCGCGTCCGGTCTGGTGCGGATCGTGACGCACAGCCGTCTGGACGCCCTGGAGCAGGACGCGGAGGGTGTGTCCGCGCACACGTCGGGGCCGGGCGGGACGTGGTGGCGGGGCAGTTACGTGGTCGGCTGCGACGGTGCGCGTTCCACGGTCCGCAAGCTCCTCGATGTCCGTTTCACGGGCCGAACCGCGGTGGAGCGTCAGGCGGTTGTGGCGTTGCGTACCGAACTGCCGTGGCCGGGTGAGGCGTTGTCGCACCGGTTGCCGCCGTGGCGGGCGGGGGGTGACGAGGTGACGGCGCGGCCGTTGCGGGATGGTGTGTGGCGCTTGGACTGGCTGCTTCCGCCGCGTGCCGAACTGGTCACGCCGGACGCGTTGGTGGGCCGTATCCGGGACACGCTGGCGGGTTGGTGTGGTGACACTCCGCCGTATGAGCTCCTGGACACCGGCGTTCATACGGTGCATCACCGGCTGGCGCGACGGTGGCGGGTGCGGCGCGCGTTTCTGGCGGGGGACGCGGCGCATCTGCTGGGTGCGCTCGGCACGCAGGCTCTGGACGAGGGTCTGCGGGACGTGCGGAACCTGGCCTGGAAGGTGGCCCGGGTGTGGCATCACGGGGCCGCTGAGGCGCTGTTGGACAGTTATCAGGCGGAGCGGCGTGCGGCGGTGGCGGCCCGGTTGCGGGCGGCCGACCAGTCGTTGCCGATCCTGCGGGGCGGGGCGGGGCTGCGCGGCTGGATCCCGGGGACGGCGCGGGGTCACGACGCTCTGGTGACCGACGGCCATCTGGGGCGCGGTCCGCTGGGTGCTCCCCCGGCCTACCCGGATTCGCCTTTGGCGCCGCAGCCGGCTCCGTCGCACATTGCGGTGGGTACGGAGTGGGGTGGGCCGGCGGCGGACGTCCTGGTCATGGCGCCCGATGGTGCGACGGTGCCGTTGAGCGACCGGCTCGGGCGGGGCCGGCTGCTTGTGGTCCTGGTGGCTCCGGGCACGGGGGTGTGGGACCGCCGTCACTGGCTGACGGCGGGGGTGATGCCGGCGCTGGACGCCGCGGTGGGCGCTCTTCCGTTGGATGCGGAGCTGCTGGTCGCCGAGGCGTATCCCGGGGCGCCCGCGCATGCGGTCCTGCTTGTTCGGCCCGACGGCCATCTGGTCGCGGCGTTCAACGGTGTGCAGCCGGCCGAGCTGTTGGCTGCGGCCGAGGCGGTGCGGGGTGGTGCGGGCCGGGGTGCGGGGGCTTCCGGGGGCGCGGGGGGCGCGGGTGCGGGTGGTTCCGGTTCCGGTGCTGGTGGGGCCGGTGCTGGTGGGGCTGGGGCCGGGGGTGCTGGTGGTTCTGGGGGTGTGGTGGCTGAGGTGGAGGAGGCGGGGCGGACGGCTGACGTCAAGTGACAGTTGTCGAATGCTGTCATCGGTGATCTGTCATCGCTGAGCTGCCGTCCGGCATCTGTTATCCGCCATCCGAACGCCGATTGACCGACGCAGGCGTACATGGTCTACTCCGGAACGTGACCGACACCGATGTGCGCCTGTGGCGGAGGGTCCATATGGACCTCGTCCGCTATGCGGGCTGCGTGTGTCGTCCGTCCTGCTGATTCGCCTTTCCCTCGCGCCGTGCCGCCGCGCCGTTGTGTCGCCGCGGGCCGTACGCGCGCATTCGCGAACTCCCTCAGGACGGTCCTTCGTGTCGCTCTCCGTAAGCACCTCTGTCAGCCCATCCGTGTCCGCCCCCGCCGCCACGCCGGTGTCCGGATCCGGTTCCATTGCCGGTTCCGCGCCGAGTGAGGCGGAGCTGCTCGATTTCGCCCGCCGTACCGCGGCGGATGCCGCTCTGGTCGCCCAGTTGCCGCTCGATGAGCAGGGGCGTACCTGGGTGCGGCTGGACGGTCCGGGTGGCAGTGAGGCCTGGCTGATCGGCTGGCCGCCGGGTACCGGGACGGGCTGGCACGATCATGGCGGTTCTCATGGTGCGTTCGCGACGGCGGCGGGTGTGCTGCGCGAGGACTCGCTGGCGGCCCGGCTGCCCACGGAGGGCTGGAGGACGCTGGAGCTCGCCGAAGGGGTGGACCGTTCAAGGGAGTTGGGGACGGGTGGGGGCCGGGCGTTCGGGCCGCACCATGTGCACGAGGTGCGGAACGAGTCGCGGACCGAGCATGCGATCTCGGTGCACGCCTACTATCCGCCGCTGCCGCTGATCCGGCGGTACAGCCGTACGGGTGCGGTGCTCCGTATCGAGCAGGTCGAGCGTCCGGAGGACTGGCAGTGAGCGCGGAGCGGGGGGTGCCCGAGGGGATCGACGAGTTACTGGAGCGGGTCAGGGCCGATTTGGACCGGGTGACGGCGCGGGAGGCGTTCGCGGAGGCGGTGGGCGGGGCGCTGTTGGTGGACATCCGGTATGCGGCGCTGCGGGATCGGGACGGGTTGATTCCGGGTGCGCTGGTCGTCGAGCGCAATGAGTTGGAGTGGCGTCTGGACCCGCAGGGCAGCCATCGTGCGGTGGAGGCGACGGGGCATGATCTGCGGGTGGTGGTGATCTGCAACGAGGGGTACGCGTCGTCCCTCGCGGCGGTGTCGCTGCGGCAGTTGGGTCTGCGTCGGGCGACGGATCTGATCGGTGGTTTCCAGGCGTGGCGGGCTGCGGGTCTGCCGGTCTCGGCCCCGGCCGGCTGAGGTGTGACCGCGCGTGGGGCGGGCGCCTGCCGGGTCCCGAGGCGGGTGGTGGCGAGGCGGGCGTGTTTTCCTGGCGCTGCTTGTGTGCCGGGGTGCCGAATGGGCTGTCGGCGCCGGTAGGAGCCGTGCCGGGGTGGTCGTGCCCGGGGTGCCGGGTGGTCGCCCGGGTAGGGGCCGTACGCGTCGAGCCCCCCGTGGCTCGGGCGCGTACGGCTCAGGGCTCGTACAGGTCGTCGGCGGTGTCGCCTTCTTCTTGTAGTGCTTGGCGGACCACTCTGAGGGCCATGCCTTCGGGGTAGCCCTTGCGGGCGAGCATGCCGGCGAGGCGGCGCAGGCGCCGGTCGCGGTCGAGGCCGCGGGTGGAGCGGAGTTTGCGCGCCACCAGTTCTCGCGCCCTGTCCTCCTCCTGGTCGGAGTCGAGTTGGCCGACGGCTTCGTCGATGACCGTGGTGTCGACGCCCTTGGTGCGCAGTTCGCGTGCGAGGGCGCGGCGGGCGAGGCCGCGCCCGTGGTGGCGGGATTCCACCCAGGCGTCGGCGAACGCCGCGTCGTTGATCAGGCCGACTTCTTCGAAGCGGGAGAGGACCTCTTCGGCCACCTCATCGGGGATCTCCCGTTTCTTCAGGGCGTCGGCGAGTTGTTTGCGGGTGCGGGGGGTCCCGGTGAGCAGGCGCAGGCAGATGGCCCGCGCCCGCTCAGCCGGGTCCTGTGGCGGCGGTTGTTTGTCGGCCTTCGCCGTGGTGGCGTCGGCCGTTCCGTCCGGGCCGGCCCGTCGGGAGCGGCCCCGTGGGGGGCTGGGCTCCTCGGGGTCGGCCCACTCGGTCCTGCGGGTCACCGCTAGCTCTTGGCGGCGGCGGCCTTGGCCGTCTTGGCCTTGGTGGCCGGGGCGGGCACCGCGGCGGCGTCGGCTGCCGGTGTGGTGTCGCCTGCGGCGTCCTTGGTGTCCTTGCCGTCCTTGGTGTCGGTGGCCGGCTCCTCCGGCCGGACGCCGACGCCGAGCTTTTCCTTGATCTTCCGCTCGATCTCGTTGGCGAGGTCGGGGTTGTCCTTGAGGAAGTTGCGGGCGTTCTCCTTGCCCTGGCCGAGCTGGTCGCCTTCGTAGGTGTACCAGGCGCCGGCCTTGCGGACGAAGCCGTGGTCGACGCCCATGTCGATGAGGCCGCCTTCGCGGCTGATGCCCTGGCCGTAGAGGATGTCGAACTCGGCCTGCTTGAAGGGCGGGGCGACCTTGTTCTTGACGACCTTGACGCGGGTGCGGTTGCCGACCGCGTCGGTGCCGTCCTTGAGTGTTTCGATGCGGCGGATGTCGAGGCGTACGGAGGCGTAGAACTTCAGTGCCCGGCCACCGGTGGTGGTTTCGGGGGAGCCGAACATCACGCCGATCTTCTCGCGGAGCTGGTTGATGAAGATGGCGGTGGTCTTGGACTGGTTGAGCGCGCTGGTGATCTTCCTCAGGGCCTGGCTCATCAGGCGGGCCTGGAGGCCGACGTGGGAGTCGCCCATCTCGCCCTCGATTTCCGCGCGCGGCACCAGGGCCGCGACGGAGTCGATGACGATGAGGTCGAGGGCGCCGGAGCGGACCAGCATGTCGACGATTTCGAGGGCCTGCTCGCCGTTGTCGGGCTGGGACAGGATCAGGTTGTCGATGTCGACGCCGAGCTTCTTGGCGTACTCGGGGTCGAGGGCGTGCTCGGCGTCGACGAACGCCACGGCGCCGCCGGCCTTCTGGGCGTTGGCCACGGCGTGCAGGGTCAGGGTCGTCTTGCCGGAGGACTCCGGGCCGTAGACCTCCACCACGCGGCCGCGCGGCAGGCCGCCGACGCCGAGGGCGACGTCGAGGGCGGTCGACCCGGTGGGGATGACCTCGATGGGCTCGTTCGGCCGCTCGCCCAGGCGCATCACCGCGCCCTTTCCGAATTGCCGTTCAATCTGTGCGAGTGCGGCGTCGAGCGCCTTCTCGCGGTCGGTTCCTGCCATGGGTTCCACCCGATTTGCTTGAGTCGATCGCTTCACGTCAAAGACGCTAACCCCTGCCACTGACAATGGGCCCCGACGTCCTTCCAGCCTGTGGATAACTCCACCGGAAACGCGGTGGAACCCGTGCAAACACAGGGCTGGACCTCAATCAGAATGGATGTTCGATTTTGGTGTCAAGCGCACCACGCCGGGCGGAGTACCCCGCTCCGCCCGCGCCCGCGAACCGCGCCGGGCCCGCTCCAAGCCCGCTCAGGACGTGCCGCGGGCCTGGTGTCTGCCGTGGACGCGGGGGTCGTCCGTGACGTCGTACCGCTTCACGTAGGCGCCGAGGAAGGCCTGCAGGGTCGCGACCGCGGGGATGGCGATGAGGGCGCCGACCGCGCCCATGAGGGCCGTGCCCGCGATCACCGAGCCGAAGGCGACCGCCGGATGGATGTCCACGGTCTTCGCGGTGAGCTTCGGCTGGAGCATGTAGTTCTCGAACTGCTGGTAGACCACGACGAAGCCGAGGACCCACAGCGCGTACCAGGGGTTGACCGTGAAGGCGATCAGCATGGGCAGGGCGCCCGCCAGGTAGGTGCCGATGGTGGGGATGAACTGGGAGACCAGGCCCACCCAGACCGCCAGGGCCGGGGCGTAGGGGACGCCCAGGATCTGCAGCAGGACGTAGTGCGCGATGCCGGAGACGAGGGCCATGAGGCCGCGCGAGTAGAGGTAGCCGCCGGTCTTGTCGACCGCGATCTCCCATGCCCGCAGCACCTCCGCCTGGCGGGCGGGCGGCAGCACGGAGCAGATGGTCCGGCGGAGCCGGGGCCCGTCGGCGGCGAAGTAGAACGAGAACAGGAAGATCGTCAGCAGCCGGAACAGGCCGCCGAGGACGGTCGCGGAGACGTCGAGCACGCCGGTCGCGCTGTTCTGGACGTACTTCTGCAGCCAGTCGGAGTGGAGCAGGCTGTCCTGGACCTCGACCCGCGAGAGCTCGGTGTGGAAGGTGTGGTTGACCCAGTTGATCACCGAGTCGAGGTATTTGGGGAACTGCTCGACGATGTCGACGATCTGTCCCGCGAGCATCGAGCCGAGCAGCACGACGAAGCCGACCGTGGCGATCGCCAGGGCGAGGAAGACCAGGAAGGTGGCGAGGCCCCGGCGCATGCCGCGGGCCGCCATCCGGCCGACGGCCGGCTCCATGGCGAGCGCGACGAAGAACGCGATCAGGATGTTGATCAGCAGACCGATGAGCTGGTGGAAGGCCCAGCTGCCCAGCTGGAAGCAGGCGTACAGGGCCAGGACGAGCACCACGGCGCGTGGCAGCCAGCGGGGCATGCGGGCGGGGCCGGCGGGCCCGAGGAGGTTCGCCGGGGGTCTGCCGGAGGCGGGCGGGTCGCCGGCCGGGGCGTCCGCCGGGCCGGTTTCGGGGCCGGACGCGCGGTCGTCGGGGTTGGTCTCATCAGTCGGTGCCACGGGGCAAGTCTCGCCCATGGGTGTGACAGCGGGCCGCCACGCCTGTCCTGGAGGGGGCGCGGGGCCGCCCCGTCAGCCGCGGCCGTGCCGTTCACCCGAAGGCGGTCGGCGTACCGCGGTCCGGCCTGCCGGAGGCCGGGCGGCAGCGCCCGCGTACCGCTTGCGGCCGGTGGGTCCTCAGCGGTGTTCGGCGGGGACGTCCATGGCCGCGCAGACCGCGCGCCAGACGTCCTTCGCCTCCCAGCCCGCGTCGAGTGCCTCGTGCACGGTGCGCCCGCCCAGTTCCGTCATCACATGGTCACGCGCGAAGGAGTCCGCGTACCCGGCGCCGAAGTGGTCGGCCATCCGCTCCCAGAAAATCGTCAACCGCATGACTCAAGTATCCCGCCCCTGAGAGTGCAGCCCCGTCCGTGGGGCTTGTCCGCGGCTCCGGGGGCCCTACCGTCTCCACCATGGCTGGTTCCGGGGCATCCCCCCACTCCCCCGACTCCCCGCTGGCGCGCGCCGAGCACTTCGTGTGGCTGACGGCCAGGGTGCTCGAACAGCGCCGGTTCGCCTACCACTTCCTCGGCAAGGACGCCGACGCCGTCGAGGCGGCGCTCGCCGCCTACCAGGGCGACGACGGCGGCTACGGCCACGCGCTCGAACCCGATCTGCGGGGCCCGGTCAGCCAGCCCCTGCACACCGCGCACGCGCTGCGGGTCCTGGACTCGGTCGGCCGGCTGGGCGGGCAGCGGGTGGAGCGGATGTGCCGCTATCTGACGGAGGTGTCCACCAAGGACGGCGCGCTGCCCGCGCTGCACCCCTCGCAGCGCGGCTATCCTGCGGCGCCGTTCGTGCCCGTCGTCGACGACCCGCCGAGCGCCCTGCTGACCACCGGCCCCGTGGTGGGGCTGCTGCACCGCAACCAGGTGTGGCACGCCTGGCTCTTCAGGGCCACCGACTTCTGCTGGGCCGCGGTCGACGCCCTGGAGAGCTCGCATCCCTACGAGGTGGAGGCGGCGGTCGCCTTCCTGGACGGCGCCCCGGACCGTTCCCGGGCGGAGGCGGCCGCCGACCGGCTCGGCCGGCTGGTGCGGGAGCAGGGGCTCGCGGTGCTCGATCCGGCGCGGATCGCCGAGTATCCGGTCGCCGAGGGATACGCCCCGGGCGAGCACCACTTTCCGCACGACTACGCGCGGGTGCCGGAGTCCTTGGCGCGGCGCTGGTTCACGGACGAGGAGATGGGGCGCTCGCTCGACCATCTGGCGGCCGAGCAGCGCGAGGACGGGGGCTGGCCGGTCCATTGGCGGGCGTGGGCGCCGGGTACGGAGCTGGAGTGCCGTCCGATGGTGACCGTCGAGGCGCTGCGCACGCTGCGCGCCTACGGCCGTCCCCTGGGGTGACGCGGGCGGGCCGGTGGCGCCGGGAAGGACGGTGTGCGCGCCGTGGCGTCCCTGCGGGGCGCTCCCCCAGGCCCGGCGCTGTCCGTCGGCCCGTACGCCCGCTCAGCCGCCGAGGGCGCGTACGCCGGCGGTGACGAGCACGGCGGCGGCGACGATCACCAGGAACGGGGCGCGCAGCACCAGGGCGACGGCCGCCGCGGCGAGTCCGGCCGCCCGGGCGTCGAGCAGCACCTGGTGGCCGGTGCTGAAGGTCTGTTGCGCGGTGAGCGCGGCCAGCAGGGCCACTGGCAGCAGTGCGGCAAGGCGTTTGACCAGGGGCCGGTCCAGGGCGCCTGCGGGGACGAGCAGGCCGAGGAGCTTGACGAGGTAGCAGCCGAGGGCGGTGGCGGCTATGGCGATCCAGACGTTCAACGTGCTTGTCCCTTCGGGGAGTTCCCGACGTCGCCGAACGGGCCCGGGTGGATGTGGTCGATGGCGGGCGGGCCGGTGACGCCGGTGGTGGAGGGGGCCGGGCCGGTGACGTCGGTGGTGGAGGGGATCGGGCCGGTGGTGCCGTCGCCGGGCGTGCCCGGATCAGGGGTGTCCTGGGGGCGGTCCCTGTGCTCCGCGTCGCCCGTGGCGGTCACCGTGGCGGCTGTGCCCTGGGTGCCGCGTCCTTTCAGGAAGAGCACGACGGGTGCGGCGAGGGCCGCGCCCAGGACCGGTACGCCGGCGGGCAGCACGGGCAGCAGGGCCAGCACGAGGACGACGGCGAGGGCGGCGGTGACGCGCTCGGTGGTGGTCTTGAGCATGGGGGCGAGGAGGGCGAGGAAGACGGCGGGGCTCGCGGCGTCGAGCCCCCAGGCGTCGGTGTCGCCCAGCGCACGCGCGCCCAGGGCTCCGGCGAACGTGGTCAGGTTCCACAGCACGTAAAGGCTGGCGCCAGTGACGGTGAAGCCGATCCGGGCGGCCCGCCTGGTCGGCTGGGCGAGGGTGACCGCGGTGGTCTCGTCGATGACCCATTGGGCGGCGAGGGGGCGCAACGCCTTGGGCAGCGCGAGCAGTTGGGACAGGCGCAGCCCATAGAAGGCGTTGCGTACGCCGAGGAAGAAGGCGCCGGCGGCGGCGGTGAAGGGGTTGCCGCCGGCGGCGAGGGCGCCGACGAGCGCGAACTGGGAGGCGCCGGTGAAGACGAGGAGGCTGAGCGCGCACGTCTGGAGGAGGCCGAGTCCCGATCCGGCCGAGGTCACTCCGAAGGCGAAGCCGGAGAGTCCCACGGCGACGCCGACGCCCAGGGCGTCGCGGACGACGGCCGCGTCGGCCTTGTCCTCGGCCCTGGGCGGTGTCTTGGGGGGTGCTGTCTGTTCTGTTGCCACGTCGTGGACGGTAGAGGAGGGCGGCGCTCGGCTTCTTGTACGTTCTTGCGCCGCAAGCAATCACAGGACGGGCGCGCACCACGGGGGCCACGGGGGCCACAGGCGTAAAAAGGGCCACGGGCAACCACGGGCACGGGCCCGGCCGGCGCCTCCCTGTGTTGGCGTGTTGGCGGGCCCGCGCGTCCGCAGAGGGAGGCCCGCGAACGCAGGGGCGCGCCTAGGTCGCTGTGCGTTCGCGGCGGTAGGCGCCGGGGGTGACGCCGACGATGCGGGTGAAGTGGCGGTTGAGGTGCGGCTGGTCGCTGAAGCCCACGGCGAGGGCGGCGTCGGCGGGCGGTGTTCCCTCGTCCAGGAGGCGGCGGGCCCGGCGTACGCGCTCGCCGGTCAGCCAGGCGTGCGGGGGCAGCCCGTACTGCGCTTTGAAGGCGCGCAGCAGGGCGAACGGGCTGGTGCCGAGTTCTGTGGCGAGCTGTTCCAGGGAGGGCGGGTCCCCGAGGCGTTCGACGAGGAGGAGGCGTGCGGCGGCCGCGGTGCGGGCGCCGGCCGATCGCGGGGTGCGCTGGGGCAGGTCGCGGCCGTGGCGGCGCAGGAGCCGGGCGACGGCGATGCGGAAGACGGTGTCGGCGGCGAGCGCGTTGCCCTGTTCGGCGGCGCGGTGGACGTCCTGGATGAGCAGGGCGGTGTCGGGGTCCTCGATGATGGTCTCGGCGAATCCGGGGGTGCCGTGCAGGGTGGTCGTCTCGGCCGCTATGTCGGCGATCAGGCGGGCCGAGGGGTAGAGCGTGGCGTACGTCCAGCCTTCGGGGGCTCCGGCGTGGGCGGCGTGCGGCACCTCGGGGTTGATCATGACGACGGTGCCGGGGCGGGCCCGGACGGTCTCGCCGGGCAGCACCACGTCCTCGATGCCGGTGCGTACGGCGCCGAGGACGAATCCCTCGTGGGCGTGGCGTGGGAAGGAGTGGCGGATGTAGCGGGCGCGGAGCAGATCGAGGCCGGGCAGCTCGTGGTACTGCCAGTGCCGTGCCCATTCCTCGACCCCGTTCACCCTGCCATTCTCGCAGCTCCGGGCCATTGTCAGTGGGTGGGTGCACGATGGGGACCATGGCACGGACAGCGCTGGATTCCTTCTCGCCCGCGACGCGCGGCTGGTTCACGGGGGCCTTCACCGCGCCCACCGCGGCGCAGGAGGGCGCGTGGCGGGCGATCGCGGAGGGCTCGGACGTCCTGGTCGTCGCTCCGACGGGGTCGGGCAAGACGCTCGCCGCGTTCCTGGCGGCGCTGGACCGGCTGGCGGCCACACCGCCGCCCGCCGAGACGCGGAAGCGCTGCCGGGTGCTGTACGTGTCGCCGTTGAAGGCGCTGGCGGTCGATGTGGAGCGCAATCTGCGCTCTCCGTTGACGGGGATCCGGCAGGAGTCGGTGCGGTTGGGGCTGCCGGAGCCGGAGGTGCGGGTGGGTATCCGCTCGGGGGACACCCCGCCCGCCGAGCGCCGGGCTCTGACGACGCGGCCGCCGGACATTTTGATCACGACGCCGGAATCGTTGTTCCTGATGCTGACGTCCGCGGCGCGTGAGGCGCTCGCGGGTGTCGAGACGGTGATCCTGGACGAGGTGCACGCGGTGGCGGGCACCAAGCGGGGCGCGCATCTGGCGTTGTCGCTTGAGCGGCTGGACGAGCTCCTTACGAAGCCGGCCCGCCGGATCGGTCTGTCGGCGACGGTGCGGCCGGTGGACGAGGTGGCGCGTTATCTGTCGCCGCAGCGCAAGGTCGAGATCGTGCAGCCGCCCTCCACCAAGGAGTTCGACCTGTCGGTGGTGGTGCCGGTGGAGGATCTGGGCGAGCTGGGCGGCTCGCCTGCGGCGGACGCGCAGGAGGGTGCCGAGAAGCCGTCGATCTGGCCGCATGTGGAGGAGCGCATCGTCGATCTGGTGCAGGCGCACCGTTCGACGATCGTGTTCGCCAACTCCCGCCGTCTGGCGGAGCGGTTGTGCAACCGGCTCAATGAGATCGCGTACGAGCGCGCGATGGGGGCGCCGCTTCCCGAGCATCATGCGCCGGCTGATCTGATGGGCGGCTCGGGGGCCGCCACCGGCGCCCCGGCGCTCCTCGCGAAGGCCCATCACGGTTCGGTGTCCAAGGAGCAGCGGGCGGTGGTGGAGGAGGATTTGAAGGCGGGCCGGATTCCGGCGGTGGTGGCCACCTCCAGTCTTGAGCTGGGCATCGACATGGGTGCGGTGGATCTGGTGGTGCAGGTGGAGTCGCCGCCGTCGGTGGCTTCGGGGCTGCAGCGGGTGGGCCGGGCGGGGCATCAGGTGGGTGCGGTGTCCACCGGGGTGGTCTTCCCCAAGTACCGCGGCGATCTGGTGCAGTCGGCGGTGGTCACCGAGCGGATGCGGTCGGGGGCGATCGAGTCGTTGCGCATTCCGTCCAATCCGCTGGATGTGCTGGCGCAGCAGCTGGTCGCGATGACGGCGCTGGACACCTGGCAGGTGGACGACCTGATGGCGCTGGTGCGCCGGGCCGCCCCGTTCGCGGCGCTGCCCGAGTCGGCGTTCACGGCGGTTTTGGACATGCTGGCGGGCCGCTATCCCTCGGACGCGTTCGCGGAGTTGCGTCCGCGGGTGGTGTGGGACCGGGTGGCGGGCACGGTCACCGGCCGTCCCGGCGCGCAGCGCCTGGCCGTCACCTCGGGCGGCACCATTCCCGACCGCGGTCTGTTCGGTGTCTTCCTGGCGGGGGCCGATCCGAAGAAGGGCGGCGGCCGGGTCGGGGAGCTCGACGAGGAGATGGTGTACGAGTCGCGGGTGGGTGATGTCTTCACGCTGGGCACCACGTCGTGGCGCATCGAGGACATCACGCGTGACCGGGTTCTGGTGTCGCCGGCGCCGGGGGTGCCGGGGCGGCTGCCGTTCTGGAAGGGCGATCAGCTGGGCCGTCCGCTCGAACTGGGGCGTGCGCTGGGCGCGTTCCTGCGTGAGGTGGGTTCGCTCAGCCCGGAGGACGCGCGGCTGCGGCTGCTGAGCGCGGGGCTCGACGCGTGGGCGGCGGACAATCTGATCGGCTATCTCGACGAGCAGCGCCGGGCCTGCGGCCACATTCCGGACGACCGGACGATCCTGGTGGAGCGGTTCCGGGACGAGCTGGGCGACTGGCGTGTCGTCATCCACTCTCCTTTCGGTGCCCAGGTGCACGCCCCGTGGGCGCTGGCGCTCGGTGCCCGTCTGGCGGAGCGGTACGGCATGGACGCGCAGGTCATGCATGCCGACGACGGCATTGTGCTGCGGCTGCCGGACGCGGATCTGATGGGCCTGGATCTGCTGGATCAGGATCCGGCGGCCGCCGATGCGACGTACGACAGTGAGCAGGCGCCGGTGGGGGCGGCGGACACCGTCTTCGACAAGGGCGAGATCGAGCAGATCGTCACGGATCAGGTGGGCAGTTCGGCGCTGTTCGCCTCCCGTTTCCGTGAGTGCGCGGCGCGCGCCCTGTTGCTGCCCCGGCGTACCCCGGGCAAGCGCACTCCGCTGTGGCAGCAGCGCCAGCGCGCGGCTCAACTGTTGCAGGTGGCGAGCGAGTTCGGGTCGTTCCCGATCGTTTTGGAGGCGGTCCGCGAATGCCTTCAGGACGTGTTCGACGTGCCGGGCCTGACCGAGCTGATGGGCGACCTCGAAGCGCGCCGGGTGCGCCTGGTCGAGGTGACCACGCCCGAGCCGTCGCCGTTCGCGCGCTCGCTGCTGTTCGGCTATGTCGCGCAGTTCCTCTACGAGGGGGACTCGCCGCTCGCCGAACGGCGGGCCGCCGCGTTGTCGTTGGACTCGCGTCTGCTCGCCGAGCTGCTGGGCCAGGCCGAGCTGCGCGAGCTCCTCGACGCCGATGTGCTCACCGAGCTGGAGCGGGAGCTCCAGTGGCTCACCGAGGAGCGTCGTGTCAAGGACGGCGAGGGTGTCGCCGACCTGCTGCGGGTCCTGGGTCCGCTCACGGACGCCGAGTTGGCGGAGCGGGGCGCGGAGCTCGGTTGGGCCGAGGAGCTGGAGGCCGCGCGCCGCGCGATCCGGGTGCGGATCGCCGGGACCGGCCACTGGGCGGCCATCGAGGACGCGGGCCGGCTGCGGGACGCTCTGGGCACGGCCCTTCCGGTGGGGGTGCCGGAGGCTTTCACGGAGCCGGTGAAGGATCCCCTGGGCGATCTGCTGTCCCGGTACGCGCGCACGCACGGCCCGTTCACGTCGGCGACGGCCGCGGCCCGGTTCGGGCTCGGCGCCGCCGTCACGGACGGGGCGCTGCACCGTCTGGCGGCGTCGGGCCGGGTCGTGCAGGGCGAGTTCCATCCGGCGGGCATCGGCCAGGAGTGGTGCGACGCGACGATCCTGCGCAGGGTGCGGCGCCGCTCGCTGGCCGCGTTGCGCCAGGAGCTGGAGCCGGTGCCGCCCGCGGCCCTCGCCACGTTCCTGCCCCAGTGGCAGCAGCTGGGCGGCCACGGCATGCGCGGCATCGACGGCCTGGCCCGCGCGGTGGAGCAGCTGCAGGGCGTGGCGGTGCCCGCCTCGGCTCTGGAGAAGCTGATCCTGCCGTCGCGGGTGTCGGACTATGGCGCGGCGCTCCTGGACGAGCTGACCACGACCGGTGAGGTGTTGTGGGCCGGGGCGGGCGCCCTGCCCGGTAAGGACGGCTGGGTGTCGCTGTATCTGGCGGACGCGGCGCCGCTGCTTCTGCCGCCGCCGCATCCGCTGGAGCTGACGGCGCTGCACGAGTCGGTGCTGAGCGCGCTGGCTCCGGGCTACGGCCTGTTCTTCCGTCAGCTCGCCGATCAGGTCCGGGCCACCACCCACCCCGAGGCCACCGATCCCCAACTCGCCGACGCCGTATGGGATCTGGCCTGGTCCGGGCGGCTCACCAACGACACGCTGGCGCCGCTGCGCGCGCTCCTCGGGTCGGGGCGCACGGCGGGCTCCACCGCTCACCGTGCCAAGCGGCCGGTGCCGCGCGGCCGTTACGGCACGCTGACCGCGGCGGCCCGCACGGCCTCGCGCACCGGGCCGCCGACCGTTTCGGGCCGCTGGTCGCTGCTCCCTTCCCGTGAGCCCGATCCGACGCATCGCGCCCATGCGCTGGCGCGCACGCTTCTGGACCGGCACGGGGTGGTGACGCGGGGCGCGGTGCAGGCCGAGGGCGTCGAGGGCGGCTTCTCGGCGACGTACCGGACCCTGGCCGCTTTCGAGGACAGCGGGCAGGCCCGGCGGGGCTATGTGGTCGAGGGTCTGGGCGCGGCCCAGTTCGCGATGGACGGCGCGGTGGACCGGTTGCGGGCGGCCGCGACCGCGCGGGACCGGGGTGCGGACGCGCACACCGCCCCGCAGGCGGTGGTCCTCGCGGCGGCCGACCCGGCCAATGCCTACGGTGCGGCGCTCGCGTGGCCCGAGCCGCCGGGCGGAGCCGGGCACAAACCGGGCCGCAAGGCGGGCTCCATGGTGGTGCTGGTCGACGGCGAGCTGGTGCTGTATCTGGAGCGCGGCGGGAAATCGCTGCTGGCCTGGGCGGCCGAGCCCGACGATCCGGCGCTGACGGCGGCCGCCGGGGCCCTGGCCGGGGCGGCCCGGGCGGGCCGGCTGGGCACGATCACGGTGGAGCGCGCCAACGGGGACTCCGCCCTGACGTCCCCGTTCGCCCGCCCTCTGGAAGCGGCGGGCTTCGTCGCGACACCGAGGGGGCTGCGCCTGAGACCCTGACCGCGTGGGGGGCTGGGCTGCCTGAACCGGCGCCCGCGCCCTGCCCCCTCCCCCGCTGCACGGGCACCGGCACCGGCATCGGCATCGGCACCGGCACCGGCACCGGCACCGGCCAACGCTCCGGCGCCGGCCCGGGGGCGGAAGCCCCTGCGGTCACATGCCCGCAGCGGCTCCGACCCCCGGGTGGTACCCCCCCCCGTTACCTCTCTCGTGGCTCCGCAATGGGGCCTTCTACGAGCCTCAACCCGCCAGGTCAGCCTGAATCGCCGAGAACCTGGCGGGCCTCAGTCCACACCCGATCGAACTCCTCCGCGGAGATCTCGGCTGCCTCGGGCTGGTCCTGCCAGCCGTCCATCGGACCTTCAGCAAGGACCCCGAACTGCCTTTCATAGCTGAACATGGCGGCGAGATCGGCATGATCACGCAAGTGCAGCACCTCTTCCAGAGAGGCCGCCGTCACCGGACGTGAGTCCTGCCTACGGACCTCAACCTGCCGCGTTGCCCAACCCTCACCATCGGCCTCGAAATACAGCCACAGATCTTCGTCCTCGTAATAGGTGCGGAACCAGGTCGTCATGCCGCCATCCTGGCTCAGCACCTTGACCAAACAGATAGGGGCACCCCCCCCCGCCGCCACGCGCCCACCCCGACTCCCACCCAGGGCCCAGGTGCCGGGCGCGAGCCCCTCCCGACAGGCGCCTCACCCCTCACCCCCCGCCCCTCCCCCACACGAACCGAGCGAAGTCCCCGGCCCCGAGCGCAGGCGACCCGCTCCCGGCCCCGGCAGAATGGACCCATGCCCGAAGGCGACACCGTCTACCAGGCCGCGCGGCGGCTGCACACGGCGCTGGCCGGTGAGGTCCTGACGCGGTCCGATCTGCGGGTGCCACGGTTCGCCACGGCGGATCTGACGGGCCGGACGGTCCTGGAGGTGACGCCGCGCGGCAAGCACCTCCTGACACGCGTCGAGGGCGGTCTGACCCTGCACTCCCATCTGCGGATGGACGGGTCCTGGCGGATCTACCGGCCCGGTGAGCGCTGGAACGGCGGGCCCTCCCACCAGATCCGGGCGATCCTCGCGAACGCCGGGCACACGGCCGTCGGCTACCGGCTGCCCGTGCTCGAACTACTGCGTACGAAGGACGAGTTCAAGGCGGTCGGACATCTCGGCCCCGATCTGCTCGGCCCCGACTGGGACGCGGAGACGGCCCTGCGCAACCTCGTCCGGGACCCGGACCGCACCATCGGCGACGCCTTGCTCGACCAGCGCAACCTCGCCGGGGTCGGCAATGTGTTCAAGTCGGAGATCTGTTTCGCGCTGCGGGTCGTCCCGTGGCTGGCGATCGGTGAATTCCCGGCGCCCGAACGCCTGGTGGCCACCTCGAAGCAGTTTCTGGAGGCCAACAAGGACCGCCCGGTCCGCCAGACGTACATCTACGGCCGGGCCGGCCGGCCGTGTCCGCGCTGCCGTACCCCCATTCGTACGGCCGCCCAGCGCGACCCTTCGGGGCGCGAGCGCCCGACCTACTGGTGCCCCAAGTGCCAGCCCGCACCCGCCCTTTGAGTCCTGCCCGGGCCCAGCCCAGAGCCGGTCCGATCCGGTCCGCTCCGGACTGATCCGGACTGATCCGGACTGATCCGGTCCGGGGCAGAGCCGACCCGGTCCGCATCCGGCCCGGACGTGACCGGAGGTCACGGGGCGAGCGGCCCCATTCACCGCCCCCCGCACGGTTATTGACGCCCCGTCAGGTCCAGTCGTACGGTCCGGGAATGCCCCTCACGGCGTACGACCTCAGTGACCGCACGGCCTTCGTCACCGGTGCGGCGAGCGGGATCGGCCGCGCCAGCGCCCTGCTGCTCGCGCGGGCGGGTGCGGCGGTGCACTGTGCGGACCTCGACGAGGCGGGTCTGGACGAGACGCGGGCGTCGATCGTGAAAGCGGGCGGTACCGCTCACGTCCACGCGCTGGACGTCGCGGACCGGGCGCAGGTCAGGGCGGCGATGGAGACGGCCGGGCCGGTTCACGTGCTGGCGGCGATCGCGGGTGTCATGCACACCAGCTCGGTCCTGGACACCGAGGACGCCGATCTGGACCGGGTGCTCGCCGTCAACTTCCGGGGTGTGCTGCACGCCTGTCAGGAGGCGGCCCGCGCGATGATCGCGCACAACATACGGGGCTCGCTCGTCACGATGGCCTCGGGCGCGGTGGACTCCTCGCGGCCCGGACTGTTCTGCTACAGCGTCTCGAAGGTCGCCGTCGTGCAGCTCACCCGGACGCTCGCCGCCGAGCTGGGCCCGCACGGCATCCGTGCCAACGTGGTCGCGCCCGGCTGGGTGCGCACCCCCATGACCGATCAGCACGCCGCCGAGGAGCAGGATCAGATCGAGTCGATGATGCTGCGTCTGTCGCCGCTCGGCCGGCTGGGGCAGCCGGAGGACATCGCCCAGGCGGTGCTGTATCTGGCGACGGACGCCTCGGCGTTCACGACGGGTCAGATCCTGCGTCCGAACGGCGGCGTCTCCATGCCCTGGTAGCCCTGCCCCCGGTGGTGGAGCCCTTGGGGCCAGCAGAAGAGGGCCGGGGGCTGGTGGAGGGCTGGGGGCTGGCAGGGGGTCCGGGCCGGGCGCCGGCCGCGGCCGCCACGTGGACGGGCAGCAGGCTCAGGCCCCAGCCGCCCGCGACCATCGCTCCTTCCACCCACCCGGTCTGGCCGGGCACCAGGGCCATCCGTAGCACG
This sequence comes from Streptomyces sp. NPDC001828, assembly GCF_042892175.1. NCBI lineage: Bacteria > Bacillati > Actinomycetota > Actinomycetes > Kitasatosporales > Streptomycetaceae > Streptomyces > Streptomyces sp. NPDC001828. The sequence goes on from NZ_JBIATV010000014.1 coordinate 278,686, forward strand.
GCCCACCACCACAGCGCCGCTACCACCAGCGCGGGCATCCAACGCACCGCCACCGCCATGGGTCGCCTCCTCGGGCCGACGCTAGACCGCCGGACCAGGCGCCGGGAGGGCGCACCGGGTGCAGGCCCGGCGCGCTCCGGTTTCCCCGCGCTTCATCGCGTACGACCCGGCCCGCGCGTGGGGTATTCGCGTGCGGTGGGGCGTTGTCGTGGTGTTCACCGGGGTCAGACGGTCTCTGCCTGGAACATCCAGGCGTGCTTCTCCAGGTCGGCGGTCAGGCCGATGAGGATGTCCTGGGTGATGGGGTCCGGGTCGGCGGTCGCTTCGATGCGCTCGCGCATCCGGGCGATGATCTTGCCGAGCCCGTCGACGAGGATCTTCACGGCGTCGGTGTCCTTGATCCAGCCGTCCTGGACGGTGCCGATCGCGCTGGACTTGGCCACGGTGGCGGCTCGCCCGTCCGCGCTGACGCCGACGGCGGAGGCCCGCTCGGCCACCGTGTCCGAGTGCAGGCGCGCGGTGTCGACGACCTCGTCGAGCTGGAGGTGGACGGAACGGAAGCGGGGGCCCACCACGTTCCAGTGCACCTGCTTGGCGACCAGGGAGAGGTCCACGAGGTCGACCAGCGCACCCTGCAGAGCGTCGCCGACCACCTTGAGGTCGGCGTCGGACAGCGGGCTCTTGATGTAGGACATGCGTTTCCTCCACTGGACGGAACGCCCGCGGCGCCACCACGCGAGGGGAACACCCGTGCGGCATATGCAGACGTATGCGCGATCTCCTACCACCCTGCCACAGAAGCCCCGAATCGGGCGCGGCGGGAAAAGCAGAGCCCCGGCCGGTCTTGGAAGACCGGCCGGGGCTCAGTGCAAGCCTGGGTGCGCGCCTGAAGATCAGGCCGCGACGACGTCCACCGCTTCCGCGGGCGCCTTGATCGTCACCCGCTCCGTCGGCACACCAGTCACCGACGACACGGAGATCGAATTGAGCATCGGACGTACCGGCGCACGTACCGGCACCGGGTCGCTCGCCGCCGCAGAGGCAGCGAGCTCGGCAAGTGCCAGCTCGTCGCTCACTTCGCGCATGAGCTCGGACATCCGTACGTCAAGCGCGTCGCAGATCGCGGAGAGCAGCTCGGAGGATGCCTCCTTCTGCCCCCGCTCCACCTCGGAGAGATAGCCGAGTGAGACTCGGGCGGACGAGGAGACTTCGCGCAGAGTACGGCCCTGGCGCTGGCGCTGCCGACGCAGCACGTCACCCAGCAGGCGACGGAGCAGAATCATCGGTGGCTCCCTCCTCGGACCGCGTAGCCGCATCCTTCACGCCCCACCGTACCGCCTCGCGCCGCGGCCGTGCGGGGAGCGATGTCGTGTTCACTCAGGGCTGCAAACATCAAATCCCCCCGTTCTGTTCCGTATCCTGTGCCCGCCCATCCTTGCGGAGTTCACTGGAGAGCAGTTCGAGCACGCTGCGTACACTCTCCATACGAATTTCCGCCCGGTCGCCGTTCAACCTCAATGCGACGGTTTTCTTCGCTCCCGCCGGACCAACGGCCGAAACGTATACCGTCCCGACCGGCTTGCCGTCCTGCGGTTCGGGTCCCGCGACCCCGGTGGTCGCGATCCCCCAGCTCGCCCCCAGCACCTCGCGCACCCCTGCCGCCATCTGCAGCGCGACCTCGGGATCGACCGCGCCGCGCTCGGCCAGAAGGGTCTGGTCCACGCCCAGGACGTCCCGCTTGAGCTCGGTGGCGTACGCCGTCACGGAGCCGCGGAACGCCCGTGAGGCGCCGGGCACCGACGTCAGCTCGGCGGCCACCAGGCCACCCGTCAGGGACTCCGCCACGGCGAGCGTCTCGTCACGCTCCGTGAGCAGTCGCAGGAGCCGGGCCGCCTCGGTCACAACGCGGATCCCGCGGCCTCGCGCTGCGCGGCGAGTCCCTTGCGTCTCAGGACGATCGCCTGGCGCACGTAGTCGAGCCCCGTGACGACCGTGAGCACCACGGCGAGCGCCATCACCCAGAACCGCAGGGTGGCGAGCGGCCCGGTGAGCGCCAGGACGTACATGCCGGTCGCGGTGCCCTGGGCGAGGGTCTTGAGCTTGCCGCCGCGGCTGGCCGGAATCACCCCGTGCCTGATGACCCAGAAACGCATGAGCGTGATGCCGAGTTCCCGGAACAGGATGACGCCGGTGACCCACCACGGCAGGTCGCCGAGCAGCGAGAGGCAGACCAGCGCGGAGCCCATGATCGCCTTGTCGGCGATCGGGTCGGCGATCTTCCCGAAGTCGGTGACCAGGTTGTACGTGCGGGCCAGGTGCCCGTCGAAGATGTCGGTGATCATGGCGACGGCGAAGGCCGCCCAGGCCCAGGCCCGCATCGCCGGGTCGTAGCCGCCGTCCGCGAGGAGCAGCATGACGAAGCCGGGCACGAGGACGAGCCGGATCATGGTGAGGATGTTGGCGATGTTCCAGAGGCTGGCCTGGTTGACGGCCGCAGCACCCAGCTTGCCGCCGGGCGCCGGCGTCCGGCCGGTACCGCCCGCCGCCGATGCCGGGACTCCGGTCATCTGCCCGCCTCCTCAACCCCGCCGAGCAACTCGACCACGAGGTCGACACCTTCGGTGGCGACGACCTTGGCCTCGACCATAAGGCCGGGGGCGAGGCCCGCGCTTTCGGTGAAGGTCACCTGGCCGTCGGTCTCGGGCGCCTGGTGCTCGGCGCGGCCGACCGCCCCGTCCTCCTCGTCGACGCTCTCGACCAGGACGCGCACGGTGTCGCCGATGCGCTCCTCGGCGCGCTGCGCGGTGAGCTCCTCGGCCAGGCGCGACAGGTGGGCGAGCCGCTCGGCGATGGTGTCCGCGTCGAGCTTGCCCTCGTAGCCGACCGCTTCGGTGCCCTCCTCGTCGGAGTAGCCGAAGACGCCGATGGCGTCCAGGCGGGCGGCGGTGAGGAAGCGTTCCAGCTCCTGGAAGTCGGCCTCGGTCTCGCCGGGGAAGCCGACGATGAAGTTGGAGCGCACTCCGGCGGTGGGTGCCTTGGCGCGGATCGTGTCGAGCAGTTCGAGGAACCGCTCGGTGTCGCCGAAGCGCCGCATCGCGCGCAGCACCCCGGGCGCCGAGTGCTGGAAGGACAGGTCGAAGTACGGGACGACCTTGTCGGTGGAGGTCAGGACGTCGATGAGGCCGGGACGCATCTCGGCGGGCTGGAGGTAGCTGACCCGTACGCGCTCGATGCCGTCGACGTCGGCGAGCTCGGGCAGCAGCGTCTCGAGCAGGCGGATGTCGCCGAGGTCCTTGCCGTAGGAGGTGTTGTTCTCGGAGACCAGCATGACCTCCTTGACGCCCTGCTCGGCCAGCCAGCGGGTCTCGCCGAGCACGTCGCTGGGGCGGCGCGAGATGAACGAGCCGCGGAAGGACGGGATGGCGCAGAACGAGCAGCGGCGGTCGCAGCCGGAGGCCAGCTTCACGGAGGCGACGGGGCTGGTGCCGAGCCGGCGGCGCAGCGGGGCGCGCGGCCCGGAGGCGGGCGCGAGGCCGTCGGGGAGGTCTTCGGGCGGGGTGTCCTGCGCGTGCCCGGGCAGCGCCACGTCGGGGGCGCTCTGCCGCTCGGCCGGGCTGATCGGCAGCAGCTTGCGCCGGTCGCGGGGGGTGTGCGAGGCGTGGATGCCGCCGTTGAGGATGGTCTGGAGGCGGTCGGAGATGTCGGCGTAGTCGTCGAAGCCGAGGACGCCGTCGGCCTCGGGGAGCGCCTCGGCGAGGTCCTTGCCGTACCGCTCGGCCATGCAGCCGACCGCGACGACGGCCTGGGTCCTGCCGTGATCCTTCAGATCGTTGGCTTCGAGGAGGGCGTCGACGGAGTCCTTCTTGGCGGCTTCGACGAATCCACAGGTGTTGACGACGGCGACGTCCGCGTCCGATGCGTCCTCGACGAGCTCCCAGCCGTCCGCTGCCAAGCGGCCTGCGAGCTCCTCCGAGTCCACCTCGTTACGGGCGCAGCCAAGAGTGACAAGGGCGACGGTGCGGCGTTCGGGCATGGACTCAAGACTACTTTGTCCTGGCCCACGCCCCCGCCGCGAGGGTCGTGGGCCGGGTGGGGTCAGCCGACCTGGGGGTCGCCCTTGGTGTAGCTCAGGCGCTCGACCTGGCCGTCCTCGAATTTGCTGTCGATCTTCTTGCCGTTGACGTACAGCTCGATCGCGCCGGCGTTGCCGAGGATCAGGTCGACCTGCTGGCCGTCCTGGAACGTCTGGGCCTCGCCCTTCTGGAGCAGGCCGTCGAAGAGCATCTTGCCGTTGTGGTCCTTGGCGGAGATCCAGCTCTTGTCGTTGATCGCGGTGACCTTGACGGTGACCTTGTCGGCGGGGACGGCGGCGATCGCGCTGTCCGAGGGGCTCGGGGTGGGCTTGGGGGCGGCGGGCTTGGACGGGGTGGGGCTGGCCGGCTGCGCGGGGGGCTTCTGCTGGGCGGGGCCTTCGGCGACGGAGCTGCCGCTCTTCTTGTCGCTGCCGCCGCTGAACATGGTGAAGCCGACGAAGCCGACGACCACGACGATGGCGGCGACCATCGCGGCGGTCCAGTTGGGGCGGCGCGGCTCGGGGCGGATACGTTCCGCCTCGAACAGGGGGGCCGCGGGGGTCGGAGCGGGACGGCCGCCGTGGTCGGCGTCGTACTGGTCGACCAAGGGGGCCGGGTCGAGGCCGACGGCCTGGGCGAACGTGCGGATGTGTCCGCGCGCGTACACATCACCGCCGCAGCGCGAGAAGTCGTCCTCCTCGATCGCGTGCACGATGGGGATGCGCACCCGGGTGGCGGAACTGACCTCGTCGACCGTCAGTCCGGCGGCGATACGGGCCTGCTGGAGGACACGACCGATCGATGGCCCGTCGTCTTCGATCGAAGGCCGGTCGTCTTCGGGAGAGTTGCCGATGGACACGGGGGCGCCTTTCGAGCGTGAGCCACCTGCTGGGTGTTCAGTCTAGGGGGGGTACGAAAGAGTGGGGCAACCGGTGGAGCGGAGTTTGTACGCCATCGGTATGGCCGGTGCCCCTGGCAACGGAGCGGTGGCCGCGCTTGCTTCCACGCCTCCCTCAACTTGACGTACGGCCAAGGGAAACGGTTGCTCGGGGATCCCGTACGAGTGCTGTTTGGGCCGGTCGGCCGACACGCGGCCGGGTGGGGGCTTGGAGCGCGGCGGGTGGGGCGGCGGTCCCGGCGGCGGGGAGCGGGAGGTCAGGCGACAGAATCTGTCAGCTGACAGCGCGATGACAGTCGACGGATTCTGTCCGCCGACCGTCCACCACCGCCGCCGCTCCCGCTGTCCGGCACACTCAGGGAGCCTCCCCCCGGATCACCGCGAGCACTCCATCGAGTTCGTCCGGTTTGACCAGGACGTCGCGGGCCTTGGAGCCTTCGCTGGGGCCGACGATGTTGCGCGATTCCATCAGGTCCATCAGCCGGCCGGCCTTGGCGAAGCCGACGCGGAGCTTGCGCTGGAGCATCGACGTCGAGCCGAACTGGGTGGAGACGACGAGTTCGGCGGCCTGGCACAGCAGGTCGAGGTCGTCGCCGATCTCCTCGTCGATCTCCTTCTTCTGCTTGGTGCCGACGGTGACGTCGTCCCGGAAGACCGGGGCCATCTGGTCCTTGCAGTGCTGGACGACGGCCGCGATCTCTTGCTCGGTGACGAAGGCGCCCTGGAGGCGGGTCGGTTTGTTCGCGCCCATCGGCAGGAAGAGCCCGTCGCCCTTGCCGATCAGCTTCTCGGCGCCCGGCTGGTCGAGGATGACCCGGCTGTCGGCGAGCGAGGAGGTGGCGAACGCGAGCCGTGAGGGCACGTTCGCCTTGATCAGGCCGGTGACGACGTCGACGGAGGGCCGCTGGGTGGCGAGCACCAGGTGGATGCCGGCGGCGCGGGCCAGCTGGGTGATGCGGACGATGGCGTCCTCGACGTCGCGCGGGGCGACCATCATCAGGTCGGCGAGCTCGTCGACGATCACCAGGAGGTACGGGTACGGCGTCAGCTCGCGCTCGCTGCCCTCGGGCAGTTTCACCTTGCCGTTGCGGATGGCCTCGTTGAAGTCGTCGATGTGGCGGAACCCGAACGCCGCGAGGTCGTCGTAGCGCAGGTCCATCTCGCGGACGACCCATTGGAGTGCCTCGGCGGCGCGCTTCGGGTTGGTGATGATCGGCGTGATGAGGTGCGGGATGCCCTCGTAGGCGGTCAGCTCGACCCGCTTGGGGTCGACGAGCACCATGCGGACGTCTTCGGGGGTGGCCCGCACCATGACGGAGGTGATGAGGCAGTTGATGCAGGAGGACTTTCCGGAACCGGTGGCTCCGGCGACCAGGACGTGGGGCATCTTGGCGAGGTTGGCCATCACATAGCCGCCCTCGACGTCCTTGCCGAGTGCCACCAGCATCGGATGGTCGTCCTCGGCGGCGTCGGCCAGGCGCAGCACGTCGCCGAGGTTGACCATTTCGCGGTCGGTGTTGGGGATCTCGATGCCGACGGCCGACTTTCCGGGGATCGGCGAGATGATCCGTACGTCGGGGCTGGCGACGGCGTACGCGATGTTCTTGGCGAGGGCGGTGATCCGCTCGACCTTGACGGCGGGGCCGAGTTCGATCTCGTAGCGGGTGACCGTCGGGCCGCGGGTGAAGCCGGTGACGTTGGCGTCGACCTTGAACTCCATGAAGACGTTCTGCAGCGAGGCGACGACGGCGTCGTTGGCGGCGCTGCGCGTCTTGCCGGGCCCGCCCTTTTCGAGGAGGTCGAGGGAGGGCAGCGCGTAGGTGATGTCCCCGGCGAGCTGGAGCTGTTCGGCGCGCGGGGGCAGCGCTTCGGTGCTTTCGCGTGGCGGCTTCGTCAGGTCGGGTACGACGGGGGGTGCGCCGGGTGTGGCCTTCGGGGTCCTGGGTGGGGCGGGTGCGGGGGTTTCGGCGGCGCGGGCGGTCGGCAGCGGGGTGGCTTCGGGCTGTTCCTTGTCGCGTTCGCCGGTGACGCCCTGGGTGAGGTCGGCGACGACGGGCGAGGGCGGCAGGCCGTTCATGACGGCGCCGTCGAGGGCGGCGGCCGCGGCGGCGGCCACGTCGACCGGGTCGAGGCCGTTCTCGAAGGCCGGCTGCACCGAGCCGCGCCGGGGTGTCCGGCGTCGGGTGAGTGCTTCTTCCTCGGCCCATTGGGGGTCGTGTGCGGCGGGGGCGGCGGCGCGGCGGCGGGGGCGCGGGGCGGGTTCGTCCTCGCGCCATTCGTCGTCGTAGGTCTCGTCCTCGCCGAGTTCGCCGGGGAGGGGTTCGAGGACGCCGAGTTTGACGCCGAGCAGGCGCAGCCGTTGTGGGATGGCGTTGACGGGGGTGGCGGTGACGACGAGCAGTCCGAAGACGGTGAGCAGGACGAGCATGGGGACGGCGAGGACGTCGCCGAGGGTGAATTCGAGGGGTTTGGACGCGGTCCAGCCGATGAGGCCGCCGGCGTCCTGCATGGCGGCGGTGCCGTCGTTGCGGCCGGGTGAGCCGCAGGCGATGTGGACCTGGCCGAGGATGCCGAGGACGAGGGCGGACAGGCCGATGACGATGCGTCCGTTGGCCTCGGGTTTTTCGGGATAGAGGATGAGCCGGATCGCGATGGCGCCGAGGAGCAGCGGTACGACGACGTCGAGGCGGCCGAAGGCGCCGGTGACCAGCATTTGTACGAGGTCGCCGACGGGGCCGCGCAGGTTGGACCAGGTGCCGGCGGCGACGATCAGTGCGAGGCCGAGGAGCAGCAGTGCGACGCCGTCCTTGCGGTGGGCGGGGTCGAGTCCTTTGGCTCCGCGTCCTATGCCGCGGAACATCGCTCCTACGGCGTGGGCGGCGCCGAGCCAGATGGCGCGGGCGAGCCGGTAGACGCCGCCGGTCGGGGAGGGTGCCGCTTGGGGTGCGGGCCTGGGGGCGGCGGCTTTTTTCGCGGGTGGCTTTCTGGGTGCTGTCTTTTTGGCGGGTGCTTTGGGTGCGGTGGCTTTCTTGGCGGGCGCAGCCTTCTTCGCCGGGGTACGGCCGGTGCGCTTCGCGGTGCCCGCCGTGCCCTGGGAACCCTTGCCGGACGTACGTGAGGCCATGGTGCTGAGGTTACCTGGGTCGGCGGCGGTGGACACGTGTGCCTACGGCTTCACCCGTCCGTGTCGTACGCGGCACGGCTGCTGACGCCGCGTCAGGCGGACGCGGCGTCAGTTGTGTGGCTGTCAGTTCTGGGAGGGGAGGGTGGGCGCGCCGCCGGTGCCGGGTTCCAGGGCGTCCAGTGCTCGGCGCAGGCCGGTGAGCTTGCGTTCGAGGTGGGCGGCGGTGGCGACGGCCGCGGCGTCGGCGGAGTCGTCGTCGAGTTGTTTGGAGAGCGCTTCGGCCTGTTCCTCAACTGCCGCGAGCCGTGCGGAGAGTTCGGCGAGGAGGCCGGCGGATTCCTTGGCGGCGCCGCCGTGGGTGCCGCCTTCCAGCTGGAGCCGGAGCAGGGCGGCCTGTTCGCGCAGTTGGCAGTTCTTCATGTACAGCTCGACGAAGACCGACACCTTGGCGCGCAGCACCCAGGGGTCGAACGGCTTCGAGATGTAGTCCACGGCGCCTGCGGCGTATCCCCGGAAGGTGTGGTGGGGGCCGTGGTTGATGGCCGTGAGGAAGATGATCGGGATGTCCCGTGTGCGTTCGCGCCTCTTGATGTGCGCGGCGGTCTCGAACCCGTCCATTCCGGGCATCTGGACGTCCAGCAGAATGACCGCGAAATCGTCCGTCAGTAGCGCTTTGAGCGCTTCCTCCCCTGACGATGCCCGCACCAGTGTCTGATCGAGCGCAGAGAGGATGGCCTCCAGCGCCAGCAGATTCTCCGGCCGGTCATCGACCAGGAGGATCTTGGCCTTCTGCACCATGGCCCGTCCTCCTCGCCCCGGCAGTGCACCGGGCGCCGCCCCAGGGGACGACTCCCTTGCGTCGCCCGTCCTTGTGCCGGTCATGGTAGCCGCACCCCGCCTGTCGCCACACCCTGTCACCGCGATGTCACTGTGCACGTAGCAGAAACGTAGTGGGAGACCAGAAGGTTCCCCGAATACCGTCGCCTCACACGCCTTCGGCCACAGTCAGTCAGCACCGCCCGGCCGCCCGGGCGCCCGGCGGTCACTTTCCTCGCATCCACTGCTCCATGACGGAGAGCAGATGGTCGGGGTCGACGGGCTTGGTCACGTAGTCGGAGGCGCCGGATTCGATGGCCTTCTCGCGGTCGCCCTTCATCGCCTTCGCGGTGAGCGCGACGATGGGGAGGCCGGCGAACTGGGGCATGCGCCGGATCGCGGACGTCGTCGCGTAGCCGTCCATCTCCGGCATCATGATGTCCATCAGGACGACGGCGGTGTCCTCGTGCTGTTCGAGGACCTCGATGCCCTCCCGCCCGTTCTCCGCGTACAGCACGGAGAGCCCGTGCTGTTCGAGGACGCTGGTGAGCGCGAAGACGTTGCGTACGTCGTCGTCGACGATCAGTACCTTCTCGCCGCCGAAGTGGAACGATTTGGCGGGGGTGCGCTCCGGTTCGCTCTGCTCCCAGCTTTCGCCGGAGCCCACGGGTTCGCCGGTCAGGGCGGGTTCCTTGGGGCCGTCGTTGCCGAGTGCCTTGCGGCGCCTGCGGAACAGTCCGGCCGTCGCGGGCTGCGTCCCGCCGTGCCCGTAGTCGGGGCCGGCGTTGTGCTGGGCCGGCTCGGGGCGTACGGCGGCTTCGATGGCGAGGCCTGCCGCGCCTTCCATGCCGCCGGGGGCGAGCTGCGGGTAGCCCTGGGGGGGCAACTCGCTGAGGTGGAGCGGGAGGTAGAGGGTGAAGGTGGAGCCGCGGCCCGGTTCGCTGGCCGCGTGGATCTCGCCGCCGAGCAGCCGCGCGATCTCGCGGCTGATGGACAGGCCGAGGCCGGTGCCGCCGTATTTGCGGCTGGTGGTGCCGTCGGCCTGTTTGAACGCCTCGAAGATGACGCGCATCTTGCTGGCCGCGATGCCGATGCCGGTGTCGGTGACGGAGAACGCGATGAGGTCGGAGTCGGCGTCGCGCAGCGAGCCGGCTTCGAGGAGCTGTTCGCGGATGGCGTGCGGGACGTCGGTTCCGGCGGGGCGGATGACGAGTTCGACGGCGCCGCTGTCGGTGAACTTGACGGCGTTGGACAGCAGGTTGCGCAGCACTTGGAGGAGGCGCTGTTCGTCGGTGTGGAGGGTGGCGGGCAGTTCGGGTGAGACGCGTACCGAGAAGTCGAGGCCCTTTTCCGCGGTGAGCGGGCGGAAGGTGGCTTCGACGTAGTCGACGAGCTGGACGAGCGCGATGCGGGTGGGCGAGACGTCCATCTTGCCGGCCTCGACCTTGGACAGGTCCAGGATGTCGTTGATCAGCTGGAGCAGGTCGGAACCCGCACCGTGGATCGTTTCGGCGAACTCGACCTGCTTGGGCGAGAGGTTGCCCTCGGCGTTGTCGGCGAGCAACTTGGCGAGGATCAGGAGGGAGTTGAGCGGGGTGCGCAGTTCGTGGGACATGTTGGCGAGGAACTCGGACTTGTAGCGCATGGAGACGGCGAGCTGTTCGGCGCGCTCCTCCAGCACTTGTCGGGCTTCCTCGATCTCGGTGTTCTTGACCTCGATGTCCCGGTTCTGCTGGGCCAACAGTTCGGCCTTCTCCTCCAGTTCGGCGTTGGAGGCCTGCAGGGCGCGCTGCCGGTTCTCCAACTCGGCGGAGCGTTCGCGCAGTTGCTCGGTGAGTTCCTGGGACTGCTTGAGCAGGACCTCGGTCTTGGAGTTGACGGAGATGGTGTTGACGCTGGTCGCGATCATCTCGGCGATCTGGTTGAGGAAGTCCTTCTGGATGTGCGTGAACGGCTGGAACGAGGCCAGTTCGATCACGCCGAGGACCTTGCCCTCGAAGAGGACGGGCAGCACGATCACGTGCGCGGGCGGTGCCTCGCCGAGCCCGGAGGAGATCTTGAGGTAGCCGGGCGGCACGTTCTCCACCAGGATGGTCCGCTTCTCCTCGGCGGCGGTGCCGATGAGTGTCTCGCCGGGCCGGAAGGAGGTCGGCATGGAGCCGGCCGAGTATCCGTAACTCCCGCGCATCCGCAGCTCGTACGAGCCGTCGCCGGCCGCGCTGACCTCGGGGGCGCCGCCGGTCGGCATGGCGAGGAAGAACGCGCCGTGCTGGGCGGAGACGACCGGGGTGAGCTCGGTCATGATGAGGGAGGCCACGTCGTCGAGGTCGCGGCGGCCCTGCATGAGGCCGGAGATGCGGGCGAGGTTGCCCTTGAGCCAGTCCTGTTCCTTGTTGGCGACGGTGGTGTCGCGCAGGTTGGCGATCATCGTGTTGATGTTGTCCTGGAGGGCCTGGATCTCGCCCGCCGCGTCCACGTCGATCTTGAGGTTGAGGTCGCCGCGGGTCACCGCGGTGGCGACGGCCGCGATCGCGCGGACCTGCCGGGTGAGGTTCCCGGCCATCTCGTTCACGGATTCGGTGAGGTCGCGCCAGGTGCCGTCGACGTCGCGGACGCGTGCGTGGCCGCCCAACTGGCCCTCGGTGCCGACCTCGCGGGCGACCCGGGTGACTTCCTGGCCGAACGAGGACAGCTGGTCGACCATCGTGTTGATGGTGTTCTTGAGTTCCTGGATCTCGCCGCGCGCGTCGATGTCGATCTTTTTGGTGAGATCGCCCTGGGCGATGGCGGTGGTGACGGTGGCGATCTGGCGGACCTGGCCGGTGAGGTTGTCGGCCATGGAGTTCACCGACTCGGTGAGGTCCTTCCACGTCCCCGAGACGCCGGGCACGCGGGCCTGACCGCCGAGGATGCCGTCCGTGCCCACTTCGCGGGCCACCTTGGTGACCTGTTCGGCGAACGAGGACAGCGTCGTGACCATCGTGTTCACGGTGTCGGCGAGTTCGGCGACCTCGCCGCGCGCCTCGACCGTCACCTTCTTGGTGAGGTCGCCGTTGGCGACCGCCGCCGAGACGCGGGAGATGTTGCGCACCTGGGTCGTCAGGTTCGCGGCCATCAGGTTGACGTTGTCGCTGAGGTCCTTCCAGATGCCGGTGACGCCCCGCACCCGGGCCTGGCCGCCGAGGATGCCCTCGGTGCCCACCTCGCGGGCGACGCGGGTGACCTCGTCGGCGAAGTTGGACAGCTGGTCGACCATGGTGTTGACGGTCGTCACCAGCTCCAGGATCTCGCCCTTGGAGTCGACGGTGATCTTCTTGGAGAGGTCGCCCTCGGCGACGGCGGTCGTCACCTCGGCGATGTTGCGGACCTGCGAAGTCAGGTTGTTGGCCATGGAGTTGACGGACTGGGTGAGGTCCTTCCAGGTGCCGGACACGCCCTGCACCTCGGCCTGCCCGCCCAGGATGCCTTCGGTGCCGACCTCGCGGGCGACGCGAGTGACCTGCTCGGCGAAGTTGGAGAGCTGGTCGACCATCGTGTTGAGCGTGTTCTTGAGCTCCAGGATCTCGCCGCGCGCGTCCACGTCGATCTTCTGCGAGAGGTCACCTCGGGCGACGGCGGTGGCGACCTGGGCGATGTTGCGGACCTGGGCCGTGAGGTTGCCGGCCATGCCGTTCACGGAGTCGGTCAGGTCGCGCCACACGCCGGCGACGCCGGGCACCTGGGCCTGGCCGCCGAGGCGGCCGTCGGTACCGACCTCGCGGGCGACGCGGGTGACCTGCTCGGCGAAGGCGGAGAGCTGGTCGACCATCGTGTTGATGGTGTTCTTCAGCTCCAGCATCTCGCCGCGCGCGTCCACGTCGATCTTCTGCGAGAGGTCACCTCGGGCGACCGCCGTGGTCACCTGGGCGATCTGACGCACCTGGGACGTCAGGTTGCCGGCCATGAAGTTGACGGAGTCGGTGAGTTCCTTCCACGTGCCGGACACCCCGTCGACGCGGGCCTGCCCGCCGAGCCGGCCCTCGGTGCCCACGTCCCGCGCCATGCGCGTGACCTGGTCGGCGAACGAGGAGAGCTGCGCCACCATCGTGTTGACGGTGTTCTTCAGCTCCAGCATCTCGCCCGCGACGTCCACGGTGACCTTCTGCGACAGGTCGCCGTTGGCGACCGCCGTGGTCACCTGGGCGATGTCGCGGACCTGGCCGGTGAGATTGCGGAACGCGGTGTTGACGGAGTCGGTGAGGTCCTTCCAGGTGCCGGCCGCGCCCGGTACTTCGGCCTGACCGCCGAGGCGGCCCTCGATGCCGACCTCGCGGGCGACGCGGGTCACCTCGGAGCCGAACGACTGGAGCTGGTCGACCATCGTGTTGACGGTGTTCTTCAGCTCCAGCATCTCGCCGGCCACGTCCACCGTGACCTTCTGGCTCATGTCACCGCTGGCGACGGCCGTCGTCACCTGCGCGATGTCGCGGACCTGCGTCGTCAGGTTGCGGAAGACGGTGTTGACGGAGTCCGTGAGGTCCTTCCAGGTGCCGGCGGCCCCTGGGACCTGGGCCTGCCCGCCGAGGAGTCCTTCGGCGCCGACCTCGTTGGCGACGCGCGTGACCTCGTCCGCGAACGTGCGCAGCGTCTCGGTCATCTGGTTGATGGTCTCCGCGAGCTGCGCGACCTCGCCGCGCGCGTTCACGGTGACCTTCTGCGACAGGTCGCCGCTGGCGACGGCCGTGGTCACCTGGGCGATCCCGCGCACCTGCGCGGTCAGGTTCGTCGCCATGACGTTGACGGAGTCGGTGAGGTCCTTCCACACCCCGGCCACGCCCGGCACCTGCGCCTGCCCGCCGAGCTCGCCCTCGGTGCCGACCTCGCGCGCGACGCGGGTCACCTCGGAGGAGAAGGAGGACAGCTGGTCGACCATCGTGTTGACGGTGTTCTTCAGCTGGAGCATCTCGCCGGCCACGTGCACGGTGACCTTGCGGGAGAGATCGCCCTTGGCGACCGCCGTGGTGACGAGAGCAATATCACGTACCTGAGCCGTCAGCCGGTACGCCATCGTGTTGACGGAATCCGTCAGATCCTTCCAGGAACCGGACATTCCGCGTACCTGGGCCTGACCGCCGAGCTTGCCCTCCGTGCCGACTTCGAGGGCGACCCGGGTCACCTCGTCGGTGAACGCGGACAGCTGGTCGACGAGGTTGTTGACGGTCCGCCCGACCTTGAGGAACTCGCCCCGCAATGGCCGCTCGGCCCCGTCGCTGCCGTGCGAACGCAGGTCCATGCGCTGTTCCAGATCGCCGTCGGCGACCGCCGACAGGACCCGCCCGACCTCGGAGACCGGCCGCGCGAGGTCGTCCACGAGGGCGTTGGACGCGTCGATCGCGGTCGCCCAGGAGCCCTCGCAGGCGCCGTTCTCCAGGCGCTCGGTCAGCTTCCCCTCGCGCCCCACCATCCTGCGCACTCGGGCGATTTCCCCGGTCAGGTGCAGGTTGCGGTCGGCGACCTCGTTGAAGACGGCGGCGATCTCCGTCATCACCCCGTCACCCGAGACCGTCAGGCGCTTGCGGAAGTTTCCGTCCCGCATCGAGGCGAGGGCGGCGAGCAGCCGTTGCAGCGCCGCCGTGTCCACCTCGGTCGTTCCGTTGCCTCCACGCTGCTTGTGGCTCCGGGCCTGTTGAGTCCGGGACTGATCGTCTTTCGCGCGCGTGCTTACGCCCCGCGCTGCTGCGCCAGACTCCACCGTGTCCCTCCCGCAAGGGTTGACCGCACTGCCCGGGCTGTCTCCGGAAGCATGCCCAGTGTTTCACCATGGCCGAACCAGGCCATAACAGTTCGGCAGCTTCGCATATCCGTCCCCGCCCACGGAGGGCGGAAACACTGGTGACCGGCATCCGCTCGGACAGCGAAGGTAAGTAACCTGGGCTCCGGCTGTCCAACCGCCCCGGTCCGCCCGGCAAGGGGCGGTTCGTCCCCTTTGCTCGGTAAAGCTTGGGGCGGGCGGCACAAAGGACGACCGCGGGACACCGGAGGGGACGGGCCGACGTGGGACTGTTGATTCCCGGAGGGCACGTTCCGGAGCCCCGGCAAGGAGATCCGGGCGTCGAGACGCGTACGAGGAGTTCTGTGATCACCGCGCGGGCGGCAGCCAGCTTCGACCCTGTCGGACGGTCGGTCGCGACCGCCCGCGCCTTCGTCCGCGACACCCTCCAGGGCTGGGGGTACGCCGATGTCGTCGACGACGCCGTGGTCCTCACCAGTGAGCTCGTCACCAACGCGGTGGTCCACGCGGGCACCAAGGCCGACGTCCTGTGCCTGCGTTCCGACGACGGGGTACGCGTCGAGGTCGCCGACCGCTACCCCGAACGTGAGGTTCCGCTGCTCGGCTCCCCCGCCGACATCGCGGGCCCCGACCGCGAGAACGGCCGCGGCCTGCTGCTGTGCGCGGCCCTCGCCTCGCGCTGGGGCGTCGAGTACACGCCGACCAGGAAGAACGTCTGGTTCCAACTCGACCTGCCCAACCGCCCGGTGGGCACCCGCTCGGCAGGGCCCGCCCTGCCGACCGCGCTGCTGCCCGTCACCGACGGCAGGGTCCGGGTCGCGGTCGTCCAGATCGACCGCGCCGGCGCGGTACGCGCCTGGAACGAGGACGCCGAGGAGCTCTTCGGCTACCCCGCCGAGCAGGTCACCGGCAAGGCCCTCACCGATTTCGCGGCCTGGCCGCACACCCCCGGCACCTCCACCGGCATCGTCGAGGCCCTCCAACTCTCGCGCTGGGAAGGCACGTACGGGATAAGAGGAGCCGACGGCCGCGTGGTCCCGGTGTACGCCTCGCACCTGCGGGTCCGCGACACCGAGGGCGAGCCCTCCACCGTCTGTCTGCTGGTACGCGACGACGAGCGGGCCGTGTTGCAGACCCCGGTGCGTCAACCCGCCGCGGATCCGGGCGCGTTGGGCGAGAGCCGCAACGTCGACCCGTTCGAGGTCTTCATCGGCTCGCCCGCCCCCGACGACCTGGACGGCCTCCTGCAGCGCACCGTGGAACGCGCCCGCGACATGCTGGACGGCGACTCCGCGTTCCTGCTCCTTGCCACCGACGACGAGACCGAGCTGGAGGTGCGCGCCACCACCGGCCTGCCCTCCGCCCGCCAGCGCTTCGCCCGCGTCCCCGTCGAAGCGGGCACCGGCCGCTACGGCTCGGCGCGGATGCCCGCCGTCCACGAGGACCTCGCGGCCGTGCCCGGCGCGGTGCCGCTCCTCGAAAGCACCGGCATGCGCTCGGTCGTCACCGTCCCCCTCAAGGTCGAGGGCCGCCTGACCGGTTCGCTGGGCGTCGCCGCCGAATCCCCCGGCCGCTACTCCAACGAGGAGGCCCTGCGCCTCCAGTTCGCCGCCGACCGCATCGCGCTCGCCGTCGAATCGGCGCGCCTTGGCGAGCTGGAACGCCTGCGCCGCGGCTCCCTGAGCTTCCTCGTCGAGGCCTCCGACCTGCTCGCCGGCACCCTGGACCGCGACCAGACGCTGGCCCTGATGGCGCAGATGACCGTGCCGACCCTGGCCACCTGGTGTGCCGTCTACACGATCGCCGACCAGGCCTCCGAGCCGTACCTCTCCTACGTCCTGCACGAGGACGAGGAGCGCATCGACGGCCTCAAGGCCCTCCTGTCCAAGATCAGCCCGCCGGAGCCGGTGCCCACCCCCGGCGCCCGGGTGTGGACCGCCCCCAGCGAAGCCGCCCACCAGGCCGCGCTCCGCGTCTCGATGCGCGACTTCGGCCGCTCGGGCGGCCCCCACACGGGCAGCGGCCTCGGCACCACCTTGTCGACGGCGGCCGCGGTCGGCGGCGAGACGGTCGTCCTGCCGCTGGTCGCCCGCAACCGCGTGATCGGCATGCTGACCCTGGGCAAACCGTCCGACGACCACTTCCGCCAGGAGATCCTCGAACTCGCCGAGGACCTCTCGCGCCGGGCCGCCCTCGCCCTCGACAACGCCCGCCTGTACTCCGAGCGCATGGCGATCAGCCGCTCCCTCCAGCGCTCCCTGCTGCCGCCGGGCCTGCCGCAGATCCCGGGCGTCGAGGTCGAGGTGATCTACCGCGCGGCCGGCGAGGGCAACGAGGTGGGCGGCGACTTCTACGACCTCTTCCCGATCCGCGACGGAGCGTACGGCTTCGCCATCGGCGACGTCTGCGGTACGGGCCCGGAGGCCGCCGCGGTCACCGGCCTCGCCCGGCACGCCCTGCGCCTGCTCGCCCGCGAAGGGTTCGGCGGGCCCGCGGTCCTGGAACGCCTGAACGCGGCGATCCTCGACGAAGGCGCCCGCAGCCGCTTCCTCACCCTGCTCTACGGCGAGTTGTGGCCCCAGGAGGACGGCAGCGCCATCCTGAAGATCGTCTGCGCCGGCCATCCGCTCCCGCTGCGCCTGCGCCAGGACGGCACGGTCGAACCGGCCGCCGACCCGCAGCCGCTGCTCGGCGTGATGGAGGACCTGGAGCTGTACGAGCAGACGATCACCCTCGACCCGGGCGATGTCCTGCTGTGTGTGACCGACGGCATCACCGAACGCCGCGAAGGCACCCGCATGCTGGGCGACGACGGCCTCACCGATGTCCTGGCCACGTGTACGGGTCTGACGGCGGGCGCGGTCGCGGCCCGCGTCCTGCGCGCGGTCGAGCGTTTCGCCGCCGAACCGGCCTCCGACGACATGGCGATCCTATCGATGCGCATCCCCGAGCAGGCCAAGCGATAACGCCCGGGAGGGGACGCGGATACGCGAAAGGCCCCGCCCAATGGGCGGGGCCTTTCGTATTGCTGAGCCCCCATGCGGAATCGAACCGCAGACCTTCTCCTTACCATGGAGACGCTCTACCGACTGAGCTATAGGGGCCGGTTGTTGTTTCGGGGTTTCCCCCTCACCAACGAGATAAAGCATACCCCGAATCAGACGGTGTTCCGAACCGCGTCCGCCCCCTCCGGCTATGCGGGTTGCAGCAGCCCGCCGAGCGCGTTGCAGACGGAGACCAACCGCCGCAATTCCGCCGGGGACAGCCCGTCGAGCGAGGGCAGCGCCAGCGTCTCGTCCGCGGCCCGCTCGGTCTCGGCAAGGCTCACCCCGTCCCGCCGGAACTCCCGCATCCGGTGTACGGGAATGGGCACGGGCACCTCGCACGCGACCCCGCGCCGCCGCAACAGCCGCGCGAACGCGTCCCGGTCGGGCCGGCCGTTGCCGGGCACCCGTACGACGTACCGCTGATAGCGGTGCCCCTCGGCAGGTGCGGGCGTCCGCACGCCGACGAGCCGCCGGTCCAAGTAACCGGCCCGCTCCCGCCGTTGGGCCACATCCCCGCCGAGCCCCTCGTGGTCCTCCCCTTCCAGGAACAACACCCCATGTCCGGCGGCCAGTTCGGCGAAGAGCTCGGCATCGGCGGGATACCCGAAGCGGCGTACGAGTACGACAGCGGCGGTCCTCGATGTGACGGCCCGTGCGACGGCGTCCGGGGCCAGGCAGTAGGTCGACGGATCGATGTCGGCGAACACCGGCACCGCCCCGACGGCGACGACGGCCCGGGCCAGCTCCGCGGTGTCGTAGGCCGGCACGATCACCTCGTCACCGGTCGCGACACCGGCAGACTTGAGCGCTCCTGTCATTCCCATGACAGCGGATCTTCCTCTTGCCACATGAACGCCAGGTGAGCGGGCACAAAAAAACGCTGGCCCCCGAACCGAAGTTCAGGGACCAGCGTTGAAGATTTGTTCGGCGGCGTCCTACTCTCCCACAGGGTCCCCCCTGCAGTACCATCGGCGCTGAAAGGCTTAGCTTCCGGGTTCGGAATGTAACCGGGC
>NZ_JBIATV010000015.1:0-275680 GCF_042892175.1 Streptomyces sp. NPDC001828
CGATGGTCGCGCTCGTCCTCGCGGACGCGGTCGCCGAGAAGTTCGGCGGCGACAGCGTGCCCGAGACCCGCCGCAACATCACCTCCTACCTCGACGCGCTGTCCATTCGCTGACCTGTGACCAGGGCATATGCGAGCCGTGCCCCACACCGGCCCGCTCCCCTGGTGCCCGGGGCAACACCACCCCGCACGGGAGGCCGCACCGCTCTGTCCGGCACACGGCGACGACGGCTTCCCGTGCCGGGCCCTGGTGGTGGGCCGAGTGACGGCAGGGACAACCAGGTGCGTGGAGAACCTCGTTCGGGAAGGCGCGGGGCGGACATGGTGTGCGTACGCCAGCAAAGGGTTGCCGACCAAGCCGGGAGCGTCATGAACATGTCTGCTTTCAAGCAACGAGCGATCTTCGACGATGTCGTCGGCGAGCTCAGCGCCGCGCTGTTCTCCGCCTTCCGCCGCAAGGACCAGCGGCACAAGGCGGAGACCTACCTGCATGGCCTCCTCACCACCGTCGGGCGCAAAACCATCCGCAACATCGCCGCCCAGGTGGGCGGTTCCGCCGACACCGAGCAGAGCCTGCATCACTTCATCAGCAGTTCCCCCTGGGACTGGCGGCCCGTACGTGCCGCGCTCACCGGCTATCTGGAGCAGATGAGTTCACCGCAGGCCTGGGTGGTGCGGGCCATGCAGATACCCAAAGCGGGTGAGTACTCGGTGGGCGTCGACCGGACTTTCGCCCCGCATCTGGGCGAGATGTTCCGCGGGCAGCAGGCCTTCGGGGTGTGGCTCGCCTCCGAGGAGCTGAGCGCGCCGGTCAACTGGCGCATGCTGCTGTCGGACCAGTGGGTCAGCGACCCCGAGCGCAGGGGCCGCGCGGGAGTTCCCGACGGGGCCCGCCCGGAGACCCCGGACGAGTGCGCGGTCGCGGCCGTGCTGGACACGGCACAGTACGGAAGCCCTTCGCGCAGACCCGTAGTGATCGACTTCCGGCGGGGCAACCCGCACACGGCGGTGCCCCGCCTCACCGCGTCGGGTGTCCCCGTCCTCGCCCGCATCAGCTCCTCCTGCCGAGTGACCGTGGCCGACCGCGCGTTGCCCGGATTCGGCGCCGGAGCACTTCCGGCCCGACGGATCCTGGAGGCGGTGAAGGGACTTCGCCGCCCGGTGTCCTGGGCGGACCCGGCCGCCCATGGGGCCACGAGGACTTCGCTCGTCGCGGCGATCCCCGTGTCCTTCCCCTCGCCGGAGGGGGCCCGGCCGCGGCCGCTGCTGTTACTGGGCGAATGGCTCGACCCGTCGCGCCCGCCGGTCCAGCTGTGGCTCACCGATCTGACACAGCTGCCGATGGCGGCGCTGCTGCGCCTGACGAAGCTCACGCACCGGGTCGACCGGGACTTCGCGCACGTCGGCACCACGACCGGTCTGCTGGACTACGCCGGCCGCTCCTTCCAGGGCTGGCACCGGCACATCACCCTCGCCTCGGCAGCCCACGCGGCCCATGTGCTGACAGCCGAGAACTATGTGATGGGCCGCGCCGCCTGAGGGCTCGCCTCGGCGTTCTCCTGCCGTTGCAGAAGACCGCGCGTCTGCTGGAGCCGCAGCGCCAACTGCACCTCGAGCATCTTTTCCGGCTGCTGCCACTGGGGCCCCAGGAGTTCGGTGATGCGCTTGAGGCGGCGCCAGACGGTATTGGGGTGCACGTGAAGCGATTCGGCCGCATTGGTCGGGCTGCCTCCGCCGGCGAAGTAGGCCCCCAGGGTGGCGACGAGGTCGGTCTGCCAGTCACGGTCATGGCTCAGCACGGGGCCGAGAGTCGATTCGATGAATCCCTCGGCATCGTGCTGGTCGGCCAACAACAGCCCGAGGAAGCCCAGTTCGCGGGCGGATGCCGTGCTGCCCCGCGCGTTGAGCGCGGTCAGCGCGTCCAGGCAGCGCAGCGCTTCGTGGTAGATGCGGCTGGTGTCGGCCGGTCCCTTGCCCGGGCCGGCGACACCCACCGACACGGAGTGGCCGAGAACGGGGGACAGTTCCTCGGCGACGGCCCGGGCTGCCCCGGACGGGTCCTCGCCGGGCAGCAGCAGCACGATGCGGCCGTCGCGCGCGGTCTTGAGCCCGGACATCCGGTGCGCGTAGGAGGAGGCCCAGACCAGAGCACGGCCCGGTTCGCCGCCTTCGGGCCGGACGACGAGCAGGACGTACGGCGCGTCCAGGTCGAGGCCGAACTGGCCGACGCGCTGGGCGATGTGCTGCAGCTGGTGCGCGGCGCGCGGGTGCGAGGCCAAGAGGTCGTCGAGGAGCTCGTCGCGTACGGGACCTTCGGCCATGGCGGTGGAGCGCTGGAGCAACAGCTGGATCGCGAAGGCCTGGGCGGTGAGGTACAGCAGGCGCTCGTCCTCGCCGACCAGGGCCGTGGCGGGGCGTAACACCAGCTGGCCGAGGTTCTCGGCTCCGGCGATCACGGGCGCCACCCAGGTGTTGCCGACGGCGGCCACGACACCGCGGCGCGCGTGGGCGTCGAGGGCGCCTTCGGCCACGGCGGTCTCGTCCAGGTCGGCGATGTCCCCGCCGGCCAGGATCCGGCCGCTGGGATCCCGCAGTTGCAGGGTCCCGTCCAGGGCGTCACCGGCCGCCTTCGCCACGCTGGTGAGGTCGGCGCCGGCCAGCAGCATGTTCATGGTGCGGCTGTGTGCCTCGCTGAGCTGCTGCATGCGTACGAGGCTGGTGCGGGTGCGAAAGCCGTCCAGTTCGAGCTCGTCGATGTCGCCCCTGGCCTGTTCGAGGCGCTCGGCCCTCTCGATGGCCACGGCCGCCAGTACGGCCAGTGAGCAGACCACGCCGAGTTCGTCGGGGCAGAAGTGCCGTACCGTCCGGCAGGCGCCGTAGAGCACCCCGACGGTACGGTCGCCGTTGACCAGCGGCACGGCCATGAGGGCGTGCAGGCCTTCGGCCTGGATCACTTCGTCGAAGTGATCCCGGCCCTCGATGCCGTCGTCGTCCCGGTAGTCGGCGGTCCACACCGGGGCGCCGGTGGCCAGGGCGCGATGTCCCAGACCCCGGCCCTGGTCGATCTGCAGTCCGTTGACCAGGGCGGTGATCGAGCCTTCTGAGGTGTGTACGTACATCGCGCCCTGCCCGTCGAGGAGGGCAACGCATGTCAGATCGAAGTTGAGGAGCCGCCTCACACGCCTGGTGACCACCCGGAGCAAGGCGTCGAGCCCGTGCGGGAACGTCAGGTCACGAGCCGTGTCGACCAGATCCGCCAGGCTGTCCTCGCGCTGCCGGCTCCGGCCCTGCGACACGTGGATCCTGCCCGCGAGTGAGACGGCCCGTTCCAAGCGGGCGAGGCTCTGCGGGGGTTGGCCGGCCCGGCGTGCCCGCTGCAGCAACTCCTCCAGCCTGCCCTGCGGTGCCTCCTCGGCAAGGAGTTCGAGGATGGTGAGCAGATCGGTCTCCGTGGTGCCCGGTTCATCCGTCATGCGCTGCTCCCCTGGGCACTCCGTTCACAGATGGGCTGAAGGTAATTCTTTGATGATCTTTAAGTCAATCGGTGGTCTTTGGTCATGACCAACCGCTAGGCCGCGACGCCCGCGCGGCCCGCACCTCGCCCGTCACGGCCGATCAGCACGCTTCGCGCGCTGAAGGCTGCCGCGGGCGGCCGCTGCCACCCGGTCCGGGGTGAGGCCGAACCGCTGGTAGAGCGACTGGTAGGGAGCGGAAGCACCGAACTCCTCGATGCCGACGGCCTCTCCGGCATCCCCGGTGAAGGCGTGCCAGCCCAGCGAGGTGCCGGCCTCCACGGAGACCCGGGCCTTCACATGAGGCGGCAGCACGAGGTCGCGGTAGTCCTGGTCCTGTTCGCGGAACCATTCCACGCACGGCATCGACACCACACGGGTGCTGATTCCCTCCTGCTGGAGGAGGCCGCGCGCGGCCAGGGCGATGTGGACTTCGCTTCCGGTGGCGATCAGGACCGCCTCGGGGGCATCGTCACTGGCCTCGGCCAGGATGTATCCCCCGCGGGCGACTCCCTCGGCCGGGGCCAGATCTGAGGAATCGCTCCGGTCGAGCACGGGCAGGTTCTGCCGGCTCAGGCACAGCCCCGCGGGCCGGTCGGTGTGTTCGAGTACGGTCCGCCAGGCGATGACCGTCTCGTTGGCATCCGCGGGGCGGACGATGTCGAGGCCGGGGATGCCGCGCAGCGCCCAGAGGTGCTCGACCGGCTGGTGAGTGGGGCCGTCCTCGCCGAGCCCGATGGAGTCATGGGTCCAGATGTAGGTGACCGGCAGCTTCATCATGGCGGCGAGGCGGACCGCCGGACGCATGTAGTCGGAGAAGACCAGGAAGGTGCCGCCGTAGGGGCGGGTACCGCCGTGCAGGGCGATGCCGTTGAGGATGGCGCCCATGGCGTGTTCGCGGATGCCGAAGTGGACCGTGCGTCCGTAGCGGTGTCCGGCGAAGGCTTCGGTCGCGAACTCCTCGGGGACGAAGGAGGGTTCCCCCTTCATGGTCGTGTTGTTGCTGTCGGCCAGGTCCGCGGATCCGCCCCACAGTTCGGGCAGCACCCCGGCGAGGGCGGAGAGCACTTCGCCGGACGCCTTGCGGGTGGCCATCTCCTGGCCGGGGGCGAAGACCGGCAGGTCCTGCGCCCAGCCCTCGGGGAAGCGGCGGACGGAGATCCGGTCGTAGGCGGCGGCCCGCCGGGGGTGAGCGGTGCGCCAGTCCGCGTGGAGCTTGTCCCACCGCCCGTGCGCCTGAAGCCCGCGGTCCGCGGCCCGGCGGGCGTGGGTGAGGACCTCCGGGGGCACCTCGAAGGAGCGTTCAGGATCCAGACCCATGGCCGACTTCGCGCCCGCTGCCTCCTCACGGCCGAGGGCGGCGCCGTGGATCTTGCCGGAGTTCTGCTTGTTCGGGGCCGGCCAGCCGATGATGGTGCGCAGCGCCACCAGTGAAGGCCGGTCGGTGACTTGGCGCGCCTGCTCCAGTGCGTCGTGCAGGGCGGGGACGTCCTCCCGGTAACCCTCGGGGGTGGTCCAGTCGACTTGCTGCACGTGCCAGCCGTAGGCCCGGTAGCGGGCGGCCACGTCCTCGGACTGGGCGATGCGGGTGTCGTCCTCGATGGAGATGTGGTTGTCGTCGTAGAGGACGACGAGGTTGCCGAGCTTCTGGTGGCCGGCCAGGGAACTGGCCTCGTGGCTGATGCCCTCCTCCAGGTCGCCGTCGGAGGCGAAGACCCACACGGTGTGGTCGAAGGGCGACTGGCCCGGTGCGGCGTCGGGATCGAACAGGCCGCGCTCGCGGCGCGCCGCCATGGCCATGCCCACCGCGTTGGCCAGGCCCTGGCCCAGCGGGCCGGTGGTGGTCTCGACACCGGGCGTATGGCCGTATTCGGGGTGAGCCGGAGTGAGGCTTCCTTCGGTGCGCAGCGCCTTGATGTCGTCGAGCTCAAGGCCGTATCCGGAGAGGTACAGCTGGTTGTAGAGGGTGAGGCTGGAGTGCCCGCAGGACAGTACGAAGCGGTCCCGGCCCGCCCAGTGCGGGTCGGCGGGGTCGTGGCGCAGCAGCCGCTGGAACAGCAGGTAGGCGGCCGGAGCGAGGCTCATGGCAGTGCCGGGGTGGCCGTGGCCCGCGGTCTCCACCGCGTCGACCGCGAGGGCTCGGGCGACATCGACCGCGCGGCGATCGAGCTCGGTCCACTCGAAGGGGGCGGACAGCGGGGCCGGGGGTGTCGTACTCGCCTGGGGGTTCACAGGGTGCTCAGGGCTCCTAGTCGAGGAAGGATCTACGAGGCGGAAGCGGCTTGAGCCGGGCCTGTCCCGGCCGTTCCGGCCGACAGTGCGAGCCGGCTCGGCCGTCCCCAGCGGTCATCCTGAAGGGGGTGGAAGTGGTGGCCAACGGCCCCGGCGACAGCCCGTCAAGTCGGCCGGGAGTTCATCAAGTCGGCCCTGGTCGGGGCGGGCCGCACCGCTCGCGGTTGGCTCAGGCCATGGCGCGGACTCCCGTGGCAGCACGCGGCCCCCCTGCGTACGCCTTTCGCGGCGGGGCGCCGACCGCACTGAAGGGTCCCCGGGAGGCGGATGCCGCGGCCCGGCCGGCCGGGCGGGGAATGGTGCCGCGCAGGGGTGCGTCGGCGGGAGCGGCGGCTTGGCTCCGCCGACGCACCCGCTGGTAGGTCGCGAGAATGCCGCGGGGGTCGCCCGTGTGGCGCAGCTCGTACATCAGCCCCTCGTACAGCGGCTGTTGTGCGCGGAACCGCGAGAGGAACAGCATCAGGTCGTCCAGCAGGGCGCGGCTGCGCCCCAGTTGTGCCTCGGCGGACATCCATTGGTCCAGGGCCCGCTGCCAGGAATGTTCGAGTCGGGATGCGTGGGCGCGCAGGTGGGGGCCGGTCAGCACGCCGGAGTACGGTTCGCCGGACCACAGGGCCAGGGCGCCTCGCAGCCGGTTGGCCGCGGTCTCGAAATCCTCGGTCTCCATCGCGCGGTAGCCGGCGCCCGCTTCCCGCTCGAAGGCCGCGACGTCACTGGTGCCTCCCTCGCTGTGGAGACGGTAGCCGCCCGGCAGCCCTGCCAGCACGGTATGGGCGGTGCGGCGCTCGCCGTGGGTGTCATCGGCACGCTCATGGCCGTGGGCGAGGGCAGCCTGGATGAGGGCTCTCACGTGCCGGACATGCCCCTCCAGCATGTCGGTGGCGCGGTGGGGCGGATCCACGGGCCACAGTTCCTCCACAAGTACCGCCGTGGGCACCATGTGGTCGGCCTGTGTCGCGAGCAGCGCCAGGACCTGCCGCGTCTGCGCTTCGGTGGGTGTGATGGGTGTTCCGCCCTCGTGCACGGACAGTTCTCCCAAAAGCTTCAAGTCCATTCCGCCCCCTCGGTGTCCATCGCCCTTGTCGCCGCGCCTCTCGAGCTCGCGCCGCGGCATGGTGCGCTCCCCCCGCACCCAGGTACACTAAATAATAGTAGTTGTTTTCTTTTTTTGAAAGCCCGTGACACCGGAGGACAGGGCCCGCACACACAGTCGGCCCGCCGTACAAAAACCCTCAACGAACTTCGCGCGCCCACCACTTGAAGAAGGGACGATGCTTTCGGCTCACGGGGGCGGGCTCCGCCACCGCGCCAACGCCTCGTTCGCCGCTGCGGCTCCCGGGCAACTGCGCCCAGGGATCCGGTACATGCGGAACTGACAAAATCAACGCAGACCGTCGACTGCGAAAGGGCAGGGACCAGCACACCGATGACCCGCGAACTCCTTCACCCCACCCTTGACGAAATCCGCCTGGAGAACGTCATGAAGGCCCTCTCAGACCCGGTGCGGATGCACATAGTCCGCGAACTCTCGTGCACGACAGTTGAGTTGTCCGGTGCGTCCATCGATGTGCCGGTCGGCAAGGCCACAGCCACGCACCACTACCGGGTTCTGCGCGAAAGCGGAGTGATCCAGCAGAACTACCGGGGCACCGCCAAGATGAGCACGTTGCGGCGAAGCGACCTCGACGCTCTTTTCCCTGGCTTCCTCGACGCCGCGCTCACCGCGGCCGTGCACGAGATGGCCCGGCGCAGGGGGTGTTCGAGTCAAGGGTGAGCGTCTGGACCGACGGTCCGGCGGGGGTGCGCGGAGCCGGGTGACGAGACGAGTGCATGGCGCGTATCGCCATGCACTCGTGCCCCGGGGCGGCCCGCCAGACCTTCGGCCACACGCCGTGACGTGGCCGGCTGCGCGACGCCCGTCGTCAGCAGCCCCCGTTCACCGCGCACGCCCCGCCGAACTCCGCGTCCTGCTGGGCCTGGGCGTCGAGGATCGCCTTGCGCAGCTGGGCGGAGCTCGGCACACCCTCGATACGGATGTCACCGACCAGGAGGGTCGGCACGGACTGCACTCGGTGCGCCTGCGCCTCGCGGAGCGCGTCCTGGTGCCTGTCGCTGTACGTGCCCTGCTCAAGGGCCTCGCGGAACGCGGCGCCGTCCAGTCCGATCTCCTCGGCCAGCGGCTGCAGGACATCGAGATGACCGAGGTCCCGGTCCTCCTGGAAGAAGGCGCGGAACATACGACGCGTGTACTCGGTGCCCTTGCCGTGCTCGGCCGCGAATTGGTAGCCCTCGAAGGCGAGGCGGGTGTAGGGCTGCGGAGAGACGCTGGGCAGGGTGATGTCGACATCCAGGCGCCGGGCCATCGGGTATACGGCGCGCCGCCAGATGTCGGGCAGGTAGGCGTCCTCGGGCCGCAGGGTGGGCTGCGGATGGGGACGCAGCTCGAAGGGCTTCCACTCGATCTCGACGTCGAGGTCGTCCGTCGCCTCCTCCAGCGGCCCCTCGGCCAGCATGCAGAAGGGGCAGACGTAGTCGGACCAGACCTGGATCTTGACGGGGGTGCTCATCGCAGTCGCCCTTTCCGGCCGGTCAAGAACTCCTGGAACGGCACTTCGTGCCCCTCGATCGGGGCGTGCGTCACCTTGATCGGCCAAGTGGTGGGGTCGGTGGAGAAGATGGAGTACGAGTCGGCGTAGGCGAAGCCGTACGCGTCGGCGGTCCTGCGGTCGGCCGCGTACACGATGTGCTCGATGTTGAAGTAGAGGGCGGCCATGTAGCACAGCGCGCAGGGCTCGCCCGAGGCGATCAGGGTGGATCCCGCGACGCCGTACCTGCCGGCCTTCTTCGCCGCGGCGCGCAGCGCGACGACTTCGGCGTGTGCCGTGGGGTCGTTGTCCTCGTGGACCCGGTTGAAGCCGGTGCCCAGGACGAGGCCGTCCCGTACGACGATCCCCGAGAAGGGGATGCCGCCTTCGGCGACGTGACTACGACTGATCTTGACGGCTTCCTCCACGTAGGGAGTCAGGTGATCGAGGGTGTCGCTATGCATTGCGGAGTCGGTCCTTGAGAGGGAGCGGGGGCGTTGGTCGAGCTCGGGGCGGCGTCGTGGCCGAGAGCTGCCCCGGTGCGGTGGAGGTGTCCTCAGACGCCGGCGCCCTGGGCCTCCTGCGGCCGCTCGACGGGCTGTTCGGTGCTGCTCGGCTTGTCGGCGAGCTTGAGCCAGACGACGCCGAGGATGATGACGCCGAGCCACAGGGACTGGACGAGGGTGAGGGTCTCGTCGAAGAAGACGGGGCCGAGGGCCGCCGCTCCGGCCGCCCCGATGCCCGCCCAGACGGCGTAGCCGGTGCCGACGTCGATGGTGCGCAGCGCGGCACTCAGCGCCCACAGCGTCAGAAGGAAGAACACGACGGCAACCAGCGACCAGGTCAGGCGGGTGAAGCCGTGGCTTCCGCCCACCGAGAGGGCGTAGCCGATTTCGAAGACGCCGGCGAGGAGGAGCATGAGCCAGGAGTTGGCGGCGGAGGGGCTGGTCGAGGACATGAGGAAGGTGCCTTTCGTGAGTTCGGATGGTGGGCGGGCGACTGTCAGGCGCCGCCGCTGAGCTGGAGTCCGACGACCCCGGCGATGATGGCCACGATGCCCAGCGCCTTGCGCCAGCTGAGGCGCTGGCCGAACAGCAGGGCGCCCAGGAGGCTGATGCCGATGCCGGAGACCGAGGTCCACAGGGCGTATCCGACGCCGACGTTGAAGGTCAGCAGGGCCTGGCTGAGGAAGTAGGTGCCGAGGGCGCCGCTGACGAGGGTCACGGTCGTCCACTTGCGGTTGCGGAAGCCTTCGGCCTTGCCGGCCGCGATCGCGACGCCGATCTCGAAGACGACGGCGATGGCGAGGTAGAGCCACTGCATGAGAGGGGGTCCCTTCGGTTTGACGGCCGCGTTTTCCGGGCCGGCCACGCTGGGGGGCGGGGGTGAGGTGCCGCCGGTGCGACACCTTCGTGGATGTTGCTTGTACATGCAAAGATAAGTTGCCCGAGCGCACCCGAGGGCTCGACCGGGGGAACGTCAGGAGCTTGCATGAGCATGTACTCTGATGTCAAACATCAACCCCGGGGAGGCCGCGACTATGGCAACTTCACACCCCGTGCCCCCGCGCACGTCCGACCACACCGCATGGAATCGCGTCCTCGCACTGCACGCACACGTGGAACGCGAACTGACCCAGGCGCTGCAGAGCCGGCACGCGATCGGCCTGTCGGAGTACCGCTCCCTGGAACACCTCGACCACGCCGACGACAGCGAGCTGCGCATGCAGGACCTCGCCGAGCGGGTGGGGCTGGGGCAGTCATCGGTAACTCGCCTGGTGGGGCGGCTGGAGACGGCCGGGTTCGCCTACAAGGACCTGTGCCCGTCGGACAAGCGCGGCGTCTACGCGGTCATCACCGACGAGGGGCGGCAGCGCTACCAGGCCGCGCGCGCCACCTATACCGAGGTCCTCTCCTCCGCACTGAACGCCTTCACCGCCGACCCGGAACTGGGACCCACGGTCCAGGCCCTGCGCGCCCCCCGGAGCTGACCCCCCGACCTCCCCCGAACCACATCGGGCACATCGCCCCCGACACCCCCGGACGCCTCAGGCGTCCGGGGGTTTTTAGTTGCACGGACAATTACCTGCGATCTGCGTCACACCCACTTCGCCAAGTGCATGCTTGACCAAGCATGCACTTGGCCGGATACCTTCGCCCTCGACACCGCACGATTCAACGAACAGTCGAGCGACACCTCTGAGCGCCGACTGCGCCGACCGCAAGGAATCCCGCCGTGCCATCGCCCCGTCTGGCCGAGACCATCGCCGTCCACGGCCACCACCGGCTCCACGACACAGCGCTCCACTTCAACGACCAGGCCGTCACCTACGGCGAGTTGAGCGAGCTGACCCAGAACCTGCGCAGCCACTTGCTGCGGCTGAATCTCCCGGCAGGCAGCACCGTGTGTGTGCCGGCGCACAAGACGCCGGGGACCATTGCCCTGCTGCTGGCCGTCTTCCACGAGGGCCACATCGCCCTCGTACCCTCCCCCGACCTGGGCAGCGCCGCGCTCGAGCGGCTGGCGCAACAGGCCCGGGTCTCCCACCTGCTCACCGCGGCCGCCGACGGCGAGCTCACCGCGACGCCGGTGCGGGCGGACGAGGAGCAGGCCCAGCACTTCGCCACACCGGATCCGGCACGCACCCGGCTGCTCCTGACCACATCCGGCTCGACCGGAACTCCGAAGATCGTTCCGATCGAGTCCGCCGGGTTCGACGCGTTCACCGACTGGGCCGTCGACGAGTTCGGCCTCTCCCCCAAGGACACCGCGCTGTCCTACGCCCCGCTCAACTTCGACCTCGCTCTCCTCGATGTCTGGACCTTCCTGCAACTGGGCGCGGAAGTCGTCCTGGTGGACCAGGGCAGGGCGACGGACGGCCCGCACCTCCGGACGCTGGTCGCCGAACACGAAGTCACCTTCGTCCAGGGCGTGCCCATGGTCCACCGCCTGCTGGTCGAGGCCGACGAGGTCTACCGGACCGTACGCCGCATGGTCTTCACCGGGGACAGCATGCCGGCACCGTTGCTGGCGCAGGTGGCATCGGCCTTCCCCGGAGCCCGCTTCCACAACGTGTTCGGCTGCACGGAGACCAACGACTCGTTCATCCACGAGTACGACCCTGCCGCGCCGGCCGGCACGCTGCCGATCGGCCGGCCCATCGCCGGCACCCGAGCGCTCATCCATGCCCCGGACGGAACGGTCGTGGAGTCCGCCGGGACCGGTGAACTGCTGGTGGCCACGCCCTTCCAGACCCACGGCTACCTCAACACCGCACTGAACCCGGCGGCGTTCAGCGTCATCGACTCAGTCACCTACTACCGCACCGGCGATCTCGTCTCCCGCGACGAGCACGGCACGTACAGCCTCCAGGGCCGCGCGGACTGGCAGGTCAAGGTCCGGGGAGTGCGCACCAACCTCCAAGAGGTGGAACGCGTGATCGCCACGCACCCGGACGTGGCCGAGGCCGTCGTGGTCCCGCTGCCCGACGAACAGGCCGGGGTCCGGCTGCACGCACACGTCAGCAGGCGCGCCAGCAGCACGCTGACCAGTCTGCAACTGCGTACGCACACGGGAAGGCACCTGCCGCGGCACGCGATTCCCACCTCCGTGCACATCACGGACGCTCCCCTCCCCCGCACCTCCACGGGCAAGCCCGACCGGAACCAGATCAAGAGCAACCGAATGAAGGAGATCCAGGCATGAGCAGCCAAGACACCGCAGCCGAGATCCGCGACTTCGTCGTGACCCAGTACCTGTCCGGCGAGGACGCGTCCGATCTCACCTACGACTACGACCTCATCGAGTCCGGAGTCATCGACAGCCTCGGTCTCGTGCGGCTCATCTCGCACATCAGCCAGGCCTACGACGTCCCCCTGGACGACATCGAGTTCGGCCCGGTCAACTTCCGCAGCATCAACGCGATCACCGACCTGATCGCCTCCCACACCGAGGCCCTCGCGGCCTGAAGTACCCCTTCGACACCTTCAGGGCCTTCGGCACCTTCACGTCACAAGGAGAAACAGCACATGATCGTCCGCAGCATTGACAACCTCGCCCCGGTCGAGTGGGGCAACGGCCTCAGCTACCGCGTCCTGACCGAGTCCGACGGCATGGGTTTCGCCGTCTGCGACACCCTGGTCCGCCGCGGTACCACCAGCGCCCTGCAGTACCGCAACCACCTCGAGGCCTGCTACTGCGTAGGGGGGTCGGGTGAGGTCGTCGAGAAGGACGGCACCCGCCACAAGATCGTGCAGGGCACGATCTACGCCCTCGACCAGCACGACCCCCACTACCTCGTCGCCTCGGACGACGAGGACCTGCATCTCGTCTCCATATTCAACCCGCCCATCAACGGCGACGAGAAGCACAGCCTGTCCGAGGACGGGTTCTCCCACTACTGACCCGGCGGGGCGACGGCCCCCGCCCCTCCCGCCGACGGCGCCCGCCCCCACCGGGTGCCGTCGGCGGGCACGCCACCCACCTCACCCGCAGCGGACCTAGGACAATCCTTGAGCGACGACCTCTTCCACCTCGCCACCCCGTGGGCCGACGAACTCAACGCCAACCTCGAGGAGTTGGACGCCTCCGCCGCCTTCCCGCAGGACAAGTGGAAGGCCGTCCGGAGCTCGGGAATCCTGCGCACCCCCTTCCACCCCGACTTCGGCGGGAGCGGCCGCAGCCTCACCGAGACGATGCGCGCCCTGGAGGGACTGGGGTACACCTCACGCGACGCGGGCCTGTCCTTCTCCACCTCCACCCAGATCGTGTCCGTCGGCGTCCCCGTGCAGCGGTTCGCGACGCGGGAGCTCAAAGAGCGCTACCTGCCCAGGATCATGGACGGTGAGCTGATCACCGCGCACGCGATCACCGAGGAGTCCGGCGGCTCGGACGCGATGAACCTGTCCTCGGTCGCGCACCGCGACGGCGACCACTACGTGGTCAACGGCGGCAAGATGTTCATCACCAACGCCCCGATCGCCGACCTGTTCCTGCTGTACGTACGCACCGGCAAGCCCGGCCCGTTCGGTCTGACCACGCTGCTGGTCGAGGCCGGCACTCCCGGCCTGTCCGTCGGGCCCACGATGGACAAGCTCGGACTGCGCACCAGCCCGATCGGCACCCTCTCCTTCGACGAGCTGCGCATCCCCGTCGCCCAGCGCGTCGGCCAGGAGGGGGCAGGCTTCCTCGTCCTGGACCACGTGATGAAGCGCGAGGTCCTCTTCGGCTTCTCGCTCACGCTCGGCGAGATGACCCGCCGGCTGGAGGAGACCATCGACTTCGCCAAGGCCCGCACCCAGTTCGGGCAGCCGATCGGCAAGTACCAGGCCGTCTCGCACAAGATCGCCGACATGAAAATGCGGGTGGAGACCGCCCGCAAGTGGCTCACCGACACCGGGGCGAAGGTCGAGGCGGGGCAGGACGCCTCCCTCGACCTCGCGGCCACCAAGACGATCGTGTCCGAAGCCAACGTGCAGACCGCTCTGGACGCGGTCCAGATCCACGGCGGGCGCGGGGTGCTCACCGAGTACGGCATGGAACGCGAACTGCGCAATTCGATCGCCGGGACCATCTACTCCGGCAGCTCGGAGATCCAGCGCAACCGCATCGCCGCCCTCATCGGCCTCTAACCACCACAGGACACGCCATGACTGCTGACCTTCTCCAGCTGACCCGCCCCACCGAGTTCCTCGACTACGAGACGGACGAGGTCCAGGACTTCATCGACCACGCCGTCAAGGACCGCTCGGCCGACAAGAAGACGAACGCGATCGAGCTCTACTACGCCGTGCGCGACGGCGTCTTCTACGAGGTCTACGGCGCCGACCTCTCCCCCGGGGGACTGAAGGCCTCGCACACCGCCAAGGCCAAGTCCGGGTTCTGCCTCCACAAGGCCGCCCTGTACGCCGCGGCGGTACGCGCCCTCGGCATCCCCTCCCGCGTCGTGTACGGCGACGTGCGCAACCACCTTGCCTCGCCCCGGCTCATCGAGCACATCGGCGGCGACGTCTTCTTCCACGGCCTGACCCAGGTTCACCTGGACGGCAAGTGGGTCAAGGCCACACCGGTGTTCAACAAGATGCTCTGCAAGCTCTACGGCATGGAGGCCCTGGAGTTCGACGGCACCCACGACAGCCTTTACCACCCGTACGCCGAGGGCGGGGGCTCCATGGAGTTCCTCGTCGACCACGGCGCCTTCGACGACGTTCCCTACGACTTCATCATCGCGACCATGCGGTCCAAGCACCCCAAGTTCCTCGACAACACGGGAACGGGCACCGTCAGCGGCGGACGGCTCGCCGACGAGTCCACCCTCACCCCGGCCAAGTAGGAGATCTCCCTCATGTCCAGCCCCAGCAGCACGCCCACCGACGGTTGGGATGCCAGCACCCGCATCGGAGTCGTCGTCCCGCACGCCGACGTCGGCCCGGAGGCCGAACTCCAGGCCATGGCCCCTGCCTCGGTATCCATCCACGGCTCCCGCATCCACTTCGCCGCGATGCGCGCGGGCGGCGAGATGGACGAGAAGATCCCGCACGACCCGGTCAGGGCATTCGTCGAACCGCCCTTCCTGGACCAGGCCGTGGAACTCGTGGCCGCCTCCCCGCTGCACGCGCTCACTCTCGGCTTCACCTCCTCCAGTTACGTGCTGAAGGCCAAGGGAGAAGAGGAGCTGTACGAGCGGCTGACGCCGGTCACCCGCGGCCTGCCGATCACCGGCACGACCAAGGCCGCCCGCGCCGCGTTCCACGCACTGGGCGCCCGACGGATCGCCATCGTGAACCCGCCGTGGTTCGACGACACGCTCTCGGGCCAGGGCGCGGACTACTTCCGCGAGTTCGGCTTCGACGTCGTCCACCACGGGCCGTGCGGCCTGCCGTCCAACCAGAAGGCGATCACCCCCGGCAACCTGTCCGCCTGGATCCGCACCACGGTCGCCGACCACCGCCCCGACGCCGTTCTCGTGGCGGGCAACGGCATCCGGGCCGTCGGCACCATCAAGCCCCTTGAGGAAGAGCTCGGATTCCACGTGCTCACCGCGAACCAGGTGATCCTCTGGCACGCGCTCCACCTCGCGGACGCCGCCCACCTCGCCGCGGACATCACCGAATACGGGCACCTGTTCACCACCACCCCGAAGGACGAACCCGCGTGAGCCTCCTGGACGCCGACGGGTACGAGGCCGTGTTCGGCACCCCTGAGGGAGACATCTACCGCTTCCCCCTCGTGTGCTGGCACGACGACGGCACCCATGTCTCCGGAATGGTTCTGCACAAAGGTCAGCTCAGACGTGCCGAGCTGGTCAGCGGCTTCCTGCGCTACGACACCCGCCCCGCTCCCCTGCGGGTGGACGCCTACTCGTCCCCGCTCGCCGACGCACCGCCACGGACCGACCTGCCCGCAGCCGTGCGGTGACACCCCCGCCGTCGGGTGAAACACCAGCGGGGGCGCGCTCTTCGTACGCCGAAGAGCGCGCCCCCGCTGTTCCGTGACCCGGCGATCGCCTGGTGCGCGTGGTCAGGCGGTTCGTCGCTCCTGCGCCCGCTGCCCGCCAGACGACCGCCACGGCTCCGCGTAAGGATCGGGCGCTGCCGGGCTGTTCGAGCCGAAACCGCTGATGGTCCGCATGTCCTGCTGCGCTGTCAGCCGAGCGTAAGTGAAGGCCGCGGAGACCAACGTCATGTGGTGGTGCCAGCCGGGGAACGAACGGCCCTCGAAGTCCCGCAGGCCGAAGTGCCGTTCGAGGCGGCCCACGGTTCCGGCCGCCTCCGCACGCCGGCCGGCCAGTCCGACGAGGTCTCCGAGCGGCTGGTTCACCATATTGGTGATCCACAAGCCACCGTGGCGGCCCCTGCCCTCGGGTTGGGTGAACAGCCGATAGGTGCGCTGGGGCCCGGGCAGCGCACGGGGTCGAGGCAAGTGAACGAGCCCCATCGAGTACGGCCGTCCATCGGCCGGAGCGGACACGCGCTGGGGAATGAGACCGGTGCGTTCATGTTCACTGATGAGCCGGACGGCGGCCACGGGGCCGGCCTCGGGGCACTGCCGGGCTGCCAGGTGACTGCCGGGCAGGACCAGCAGGTTGTCCGGTACGGCGACGACGAGGTCGTGGCCCCGGGCGCTGAGTCCGTTGATCAGTGCGGCGGCGTCCAGGTACCCGGTCGCGTCGGCCACCACCGGCATCGGGCCGTGGGCCGCGTGCACGGCGAGCTCGTCGGTCAGATTCAGGAGCCACTCCTCCGTCGAGGCCGTGACGTCGCTCGGAATGCGGGCCCGTAGCCGTCGTGTCTCGTCGGACCACTCGTCAGGAAGCAGCATGCTCCAGGCGACCGGAAGGTCTTCGGTGTCCGACGACAGGAAGACCCCGAATCCGATCTGGCAGTTGACGGTGCGGCCGGCGTGCGGAATGAAGCGGCGGTGCACCCCGCAGGACTGCGCACCCCGCTTGGGCAGTACGGCGGGGGCGATGGTCCAGCACCGGGGCCGGGTGCGCCGCGCGGCCCACCGCATGAGCTCGGCGCGGATGGGTCCCCACTCCCACGGGCTGGAATTGATGAACTGGTGCAGGGCTTGTGCCGCCGTCGACGAGTCGGTCACCTCGGCGGCCATGCGCCGGACCGTCTTCTTGCCCGGCGTGCTGAGCAGGCCCTGCACATAGGCAGCCGCCCATCTTCGTTGATCGATCCGGGGCAAATGTCTGAAGAGCTCCTCAGCAAACCCGCTGAAGGACTCCGGTCCGCCCACCCCATGCTGCGCAGTCATTTCTGGGTTCCCCCCCCTGTCTCCGCCTACGCTCGTGGATCACGCCAGAGAGTTCCGGCTGCCGGTGCACGCGCAGCGCTTGCCTCTCCGTGCACAGATAAAAATAGTTGATTTTTTCTTTTTTTGTAAAGAGTCACCCATGAACGAGCACGGCCCCGGAGCACGGACACGCCCCGCTCCACCCCAGAGGGGGACGCCCGTCAGCCGCGTTCCGGTCCGGACGCCGGGGTGATCACGCGTCACCGCAAGCCACTTGACGGGATCCACCCGCGAACGCGATCTCGAGCACCCCGGCCCGCCGGCCGCGCGACAGCCCCGGAAGCGGCCGACGGGCGGGCATGTCGACACCCCCGGGCGATGCTGCGATTATTTCAAGACACATAGAATAGTGATTGCTATCTTTTTTTTGGAGCCCAGGAAGCCTAGGCATACCCTGGGCCGCGCGCCTGCCCAGCCGGGACGGCTCTCAGGGCGCCGGGGCGGGCCGCCGACCTCCTCGGGGCTCTGCCGGGCCTGGGGCGCACCTTCGCCTCGGCATGGCAAGAAGGTGTGCCGTTGTCCCCGTGGGCTGGCGAGATGAGCCCCATAGAACGCGACGCACACTGGTGTGCCTGCCCGACGGAAGGTCAACGGGATGCAGGAACGAGCTGCACGCACACGGCAGGCCTTGGTCCATGCCGCGGCCCGGGAGTTCGACGACAACGGGTACGCCGCCGCGTCCCTGACCGGCATCGGCAAGGCCGCGGGCACGTCAACGGGCGCGGTGACCTTCCACTTCACGTCGAAGGCGGCGCTGGCCGACGAGGTGCACGCACAGGGCGTGGCAGTGACACGGCACGCCCTGCAGCAGGTGGATCACCAAGGCGGCCCGCTGCGGTCGGCGATCGCCATGGCGGGCGCGGTGGTGCGATGTCTGGAGAACGACGTCGCGGTCCGCGCGGCAGCACGTCTGGACCGGGATCGCGAGGACTGTCCACCCAACTGGCGCGCCGTGTGGTCAACGGCCGTTGAGGAGGAGCTGGCCAAGGCGGCGAGCACACCGGCGTACGCGTCGGTCAACCCCTCCCTCGTCCTGCCGCTCGTCCTCTACCTCGTCCACGGGGCCGAGGTGGAGGTGCGGGCACAACGGCGCAGTGGGGCGTCCGAGACCCGGGGCGACCGTGCGTCAGACCTGTTCACCCGGATGTGGGACATGCTCCTCCCTGCGGTGGAGGACCCCCCGCCGTCGACGTGAACTCCCCTGCCGCCGACGGTGTCACACGGCGCTGCAGCCACCGTCCACCGGAACCGCCGCTCCGGTCATGAACGACGCCTCCGGGCCGCAGAGCCAGACGGCCACGCGGGCGATCTCCTCCGGCTCGGCAAGCCGCTTCTGGACCGCCCGCGCGACGGCGGCCTCCTCCAGCCCGGGCATCTCCCGCAGGGCCTGCTCGATGAGTTCGGTACGTGTGATGCCGACCATCAGCGCGTTGACCCGGATGTCCCGGTCGCCGTACTCGGCCGCGGCGGCCCTGGTCAGACCGAGGACGGCGTGCTTGGCCGCCACATAGGGGGCTACGGCACCGGTGGCGAACTGGCCCGCGGTGCTGCAGGTGTTGACGATCGACCCGCCCCCGCCCTGAGCGAGCATCACGGGTATCTGGTGGCGCAGGCAGTTCCACACGCCGCGCACATTGACGTCCATGATCCGGTCGTAGACGTCGTCCTCCAGCACGTGCAGGGGCGTGGCCACCGTGCCCCAGCCGGCGTTGTTGAACGCCGCGTCCAGCGAGCCGAACGTGTCCACCGCGGTGGACACGGCCCGTGCCACGTCCGCCGACACGGTGACGTCGCCCGCCACGGGCACCGCCGTGCCGCCCTCCGCGGCGACGGACGCGGCCAGCTCCCGCAGCCGGTCCTCCCGCCGGGCCATCAGAACGACGTTCGCCCCCCGCGCGGCGAACAGCCGCGCGGCCGCCGCACCGATTCCGCTGGAGGCCCCGGTGACCATCACCGTCCTGCCGTCGAGCTCCCCCGGGCCTCTCTTCGCGGACATCTCCATCTTCATCCCCCACACACTCGTTCACCATGAATTGATCACACCCAGCACAGCACAACCCGGAGTCCGGGGATCATCCGGGTCGCCACCCACCGCGCTGGGACGATCCACCGGTCAGCCCCGCCGGCCGCGCGCCTGCCCGAACTCGAGGCGTGCCACGGCGCTCGGCACCGCGATCGACAGCAGCACGATCCGCCACATCTCCTCGATGCGCTGCGGCAGGTCGGCCCGGCCCGACTCTATGGAGGAGTGCATCTGGGCGCCGGTACAGGCGTTGACGATCAGCCGTGCCACAGCCTCGACATCGACAGCCTTGCGAACCTCCCGCGCGGTCTGCGCGACGCGGAGGTCGGAGGCGATGATGTCCGTCCACTGCTGGTGCGAGTTCTCCTCCGGAGCGTTGAACTGCTCCTGCTCCATCACCAGGCGCGCGCCCGCGAACAGCACGGCGTCTTCAGCGAGTCCGTAGGCCCAGGTCAGCGTGATGTCGACGGCGTGCTGCAGCCCCTCGGACTCATGCACCGGCCGGACCCTGCTGGGCTGGGAGAGCACGATCTCCCGAGCGAGCTCCTCCTTCGACTTGAAGTGGAAGTACATCGCTCCGAGCGTGAGCCCGGCCCTGTCGGCGATCTTCGAGACGCTCGCACCCGCGAACCCGAGCTCTCCGAAGACTTGGGCCGCCGCCTGGAGGAGCGCCTCCCTCGTTCTTACCGCGCGTTCCTGCTTCACGGCTCGCTGCGCCATCCCGCCTCCTCAAAGTAAATGCTCGACAAAAAAAACAACGGGCACTATTTTATTTTTTGATCGTGCTCGGCATCCAACCCTGCCCGTCAGGATCGAAGCAACTCTGGGGGGAGTAGCACCATGTCTCACAGCACCGCTGTGTCCTCATGCGCCTTCGCAACACCATCCATCACGTCTCCGCACGTCCTTACCGAGATCGCTCTCAAGGAGTGTGTCGGCAAGCGGGACCTGTCGGAGGTGTTCGTCGTCGACTGCCTGCACCTGTGCGGCAGCGAGCAGATCGTCACCGTCGAATGGCCGCAGACACACGACTTCTACACACCGACCCCGCAGGCCCACAGCCCGCTGCTCTTCACGGAGAGCGTGCGCCAAGCACTCGCCGTGTCCTGCCAGACGGCGCATGACATACCCAGGGACTACAGCCTGGGGTGGGAGCGCCTGACCCTGGACGTGGTCGCGGACGCGCTGCGGACCACCGGGTCTCCGACGCTTGTCCAACTACAGGTCATCCACTCGGCGATCAAGCGCCGCCGGATGGGCTCGGTCCAGTTGGTCGCCCATGTGCAGGGCACCGTGAACGGCGTGTACGCGGGCTCTGCCGAGGTCCACTACAGCGCCTACCCGAGCAGCATCTACAACCGGCTCCGCGGCCCCTACGCCGACCGTGCCGTCTTCCTGAGGGCCGCCCCGCCCACTCCACCCCTCGCTCCCGAGCTGGTGGGGCGCACGAACGCACGGGATGTGGTCCTGTCCCCCACCGGTGAGGCGGGCCGGTGGCAGATGCGGGTCGATACCAGTCACACCGTCCTCTACGACCACCCCCACGACCACATACCGGGCATGGTGCTCCTCGAAGCCGTCAGCCAGGCGGCCCAGACGAGCCTCGACGCACCCGCGACCCCGGTCGCCTTCGACACCACCTTCGACGGGTACGTCGAGTTCGACGCGCCCTGCTGGCTCAACGCCACCCCGCTGAGCCCTGACCTCCACGGCCGTCCGCGCGTACTGATCGAAGCGCACCAGCGCGAACGGCGGGTCTTCAGCTCCACAGTGGTACTGGCTCCCCAGGGGGCCCGCTGAAGCACCGCCGGGCCTGGACTCCCGTCACAGCAGGACGGGAGTCCAGGCCTGCTCGCGGCACACGTCCACCTGGCACTCACGTAAGGACGGGGCGCGGGCGCCGCGTCCGGTGCGGGCCGGCCCGTTGGTCACCTCGCGCCCCAGAAACGCAGAAAACCCCACGTGAAGTGGGGTCTCAGCTGGTGTCCGAGGGGGGACTTGAACCCCCACGCCCGATAAAGGGCACTAGCACCTCAAGCTAGCGCGTCTGCCATTCCGCCACCCGGACAAGGTGTCTGTCTTCGCGGGGTGTTCCCCGCGGCGACATAGAGAACTCTACCAGGGGTTCGAGGTGCTGTTCACCCGCATATTGCGTGGTCAGGAGAGCGTCAGGCCTTCTTCGACGCGAGCCAGTCGTCGTTCGCCTGCCAGGCGTACAGAGTGTTTCCCTCCATGTACGCGTAGTACAGGCCGCAGCGGGCCGCCGCGTGCCGCTCGGCGTTCTTGGGGAACCACGTGGACCTGATGGCCGGCGGGCGCGGGGTCGCGTCCGGCTTGTGGGGCGAGCAGCTGGCGGGGAGGACGGGCGACGGCAGGCTGGCCTTGATCAGGCGGTCGCCTCCGGTGGTCTTCATCGCGTACTCGATGCGCTTCGCCTCGTCGGGGAGCCAGCGGGGCACGGAGACGCGGTCGCCCTTCGCCTCCTTGCCGGAGCTGTAGGACGCGGCCTCGTCATGACGGTTCTGGTACCAGTCCTTCGCTGCCGGTACGGCGACGACCGCCGCGAATCCCACCGCCACGACGACCGAGACCGCGGTGACGACGATGGTCCTGGTCCGGCTGGGCGTGCGCTTCGGCGGCATGGCGTTCACTCCTGGGTCGGCTCGGGTTGAGGGAGGGTGCGTGCTTCGACGACGTGCTTCGATGTCTTCCATTGTTCGGGCGCGGATGTACGGATTCGTACTCCGTGAGGACCAATGTGTGTACGACTGAGGGACCACTCGGTGGCGTGGCGGCCTCAGCACTGCGACGCAGGCCTAGCCTCGCCGGGTGACCACGGGCAGAGGCAAGGGATACCGGCGGCCGAGAGCGCTCTCGCCGCTGCGGGAGCATCTGCGCGACACCTTCTGGTTCGCGCCGACCGCCGCCATGGTGCTGGTCTTCGTGCTGTGGACGGGGGCGTCCGCACTCGACGCGGCCCTCGTCCGGCTGCTCCAGGAGCACCGGAACTTCGCCGAGGTCGACGAGCTGATCAGGATCGTCAACGACATCAAGCCCGTGGTCAGCACGGTCAGCTCGGCGATGATGACCTTCATCGGTGTGGTGTTCAGCATCTCCCTCGTCGCCGTGCAGATGGCGAGCGGTCAGTTCACCCCTCGGGTGGTGCGGATCTTCGTGCGGTCCCGCATCACCAAGCTGACCTTCGCCGTCTTCCTGGCCACGTTCACGCTGTCGCTGCTCGTCCTCACCTCGTTCGAGAGCGAGGCCGAGGCGCGGCGCGTGACCACCGTGCCCTTCGTGCAGAGCGTTCTCACTCTGCTCATGGTCGCGCTGAGTCTGTTCCTCTTCATCGCGTACGTGAACTCCACGCTGCGGCTCATGCGGGTCGGCCACGTGGTCGACCGGATCGCCGGCGAAAGCCTGCGGGTCCTGGACCGGATGCCGCGTGGTGAGTTCGACGGCTCGGCGGTGGGGCCGGAGAGCGGCCGGATCGGGTACGCCGGGCGGGCCGGGGTGCTGCGGGACGTCAACATCGCCCGGCTCGTGCGCGCCGCCAGGGGCCAGGGCGTGGTGCTCCGGCTGCTCCCCCGCATCGGGGACTTCGTGGTGCCGGGCACGCCGCTGCTGTCGGTGCACGGGAGCGAGGACGGCAAGGGGCCGGACCGGGCAGCGCTGCGCTACACGGTGATGGTCGGGGTGGAGCGGACGTTCCACCAGGATCTGACGTTCGGACTTCGGCAGCTCTGCGACATCGCCCTGAGAGCGCTCTCTCGCGCCATCAACGACCCGACCACCGCCGTGCTCTGCCTCGACCGGATCGTCCAGCTGCTCACGGTGCTGGCCAACCGGCCGCTGGGCGCCGTGGGCCACCCCGACGGCAAGGGCGCGGTCCGGCTGGTGCAGGACGTGCCGGACTGGGCCGACATCGTCGATCTCGCCTTCGCCGAGATCCGCCTCTGCGCGGTCGGCAGCCCGCAGGTCACCCGGCGCATCATGGCGGGGCTCGACGATCTGCTCCGGATCGCGCCCGCCGACCGGCGCGAGCCGCTGCTGCGGCACCGCGAACTCCTCGCGCGGGCCGTGCAGTTGACGGTCCCGGAGGCGGAGCGGGCCTTCGCGCTGGAGCCGGACCGGCAGGGCATCGGGTGACATGGCCGTGCCGGTCCGCAGCCGTGGACCCCGGCGCTACGGGATCAGCTGGTACGCCGGGAAGTTGCCCGGGGGGCGCTCCCCGGCCGGGCCCTCGGTCACGGCGCGTACGAGGAGTTCGCCGCCGACGAACGCGCCGTGCCACGAGGCGCCGAACCCGCCGAACAGTTCCTCGCGGTCGCCGCGCGAGCGGGGCTTGCCCCGGCCGACCTTGAACGCCCTGATGTGCGGGGCGAGGCGGTCGTACGTCGCCGGGTCGTCGGTCGACAGGGTGGCGACCAGTGCGCCGTTGGAGGCGTTCATCGCGGCGAGCAGCTCCGCCTCCGTGTCGACCAGGACGATCGTGTCGACCGGGCCGAACGGCTCCGCGTGGAAGAGGGGCGAGGACGGCGGCGG
Source organism: Streptomyces sp. NPDC001828 (assembly GCF_042892175.1). NCBI lineage: Bacteria > Bacillati > Actinomycetota > Actinomycetes > Kitasatosporales > Streptomycetaceae > Streptomyces > Streptomyces sp. NPDC001828. The sequence continues at coordinate 23,759 of NZ_JBIATV010000015.1, forward strand.
GTTGAGGAGGGTGACCGGCGGCAGGTAGGCGCCGGTGTCCTGGCCGGGCAGGAAGCGGCCGCCGGCCAGGGTCGCGCGGTGCAGCGGGACGGCGCCCCGGTCGATGGCCTCGGCCACCTGGTCACCGAGTTCCTTGGCCTTCGCCGCGTTGATGAGCGGCCCGAAGTCCAGTGCGGGCAGGGCGTCTTCGGGGTGCTCGACGGCCAGCGGGTGGCCGGTGCGCACGGAGCGTACGGCCGGCAGGTAGGCGGCGAGGAACCGGTCGAACAGGGCGCGCTGGACCACGAACCGGGGGTAGGCGGTGCAGCGCTGCTTGCCGTAGTCGAAGAGCTTGGGGACGACGGCGCCCAGCGCGTCCCAGTCGCTGAAGTTCCAGATGCCCCAGGTGTTGAGGCCCTCCTGCTCCAGGATGTGCCGCTTGCCGAGGTCGGCGACGGCCGTGGCGATGCGGGCGCCCGTGTCGCGGCCGCCGACGAAGGAGACGCAGCCGATCTCCGGGGAGCGGACGAGGGCTTCGGAGAGCTCTCCCCCGCTGCCGCTGACCAGGGTGACCGGCACGCCTTCGCGTACGGCGAGGGCGGCGGCCAGGGTGAGACAGGCAACGCCGCCGTCGGTCGGGGTCTTCGCGATGACGGCGTTGCCCGCGAGTGCCTGCACCAGCATCGCGTGGACCAGGACGGACATGGGGTAGTTCCAGCTCGCGATGTTGGACACCGGGCCGGGGAGCGGGGTGCGGCCGTCCAGCATCGCGTCGATGCCGTCGACGTACCAGCGGACGCCGTCGATGGCCCGGTCCACGTCCGCCTGGGCGAGCCGCCACGGCTTTCCTATCTCCCACACGAGGAGGAGGGCGAGCAGTTCGCGGTGTTCGGTCAGGGCGTCGAGGGTGGCGGCGACCCGGGCCCGGCGCTCGGGGAGCGGGACGTGGCGCCAGGTGCGGTGCTGGTCGAGCGAGGCACGCACGGCCTGTTGGGCGGTGGGGCCATCCAGGCGGGGCGGGCCCGCGATGGGAGTGCCGTCGACGGGGGTGGTGGCGGGGAGGGCGCGGCCGTCGGCGTGCCACTGGCCGGCCCAGAGGTTCAGGACGCGGTCGTCCCGGAAGGCCTCGGGGGCGGCGGCCAGGCCGCGCCGCCAGGCGTCGGACCAGGCGGTGCCGGGCTTGAGGCCGAGGGGTCCGGTCTTCTGGTCGGGGCTGGGGCTGGGTGCCATGAGGGTCTCCGCTCTCGGTGTGCCGGCTGTCGGGGCGGGGGTGCGATGGCTCGTGTTACCGGACGGTAGTGAGGCGGGGGCGGGGTTGGGTACGTACGGGGCGTGAAGGTGAGTGACGTCACGTGATCGGGGGCCGGGCCGGGCTTCGCTCCCCGACCCCGCATCTCAAACGCCGAAGAGCCCGAGGCGCCTGTCATCACCTCGCCTCAACTCCGTTGCTTACCAAGCGATTTCAGGTACGGCCAACCCCCAGCACCTTCCGCACCAGCCGCGCCGTCTCCGACGGAGTCGCGCCCACCGGGATCCCGGCCGCCTCCAGGGCCGCCCTCTTCGCCGACGCCGTTCCGGCCGTACCGGAGACGATCGCCCCGGCGTGGCCCATGGTCTTGCCCTCGGGGGCGGTGAAGCCCGCTATGTAGCCCACCACCGGCTTGGTCACGTGGGACGCCGCGTACGCCGCCGCGCGTTCTTCCGCGTCGCCGCCTATCTCCCCTATCAGGACGATGAGTTCGGTGTCGGGGTCCGCTTCGAAGGCGGCCAGGCAGTCGATGTGGCTGGTGCCGACGACCGGGTCGCCGCCGATGCCCACCGCCGAGGAGAAGCCGATGTCGCGCAGCTCGTACATCAACTGGTAGGTGAGTGTGCCGGACTTGGAGACCAGGCCGATGCCTCCCGGCTCGGGGGCGATGTCGGCGGGAATGATGCCCGCGTTGGACCGGCCGGGGCTGATGAGGCCGGGGCAGTTGGGCCCGATGACACGGGTGGCGCCGCCCAGCGCCCGGGCGTGGGCGTGGAAGGCCACCGCGTCGTGCACCGGGACGCCTTCGGTGATGACCACCGCCAAGGCGATCCCCGCGTCGATCGCCTCCTCAACCGCCGCCCGCGCGAAGGGCGGTGGGACGAAGACGACGCAGACGTCCGCGCCCGTGGCCGCCATCCCCCGCGCCACCGTCGCGAACACCGGCACCCCGCGGCCGTCGAAGTCGACGACCCGGCCCGCCTTACGGGGGTTGACGCCGCCCACGACGTCGGTGCCGGCCGCGAGCATCCGGCGGGTGTGCCGCATCCCTTCGCCGCCGGTCATGCCCTGGACCAGGACCTTGCTCTCCTTGCCGAGGAAGATCGCCATGTCAGACTCCCTGCCGGGCGAGTTGGGCGGCGCGGCGGGCGGCGCCGTCCATGGTGGTGGCCTGCTCGACCAGGGGATGGTCGCGGCCGGAGAGGATGGCGCGGCCCCGGGCGGCGTTGTTGCCGTCGAGGCGTACGACGAGCGGCTTGGTCAGGTGGACGGATTCCAGGGCCTGGACGATGCCGTCGGCCACCGCGTCGCAGGAGGTGATCCCGCCGAAGACGTTCACGAGGACGGACTTCACGGCCGGGTCGGACAGGATGACGGTCAGGCCGTCCGCCATGACCCGGGCCGATGCCCCTCCCCCGATGTCGAGGAAGTTCGCCGGGCGGACCCCGCAGCCGGCGACCACGTCCAGGGTCGACATGACCAGGCCCGCGCCGTTGCCGATGACGCCGACCTCGCCGTCGAGCCTGACGTAGTTGAGGCCCTTGGCGCTCGCCGCCGCCTCCAGCGGGTCGGCGCCCGGATCCGCCTCGTCCGATGACCCCCAACGGGCGTGCCGGAAGCGAGCGTTGTCGTCCAGGGTGACCTTGCCGTCCAGGGCCAGGATCTGGCCGGACGCGGTCCGCACCAGCGGGTTCACCTCCACCAGGACCGCGTCCTCCTGTACGAGGACCTGCCACAACTGGGCCAGTACCGGGGCCGTTTCGGGCGGGAGGTGGGCGGCCTTCCCGATCTCGGCGGCCTTGGCCGCGTCCACCCCGCGCCGGGGGTCGACGGGGATGCGGGCCACGGCCTCCGGGCGGCTCGCCGCGACCTCCTCGATCTCCGTGCCGCCCTCCGCGGAGGCGATCGCGAGGAAGACCCCGGCCGCGCGGTCCAGCACGTAGGAGACGTAGAACTCGGCCTGGATGTCTGCCGGTTGGGCCAGCATGACCCGGCCCACGACGTGACCCCCGATGTCCATGCCGAGGATCTGGCGGGCCGTCAGCTGCGCGGCCGCCGGATTCGCGGCGAGCTTCACCCCGCCCGCCTTGCCCCTGCCCCCGGTCTTCACCTGGGCCTTGACCACGACGCGGCCGCCGAGCGACTCGGCCGCGGCCCGGGCTTCACGCGGGGAGGTGACGACGGCCGCGTCCGGGACCGCGATGCCGTGGCTCTTGAAGAGTTCCCTTGCCTCGTACTCGTACAGATCCAATGCCGGCTCCTGACTGAGTGGGAAAGTGCCGCACGCCCCCTGGACACCACGCCGTCGGATGAGGGATAACAAGGTTCATACAGTATTCGTCGACTGTATGCAATCTACCGGAGGACGCCCCCTGCCCTCGCCGGGCAGTACCCGAGGCGGACCTCAACTCCCCTACGAAGGGACGGACTTCGCCATGCCTCACGGCTCCGACGACAGCGGTCAGGACCTCATCTCGGGCGGACATCTCGTCGCCAAGGCGCTCAAGGCGGAGGGCGTCGACGTCATCTACACCCTCTGCGGCGGCCACATCATCGACATCTACGACGGCTGCGCGGACGAGGGCATCGAGGTCGTCGACGTACGGCACGAGCAGGTCGCCGCCCACGCGGCCGACGGCTACGCCCGGATCACCGGGAAGCCCGGCTGCGCCGTGGTGACCGCCGGGCCCGGCACCACCGACGCCGTCACCGGGGTCGCCAACGCCTTCCGCGCCGAGTCGCCGATGCTTCTGATAGGCGGTCAGGGAGCGCACAGCCAGCACAAGATGGGGTCGCTGCAGGACCTCCCCCATGTCGACATGATGACCCCGATCACCAAGTTCGCGGCGACCGTCCCGGACACCGCGCGGGCCGCCGACATGGTGTCCATGGCGTTCCGGGAGTGCTTCAACGGCGCGCCCGGGCCCTCGTTCCTGGAGATACCGCGCGATGTGCTCGACGCGAAGGTGCCGGTGGACCGGGCGCGGATCCCGGCGGCCGGACGCTACCGGGCCTCCACCCGCAGCGCCGGCGACCCCGAGGCCGTCGAGAAGCTGGCCGATCTGCTGGTGCACGCGGAGAAGCCGGCGGTTCTGCTGGGCAGTCAGGTGTGGACGAGCCGGGCCACCGACGACGCCATCGAGCTCGTCCGTACTCTGAACCTGCCCGCGTACATGAACGGCGCGGGGCGTGGCACCCTGCCGCCCGGCGACCCGCACCACTTCCAGCTGTCGCGCCGGTACGCGTTCTCCAACGCCGACCTCATCGTGATCGTCGGCACCCCCTTCGACTTCCGCATGGGATACGGCAAGCGGCTCTCCCCTAGCGCGGCCGTGGTGCAGATCGATCTCGACTACCGCACCGTCGGCAAGAACCGGGACATCGACCTGGGCATCGTGGGTGACCCGGGGATGATCCTCAGGTCCGTGACCCAGGCCGCGTCGGGGCGGCTCAACGGCGGCGCCGTCAAGCGCAAGGCGTGGCTGGAGGAGCTGCGTGCCGCCGAGCAGAGCGCTCTCGGCAAGCGGCTTCCGCACCTCAGGTCCGACGCCTCGCCCATCCACCCGTACCGGCTGGTCAGCGAGATCAACGACTTCCTCACCGAGGACTCGATCTACATCGGGGACGGCGGCGACATCGTCACCTTCTCCGGCCAGGTCGTCCAGCCGAAGTCGCCCGGCCACTGGATGGACCCGGGCCCGCTCGGCACGCTCGGCGTCGGCATCCCGTTCGTGCTCGCCGCCAAGCAGGCGCGGCCGGACCAGGAGGTCGTCGCGCTGTTCGGGGACGGGGCGTTCTCGCTGACGGGCTGGGACTTCGAAACGCTGGTGCGCTACGACCTGCCGTTCGTGGGGATCGTCGGCAACAACTCCTCGATGAACCAGATCCGTTACGGCCAGGCACAGAAGTACGGACCGGAGCGGGAGCGGATCGGCAACACCCTGGGCGACGTCCCCTACGACCAGTTCGCGCGCATGCTGGGCGGTCACGGCGAAGAGGTCCGCGACCCCGCCGACATCGCGCCCGCGCTGCGACGCGCCCGCGAGTCGGGCAAGCCGTCGCTCATCAACGTGTGGGTCGATCCGGACGCCTACGCCCCCGGAACCATGAACCAGACCATGTACAAGTAGAGGAGCTCGCCATGCCAACAGCACCCGCTACCAAAGCACTTGAGGGCGTACGCGTCCTCGACATGACCCATGTGCAGTCCGGCCCCTCCGCCACCCAGCTCCTCGGCTGGCTCGGCGCGGACGTCGTCAAGCTGGAGGCGCCCACCGGTGACATCACCCGCACCCAGCTGCGCGACCTGCCCGGCGTGGACTCCCTCTACTTCACGATGCTCAACTGCAACAAGAGGAGCATCACCCTCAACACCAAGACCCCGCGCGGCAAGGAGATCCTGACCGAACTCATCCGCCGCTCGGACGTACTGGTGGAGAACTTCGGCCCCGGCGCCGTCGACCGGATGGGCTTCACCTGGGAGCGGATCCAGGAGATCAACCCCCGGATCGTGTACGCCTCCATCAAGGGCTTCGGCGAGGGCCCGTACACCAACTTCAAGGCGTACGAGGTCGTCGCGCAGGCCATGGGCGGCTCGATGGCCACCACCGGTTTCGAGGACGGTCCGCCGCTCGCCACCGGAGCGCAGATCGGTGACTCCGGGACCGGCGTCCACGCGGTGGCCGGCATCCTGGCCGCGCTCTACCAGCGCGAGTCCACCGGGCGCGGCCAGCGTGTCCAGGTCGCCATGCAGCACGCGGTGCTCAACCTGTGCCGGGTCAAGCTGCGCGACCAACAGAGGCTTGCCCAGGGCCCGTTGAAGGAGTACCCCAACGAGGACTTCGGGGACGAGGTGCCCCGGTCCGGCAACGCGTCGGGCGGCGGGCAGCCCGGCTGGGCGGTGAAGTGCGCGCCGGGCGGGCCCAACGACTACGTCTATGTGATCGTGCAGCCGGTCGGCTGGCAGCCGGTCACCGCCCTCATCGGCCGTCCCGAACTCGCCACGGACCCCGAGTGGGCGACGCCCGAGGCGCGGCTCCCCAAGCTCGGCAAGATGTTCCAGCTCATCGAGGAATGGACCTCAACCCTGCCCAAATGGGAGGTACTTGAGCGGCTCAACGCGCACAACATCCCGTGCGGCCCGATCCTCTCCACCAAGGAGATCATCGAGGACGCCTCGCTCGTGGCCAACGAGATGGTCGTCGAGGTCGAACACCCCGAGCGCGGCCGCTTCACCACCGTCGGCTCCCCCCTCAAACTCTCCGACTCCCCCGTGGACGTGGTCACCTCTCCCCTGCTCGGCGAGCACAACGCGGAGGTGTACAGCGGCGAACTGGGCCTGGGCGAAGAGGAATTGCGGCTGCTCAAGACGGACGGAGTGATCTGAGCGATGGCAGATGTCGAGGCACAGGACCGCGAGGCGGTGCGGGCGCTGCTCGCCTCCGTCCGGGCCGAGGGGCGCGCGACGCTCACCGCGCCCGAGGGAAGGACGGTCGCGGACGCGTACGGGATCGCGGTACCCGGCGAGGCGCTCGCGCGGGACGTCGACGAGGCGGTCGCGCACGCGGCACGGCTCGGCGGCAAGGCCGTACTGAAGATCGTCTCGCCGGACATCTCGCACAAGACGGATGCGGGCGGGGTCGTGGTCGGCGTGGAGGGCGCGGCCGAGGTGCGGGGCGCCTTCCACCGGATCGTCGAGAACGCCCGGGCGTTCGCGCCCGGGGCCCGGATCGACGGCGTGCAGGTCCAGCAACTCCTGCCACCGGGGCAGGAGGTGATCGTCGGCGCGGTCACCGACCCGACCTTCGGCAAGGTGGTGGCGTTCGGGCTCGGCGGGGTCCTGGTGGAGGTGCTGAAGGACGTCACGTTCCGGCTCGCCCCCGTCACCGCCGACGAGGCGCTGTCGATGCTCGACTCGATCCGGGCGGCGGAGGTCCTGCGCGGGGTGCGCGGCGCGCCGGCCGTGGACCGGTGGGCGCTCGCCGAACAGATCCGCCGGGTGTCCCAACTGGTCACGGACTTCCCCGAGATCGCGGAGGTCGACCTCAACCCGGTGATCGCCACGCCCGGGAGCGCTCTCGCCGCCGACATCCGGATCCTGCTGAGCACGGAGATGGTCAGGCCCCGGCGCAGGTACAGCCGTGAGGAGATCCTCCGCTCGATGCGCCGGCTGATGCGGCCGCGCTCGGTCGCGGTGATCGGCGCCTCCAACGAGACCGGAAAGATAGGCCATTCGGTCATGCGCAACCTCGTCGACGGAGGGTTCTCCGGGGAGATCCATCCGGTGAACCCCCGGGCCGATGACATTCAGGGACGCAAGGCGTACCACAGTGTCACGGACGTTCCCGGCGAGGTGGATGTGGCGGTCTTCGCGATCCCGGCCCGATTCGTCGCGGCGGCCCTCGACGAGGTGGGCCGCAAGGGCATTCCGAACGCGGTGCTCATCCCCTCCGGTTTCGCCGAGACCGGCGAGCAGGCCCTCCAGGACGAGGTCGTGGCCATCGCCGAGCGGCACGGTGTACGGCTGCTCGGGCCCAACATCTATGGCTACTACTCGACTTGGTACGACCTGTGCGCCACGTTCTGCACCCCGTACGACGTGAAGGGCCCGGTCGCCCTGACCAGTCAGTCCGGCGGGATCGGCATGGCGATCCTCGGCTTCGCCCGCTCCACGCGGACGGGGGTCTCGGCGATCGTGGGCCTCGGCAACAAGTCGGATCTCGACGAGGACGACCTGCTGACCTGGTTCGGCGAGGACCCCAACACCCGTTGCATCGCCATGCATTTGGAGGACCTCAAGGACGGCCGGGCCTTCGTCGAGGCGGCGCGCGCGACCGTGCCGAAGAAACCCGTGGTGGTCCTCAAGGCCGGGCGGACCAGCGCGGGCGCCAAGGCCGCGGGCTCGCACACCGGCGCTCTGGCCGGTGACGACGCCGTATACGACGACATCCTGCGCCAGGCGGGGGTGATCAGGGCCCCCGGACTCCGCGAGATGCTGGAGTACGCGCGGGCCCTGCCCGTACTGCCCGCCCCGAAGGGCGACAACGTCGTCATCATCACCGGCGCGGGCGGCTCCGGGGTGCTCCTGTCGGACGCGGTCGTCGACAACGGGCTCCAACTCATGCGGATCCCAGCGGACTTGGACGCGTCCTTCAAGGCGTTCATCCCGCCGTTCGGGGCCGCCGGCAACCCGATCGATATCACCGGGGGCGAGCCGCCGGCCACGTACGAGGCGACGATCCGGCTGGGCCTCGAGGACCCGCGCGTCCACGCGCTCGTCCTCGGCTACTGGCACACCATCGTCACCCCGCCGATGGTGTTCGCCGAGCTGACGGCGCGGGTCGTCGAGGAGTTCCGGGCGCGCGGCATCGAGAAGCCCGTGGTGGCCTCGCTCGCCGGCGACACCGAGGTCGAGGAGGCCTGCGCGTACCTCTTCGAGCGCGGCGTCGTCGCCTACCCCTACACCACCGAGCTGCCGGTCGCGGTGCTCGGTGCGAAGTACCGCTGGGCACGGGCCGCGGGGCTGCTCACCTAGGCCCCACCTCAGCACGAAGGGTTTGGACAGGGGGCGCTGGCCAGGTTCTTTCGACGCCAAGGGGACGACCATGAGCGACAGTTCCACATCCGGCGAACCACGGCACGCGGCGGGCGTCGCGTACCGCGAAGTGACGGACAGCAAGGGCCGCGTGTACCGGATCGGCGAGAGCGACCGCGATCTGCTGGGCCACAGCCGCAAGTTGATGGTGTACCTGCCGTGGGTCGCGATGATGGCGATCAGCGTGTCCGAGTACGCCTACGGTTCCGCCGAGGACACCCTCTCCGATGCCCACGGCTGGACGCAGAGCAACACCTTCTGGATCCTCAGCGTCTGGGTGTTCTTCCAGGCGGGCATCGCCTTCCCCGCGGGCTGGATGCGCGAGAGGGGCGTCCTCACCGCGCGCCGGGCCATGTACGTCGGCGCGGCGCTGTGCCTCGTCGGGTTCTTCGCCCTCTCCCATCTGCACGACGTCCTGGCCGCGGTCTTCGGCTTCGGCGTCGTGGGCGGGGTGGGCTCCGGACTCATCTACGCGACGTGCATCAACATGGTGGGCAAGTGGTTCCCCGAGCGGCGCGGCGCCAGGACGGGCTTCGTCAACGGCGGCTTCGCCTATGGCTCGCTGCCCTTCATCTTCATCTTCAACTACGCCTTCGACACCGGGAATTACCACGAGGTGCTGGACCTCATCGGGGTCTACGTGCTGATCGTGGTGGGTGTCTGCGCCTGGTTCTTCAAGGATCCGCCGAAGAACTGGTGGCCGGCCGAGCTCGACCCGCTGAACTTCTCCGGCAACGCCAAGAGCGCGGCGAGCCTCGCGAAGAACCCGCCGGCGGCCAAGCAGTACACCCCGAAGGAGGCCATCAGGACCGGCATGCTGCCCCTGATGTGGATCACCATCGTGATGACGGCGGGAGTGTCCATCTTCGGCATCTCCTTCCAGGTGGACTACGCGAAGGAGGTCGGCTTCGGCCCCCTCGTCGCCGCCACCTCCATGGGTGTCATGGCGGTCATCAACGGCATCGGCCGGGCGGTCGTGGGCTGGCTGTCCGACCTGTGGGGCCGCAAGCTGACCCTGGTCTTCGTGATCGTGGTGCTGGGTCTCGCGCAGTTCGGCGTGATCTGGGCGGGCCATCTGCACAGCGAGTGGCTGTTCCTGCTGTTCGCCTTCGTCTCTGGCTTCGGCGGCGGCGCGTTCTACCCGATGTTCGCGGCCCTGACCCCGGACTACTTCGGCGAGAACTACAACGCCTCCAACTACGGCCTGGTCTACAGCGGCAAGCTGGTGAGCGGCCTGTTCGGCGGCGGCCTCGGCTCCATGGTCGTCGACGCGTGGGGCTACGACGGGGCGTACGCCCTGGCCGGCGGCATCTCGATGGCGGCGGCCTGCATCGCCCTGCTGCTGCGCCAGCCGGGCCGCACCCGGGTGCGCGACATCCCGGCCAACCCCCAGCCGATCAGCCGGGAGGTGGTGTAGGCCCACGCCCTCGCAAAGTGCCGGGGTGGTGTAGGCCCACCCCCGCGCGAACGTGCCGGGGTGGTGTGGGCCCACCTCCGCGCACGCGGGCCGCCCCGGAGCTGGACACGTCCGGGGCGGCTTCGCCGTCGGCGCGCGTCAGGTCCGCTCGGACCGCTCGTGGTAGGTCGTTCGCGTGTGCTCGGTGTGGGCGCGCATGACCTCGGTGGCCCGCCGCTCGTCCCGGGCCGAGATGGCGGCGATCAGGTCCCGGTGCTCGATCCAGGACTGCTTGCCGCGTCGGCGGGCGACCGGCGTGTAGTACCAGCGCACCCGCCGGTCGACCTGGCCCGCGAGCTCGGCGAGCACCACGTTCCCGGCGAGCTCCATGACCTTGGCGTGGAACGCGGCGTTGGTGGCCACCGCCAGGTCCACGTCGTCGTCCGCGACGGCCTGCTCGCCCTGGGCGCACAGCTTCTCCAGCGCGGCGATCCCGGCGGAACCGGAGTTGGCCGCGGCGAGCCGGGCCGCCTCGGCCTCCAGGAGCGTACGCACCGAGAGCAGCTGGTCCGCCTCCTCCTCGGTGGGCTCGTGGACGAACGCGCCCTGTGCGGGCCGCAGATCGACCCAGCCCTCGGTGTTGAGCCGCTGGAGCGCCTCGCGCACCGGCTGCCGGGAGACCCCGAGGTGGCCCGCGAGTTCGCTCTCGACCAGGTGCTGGCCGGGGCGCAGGGCCCGGGTGGTGATCAGCTCGAGAAGGGCCTCGTAGACGCGCTCGCGCAACGGCCCGGGCCGCTCCAGCCTGGGCACGGTTCCCTGCGGCAGTCCTGCGGACAACATCGCTTCCCCCTCTTGCACCACGGGTGTCGAGCCGGTTATGCGAATTGGCTATCGTCTACAGTCTACCGAGCGCAATCCCCTGGCACATTCCCCGACCGAATCAGGTTGCACAGGTTCGCGGTTTTGGCCTGGATCCGCACTCCGCGGGCTTGCGGTCACTCCCCCGGGTGCGCCTCGCGCCACGCGGCCATCGACAGGTTCCACTCGTCGCCCGACAGGGCCGTCAGGGAGGCGGGGAAGAGCCCGTCCTCCTCACGGCTGATGTGCTGGTGGAGTTCGCGGACCATCGCGTCGAACTCGGCACGGCCCTCGCCCGTCTCCAGGTCCAGCGCCCGCAGCCGGTCGCCGTGGTCCCGGTGCTCGCCCACCAGGACCTCGATGTACGCCGCGTATTCGGGATCCTGGCGCATCACGGCGAACAGGCCGTTCTCCTCACCCCGCCAGTGCGTTTCCAGCTCGCCGGCCATGAAGGCGACGAGTTCACGGGCCCGGGCGGTATCGCCCGCGTCGAGCGCCCGTCGCGCGTCGCCGGCCGCATCGGTGACACGCTCGTGTTCGGCGATGAACTCCTTGATGAGCGGGATTTCACGGCATCCGCAGTAATGGCACATGTCCCTCTTTGTACGCCCGTGACGGTCGGGCAGCCCCACTGACACCACTGTCCCGGCGGACCGGAGCGGAACTCGGCGACCGCGCCGAGCGTCCTTCGGGGCATGTCCTCCACTCTGATTCTCGGCATCGACCCGCACACCGTCCCCGGCATGGACGGGGACGGTGTGCGCGCGGCCCTCGACAATGAGCTGGCCCGGTTCGCCGAGCACGGCATCGAAGCGTCCATGGCGCTGATCACGCTGGACGCCACGGCCGAGTCCACGGTGGTGGCCGCGCTGACCGAGCGGGCGTGGGACGTCGTCGTCATCGGGGGTGGCATCCGCAAGCCCGAGCCGCTGCTCACCTTCTTCGAGCTGGTGGTGAACCTGGTCCGCCAACACGCACCGGGGGCCGCGATCGCGTTCAACACCAGCGGAGCCGACAGCCTCGAAGCGGCCCGGCGCCGGCTCTGAGGAGCGGGCCCGGCCACGGGCTTGGTCGTCACGGGCTCGGTCCTCGCGAGGGCGCTGTCAGTGGCCCGTGCGACAGTGGGGCACATGCTTGCGATCACGGTGGACACGGAGCACGGCCGACGGCACAGCGCCATCACGGCCGCTCAACTGGCCGATCTGGTGCGCCGGATCGGGGGCGAGGGCGACAGGTTCCTGGTGCTCCAGCGGATACCGGATCTGCCCGATGTGTTCATACAGGTGTGGCACGAGACAGAGGGAGAGGCTGCGGGCTCCGGCTCCGGCTCCTACACGCTGGAGTATCGCGACGGCGCGTACGACCGGCACTTCCGGACGATGCTCGATGCACCGGACCCCGTGATCGCGGCCATGACCGGATGGGCCGCGTGCGGGAGTGAGGACTGGAGGGCGGGCCTTGAGTGGGAGCGGCTGGAGTTCGAACCCCCGCCGCCCGTACCCGAGTTGAACCTGGGCGACGAGGACCGCGCGCTGCTCGAATCGCGTGTCCGCGAGGCGATCGTGGGCGGGTACGCGACGCGGGCAGAGCTGGCGGAGCTGGCCGAGGACTATCTCGTCGCGGATGGCGTCCACCCGATATCGCTCGCGCAGGCACGGCAGTTGGTGGACCGCATATGGCTGGAGCGCGTGGCTGAGCAGGCCTCCTGGCAGGACGAGACGGACCCCGAGCGGCTCACCCGGGCCTTCGCGGCGCTGGAGTCGGTGGGCATCACCGCCCGGGAGAACTTCACCTGCTGCCGCTCCTGCGGCCAGTCGGAGATCGGCGCGGCGGGATCGCCGACCGCCCGTGGCTTCGTCTACTTCCACTCCCAGAGCACCGACGCGGCGGCCTCCGGACACGGACTGACCCTGCACTACGGCGGGTTCGACGGCCTGCCGGAGACCACCGCGTCCGTGGGCCACGAGGTCGTGGCCGCCCTGGAGCGCTGCGGCCTTTCGGTGGAGTGGAACGGCGATCCCGGCCGCTCCCTCGACATCACGCGACTGGACTGGCGCAGGCGCCTCGTCGGCTGAGCGGGGCGCGCGGCCCCGGGAGGCTCGGCCGACGGGGCGGGCGGCCCCCTCAAGGGTGCTGCTCGGGTGCTGATCAGGTGCTGTGGCACAGGGCGTGGTCGATGAGGGTGCGCAGCGCGGCTTCCTGGCGGGCCGACGTCCGCGGGTCCGCGGACCGGCTGTGTGCCGAGACGGTGATCGTGCGCCGGCCGTCCACCGAGGTCGCCGCCTGGACCTCGTAGCCGAAGCCGTTGCCTCCGTGGCCGAGGTAACCGCCGCCGCAGGAAAGGGGGTTGAAGAAAACACCCAGACCGTCCCGGGTGCCTTGCGGGTGGCCGCTGTCGTCCGGCATGGCCACCGTGGTCCGCATGGCAGCGAGTTCGGCGGGCTTCAACAGCTCTCCGGCGGCGAGCGCGGAGAAGAACCGGTTGAGGTCGCGGGCCGTGCCGGTCATGGAGCCGTCGGCCCCGCTGTCGAAGGGACGGTAGGGGACGGTGGTGTCGACCAGCGGCCCGTTCACGGTGAACTGCTGGTAGTTGGCGGCATGCGGGAACGGAAGGACGGGATCGGTGCCGGGGGTGTCGGTGTGCCGCAGGCCGAGCGGACGCAGGATGCGGTCGTGGACCTGCTGTTCCCAGGTGCGTCCCGTGACCTTCTCGATGATCATTCCGGCGAGCACGTAGTTCGTGTTGGAGTAGGCCCACTGGGTGCCCGCCGGAAAGGCGGGCGCATGACGCATGGCCAGGCTCACCAGCTCCGCGGGCTCGTAGCCGCGCCACCGGTTGGTGAAGTAGCTCTCGGCGGTGGGTTCGGGGAGCACGTCGGAGACGTATTCGGGCAGTCCGCTCGTGTGCCGCAGCAGATCGCGGACCGTGATGGTCCGGCCGTCGTTTCCGGCACCGGACACGACCCCGGGCAGCAGCTGCTCGACCCGCTGGTCGAGGGATATCCGCTTCTCGCCCACCAGTTGGAGCACGACCGTGGCGACGAACGTCTTGGTGGTACTGCCCAGCCGCAGATAGCCGTCCATCGGAACCGGGCGGCGGGCATCCACATCGCCCACGCCGGAGCGGGCCGTGAGCGTCCCGCCCGGCGTCTCCAGGCGAACGGCGACGCCGGTCACCCCGGCATCCCGTACCGCGTCGGCATCACGCTGAAGGGACCACGCCGTACCGGCCGGGCGCGGTGCGGCCGAGGCCGCGACGGAGGGGAGAGCGGACACGGCCAGCGCGAGCGCTCCGGCCGACACACACAGACGACGAAAGATCATGATGCGAGGCTAGGAACCGTACGGCCCCGCGACCATCCGGCATCCGCCCCATCAGGAACGGGGGCCAGCCGGATGGACTTCACGGCGCGCGTCCCGTGTCGCGCGCCGAACGGTGGGAAAGCACGAACGGCGGGAAGCGTGCTCAGGCAGGAGGGCGGCCGGACCGAGCCCGGTCCGGCGGGCTGCCTCACGGGCAGCGTACGACCTGGCCCGCGTACGACAGGTTGCCGCCGAAGCCGAAGAGCAACACCGGGTCGCCGGTGGTGATTTCGCCGCGCTCGACCAGCTTGGACAGGGCCATCGGGATGCTGGCCGCCGAGGTGTTGCCGGATTCGACGACATCGCGGGCGATGACCGCGTTGACGGCGCCGATCTTGCGCGCCACGGGCTCGATGATCCGCAGATTCGCCTGGTGGAGGACGACCGCGGCGAGGTCCTCGGGGGTGAGCCCGGCGCGCTCGCACACCTGGCGGGCGATGGGGGGCAGCTGGGTGGTGGCCCAGCGGTAGACGGACTGACCCTCCTGGGCGAACACCGGCGGGGTGCCCTCGATGCGTACCGCGTGTCCCATCTCCGGCACCGAACCCCACAGCACCGGCCCGATCAGCGCCTCCTCGCTCGCCTCGACGACCGCCGCGCCGGCGCCGTCGCCGACCAAGACGCAGGTGCTGCGGTCGGTCCAGTCGGTCACCGCGGTCATCTTGTCCGCGCCGATGACGAGGGCGCGCTGGGCGGTTCCGGTGCGGACCAGGCTGTCGGCGGTGGCGAGGGCGTGGGTGAACCCGGCGCAGACCACGTTGAGGTCGAGGACCGCGGGCGAGCCCATGCCGAGGCGGGTGGCGACCCGGGCCGCCGTGTTCGGCGAGCGGTCGATGGCCGTGGAGGTGGCGACCAGGACCAGGTCGATGTCGGCGGGGGTCAGTCCGGCGCCGGCCAGCGCCTTCGCTCCCGCGTGCGCGGCCAGTTCGTCCACCGGCTCGTCGGGTCCCGCGACATGGCGGGTGCGGATGCCGACCCGGCTGCTGATCCATTCGTCGCTGGTGTCGACCAGCTCGGCGAGATCGGCATTGGTGAGCACCTTGGCGGGCTGGTAGTGCCCGACTGCGACAAGACGTGAGCCTCGCATGCCGGTCATGGCGGATCCCCTCGGTACGAGCATTCACTGCTGACATCCGGAGCCATCCAGTCTTCGTGGCTACTGATGGGTACAAGGGCGCGAGACCCAACAGGATTCACTGCCGCACCTTTGGAGCCTTGTGTCAGCGTTTCACCCCCAGGGCTGCCGGACGCGGTGCGTCGGACATCTTGACCCTCACGAAAGGCATACTGTAGACAATATTCTGTCGACGAATGGTCGCGCTTCTACTGCTCCGCGCCGCCCGCTCCATTGCCGCCGCCCGGGCCCACCTCGCCCGCCGCGCTCCACCCGTCGACACGCCAGCACCCCGGTCCCTCCACCGAACGGAGAGCCCCGTGAAAGTCGCAATTGTCGGCGCCGGTGCCATCGGCGCGTATGTCGGGGCCGCGCTCCACCGCGCGGGCGCCGAGGTCCACCTCATCGCCCGCGGGCCGCACCTGGCGGCCATGCGCCGCGACGGGGTGCGCGTCCTCAGCCCGCGCGGCGACTTCACCGCGCGGCCCGCCGCCACCGACGACCCCCACGAGGTCGGCCCGGTCGATTACGTCCTGCTCGGCCTGAAGGCCAACTCCTATGCGATGTCGGGCCCGTTGGTGAATCCGCTGCTCCACGACGGCACGGCTGTCATCGCCGCCCAGAACGGCATCCCCTGGTGGTACTTCCACGGACTGCCCGGCCCGCACACCGGTCGCCGGATCGAGAGCGTCGACCCGGGCGGCGCCGTGAGCGCGACCCTGCCGCCGGCCCGCGCCGTCGGATGCGTGGTGTACGCGGCCACCGAGCTCGAATCGCCGGGCGTCGTACGCCACTTGGAGGGCACCCGGTTCTCCATCGGCGAGCCCGACCTCACCATCTCGCGGCGCTGCCTCGACTTCAGCGAGGCCATGCGGGCCGGGGGCCTCAAGTGCCCGGTCGAGCCGGACCTGCGCAACGACATCTGGATCAAGCTCCTCGGCAACATCTCCTTCAACCCGATCAGCGCGCTGGCCCGCGCGACCATGGCGCAGATCTGCCGGCACCGGGACACCCGCTCGCTCGTCGAGTCGATGATGCGCGAGACCCTCGCCGTCGCGGGTGCCGTGGGCTGCCACCCGGAGATCTCCGTGGAGCGGCGCATCGCGGGCGCCGAACGCGTCGGCGAGCACAAGACCTCCACCCTCCAGGACCTGGAGAAGGGCAAGCCGCTCGAACTCGACGTGCTGCTCGCGGCCGTCGTCGAACTCGCCGGGCTCACCGCCACCCCGGTCCCCACCCTGCGCGCCGTGCACGCGCTCGCCGATCTCCTCGCCCGGACATCCGCCCCCCGGAGCGCCGCGTGACGACGGCCACCCCGTGCGCGTACCGCGGCGGCGGCTGTCACCGCGCCCTCCCTGTGCAGGACAATGGGAGCGTCGAGACCGACGAGAGCGATCGAGGGACTGAGGACATGGGACGGGTCACCGAACGCCGCCGCGTCATCCGCATCCGGGACGGGGTGGTGTCGGCCCGCCCGGACACCCTGGTGGCCGAGGAGCCGCTGGAGATCCGGCTCAACGGGAAGCCGCTCGCGATCACGATGCGCACGCCCGGCGACGACTTCGCGCTCGCGGCCGGGTTCCTGGTCAGCGAAGGGGTGCTCGGCGCCGCGGCCGAACTGCGGTCCATCGTGTACTGCGCGGGTGCCACGGCTGACGGCCAGAACACCTACAACGTGGTCGATGTGCGGCTCGCGCCGGACGTCGAGGTGCCCGACATCACGCTCGAACGCAATGTGTACACGACGTCCTCGTGCGGCCTGTGCGGCAAGGCCAGCCTGGACGCCGTCCGTACGCAGGCCCGCTTCCCGATCGCCGACACTCCCCCGGTCCGCGTCGAGCCCGAACTGCTCGCGAGCCTCCCCGACCGGCTGCGCGCGGCACAGCGGGTCTTCGACCGGACCGGGGGTCTGCACGCGGCGGCGCTGTTCTCGCCGGAGGGCGAACTGCTCGACATACGCGAGGACGTGGGCCGCCACAACGCGGTCGACAAACTGGTCGGCCGGGCCCTCCAGGACGACCGGCTTCCGCTGTCGCGCTGCATCCTGCTGGTGTCGGGCCGGGCCTCCTTCGAGCTCGCCCAGAAGGCGGTCATGGCGGGCATACCGGTCCTCGCGGCGGTCTCCGCGCCGTCCTCGCTCGCCGTCGACCTGGCCGCCGAGTCGGGCCTGACCCTGGTCGGTTTCCTGCGCGGCAGCTCCATGAACGTGTACGCGGGGGACGAACGCATCGCCCTGCACTCGGGCGTCTGACCCCGCTGCGACCGAGCGGCCCGGCCGGCGAGGAGCGCCCCCTGCGCCGGCCGGGCCTTCCCAGGCCGGGAAGCGCGCTACCGCGCGCGCCTGCGGGCCTCGGCGGGGGCCGGGATCATCTGGAGGGCGAGGGTGGCCGGGGGTTCGGCGACGCCGGGGCCGCCCTGTTCGGCCCAGGCCAGGATGTCGTCGGTGGCGTCATCGTCGAGGACCCAGCCGATCCATGCCGCGCGGGCGCCACGCTGGCGGGCCCGGCCGGAGGGCTGGACCACGATCACGTTGGCCTGGCCGCAGGGCCCGAGGCAGTCGGTGGTGCGTACGGCGAGCCGTCCGGCGGACTCGGCGGCCGCCGTGCGCAGCCGCTCCAGCTGGCGCGCGTGATCGGTGCCGGGGGTCTTGCGGGCGTCCCCGCAGCAGCAGCCTCGGCAGACGACGAGGGTGCAAGGGCGTGAACCGGCCGCGGATATCGAGAACTTGGGCATGCGCTCAGCCGAACCCGACGGCGGACGCGGCGACGACCCTGCCGAGCCGGGGGAAGTTCAGGGCGACCGCCGCCCGGTGCTCGTCCTCGGTCAGGGCCGCCATCGCGTCCTCGACGAACAGCAGCTCGTAGCCGTGGTCGGCGGCGGCGCGGGCCGTCGACTCGACCCCGAGGTTGGTGGCGATGCCGCCGAACACGAGAGTTCTGACGCCGCGTTCGCCGAGCAGCTCGTGCAGACCGGTCCGGTGGAAGCCGCCGACCGTGCGCTTCACCACGACGAGATCGCCTTCCTCGGCCAGCCCGGCGACGAGGTCGCTGCCGGGCGGCTGCACGGCGACTCCGGGCCGCTCCACCCGCACCAGCACGACGGTCGCGCCCGCCGCACGGAAGGTGTTCGCCAACTCCCTTGATACGGAGAGCACTTGCTCACCGGAGTGCGGGGCGAGCGGCAGCGCCGTGATCCGGTCCATCAGATCGACGAGGACGAGCGCGGTGCGCGCGGGGTCGAGGAGGGCGGGCTCGCCTTCGATTGCGGTCATGGCGGCACCGTACCGGCCCCGATGATCTAGACCGGAAGCCGGGGACCTGTTCAGGCCACGCCCGCGTCCGGGGCGGCACGGGCCGACGGGTCCAGGGGCGGCCGGCGGTCGCGGGTGTCCGCTAGCTTCCCGCGCGTACGCCGGTGCCGTGGCCCCGCCCGGCGGGGAGAGCCGCGTCCGTTTCCGCGGTCCGCTCGGGCAGCGGGTCGCGGGCGCGGCGCTTGGCGATCACCGCGCAGACCATCAGCTGCATCTGGTGGAACAGCATCAGCGGCAGGACCGCGAGCGAGGCCTGGGCGCCGAACAGCACGCTGGCCATGGGGAGTCCGGCCGCCAGGCTCTTCTTCGACCCGGCGAACTGGATCGCGATCCGGTCGCCCCGGTCGAAGCCGAGCCGCTTCGCCCCGTACCAGGTCAGCGCGAGCATCGCGGCCAGCAGGACGGCCTCGACGACGAGCAGCGCGCCGAGCCTGACCACGCTCACCTGATGCCAGATGCCGCGCACCATGCCCTCGCTGAACGCGCTGTAGACGACCAGCAGGATCGAGCCCCGGTCCACGTACCCGAGCACCTTCTTGTTCCGGACGAGGAAGCCGCCGACCCAGCGCCGCAGGAACTGCCCGGCCAGGAACGGCACGAGCAGTTGCAGCACGATCTTCAGGAGCGAGTCCGCGGACAGGCCGCCCCCGCTGTTGCCGAGCAGGCCGGCCGCGAGCAGCGGGGTGAACACGATTCCGGCGATGCTGGAGAACGAGCCCGCGCAGATCGCGGCGGGCACGTTGCCACGGGCGATCGAGGTGAACGCGATCGACGACTGGATCGTGGACGGCACCAGGCACAGGAAGAGCAGACCGTTGTAGAGGTCCGGCGTCAGGACGACCGGAACGAGGCCCCTGGCCGCCAGGCCGAGCAGCGGGAACGCCACGAACGTGCAGGCCAGGACGGTGATGTGGAGCCGCCAGTGGCGTACGCCGTCCATCGCCTCGCGGGTCGAGAGCCGGGCGCCGTACAGGAAGAAGAGGAGCGCGACCGCGCCGGTCGAGGCGCCGCTCGCGACCGGGGCCGCGGACCCGGAGGCGGGCAGCAGGGCCGCGAGCCCCACCGTGCCGAGCAGCGCCAGGATGTACGGGTCGACCGGCAGCCAGGACGGCAGCTTCGGGGTGCGGCGGCTCATGTGCTCCACTTACGTACTTGGTCGGGTTACGTACTTGGTCGGGATCGTGCCCTCTCGATGGTCCTCCTCCCGCCCCCGATCGGGAATCCCGTACACCACTCTCACTGTCATCACGTTCCGCGATGGGCGGCGTTAGCGTGGAGGCATGTACGACGCCTCTCAGCTGCGGACGTTCCTCGCCGTCGCGCAGACCCTGAACTTCACGCAGGCCGCGCGGCGGCTCGGGCTGCGGCAGTCGACGGTGAGCCAGCACGTGCGGCGCCTGGAGGACGCGGCCGGGCGGCTCCTCTTCAGCCGGGACACGCACAGCGTGCGCCTGACGGAGGACGGTGAGGCGATGCTCGGCTTCGCCCGGACCATCCTCGCCGCGCACGAGCGGGCCGCCAACTACTTCACGGGGACACGGCTGCGCGGCCGGCTGCGGTTCGGCGCCTCCGAGGACTTCGTCCTGACCCGGCTGCCGGAGATCCTCCAGTCCTTCCGCCGCGATCACCCCGAGGTCGACCTGGAGCTGACCGTCGAACTGTCCGGCACCCTGCACCGGCGCCTGGAGGCGGGCCGCCTCGACCTGGTCCTTGCCAAGCGGCGGCCCGGCGACAGCCACGGCGAACTGGTGTGGACGGACGAGCTGTGCTGGATCGGGGCGCCCGGGCTGCGCCTCGACGCGGAGCGGCCCGTCCCGCTGATCCTGTTCCCGCCGCCCGGCATCACCCGGGCCCGGGCGCTCGAAGTCCTGGAGGAACACGGGCGTTCCTGGCGCATCGCCTGTACGAGCGGCAGCCTGAGCGGCCTGATCGCGGCGGCCCGGGCCGGCCTCGGCGTGATGGCCCACGCCCGTGGCCTGATCCCGCCCGGCCTCGACCCCCTGCCGGCCCGGGCGGGGCTTCCGGACCTCGGCGGCGTCGACTTCGTCCTGCTGCACAACGGGCGGGGCTCGGCCGCGCAGGAGGCCGCGGGCGCGCTGGCCTCGGCGATCCTGGCGGGCGGCGACCGGCTGCACCGGGGGCGCGGGACCGGCTGACCGACGCCCCTTTCCGCATACGCGGGTCACCGCGACGGAGCGTGGTCCGGACCAAACAGCGCGCGGCCGTGGGCCGAGGGTGACCGCAGCGTACAGATTCCGTGGAGATTGCCTTCCGCAGAGCCTGCCTTTGAGTCAGCTGAGCGCCCGAGCAGTCCCCATGTAGCCCTGTTTCGGCCGCTGACCTGTGAAGACGTCGTACGTCTCGACTTGCAGAAGACCCCTGCCACCGGACTTGCCCGTGGGGTACGGTCACCGCGCTGTGCGGAGCGCCACCGGGGGTGGCCACCCCGGAGGGAGGCAGGTCATTGCGCGAGTTCACGGTCCCACCCATGGCGACGGCGCCTCAGGTCGGCGGACTGGCGGACGCCGTCTTCGATCACGCCCAGGACGACCCTCGGCGCATCGCCCTCTGCCGCAAGGACGACACGGGCCGGTGGCAGGACGTGACCGCGGCCCAGTTCCGGGACCAGGTGTTCGCCCTCGCCAAAGGGCTGATCGCGGACGGGGTGCGGTTCGGGGACCGGGTCGCGATCATGGCCCGCACCCGGTACGAGTGGACGCTCTTCGACTTCGCCCTGTGGACGATCGGCGCCCAATCGGTCCCGATCTATCCGACGTCCTCCGCCGAGCAGGTCTTCTGGATGCTGCACGACTCCGAGGCCACGGCGTGTGTGGTGGAGCACGAGGACCACTCGATGACGATCGGCTCGGTCGTCGACCGCCTTCCCCACCTGAAACGGCTGTGGCAGCTGGACACCGGTGCGCTGCGCGGGCTGCTCGGGCTGGGTGAGTCCATCGACGACGAGGTGGTGCACCGCCACCGGCGGGCCGTGACACCGGAGTCCGTGGCGACCGTCATCTACACCTCGGGCACCACGGGCCGCCCCAAAGGGTGTGTGATCACCCATGCCAACTTCATGTTCGAGACGGACATGCTGATCTCCCGCTGGGAGCCGGTGTTCCACTCCCGCCCGGGCGACGAGGCGTCCACGCTCCTCTTCCTGCCGCTGGCCCATGTGTTCGGGCGGATGGTGGAGGTCGCGGCGATCCGGGGCGGGGTGAAGCTGGGCCACCAGCCCGCGCTCTCCGCGTCCGCGCTGCTGCCCGACCTCCAGTCGTTCCGGCCGACCTTCATCCTCGCGGTCCCGTACATCTTCGAGAAGGTCTTCAACGCCGCCCGCCGCAGAGCCGAGGCCGAGGGGAAGACCGGGCCGTTCGACAAGGCCGTGGACATCG
Organism: Streptomyces sp. NPDC001828; assembly: GCF_042892175.1. Lineage (NCBI taxonomy): Bacteria > Bacillati > Actinomycetota > Actinomycetes > Kitasatosporales > Streptomycetaceae > Streptomyces > Streptomyces sp. NPDC001828. The sequence goes on from NZ_JBIATV010000015.1 coordinate 46,017, forward strand.
CGGTCAAGTACGCGGAGGCGGTGGAGCAGAAGGCCTTCGGTGACGGCCCCGGCCCCTCGGCGGCGCTGCGCATGCAGCACCAGTTCTTCGAGAAGACGGTGTACGGCAAGGTCCGTGACGCGATGGGCGGGCGGGTGCGGCACGCCATGTCGGGCGGCTCCAGCATGGGGCGCCGGCTCGGCCTGTTCTTCGAGGGCGCGGGCGTCACGGTCTACGAGGGCTACGGCCTGACCGAGTCGACGGCCGCCGCGACCGCCAACCCTCCCGAGCGCACCCGGTACGGCACGGTCGGGCAGCCGATCCCCGGCACCACCGTGCACATCGCGGACGACGGCGAGGTGTGGGTCCACGGCGGGCAGATCTTCTCCGGCTACCTGAACGAGCCGAAGGCCACCGAGGCCGTCCTCAGGGACGGCTGGCTGTCGACCGGGGACATCGGCGAGCTGGACGGGGACGGCTACCTCACCATCACCGGGCGCAAGAAGGAGATCCTGGTGACGTCGGGCGGCAAGAGCGTGTCGCCGGTCGCCCTGGAGGAACGGGTGCGGGCGCACCCCCTGGTCGCCCAGTGCATCGTGGTCGGCAACGACCGCCCGTACATCGCGGCCCTGGTCACCCTGGACCAGGAGGGCATCGACCACTGGCTCGCCATGCGCGGCAAGCCGCCGCTCACTCCGACCGAACTGGTCCGCGACCCCGACCTGGAGACCGAGGTGCGCCGCGCGGTGGTCGCCGCCAACACCCTGGTCTCCCAGGCGGAGTCGATCCGTACGTTCCGCATACTGGCCCACCAGTTCACCGAGGAACACGGCCTGCTCACCCCGTCCCTGAAGCTGAAGCGCCGGGCGATCGAGGATGCGTACGAGGCCGAGGTGGACGCGCTCTACCGGTGAGGCATGGCCCCGCCCCCCGTCAACTCGCGCCGCCGGTAAGACAGTTGGGCTATTCGCCCAGCAGGGCGTCGAGTTCGGCGTCGAAGAGGCGGGCCGGGTCGAAGCCCATTCCCTGGAAGTGGCCCGCCGCCTCCAGGGACAGCACGCCGTGCAGCCGGGTCCAGAACGTCACCGCCTTGTGCAGGGCGGCGGGCGGGGCGGGGTGCCCCTCGGCCCACTGCCGTTGCTCGGCGAGATGGGCCGCGAACGGCGCCGGTTCGCCGTGCGGGGGCAGGGCCGCACAGGCGTCGAGGAGCATCCGCATGATCTCGTCGGCGATGAGGGTGGTGTCGTCGGGCGCGTGGTAGCCCGGCACGGGTGTGCCGTAGACGAGGAAGTAGCGGTTCGGGTCCTCCAGGGCCCAGCCGCGCAGGGCGTGAGCCAGCGCGGCCAGGTCGGCGGCGCACCGCTCGGGGGCGGGCTGCTCGGGGGCGGGCTTTTCTGCGGCGACATCTCCGGCGGCGGACGGCCCTTCGGCGGAGCTTCCGGAGGCCGATGCCGCCACGGTCGCGTGCAGGGTGTCGGCCAGGCTGCGGTAGGCGTCCCGAACGAGCTCGGTGATCAGCTCGTCCCGACCCGCGAAGTAGCGGTAGAGCGCCGGACCGCTCAGCCCCATCTGCTTCGCGATCGCGTTCAGCGACAGCGCGGAGGCACCCGCCGTGCCGATCTGCTCCCATGCGTGCTGCTTGATCTCGCCGCGCACCTGCGCCCGGTACCGCTCTCGCGGGGTTCCCGCGCCACCCGATTCCGCCATGACCAGCCACCTCTCCACATCCTCACGACCACAGTCGCGAGATTCAGTTAGAGGCTATCACCAAGGTTATTGACGTCCGCTTCGCAGAAGTGTTAGAACTTATAACGAAGACGACAGCACATAACTAGCACTGAGCCCAGTGGAACCGTGGAGGACACCGTGGAGACCGAAGGACTTGTCGAGGTCGTACTTCCGGGCAAGGTCGAGCCGGAAGGACTCCAGATCCGGCACGGCGTCGTGCCCGCCGCAGGACGAGGTCAAGTGGTGATCCGGATGGAGGCGACCGGCGTCTCGTTCGCCGAGCAGCAGATGCGCCGCGGCCGGTACTACGACCAGCCGCCGTTCCCGTTCGTGCCGGGCTACGACGTGGTCGGCGCGGTGGTCGCGACCGGCGAGGGCGTCGACGCGGACCTGGCCGGCAGCCGGGTGGCCGCGCTGCTCAAGGTCGGGGGCTGGGCAAGCCACGTACGCGTCGACGCGGCCGATGTGGTGCGGGTGCCCGAGGGGATCGGGGCGGCGCAGGCGGAGACGCTCGTCGTCAACGGCATCACCGCCTGGCAGATGCTGCACCGCAAGGCCCGTGTCCGTGCCGGGCAGACCGTGGTGGTGCACGGTGCCAACGGCGGCGTCGGATCGGTGCTGGTCCAGCTCGCCCGGGCGGCGGGCGCCCGGGTGATCGGCACGGCGTCCGCCCGCCACCACGAGGCCCTGCGGGAGCGGGGAGTCGAGCCCGTCGACTACCGCGACGACGACGTCACCGCCCGCATCCGCGAACTCGCCCCCGCCGGTGTGCACGCCGTGTTCGACCATGTCGGCGGTCACGGCATCGTCGACTCCTGGCACCTCCTCGCCCCCGGCGGCACCCTTGTCTCCTACGGCAGCGCCGCCACCCGTGACGACTCGGGCTCCAAGCAGTGGCCGGTGCTCAAGCTGCTCGGCCGGGTGTGGCTGTGGAACACCCTGCCCAATGGGCGCCACGCCTACTTCTTCAACGTCTGGGCCGGGCGGGCCCTGGCCAAGGGCCGCTTCCGGACCCGGCTGCGCTCCGACCTCACCGAGGTGTTCGCCGCTCTCCGGCGCGGCGACATCACCGCCCAGATCGCCGCCCAACTCCCGCTCGGCCAGGCCGCCGAGGCGCTGCGCCTGGCCGAGTCCGGCACGGTCGCCGGAAAGGTCGTTTTGACCCCGTAGCCCGTAGGCCATGACCCCGCAGGGCGTGACCCTGTGGGACGTGAGCCCGCAGGGCGCCGCCACACCGACACCGCGCGGCTCCTGTGGCGCTGGGTGACCCTGCCGCGCGACGGTGCCACGCGCTCAACTACCTTACGAACAGGCCGACTTCCTCAGTCGGCCCATTCCTCCATCACTTCGGCGACCGCGACGCGCGAGCCTCAACCCGCGTACTGGGCGACGATTTTGGTGAAGGCGTACGGGGACTGCGCGACCCCGCTGCACGAGCTTCCGGCATCCCCGCCCGAGCCGCACTGACGGTCGCGGTTGACCGCCCAGAAGGTGAAGCGCGCTACGTGGTGCTGCTTGGCGTAGCCGAGGATGGTCTGGAAGTCGCCCGTGGTGACGGTCTCGTCGGACTCGTCGGTCTTGCCGTTCATCGAGGAGACGCCGATGTGCCGGTAGGCGGCGTCGTCGCTGTAGCCGTAGGCGCCCTTCACCGCCGCCTTGAGACCTTCGAGAGCGCTCACCGTGGCCGAGCCCATGCTGCCGCTGTGGCCCTGGAAGTCGAACGGCATGATCGTCCAGCCGTCGTTGGCGAGACCCGCGGCGGCCCCCTTGCTGATGAGGTCCTTGCCGTTGTTGTCGGGCCCGTTCGTGGTGGTGCCCATGGTCACGTATGTGACGATCCCGGGGTTGTTGGTCTTGACGGTCTTGAGAGCGCTCACCACCCGCTGCCGCACGGTGGCGTTGGAGAACTCGGTGTCCTCGATGTCGATGTCCAGCGCCTTGAGGTGATAGGCGTCGATCACCTTCTGGTACGCGCCCGCGAGCGCCGAGGCACTGGAGCACTTCTCGCCCAGTTTGTTGCCGCTCCAGCCGCCGACGGAGACGACCACGTCGCCGCCCGCGCCACGGATGGACTTGATCGCGCTCTCGTCGGAGCCGCCGGTCAGGGCGCGCGAGCCGTCCCACTTCGGGTTGCAGCCGCCGTCGGACAGGATGAAGGCCAGCGTGAACCACTTGACGCCGGTCGCCGCCATCACGTCGGTCGGCTTCTGCGGGCTGCCCCAGCCGAGGTATTCGTACGGGGCGACCGCCATCGTGCCGGCCACGGCGGGGGCGCCGGCCCCAGCGGGGCCGGCGGCGGCGTCGGCCTGAGGGGCCGTCGCGAGCAGGGGCAGGAGCAGACAGCCGAGAGCGGCCAGGGCGGGGGCGAGTCGACGCGGGGACACGGCAGCGTTCATGGGGGGTTCCTTCCACGCGAGTTGAGCGTGCGGGATCAGAGACGCCGTTCACATAGGTGTCCGGCGTTCAGACATCTGCCATAGAGTTACGCCTTGTCGGGCCACGGTCAATGGTTTGGACCAAGAAGGCCGGAGCTCTGTCGGCCGGCCCGTACGGACCGCCGGACCGGGGTTCGCGGAGCCGCAGGTGCCGAGCCCCCGGAGACGCAGGCCGCAGGCCGTGCGGAGCCACGATCCGGGCGGCACGGGAGGGCCCGATCGGGCGGCGCGGGAGGGCTTGGTCGGGCGGCTCAGGTCGGGCCGAATCGGACGGCCTGTTGGGAATGCGACGCTCCGCTCGTTCGTTGTCGAGGGGAGTACCAACCAACGACGTAAGGATCGACCGCTCGTGAGCAAGGTCCCCTCCATCACCCTCAACAACGGCGTCGAGATGCCGCAGCTCGGTTTCGGCGTCTGGCAGGTGCCGGACGACGAGGCCGCGAAGGCGGTCGCCACAGCCATCGAGTCCGGGTACCGGAGCATCGACACCGCCGCGATCTACGAGAACGAGCGGGGCACCGGCAAGGCCGTCGCCTCCTCCGGGGTCGCCCGTGAAGAGCTGTTCATCACGACGAAGCTCTGGAACTCCGAGCAGGGCCACGACTCGACCCTGCGCGCCTTCGACGCCTCGCTCGACAAGCTCGGCCTCGACTACGTCGACCTGTACCTGATCCACTGGCCAGTGCCGGCCAAGGACGCGTACGTCGACACGTACAAGGCGTTCGAGAAGATCCTCGCGGACGGCCGCGCCAAGGCCATCGGCGTCTCCAACTTCCAGCCGGAGCACCTGGAGCGGCTGCTCGGCGAGACCTCGGTGGTTCCCGCCGTCAACCAGATCGAGCTGCACCCGCAGCTCGCCCAGGAGGAGTCGCGCGCGCTGCACGCCAAGCACTCCATCGCGACCGAGGCCTGGTCGCCGCTGGGCCAGGGCCGTGGGCTCCTGGAGGTTCCGACCGTGGTCGCGATCGCGCGCAAGCACGACCGCACCCCCGCCCAGGTGGTGCTGCGCTGGCACCTCCAGATCGGCAACGTGGTGATCCCGAAGTCCGTGACGCCGTCGCGCATCAAGGAGAACATCGACGTCTTCGGCTTCGAGCTCGACGCGGACGACCTGGCCGCGCTCGCCGCGCTCGACGAGGGCAAGCGCCTGGGTCCGAACCCGTCCGAGTTCAACCTCGGCGCCTGATCCACCCGCGCTGACCAGCGCGTCGAGAAACGGGCGCCGCCCGACTCCGGTCGGGCGGCGCCCCTTTTGCCGCTTTCCGACTTTGGTTGGTCAGCTACCAACCAAGAATGTTCATTCAAGTGCACCATCCAGGCAAAGCGTTCGACATCAAGCGCTAAATGCTCTTGTCCTGCCCATGACCTTCCCGATGGGATCGCGAAGACCGCCCCGTGCGGCTCCACCCCCACTCAGGGAGCTTTCATGCACATAGCCCGCCCCTGGACTCGTACCGCAGCAGCGACAGTCGGGGCCACCGCCCTTGCCGCCGCCGCGGTGATGGCCACACCGCTGTCCGGGTCCGCCACCGCCGCACCTGACGCCGCGCAGGTGAAGCCCGTTCCGGCCATCGCCGGGCACCAGCTCGCCCACTCGACCAGTGGGCCGCTCAGCACCGAGCAGTGCCAGACCAAGTGGAAGATCGCCTGCTACGGCCCGCTGCAGTACCGCCAGGCGTACAACCTCAACCCCCTCTACAAGGCGGGCATCACCGGCAAGGGCCGCACGATCGTGATCGTGGACTCCTTCGGCTCGCCGACGATCCAGCACGACCTGGACGTGTACAGCAAGCAGTACGGCATCCCCAGCGGCAAGGTCGACGTGGTCAAGTGGGGCCACGTTCCCCAGTGGGACCCGAAGAACAAGGACATGACCGGCTGGGCCGGCGAGTCCACGCTGGACGTCGAGATGGCCCACGCCGTGGCCCCGGACGCGAAGATCGTCCTGGTGGAGACCGCGGTGGCGGAGACCGAGGGCGTCACCGGCCTGCCCGAGATGATGGACGCCGAGAAGCACCTCATCGACCGCGGCATCGGCGATGTCATCACCCAGAGCTTCGGCGCCACGGAGAACACGTTCCCCGGCTTCGACAAGGGCGACTTCTCCAGCATCAAGAAGCTGCGGTACGCGTTCAAGGACGCGGCCGACCACGGCGTGACCGTGCTCGCCTCCTCTGGTGACGGCGGCGCCACCGACAACACCGCGGACGGCAGCGGCTACTACAAGGAGCGCGTCAACTCCTGGCCCTCCTCCGACCCGCTGGTCACCTCGATCGGCGGCACCCAGCTGCACCTCGACGACAAGGGCAACCGCCTCAGCCCCGAGAGCGTGTACAACGACAACGGCTCGGGCGGCGGCGGTCAGTCGCACGTCTTCGAGCGGCCCTCGTACCAGAACGGCGTGCGCGCGGCCGTCGGCAACCGCCGTGGCACCCCGGACATCTCGATGTCCGCCGCGGTCAACGGCGGCGCCTGGGTGTACTCCAGCTACGACCCGACCTCCGTCGGCTGGGACGTGTCCGGCGGAACGAGCGAGGCGAGCCCGCTCTTCTCCGGCATCGTGGCCCTGGCCGACCAGGCCGCCGGGCACCGCCTCGGCAACATCAACGACGCGCTGTACTCGCTCTACAAGCACGAGGGGTACAAGCCGGGCTCCGGCCTCGTCGACGTCAAGGACGGCACGAACAACAGCTACGCCGGTGTCACCGGCTACACCGCCGTGAAGGGCTACGACATGGCGACCGGTGTCGGCACCATCGACGCCGCCCGCTTCGTCCCGGCACTGGCCCGCGAGAGCCGCAACCACCACTGACGGACCCGCACCCATGTGATCGTGTGGTTCGCGCGACCCACCTGTGCTACACAGGGGCCCATGTGACCCAGGTGACCCATGTATCACGGACGCGAACCATGCGACCCACGTGCGACGGCGCCGCCGCCCCATTCCTTGGGGCGGCGGCGTCCCGCGTGTCAGCGGAGTGCCCCAATTACCATGACAGACGCGGGAGTTGGGGCTCGATGACCTCGTAGACCGCGTTGCTCCGCGCGAGGCGTCCTGACAGGATCCCCACCGGAACATACGTGAACATCACGGGAAGAGGTACGAGGGTGACTCGGGCGAGCGGACCCAGCCGGCGGACGGTCCTGCTGGGTCTCGCGCTGGCCGCGCCGGTCGTGGCGGCGGGCTGCGGCGGCAAGGGCGACCAGCAGTCCGCATCGGCCTCCGCCCCACCGGCGGATCCGGGGCACGACACCACCGTCATGATCATCCGGCACGGCGAGAGGCCAAGATCCGGAGACCCAGGTTTCGACGAGGCCGGGAAGCAGGACAAGAAGTCGCTCACCCGACAGGGCTGGGAGCGCTCTCACGCGCTGCCCCGCCTCTTCGCCGCCACGGCCAACACGACCCGCGCGCCTGCCAGTTCAGGCTCCGCCCGGACCGCACTCCCCCGCCCCGCGACCCTCTACGCCGCTGCGGACCGGGGCCCGCACGCCGGCGCCCATCGGATGCGGCAGACCGTGACACCGCTCGGCGAGGCCCTTCATGTGGGGGTGAACACGGAGTTCGCCGAGGGCAGGGAGAAGGAGCTGGCCGCCGCCGCGCTCTCGGCCGCGTCCCCCGTGCTCATCTGCTGGGAGCACTCCAAGATCCCGGCGATCGTCGAGGCACTGGGAGCCGCACAGGTGACCGGCGTACCGCAGGACTGGCCCGACCGCTTCGACCTGGTGTGGGTGTTCACCCGCCGGGCCGGCACCTGGACATTCCGGTCGGTGCCTCAGCATCTCCTGTCGGGCGACGCCTGACTTCTGACTTCCTCCGCGAAACCGGTTCCTGCGGCGGCAGCGGCGAAGTAGCCTGCCACGCAACATCATTCAACGCGGCACCACGCACCACACCACCATCATCGATCACGCCCAGACACCCCCTACGGAGAGAGTCATCGGCCCCGACTCCACCGTGGTCCACCCCCTGGTCCATCGTGTGTCACCAGGGCGGGGGCCCGCCGTGAGGTGCCCGTCGGCACTGGAGTCGTAGCAGACGGATGCCCGCGTCCGGTGCGGTGAGCGCGGTGGTGAGCAGACCCGCCACGAGAGGAGTTCCGATGAGTGAGACGGTTCCCGTCCCGCATGGCCTCGCCATGAAGCGCGACGCCGGGCCCTTCGACCCGCCCAGCGAGATCACCCGGCTGCGCGAGGCTCGACCGGTGAGCCCTCTGGTGTTCCCCGACGGCCACCAGGGCTGGCTGGTCACCGGGTACGAAGCGCTCCGGCAGCTCCTGGCCGACAACCGGTTCAGCTCCCGGCAGGACATCGGCCCGCTGCACGTGCCGTACGACGTTCCCGGGATGCCCGCCGTCACCGAACCCTCCCCGCAGATACCGGGTGTCTTCATCGCCATGGACCCGCCGGACCACACCCGGATGCGGCGCAAACTCACCGGCGCGTTCACCGTCAGGCGCATGAAGCAGCTCGAAGACAGCATCATCGAGATCGCCGAGCGGCAGTTGGAGAGCATGGCGCGGCTGACTCCACCGGTCGACCTCGTCAAGGAGTTCGCGCTCCCGGTGCCGTCCCTGGTGATCTGCGAACTGCTCGGCGTCCCCTACACGGACCGGGAGACCTTCCAGGTCAACTTGGCCAAGTTCATGGAAAAGGACGTGGCGCTCGACGAGAAGATGGCGGCCTACACCGCCCTGACCTCGTATTTGGGCGAGCTGGTCACGCGCAAACGTGCCGAGCCCGGCGAAGACCTGCTGTCCGACCTGGCCCGCCATGACGACCTCAGCATCGAGGAGTTGACGGGCGCCGCGTTCCTGTTGCTGCTCGCGGGCCACGAGACCACGGCCAACATGCTGAGCCTCGGCGCCTTCGCTCTCCTGGAGCACCCCGAGCAGCTGGCGGAACTGCGCGCCGACCCGGAGCTGATGCCCGGCGCGGTCGAGGAACTCATGCGCTACTTGTCCGTCGCCGACATCTTCTACCGTTACGCCACGGAGGACATCGAGCTCTGCGGGGAGACGATTCCCAAGGGTTCGACCGTCGTCATCTCCCTGTTGGCCGCCAACCGCGACCCCCAGCGCTTCGACGACCCCGACGCCCTGGACATCCGGCGCAACGCCCGGGGCCAACTGGCCTTCGGCCACGGCGTCCACCAGTGTCTGGGCCAGCAACTGGCCCGCATCGAGATGCGAGCAGGCTTCGAGGGCCTCCTACGCCACTTCCCGACCCTGCAACTCGCCGTCCCCGCCGCCGACGTCAGGGTCCGGGACGACATGAACATCTACGGCGTCCATGAACTGCCGGTCACCTGGGCGGAATCGGCGCCGTAGCGCCTTCGACGGAGTACGCGTGCCGGGTACGGACCGGGGTTCCGCAAGGCCTCGGCGCACTCCGGCCACCGCAGCGGCCCCCGGCGGCGGCCCCGTCGGCATTCCCGCCGACGATGCTGTCGCCGGGGGCCGGTGAAGGCCGCGACAATTGATCTCCATGGGGACTGTGACCGCGCTGTGCCGGTAGTGCGAACCACACGGCGAGGCGTGGACACAACCACGCGGACCAGCGTCTGGCCCACGCGGTCCACCTGGACGTCCTCGAACCCGGAACGGTCCGGCTGGGCGACTCGATCACACGGCAGACCGCGCCCTGACGAAGTCGCCGCTCCTGTAGGGGAGTTGATGGCACGAGTCCGACCACGCACGGCCGGCAGAGGAACGGGCACCCCGTGCCGTGGGGGGAGGTCGAGCGGCACGGGATGCCCATGGCGTGTTCGGCGTCAGCCGATCTGCGCTCCGTACGCCTGGAGCGCTTCCGGAACGGGCTGGAAGAAGGTCTCCCCGCCCGAGGAGCAGTCGCCACTGCCGCCGGAGGTCAGACCCAGGGCCGTGCCTCCGTCGAAGAGTGAGCCGCCGCTGTCACCCGGCTCGGCACAGACGGTGGTGTCGATCAGGCCGTCGACCTGGCCCTCCTCGTACGTCACGGTCGCGTCGAGACCGGTGACCTGGCCGCCGTTGACGCCCGTGGTGGAGCCACTGCGCTGGACCTGCTCGCCGACGGTGGCCTCGCCCGCCCCACTGATCGGCTGCGACGACCCGTTGTACAGGTCCACCGCGCTCGGGTGGTCGATGCCGCTGGTGTAGCGCACCAGGGCGTAGTCGTGGCCGGGGAAGGTGGACGCCTGAGTGACGCCGATCTCCGAACCGCCCTGCTGATCCGACCAGTTGGATACGGCGTTACCGCAGTGCCCGGCGGTCAGGAAGTACGGCTGCCCGCCTACGGTCACGTTGAAGCCGAGCGAGCAGCGGGCATTGCTCCCCCAGATCGCGTCCCCGCCCGCGATGAGGGGCTGGAAGCGGCCCGCCGTTCTCTTCAGGGTGACCGTGTCGCCGAGGCCGCGGACCACCTTGTCGAGCCGGGCGAGCCGGTCACCCGTGACGGTACGGTCGGCCTTGACGACCATCGTGTTGCTGACCGGGTCCATCGACCAGGCGGTGCCCGGTATCGACGCCTTCGCCTTCAACTCCTGGCGTGCGACGTTGAGTTGTCCCATCCAATGCTTGACGGTACGAGGCTCCGCACCGGCCGCGCGGACGCTGTCGGCGGTCGCGGCGTCGACCACGTTCACCATGAGCTTCTTGGTGCCGGCGTCGTAGTACGAACCGGCTGTGCGGCCGGCGAGGGCGGTGTCGATCCGGTGCGCCAGCTGACCCGCCGATGCGGCGGTCAGCGGGGCGGCATGCGGTGCGGGGGCCGCGTCGGCACTCTGCATCGTCAGGGTCGCGCCGAGCGCCAGGGCTCCCGCCGCGGCGGTGGCCGCGCGTCGGCCTGACATCCATCGCTGCTTCAACTCACAACCTCCTGTGGGGGGTTGAGCCCGGCCTCGGGTCATTCACCAGGCCCATGAAAGCGCCGGCCCGGGCGCGGCAGCCGGGATCCCCGGCACATTCCCGCACCCACGCCAACTCGCCGGGTCGAGTATCCTCATCCATTGCTCTCTTGCGCAAGTAATGAACTCGTGCGGTACGTAAGGGAGTTGACGCGACCTGAGAGCAAGCAGAGGCGTTACGCGGAGGATTGCGGGCCGTTCGTGAAGGAACCCGGGCCGTTCGTAAGGGGGTTGAAACGGCCCCCGGTTCGATGGCGGTCGGGCCGACCGGAGAGGCCCCGCGAGCCGCTCCCTCTACGTGCCGGGCGTTGACTCCGGGCGCTGATGCCGGCCCCTTCGAGATCGCCGCCGATCGCGGGAACGCCGACGCTGCTCTACCCCCACCTCGGCCGGAGCCCGGCCCGGCAGCCCTGCCGCAGCCCGGCGCACCACGCGCCCGACAAGCCCGTCGAAGAGCGCTCTCACGGGCAGGGGCCGACCGCCTACCCCTACCCGTGAGGTCTCGCCCGTGAGAGCGCTCTCGCCCGTGACAGCGTCAGGGTCACCCCGCGCCATGAGCGGAGGCGATCTCCTCTACTCGGTGGGCGAGTTGGAAGTCGCGCTCGGTGAGCGCGCCGCCCGCGTCGTGCGTGTTCACGGACAGAGCGACCGTGTTGTAACCGAGGGTGAGGTCGGAGTGGTGGTCGAGCTCATCCTGGATCCGAGCGACGTGAACGACCATGGCCGCCGCCGCGAAATGCCCGGCCAGCCGGTAGCTGCGGGAGATCCGGTCATGATCGTCCGAAAGCGACCAGCCGGGCAGTTCGCGCAGCCGGTCCTCGATGTCCTTCTGCGACAACGGCTCAACAGGCATGTCCGAATACTCCTTACGGGGTGGTGACATGACGGGGTGGAGTGGTGACGGAGAGACTCCGCGTCCGTAGCGTCTCCCCTATGCGTGTACTTGTCACGGGAGGCGCGGGCTTCATCGGCTCGCACATTGTCACAGCCCTTGCTACCCACGGCCATGAGCCGGTCGTCCTGGACCGGGCTGTGCGCCCGGAGGACGACGTCCGCAATCCGGAAGTCGTCGCGGAGGCACTGCGCGGGGTCGACGCGGTGTGCCATCAGGCGGCGATGGTCGGTCTGGGCACCGGATTCGCCGACGCGGCCGAGTATGTGGGCTGCAACGACCTCGGCACCGCGGTGCTGCTGACGGCGATGGCCGACGCGGGGGTGCGCGATCTGGCGCTCGCCGGGTCGATGGTGGTCTACGGGGAGGGTCGCTACGAGTGTGCCGAGCACGGCATCGTGCGTCCCGGGCCTCGTCCGGTCGAATGGCTGGACGGCGGCCGCTTCGAACCTCAATGCCCCTGCTGTTCGGCCGAGTTGATCCCCGGGCTGGTCGCGGAAGACGCGCCGGTCGACCCTCGCAATGTGTATGCCACCACGAAGCTCGCACAGGAGCACCTGGCCGCCGCGTGGGCGCGGGCGACCGGCGGACGGGCGGTGTCGCTGCGCTACCACAATGTGTACGGGCCTGGGATGCCGCGCGATACGCCCTACGCGGGGGTGGCCTCGTTCTTCCGTTCGTCACTGGCGCGGGGCGAAGCGCCGCGCGTCTTCGAAGACGGCCGCCAGCGCAGGGACTTCGTGCACGTACGCGATGTGGCGGGAGCGAACGTGGTGGCCCTGGAAGCGCTCTCGGGCCGCCCGGCCGGGGCGCTCACCGCATACAACACGGGCAGCGGAACCCCTCACACGGTGGGCGAGATGGCGTGCGCGCTGGCGTCGGCACACGGCGGCCCCGAGCCGGTGGTGACGGGCGAGTACCGGCTCGGGGACGTACGGCACATCACGGCGGACTCGGCGCGGTTGCGGCGGGAGCTGGGGTGGAAGCCGGCGGTCGGCTTCGCCGAGGGAATGGCGGAGTTCGCGGCTGACGGTGCCTAGTAGGTGAGCTACTGCTTGGCGGTGGCCGTCTCCGTCGGGGGGCCACTGCTTGGCGATGGCCACCTCCATCGGGGGGCCACTGCTTGGCGATGGCCCCCCTCCGCCGGAGGGGGGCTACTGCTTGGCGGTGGCCACCTCCGCCGGAGGGGGCTTGAGCGCGAGGCGGCCGGGCAGGGCGGTGGCTACGAGTGCCAGCAGCGCGGCGACCCCGACCACCGTGGCGTAACCGAGGGGCACCACGGTGGGGGCCGCACTTCCCGTCATGCCCAGGCTGAACGCGATCAGGACGGCGAGCGAGATCCCGGTGCCGAGCGCCGCCGCGATCGACAGGACAGCCAGGGCCTCGATCCGGAGCATGCGCAGGACCTGTCGGCGGGTCGCACCGGCGAGCCGCAGCATCGCGAACTCGCGGACGCGTTCGAACACGGACATCGCCAGGGTGTTGACCACCGCGATCGCGGTGAAGGCCAGGACCAGACCCATCGCGAGGTAGTTGACCTCGGCGTTGCTCCGCTGCTTGTCAGCCTGGATCCCGTCGACACTCGAACGGGTGACGACGGATACGCCGGGGAACTCCCGGACGGCGCCAGCGAGTTCACTGTGAGTAACGGACGGGCCTGACTGGTCCAGAGAGACGAGGACAGCAGACGCGAGGGGGTTGTCCATGTGGCGTGCGAGAAGGTCGTGCGGGAGAGTGATGTCGCCGAAGCCGAGCCCGCGGGCATATACGGCGGCGACGGTGAGCGTGGCCGGGGTGCCGTCACCGAGGGTGAGGCGGAGCGGGCTGCCGGGGTGGAGGCCCAGTTGGTCGGCGGCGAGTTGGCTGACCGCGACGGCGCGGGCGTCGGTCGCGTTGTCCGCGCTGAAGCGGTCGATGCTGCCGCTCGTGACGTCGGGGTTCCAGGTACGGGCCAGGCCGCCCGGAGTGACGCCCTGGGCCGCGTACTTGTCGAGGCCGACGCGGACCGAGCTGTGGACGATCTCGGTGGCAGCGGCGACACCGGGATCCGTACGGACCCTGCGCGCCGCGTCCTCCGGAACGCCCGGGCCCTGGGCCACGAGCACCCAGTCGGCGCGAATGCCGTCGCGGGTCTGGGCGCGGGCGGCGTCGCCGAGGGTGGGCTGGACGAACAGGACGGTGCACGTCATGCCGATCAGCAGAGCGAGAGGGGTGGCCGCCGCGGCCATACGGGCGGCGTTGCCACGCAGATTTGCGGTGGCCAGCCGGCCGCCGGGCCCGCTGATGCCAAGCGGGCCCGAGAGCAGCGTCGCCGCGGCCTTGACCACGACCGGTCCGAGCAGCGAGACGGCCACGGAGAGGACGACAACTGACAGGAACATCACGGGGGTTGAGGCTGCCTCCGTGCGCAGCACGGACAGCACGGCGACGAGTACGCCGCCTGCGGCGAGCGCCGCGAGACCCGCGATGATCCGGCCCCGGGCCGGACGGCGCTCGACCGCGGATTCGGCCATCGCCTCGGCCGGCCGGATGCGCGAGATACGGCGGGCGGAGATACGGGCCGCACCCCAGGCGGCGAGCAGGGTCGCCGCGACGGCGGCAGCCATCGGGAAGACACTGACGGCGCGTTCGAGCGTGGCGGGGACGGCGCCCATCTCCACGAATCTGCTGTGCAGCCAGGCGCCGAGCGGCAGTCCGGCGAGCGAACCGAGCGCCCCGGCGACCGCCCCCACGAGCAGCGCCTCGCGGCCGATCAGCCGGCGCATCTGCTTCGGGGTGGCGGCGATCGCGCGCAGCAGGGCCAGTTCACGGTGGCGCTGCTGGATGGAGAGCGCGAACGTGCCGACGACGACGAGGAGGGCGACCAGGAGGGCGGTCCCGCCGATGGCACCGCCCAGGGAAATCAGCTTGACCCTGGCTCCGGCCGCGTCCAGGAACTCCACCGGCCCACGGGCATCCCCCGTTGACACCTGGGCCGAGCCACCGGCTAGCGCCTTGCGGACCGCCTCCGCCAACTGCCCCTGGCTGGTGCCGGTTTCAGGAGTGACGCCGATGGCGGTGATCCGGCCGGGCCGGGCGGCGAGCCGGGTCGCTTCGGCGGTGGAGAAGAAGAGGGAGGTCTGCTGCTGGAGCCGGCCGCCGGCCGGGGTGGCGATACCCGTGACGGTGTAGGTACGCGGGGACTGGGTCGACTGCACCATGAGCCGGTCGCCGACGGCGAGGCCGGCACGCGTCGCGAGCCCCTGGTCGATGACGAGGTCCGTGGCGGCGCTGGGGGCACGACCCTGCGCGAGCTTGAAGGGGGTGAGGGGCGCGGAGTCCCAGCTGTGTCCGTAGGAGGGGCCCGCAGCGTCGGGCCGAAGCCCGTCCGGCACACCAGTCGGGCTCGCCGCGCCCGCTGCGCCCGCCGGCCTCGACGCGCCGGACGCGTCCGATGCACCCGATGCACCCGATGCACCCGACGCACCCGACGCACCCGACGGGATCAACACGCGTGCCAGGAAGGTGAGTTCAGGTATCGCGGTTTTGACGCCGGGGACCGCTCGGACGGATGAGAGGGTGCTCTCGGGGAGCCAGGCGCGTTCGGCCACCGGTTTCGCTTTGTGCTTGACCCTGGTCCTGCCCTTCTTCTTCTCGACCGTGGTCTGGTGGACATCCTGGTCCGCGGAGACGATCAGCGGTGCGGCGGCGTAGCGCTCGGGGGCGATCCTGCCGCGCAGGCCGGTTTCGAGGAGGGTGCCACAGGCGGTGATCAGGGCTGCCGCGCACATCAGGGCGGTGAAGGCGCCAAGGAATCCGCCCTTCCGGTGCCGGATGCTCTGCAGGGCGTAACGCAGCATCATGACGCGTCCTCGGGGTTCTGCGGGGCCGGGAAGGCCATCAGTCGGGTGTGTACGGTGCGGGCGCCCGGCGGTGTCTGGTCCGGAGTGCGCTTGTAGCGGTTGAGGAGGGCGATGTACTCCTCGAAGAACGCGCCGAGTTCGGCTTCGGTGAGCGTGATCTCGCTGCGCGAGTAGGCGAAGTCGGCGGTGGTGGAGGCCCGTTGGAGGCGCTCGAAGAGTTCGAGGTCGGCCGCGTACGCGTGGTGGTTGAGCTCGTCCATGACGAGCCGCACCTCGGGCGTCTGACGGCTGCGCGGCGGAAACCGCCGGTCGGCCGGGATGGCCCGCCACCACCGCTCCCGCCGAGGGCTCTCCCCCTCGGCGTCCTCGACGAATCCGTACCGGGCGAGTTCGCGCAGGTGGTAGCTGGTGGCGCCGGTGTTCAGGCCGAGGCTGCGGGCCAGGATGGCCGCGGTGGCGGGGCCGCCGAGGGCGAGTTCCTGAAGGATCTGCTGGCGCCGGGGCTGCGCCAGCGCCTTGAGCGCGGCGAGCTCCAGGAACTCGGTGGCGCGGGTTGTCTGGGCCATGCGTACACACTCGTCTGCGCACAGGTTCCTGTGCACTGGAGCGCCCCGGCGTCCTGGGGGTGGGGTTAACCCCCGGTGGGGTCAGCTCCGGGCGCTCGCGGCGGGGAGGGTCAGTTCGAAGCGGCAGCCGCCTGCCACGTTGCGTACTTCGGCGCGGCCGGAGTGGGCCTCGACTATGCCGCGGACGATCGCGAGGCCGAGGCCGGCTCCGCCGGGCGGAGTGCGCGCCTCGGTGCCGCGCCAGCCGGTGTCGAAGACGCGGGGCAGATCGTCGTCGGGGATGCCTCCGCAGCCGTCCGTGACGGAGAGCGTGACCGCGCCCTCGCAGCCCTCGGCGGCCACCGCGACGGTGCCGTCGGCCGGGGTGTGCCGGATGGCGTTGACCAGCAGGTTGGCGAGGACTCGCGTCATCTCCTTGCCGTCCACCTCGACGGGCACCGCGTCGACGCGCTCACCCACGAGGCGTACTCCGTGTTCGCGGGCCAGCGGATCCGCGCCGGCCAGTGCGTCACCGATGAGGTCGTGGACGGACATTCGGGCGGGGTTGAGCGAGAGCGCTCCCGCGTGGATGCGGGAGAGTTCGAAGAGGTCGCCCACCATGGAGTTGAGGCGTTCGACCTCGGTCCTGATCTGGCGGAAGTAACGGTCGGGGTCCTTGGCCATGCCGTCTTCCAGGGCCTCGGCCATCGCGCGGAGCCCGGCGAGCGGGGTGCGCAGGTCGTGCGAGATCCAGGCCACGAGTTCGCGACGCGAGGTTTCCAGCGCGCGCTCCCGTTCGCGGGACTCGGTCAGCTTGGCGCTGGTGGCCGCCAACTCCCGGCTCAGTGCGGCCAGTTCGGCGGTTGCGGGCCCGGCCGGGGCGTCGAAGCTACCGCCGTCGCCGAACGAGCGGGTGGCCAGCGCGAGACGGTGGCTGCTGGCCACGACGCGTCGGCCGAGCAGCAGCGCGGTCCCCAGCGAGGCGACTGCGGCCATGGCGACGACGACGGTCACCACGGTCAGGTCGTGGGAGTTCAGGAGCATCGCCCAGGCCACGGCGAGCGTGCCGGCCAGCATCGCGAGGACCGCCACGGCCGCGACGACGGCCACGGAGGCGGTGAGCGAGCGATGGCGAAGCAGTCGCAGGGCCAGCGCCCCGCCGAGGCCCGCGGCCGCCGCGCCGAGGAAGGCGTACAGCGCGATGAGGAGGATGTCACCCATGGTCGGCTCCGTGACGCACGCGGGCGTCCGACCCGGCACCCCTCGACCCGCCATCGTTGGGCCCCGCACTCCTCGGCCCGCCACCGTTGAGCCCGACAGCATTCGAACCGGCCTCGAACGACCCGGCACCCCTCGACCCGGCACCACTTGGCCCCACGTCGTTCGGCCCCACCCCGCTCGACCCGGCGTCACTCGGCGCGACACCCCTCGGCCCGGCACCCCTCGACGCGCCCGCGACCACCCCCACCATGCCCTCGGCCGCCCCCATGCCCGCTACCGCCTCCGCATCCCCGGCCGCCGCACCCTCGCTCAGGCCCACGCCCGACCCCGGCCCCGCCTCCGCATCCACATCCGCCTCGAAGCGGTAGCCGACTCCCCATACCGTGCGGATCAGGGCCGGTTTGGCCGGGTCGGATTCGATCTTGCCGCGCAGGCGGCGGACGTGGACCGTGACCGTGGACAGGTCGCCGAACTCCCAGCCCCACACCTCGTGCATCAGCCGCTCCCGGGTGATGGCCTCGCCGGGGCGGGCCAGGAGGTAGGCCAGGAGGTCGAACTCCCTGAGCGTCAGGGCGAGTTCACGACCGCCCTTCGCGGCGGTGCGGGCGGCGGGGTCGAGGGTGATGCCCGAGCGGGAGACGGGCGGCCCCGGCCGTGCGGTGGCGGAGCGGGCCCGGCGCAGTACGGACTCGACGCGCAGAACGAGTTCGCGCGGGCTGAAGGGCTTGGTCACATAGTCGTCGGCACCTATCTCCAGGCCGAGGATGCGGTCGTCCTCGTCGCCCCGCGCGGTCAGCATGATCACGGGCACCGGGGCCGCGGCGCGCAGTCGGCGGCAGACCTCCAGGCCGTCCATGCCGGGCAGCATCAGATCGAGAACCACGAGGTCCGGGCGGCGCGCGGCCGCCGCGCGCAGAGCGGCGGGGCCGTCGGCGGCGAGGTCGACGGTGTGGCCCGCGCGTTCCAGGTAGCCGGTGACGACCTCGGCTACGGTCGGGTCGTCGTCGACGACCAGGATGCGGCTCTCGGTGCTGTGCATGGCATCCACCCTCGCACCGCTGGGAGGCGTCCGTCTGCGCCGGGTGGGCCTCGACCGGGCGATGTCCGCGTTTCGTAAGAACCCGATATCCGTTTTGCCCGGTTTGGATTCGTACGGTGAGGGCGTGACTGAATCCCCCTCCACCACCCCCGCCTCGCCGCCTCCCACTCCTCCTCCCACTCCCCCTTCCGCGCCGCGCGGGGTGGTCGCGGATGTCGTGCTGCCCTGCCTCGACGAGGCCGAGGCGCTGCCCTGGGTGCTGGCCCGGATCCCGGACGGCTGGCGGGCCGTCGTGGTCGACAACGGATCGTCGGACGGTTCACCCGAAGTGGCGCGCTCTCTCGGCGCGACCGTCGTGCACGAGCCCCGCCGGGGCTTCGGCGCGGCCTGTCACGCCGGGCTGCTCGCCGCCGAGGCCGAGTACGTCTGCTTCTGCGACTGCGACGCCTCCCTCGATCCGGCCGAGCTGGTCCGCTACGTGCGGGAGGTGGCGTCCGGCACCGCCGACCTGGTGCTCGGCCGGCGGCGGCCGCAGGGCCCCGGCGCCTGGCCGCCGCACGCGCGGGCCGGGAACCTCGCGCTCGCGCGGATGCTGCGGCGGCGCACCGGGCTCCGCCTGCACGACCTGGGCCCGCTGCGGGCCGCGCGCCGGGAGGCGCTGCTCGGGCTCGGCCTCACCGACCGGCGCAGCGGCTACCCGCTCCAGATGGTGGTGCGCGCGGCCGACGCGGGGTGGCGGGTGGCCGAGTACGACGTGCCGTATCTGCCGCGCACCGGGAAGTCCAAGGTCACCGGGACCTGGCGGGGCACCTGGCACGCGGTGCGCGACATGCGCAAGGTGCTGGCCGAGCCGCCGGTGGCGGAGCGCGTGCCGGCGGGCGCGCGATGAGCGCGGCGGTGGACGGGCGCACCTCGGGGACGACGCTGATCGTCCTGGCGAAGGCGCCGGTGCCCGGCCGGGTCAAGACGCGGCTCACCCCGCCCTACACCCCCGAGGAGGCGGCCCGTATCGCCGAGGCCTCGCTCGCCGACACGCTCGACGCGGCGCTCGCCACTCCCGTACGCAGAAGGCTGCTGGTTCTCGATGGTGAGCCGGGGCCGTGGCTGCCGCCCGGCATCGAGGTGCTGCCGCAGTGCGCGGGGGGTCTGGACGAACGGATCGCGGCGGCGTTCGCGGCGTGCTCCGGACCCGCGCTGCTGATCGGCATGGACACCCCGCAGGTGAGCCCGGCGCTGCTCGCTCCCGCGCTCGTCGATCCCCGGCCCGGGGAGGCGTGGTTCGGGCCGGCCGAGGACGGCGGGTTCTGGGCGCTCGGCCTGACCGACCCCGACCCCGCACTGCTGCTCGGGGTGCCGATGTCGGTGTCCGAGACCGGGCGCGTCCAGCGGCAGCGCCTTTCGGACGCCGGGCTCGCGGTGCGGGAGCTGGCGTGGCTGCGGGATGTGGACACCGCGCGGGACGCCCGGCTGGTCGCGGCCGAGGCCCCGCACGGCAGGTTCGCCCGCTCCCTCGATGTGGGCCGCCCGATGACTGCCGGCTCCGCCTCTCAACCGCTGGAGCCCGTGGGGCCCGTGGAGCCCGTAGGGTCCGTGGGGTCCGTGGAGCCCGTGGGGTCTGTGGAGCCTGTGGAGCCCGTGGGGTCCGTGGCCGCGTCCACCCAGAGCGGACCCCGGACAACGGCCGCATCCCCCCAGGGCGAGCCCCTGGCGTCCGGGCAGCGCGCATGGTGAGAGCGCTCTCGGTCACGGCCGCGGCGCCGGCCGCCTGGCACGCCGACCCCTACACCGACGCCCTGCGCTCCGGGCGCGGTCCGCTGTTCCTGCGCAGACCCGACGGCTGGCTGCTGCCGCTCGAGGTCGAACGCTGGTGTGCGGAGCCGGACTTGGCGGACCGCACCGTGCTGCGCCGCTGCCGGGGCACGGTCCTGGACATCGGCTGCGGGCCCGGCCGCCTGGTGGCCGCGCTCGCCGCCGACGGGGTCGCGGCCCTGGGCGTCGACGTGAGCCCCGAAGCGGTCCGCCACACGCGCGACTGGGGTGGCAGCGCGCTGTGCCGCTCGGTCTTCGACCGGCTGCCGGGCGAGGGACGCTGGGACACCGCGCTGCTCATGGACGGAAACGTGGGCATCGGAGGCGACCCGGCGAAGCTGCTCGACCGGGTGGCCCAACTAGTCGCCCCTGAGGGCCTGTTGATGGTGGAGACGGCCCCGTACGAGATCGACGAGCGGCTCCGGGTCAGGGTCTCCGACGCGCACGGCGCGGCGGGCGGCGACTTCCCCTGGGCGAGGCTCGGTACGAACGCGCTGCTGTCCTGCGCCCGCCCCCTGGGCTGGCGTGCGGCCGGGCGCTGGACCTCGGCGGGCCGCACGTTCGTGGCTCTGCGGCGCGGCTAGTCACCTACCGCCGCGCGACGTGCGAAGGGGCGGAGCGGGGAGTGAACCCCGCCCCGCCCCAGGGGCGTTCAGGTCAGCTGACGTTGACCGCCGTGTCGTCGATGACGAACGACGTGGCCAGGCTGCTGTCCTCCACACCGTTGAACTTGAGGGTCACCGTCTGCCCCGCGTACGAGGAGAGGTCGAAGGACTTCTGCGCGAAGCCGGTGTTCTTGTTGAGGTTGGAGTAGCTCGCCAGAGTGGTCGAACCGGCCGTCACCGTCAGCTTGTCGTAGGCGGTGGTGGTCGTCGTCTCCTTGGTGTCGATGTGCAGGTAGTAGCTGAGGGTGGCGTGGCAGCCGGCCGGGATGCTCACCGTCTGGGACAGCGAGTCGGTGTGGCTGGAGCCGTACCCGTCGAGCCATGCCTTCCACGAGCCGGAGTGCGCGGCCTCGCCGCTGGAGTTGTCGACGACGCCCGAGGTCGCGGACCAGGGAGCGGCGCTGCCGGTCTCGAAGCCGGGGTTGCCGAGCAGCTGGGACGCGGTGCAGCCGCCGCCCGACGTGGTCACGGTCCAGGTGAAGGACGTCGAGCCGCTGGCGTTGGTGGAGTCCTTGGCGGTCACGGTGACGTTGGAGGATCCGGCGGCGGTCGGCGTGCCCGAGATGAGGCCGGTCGAGGCGTTGATGGAGAGGCCGGCCGGGAGGCCGGTGGCGCTGTAGGTCAGCGACTGGCCGCTGCTGGAGTCGGTGGCCTGGATCTGGAGCGAGACCGGGGTGTTGACCTGCGTCGACTGGTTGCCCGGGTTGGTCACCGACACGGTGTTGCCGGTGCTGGTGCCGCCGGTGAAGGCCGCCGTGCCGTTCGGGGTGCCGAGGCCGGTCGGGCCGTCGTAGCCGGCGGCCGCCTTGCACAGGTAGGCCGGGCTGCAGCTGCCGTTGGCGCCGGAGGTGACGTCGTTGAGCGAGGAGGTGTGGGCGTACGGGTAGGACGCCGGGTTGGTGTTCGCGGCGGGGGTGCCGGCCAGCGCGTACACACTGGCGATGATCGGCGAGGAGGCGCTGGTGCCGCCGTACACGTTCCAGCCGGTGGCCTGGTAGCTGTCGTAGACCGCGAGGCCGGTGTTGGGGTCGGCGACCGCGGAGACGTCGGCGACGGTGCGCTTGGCGCAGCCGGTGTCCTTCTGCCAGGACGGCTTGGGGTCGTACGCCGAGCAGCCGGAGCCCGCGCCCTCGCCGCCGGAGCTGGAGCCCCAGACCGACTCGGACCAGCCGCGCGTGGTGCTGGCGCGGCTGAGCGAGGTGCCGCCGACGGAGGTCACGTACTGGGAGGCGGCGGGGTATTCGACGCCGTAGCCGCTGTCACCGGAGGACACGGTGATGGCGACGCCCGGGTGGTTGAAGTAGGAGGCGTCCGAGCTGGGGTCGGTCGAGTCCTCGCTGCCGCCGTAGCTGTTGGAGACGTACTTGGCGCCCATCGTCACCGCGCGGTTCACCGCGGCACCGAGGTCGTCCATGTTCGCCGAGTTCGCCTCGACGAGCAGGATGTGGCACTGCGGGCAGACGGCACTGACCATGTCGACGTCGAGAGAGATCTCACCGGCCCAACCCGCGTCCGCCGTCGGGTAGTTGGTGCCGCCGTTCTGGTCGGCCTTCTTGAAGCAGCCGTTGGCGGTGGTGCACGCGGGCAGCCCGTACTGGGAGCGGTACGTCGCCAGGTCCGACTCGGCGTTCGGGTCGTCCTGCGCGTCCACGATCGCCACGGTCGCACCGGCACCCGCACTCGACGACAGGGCGTACGCGCTCTGCAGGTCGGTGGGGCCGTAGCCGGAGGGAGCCGCGGCCGGGGATATGCCGAGGTGATGCTGCACGTCGGTGCGGGCCAGGGCCAGGCAGGACATCATGCCGGCCTTGGCGGGCTGGGCACACAGGCGCTGGACGTTGGCGGGCTGGGCGTTCGCGCCGTCGGTGGCCGCGGCGACGGACGGGGCGACGGCGATGAGTCCGCCGGTGACCAGTGCCGCGGCGGACAGCGCGGCGGTGGCGGCCCTGCGGGTGAATCCGGGGAGGCCGAAGGGTCTCTTCGAGTACAAGGAACTGCCCTCCATGGGGGGTTGGTTCGCCGGATCGGGGCGAGCGGAGGTGCCGGGACGAGGGTGTTCGGCGGAGCGGATCCGGCGCGTTCGGCAGTACGTGTGCGATGCGATCGGCGGTGCGCGTGCCATGTGTTCGGCGGTACGGGTGCGAAGCGCTCAGCGGTACGGGTGCGATGTGCTCAGCGGTGCGCGTGCTGAGCGATCAGCGGTACGCGTGCGATGCGATCGGCGGGTGCGTGCAGGGCGATCGGCGGTACGCGTGTGGTGCGATCGGCGGTGCGGGCGCGGCACGTGCGGCGGTACGTGGGTGCACATGATCAGCGGTGCGGCTTTGCGGGATCAGTGCGGGACGGTGGCACCTCGCGGAGACTGCCACCCGCTCAAGTGGTGGCAGGGACGAAGGTAGCGACGGCCGACGGGGGCGACAACAGCGTTAGGCAAGCCCGAGGCAAAGCCTTTCCCTCGAAAGGGGATGGATCACCAAGGGGGCGGGCGGCCGCGTTCCCGAGGATCACGGGGCTGCCCGGAGCCGGGTGTACGTGTATACGGTGGCGGGCAGCTTGCCGAGGGAAGACGCACATGGAGCCGGACGGGGATGCGTATGGAGCCGGATGAGGGGTCGGTCAACGACCTCGTGGAGCTGGGCCTGTCCCGCTACGAGGCACGGGTCTATCTCGCCCTCGTCAGGCGTGACTCCTACACCGCCGCGCAGGTGGCGCGGGAGGCGGAGGTGCCCCGGCAGCGCATTTACGACGTCCTCGACGGGCTGGTGCGCGCCCAGTTGGCGGTGGCTCACCGGGGCCGGGTCGCCACGTTCACGGCGGTCGCTCCGGAGCTCGCGCTCACCCGCCTGATGAACCGTCAAAGGGAGTCCCTGGAACGGCTGGAGAAGGTCTCGGCAGGACTCACCTCGATGCTGCTCCCCCTCTGGGCGGACGGCCGTGCGCATACCGATCCCCTCGACTACATCGAGGTGCTGCGCGACCAGCGGCAGATCGCCGAGCGCTTCGCCGACATCCAGGAGCAGGCCGAATCCGAACTCCTCACGTTCTGCATGCCGCCGTTCGTCGCCCCGGCCGCCAACACGAGCGGCATCAAGGCGACCCGCCGGCTGCGCCGGGACAAGGGCACGGTACGGGCCGTGTACACGCACGACGCGCTGGCCGACGAGGAGGTCCTGGAGAACGTGCGCCGCTTCGCCGAGGCGGGCGAGGAAGCCCGCTTCGCGCAGCACTTGCCGCTCAAACTGGTCATCGCCGACGCCTCGTTGGTGCTGTGCGACATGCCGGACCCGGTCGCGGGGACGGGCGCGACGACCGCCCTGTACATCGAGCACCCCGCGCTCGCGGCCTGTCTGCGGCTGGCGTTCCAGAGCGTGTGGGAGGCGGCGAAGCCGAGGGGGGACGCGGACCGGGACACGGACTGAGCAGGAGCGCCGCTCGGGCGGCCTCGCTCATCAACTCCGTTTCTGGTGGCGGCTGTTCAGGCTGCCCCGCCCCCAACGCGCCACACCCGTCAGCACCGCGACGACGGCCACCACGGCCAGGGAGACCAGCAGACCCCGCACGTAGTTGAGCGGCAGCACCGAGGAGTTGGCCGTCGGGAGCGGGCGGAGCAGGAGCGGGAGCGCGATCAGGGTGAGGCAGCCCATGGAGAGCAGCGCCCCGCGCAGCAGGCCGCGCTTCTTCAGGCCGCCGAGCAGCAGGCCTGCGGCGAGGACCAGCGGCGCGATCACCCCGTCGTGCAGGACGACGGCCCCGGCCAGCCAGATCAGCACATCCCAGTGCGTGCTCTGGCCCCAGAGCAGCAGCCCGCCGAACGCCATGAGCGCGAGCCCCGCCGCGCCTAGCAGCGTACGCATCACAGCACCTCCAGCCGGGTGACCCACTTGGTCTGCAGGACACCGGGGCGGTTCGGCGCGATGACGCGGGCCGGGTAGCCGTGATCCGGCGTCAGGACGCGCCCGTTGAGCTTGAGAGCGAGCAGGGTCGACGGGTCGTGGGCGTACTCGCGGCCCATCTCCATCACGCGGTACGCGCCGTACCGCTCAAGGGACACCACCCGCACCCGTGCGTCCGGTGGCGCCCCGGCCCGGCGCAGCAGATCGGTCATGCGCACGCCGGTCCAGTGGGCGGACTTGCTCCAGCCCTCGACGCAGGCGATGGGCAGGACGGATTCGTACTGGGTGAGGGCGGCGAGTTCATCGAGGGTGAGGGTGTAAGGGTTCGGCCCGTCCACCCTCAACCGGTAGACGGAGAGGTCGACTTGGGCCACTCCGGCCGCCACGGCGGTCCGGTTGACCGGGAGCCCTTCGGGTCCGTGGTCGGGGTGGCGCGGGGCGAGCAGGTCGAGGGCCTTGAGCGGGGTGAGGGACTGGCCGACGGTCGTGAGGGTGACCGCGCCCACGGCGGCCGCCACCCCGGTCAGGAGCGAGCGCCGGTCGGGCCCGTCACCTGCGGGAAGGGCCAGAGTTCCGGCTGACGCACGACCCCAATGTGCCCTGATCTGCGGGTACTTGACGGCGATGTGCAGCAGCAGCGCGCCGGCGAGCAGCCAGGCCACGGCGAAGTGCACGGGCACGAACGAGAACGGCCAGGGGTACCACTGCACGGTGTTGAGGAGCCCTGTGAACAGTTCGAAGACCGCGCCGGCGACGAGGACCGCGACCGAGAGCCGCTCCAGGGCGTGGCGCACGGAACGCACCGGAGGCCAGGCGAACAGCCTCGGGTACACCGTCCACAGCTTGGCGAGGAGCAGCGGGATCGCGGCGATGCCCGTCGCCACGTGCAGGCCCTGGGTGAGCCGGTAGCCCCACAGGGGCCTGCTGGGCAGCTCGTCGGCCAGCCAGCCTGGCGGGTGCTGGAGGTAGTGGCTGACGAGTCCGGTGCCGAAGCAGACCGCGATCGCGGCGCCCAGCCAGCGGCCGATCGAGGTCGCCGTGCGGGCGTCGTGCAGTCGGCCCCGGAAGGTGGGCGGCCGCACCGCGGGGAGTCGTGGCTTCATGTCCCCATCCCACCGCGACCCGCCCCCGTTCCGGGCGGTTGGACACCTTACGGTTCTCGAACGCCGGCGTCCGGCAAGGGAATGCGATGACGCGATTAATACCGTGACAGGCTGCGGACATCCGGTTAGGATCTTCGGGCAGCATCGCGTGTCGGTCACCGGCCGGGTGAGACATGGAGGTGTCTGTGAGATGCCCGTTGGAGGCATTCCACCGTGTCAGTACAGTTGAATCACACGATCATCTTCGCCCGCGACAATCGGGTTTCCGCCGAATTCCTCGGAGAAATCCTGGGTCTTGAGGTCGGGAAGCAATGGGGCCCGTTCATCCCCGTCTCGACCAGCAATGGCGTCACTCTCGATTTCGCGACGGCACCCGAGGGAACCGAGATCACACCGCAGCATTACGCGTTCCTCGTGTCCGAGGAGGAATTCGACGCGGCATTCGAGCGGATCAAGTCGATGAAGCTCCCGTTCTTCGCCGATCCGCATCAGCAGCACCCGAATGAGATCAACCACAACGACGGCGGGCGCGGGGTGTATTTCCCGGATCCGGCCGGACATGGAATGGAGCTTCTGACCGTTCCGTACGGCGGCTGGAAGTAATGCTCCGGGCCGCCCCCGCGGCCACGCCGAACCTTACGGTTCGCGGACGGCGGGGGCGGCCTGCCGCCCTGAGCGGCCCGGAGCTGGGAGGCTCACGGGGTGACTCATGGATCCACCGTTCGCACCTCCGCCCTGCTCGCCGCTCTCACCGCGGTACTCGCTCTCACCGTCCTGCATGACGGTTACAACACCGACCCGGGCGGGCTCTCCTGGTGGTACGCGGCCTCCTGGCTGCTGTTCGCCGCGGCCGCCTGGTCGCTGCGCACGGTTCCGGTGCGCAGACGTGCCGCGCTGATCGTGGCGGGCGGCATCGCCGTCGCCTCGACGGGACTGCTCGCTCCCCCGCGCACCAGCACCGACTCCTACCGGTACGCCTGGGACGGCCGGGTGCAGGCGGCCGGGATCTCGCCCTACGACCATGCGCCGCGCGACCGCGAGCTGGCCGGGCTGCGCGACCCCTGGCTGTTCCCGACGGATCCGGCGCAGTGCGCGCTCCCCGACCACGCCCGGGTGGACGGCGGCTGCACCCGCCTCAACAGGCCCTCGGTGCACACCATTTACCCGCCGGTCGCCGAGGCGTACTTCCTTCTGGTGGACGAGATCTCGCCCGGCGCCGCCCGTATCAAGCCGCTCCAGATCGGCGGCGCGCTGTGCGCTGTGGGCACCACGCTCGTCCTGGTGCGTCTGCTGCGGCGGCGGGGCCCGGACGGGGAGCCGGGCTCGGTGTCGGGCGCCGCGTACTGGGCGTGGTGTCCCGCCCTGCCCGTGGAGGCGGTCAACAACGCCCATGTCGACGTCCTGGCAGTCCTGTTGACGGTCGCGGGGCTCGGCGCGCTGGCGGCTGGGAACGGCCCTGGGAGCGCGATCAGCCGACGGCGTGCCGCGCTGGGCGGGGCTCTGATCGGCGCCGGCGTCGCGGTCAAGATGCTGCCCGCCGTGGTGCTGCCCGCCGTGCTGCGACGGCGGCCGGTCACCGTGGTGCTCTCGACGGCGGGCCTGATCGCGCTCTCCTACCTCCCCTATGTGCTCGCCTCGCACTCCTCCGTGTTCGGCTACCTCGGCGGCTACACCGAGGAGGAGGGGTACGACGATCCCGGCGCGCGCGGTCGGTTCGCGCTGCTGCGCCTCGCGCTGCCCCCGAGCTGGTCCCTGCCGGTGACGCTCGTCGTGCTGCTCGCGCTGACGGTCCACGTCCTGCGGCGCGGAAGGCCCGAACGCCCGTGGTCGGGAGCCCTGTTGCTGCTCGGTTCGGCCTTCCTGCTCCTCACCCCGGGCTACTCCTGGTACGCCCTGCTCCTGGTCGCCCTGGTGGCGCTCGACGGGCGCTGGGAGTGGCTCACGGTCGCGGGAGCGGGGGCGGCCTGCTATGTGACGGCCCGGGCCGCGCCGGGATTCCCGGTGGCGACGACGGCGTACGCGATCGCGGCCGGTGCGGTCCTCGCGGGCTGGGCGCTGCGCCGGCGGCTTCGCCGGGAGCGGAGCTCGGGCAACGCCGCCGAGGCACTGCCACAGGGGCGGGTTAGTGTCTGAGGTATGACAACTGCCGCACTCCCGACCGGAGTCGGGCCGATGCTGCGCGGCTGGCGCGAGCAGCGCCGGATCAGCCAGCTGGAGCTCGCGCTGCGCGCCGACTCGTCGGCCCGGCACATCAGCTTCGTCGAGACCGGCAGGTCCCGCCCGAGCGAGGAGATGATCCTGCGGCTCGCCGAGCACCTGGACGTACCGGTCCGCGAGCGCAACGCGCTGCTCCTGGCGGCCGGTTACGCCCCGCACTACGCGCAGACCCCGTTCGACGATCCGTCGATGAGCTCCCTGCGCGAGGGGATGGAGCGGCTGCTCCAGGCCTACGACCCCTACCCCGCGCTGATGGTGGACGCCACCTACACCGTGCTCGCCGCCAACCGTGGCATGGGGATGCTGCTCGACGGCGTGGCCCCGCATCTGCTCTACCCTCCGGTGAACGCCATGCGGCTCACCCTGCACCCCGAGGGCCTCGCCCCGCGCATCCGCAATCTCGCGCAGTGGCGCGGCCACCTCCTGGAGCAGATGGAGCGGCAGATCGCGTTGCTGCGCAGCGACACCTTGCGCGAGCTGTACGAGGAGGTCGCCGCGCACCCGGTGCCGGCGGACGCGCAGGAGCCGGGGGATGCGGGAGCCCACCCCGCGTTCCCCTTCGCACTGCCCCTGCGCATCGAGCACGCGGGCACGGTGCTCTCCTTCGTTTCCACCATCGCCACGTTCAACACACCGATGGACGTCACCGTCTCCGAGCTGGCCATCGAGACGTTCCTGCCGGCCGACCCGGAGACGGCGAAGCACCTTCAGTCGTTCATGCCGTAGCCGTAGCCATATCCGCAGCCGGAGCCGGTACGCGGTCCAGGAACCCGGCGACGGAACGGATCCGGCCGTCCTCGGCGAGAGCGATTACATCGAATCCGGCGACGGGCGCGGAGCCGTCGGCCACCGACACCAGCTCCCACCCGAAGCGGGCGATGTCGTGGTTCCCGTCGACCGCGCCGAGCAGCCGGAACTCGAACCCCGGGAACTGCGCCCGCGCCCCCGTGATCACGGCGGCGACCCCTTCGTGTCCGGCGACCTCCGCGAGCGGGTCGGTGTAGCTCCCGTCCTCGGTCCACCCGGCCGCGACGGCCTTGGCGATGCCCTCGGCAGAGTCGGCGTTCCATGCCTCGAAGTAGCGGGCGACGGCGGTCTCGTAGCGGTTCTCGGACATGGAAATCAGCCTCCGTGAAGTACGTTCTTCCTGGTCGGAAACCCGGGACCCGACCGGAGTGCGCCGCCCGGGTCCCGATGTCCCCAACTCTGCCGGGAGGCGGGCCAGGGGTCGATTACTCCGGAAGTAATGCCGGGATGCGGCAGGCGCGGCGAAGAGCGGCGGAGGTACTGCGGTGAACGACAGCACGCCTGAACACCTTCCGGGCATCCCGGGCGGCACCGGCGGCACAGGTGGGGGCGGCACGGACGGCTCGGGTTCCGGCGACTCGGGATCGGACGGGCTCGTCTGGTACGCCTCGTACGGCTCCAACATGCATCTCGACCGGCTCGCCCACTACATCGAGGGCGGGCGTCCGGCGGGGGCGGCCCGGTCCTACCCGGGGTGCCGGGACCGGCGGCCGCCCTCCCGGTCGGTGCCGGTGGAACTCCCGGGAGCGCTCTATTTCGCCACCCGGTCCCCCGTGTGGCGGGGCGGCCGGGCCTTCTACGATCCGGGGGCGGAGGGGCTCGTGTACGCGCGGGCCCATCTGGTGACGGTCAGTCAGTTCGCTGACATCGCGGCGCAGGAGATGTACCGGGAGCCCGGAGCGGACCTGGACCTCGGCGACGTCCTGAGCACTGGGCGGTCGGCCCTCGGCGAGGGACGCTACGAAACCCTCGTCCGTACCGGCCGGCTGGACGGGCGGCCCGTCCTCACGTTCACCGCCCCCTGGCGCATGGACGAGGTGGACTGGACCGCACCCTCCGCCGCCTACCTCAGGTACTTGGCGGAGGGATTGATGGAAGCGGGCGCCTGGGACGAGGGCGCGGTGACCGCGTATCTGGCGGCGTGCCCCGGCGCGGAGGGCGTGTGGACCGAGCGCGCTGTCGCCAACCTCCTGACGGGATGACCACTTCACCAACTCGCCTGCTAGATAGGCGAGTTGACGACTGTCGCGTCCCGCGACGAACCGCCGACACCACCTTCGTACGCTTGGGGTGGCAGCGCGGGCCCTCGCACGGCCCCCGGCGCCGGGTTCAAACGGGGACGTCGCTGAGGGGGATTACGGAGATGACGGACATCGCGGGGAGCTTGCGGGTGACGGCGACGTCGGCGTCGGGCGCGCTTGAGCTCAGGCCCTGGCGGGCGGACGACGCCGGGACGGTGATCGAGGCCTACGGCGATCCCGAGATATCCCGCTGGACCACCAAACCGATCGCGAACCTTCAGGACGCGCGGCGGTGGCTCGACATCCAGCGGCGGGGGATGGAGAACGGGACCCGCCTCTCCTTCGCCGTCTGCGCGGAGCAAGCGGAGCAAGCGGATCGAGTGGACCGGGAGGACCGGGAGGACCGGGAGGACCGAACGGGCCTGCTGGCCCACGTGGATCAGACGGGCCAGGTGGCCCGAGTGGGTCGGGCGGGTCAGGAGGGCCGGGCCGGCCGGGCGGGCGAGACGGGTCAACTCGGGCCTCAGGGCGGCATCGTGCTGGGCAACATCAGCCTCAGGTGGACCGAGGCCACCGGCCCCGAGCTCGCGGAGGTCGGCTACTGGGTGATGGCTCACGCGCGCGGGCAGGGCGTGGCACCCCGCGCCGTGGAAGCGCTCTCAACGTGGGCGTTCGAGGCTTTCGCGAGCGACGGCCTCCGGCGCATCCAACTGATCCACCAGGTCGACAACCTCGCCTCGTGCCGCGTGGCGGCGAAGACCGGCTACCGCTTCGAGCGGATCCTGCCGGCCGAGCCGCCCTACCCACGGGACGGCCACCTCCACCTGCGCGAGGCGGGCTGACCGGCCAGGAGGCGTGGGGGCCGGCCCTGCGAGGCGAGCCCACGCCGTACTCGCCCGTCCCCCGTACGGCCCCGCGTTCGGGCGTTCGGCGGCATCCGGATGGCAAGATCTCCCGAATTGTTGGGTTCGGCATTCCTGGAGTCCTATGTCCGGCTGGTCACGCTCCCGTATCCGCTACGGTCTCGCGGCGCTCGCCGCCGCGCTCTCCCTCGGGTTCGCCGCCCCGGGGCCCGTTCCGACGCCCGCCGATCCGTACCCGGGTCCCTATTGGGTGAACCCGGCGGGCCCGGCCGCCGAGCAGGTCGCCGAGTACCGGCGGGCCGGCCGGGACGCCGACGCGGCGCTGATCGAGCGGATCTCGCTGCGGCCGCAGGCGACCTGGTCGCACGCGGAAGGGGTCGAGCAGCAAATGCGCGACCTCACCGGCGCCGCCGGGCGCGCCGGACGGGTCCCGGTGCTCGTCGCGTACAACATCCCCTACCGCGACTGCGACGGCGAGTCGCGGGGCGGCGCCGAGGACGCGGCCGCCTACCGGACGTGGGTGGACGCGTTCAGGCGTGGCGTCGGCGACCGTTCGGCCGTCGTGATCGTCGAGCCGGACGCGATCGCCCACCTGGTGAACGGCTGCCCGGGCGCGCCGTCAGCCGAGCGCCTGTCGCTTCTCGCCTACGCCGTAAGGGAGTTGAAGCGCGGGCCCGCGACGAAGGTGTACCTGGACGCGGGGCACTCCGGCTGGATCACCGACCAGTCCACTCTGCTCGAACCGCTGCGGCAGGCGGGGGTCGAGCAGGCGGACGGCTTCTCGCTCAACGTCTCCTCGTTCCAGACGAACGCGTCCAGCGCCGAGTACGGTCACCGGCTGTCGGCCGCGCTCGGCGGCAAGCACTTCGTCGTCGACACCAGCCGCAACGGCAACGGCCCCTACTCCGGCACCGACAACTGGTGCAACCCGCCCGGCCGGGCCCTCGGCACCCCGCCCACGGCGGCCACCGGGGACGCGCTGATCGACGCCTACCTGTGGATCAAGCGCCCCGGCGAGTCGGACGGCACCTGCCGGGGCGGCCCGGGAGCGGGGCGCTGGTGGCCCGAGTACGCCCTGGGGCTGGCGCGCGCGACGCCCGCGTAACCCCGCGGGTGATCACGTCGCAGCCGTGGGAGCGCTCTCGAACCCCACCCTGGCCGCTCCGCGCGCCCGACCGCGCCGCGAACAGGGCCGGGGGTGGGCGCCTGAGAGCGCTCTCAGGCGCCCGCCCCGGCTCCTCTCCTAGCCGGCCTGCCGGTCGTCCTGGCGCGGCTGCCGTACGCGCTCGTCCTCGCCCTCGGCCGGGTTCGCCCCGTCCTCGGGGACACCGGTCCCGGCGGGCCGTACGCGCGCGGCTTCGGCGCGGATCATGGCGTTGAGCGCCGTGAAGGGGTCGATGGGCATGGCTGAACCACCTTGCTGTGTACGTGAGTTGGCTGTCCGACCTGGTTCCGTACGGAACCGTCAGCAGCGCAGCACCACACAGCGGACGCCCGTGGCCGTGGCAGGCCTACGGGCGTCTTCGTTCGGGGCGGAGGGCGGCACCGGCTCGGGCCGCCCGGTGTCGAGCGCCGAGGGGAGGGCCGGCCGCGCGATCCGGCTCGATTGCACGGGGAGTACGGCGTCGGCCGCGTCCGGCACGCTCTCATTGGACGGTTCGGGCGCCATCGACGCCTCGGCCGAACCCACCGTCCGCCCCTCGCACGCCTGCACGCCGGGCGCTGCCCCGAACAGCGCGCCGAGCACCATCAGCACCACGAGGGCGCGGCGCAGGGTGGCGAGGGAGGCGGACGGCACGAGGACAGCTCTGCCCAGCGGCGCCGGTGACGTGCGCGGATCCGGGGCAGATCCGCTCTACCGGGTGACTCCCGTTGACGTATTGACCCCGGTACGCCGACTCGACCCCGCTGCGGCGACGAGGACGCCACGTGCCGCGTGGACGTGGGCCTCACGCCACGCGCCGCCCCCGCGCGCGGTCCAGCGGGACCGGCGAGGGCGGAGTCGTGGGTCGAGGCCGCTCGCGGGGCTAGGTCCCCGGCGGGGGGTTCTGCGGCCGGTCGGTACCCAGCTGCTCGTTGAGCTTCTGCTGGGCCGTGTCGACCTGGCTCTGGTACTTGTTGCCGGTCTTCGCGTCGAAGGCGTCACCGGCCTTCTCGACGCCCTGGCGCGCCTGGTCCGGGTGGCCCTTGATCAGACCCTTGAGCTTGTCGAGCATCGACATATCTGCCTCCTTGCGGATGCTGGCACACCCAGCATCCGCGCATTCGGCGGGGTTCGCACCCCCAGGGGCCGTCCGGCCCGGGGGCGGGCGGAGGCACTGACGGCACACTCGCGTGCGCACGGCACGCGCTAGTGGCCCTTGCCGATCGTGAGGCCCGTGCCGGAGGCGGTCGCCACGATGCCGTTCTTCTCGACGCGCACGCCACGCAGGTGCAGGTCCCGGGCCTGCTTGGGGAGCGTGAAGGAGAACGACAGGCGGTCGGACAGCTCCGGGGGCCGCATGGCGAGCAGGCCGGCCAGCAGCTTCGGGTCGATGCCTACCTTGGACAGCAGCCAAGGGTGATCCACCACCACGTCGACGAGGTTGACGTGGGTCAGCTGCTCGGCGAACCGGGGCGTGCCGACCAGTTCGTGGAGCTTCTCCTCGTTGTGCAGGGCCAACGAGACGTCCTTGTCCGGCACTCCGAGCCGTTTCACCACGGCGGGCACCGCGAGCATGGCCTTGGCGCGGGCGGTGTCGCGGCTGATCAGTTCGGCGGTCTCGCGGTGCAGGGTCAGGCCCCGGTCGCGGCCCGGCCGGTAGGTGGCGATGCCGGGCATGTCGAGGCTCATGCCGTCGATGTCCGTGGACAGACCGTGGTCGCCGACGAGTCGCAGCTGGGCCTCCGCGCTGACGCGCAGCTCCTGGCCCGCGATGGTCAACTTGCCGTCCGCACCGACCGAGTTGTCACTGCGTCGGCTGAACTTGACCTGGGATGCGGCCAGTTCACGGTTCATGTCGTCGAAGGAGAGTGTGATCTCGCCGTTCAGGCGGCCGATGACGGCCCCGCTGATGTCGCTCGGCAGATCGCCCGTCAGCTGGATGTCCTGGGCGCCGGCCCGCACCTTCGCCAGCGAGATCCGGTCGGCGGGCACGTGCGGCACGGTGACGTCCACGCGGTGCAGGCGCTTGTCGAGGACCTGGGTGAGGAAGGGGAAGCCGTGGATGTCGACCTGGGGCGCGGCCTCCAGATGCAGTTCGGACTGCAGCTCCTGCTGCGCCTTCTTCTCCGCGTACATCACCGCGCACCGGTCTCCGAGGACCAGGAATCCGGCGCCCACCGTCAGGGCGACGAGCAGTTTGGCGGTGCGGGGCACGGCGGCGAGCAGGCTGCTGCGGCGCCGACGGCCACGCCGTGTGCGGCGCCCGGCGCCGGGGCGGCGGCGGCTGCGCGGCGAGGCGAAGAAGTCGTCGCCGGGGCCGGTCCGCGTGCCCTCGAAGGGGTGTGCCTCGGGTCCCGGGACGGGCTCGCCCGGGGCGTCCGCCGGGGCGCGGCCGGGTATCGCCTGCGGTATTTCCTGGGTGCTGTGAGCGCTCTCCCGGGGGGAGCGAGCGGTTTCCCGGGCGGTGTGAGCGGGGTCGGTCCAGGACGGGTCGGCCGGGTGGGGGTCCGGCTCGGGGTCGGCCAGTGCGGCCAGTTCGTCATAGGGGTTGCGGTAACGGGGGTGCATGCGGGTGGGGGTTCGCATCGCCTCATCCCACCACACATGATCCACTCGCACGCAACCGCTACCGCCGGTACGTCCGTTATGCCCCGGACCCCGAGGCCCGCGCACCCGCTCCGGGACCCGAAGGCGTGGTGAACAACACGTCAGTCGGCGGCCCTGGCCTCGCCGTGCTGCTTGCGGGCGGCCATCCAGGCGTACACGAGGACGCCCGCGAAGAGGAACAGGACGCCTTGGTAGACGGCCTCGTAACCGGAGCCCGCCACCAGCCACATGGAGAAGCCGAAGGCGAGTACGGCGAGGACCGCGTCGCGCACCAGACGGGAACGGCTGACGCGCTCCGACTGGCCGGAGGCGAGGAAGTAGATCTGGGCGGCCGTCGACAGGAGGTAGGGGACGGTGGCCGTGAAGGTGGTCACCAGGACCAGGATCTCGAAGACGCCCTTGGATCCCGCCGTGTAGTTGTAGACGGTGAGGAGCGAGGCGAGGACGGCGGTCACGAGGACGCCGACGGTCGGAACGCCGCGCTTCTTCCTGCCGAACACCTGCGGGAAGAGGCCGTCCTTGGCGGCGGCGTACGGGGTCTGGGCGCTGAGCAGGGTCCAGCCGTTGAGGGCGCCGACCATGGAGACGAGGGCGGCGAGCGCGACCGCGGTGCCGCCCCAGGAGCCGCCGAACATGGAGTTCACGGCATCCGTGAAGGGCGCGGTGGAGCCGACGAGCTCGTCATGCGGGACCGTGCCGAAGATGGAGAGCGTTCCCAGGAGGTAGATCACGGCAGCGCCCAGCGTGCCCAGGATGGTGGCGCGGCCGACGTTGCGGCGCGGGTCGCGGACCTCGCCCGCGCTGACGGCGGCGGACTCGACGCCGAGGTAGCTGAAGAGCAGGATCGCGGCGGACGCGGAGATCGCGCCGAGCCCGGACTGGCCGCCCGCCTGGAAGGGGCCGAGGTTCGCCGGGTCGAAGAAGAAGAGGCCGCCCACGGCGACCAGGAGCAGTGGGGCGAACTTCAGTACGGTGGCGACGAGTTGGACCGCTCCCACGTACCGGGTGCCCGCGAGGTTGGCGAGCGCCGGGAGCCACTGGAGCAGCAGGGCCGCGGTGATCGTCGCCGCCTTGGACCCGTGTACGGGTATGAGGACGTCGAGGTAGCCGACGGCGGCGACCGCGAGGGCAGCGTTGGAGACCCAGGTGGTGATCCAGTAGGACCAGGCGGCGAGGAACCCGGCGAAGTCGCCGAAGGCCGCGCGGGCGTAGACGTAGGGGCCGCCGGTCTGGGGGTGGCGTTCGGCGAGCCGGCCGAAGACGAGGGCGAGCGCGATCGCTCCGGCGGTGAGCACGGCGAACGCGACCAGGCTGATGGTGCCGAACGGCGCGACGGAGGCCGGCAGCAGGAAGATCCCGCCGCCGATGATGTTGCCCATGACCAGCGCGGTGGCGACCGGCAGGCCGAATTGCCGGGCGTGCTTGCTCTGGGTTTCTGGCGTGGTCATGACGGGGTGGCAGGCCTCTCGTACGGGACAAACCTGACCATGGTCGGGTACGTGAGGCAGCGCACCAAATCAGCAGGTTTTGTCCTGTGCGGCCCGGCCGACAACCGGAAATGATCCTTCCGGTTGAGCTGTCGGCGGCGAATCCTCCACTACGGCCAGGGCGTCGGCGCCCACCGGAACCTGCGGGCCCTGGCCCTCGCGCAGCCAGCGCCGCAGGACCTGGTGGACCTGTTCCGCGCCGACCAGTTCCCCGCCGTCCGCCACCGGTTCACTGAGGTCGAGGGGCGAGAGCAGGAAGGGGTGCGACTGCTCGCCGCCCAGTCCGCCGTGCGAGCCGATCTGCTCCTCGAAGGCGTGCACCTGGCCGGTGGCCGGTTCGTACATCGAGTTGACCATGATGTCGGCGGTGTGCGGAAAGGTGTCCGTGCGCCGCACGGCGTCGGCGGCGCCGCGCCCGAATCCCTTCAACGGGCCTTCGCCGTCGGCGAGTTGGGCCAACGGCACCTCGCTTCCGGCCCGGCCGAGCAGCACGGCTCCGTGTTTCTCGCTGCGTACGAGGAGGAAGCCGATGCCGGGGTGGCTCGCCAGGGTCGCGAGCAGCGCGGGGTGGCGGCGGTCGATCTGCTCGCGGGTCAGACGGCCCTCGGCGTCGGGGAAGGAGATCAGGCCGAGGTTGCCGGAGGCGAGCACGACCGGTTCGGACTCGGGCTCCGGCGGGTGCGCCTCGCCCTCCTCGACCGGCCGGTGGAGCGCGACCCGCACCGCGTACCTGGCTTCCGCGCCGCTACGGGTGCGGCGGGCCCGGCGCGGCACGGGCAGTCCGCAGCCGGCCCGCACGAGGTTCTTCAGGGTCAGCCCGAAAGCGCTCTCAAAGGTTTCGCCGGGGCTCTGGCCGTGATCGGACAGGAGCACGATCCGGTAGGGACGCGGGGCCTGCTCGGCGGCACCGGCGATGAGGGCGAGCGACCGGTCCAGGCGCCTGAGGACCTGGTCGGTGTCGCGGCCGCGCGGCCCGGAGTGGTGGGCGACCTCGTCGTAGGCGACGAGGTCGGCGTAGACGGCGGTGCGTCCGGCCAGCAGGTCACCCATGACGGCGGCGACGACCACGTCCCGCTCGACGACGGTCGCGAAGGCGCGGATGAGCGGGTAGAGGCCGCCGCGTTTGATGCGCGGGGTCTCCTTGCGGATCCTGGCCCGCGTCGACTGGACGAGCTCGCGCCCGACCTCGGCGACGAACGAGCCCGCGGTGCGCACCGCGTTGGCGGGGTCGGAGAAGTAGGCGAAGTATCCGGCGCGAGAGCGGTTGCGGCGCCCGCGCCGGGCGGCCACCGTCAGGACGAGGGCCACCTGCTCGGCCCCGCCGGAGAACAGGTTGCCGCGGCTGGCCCCGTCGAGGGTGAGCAGTCCGCCGTCGCCGGTGCGCTCGACGGCCCGGCGCTGGAGTTCGACGGCGGAGGCGGGCCGGTTGGAGACCATCACCTCGCCGCTCTCCTTCTCGTACCAGCGGAACGCCGGCACGTCGAAGTTGCTGCCGTGCAGGATGCCGAGCTGGCTGGCGCCGGTCTGGCTCGACCAGTCGGTGCGCCAGGGGGTGAGCCGGTGGGTGCCGCGCAGCCAGGCGGCGACGGTCGGCATCAGACCGCTGTCGACGGCGTGCCGCAGGGTCTGTTCACCCACCCCGTCCAGCTGGATGAAGACGACGCCCGGCGGCTGCGGCACCGCGTCGAGGCCGCGCCTTCGCCTGCTCCGGTCGGCGAGGCGGGAGAGCCTGCGGCGGTAGGCGTCGTCGTCGCGGACGGCCAGCGCGGTCGAGGTCGCCGACGCCACGGCCGACATGACGGCCGCGACGATCACCGCGGTCTCGGGCTCGGCCGCGCCGTGCCCGGTCGGGATCAGGCGCAGGGCGACCAGCAGCAACGAGCCGTTCAGGAAGAACACCAGAAGGCCGAGCACGAGCGCGGGCACCAGCAGGAACGCCCGCACCACCAGCGGCCACACCAGCGCGCTGAGCAGCCCGAAGGCGCCCGCACCCCACGCCGCGGTGAGCGCGACCCTGGTGATGCTCTCGCCGTTGTCGGAGGTGAGCTTGAAGTCGGGCAGGATCCCGGCGAGCAGCATCATGGTGAGCGTCGAGACGACCCACACCACGATCACCCGGAGCAGGGCGCTGCCCGCCGTCCGCCATCGCCCCACTGCCGCCCGCCTCTCGCCTGGCCCGTTCCCTCCCCACCCTGCCATAAGGGGAGGTCGGGGCCGTGGCGTCGCCTTGCGGCGGGGACGTTCGCGGGGTCAGCAGCCGTCGTATCCGGCGGTGGGCATCGACAGGCGGCGGTGGATGTGCGCCTTCTTCGAGGCGTCGTAGTCCGGCTCGTCCAGGCCGGCCGTCTCCAGACGCACACCGCGCCGCGCGCACTCGGCGGAGAACTCCGGCACGGACGTCAACGCCCTTGCCAGCACACGGTCGTTGGGCGCGACGAACACGTCGACGAGGCCCGCGTCCACGTCCGCCCACAGGCCCACGTGGTCCGGTCGCAGACCGTAGAAGAGCAGCTGGCTGGTGACGACGTATCCCTGAACCGCGGCCCACTTCGCGCACATCTCGTGCTGGCTGCGGGTGTCCACGAGGAAGGGGTCGAGATCGAGTTCCTCCAGCGGGGTCAGGCTGGCGATCGTCGCCACACGTACGTCGTCCATGTCGTCCCCCTGCACGAGCTGCCGGGGGCCGACCCTACTCCCCCGCCCCTTCCTCCACAGCGGCCCGGCCGTGCTTTGCGCGCGGGGAGATTTAGGCTCGTCATCGATCGTCATCAATCGTCGTCGAGCCGAGAAGAGGTTTTCGTGCCGGTGGAGATCACCTGGTGGGGTCATGCCACCTGCACGATCGAGGACTCCGGGGTGCGGCTGCTCACGGATCCGCTCTTCGCGCGCCGCCTCGCGCATCTGCGCCGGCGCCGGGGCGCGGTCCCGCCGCCGGAGGCCGCCGTGGCCGACGCGGTGCTCGTCTCGCACCTGCACTCCGACCATCTGCACCTGCCCTCGCTCGCCCGGGTCGCCCCTGGCACCCGGCTGGTCGTCCCGGCCGGGGCGGCGCGCTCGGTGCCGGGGCTGCGACGGCTCGGGGCGCACGTCACCGAGGTCCGGGCCGGGGACACCGTCCGGGTCGGGGACCTGCGGGTACGGGCCGTGCCCGCCCGGCACGACGGGCGCAGGCTGCCGATGGGAGCGCATCGCTCGCCCGCGCTCGGCTATGTCGTCGAGGGCGAGGCCAGGACGTACTTCGCCGGGGACACCGGTCTCTTCGACGAGATGGCACCGGCCGTCGGACCGGTGGACGTGGCGCTGCTTCCGGTCGGCGGCTGGGGTCCGTACCTGGGGCAGGGCCACCTCGACGCCGGTCGCGCGGCGGAGGCGCTGGCCTCGCTGGGAGCGCTCTCGGCGGTGCCGGTCCACTACGGCACGTACTGGCCGATCGGCATGGACGGGGTGCGGCCGCACGAGTTCCACGCGCCGGGCGAGGAGTTCGTACGCCAGGCCGCCCGGCTCGCTCCGAAGGCGGCGGTGCACCGGCTCGAACACGGCGAGAGCGTGCGGATCGAGGCCACCCGATGAGTACCGACCGACTGCTCGCCCTCGCCACCGTGGTGACGCCCGAGTCGACCCAGCAGGCCGCCGGCTACCCGACCCTCTTCGTCCTGGTCGCCCTCGGGTCGCTGCTCCCGGTGGTGCCGACCGGCGCGCTGGTCTCGACGGCGGCGGTCGTGGCCTTCCACCAGACCGCCTGGTTCTCGCTGCTCCTGGTGTTCGGCGTGGGGGCGCTGGCCGCGTTCCTCGGCGATGTCGCGCTGTACTGGCTCGGGCAGCGCGGGGTGCACTCGAAGAACGGCTCGCGCTGGCTGGCGGCGCTGCGCGGGCGGGTCGCCCCGGACCATCTGGAACAGGCC
This sequence comes from Streptomyces sp. NPDC001828, assembly GCF_042892175.1. Lineage (NCBI taxonomy): Bacteria > Bacillati > Actinomycetota > Actinomycetes > Kitasatosporales > Streptomycetaceae > Streptomyces > Streptomyces sp. NPDC001828. The sequence continues at coordinate 86,319 of NZ_JBIATV010000015.1, forward strand.
CAGCGCAAGCTCGACGACCACGGGGTGGTCGTCCTGGTGCTGTCCCGCCTGGTGCCGGCCGGACGGATCCCGGTGATGCTGGCCTGCCTGCTCGGCGGGATGCGGCTGCGGGCGTTCATGCACGGCGACATCCCGGCGTGCCTCGCCTGGGCGGGCGCGTACGGCCTGATCGGCATTCTCGGCGGCTCCCTCTTCGACGAGCCGTGGAAGGGCGTGGTGGTCGCCGTCGTCCTGACCCTCGTCATCAGCGGCGCACCGGCGGGGTGGCGGTGGCTGCGACGGCGGCGCGGGCGGGTCGCGCCGGAGGGCGGGTGAGGTGGGCCCGGCCGTGAAAGACAGCGCTCTCAAGCGCCCCCACCCCGGGCCCACCCCCTCCCCGGCACGGCCTCGCCCTCTCAGGGTTCGGCCAGCACCCTGGAGCCCCCGACCGCCAGGTCCCACAGGTCGTCCCGGGGGTGGCCGGCCCGCGCCCAGGCGGCTCTCACGCGGGTAAGCGGTTCCAGGACCGGTTCGGCGGACAGGACGAAGGCCGCCCAGTGCATCGGCGCCATCCGCCGGGCGCCCAGGTCCGCGAAGGCCCGTACGGCTTCCTCCGGGTCGGTGTGCACGTCCTGGAGCCACCAGCGCGGGGCGTACGCGCCGATGGGGAGCAGCGCCAGATCGATCCCGGCGTACCGACGGCCGATCTCCTCGAACCAGTGGCCGTACCCGGTGTCCCCCGCGAAGTAGAGCTTGCGCTGTCGTCGGTCGCCCAGGATCCAGCCGCCCCACAGCGATCGGCAGGTGTCGGTGAGACCGCGCTTGGACCAGTGGTGGGCCGGTACGAAGTCGAAGCGGACGCCCTTGTATTCGGCCGCCTCCCACCAGTCGAGCTCGGTGACGTGGTGGAAGCGGCGGCGCCTGAACCATCGGCCGAGGCCTGCCGGGACGAAGAGCGGGGTGTCGCGCGGGAGCCGTTTGAGCGTGGGGGCGTCGAGGTGGTCGTAGTGGTTGTGGCTGATGACGACGGCGTCGACCGGCGGCAGATCCTCCCAGCGCACCCCGACCGGGGTGATCCGGGGCGGGATGCCGAGGATGCGCCGCGACCAGACGGGGTCGGTCAGGACCGTGAGCCCGCCGATGCGGACGATCCAGCTGGCGTGCCCGGCCCACGTCACGGCCAGGGTGTCGGTGTCCGCCGCAGGCAGCGGCCCCGGCGCGAACGGCAGGTCGGGGATGGCCCGCAGCCCCTCGGGGCGCGGCCGGATGGCCCCCTCGCGGGCGAGCCGGGCCATGGCGCGCACGCCGGGGAGCGGGGCGGTGAGCCGGTCGGCGAAGGAGCGCGGCCAGCGGCGGAGCTCCCCGAGCGGGCGCGGCGCCGCAGGCTCCTGCGGCTGGGACGGCTCCGGCAGCTCCGACGACCCCGGCAGCTCCGGCAGCCCTGGCAGCTCCGACGACCCCGGCAGCTCCGGCAGCCCTGGCAGCTCCGACGACCCCGGCAGCTCCGGTAGCTCCAGCAGCTCGGAGGGCCTCCCCGCCTGTTCCGTCCGCTCCGTCACCTGGTCCGTCGGTGCCGCCTGTTCCGTCACCTGGTCCGACTGGTCCGTCATCTGGTCCGTCATCGGGTCCGTCATCGGGTCCGTCTGTTCCGTCTGTTCCGTCTGTTCCGTCTGTTCCGTCATCGAGGCAACTCCGTTCGGTGGCGTCGCACGGGTCAGCGCAGTTCGGTGAGTACAGCGGCGAACCGGCCCAACGCCGCGTGTACGTGCGGCAGTTGGAGCGGGTCGGCCGCTTCGAGGGAGTCCAGGCGCTGCTCTTCGGTCGCGCCGAGGAGCGGGCCGGTGGAGAGGCGTACGCGCAGGGCGCCGAGTTCGTCGCCGAAGCGGTGGCCGCCGAAGGCAGAGGCGGCGAGGCGGGCCGTCAGGTACTCCTCCAGTTCCATGGAGTCGGTGACACCGTGGGCGGCCAGGCGGGCGCGGAACGGGCCCAGGTCGACGTAGAGGTGACGGCCGGCCTGCGGGGGCCTGGCCAGGGCGCCGGCGTCGAGCACGGCCTGGTGGGCGGCCGCCGCGACACGGCCGTGCAGAGCCGCGGCCCGGCGGGTCCGCTCGACGACCGGGGCCGGTTCGGTGAGGGCCAGGGCGGCCGCGGCGGCCAGCGGCGCGGCGACGACGGCGCCGAGTGCGGCGAGGACGTCCAGGGTGCGGGCCCGGCGCGGGGCGTTGGCCACGGTGTCGGGGAAGCGGGCGACGGCGGCGGGCCAGCCGGGCGGGGTGAACGCGCCGCCGAGGTCGGCGAGGACGGTCACGTCCTCGGGGCACATCTCCGCAGGACTGATCGGGACCGTCTCGTGCGGGTGGTGCACGGTGTCGCGCCAGGTCTCGTCGCTGATGATGTGCAGCCCCTCGCCGACGGCCGCCTCACAGGCCTCCCGCACCGTCTCGGGCGGCGCGACCGTGGCGGTCGGGTCGTCGGCGACGCAGAGCAGCAGGAGCCGGGGCCTGCCGCCCTCGGCCCGCACCCGGCGGACGGTTTCGAGCAGGGCGTACGGGTCGGGCACGCCGCCGCACTCGGCCGGGGTCGGCACGTGGTACGAGGGTCTGCCGAGCAGCCGGGCCTGCGGGCTCCACCAAGCGGGGCACGGCCGGGGCATCAGGACGTCGCCGCCGTAGGCGCCGAGCAGGGCGATCAGAAGGGCCTGGGCGCCGGGGGCGGCGGCGACCCGTTCCGCCGGGGTCGGCAGGCCGCGCCGCAGCCAGTAGCCGCGGGCCGCCTCGCGCAGTTCGGGGCCGCCGCCGGGCGGCTCGGGTTCGGTGCACCCGGCGGCGGAGGCGAGGGCGGCGGCGAGCTCGGGGAGCACGGGCAGTCCGGGTCCGGGCGCGGGCGGGCCGTAGCGCACCGGCCCGCGCCCTTCGGCCGCCGTCCCCTGCATCCCGTTTCCTCCTCGGGCCCTGTCCGGCACGAGCCACGCCTCGCATGCCTTTCATGCCTTTATACGGAGGTTTGGCCTGCCGCGCCGCTCGTGCGGGCGATGCGGGCACCCTGCGGCGACGCACGGCGGCGACGGGGTCAGCGGTTCGGGCCCGCGAGGGCGGACAGTTCGGATTCCAGGCCGCGCCCCTTGGCGCGTACGACCGCGTCGGCGACTTCGGCGAGCTTGCGGTTGGTGCGCTGCGAGATGGTGCGGAGGAGGCCGAAGGCCTGGGCGGCCTCGCAGCCCAGGACGTGCATGACGATGCCGCTCGCCTGGTCGATGACCGACCGCGAGCGCAGCGCCGTCTCCAGCTGCTCGACCTCGGCGAGCGCGGCGCGGTAGCGGCGGTCGCGGAGCAGGCCGGTGGTGATCTCGTCGACCAGGATGCCGACCGGCCCGCGCACGCTCTGTTCGAGCGAGCCCGGCCGGTATCCGTAGAGGCTGACCGTGATCTCGATCCCGGACCGCCGGTAGGGCAGCGTGACGCAGGAGCGTACGCCCGATTCGAGGGCGAGGGCTCGATAGCCGGGCCAGCGGTCCTCCGTCAACAGGTCTTCGGTGTCCACGGGTTCGCCCGCCTCCAGCGCGCTCGGGATCGGACCGTCGCCGCAGGCGAGCTGGACGGAGGCGAGGGGCGCGAGGTCGGGGTGGGTGGCGGTGATCCGGCGTTCGGCGCCGCTGCCGGTGATGGTGGCGACCGCCCCGCAGCAGGCGGGCGCGCAGCGCACGGACTGCTCGGCGAGCTGGGAGAGCCGCCGGGCGGTGGTGGTGGTCTCGGGTTCCTGGTGTTCCGGCTCGGGCAGCATCGCAGAAACCTCCTCCTGCTGCGGCTGCCCGGCGCGTGCCTCCCGAAACGGCGGGGGCCCGGCATGCGCCTCCCGAAACGGCGGGGGCCCGGCGCGGGGGTGAGGAGTTAGCTTGATTCCATGACGCAGACGCAGGACGGCTTCGGCGAGGAACTGGCTGACTTCGTCAGACGGGTGGGCGAGCTGCGCACCGCGCGCGCCCGCCCGGCCGGGGAACAGTCCGTGGTGCTGGACGCGGCGCTGTTCGAACTCCAGCATGTGGCCGAGCAGTTGTGGCCGCGCTATGAACGGATCGCGGCCGGATCGGGTTCCTCCTCCCCCGCCGAGCGGCAGGAGCGGCAGCTTCTCAAGGCCCTGTTCCAGCGACTGCCGCTGCCGGTGGCGCTCATCGACCGGGAGACCGTCGTACGCAGGCTGAACTTCGCGGCGACCGGCCTGACGGGCGTACGGGCCGGCTATGCCACGGGTCGCCCGCTCGCTTCCCTGCTCACGCCGGACGACCGGGCCGCGTTCCGCTCGCAGGCCGCCGCGGTGGCGCGGGGCGAAGGCGATCGGGGACTCACCGTGCGTCTTCAACAGCGGCCGCACGAACCACTGTTGGCCACCTTGACCTCACTCCGTCCGCCGGACGTGACGCAGTCCGCGGTGCTCGTGGTGTTCCAGGCGGGCAGTGCGCACGGCTCGGCGGCCGCTCCCCCGCCGCCGGAGCTTCCCGACCTCGCGGAGTCGGTGCGGCACGCCGAACTCATCGACGTCGTCGACGCCATGGCGGCCGCGCTGCTTCAACTCGCGTCCGGCGCAAGAGAGTCGGTACTCAGAGCGGCCGCCGGGGTGTTGTGCGGGCGGTTCGCCGATTGGATCGTGGCCGACCTGGTCGACGACGGGCTGCGGCGCGTCACCGTTCTGGGCCCCTCGGATCCGGCGGCGGCCCCTCTGCTGCGCGCGGTGGCCGGCCAGGACCCGACGGGCTGCCCGCTGGTCCTTGAGGCCGCGCGGGCAGGGAACGGGGCGCTCCAGGTGCAGCCCGAGGACATCGAGGGTTTCGGTCACGATGCCACGGGAACGCCGGTCCTGGCCCGCGCCGAGGTGTCGTCCCTGATGTGCGTGCCGCTGGGGGCGCCCGGGCCGGTGGCGGGGGTGCTCACCGTGTTCCGTACCGGGCCTGCGCGGCCCTTCTCGATGGCGGAGGGCCGGGCCATGGATGTGATGAGCCGTCATATCGCTCTGGCTATGCGGCGTCCGTCTCCTGACGGGACGACAGAGTCGTCTGCGTGCGCTTCGGTTGAAGGTCGCGACGGGTCCTTCCCGGACGCGTCGCCTTGTTCGCCCGAGGAGCCGGCTGCTCCGGCACGGCCTGGTCCCCCAGGGCCTGGTCCCTCAGCCGGCCGCAGCATCGGGTGATCAGCCGGGACACGTGCATCTGCGAGATCCCGAGGTCCTCGGCGATGCGGCGCTGGGTCATGTCCCGGAAGAACCGCATGTAGAGGATCTTCCGTTCACGCTCGGGCAGGCAGCGCAGACCCGGCTTCACGGACTCGCGGTCGACGACGGTGTCGAGGGCGGGGTCGGCGCTCCCCAGGGAGTCGCTCAGGCTGTATCCGTCGTCGCCGCCGGGGAGTTCGGCGTCCAGGGACAGCGCGCTGAAACTGCCGATGGCTTCGAGGCCGGCCCTGACCTCGTCCTCGGTCAGCCCGGTGTGCGCGGCGAGATCGGCCGTGCTGGGCCGCTGGGCGCCGCCGTTGGCAGCGAGCTCCTGCGTAGCCGCTCGCACCCGTCCCCTCAAGTCCTGTACGCGGCGCGGCACATGGAGGGTCCACATGTGGTCGCGGAAGTGCCGCTTGATCTCGCCGGTGATGGTGGGCACGGCGTAGCTCTCGAAGGCGGCGCCACGGGTCGGGTCGTACCGGTCGACGGCCTTGACGAGGCCGAGCGCCGCGACCTGGCGGAGGTCTTCGAGGGCCTCGCCCCGGTTGCGGAAGCGCCCGGCGATCCGCTCGGACATGGGCAGCCAGGCGCGGACGAGGTCCTGGCGCAGGGCTTCCCGCCCGGGGCCGTCGGGCAGCGCCGCGAGTCGCTCGAAGGCGGCGGCGGTTCTGGGCGCGTCGTCGTGCGGGTGCCTGTGGTTCGCCGTGCTGGTGTCGGTACGCATATGCGATCCAGCTCCCTGGAACGGTGCGGCGGTTGACGGTCACCGGGGAGCCTTCGGCACGGGCGGCGGGGCACGCCCGGAGCGGGCAGCCGCTCCCACGGACGTGCCTCCGGTCCGAAGCACGGGATTCGCCTGCCCGGGCCCTGCCGGGCCAAACGGGGCCCGAACCCCAAGGAAAGGGAAAGCGTGTTTCCCGCGCGCCGTTGCCGGTACCCGGTGCGGGCGAGGACAGCCCTGGGCGCCGCCGGGAGGCTTTCGTCCCGCAGGGCTACCACGCGGCCGGCTGCGGGCGGAGGCAAGACGTACACCGGCCGGACGCTCACGGGACACCGGCGAACGGGACACCGGCGAACGAGATACCGGCGAACGGGCCGGGCCACCCGCGCCCGCCCGGCCCCGGCCGTGCCGCGTCCCCGGGAGTCGAGCCCCAGGTCGGGGCGGGTTGGGCGAGGGGCTGCCGGGTAGTCGCGTGCCATGACTGAGTCTCCTTGGCACAAGCGAATCGGCGCCCGGGACCGGGCGCTCTTCAACTTCGCGGCCACCCGGCACTGGCCGGCCGCCGAAGCCGTGCTGCCCCGGCTGAGCCGCTCCGCCAACCACGGCGTCCTCTGGTTCGCGACGGCCGCAGCCATGAACGCGACCCGCTCGCCCCGGGCCCGCCGCGCGGCGTTGCGCGGCGTCGCCTCGCTCGCGCTGGCCTCGCTGACCGTGAACACCGTGGCCAAGCGGTCGGTGCGCCGGGCCCGGCCGCTGGCCGACGCGGTGCCGCTGGTACGGCAGTTGAAGCACCGCCCGATCACGACGTCCTTCCCCTCCGGCCACTCCGCGTCCGCCGCGGCGTTCGTCGCGGGCGTCGCTCTGGAGTCGCGGGCGTGGGGCGCGGCCCTGGCTCCGCTGGGCTTCTCGGTGGCCGCCTCCCGTGTGTACACCGGGGTGCACTATCCGGGCGATGTGCTGGCGGGGGCGGCGCTCGGCGTGGGCGCGGCCTTCGCCGTGCGCGGGCTCGTACCCCTCGCGCACATCACCGGGGGTGGGGCCCAGACGTCGTCAGCCCCGGAATCCCGAATCAGGGCGTCGTCCCCCTCGGACGAACCGTCGGACGAATCGGTCGGATGACCCGGCTCGTCTACCTCGGGAGCAGGGGCCCGAGCGGGCCGAGGTCGATGTTGAGGTCCTCCGGGCGCAGCCCGAACTTCGACCTCAGTTCGCCCATCCGGTTCTCCAGGAGCATGAGCGTGAGCCCGATCCGCTCCTCCTGGTCCTCGGTGAGCTCGCCGGTCTCCACGCGGCGCAGGGCCTGGCGCTCCATGAGCTGCCGCAACAGTTCCACAACGGTCAGGACGAGCCGCGCCAGATCGCGCTCCACGGTGTCGGGGTCCAGTTCCACCCGGCGCCGGGTCCCGCTCCCCGCCGCCCGGTCACGTACAGGGTCGCCCTCCTCCGTCCGGTCACGTACGGACTCGGCCCCCTCCGCAGCGTCGCGCGACGGCTCTGCCGATCCCGGTTCACCCAGCGCGTGCGCGGTCACGTCGTTCAGCAGGTCGTCGATCACGCGGGCTCCTCGGGGTCGACATCCTGGAAGGGGGACGGGACTTCGGCGCTGACGGAACTCACCAGGGCGTTCAGGTCGATGCGCACGAGGTCCACGTCCGCGATCCTCAGCGTGAGGTCGCCGGTGATGACCACGCCGCCGGCCAGCAGCCGGTCGAGCAGGTCGACCAGGGCGATCTCGCGCTGCGCCAGCGCGTCGCCGTCGTTCACGACTCCCCCTGGTCCGGGCCGTCGTCCGGGCCGCCGACGAAGGAGTACGGCGCCCAGGGTCCGGTCAGCTCCACCCGGACGCCCTCGCCCTGCGGGGTGCGGTCCCGCACCGTCGCGACGAACTCGTCGCTCCGCTCGCGCGGTACCAGATAGGCGGCGTTGAGCACGTTCTCACCGGGCGCGCCGGAGAGCCGTCCGCTCTGCGGCGGGTGCAGGCGCCCGGCCTCGGCGCGCTCGCACAGTTCGGCGTGCAGGGCGCGGGAGAGCGCTCCCGCCCGCTGCCAGCTCTGGTCCCGGTTCTGGCGCTGACCGAGACGTCGGCGCAAGTAGTCCCTTCCAGTGGCGGCCGTCAACTCCGGCGCGGGTGCGAGACGTTCGGGCGGTGCGGGCTCGGCGTACACCTTGACGCCCCACTCGACGCGCCCGTCCAGGCGCTCGATGGCCGACTCGAAGCGGGCGCTCCCGGAGTCGAGGAGCCTGCGCACCCCGTCCTCGTCCCGGCACACCGTCGCGAGCCTGAGTGGCACGGGGCAGGACACCGTGGCGAGGGCGGCGATCACCGCCTGGTGGTTGCGGGCGACCTCGGAGAGCCAGTCCAGGTCTTCCAAGTGGGCGCGGAGCGGGGCCGCGTCGAAGTGCTCGGCGGGGACGCGGCTCACCGCGGCGCACAGTCCGCGGTGCTCGATCAGCGCGGGCGGCTGTCCGTCGAGAGCGCGTACGGCGTCGGGGAGCGCGGCGGTGAAGGGGCGCGTCACGGCGTACACGTACAGCAGCTCGCCGTCGTTCATCGGTCACCGCCCTCGTCCGGTGCGGAGCTCGTGCCCTGTCGCGTCTTCTCCTGCGGCTCCTCCGCCTTCGCTGTCTTCTGCGTCTTCGCCCCGGGGGCGGTCCCGCGGGCGGTCTCGGGAGCGCTCTCAAGGGGGCGGGAGGCCGCCTCAAGGGCTGCTATTCGGGCCTTCAACTCGTCTTTCTCGCGTGACAGTTCGCGGCGGCGGGCGCCGGTGGAGAGGGCGGGGTCGTCCTCCCACCAGTCGATGCCCATTTCCTTCGCCTTGTCGATCGAGGCGACGATGAGCCGCAGCTTGATCGTGAGGAGTTCGATGTCGAGGAGGTTGATGCGGATGTCCCCGGCGATCACGATTCCCTTGTCGAGGACGCGTTCGAGAATGTCGGCCAGGTTCGCGCCGCCGCCATCGGGCTGGTACGCGTCGGGAAATCGTGCCGGGGTCGCCATCAGGTCCTCCGCGGATCGGCCACGCCTTGGGCGGGGTGCTCGAGCCGGTCGAGGAGCTCGTCCTCGCGACGGTCGAACTCTGCCTCGTCTATCTCACCGTTCGTCAGTTGTTGTTCCAGTGCCGCGAGTTCGCGGCGGACCGTCGCAGGGTCGTAGTACTGCCGCTCCGCCTCCGCGGCGACCTGCCCGAGCACCCAGAAGGTGCCGCGGACGGGCGCCGCGGGAAGCAGCAGCAGTGACTTCAGGAGACCCACGGCTTCACCCCGTGAAGCTGTAGGGCGGCAGCGGCCCGTGGACCTGGACGACGAGGTGCGGGGCACGCTCGCGCAGGGCGTCGACGGCGGCCACGAACGCGGCGGCGCCGTCGCGCGGCACGAGGTAGGAGATGTTGGCGAGCCAGCCCGTGGACTGCGGCCCGGGGCTGCGTTCCTCGGCCGCGCCGTCGAGAGCGCTCTCGACGAGGAGGGCGTCGGAGGCCTCGCGCTGCTGCACGGCCGCGGCGATGCGCTCTCCGAGCCGCAGCTTGTCCTCGTAGCTGCCGCCGCCGGCCTTGCGGTTCGCCTCGCTCAGCGCCCTCAACTCGGCGTTCTCCGCGAGTACTTGATGAAGGACGGCCTCTTCGTCATGGGTGGCCTTCACGTTGTACTCGACCTTGCCGTCGAGCGCTTCGAGCCGCTCCAGATAGCGCTCCTCGTGCTCGGCGAGTACGGCGCGCACGGCCTCGTCGTCGGCCGAGACACCGCCGAACCGCATCGGGAGCACGGCGCCGCCCGCGCCCGCCTCGGCGAGCACGTTCTGGTGGGCGAGCAGGTCGCGGCGCTTGGGCCTGAGCCCTTCGGGTGCGTCGCTGACCAGCGCCACCAGATCACCCTGCTCGACCGTACGGACCGGGCGCGGCGGGTCGCCGATGCCGCCCATCCGCTCCGGCAGGCGGCCGTGGCCCCGGCGGGCGATGCCGTAGACGTACGTGGTCATTCCTGCTCCTCCTTACGGCGCGTGGTGGTGCGACGGGACCGGGGGCGAGGCGATTCCTCGCCCCCGTCGCGCGCCTCCTTGAAGGCCTCGGAGATGGTCTGCGCGGCTCCCGAGAGCGCTCCCTTGGACTTGCCGCGGGCGCCGGACTCGGTGATCTCGCCGACCAGGTCGGGCAGGCCGGGGCTGCGCTTCGGGCCCGCTTCCAGGTCGAGGCGGTTGCACGCCTCGGCGAACCGCAGATAGGTGTCGACGCTGGCGACCACGACTCGTATGTCGATCTTGAGGATCTCGATGCCGACGAGGGAGACACGCACGAACGCGTCGATCACGAGACCTCGGTCGAGCACGAGTTCCAGGACGTCGTAGAGGCCACTGGAGCCGCCGCCACTGCCGCTTTGTTGTGCCGGGACAACCGTCATGGTCTCCGGCCCTCCTTGTCTGTTGGCGTCAGGTTCTGTGTCGTCTGGCTTTGCCGTCCGGCTTCGTCGGTGGGGTGGGTCGACGGGCTCTGTCGGTGCGCCCTGTCGTTGGACTTCGCCGTCGGGTGGTCGGGGTGGTTGCTGTCACTTCGCGCGTGGTTCGCGGGCCGCCGCCTGCGCCAAAACTGCTGGCGGGCGGGTCAGTTGCCCTTGTCGGCCCGGCCGCGTTCGTAGCGGCGCAGCCTTCGGTAGCCGGTGAGTTCGCCCTGCGGGTCCAGCTCCACCTCGTAGGAGGCGAGCAGGCTCATGGTGTCCGGGACGCGGGACAGTTCGAGGACCTCGATCCTCAACTGCCAGCCGTCCTCGCTGCGTTCGAAGGAAGAGACGGACTCGGCGGGCATGCCGATGAGCTCGGAGAGCTGGGCTCGGGCGCCCCGCAGGACCTCCATCGCGCTCGGGAGGCCGTCGTCCTCACGGCTCTTGGCCGCAGTCGTCCCAGCGGTCTTCTTCGCCGCGGTCCTGGGCGACGCCTTCGATTCGCTCTCGTCTTTGTCGACCACGTTCACCTCCCGGGTTGAAAGTCCGGGTAGCCGCTGAACGCCGGATCAAACCCTCCGCGCGCGGTCAGCGGCCGGTGTCACGGGGTGTTGCGCAAGGGGCTGTGCGGCGGCTCGGGGCTGCCGGGCGGGGTCACCGACGGCATGACGGGGGCGCCCGGCGGCACCCCCGGCTCCAGGGGCGCGGCCGGCCGGTCGGGGAGCGCGCTCCGGCTGCCTCGTGCGCCCCGGCTCAGCAGGGCCGTCGCGCCGAGCAGGAGCACGGCGACGATCAGCGCTGCCGCCCAGTAGGGCAGCGCCATCGCGAGGACGAGGAGCAGGAACGCGGTGAGCGCGGCGCCCCCGTAGAGCCCGGCGGCGCCGGCTCCCGCGTACATCCGCGCGGCTCGGCGCTGCTTCTTGGTCTGTTCGCGCAGCTCGTCCCGGATGGCGTCCCGGACGACCTGGGAGAGCTGCTCCGGCAGGTTCGGCAGGTTCGTGTCCATGGCGTCCGAGTACCCGTCCGGGCGTTCGGCAGTCCAGCCGAACCCTTTACGCGTGTCCACATCCCAAGACGTGGATCTCATTATCTGGAGGGCGGCTCTAGAGTGGACTCACCAGTGGGGCGGTTCACCGCACGGCCACGGCGCGGCCGTGCGGTGTGCCGCTCACCGTCGAGTTCTCGGAGAGGGAGTCCGCCCATGTCCCAGGAGACGCCCCCGGCCACGCCGGGCGAGACCGCCGTCTACACGCACGGCCACCACGAGTCGGTACTGCGCTCGCACACCTGGCGCACCGCCGCGAACTCGGCGGCGTACCTCGTCGGTGAGCTGAAGCCGCACATGCGGGTCCTGGACATCGGCTGCGGGCCGGGCACCATCTCGGCGGACCTGGCGGCGCTGGTGCCCGACGGGCATGTCACGGCGGTCGACCACGCGCCCGGCATCGTCGAGCAGGCCCGCGCGCACGCCGCCCAACGCGGCCTGGACAACATGTCGTTCGCGGTGGCGGACGTGCACGCGCTCGACTTCCCCGACGACACGTTCTGCGTGGTCCACGCCCATCAGGTACTGCAGCACGTCGGCGACCCGGTGCGGGCGCTGCGCGAGATGCGCCGGGTCACCAAGCCGGGCGGCATCGTGGCGGTGCGGGACAGCGACTACGGCGCCTTCACGTGGTTCCCCGCGTCGCCGGTACTGGACGGATGGCTGGAGCTGTACCACCGGGTGGCCCGGGCCAACGGGGGCGAGCCGGATGCGGGGCGCCGCCTCAAGTCCTGGGCGCTGCAAGCCGGTTGTACCGACATCACGGCCTCCGCGAGCACGTGGTGCTTCGCGACCGAGGAGGAGCGCGCGTGGTGGGGCGGGCTGTGGGCGGACCGCACGGTCGCCTCCTCGTACGCACGGCTGGCGGTCGAGGGCGGCCATGCCACGGCGGACGAGCTGGCCGCGATCTCCGGCGCGTGGCGGGAGTGGAGCACCCGGGACGACGCGTGGTTCATGGTGCCGCACGGCGAGATCCTCTGCCGCGTGTGACCGGCCGGCCCGCTACGGCGTGCGGACCACGCGGGGCGGGCCGTCCGGTGAACTCGGCCCGGGCGAGACCTGGTTCGGACCCGGGCTGCGGGCGGGCGGGACCGGGGCCGGGTCCAGGGCGCTGCCGGGCAGCAGGGCCACCAGGCATACGGCCACCACGGCGGCCGCGACGCCGAGTGCGGCGAAGGCGGCCCTGCGCACTCGGCGGACTCCCCAGCTCCGGCCCTGCGGCGGCGGGTCGCGCCGCAGGTCGGCGTGGGTGACGAGGTCGCTGCGGGCGAGCAGCGCCGCGCGCACCCGGCCATCGGTCGCGAACCGTCGGTCCTCGGTGTTCGGCTTCATCGGGCAGCCTCCCCCAGTCTCTTCTCCAGGACGTCCAGTGCGCGGCTCGCGGTGGACTTGACCGTGCCTCGGGACAGGCCGAGGGTGTCCGCGATCTGCGCCTCGGTGAGCTCCGACCAGTACCGCAGCACCAGCACCTCGCGCTGACGCTGCGTCAGCCGACGCATGGCGTCGAGGACTTGACGGTGTTCCTCGGCGAGGAGCAGCCGTTCGTCGACGGGCGCGCCCGCACCCTGGTGGGGCGGGGTGTAGGCGCGGGAGGTGCGGCGTCTTCGCAGCACGGAGCGCGCCGCGTTGACCACGGCGGTACGCAGATACGCCCCCGGGTCCTGGAGCCCGCGCAGCGAGGTGCCGTAGCCGCGGCACACGGCGGCGAAGGCGTCCTGGACGACGTCCTCGGCGGTGGGCAGATCGTCCACCAGGAACAGCGCCAGCCGCACCATGTCGAGCCGGCGCGCCAGGTACAGCTCGGTCAGGTTGGGCGGCGGTTCGTCGTGGCGCACCGTGTCGTACGGCCCGGGGACCGCGCGCGGCCGGCGCGGCCGCGCGGGCGCCTGACCGGTGCGGGACACGCGCGCGAACAGCCGGGACCACCAGGGCGATCGCGACGAGGTGAGTGGGGCGTGGGGCAGGGCGTACTGCATGGGCCTCGATCCGTGTCCGGGAGGGCGGGCCGGCGAGTGACCGCCGGCCCGCCCCGTGGTGCTGGCGCTACTTGCCGACGCCGCTGCCCGGCTTGATCACCTTGGGTGCGACATCGGAGGACGATCCGGCGGCGGGCTCGGCCACGCCGGCCCCCTTGTCCGCGCCGGCTCCCTTGCCCGCGCCGGTGACCTTGGCGGCACCGGACGCGCCGGTGGCCTTGGCCGCGCCCGAGGCGCCGCCGCCGGCCGTGGAGACGGCCGGGGCCGAGTCGCCGCTGGTGGCGGCCTTGGGGGCGGCGGGCTTCGGGCCGGTGTCGGCGGCGGCCTGCGCGGCGAAGGCGCCGCCCAGGAGCAGTGCGACACCGGTGACGGCGGCGCCCAGGAAACGGGGGCGGGTGCTGCGGTCGCGCTTGACGTGCTGGGACATGGAACTCTCCGGGGAAGTGGGAAACACGCTCGGAACGAACTGCTGAAGGGCGCCTTCACCCCACCAGACGTGCGGCGCCCCCCGGGGTTGCGACCGTGTCCGGGAAACTTTTCGCGGCGCACGACCGGCGGTGCGCCTCGGGTGCCGCCTCAGGTGCCGCCTCAGGTGCCGCCACGGTCGGCGGTGGCGTCCGGACGGCCGGATCCCCTGCCGGGGACGATCTCCCCCAACTAGGCTTCGGGGCATGGAGATTCTGGGCACAACGCTGCGCATCTGCGTCGACGACCTGGAGAGCGCGATCGTCTTCTACGAGCGCGTCACCGGCAGTCAGGCGCTCCGCTTCGACCGGGGCGGGGTGTCCGTCGCGGCCGTCGGGGCCTTCCTGCTGATGAGCGGCCCCGAGGAGGAGATCGAGGTGCTGCGCAAGGTGGCCGCGACGGTGGCCGTCAAGGACGTCGACGAGGCCCACAGCACCTTGACGGCGGCGGGCGCCCACGTCATCGCGGGCCCGGTGGCGACCCCGGTGGGCCGCAACCTGATCGCCCTGCACCCCGACGGCTCGGTCTTCGAGTACGTCGACCGCAAACCGGCGTACTGACCCGGGAGGGGTGCCGCTGGGGGCACCCGGAGCGCGCGCGGCTACGCGTCCAGAACCAGGTCGGACGTCGGCACCGACTGGCAGGTCAGCACCGATGTGTCGGGCAGGGCGTCATCGGGGGTCACCAGGTGTGCGGCACTCCCTGACAGCACCGGGCACGCGCAGCTCTCGCACTGGCCGACGCGGCAGCCGCTCGGCAGCGTGAGGCCCGCGGACTCGGCCGCCGTCAGGAGCGTGCCGGACGCCTTGGTCCAGCGGACCGCGCGGTCGGAGCGGGCGAAGGTGACGGTGAAGGCCGCGTCGTCGGGCAGGTCGACCTCGTGCGCCGCCGCCCGGAAGCGTTCGCTGAAGATCTCGAAGGCGGGCACGCCTCGTGCGCGCAGGCCCGCCGTCAGGGAGTCGAGCATGGGGGCGGGGCCGCACAGGTAGAAGCGGGCCCGCCGGGCCGGCAGGTCGTCCGCGAGCGACCGGGCGGTGATGAGGCCCTCGCGGTCGTGGTCGCGGCCCAGCAGGTCGTCGGGGCCGGGGGCCGCGTAGTGGTCGTACACCGTCAACTGCGGTATCAGGTCGGCCAGTTGGCGGATGCGCTCGCGGAACGGGTGGTCCGCCGAGTTCGCGTTGCCGTAGTGCAGGACCACCTCCGGTACCGTGCCGCCCCGCGCCGCGAGGGTCTCCAGGTAGCTGAGGAAGGGGGTGATCCCGATGCCTCCCGCGATCAGGACGACGGGCGCGTCCGTGTGGGTGGGGATCACGAACGTGCCGCCGGGATGGGCGAGATGGAGTCGGTCGCCGGCCTTCAGGTCCTCGTGGACGTAGCCGGAGAAGACACCCTCCGGGATGCGGCGCACCGCGAGGTCGTAGGCGCGGCGCTCGGGGTCGAGGGCCGTGCCGGTGAGCGAGTAGCTGCGGCCGCGTGCGGGAGGCTGGAGGGTGCCGTCCTCGTTCTCGGCGCGTACGGTCAGGTGCTGGCCCGGGCGGAAGTCGGGCAGCGGGCCGCCGTCCGCCGCCTCCAGGCGTACGGTCCGCACGCCGGGCCCCGCCGAGCCGAGCGCGGTGACCACGAAGGGCCGGGTGCCGCTCCAGTAGCCGTCGGCCGGTGCCGGGGTGATGCGGCAGGCCGCGGAGCGCAGCGGAACGGAACCGCTCAGCGGGTCGGCGTCGGCGTGGTCGATCAGGCGGTTGAAGTTGTGGCCGACCGCGTGCAGCGGATCGGCGCCGGGCAGGCCCAGATCGGGTGCGTCCTGCCACCAGCCGTACTCGCCGACCACCACCGACGGGTGCAGCGAGTCGTCGAAGCGGGCGCGCAGCCGCACCGAGCCGCGCCGGGTCGCCAGGTCCACCCACTGACCCTCGGCGATGCCGTGCGCGGCGGCCGTCCGGGGATGCAGGTCCACCGAGGGGTCGGTGGCGCGGCGGCGCAGGGAAGTGAGCGAGCGGTGCTGGCTGTGCACGAAGTAGCCGTGTTTGGCGCAGGTCAGGACGAGGGGAAAGGCCGCGTCGGTGGGCGCGGGCTCGCGGTGTTCGGGCACGGGCGGATAGCCGTGGTCGCGCAGGCGCTGGGAGTACAGCTCGACGCGTCGGGTGGGGGTGTTGAAGCCCGCCACCCGGTCGCCGTCGCCGGCCGCGTACTTGCGGTGGGTGACCGGACGCGGGATCCGCACGCCACCGGGGCTCTCGCGCAGCTCCGCCACGGTCAGGCCGAGCGGCTCCAGCTGCCAGTTCCAGGCCGCCTCGATGTCCCCGTCGAAGAACAGCTCGCCCATGCCGAGCCGGCACGCCAGGTCGAAGACGACCTCGGTGTCCGAGCGGGACGCGCCCTGCGGCTCGACCAGCTTCGGCCGCAGCTGCACCTGCTCCTGCGCGCGGTGGCCGATCTCGAAGCCGAAGCGCGGCGCCTCGCGCTCATAGGCGCTGTTGACGGGCAGGACGATGTCGGCGGTGGTGCTGGTCGGGTTGGCGAACAGGTCGAGGTGGACCTGGAATTCGAGCTGTCGCAGGGCGCGGGCCACTCGGCCGGAGTCCGGCTGGGCGACGACGAGGTTGGAGCCGAAGGCCACCAACGCACGTACGGCATAGGGCTGTTGATCCTCGATGGCACGGCACAGGTCGCCCGCGTTGATGTAGCCGGAGGCGGGCGGCCCCAGCGGATGGCGGTCGAGCCCGAGCGCCTTGGCCCGCTGCCCGGGGGCGAACTGACCGAGATTGGTGGCGGAGTTGTACGGAGGCGGCGGCACGACGTGGTTGCCGCCCGGCGCGTCGAATGAGCCGGTCAGGGCGTACAGGGTGGCTAGGGCGCGCTCGGTCTGCGATGCGTTGGAACTCTGGCCGACGCCGGTCCAGCCGTAGTACGTCACCGAGCGCGCGGCGGCGATCTCGGCGGCGAGGGCGCGGATCTCTTCCTCCGGGATCCAGGTGGTCCGCGCCACCCTTTCGACGGGCCAGCGCGCACAGGCGTCCGCGTACTCCTGGAACGCCGGGACGCACTCCACCAGGGACCCGTGCGCGGTGCGCACCTCGACGGTGCCGGACAGCGCGAACCGCTCCGGCCGGACGGCCGCCGCACGGGTGTCGTACGCCTCGACGCGGCCGGTGTCGCGGTCGAGCACGGCGAAGCCCTCGGCGTCGGCGGCCCCGGACAGCTCTCCCGCGCGCAGGAAGCGGCCCGTGTCGCGGCGCACGAGGAGGGGGCCGTTGGTCCAGGAGCGTACGAACTCCTCGTCATACGTGCCCTGTTGGATGAGGAGGTGGGCCAGGCCGAGGGCGAGGGCAGCGTCGGTGCCGGGGCGTACCCGCAGCCAGTGGTCGGCGCGCAGCGCGCTGGTGGAGCGGCGCGGGTCGACGACGGCCAGCTTCATGCCCCGGGCCTGCGCGGCCGAGACGGCGGCGGACTGGGCGAGCCAGGTCTTGGCCGGGTTGAAGCCCCACAGGAGCGCGAGGTCGGCGTGGGCGTAGTCCGGCGGCGGGATCGGAGCGCCGAAGGTGAAGGCGTGCGCGAAGTCCTTGTGCCAGTTGCAGATCTCGGCGCTGTACACGGTGTTGGGGCTGCCGAAGTGGCGCACGAAGCGCTCGATCCACTCGGTCGCGTCGGAGACGGCGGTGCCGCTCGGGGTGGCGACCGCGAAGGCGACCGCTTCCGGCCCGCTCTCGGCCGCGATGGCGGCGAGCTTGGCGGCGATCTCGGTCATCGCCTCGTCCCAGGAGATCTGCACCCAGCCGGGGTCCGGATCGGTCTTGGGGTTGGTGCGGCGCAGGGGTGTGGTCAGGCGGCGGGTGCTGTGGGCGATCTCCGGTGCGGCCCGGCCCTTGGGGCACATCGCGGCGCCCGTGGGGTGGTCCGGGTCCGGGCGGACGCCGGTGAGCCGGCCGTCCTCCACGGTGAAGACCGCGCCGCAGCGGGACTTGCAGAGCGTGCAGAACCCGCGCTTCTCCTCGACCGCCATGACAGGGCCTCCGTCCGCCGGCGTCGTTGCCTCCCCCCATTCAAGCCCCGTTTGATCGATCATTTCGGCGGTCCTAAGCCCCTTGTACCGGGGCCCAAGGGCCCGCCGGAGCGGGCGACCCCTGACCCCGCCCCGCCGACGGGCGGGGCGTACTCATCGGGGCCCGGGCCGACTCCTCGGGCCCGGGGCCTACTCCTCGGGGCGCATCCGGTACTGGTAGCGGTCCGGGAGCGGGTCGTCGGTGAGGCGGGCCCAGACCTCGTTCAGTATTTCCGCGCCCTCGCGCAGGTCGGCGACCTCGAAACCCGCGTCGAAGAGGGCCCGCGCCGCCTCCGGCTCGCCCTCCGCGAGGAGGAGCTGGGCCTCGACGAGGCGGAAGCGGCCCCGCTCGCGCACGGCGGGGCGCAGGCGGTCCCATATCGCGCGGGCGTCCGCCGGGCGGCCCGCGGCGAGCAGGGCCTCCATCGCCTCGCGGCCGAGCGCGGCGTCGGCCGCCGTCCACGGCTCGCCCTCCCTGCGCTCCTGGCAGAAGTCGTCGTACGCCTCGGCATAGCGGTCGGCGGCGCGGCTGGCGTGTCCGGACAGCTGGTCGGCCACCGCGAGGCAGCGCAGCAGTGGCCAGCGGGACGGGGCCAGCGGCAGTCCGCGCTCCCAGCTGCGGACGGCCTGGGCGTGGTCGCCCGCGTGCCACTGGGCGACGCCGAGGTGGTACTCCGTGAGCGGGTCGGCGGGCGCCGTCTCCAGCATGTCCCGCCAGTGCGCGGCGACCAGGGTGGGTCCTGGCGGGGTCACCTTGCGCGGCTCGGGCAGCACCCCGTTGTGCAGCAACTCAAGCCAGGGCCGCTGCTCCTGAGTGAGCGTCAGGTCGGGGAAGGGGGTGCCGGGCAGTTTCGCTCCGGTGCGCAGCACTTCGAGGGCGCCCCAGCCGGACCCGGTGGCCAGGCGCTCGCCGGGCTCGGTGTCGGCGAAGGGGCGCCAGGCGGCGTACGCCTCCTCCACCGTGGCGCGCGGCAGGGCCCGCTCCAGTCTGCCCTCGGCCTCGGCGCGGGCGGCCGCCCAGTCGTCGCCGTGCACGACGGCCCCGTCCGCGCTCAGCGGGCCGTACGCCTCCAGCCAGGCGAACTCGGCGCCCGGGTCGAGCGGGACGTGCTCCAGCTGGGTCCGGGCGAGGCCCGCCTGGATCTCGGCGTATCCGACGGTGCCGGGCTCGGTCAGCCACTCCTGCCAGCGGCGGCCGCCGCGCCCCGAGCCCCACAGGAACAGCTTGCGGCCGCGCAGGGTGTCCGTGGAGGTCTGGACGAGGCCCTGGCCGCTCTCGTCGAGCGAGGCGATCCAGCGGCGGGCGCCGTCGGGGACCTCGTAGAAGTAGTCGGCGGGGTGCTCGCTGCGCAGGGGGTAGGTGCGGTCGGTGCCGTCCCAGGCGGGCACGGGCACCCGGCGCAGGGTGCGCTCGTACCCGAAGTGCCAGGCCTCTTCGGCGGGGGCCAGCACCCGGGTGCGCTCGCCCTCCTCGACCGCGATGTTGGACCACCAGTAGACGGGCGCGGTCCGCTCGTGCGGGTTGCGGACGCGGACGCCCACGTACAGGAAGTCGGAGTCGTCGGGCAGCCAGAGGTCGACCTGGTAGGGGAGGTCGCGCAGCCGCTCCCACTCCCACAGGCGGACCATCTGGCCGCCGTCCGGCGCCGGCACGAGGGCGGCGTGGAGCGGGGCGCAGGACAGGGTGGTGTGGCCGGTGGCGCCGATGTTCCACTCGATGCCGCCGGAGAACCAGGCGCCGTTGAGCGCGAAGTCGGCGGGCTGGAACACCGGGTTGGTGTAGAGGAGTTCACGCCCGGTGGGCTTGTGGAACAGGGAGTGGACGCGGCCGCCGAGGCCCGGCAGGACGGTGGCGCGGAGCCGGTCGTTCTCGATCACGATCGTGTCGAGCTCGACGGTGTCGCGCTCGCGCCCGTAGCCGTCGAGGACCCGCACCGGAAGGAGCGTCTCCAGCGGGGCGTACCCGATCTGGCGGGCCATGTCCCGGGGCAGCCCCTCGCGTGCGCGCTCGTCGAGTTGGTGCAGTTCGTCGCGCGGGCGCAACGCGGGCAGCGGGTTCGCCTCGCCCAACGGGGCGCCGGGCAGGGTCAGTACGGCACGTCGCACGGTCGTGGCCAAGGCAACCTCACTCCCTCGTACGGGGCTTCGGCAGCTCTTTCGGCCGACCCCCCGATGACCATGGAACACCGCGCCACTGACAACGGCCAGGGGCTACCCCGGTCACGGTTGCGCAAAAGCCGCCCCGGCGGGGCCGGTGGCAGGCGCGGACGCCTGCCACCGGTCCCGGGTCCGGGCGCGGCGGGCGCCGCCGGTGCCCGTATATCGATCGACACGTTCCGTCCGATGAGGGACGATCGCCCCGCAACGGACGTGCGGTACGGAAGGACAGCGGGACATGAGCGAGCGGCACACCTACCGGGTCATCGTGCGCGGCGTGTGGGACGGGCTGAGCGAGGACTCGCGCGCGCGGCTGCTCGCCGAGGCCGACGGCCACGGCCTGACCGCGATGGCCTTCACCGAGGAGGGCTCGCTCGCCTACGACCGCGCTCTCAAGCACTTCTCGTGGCGCTTCACGGTCGTCTCGGACGCCGCCGACGGCGAGGAGATGGCCGCCGCGATCGCCGAGGACAGGGCGGAGTCCGCGCTGAGCGCACAGGGCCACGGCTTCCGCGATCTGCGTTCGACGGTGACGGACCTCGACACGATGAAGATCAACTACAAGAGCGGACGCCGCTAGCCGGCCGCTTCCCCGGCCCGCCCGGCAGCACCGGCGTCGTTCGTCCCGGACGCCCCGCCCGTCTCGCGCATCTCCTGGGTGATCGCCCACCGCTCGTGGTCGCGCCAGGCGCCGTCGATGAAGAGGAAGTCCGGGGAGTACCCCTCCAGGCGGAAGCCCGCGCGGCGGACCAGGGCGACCGAGCCCACGTTGGCGGGCTGGACGTTCGCCTCCAGGCGGTGCAGGCCGAGCGTGGTGAAGGCGTACCGCAGGACGAGGTCGAGGCCCTCGCTCATCAGGCCGCGCCCGGCCGAGGGGGCGAAGGCCCCGTAGCCGAGGGCGCCGGACAGGAAGGCGCCCTCCACCACGTTGTTGATGTTGATGAACCCGGCGATGCGGCCGCCGTCCCGCTCGCACACCAGGAAGCCGTGCCGGGCCGGGTCGGTGATGAGCCGCCGCGCGTACGTCGTGTACGCCTCGAAGTCGGCGGGCGGGGCGAGCCAGGGGCCGTGCAGAGCGCGGCTCGACGCGGCGAGGGCGGTGAATTCCGCCGCGTCCTCCAGGGTGAAGTGCCGTATGCCCACGCGTGGGCCCACGGCGAGGAAATCGGCTTCAGTGCGCATCGCCTCAGGTTACTGATCCACCGCGCACGCGCTATCTGTTGCGCCTCTTCAGGAAGTAGCCGCAGCACAGCCCCACCACGAACACCGCGAGCAGCGCGAGGTACAGCGGCATGGTGACTTCGGGGATCAACAGGCGGATCTTGACGTGCCGGGTGTTCTCGAAGATGAAGACGAGCGCCAGGATCGCGAGGATCAGGACCGCGATCCGGCCCGGGGTGATGACACCGCCCGCCGCGCGTTGCGTACCGCTCGTCTCGCCCTTGGGGCTCATGGTCCGGTCCTTCCGCTCGTGCTGCCGGCGCTCCCTTCGTTCCAGGGTGTGGGACGCGGCGCCCCGGGGTGCGCCCGGGCGGGCCGTCCGGGTGAGGGGGCGGAGTGGGTGGGGACAGCAGGTGACACCGGCCCACCCCTGCTTGTCAGACAAGTGAGGGCGGGGCATGCTGGCCCTCCGGTACGTCGAGGGGCGGATTCATGGCAGTGGGCGGGCAGCAGCGCAGGCCGGTCGTGGCGCTGTACGAGCGGATCGCGGACGCGATCCACGACGGCACCTATCCCCCGGGCTCCACCCTGCCGTCGGAGCCGAAGCTCGCGGGCGAGCTGGGGGTGGGCCGCCCCGCCCTGCGCGAGGCGCTGCTCCTGCTCCAGGAGGACGGGCTGCTCTCGGTGCGGCGCGGGGTGGGCCGCACCGTGAACGACCGCCCGCCCCGGCGCGGCTTCGAACAGCTCCAGCCGCTCGACGAGCTGCTCGGCCCGGTCCGCGTACGGGCCCTGCTGCGCAGCCGGGAGGAGCCCACCGACTTCACCGCCCAGCATCTGCTCGCACCCGCCGGCTCCGAGCTGCGGTTCTGGGAGTCCGTCCTGGTCGGGGAGTCGCTCGCGGTCGCGCTCAGCCATGAGTGGGCGGCCCCCGAGGACGTCGTGGCGCGCCTGCACCCCGCGTTCGCCGAGGCGCTGCGCGCCGAGCCCGCCGCCTCCATGCTCACCGTCCTCGCCGAGGCCTCACGGGGCGTCCCGCTCACCGCGCACAGCGGAATCAGCGCGACGCTGCTCGGCCGGCGCAGGGGCGAGCAGCTGGACCGCCCGGCGGACACCCCGGCCGTGCTGATCACCCAGGTCGTACGGGTCGAGGGCGCCCCGGTCATGGCCGCCAAGCACATGCTGCCGACGGGAGCCCCGGGGCTGCCCGTACTCCAGTCCTGCTAGCACCCCACGAGGCCGGGGCACCGCACGCTGTACACTCCCGCCTCATGCACTTGTCAGACAACCCTGCCGCCACCCTTTCGGTCACCCCCGCCGAGTGGATCCGCCGCGCCCCGAAGGCCGTCCTGCACGACCACCTCGACGGCGGCCTTCGCCCCGCCACCATCGTCGAGCTGGCCCGCGCCTGCGGGTACACCGCGCTGCCGACCGAGGACCCGGCCGAGCTCGCGCTCTGGTTCCGCGACGCCGCCGACTCCGGCTCGCTGGAGCGTTACCTGGAGACCTTCGCCCACACCTGCGCGGTGATGCAGACCCGTGCGGCGCTGCACCGCATCGCGGCCGAGTGCGCCGAGGACCTGGCGGCCGACGGCGTCGTCTACGCGGAGGTGCGCTACGCGCCCGAGCAGCACCTGGAGGGCGGCCTGACCCTCGACGAGGTCGTGGACGCCGTCAACGAGGGCCTGCGCGAGGGCGAGCGCCGCACCGGCGGGCGGATCACCGTCCGCGCGCTGCTCACCGGCATGCGGCACACCCGGCGCTCCCTGGAGATAGCCGAGCTCACCGTCGCCCACCGCGACCGGGGCGTCGCGGGCTTCGACATCGCGGGCGGCGAGATCGGCAACCCGCCGGCCGAGCACCTGCCCGCCTTCCAGCACCTCAAGCGGGCCAACTGCCACATCACCATCCACGCCGGCGAGGCCGTGGGCGCGGAGTCGGTGCACGAGGCGGTCCAGGTGTGCGGCGCCGAGCGCATCGGCCACGGCGTGCGCATCACGGACGACATCGCCGCCGACGGCACGCTCGGCCACCTCGCGGCCTACGTCCGCGACAACCGGATCGCCCTGGAGGTCTGCCCGACCTCCAACCTCCAGACCGGCGCGGCCCTTTCGTACGAGAAGCACCCGGTCGACGAGCTGCGCCGGCTCGGCTTCACGGTGACCCTCAACACCGACAACCGCCTGGTGTCCGGCACCACCATGAGCGAGGAGTTCCAGCACATGGCGGACGCCTTCGGCTACGGCCCGGAGGTCTTCGAGGAGTTCACCGTCGCCGCGGTCGAGGCGGCGTTCCTGCCGCTGCCGGAACGCCGTCGCATCATCGACGAGCTGGTGCGCCCGGGTTACGCGGCGCTCAGTTCAACCTCCCGCTGACGACGGGCAGTTGGAGCGTCCCCGGGTCGCCGGGGGCGCTCACGACCGTCACCGGCTTGACGCCCTTGTTGCCGAGGTAGGCGTCGTCGCTCGCGGCGATCGCGAACTCGATGCGGTGCCCGGCCGCGTAGCGGTGCGCGATGCCGGGCAACGCGACGGTGAACGGCTTGGTGACGTCCGGCACCCGCACCGGCGCGACCAGGCGGCGCACCAGGGTCTTGGTGCCGTCGGGCGCCACGTCGTACAGCTTGGCGAAGAGCACCAGCTTGTCGGCGGCGTCGCCGGAGTTCTGAACGGCGCGGGCGGCGGGCGAGGAGACCTTGAGGGTGGCCTTCGCCGAGCCGACGACGTCGACGGGCGCCTTCAGCGGGTCGGTGTCCCAGCCGAGGTAGGTGCCCGGGGTGTCGTACGGCGCCGGGTCGGGCAGGCCGATCATGCCGGCCAGAGAACTCTCCGAATGGCTCGTCGGCACCGGCCAGTTGGTGTACGTACGGCTGCCGCTCGCCACCTTCGCCCGGTTGTCGACGAGCTTGCCGTCGCCGGAGAGGTACACCTTCTGCGAGAGCGGCGGAACCCTGGACGCCTCGCCGTAACCGCTCTGCCAGTCGCGGTAGTAGGCGAACGCGGGCCCGGTGTCCGTGTGCTTCTGCTTGCGCAGATAGCGGTCGAACCAGGCCAGGATGCGCCGGCCGGTGTAGCTGGTCTCCAAGTTGCCCTGGGCCAGGTTCAGTTCACCCGGCGCCTGGCCGCCGCTGTGGCCCCAGGACTGCCAGATCATCTTGGTCGTGGTGCCGTTGTCCTTGAGCGCGTCGTACGTCGCCGTCGCCTCGTTGAGGTTGAACAGGCTGTCCGTCTGGCCCTGGATGAGCAGGGTGGGCGCCTGGACCCGGTCGAGGTAGCTGACCGGCGAGACGCTCCGGGCGTAGCGCAGCATCGCGGCGGTGCGGGCGGCCGGGTAGCTACCGGAGTTGAGCAGGCCGATGGTCTCGCAGGCGTCGGACACGAAGTGCACACAGCCGAGCGTGCCCCAGCGGGAGGGGTCGAGGTTCGGCAGGGTGATGGGCTGGCTCTCGCCGATGAGGTAGAACCCGTTGGTCCACTGCCACTTGAAGGCGCCGGGCACCTTGCGGTCGGCCGCGTTGTTGGGGTCGAGCGCGTACGACAGGTCGTTCCAGGTGATCATCGGGACGAGGGCGTCGACGCGGTGGTCCACGGCGGCCGTGGCCATCTGGATGGCGCCGCCGTAGGAGCCGCCGATCATGCCGACGCGGGGGTCGCCCGGGCGGTCCTTGGTGACGAAGTCGACGCGGGTGCCGTCGTCGGCGGCCCGGGTCCCGGCGAGGAAGTCGACGAGGCGGGAGGCCGCGCGGCCGTCGATGCCCGGGTCGTCGAGAGATATGAGGCAGCCCGACTTGCCGAAGCCGAGCCCCGAGTAGGCGAGCGCCACATAGCCACGGGCGGCGAACGCCTTGGCGGTGCCGTCGGTGGAGCCGTCCGCCTTGCTGCCGCCGAAGCCGTTGGTGGTGAGCACGGCGGGTGCGGGATGCGCCTTGTCGACCCCGGCGGGGCGGTAGAGGTCGGCGTCGATCGCGCAGGTCCGGCCCCCGGCCCGTACGGTGAACTTTAGTGCGGTGACCGTGACTTGGCCGGTCGCGGCGCCCTGTGAGGCGACGGCGGGCGCGGCCGCGAGCAGCGGTACGGCGAGCGCCGCGCCGAGGGCTGCCGCCAGCGGCTTGCGGGTTCTGGGCACGGTACGGCGACGGGTCACGGCGTCCTCCACAGCGAGGCGGGCCTACCGACCGGTAGGCCCGCCTCATGCTGTGACACGTGAAACTTCCGCGTCAACGGCTGGGACGCAACCTTCTTGTCAGGTAAGGGAGTTCACGCGAGTGCCGGCATCTCCAGCGTCAGCGCGCCCCGGTCCGCGTCCAGGACGGCGGGCACCCCGAGCGGCATCGTCAGGGATGTGTCGCAGTGGCCGAAGCCCAGGTCCTCCACGACGGGCACGCCGAGCAGGCCCAGGCGTTCGCGCAGCACCGGACGCACCCGCTCCTCGTACGGTCCGCAGTCCTTCCAGGAGCCGAGCGCGACGCCGGTGACGCCCTCCAGCCAGCCCGCGCGCAGGAGTTGGGTCAGGGTGCGGTCGAGCCGGTAGTCCTCCTCGCCGACGTCTTCGAGCAGCAGCAGCCCGCCCCCGGCGGACCGCCGGCCGTACGGGGTGGCGAGGTCGGCGGCGAGCAGGGAGAGACAGCCGCCGACGGTGACGCCACGGGCGCGGCCCGGCACCAGGGGGCGGGCGCCGGGCAGGCCGAGGGTCAGGGCGGACTCGGGCTCGAACAGGGTGGTGCGCAGGGATTCCCGGGTGGTGGCGTTGTTGATGAAGGCGACCGTGGAGGCCATCGGTCCGTACAGGGTGGAAAGGCCGAGGCGGACGGCGAACGCCTCGTGCAGGGCGGTCACGTCGCTGTAGCCGATGAGCACCTTGGGCCCGGCCGCCCGCAGCGCCTCCCAGTCGAGCAGGTCGACCATGCGCTGGGCTCCGTAGCCGCCGCGTCCGCACATCACGGCGTCGACGGCGGGGTCGCACCAGGCGTCCTGGAAGTCGCGGGCCCGCTTCTCGTCCTCGCCCGCCAGATATCTGAACTGCGGGTGCCGGTCGGTGACTTGGGCGGTGGCGACGGGGTCGAGGCCCCAGCCGCGCAGGACGTCGAGCCCCTCCCTCAGGCGTTCCTCGACGACGGGCCCGCTGGGGGCGACCACGGCGATCCTGGCTCCGGGGGCGAGCCGGGTGGGGCGGGTGAGTCCGGCGGCGGTCACTTGGTGAGCTCCAGAAGCGGGATGTCGTTGCGGTCGATCGCGAACACCTGGGCGTACAGGGAGAGTTCGGCCTCCAGGGCGCGGACCATGGTGTCCGCGCGGCGGAAGCCGTGGCCCTCGCCCTCGAAGGTGAGGTAGGCGTGCGGGATGCCGCGCCCGGTCAGCTTCTCCAGGAACCGCTCGCACTGCACGGGCGGGCAGATCGCGTCGTCCAGGCCCTGGAGCAGCAGGAAGGGCGCGGTGATGCGGTCGGTGTGGTGGGCGGGCGAGCGGTCGCGGTAGAGGTCGGGCACCTCGGCGTGCGGGCCGATGAGGCTGTCCAGGTAGCGGGATTCGAAGTCGTGCGTGACGTCGAGCCAGCTGGTGAGGTCGAGTACGGGATAGATGACCGTGCCGCAGGCGTAGACGTCGGTGCCGGCCAGCGAGGCGGTCGTGGTCCAGCCGCCCGCGCTGCCGCCGCGGATCGCCAGGCGGCGGGGGTCGGCGCTGCCCTCGTCGGCCAGGGCGCGGGCGACGGCGGCGCAGTCCTCGACGTCGACGACGCCCCACTGTCCGCGCAGCCGGTCGCGGTAGGCGCGGCCGTAGCCCGTGGAGCCGCCGTAGTCGACCTTGACGACGCCGATGCCGCGCGAGGTGAAGTAGGCGGTCTCCAGATCGAGCACGAGGGAGACACTGCCGGTGGGCCCGCCGTGCGCCCAGACCACGTAGGGCGGCAGCTCGCCGTCGGGGGCGGACCGGTCGGGGCTGTGCGGCGGGTAGACGTGGGCGTGGATCTCGCGGCCGCCGGGCCCGGGGAAGGTGCGGATCAGCGGTTCGGGGTAGTAGGCCGGGTCCACCGCGTCGGTGTGCTCGCCGCCGATGACGCGGGCGCGGCCGGTGGCGGTGTCGAGTTCGACGAGTTCGTAGGCGGTGCGCGGGCTCGCGGCGACGCCCACGACACGGCTGCCGTGCGCGGTGAGCGTCGACGTCCACTGCGTCCAGGGTCCGGCCGCGTCGACGACTTCGCCGCTCTCGGGGTCGAGTATGCCGAGCGTGGTGGTGCCGGCGCCGTGCACGACGGCGATCAGGCCGCTGTCCAGCGGCTGGAACCAGCGCCGCCCGACCTGCCAGAGCGGCCCGGCGAACTCCTCCTCGCGGGGGCACAGGGCGACGGCGGTGTCTTCGGCGGGGCCGGCGCGGTACAGGTTCCACCAGCCGCTGCGGTCGGAGGCGAACAGGAGCCGGCCGTCGGCGGCCCAGTCGGCCTGCGCGATGGATTCCTCCGGGCCACCGGCCACGGTGCGGGTGCGGCGCAGGTCGCCGCCCTCGCCGACCTCCGCGACGATCAACTCCGTGCCGTCCCAGGGCATGTGGGGGTGGTCCCAGCCGATCCAGGCGGCCTTGCGGCCGTCCGGTGAGAGGCGGGGTCCGGTGACGAAGTGGTGCCGGCCGTCGCTCAACTCCCGCACCCGGCCCCGGTCTTCGGCGGCCGTGCCGTCCAGGGGCACCGCCGCGACGACCCGGCGTACGTCGGTGGGCGCCTCGCCGGTGAACTCCTCCAGCACGCACCACACCTCGCCCCGGTCGAGGTCGATGCGGGGGTCGACCCAGCGCAGGCCGCCGCCGACCGCGGAGAGCGGGGTGAGCGGGCGCGGCGCGGCCCTGGTGTCCGGCTCGTACGCGTAGAGCCGCTGGTCGGCGAAGTGCGCGAAGACGACGAGCGGGCCCCCGGCGCCTGGGTCCGCACCGTCCCAGGGCCGGCCGCCGTACTCCATGACCCGGCTGCGCACGTTCCACGGTTCGGGCAGGACCTGCTGGACCCGGCCGTCGGGGCCTCGGCGCACCAGGGTCTGCCGGCCGCCCTCGGCGGGGCGGGGCTCCGTCCACCACAGGTCGTCGCCGACGACGGCGACGTGGTCGGCGCGGCCGTCGTGAGCGGCGGCGAGTGCCGCGTCGATCGGTGACGGCCAGCTTCCGTAGGGCGCTGTGGGCACCATCGTGGGAACTCTCCTCGGGGCTATGCGGAGCGCAGGTAGTGGTCGAGGACCCGGACGCCGAAGTGCAGGGCGTCCACGGGGACCCGTTCGTCGACGCCGTGGAACAGCGCCTGGTAGTCGAGGCCGGGCGGCATGCGCAGCGGCGCGAAGCCGTATCCGGTGATGCCGAGCCGGGAGAACTGCTTGGCGTCGGTGCCGCCCGACATGCAGTACGGCACCACGTGCCCCTCCGGCGCGAACCGCTCGATGGCGGCCCTCAGCTTGAGGTACGTCGGCGAGTCGACGGGCGCCTGGAGGGCGACCTCGCCGTGGTGGAAGTCCCAGTCGACGTCCGGTCCGGTCAACTCGTCCATGGTGGTACGGAATTCGGCCTCGCCGCCGGGGACGGTCCGCCCGTCGACGTGTGCCGTGGCGTGCCCGGGGATGACGTTGACCTTGTAACCGGCGTCCAGCATCGTCGGGTTGGCGCTGTTGCGGATCACCGGCTCGACCAGGGCGGCGGCCGGCCCGAGCTTGCCGAGCAGTTCGTCGGCGTCGAAGTCCGCCGCGTCCGGGTCCGCCTCGATGCCGTGCAGGGCGGCGAGTTCGACGAGGCTCGCGCGGACCGTCGGGGTGAGCCTGACCGGCCACTCGTGCTCGCCGATGCGGGCGATGGCGGCGGCGAGCCGGCTGACCGCGTTGGCCCGGTTCACCTTGGAGCCGTGGCCCGCCCGGCCGTGCGCGGTCAGGCGCAGCCAGGCGGTGCCGCGCTCCCCCGCCCCGACCGGGTAGATCTCCATGCCGTGACCCGCGTGAAAGGTGACCCCGCCCGACTCGCTGATGCCTTCGGTGCAGCCCTCGAACAGCTCGGGATGATGGTCGGCGAGGAAGCCCGATCCGTCGACGGCGCTCGCCTCCTCGTCGGCGGTGTACGCGAGGACGATGTCCCGCCGGGGCCGCACCCCGTGCCGGGCCCAGGCGCGTACGACCGCGAGGACCATCGCGTCCATGTTCTTCATGTCGACCGCGCCCCGGCCCCAGACCACGCCGTCGGCGACCTCCCCGGAGAAGGGGTGCACGCTCCAGTCGGCGGCCTCGGCGGGCACCACGTCGAGGTGGCCGTGCACGAGCAGGGCGTCCGCCGACGGGTCGGTGCCCTCGATCCGGGCGACCACGTTGGTGCGCCCCTGGGTGCGCTCCAGCATGCGGGGTTCGAGGCCGGCCGCGGCGAGGCGTTCGGCGACGTACTCGGCGGCGGGGCGCTCGCGGCAGTCGCCGCCGCCCCGGTTGCTGGTGTCGATCCGGATCAGCTCGGAGGTGAAGGCCACCGCCTCGTCGAGCGCCACCTGATCGGCCGTCTCCGCCTCAGCCATACTGTTCCTCCACCGCGGACGAGGCGATCGTGGTGACCGCCTTGAAAGTGCGGATTCCCTGATACATCGTCAGACTCGTGTAGGAGACGCGCCGTTCACCCGTACGCTCCACGCCGGGCACCACGGTGGCCGCGTCGGCCAGGTGCTCGGCGTCGAACTCGACCTCCACGGTGAACGGCCCGCCGTCCACGGGCGCGGCCCGGCCGGCGAGGGCGCAGGCCTCCTTCGCCGCGGCCCTGATGTCACCGGCGGTCCGTGCGGGGGTGCGGCACACGGCCGCGTACCGCGAGACGTGATCCTTGACCGCGACCTTGCGGGCGCCGGGCGCGTAGCCCTCGGCGTCGGCGCAGGTGAGGTCGTCGCCGGTGACCAGGACGACCGGCACCCCGTACTCGGCGACGACGTGGGCGTTGAGCAGGCCCTCGCTGGCGCGGACGCCGTTGAGCCAGACCCCGGTGATCGAGTTGGCGAGGTAGGTGTGGGCGAGCACCCCGGCCGTGCCGGCGCCCGTGTGGTAGCCGACGAAGGCGATGCCGTCGACGTCGCCGTGCTGGACGCCCTCCACCATGGACAGCGACTTGTGCTTGCCGGTGAGCATCTGGGCCCGCTCGTCGAGCCGTTCGAGCAGCAGATTGCGCATGGTCCAGTGCGCCTCGTTGATGAGCACCTCGTCGGCGCCCCCGTCGAAGAACCCGAGCACCGCGGCGTTCACGTCGGACGTGAACATGCCCCGGCAGCGCTCCCACTGCGGCGTACCGGGCAGCACGTCGGCGGGCCAGGTGACTCCGGTGGCGCCTTCCATGTCCGCACTGATGAGGATCTTCATGGCGCCCCACCGTACCCGCCGGGGAATACCCGGGCCAGGGACCGCACGGACACCACAGGTCCATACCTGTGGCACGTCCGGGGGCCGGGCGGAAAGGGCATGTCGGGCCGGGCGTGGCCGGCCGCGCGAAAGGGCGGCGTTGGATACTGGGCGGCATGCGTATCGACTTCGATCCCGCCGCCGTCGCCCCCCACGAGTTCTACCGGCTGCTCACCGCGACCGTGGTGCCACGGCCCATCGCCTGGGTGTCGACGGTGACCCCGGACGGGACCCCCAATCTGGCGCCGCACTCCTTCTTCACCATCTCCTCCGTCGCGCCGCCCGTCGTCCAGTTCACCTCGGTGGGTCGCAAGGACTCGCTGCGCAACGTCGAGGCGACCGGGCAGTTCGTGGTCAACTTCGCCCCCGAGCCGCTCTTCGACGAGATCAACGGCACGGCGACCGATTTCCCGCACGGGGTGAGCGAGTTCGAGCAGGCGGGCCTGGCCGCCGAGCCGAGCCTGCGGGTGAAGCCGCCACGGGTCGCCCAGTCGCCGGTGGCCCTCGAATGCGAGCTGCACAGCACGCTCGGGATCGGGAACTCGACGGTCGTGTTCGGACGGGTGGTGCACGCGGTGGTCGCGGAGGAGGTCATGGTCGACGGCCACCCCGAGATCACCCGGCTGCTCCCGCTGTCCCGGCTCGGCAAGGACGAGTGGGGCACCCTGGGCCAGGTGCGCGAGCTGGCCAGGGTTCCGTACACGGAGCACGGGCGGGGCTGAGCGGCCCGGCGTGCGGGGGCCGCGCGGGCGGCCCACTCTGGAGGCATGGTCGGTACGAGGACACGGGGCCCGCACCCCTCCGTACGGGGCGGCCCGCTGCGGGCCCGGGCCCGCAGGGCGGGGTGGGCGGCCCGCTGTGTCCGCCGCGTCTATGCGGCCGGGCGCCTCACGGGCCGCTGGCAGGAGCGCCTGCGCCGCTCGCGGCGCTAGCGCCCGGGTACGCCGGCCGGAGTCTGTCGCCCTTCGCGCCGCCCCCGCAAGGACGCGTCGGCGATGTCGGGGCAGGGCCTAGCGGCCCGCGGCCGGTACCGCCTGGAGCTGCTCGATCCGCCGCTGTACGGCTTCCAGGGCGCCGCGCTGGCGGCCCGCGACCTGGCGGCGCAGGGTGACGAGGGCCGGGCCGAGGGAGCGGGCGCGGTCCGCGTCGCGGAGCTGTTCCCACTGGTGGTGCGCCCGGTCGACGGCCGCCTGGACGTCGGTGTTGTCGGTGCTCTGGTGGCGGGCGAGCCGGGCCTGGGCAGCGGCCATCCACAGCTCGCAGGAGCGGGCAGGTTCGGCGGCCAGGCGGGCGAGGTCGGCGCGGACCTCCAGCCAGTGCACGGCCTCCAGGGATCCGGGCCCGTACAACCGCATCGCCTCGCTCTCCCACACCGCCGCCATCGACGCCGCCTCGCCGTGCCGCCCGGCGTGGGCGGCGGCCAGGATCGCCGGGTGGGGGTCGGCCTGCGCGGGCGGGCCGCTCGGCGCCCGGTCCTGGGCGGGCCCGGCGCCGGCGGGCGTGCCGTCGTACGCCAGGTAGCGGGCGTTCTCATGGCCCGCCCGGTCCGCGGCGTACGCGTGGAGTTCCGCGAGCGAGGGCCGGGCGCCGCCGCGCCACACCTCGGCGTACGTCTTCAGGTAGTCGGGGACGGCGACCTTGCGGCGGGGCGCGGGCGGGGTGACCCTGCCGTACAGACGGATCCCGGGTCCGAGCCCGAGGCCTTCCTGTGCCACCCGTTCCCAGGCCGTCGGGTCGGCGACCAGATCGACGAGCACGGTGGTCGTGCCGGGTCCCCGCACCTGGAGCTCATGGGCCAGCCAGGCCCACGGCAGTGCGGTGTAGCGCAGGCTCGCCGGTGTGGTGCGGGCGAGCGCGAGATGGATCCGCCGCTGTTTGGCGTCCACGTGCATCTGGCCCGCCAGACACAGGAACAGAGGCCCGGGAGCGGCCGCCACGGCACGGATCCGGGTCAGCACGGTCTGCGGGTCCACCGGGTCGGCGAGCTCCACGACGGTGGTCGCGGCAGTACCGGTGAGCACGGCCGGGTCGACCGCCGCCAGGCCCGGCAGGGCCGAGGCCGCGTCGACGAGACGGCTCTTGTTCGCCGGGGCGGCCGCCAGCAGCAACGCCGTCCCCGGGTCCTCCCCCTTGATCAGCACAGCAGCACCGTATCGGGTCGACGCCCCACCCGGTCCCATGCGTACCCCAACTCCCGGATGAAAAACGGCATTTGCGGGAAAGCGCGGCAATTGAGCGCAGTCTTGGGCAATTCCGGGCGCGGGCGCCTGTCGGCCGGGGCCCGTGGCCGCCCCCGGCCGCTTCCCCACCCCGGCGGCGCCCCTCTCCCGCGGACACCCTTACGGTGAAGGTCACTTCAGCGGTGCCGAGCCGCGCGACCCGAGGACCCTCATGCCGATCAGCTCAGTCCGGACCGTCACCTACTGGACGGACGGGGAAGCCTCCCAACTCCTCGACGTCCACCGCCCGGAGGGAGCCCCCGCGGCCACCCCGGCGGTGCTCCTGTGGCACGGCATGGGTCCCGACTCGCGTTTCGAGGTGGCCGCGCTCGCCGCGGAGACCGCCTCGCACGGGCTGACCGTGTTCGTGCCCGACTGGCGTTCGGACGCGCCCGACGGCGGCCGCGCGCACCTCACCGCCTCCCTGCGGTACGTACGGGAGCACGCGGGCGGCTTCGGCGCCGACGCGGGGCGGCTCGTGGTGGCGGGCTGGTCGGCGGGTGCGGGCTCCGCGATCGGCACGGCGCTGCGGCCCGACCTGACGGACGGCCAGGCGCCGGGGGCGGTCGTGGGCATCGCCGGCCTCTACGGGCGGCCCGCGCGCAGCACGGGCTCCGTCCCGCTGGAGGATCTGGCCGGGGCCGCCGGGCCGCGGGTGCCCGTCGTCCTGATCCACGGCACGGCGGACACGGTGATCGAGAGCCACCACTCCCGCGACTTCCACGGCGAGCTGGAGGAGCGGGGGTGGCCCGTGCGCCTGCACGAGGCGGACACCGATCACGCGGGCATCATCATGACCGCCTACGATCCGGCCCTCGGCCACTGTGTGCCCACGACCGGCGCCGACGCCCTGCGGGCCGGCCGCGAGACGGCCCGGCTCATCGCGGCGGCGGCCCTCGCCTGAGCGGACCAACGCCCTCCGCGACCGGCCCGGCGCCCCTCGCGTGACCGGCCCGACCCACCCCGCGTGACCGGCCCGAGCCACCCCGCGTAACCGGCCCGCCCCACCCCGCGTGACCGGCCCGAGCCACCCCGCGTAACCGGCCCGCCCCCCGCTCGCGTGACGGGCCCGACGCCACCCCGGGTGAGCGAGCGCCCGCTCCGGCCGGCCGGAGCGGGCGCTCGCGTGGCTGGTGGCGGCCGGGTCGCCCATGCTGGAAGCGTGATGACCGTCCTGCTCGTAGCCACCGACGAGGAAGCCGCGCTGTTGCGTGACCGCATTCACCGCAACCGCCACTTCCGCGTCATCTCGCACACCCCGAGCCCCCGGCTCGCCCTGGCCCAGGCCCATGTCCTGCTGCCCGATGTCACCGTCCTGGACCCGAGCATGCACGGCGACAGCGATCCGGCCGCCCTGTTCACGGGGCTGCGCGCGCTGACCCCGCCCAGCGGAGTCATCCTGCGGACGACCCCCGCCACGGCCGTGCTGCCCGAGCTGCACGCGGTCCTGGAGGAGGGCGCCGTGCATCTGGCGGCCCGGGACGACCAGGACGCGCTCATGGATGCCCTGATCACGATCGGCCGGCGCCGGGAGAGCTGCGATCCCGACCAGTGACCCGCCCGGCCGCCAAGGCCGACCGCCCGCCCGCTCCTTGCCTCGCTGTTCCCTGCCCTCGCCCCTCGCCGGGGCTCCTTCGGCATGCGGGCGGCGGTGGGGGACGGGATACTGAAGGGGTCTATGTGCCGGTATGCCGAAATTCCTGAGAGCGAGGGTTTTCGTGACGCCGTCACCGAGCGACGCGGACATCGACGCCACGGCCGGCCCCGGCCCCGTGGCCGACTCCAGCGCTGCCGTGTGCGGGGCGCCGTGCTGGGTGAGCCTCATGGCACGTGACCTGAGCGCGGCCCTCGACTTCTACGGGACCGTGATGGGCTGGACGTTCCGGGCCGGGTCCCTGGGCGAGGAGTTCCGGGTCGCCCTCGCGGACGGCGTGCCGGTCGCCGGGATCGGCGCCCTGGCCCCCGCCCTCCAGGTCGCCGTCGCCTGGACCCCGTACTTCGCGGTCGAGGACGCCGATCTCACCGCGTCCCGCATCCGTGAGCGCGGGGCCACCGTGGCGGTCGGCCCGGTCGCGCTGCACACCGGGCGCGGTGCGCTGGCCGCCGACCGGGACGGGGCGGTGTTCGGCATCTGGCAGGGCCCGCTCGTCTCGAACTGGGAGGCCTGGCGCGACGGCGCGCCGGCCTGGACCCGGCTGCGCACGCGTGACGCCTTCGACGCGGCGATCTTCTACGGCGAGGTCCTCGAATGGGCCGGTGAGCGCCCCGGCTGCTGCGAGGTCCGCTACGAGCACGACGAGGTGCTCCTGAGCCACTGCGGACACACCGTCGCGCGGCTCACCTCCGGCGCCGTCGAGGCGGCCCCCGACCCGAGTCTGCGCCCGCACTGGCACACCCACTTCGCCGTCGAGGACCCGCACCACCACGCCAAGAGGGCCGCCGACCTCGGCGCCACCGTCCTCGCCGACGGGTCCTCGTCCACCGGCAGCTGGGTCCGGCTCAGCGACCCCGACGGCGCCACCTTCACCCTCAGCGCCGGAAGTTGAGCCACCAGACCCCTCAAGAGGCTTTCGCGGCCCCCGCGTTCAGCTGGCGCTCGCTCCCGCGCGGGCGACGACCAGCCATCGGGCGGGCAGCTCGATGCGGCGGCCGTCGGCGGTGTACTCCGTGCTGATGAGCGGGAGTTGGCCCTCGGCCACCACGCTCAGGCCCGCGTCGGTGAGGAGCTGTCCGAGCACGGCGTCGGAGACCTCGCCGGGCGTGAGGCCGTGCGCGAAGACCGGGCGGAGCTTGGGCGGCGGGCCCTGCGGGCTCTGGGCCAGGCCGGCCAGGACCGCCTTCGCGGCCTCGGCCAGCTCCACCACGAACCCCCTGCCGTGCTCGCCGAGCAGCGTGGCGACGGCGTCGGCCACGGGCTGCCGGTCGGCGGGCTCGCACTGGTGCAGCAGACCGCGTACGTAGACGTTCGCGTCGCCGAGGCGGCCGTGCAGCTCCTGGACCGCCTTGGGGTCGGCGGCGTCCAACTGCTCGAACTCGGCCTCCCAGTCCGGGTCCTGGCCGCGGGCGTGCTCTATCGCGGCGAGCGAGAGGTCGACCCCGGTCACGCGGGGGTAGCGGGCCGCGAGGTAGCGGGTCTGGGTTCCGTTGCCGCAGCCCAGGTCCACCAGGGGAAGCTCGGGGCGGTCGATGCGGGCGGCGAAGTGGGCGAGGTGGCGGGCCGCGGTGAGGGCCGGCTCCGCGTCCCAGAACACCGCCCCCTGTTCGTCGGGCGCCTCCCGCCAGAACCCTTCCCAGGCGTCCAGGTACTTGCTCGTCACGCTCATGACCGACTCCCCAGGCAGCACATGCACAGTGTCAAGATCGGTCTACCCCGCCGGGCGCACGCCGGACAAGAAGCGTGCGGATACCTTCACCAGCCGTTCGACCAGGGGGAGTTGGGGCGCGCCGGAGCTCACCGCTCCCGCCACCCGCGCGCCATGGACGTCTCAGCGCACGCCGTGGACGTCTCAGCGCACGCGGCGCACCGTTCGCGGGAGCGCCACGTCGAACCAGACCGTCTTGCCGTTGCCGGTGCGGCTGGTGCCCCACGCGCGGGCGAGGGCGTTGACCACCCGCAGGCCCCGGCCCGCCTCGTCGGCCGGGCCCGCGCTCAGGAGCGTCGGCAGCACGTGGTCGTCGTCGACCACCTCGCACAGCAGCGCCTCGCTGCGCACCAGGCGCAGCTCGACCTGACGGCCGTGCGCATGCTGGACCCCGTTGGTGACGACCTCGCTGACCAGCAGCTCCACCGTCTCGGCGACCTCCGAAAGGCCCCACCGCGCGAGCTGCTCGCGGACCAGGCGCCGGGCCCGGCCGACCTCGCGCGGGTCCGCGTCCAGGCGCCACTCGGCGACGTCCTCGCGGGCGATGCCGTTGAGCCGGGCCAGGAGCAGGGCGACGTCGTCCTTGCGGCCGCCACGGGTGTTGAGGGCGCGGATGATCGTGTCGCAGGCCTCGTCCATGGAGGCCGCCGGGTGGGCCGCCGACTCGCAGAGCGTGGCGAGGCCGACCCCTATGTCCTCGCCACGCACCTCGACGAGCCCGTCGGTGCACATGACGAGCCGGTCGCCGGGTTCGACCTTGATACGGGCCGTCTCGAACGGCACTCCGCCGACGCCGATCGGGGCGCCGGTGGGCAGTTCGAGGAGTTCGCTGCGGCCGTCCGCCGACCGTACGATCACCGGTGGCACATGGCCCGCGTTGGCCATCAGGAGCTCGCCCCTGATCGGGTCGTAGACCGCGTACAGGCAGGTGGCGAGGTAGTGCTCGCCCAGGCGCTGCGCCAGGTCGTCCAGGTTGCGCAGGAGTTGGTCGGGCGGCAGGTCGAGGGCGGCCATCGTCTGCACGGCGGTGCGCAACTGGCCCATCATCGCGGCCGAGTTGAGGCCGTGGCCCATCACGTCGCCGACCACCAGGGCGGTGCGCGAGCCGGGCAGCTTGATCGAGTCGAACCAGTCGCCGCCGACCCGGCCGAGCAGGGTGCCGGGCAGATAGCGCGTCGCGGTGTCGCAGCCCGCCATGCGCGGGGTGACCTGCGGCAGCATCGAGTCCTGGAGGGTGTCGGCGACGCTCTCCTGGTAGGTGTACATCCGGGCGTTGTCGA
This sequence comes from Streptomyces sp. NPDC001828, assembly GCF_042892175.1. NCBI lineage: Bacteria > Bacillati > Actinomycetota > Actinomycetes > Kitasatosporales > Streptomycetaceae > Streptomyces > Streptomyces sp. NPDC001828. The sequence goes on from NZ_JBIATV010000015.1 coordinate 123,738, forward strand.
GGACGAGCCCGGCCCGTGCGGCCAGCTCGGCGCCGGTCACGCGGTCCATGTCGTTGAAGTCGGCCCGCTCGGGGTGCCGCAGCAGGATCATGAAGCCGAGCACCACGTTGCGCGCCTTGAGCGGTACCACCAGCATCGAGCGGCCGTTGATGAGCGGCCGGATGTCGCGCTTCTCGAACTGCGAGGCGATGGCGGTGCCCATCTGCTCGCTGATCCGGGGCACCAGGACGGGGTCGCCGGAGGTCATGCACTGGAAGAACGGGGTGTGCGCGGGGAAGGGCATGGACTCACCGACCGGCACCACGTCGTCCCAGCGGCCCGGCTCGTCGACGTGCTCGACGGCCACCCGGTGCCACAGGGTGCGCTCGTCGGGCGGCCCGTCGGGGAAGCCTTCGCCCGCGATGACCTGCTCGCGCAGATAGGTGCCCGCGACATCGGTGAAGCGCGGCACGACGGCCGCGCTGACCTCCTGGATGGTGCGGGACAGATCGAGCGAGGAGCCGATGCGGCCGCTGACCTCGTTGAGGAATTCGAGCCGCTCGCGGACCGCCGCGTACTCGAGGTCGGCGGCGAACTCGGGCGCCGACGGCTGGGCCCGGGTGACCGGCTCCAGCGGGTGGCGGCGACGGGCGGCCCGGTGCTCGGCGCGCCGCGGCACGCCCCAGTCGGGGGTGACGGGGACCCGGTCGTGCTGGCTGAACTCCAGTACCGGGTAGCCCAGTTCGAGGACTTGGGAGACTATCCGCGAGCTCTCGCCGACGCTCATGCTGGGCAGGATCTCCGGCAGCCGCCGGGCCAGTTCGTCGGCGCCGGGGAAGTCGGTGTGCAGCGCGAAGCCGGGTGCTATCCGCTCGACCGAGCCGTCGTCGTCATCGTCCGGCTCCCGCAGTTGGCCGGCGTCCGCCGCGAGCACCAGGAGCCGCTCGGGCCCGGGGCCGACCAGCGGATAGGCCCACCACAGCACATCGGTGCGCTCGCGGCCCGGTTCGGACAGGGCGGCCCGGCCCGCGCTGGGGTAGGCGGTGCGTCCCGCCAGGGGCGCGTCGAGGCCGGGGCCGAACTCGTCGAAGACGTCGTAGTCGTCGTAACTCTGCTCCAGGGCACCGGAGACGGGCAGCAGATCGGCGGCCGGGCTGCCGACCGCCTCCTCCCTGCCGGGGCCGAACAGCCTGCGGGCACCCGAGGACCAGTGCGACACGAGGCCGTCACCGTCCACGACGATCACGGCGAGCGGGATCCGGCCGGCCACGGCGAGCTGGTGCGGCAGCTTCGGCGGAGTACCACTGTCCATGGGTGGGAGGCTCCTTCCCCGCCGCGAGAAACGGCGGCTGTCCCACCACCGTACGGGGTGCGCGGTGCCGCGCGGGAGCCAACCTGTGAATAGGCGTACGCCCGCGCGCACATGCCGGAAGCATTGACCAAAGGTCAGTCCTCGTGCCCGAGTTGAAGGTCCCGCTCGGTCCGTCCGCCGCCCGCGACCTGGAGCACCGTGGCCACCGGCGGGTACCCCGCCGCGATCACCGTGTACTCGCCCGAGGACAGGTCCACGAAGCGGAAGGTGCCGTCGGGGCCCGTGGTGAGGGTGTCGACCACGTTGCCCGCGGCGTCGAGCAGGGTGACCCTCGCGTCCTCCACCGGGCGGCCACCGCCCGCGCGGACCGTGCCGCGCAGGACCGCTCCCCCGGCCAGCTCGATGTCCTGGCGGGTCTCGCGGGAGGCTTGGACGCTGACCGGGAGGGCGGCGGGGCGGAAGGCGGGGGCGCTGGCGGCCAGGGTGTACTCGCCGGCCACCAACTCCCCGATCACGTACGTTCCTTCGCGGCCGCTGCGGGTCGCGGAGACGACCTCGCCGCGTACGTCGGTGAGGGTGACGGCGGCGTCCCGCACCGGGGTGCCGTCGGCGGTGACCACGGTGCCGGCGAGGCGGCCCGCGCCGCCGAGTACCACGTCGAGGTCGACCGGGCGCTCCCCGACGGTGACCGCGACGGCCTGCGGCTGGTGGCCGCCGGCCGCGGCGATCAGGACGTAGGAGCCGGCGCCGGGCACGCTCAGCGCGTACCGGCCGTCCGCGCCGCTGGCGCCGCGTCCGACCTGCTGGCCGCGTACGTCGACGAGGGTGAGGGCGGCGCGCGGCACGGTGCTGCCGTCGTGGTGCTGGACGGTGCCGGTGACCGGGACGCCGCTGACATAGCCGGAGGCGGGCGCGGTGCGGGCGTGGGGCAGGGGCGCGGTGTCGCCGACGGGGGCGTTCTCGGTGGCGGGGGCGTTGTGGGACACCAGCGGTTTCTCCTTGAGGAAGAAGGCGAGGACGAAGCCGAGCACGAGCACCGGCACGAGGTAGAGGAAGATCCGCGGCATGGCGTCGGCGTACGCCCGGATGTAGCCGTCGCGCAGCGCGGGCGGCATGGCGTGCACCAGCTGCGGGGTGATCGACTCGGGATCGGGCAGACGGGCGCCGGCCGGGAGCCGTTCGGTGAGCGCGTGGGCGAGGCGGTTGGTGAACAGGGTGCCGAAGATCGCCGCGCCGACGCTGCCGCCGATCTGCCGGAAGTAGTTGTTGGCGCTGGTGGCGGTGCCCAGGTCGGTGGGGGCCACCGCGTTCTGCACGGCGAGCACCAGGACCGGCATGACCAGGCCGATGCCCACGCCGAGCACGGCCATCCAGAGGCTGTAGTCGAGCCTCGGGGTGTCGGTGCCGAGCTTGGAGAGCAGCCACATGCCGACGGCGGAGACCGCGCCGCCGAGGATCGGGTAGATCTTGTAACGCCCGGTGCGGCTGATGAGCTGGCCCGAGACGATCGAGGCGCCGACGATCCCGCCCATCATGGGCAGCACGAGCAGTCCTGACTCGGTGGCGCTGGCCCCGTCGACCATCTGCAGATAGGTCGGCAGATAGCTGGCGGCGCCGAAGAGGGCGACGCCGATGACCGCGCCGACGAGCCCGGAGATGTTGAAGATCGAGTCGCGGAACAGCCGCAGCGGGATGACGGGTTCGGCCGCGAAGTTCTCGACGACCAGGAAGAGCAGGGTCGTTCCGGCGGCGCCGGCGGCGAGTCCCAGGATGGTGCGCGAGCCCCAGGCGTACTCGGTGCCGCCCCAACTGGTCAGCAGCACCAGGCAGGTTGAGGCGATCGCGAGCAGCAGCATGCCGAGCACGTCGAGCCGGGGCCGCACGCGGGGCCGGGGCAGTTTCAGGACGACGGTGATGACGGCGAGGGTGACCAGGCCGAACGGCACGTTGATGTAGAAGCACCAGCGCCAGGAGGCGTGGTCGGTGAAGAAGCCGCCGAGCAGCGGCCCGGCCACCGAGGCGAGCCCGAAGACGGCGCCGATCAGGCCCATGAAGCGGCCGCGCTGCCGGGGCGGCACGATGTCCGCGATGATCGCCTGGACGCCGATCATGAGTCCGCCGCCGCCGATGCCCTGCATCGCCCGGAAGGCGATCAGTTCGTCCATCGTGCGCGACCAGCCGGCCAGCGCGGAGCCGACGACGAAGACGACGATCGCGAACTGGAAGACGGGCTTGCGCCCGAAGAGGTCGCCCAGCTTGCCGTAGATCGGCAGCCCGATGGTGGAGGCGAGGAGGTAGGCGGTGACGGCCCAGGAGACCTTGTCGAGGCCGTGCAGATCGCCGACGATCTTGGGCAGCGCGGTCGCGACGATCATCTGGTCGAGGGCCGCGAGCAGCAGGGTGAGCATCAGGCCGAGGAAGACCATGCGCACCCGGCGCGGGTCCAACGCGGCCTCGGGCGGCGGGAGTTGTTCCTCCGGCGGCTGAGCCGAGACGGGAGCGGGCTCGACAGCCCGCTCGTCGTCCTTCACCAGAGTGATCCCGCCCACGTAACTCTCCCCTCGTCGCGCTTGCGCCGAGGCATTTCTCGCATTGGCCGACATCCGGGGCAAGCGAGACGAGGGGGGCGACGGGCGTGCGCCGGGGGCTTAAGCGCTGGCGGGAGCACCTACGGCGCACAACGGACCGGAACGGAAATCCACCCGAACCGGTGACCGTACGAGAGGTTCGAGCGGGCTACTTCTCGACCTCGGCGGCGAGCTTGGCGAGGACCGCGTCGTAGATGCGGCCAAGTCCCTTGGGCGCGAAGGTCCTTTCGAAGAATCCGCCGATGCCGCCGGCGCCGTTCCAGACGGTGCTGACGACGACCTTGGAGCGGCCCTCGCCCGCGGGCGTGACCGTCCAGGTGGTGACCATGGAGGAGTTGCGGTCCTTCTCGACGAGCTGTCCGTCGGTCGGCTCGGTGACCTCCAGGAGGCAGTCGCGCACGCGCTTGCTGGTGGCCTGGAGCTTCCAGTGGACGAGGGTGCCCTCGCCGTCGCCGCCCTCGCGGACCTCGTACTCGCTGAAGTGCTCCGGCAGGAGCTTGGGGCGGCCGTCCTTGTAGTCGGCCAGCGTGTCGAACACGGTCTCCGGATCCGCCGTGACGATCCGCTCCGTCGTGGCCTCGACCTGCGCCATGGCTTTTCCTCCAGCACTTGTGTTTCCGGGGTTCGGGGTGGGCCAAGCCAACCACCTCGGGGTCCCCGGTCATAATCCGGGTTGCGATCAAGAAGGGAACATGTGTTCTATTCAGGGGTGGGCGGGACCGAACAGGGCCCACGGGAACGAAGGAGGCGTTCATGCGCTGGGAGAATCTCGCCGATGACGACGCCTCGGAGGGCGCGAGCCGCACGGCCGCGCTGTTCGCCGCGGACACGGTGACCACCCGGACGTTCGACACCCCCGAGTTCCGGGGGATCACCTTCCACGAGATCCGGGCCCGCTCGATCGTCAACCGGGTGCCGGGCGCCTCGCGGATGCCGTTCGAATGGACCGTCAACCCCTATCGCGGCTGCTCGCACGCCTGTGTGTACTGCTTCGCCCGCAAGACGCACAGCTATCTCGACCTGGACACCGGCCTCGGCTTCGACTCCCAGATCGTGGTGAAGGTGAACGCGCCGGAGCTGCTGCGGGGACACCTCGCCTCGCGCCGCTGGCAGGGCGCGCACATCGCGATGGGCACGAACGTCGACTGCTACCAGCGCGCGGAGGGCCGGTACCAGCTGATGCCGGGCATCATCGCGGCGCTGCGCGACCACGCGAACCCGTTCTCCATCCTGACCAAGGGCACGCTCATCCTGCGCGACCTGGAGCTGCTCAAGGAGGCGGCCCGGGTGACCGAGGTGGGCATCTCGGTCTCGGTGGGCTTCGTCGACCGGGAGCTGTGGCGCACGGTCGAGCCGGGCACCCCCGCCCCCGAGCGCCGCCTCGACGTCGTGCGCACGCTGACCGAGCACGGCATCGGCTGCGGGGTCCTGATGGCGCCGGTGATCCCCTTCCTCGGCGACCACCCCGACCAGCTGCGCGCCACCGTCCGCGCCATCGCCGCCTCGGGCGCCACCTCGGTGACCCCGCTCGTGCTCCATCTGCGGCCGGGCGCCCGCGAGTGGTTCATGGCGTGGCTGGGGCAGCACCATCCCCATCTGGTGCGGCGCTACGAGCGGCTGTACGCGGAGGGCGCGTACGCGCCGAAGTGGTACCAGCGCCGGATCACGGGCCAGGTGCACGAGCTCGCCACCGAGTTCGGTATCGGCCCGGCGCATCGGGGCGCCGCCCGGCGCATCCCGGCCGCACCCGCGCCCATCCAGCCGGAGCCGACCCAACTCACACTGCTCTGAGGCGAATTGAGGCCGCCGGGGCCGCCGGGGCCGCCAATGCCCCAGAGGCCACCCAAGCCCCGGCCTGAGCCGGGGGTCCGCGGCCGATTGTCAGTGGCGTGCGCGAGGATGGACGGCATGACCTCACCGACGCGCATCTCCGCACCCGAAGGCATCGCTCCCGGCAATGGCTACAGCCATGTGGTCTGGGGCACCGGCCGGTTCGTAGCGATATCCGGGCAGTGCGCGCTGGACGAGAAGGGCGAGGTCGTCGGCGCGGGTGACGCGCGGGCCCAGGCCGACCAGGTCTTCGAGAACCTGCGCCGCTGCCTGGCCGCCGCGGGCGCCACCTTCGAGGACGTGGTGAAGCTGACCTACTTCGTCACGGACATCGCCCATCTGCCCGCCGTCCGCGCGGCCCGCGACGCCGTGATTGCCCCCGACCAGCTGCCGGCCAGCTCCGCGGTCCAGGTCAGCGCCCTGTTCCGGCCCGAACTCCTGGTGGAGATCGAGGCGTTCGCGGTGACCGAGCCGGCCGATCACGCCTGAGGGACGCCCGCCGGACCCGCCCCCGGCCCACCGCCGAGCGGAGCCGACGGCGCTACCGGCCCCGGCCGGCCTGGATCCGGCGCAGGGCCCAGGCCGCCGAGCGGGCGAGCCTCGGGTGGGCCAGGGCCTCGGTCAGCACCTCGACGGCCTGCTTGTCGCCGAGCTCGCCGAGACCCTCGATGCACGCCACGGCCACGCGCCCGTACGGGCTGTGCGGTGAGAGCAGCGGGCGCAGGGTCTTGATCAGGGCGGGTACGGACTCGGGGGCGCGCAGGGCGGTGAGCAGCCGGACGGGGTGCAGGGCGTAGGCGGTGCGCAGCTCGTTGGTGGCGAGGGCCGCGGCGGCGCGCGCGGTGCGCGGGTCGCCGAGCCGGGCCAGCGCGTACGCGGCGGTCACACACCGTTCCGGGTCGCGGTGGTTGAGCAGCAGGATCAGCGACTCGAAGGCCCGCCGGTCCCCCGCGACGCCGAGCCGGAACGCCGCGATCTCCCGCGCCCAGAGCGGGCGTTCGGGCTCGACGAGCACGGCCGCCAGCTCGCCGTGATCGACGGTGGCCACCAGCCGCTCGTACGCCGGTGATCCGCCGCTCTCGCCCCGCACCCGGTCCACCAGGGACCGGAACTCCTCGTCCATGTCCAAAAGCCTAGTAGCGCAAGGGCGTTGGCACCCCAAGGATGATCGGATCCCGGCGTCCGTCGGGAAAGTGCCACGGGCAAGGAGCGGTGCCATGGAGCCCAACGGTGTCCCCGCGCGGGGTGAACCGCCCGCGCGCCCCCGATTACCCGGCCGCCGGGCCGAGCCCGGCCCGGACCGGACGACGTGCCCGGACGCGAGCCGCGGACCCGGCACCCGGGCCTCCGACGCCGAGGTGCTCGGACTGTGCGCCGCCGCCGAGCGGGCCGTGCCCGGTGGCGCCCCGCCGCTCGCGCCCGACCTCCTGCTCGCCGCCGCGCAGCTCGGCTGGCGGGTGCAGGCGGGGGCGGCGGCGCGCGAGCGCGTCGTCGCCCTCGCCGCGCCGCCGGCCGGGTCGGAGTGCGAACCCCGCCGGATCGCGACCCTCGCGCTGGCTCAGCCGGTGCGCCAAGCCGCCCTGGTTGCCGCCCAGTTGGGCCGGTTCCGCGCGGAGAGGGTGTCCGATACCGAAGACCTGTGGATGCTCGGGACGGCCGCGCACGCGGTGGGCGAACCGGTGCTCGCGGCGGACTGCATCGACCGCGCGGAGACGCTGCTGCGCGATCAGGGCCGCCCCGGCCCGCCGCCCTACGCCCTCGTCGCCCGCGCCCAGGCCCTGCTCGACCTCGGCGACTGGCACCGGGCGGCCCGAACCACCGAGGAGATCCGCCGTCTCGCCGCGGACGACCCGGAGCACTCGGAGCACCCGGAGTGCGTGGCGGACGCGCTGACGGTCGGGGCGCAGGCGGCGGCCCTCGGCGGGGACACCGCGGCCGCGCTGCGCCTCACGGACCGGGCCGGGTCCCTCCGCGCCGAGGGGCCGAGCGCCGTCGCGGCCACCCGGGCGCGCCTCGTCCGTGCCATCGCGGCCTGCTCGGACGGGCGTTATGACGACGCGTACGCGCTGCTGCGGGCGCTGTTCCCCGAAGAGGGCGGCATCGTTCCCGACCCGAACGGTCCCCAGCCCCGCTCACTCCACCGGTACGGTTTCGACCTCAACCCACCCGCGCCGGACGGCGGCTCCGGGTGCCGGGAGAGCTTCGGGGCGATCGGGTTCCTGGCCGAGGCAGCCGTGGCACTGGACCGGCGCGGTGAGGCCGCGGCGGTGGTCGCCTCCCTCACGCGGCGCACCGCGGGGTCCCCGGCGTCCCTGCTGCGCGTCCAGTTGCGGTACGCGGCGGCGGTGCTTGCCGACGACGTGGAGGCCGAGACCCTGTTCCGGCGGGCCCTCGCGGACAACCTGGCCCGCTGGCCGTGGCCGCGGGCGCGCGCCGAATTCGCGTACGGCAGCTGGCTGCGCGCCCAGCGCAGGACCGCCGAGGCGTGTCCGCTGCTGCGCTCCGCGCGCCTCGGCTTCGAGCGGATCGGCGCCCGGCCGTGGGCGGAACGGGCCGCCGAGGAGCTGCGGAAGGCGGGTGGGTCGCCGCGCAGGCCCGGCTGAGCGGATCCCCGGCGGCCGCGCACCGGCCCACCGCGGCGGGGCGCGCCGGATCACTCCGCCCCTCGGCGGTGGGGCGAGCCGGTGGCGGGGCGAGCCAGATCACATGGACCGGGGGCGCCACAGGTCTGGCGCGCTCGTTACTCGCCAGTTAATCTCAGGTGAGCGGGTAACCCCCGCGACTCCGGTGGCCTGGTGACGCAGCCACCGCGAGTGATCGTCGGTTCGGCAGTTCTGTACGACGTGCCCCGGGACAGGGCCGTCGGCCCTTGCACCACGACTCAACTCCCGCACGCCGTGCGCCCGTTGGCGTATTCGAGCGCCCCCTGATGCCGGTCGCGTGCGCCCTCTCTCAGTCGTCACTCATCCCTGGAGTCCCGTGATGGACGTCCCCCTGAACACTGTCGCCGTGGTCGGACTCGGCACGATGGGCACCGGCATCGCCGAGGTCCTGGCCCGCGCCGGCCGCGAGGTCATCGGCATCGACATCAGCGAGCGCGCCGGCCGCCAGGCGGTGGCCGCCCTGGAGGCCTCCACGGCCCGCGCGGTGGCCCGTGAGCGGATCACCGCGCAGGAGCGCGGCGACATCCTCGCCCGGTTCCGTACCTTCACCGACCTCCAGGCCGCGGCCGAGGCCGAGCTCGTCATCGAGGTCGTGCCCGAGTCCTACGAGCTCAAGCAGCAGGTCTTCCACGCGCTCGACTCCATCGTCGCGCCCACCACGATCCTGGCGACCGGCACCAACGCCCTCTCGGTGACCCGGCTCGCCGCCGACTCCGCGCACCCCGAGCGCGTCATCGGCCTGCATTTCTTCAACCCGGCGCCCGCGATGAAGCTCGTCGAGATCGTCTCGTCCGTGCTCACCGCTCCCCCGGCCGTCGACGCGGTCACCGCCCTCGCCCTCGACCTCGGCAAGGAGCCCGTCGCGGTCGGCGACCGGCCCGGCTTCGTCGCCGACGGGCTGCTCTTCGGCTACCTCAACCAGGCGGCCGCGATGTACGAGTCCAAGTACGCCTCGCGCGAGGACATCGACGCCGCGATGAAGCTGGGCTGCGGGCTGCCGATGGGCCCGCTCGAACTGCTCGACCTGATCGGCATCGACACCGCCCGGACCGTCCTGGAGGCGATGTACGCCTCCTCCCAGGACCGTCTGCACGCGCCCGCCCCCATCCTCGGCCAGCTCACCGAGGCGGGGCTGACCGGCCGCAAGCGGGGCCGCGGCTTCTACACGTACGAGGGCGAGGGCAGCTCGGTGGTGGTCGCCGACGCCCAGACGCCGGACGCCATCGCGGGTGCGGGCGGCGGCCGGGAGATCCGCTCGGTCGGCGTGGCCGGCTCGGGCACCATGGCCTCCGGCATCGCCGAGGTCTTCGCCAAGGCGGGGTACCACGTGGTGCTCGCGGCGCGCAGCCTGGAGAAGGCGGAGACCGCCAAGTCCCGTATCGGCAAGTCGCTTTCGCGCTCCGTCGACAAGGGCCGGATCACCGCCGAGGCGCGCGAGGAGACCCTGAACCGGATCACGGCCGCCGGCGCCCTGGAAGCCTTCGCCGAGGTCGACCTCGCGGTCGAGGCGGTCGCCGAGGACCTGGAGGTCAAGCAGCAGCTCTTCGCGGCCCTCGACAAGATCTGCAAGCCGGGCGCGGTGCTCGCCACCACCACCTCCTCGCTGCCCGTCGTCGCCTGCGCCCGCGCCACCTCGCGCCCGCAGGACGTCATCGGGATGCACTTCTTCAACCCGGCGCCCGCGATGAAGCTCGTCGAGGTCGTCCGCACGGTGCTCACCTCCGACGAGGTGCACGCCACCGTCCGCGACGTCACCGCGAAGATCCGCAAGCACCCGGTGGACTGCGGCGACCGCGCCGGGTTCATCGTCAACGCGCTGCTCTTCCCGTACCTCAACAACGCGATCAAGATGGTTCAGGAGCACTACGCGACCCTGGACGACATCGACGCCGCGATGAAGCTGGGCGGCGGCTACCCGATGGGCCCGTTCGAACTGCTCGACGTGGTGGGCCTGGACGTCTCGCTCGCCATCGAGAAGGTGCTGCACGCCGAGTTCCGCGACCCGGGCCTGGCCCCCGCGCCGCTGCTCGAACACCTCGTCGCGGCCGGCTGCCTGGGCCGCAAGACGGGCCGCGGATTCCGCGAGTATGCCCGGCGCTGATCCGGAGGCGGGGTGGGGCGGGCTGCTGGATCCTCCGGGCAGCTCGCCCCCGTGGGCGCGACCTCCTGCGAATATGCAGTACGTTCGGTCCATGCCCCAGCCAGCCAGGTCCTCCCGTACGAACGCTGTGCCCGACGCCCCGGAAAGTGCCGCGGGCAGCAGGGCGGCCGCGCAGCGGCTCAAGATGCGCCGCGAGCTGGCCGCCGCGGCGATGGACCTGTTCTCCGCGAAGGGGTACGAGGCCACCACCGTCGACGAGATCGCCGCCCGCGCCGGGGTCGCCCGGCGGACCTTCTTCCGGCACTTCCGCTCCAAGGAAGAGGCGATCTTCCCGGACCACGACGACACCCTGGTGCGCGCCGAGGCGGTCCTGAACGCGGCGCCCCCGCACGAGCATCCGCTCGACACCGTGTGCCGGGGCATCAAAGAGGTCATGAAGATGTACGCGGGCTCCCCCACGGTGTCCGTGGCCCGCTACAAGCTGACCCGTGAGGTGCCCACGCTGCGGGAGGCCGAGATCGCCTCGGTGGCCCGTTACGAGCGGCTCTTCACCCGCTATCTGCTCGGCCACTTCGACGAGCACGACCACCAGCCGGGGAACGACGACCCGCTGCTGGCGGAGGTCGCCGCCTCCGCGGTCGTCACCGCGCACAACCACGTGCTGCGCCGCTGGCTGCGGGCCGGCGGCCAGGGCGATGTGGAGAGCCAGCTCGACCACGCCTTCGCGATCGTGCGGGAGACCTTCGGCTCGGGCATAGGAGCGGGCCGTACGGCCAAGCCGAAGGCGGCCGCGGCCTCCGTGTCCACCAGCGACCAGGTGCTGGTCGCGGTGGCCCGTACGGACGCGCCGCTCGACGAGATCATGCAGAGCATCAAGCAGGCGCTGAAGACCAAGTAGGACCCGCACCGCGCACCACCGGCCGCACCCCTCACCGGGGGGTGCGGCCGTTCGCGATTCCGGGCAGGGCTCTGACCTGCAACGATCGATCATCGCTCATCTGCGCGGGCCATTCCGCAATTGAGAGAAACTCTTGGCACGCAGTGTCTTGTCACTTGGCACCGGGTGCCATACGTTGATGTTGTCCGGGCGGTCGGCGCCCAGCGAAACAGCCGTACGCCGACTGTCCCCACGAGCCGCCACTGGCGCGTGCGCCCGGACGCCTGCGTCACAGGCAACCCTCCCGCGCCCACCCGGCGCTGCCGCACCCGAACCACACCGCCGAACCGACGGCACACCTCCACAGCACCACCCCCGAAGACCCTCAACGCCCCTCAGGGGCGCTTCGACGGAGGCAACACCGTGAAGGAAATCCTGGACGCGATCCAGTCGCCGGAGTCCACCTCCGCCGACTTCGCCGCTCTGCCGCTCCCCGAGTCCTACCGCGCGATCACCGTGCACAAGGACGAGGCGGAGATGTTCGCCGGGCTCAGCACCCGCGACAAGGACCCGCGCAAGTCCCTGCACCTGGACGAGGTGCCGATCCCCGAACTCGGCCCGGGCGAGGCCCTGGTGGCCGTCATGGCCTCCTCGGTCAACTACAACTCGGTCTGGACCTCGATCTTCGAGCCCGTCTCCACCTTCAGCTTCCTGGAGCGTTACGGACGGCTCAGCGAGCTCACCAAGCGGCACGACCTGCCGCACCACATCATCGGCTCCGACCTCGCCGGCGTCGTGCTGCGCACCGGCCCGGGCGTCAACGCCTGGCACCCCGGCGACGAAGTCGTGGCGCACTGCCTGTCGGTCGAGCTGGAGAGCTCGGACGGGCACAACGACACGATGCTCGACCCCGAGCAGCGCATCTGGGGCTTCGAGACCAACTTCGGCGGCCTCGCCGAGATCGCGCTCGTCAAGTCCAACCAACTCATGCCCAAGCCGAAGCACTTGAGCTGGGAGGAGGCGGCCGCGCCCGGTCTGGTCAACTCGACCGCGTACCGCCAGCTGGTCTCCCGCAACGGCGCCGGCATGAAGCAGGGCGACAACGTCCTGATCTGGGGCGCCAGCGGCGGACTCGGCTCCTACGCAACCCAGTTCGCGCTCGCGGGCGGCGCCAACCCGATCTGCGTGGTGTCCTCGCCGCAGAAGGCGGACATCTGCCGCTCGATGGGCGCCGAGGCGATCATCGACCGCAACGCCGAGGGCTACAAGTTCTGGAAGGACGAGCGGACCCAGGACCCCAGGGAGTGGAAGCGCTTCGGCAAGCGCATCCGCGAGTTCACCGGCGGCGAGGACATCGACATCGTCTTCGAGCACCCCGGCCGCGAGACCTTCGGCGCGAGCGTCTACGTCACGCGCAAGGGCGGCACCATCACGACCTGCGCCTCCACCTCGGGCTACATGCACGAGTACGACAACCGCTACCTGTGGATGTCCCTGAAGCGCATCATCGGCTCGCACTTCGCCAACTACCGCGAGGCGTGGGAGGCCAACCGCCTGGTGGCCAAGGGCAAGATCCACCCCACGCTCTCCAAGGTGTACTCCCTGGAGGACACCGGGCAGGCCGCCTACGACGTGCACCGCAACCTGCACCAGGGCAAGGTCGGCGTGCTCGCGCTCGCCCCGCGCGAGGGCCTCGGCGTCAGCGACCCCGAACTGCGCGAACAGCACGTCGACGCCATCAACCGCTTCCGCAACATCTGAGGCTGGGAACGTTCATGACAGAGCGTCAGAAGGATCGGCCGTGGCTCATGCGGACGTACGCGGGTCATTCGACCGCCGAGGCGTCCAACGAGCTCTACCGCAACAACCTGGCCAAGGGCCAGACGGGTCTGTCGGTCGCGTTCGACCTTCCGACGCAGACCGGATACGACCCCGACCACATCCTCGCCCGCGGCGAGGTGGGCCGGGTCGGGGTCCCGGTGTCCCATCTCGGTGACATGCGGCGGCTGTTCCAGGACATCCCGCTCGAGCAGATGAACACCTCGATGACGATCAACGCCACCGCGATGTGGCTGCTCGCCATGTACCAGGTGGTCGCCGAGGAGCAGGGCGCGGACATCACCAAGCTCCAGGGCACCACCCAGAACGACATCGTGAAGGAGTACCTCTCGCGCGGGACGCACGTCTTCCCGCCGGGGCCCTCACTGCGTCTGACGACGGACATGATCTGCTACACCGTCAACAACATCCCCAAGTGGAACCCGATCAACATCTGCAGTTACCACCTCCAGGAGGCGGGAGCCACCCCGGTCCAGGAGATCGCGTACGCGATGTCCACCGCGATCGCCGTGCTCGACTCGGTGTTCGCGTCCGGCCAGATCCCCGAGGACCGCAAGGGCGATGTGGTGGCCCGCATCTCGTTCTTCGTGAACGCGGGCGTCCGCTTCGTCGAGGAGATGTGCAAGATGCGCGCCTTCGGCCGCATCTGGGACCGGATCACGCGGGAGCGGTACGGCATCGAGGACGCCAAGCAGCGCCGCTTCCGCTACGGCGTCCAGGTCAACTCGCTGGGTCTGACCGAGGCCCAGCCGGAGAACAACGTCCAGCGGATCGTGCTCGAGATGCTGGCCGTGACGCTGTCCAAGGACGCCCGCGCCCGGGCGGTCCAACTCCCCGCCTGGAACGAGGCGTTGGGGCTTCCGCGCCCCTGGGACCAGCAGTGGTCGCTGCGCATCCAGCAGGTGCTCGCGCACGAGAGCGACCTGCTGGAGTACGAGGACATCTTCGCCGGGTCGCACGTCATCGAGGCCAAGGTGAGCTCCCTCGTCGAGGAGTGCCTGGCCGAGATCGACCGGATCCAGGAGATGGGCGGGGCGCTCGCCGCCGTCGAGTCGGGCTACCTCAAGTCGCAGCTCGTCTCCTCGCACGCCGAGCGCCGGGCCCGCATCGAGGCCGGCGAGGAGAAGATCGTCGGCGTCAACTGCTACCAGTCCACCGAGCCGAGCCCGCTCACCGCGGACCTGGACGGGGCGATCATGACGGTCGACCCGGCCGTCGAGGCCCGCGTCGTCGCCGCCCTGAAGAACTGGCGCGACACCCGCTACCAGCCTCCCTTCAACCACCCGCGGCCCTGCAAGGCCCTGGAGAAGCTGAAGGAGGCGGCCAAGGGCACCGGCAACCTCATGGAGGCGACCCTGGAGTGCGTGCGCTCCGGTGTCACGACCGGTGAGTGGTCCGAGGCGCTGCGGGAGGTCTTCGGCGAGTTCCGGGCACCGACCGGGGTCTCCTCGGCCCCGGTGGCGGTCACCGCCGAGGAGGGCACCCCGCTGGCCGCGGTCCGCGAGAAGGTGGCGCGGACGGCCGCGGACCTGGGCTCCGGCCGGCTGCGCCTGCTCGTCGGCAAGCCGGGCCTCGACGGGCACTCCAACGGGGCCGAGCAGATCGCGGTGCGCGCCCGGGACGCCGGATTCGAGGTGGTCTACCAGGGCATCCGGCTCACCCCGGAACAGATCGTGAGCGCCGCCCTCGCCGAGGACGTGCACTGCGTCGGCCTGTCCATCCTGTCCGGCTCGCACGCCGCACTCGTCCCGGACGTCCTGGTGCGTCTGCGCGAGGCGGGCGCGGCGGACATCCCGGTGATCGCCGGCGGGATCATTCCGCCCGCGGACGCCGAGGAGTTGCGCGAGGCGGGCGTAGCCGCCGTTTTCACCCCCAAGGACTTCGGTATCACGGAGATCATCGGCCGTATCGTCGACGAGATCCGCAAAGCGAACAAGCTCGACCCGTTGGAGGTCCCCGCATGAGCACCACCCCCGTCAACCGGCTCCGCCCGCGCCGCTCCTGCCTGGCGGTTCCCGGGTCGAACCCCCGCTTCCTGGAGAAGGCCCAGGGCCTGCCGGCCGACCAGGTCTTCCTCGACCTGGAGGACGCCTGCGCCCCGCTGGCCAAGCCCGAGGCGCGGCACACCATCGTCAAGTTCCTCAACGAGGGCGACTGGACGGGCAAGACGCGGGTGGTGCGCGTGAACGACTGGACGACCGAGTGGACGTACCGCGACGTCGTCACCGTCGTCGAGGGCGCCGGCCAGAACCTCGACTGCATCATGCTGCCGAAGGTGCAGGACGCCCAGCAGGTGGTCGCCCTCGACCTGCTGCTCACCCAGATCGAGAAGACGATGGGCTTCGAGGTCGGCAAGATCGGCATCGAGGCGCAGATCGAGAACGCGCGCGGTCTCAACAACGTGAACGCGATCGCCGAGGCGTCCCCGCGCACCGAGACGATCATCTTCGGCCCGGCCGACTTCATGGCGTCCATCAACATGAAGACCCTGGTCGTGGGCGAGCAGCCGCCCGGGTACGGCGCGGACGCGTACCACTACATCCTGATGAAGATCCTGATGGCCGCGCGCGCCAACGACCTCCAGGCGATCGACGGTCCCTACCTCCAGATCCGCAACGTCGACGGCTACCGCGCGGTGGCGCAGCGTGCGGCCGCCCTCGGCTTCGACGGCAAGTGGGTGCTGCACCCGGGCCAGGTCGAGGCGTCGAACGAGATCTTCTCGCCGTCGCAGGAGGACTTCGACCACGCCGAGCTGATCCTGGACGCCTACGACTACTGCACGTCGGAGGCGGGCGGCAAGAAGGGCTCGGCGATGCTCGGCGACGAGATGATCGACGAGGCCAGCCGCAAGATGGCCCTGGTCATCTCCGGCAAGGGCCGTGCGGCCGGCATGCGGCGCACGTCCAAGTTCGAGATCCCGGAGGCGTGAGCACCATGCAGTTCGGCCGTACCTACGAAGAGTTCGAAGTCGGAGCCGTCTACAAGCACTGGCCCGGAAAGACGGTCACCGAGTACGACGACCACCTGTTCTGTCTGCTCACGATGAACCACCATCCGCTGCACCTGGACTCCAACTACGCGGAGAACACGACCGACTTCGGCAAGAACGTCGTGGTGGGCAACTACATCTACTCGCTGCTGCTCGGCATGAGCGTGCCGGACGTCTCCGGCAAGGCCATCGCCAACCTGGAGATCGAGTCGCTGCGGCACGTGGCGCCGACCTTCCACGGCGACACGGTCTACGGCGAGACGACGGTCCTCGACAAGACCCCCTCGAAGTCGAAGAACGACCGCGGGATCGTCTACGTCGAGACCAAGGGATACAAGCAGGACGGCACGCTGGTCTGCGTCTTCCGCCGCAAGGTGATGGTGCCGACCGAGACGTACATCAAGGAGCGCGGCGGGGAGCAGCCCGGCCGGCCACAGCTCGTCGAGCCCGCCAAGAAGACGGAGAAGTAGCCATGGCCCGTCTCGCGCAGACCGCCGGTCTGACCGACGTCCAGCAGGAAATCCTGGCCACCGTGCGGGACTTCGTCGACAAGGAGATCATTCCGGTCGCGACCCAGCTGGAGCACAAGGACGAGTACCCGACGCAGATCGTCGAGGGTCTCAAGGAGTTGGGCCTGTTCGGCCTGATGATTCCCGAGGAGTACGGCGGTCTCGGGGAGTCGCTGCTCACCTACGCGCTGTGCGTGGAGGAAATAGCGCGTGGCTGGATGTCGGTGTCCGGCATCATCAACACGCATTTCATCGTGGCGTACATGCTCAAGCAGCACGGCACCCAGGAGCAGAAGGACACCTTCCTGCCGCGGATGGCGCTCGGCGAGGTGCGCGGCGCGTTCTCGATGTCGGAGCCGGCGCTCGGCTCGGATGTGTCGGCGATCACGTCCAAGGGTGTCAGGGACGGCGACGAGTACGTCCTGAACGGCCAGAAGATGTGGCTGACCAATGGCGGAACGTCATCACTGGTGGCCGTTCTGTGCCGGAGTGACGAAGGACACTCCCCTTCCGATGTGGCCGCCGCGCCCCACAAGTCGATGACGACCTTCCTGGTGGAGAAGGAGCCGGGCTTCGGCGAGGTCCGGCCCGGACTCACCATTCCCGGCAAGATCGACAAAATGGGATACAAGGGCGTCGATACGACGGAACTGGTCATGGACGGACTGCGAATTCCGGCCAATCGCGTACTCGGCGGGACCACCGGCCGAGGGTTTTACCAAATGATGGACGGCGTCGAAGTCGGCCGCGTCAACGTCGCGGCACGTGGCTGCGGCGTCGCTCAGCGTGCATTTGAGTTGGGTGTCTCCTATGCCCAGCAAAGGCACACTTTCGGAAAGCCGATCGCCCAGCACCAGGCGATCCAGTTCAAGCTCGCCGAAATGGCTACCAAGGTCGAAGCGGCGCATGCGATGATGGTGAACGCAGCACGCAAAAAGGACTCCGGGGAACGAAACGACCTCGAAGCAGGGATGGCGAAGTACCTCGCCTCCGAGTACTGCAAGGAGGTGGTGGAAGACGCGTTCCGCATTCACGGCGGTTACGGCTTCTCCAAGGAGTACGAGATCGAGCGCCTGTACCGCGAGGCGCCGATGCTGCTCATCGGTGAAGGTACCGCCGAGATCCAGAAAATGATCATTGGGCGCCGACTGCTTGAGGAGTACCGGTTCCAGGGTTGATTGCCGCTTTTGGGTCGGTTTGGCCGCGAAGAACATCACACCCTGTCATCGCCTTCCGGCCGCCGACTCGGCTTCTGGCTTGCCCAGTTGCGGCTCGCAACCGATACCATCGCCGGTAAACCTGCCGCCGTCCCCCGTTGCCAGCGCGGCATCATCCGCTACGAAGGTCATCCATGCCCCACAGCCAAACCTCTGCACCACGCGACGGCTTCCTCAAGGGACGCCTTGCTCGCGGAGCATCGCCGTGGCTTCTGCCGACCGTCGCCACCGCAGCCCTCAGCCTGGCCCGCTCGCGCCGCTCCAAGGGCGCCGCGATCGTGGCCGTGCCCACCACCGCTCTGGCGGCGGGCATGCTGTGGTTCTTCCGCGACCCCGAGCGTGAGATCACGCAGGGGCGGGTCATCTCCCCCGCCGACGGTGTGGTGCAGAGCATCATGCCGTGGAAGGACGGGCGTACCCGCGTCGCGATCTTCATGAGCCCGTTGAACGTCCACGTCAACCGCGCGCCCCTCGCGGGCACGGTGACTTCGGTGGAGCACATCCCCGGTGGCTTCGTTCCGGCGTTCAACAAGGAGAGCGAGAACAACGAGCGCGTCGTCTGGCACTTCGACACCGAGCTCGGTGACATCGAGATGATCCAGATCGCCGGCGCGGTCGCGCGCCGCATCGTGCCGTACATCCCCCAGGGCACCAAGGTGGAGCAGGGCGAGCGCATCGGCCTCATCCGCTTCGGCTCGCGGGTCGACATCTACCTCCCCGAGGGTGTCGAGGTCGCGGTCGAGGTCGGTCAGGCGACCACGGCGGGGGTGACTCGAATTGACCGTGATTGATCCCGAGACGCAGGCCGGCTGGGTCCCCGAGGCGGAGTCCGAGGACGACGTCGAGGACATGCCGCTCTCACTGAGGCTGTCGATAGCGGACACCCTCACGCTGGGCAACGCCACGTGCGGCTTCATGGCGGTGTACTTCACCACCACCGGCATCCTCATCCCGCACCTCTCCGGCAGCCAGGAGACCGGCATGGCGCGGCACTCCGCCGCCACCGCCGTGATCCTGATGCTGCTGGCCGCGATCTTCGACCTCTGTGACGGTCTGGTCGCCCGCAAGCTGCGCAGCTCCCCGATGGGCGCCGAGCTGGACAACCTCTCGGACCTCATCAGCTTCGGGCTCGCCCCGGCCTACTTCGTGCTCGTGTACGGCATGGTCGCGGACGACGCCCACCAGCGGGTCGCCGCCGTCGCCGCGATCACGGTGCTGCTCGCCGTGGTGCTGAGACTCGCGCGCTTCTCGTGCGTGACGATGAAGGACGGCATGTTCCAGGGCATGCCGAGCCCGTTCGGCGCGCTCACCGTCGTCTCGATCGTCCTGCTCGAGCTGCCGTTCGTTCCCACGCTGCTCGCCGTCATCGGAGTCGCCTGGCTGATGGTGAGCCGGGTCGAGTACCCGAAGCCGCGGGGCGTCCTCGCGGTGGCGATGCTCAGCTGGATCATCGGTGCGATGGGTCTGCTCGCGGCGTGGGCGTTCGACGCCCCCGGCGGCCAGACGCTGCTCCAGACCGGCTGTGCGCTGCAGATCGTCCTGGCCGCCACGATCCCCCTCTTCGCGACGGCCCGACGGGTGAACACCTTCCGCGACAACCGCCGCGAGGCGCGGGCAGCGCAGCTGCCGTAGTTCCTCACGGTGCGGGAAAGGGGCCCCGGGTTCTTGGACCCGGGGCCCCTTTTTGCGTGCCCACCGTTTTTCGTGTGCCCACCCTGCTTCCGCCGTGCTCCCGTTCGGCCCGGTTTCGCGTGGCTGCGGGGCGGGGTGCTTGCCTGTCTGTGGGGCGGGGGTGCTTGCCTGCCGGCGGGGCTGGGGGTGCTTGCCTGCCGGCAGGGGTGGGCTGCTTGCCTGCCGGCTTGCTCGGGTGCGGGCCGTGGTCGCTTTTCGCGCAGTTCCCCGCGCCCCCAACCCCGTTTCCGTCCTCGCACCGTGCGTGGCTGGTCGCGCAGTTCCCCGCGCCCCCAACCCCGTTTCCGTCCTCGCACCGTGTGTGGCTGGTCGCGCAGTTCCCCGCGCCCCCAACCCCGTTTCCGTCCTCGCACCGTGTGTGGCTGGTCGCGCAGTTCCCCGCGCCCCCAACCCCGCTTTCGTCCGCGGGCCGTGCGTGGTTGCTCGCGCAGTTCCCCACGCTCCCTGGCAGTACGGTGCTGGCCAGTGCAGGCATACCCAGCCCGTCCGGCGATTGAGGACGAGCGCCGTTCAGGCGCGAACGGGGGTGCAGGGGGCGGAGCCCCCGCCGGGGTCTGGGGCGGAGCCCCAGGGCTCAGCCGGTCCAACCCGCCGCACGGGCGGGCAGACCCCGGGGCACAGGGGGCCTGGACGGCCCCGGGGTCAGTGGGCGTTTTCCGTGGGGCGGAGGTCGCCCGGAATCTTCGCCCAGGCCAGCACCGCGGCGGCCAGCGGCAGCACCGCGGCCAGCAGGAACGTAGGGGTCATGCCCGAGGTGAAGGCCGCCGAGGCCTTCTCCAGGAGCGCCGCCCCGGCGGGACCGCCCATCGAGGAGGCCACGTGGGCCGCCTCGCCGACCGAGTCGCGTACGGAGGCGGTGGCCGCCCCGTCCAGACCGAGCTCCGGCAGCTTGGCGCGGTACAGGGCCGCCGCGATGCTGCCGAGGATCGCGACACCCATGGCCGCGCCCAGTTCGTAGCAGGTCTCCTCGACGGCGGCCGCGCCACTGACGTGCTCCTTGGGGGCGGAGGCCATCAGCGTCACCGAGGCGGCCGTGGTCGCGATGCCGACGCCGCAGCCGAGCACGCCGAGTGCCACGGCGACACCGGGGTAGGCCAGCGGCCCGGACTGCTGGAACAGCCACGGCAGGGCGAGCCCCGCGCTCATCAGGATCAGACCGCCGCCGATGACGTGCCGGATCGGCAGCCGGTGCATCAGGACCGGGGTCACGAGGGAGGTGACCACCAGGCCGAGCGGCGCCGGAAGCAGCCGCACACCGGCCTCCAGGGGGCTGTAGCCCTGCCCGTACTGGAACCACTGGGTGACCAGGAACAGCGCCGAGCCGAGCGCGATCATCCCGAGGAAGATCGAGGCGGCGGCGATGCTGAACGACCGGTTGGTGAACAGCCTCACGTGGAAGAGCGGTTGCGCCAGGCGCAGCTGACGGCGGACGAACACGGTCAGCGCGACGGCGGCCAGAACGAGCAGCACCCAGGCGACGGGATCGGCGGGGCCGCCCTTGCCGAGCTGCTTGATGCCGCCGGCCAGGGCGAGCATGCCGACGATGGACTGGCCGACGCCCCACCAGTCCCAGCGGCCCTCGCGGGGCTGGTGCGACTCGGGGAGGATCCAGGCACCGAACGCGATGATCACCAGGGCGACCGGGATGTTGATCAGGAACGCGGACTGCCAGCCGTTCTGCTCGACGAGCAGACCGCCGACCACGGGGCCCAGCGCCATGCCGCCACCGAAGACCGCCGCCCACACCGCGTAGGCGAGGGCGCGCTCACGGGCGTCGGTGAAGACGTCGCGCAGGATCGACAGGGTGGACGGCATGATCGCCGCGCCACCGACGCCGAGCAGCGCGCGGGCGGCGATGACCTGCCAGGCCTCGGTCGCGAAGACCGCCATCAGGGAGGCCGACGCGAAGATCGCGAAGCCGGTGAGCAGCAGTCGCTTGCGGCCCCAGCGGTCGCCGAGGGCGCCGGCCGTCACCAGGAGGCCGGAGAGCGCGAGCGCGTACACGTCGATGATCCACAGCTGCTGTACGGAGCTGGGCTGAAGGTCGCTCACCAGGGAGGGGAAGGCGACGTTGAGGATCGTGGTGTCCATCGCGATGAGCAGCAGGCTGCCGGACAGGATCGCGAGAACGAGCCAGCGCCGGGGATCGAGGGCCGGCGTGCCGAGGGGCGACGTCATGGAACACTCCAGTATCGAATGAGACATCAGTGTCTCATGGCCTGAAGGAACTCGCACACCTGGTCGCACGCGCACCGCCGACTGCTCCAGGGAACGACAGAACGGCCCCCCTCGCGAGTGCGAGAGGGGCCGTTCCGAGGTGAGGCAGGGGGCCTAGCGGAGGAAGTCGTTGGCGATGTTCTGCGCGACCTGCTCCAGGAGCGGGCCCGCGTTCGCCATGCAGCGGGCCGGGTCGGGCTCCAGGTCCGTCAGGGCGTAGGCGCGGCGGATGCCCGCCTCGCCGAGCTGGCCCGGCTGGAGCAGCAGGCGGCCGCACACCGCGACGACCTCGATCCCGGCCGCGCGGG
This sequence comes from Streptomyces sp. NPDC001828, assembly GCF_042892175.1. Taxonomy (NCBI): domain Bacteria; kingdom Bacillati; phylum Actinomycetota; class Actinomycetes; order Kitasatosporales; family Streptomycetaceae; genus Streptomyces; species Streptomyces sp. NPDC001828. Next base: position 145,859 of record NZ_JBIATV010000015.1, read on the forward strand.
CGGCCGCGGCGACCCCGGCCGGGGCCTTGCCGTGCAGGGTCTGCTCGTCGAGCGAGCCCTCGCCCGTGATGACCAGCGTGGCCCCGGCGAGCGCGGGCGCGAAGCCCAGTACGTCGAGCATGACCTCGATGCCGGGCCGGAAGGTGGCGTCGAGCGCGACGAGCGCGCCGTAACCGATGCCGCCGGCCGCGCCGGCTCCGGGGGCGAGCGCCGCCTCGGCGGCCTTCGCGCCGAGCGCGCCCTCCAGGACCTTGGCGTAGTGGGCCAGGGCCGCGTCCAGGGTCGCCACGTCCTCGGGCGACGCACCCTTCTGCGGTCCGTAGATCGCGGGGGCGCCCTTCGGGCCGGTCAGCGGATTGTCGACATCGCTGGCGAGGACGAGCTCCACGTCCTCGAAGCGGGCGTCGAGCGCCGAGAGGTCGGCCGTGGCGAGATCGGCGAGCGCGCCGCCGCCGGGGCCGACCGGCTCACCCGCGGCGTCCAGGAAGCGCGCGCCGAGCGCGGCCAGCATGCCGGCCCCGCCGTCGGTCGTCGCGCTGCCGCCGACGCCGAACACGATGGTCCGCGCACCGGCGTCGAGCGCGGCGAGCAGCAGCTCGCCGGAGCCGAACGTGGTGGCGGTGAGCGCCGCGAAGACGCCCTCGGGGAGGTGCTGGAGCCCGGAGGCCTCCGCCATCTCGACCACGGCCACACCGTCGCGTACCGCGTACGCGGCGGTCACCGGGGTGCCGAGCGGGCCCGTGACCCGCACCTCGCGGCGCTCGAATCCGGCCGCCACCGCCGCCGCCACCGTGCCGTCGCCGCCATCGGCGACCGGCAGGGTCTCCACCAGCAGATCCGGGACGACCCGCCGCAGCCCGGCCGTCACCCGCTCAGCGACCTGTACGGCCGTGAGCGAGCCCTTGAACTTGTCCGCCGCCACGAGTACGCGGGCGGTCTCCAAAACTGCGCCGTCCGTCACCTTGCTATCCCTTGCTTTCGAACAGGCAGTCGCGCCGCTCCAGACCCTATCCGCCCGGCGCGTGCCTGCCCATAGCCACCGGGGTCCATGGACGGCGCGCCACCCCACAAAATGCGTACATTCCCCACCATAGTGGGGCGCCATGAGCATGGATTCGATCGATCGTTCCGCCTCGGGTCCCCCGCCGGGCGACGCGCCCCCGGCCCCCGACCCCTCCCCCGACCACACCGTGATCGTCATCGGTGTGCTCGCGGTGGTGGCCGCGGTCGCCTGGGCGGCCCTGGGCAAGAGCTCCTTCGACAGTGCCTCCTCGACCGCGCTCGCCTGGGTCCTGAACAACTTCGCCTGGCTCTTCGTGGTCGCCGCCGACACCTTCCTGGTGCTGTGCGTGGTCCTGGCGATCAGCCGGTACGGGCGGATCAGGCTGGGCACGGACGACTCGGAGCCGGAGTTCACCAACCTGGCCTGGATCGCGATGATGTTCAGCGCGGGCATGGGCATCGGCCTCATGTTCTACGGGGTCGGCGAACCGCTCACCCACTTCCTCAGTCCGCCCCCGGCCAGCGGCGCCCTGCCCGGCACGGGCGACGCCGCGCGCACCGCCCTGGAGTACTCCTTCTTCCACTGGACGCTCACTCCCTGGGCGATCTACGGCATCGCGGGCCTCGCGCTGGCCTACGCGGGGTTCCGCAAGGGGCGCGGCAACCGTCTCTCCTCGGCGTTCGTGCCGCTGATCGGCGCGCGCCGGGCGGACGGATGGCCCGGCAGGTGCATCGATCTGCTCGCCGTGTTCGCGACGGTCTTCGGCACCGCGACCAGCCTGGGCCTCGGCGCGCTCCAGGTCGCCGAGGGCCTCCACATCACCTCGAACGTCGCCAATTCCCAGACCACCCAGCTCGTCATCATCGCCTCGCTCTCGGCCGCGTTCGTGCTGTCCGCGTTCTCGGGTCTGCACAAGGGCGTGAAGTGGCTGTCCACCATCAACATCGTGCTCGCCGCGGTCCTGATGGTCTTCGTGTTCGTGCTCGGCCCCACCGTCTACGTCCTCGACACCATCCCGGCCTCCATCGGCGGCTATCTGCACGATCTGCTGCCGATGGCCAGCCGCACCGGCGCCTTCACCGACCGCGACTGGCTGGGCACCTGGACGATCTTCTACTGGGCCTGGTGGCTGTCGTGGGCGCCGTTCGTCGGCACCTTCATCGCCCGGATCTCGCGCGGCCGCACCATCCGCGAGTTCCTCGTCGGGGTGCTGCTCGTGCCCAGCGGCGCGACGGTGATCTGGTTCTGCGTCATGGGCGGCACCGCGATCCGCCTCGCGTCCACCGGCGCGGCCGACCTCGCCGCGGCGGTGAAGGACGGCGCCGAGGCCTCGCTCTTCGCGATGCTGGACGCGCTGCCGATCGGCACGGTCACCTCGTACATCGCGATGGTCCTCGTGATGACGTACTTCATCACCAGCGCTGACTCGGCCTCCCTCGTGATGGGCTCGCTCACCAGCCGCGGCTCGCTGCACCCGCCGACGTGGCTGGTGGTGATGTGGGGCGTACTGATGGCGGCGGTCGCCGCGGTGCTGCTCGTCGCCGGCGGCCTCAAGTCGCTCCAGACGGCGACGATCCTGGTCGCGCTGCCCTTCGTCGTGGTGATGCTGGGCCTGTGCTGGTCCCTGGTGAAGGAGCTCCGCGAGGACCCGGGCGCGGGACCCTCCCGGCACGGCGCGCTGCACGGGATGCGCGACGCGGTGCGGGCCATGGTCGGCGACGCGATCACCGAGCAGGGCGCGGCCCGGCACCACCGCCTGCGCCGGGCCGCCAAGTCCCGTACGGGTGACGACAGTTCGGGCCCCGCACAGCCCTGACAAGGCCGGGGCCCCGGCACCGCCCCGCGCAGGCCGACCACGCCCCCTACCCTTCACAGCATGACGACCGACAACGACTACGCCGCCTACATCGCCGGCCTCCCCCGGGTACTCGCCGGCGCGGCCACGCTGTTCCGGGACGCCGAGGGCCAGGTGCTGCTCGTCGAGCCCAACTACCGCGAGGGCTGGGCGCTGCCCGGCGGGAGCGTGGAGTCCGACACCGACGAGACCCCGCGCCGGGCGGCCCGCCGGGAGACCCTGGAGGAGATCGGCCTCGACGTGGAGCCGGGCCGCCTGCTCGCGGTGGACTGGGTGCACGGCGTGGCCCGCCCGCCGATCGTCGCCTACCTCTACGACGGCGGCGTCCTCGATCAGCAGGCCCTGGACTCGATCCGCATCCAGGAGGAGGAACTCCTCTCCTGGCGCCTGGTCCCCCGCGAGGACCTCCCCGCGCACCTCCTGGGCGCCCTCAGCCACCGCGTCATGACCGCGCTCGACGTCCTGGCGGAGGGCCTCGGCACGGCGGAGCTGGAGAACGGGCGCCGGGTGGGGTGAGGCGGGCGGACCCACCGAGCCTCGCGCCGGACGGCGTGACCGGGCGGCCCCCGGGCCGGCCCGCCCGGCGAAATGCGTTCGCCGCCCCGGCCGGTGCCGCCTACGCTCGCCCGCATGGGCAAGCCACTCGTCGCGATTCTCTCCGGTGCCGGGATCTCCACCGACTCGGGCATCCCCGACTACCGGGGGCCGAACGGACTGTGGCGGCGCGACCCCGAGGCCGAGAAGCTGGTGACGTACTCCTCCTACATGGCCGACCCGGAGATCCGGCGGCGGTCCTGGCTGATGCGGCGTGACAGCCCGGCCCTCAACGCCGAGCCGAACGCCGCGCACCGCGCGATCGTCGCGCTCGAACGGTCCGGTGTGCCGGTGCGCGTGATCACCCAGAACGTCGACGGACTGCAGCAGCGGGCCGGCTTCCCCGAGCGCAAGATCCTCGAACTCCACGGCACCGCACGGGCGGTGAGCTGCACCCGCTGCCACGCGCGGTCCGCCATGGCGGAGGCCCTGTCCCGGGTGACGGCGGGCGACGCGGACCCGGCGTGCACGGTGTGCGGGGGCATCCTCAAGTCGGCGACGGTCATGTTCGGCGAACGGCTCGACCCGGAGGTGCTGGCCCGGGCGACGGCCATCGCCAAGGCGTGCCAGATCTTCATCGCGGTCGGCACGACCCTCCAGGTCCAGCCCGCCGCCTCGCTGGCCGGGATCGCCTCGGACGGCGGCGCCCGCCTGATCATCGTGAACGCCGACCCGACCCCGTACGACGCGCTCGCCGACGAGGTGGTCAGGGAGCCGATCGGCACGGCGCTGCCCCGACTCCTGCACGAACTCCCCCACGCCTGAGGCCGGATCCGGCCCCGCAGTTGGATACCCTCTCGGTTGACTTCGGGGCATCGGCGGGCTGAACTGCCGTGACAGGGGATGGAATTCCATGAGCGCACCTTCCACCGACCTTTTCCAGCCGCTCGGCCCGGACGACCCCGCCGTCGTGGGCGGTTACCGGCTGACCGCCGTGCTGGGTGCGGGCGGCATGGGCAAGGTGTACCTCTCCTACACGCCGGGCGGCCGGCCCATCGCGCTCAAGGTGATCCGGCCCGAGTTCAGCGAGGACCCCGAGTTCCGGCGGCGCTTCCAGCAGGAAGTGCGGGCGGCCCAGCGGGTGCAGGGGCTCTACACGGCGCCGGTCATCGACTTCGACACCGAGGGATCACGGCCCTGGCTGGCCACCGCCTACGTGCCGGGCCCCTCGCTCGCGCACGCCGTGGCCCAGCACGGGGGGCTGCCGCCGCGCAGTGTGCTGCTGCTGGCCGTCGGGGTCGCCGAGGCGCTGCACGTCATCCACGGCGCGGGCATCGTCCACCGTGATCTGAAGCCCGCGAACGTCCTGCTCGCCGCCGACGGCCCCCGCGTCATCGACTTCGGCATCGCCCGCGCGGCGGACGCCACGTCGCTGACCGGGCACGGCGTCAGCGTCGGCACCCCCGCGTTCATGGCGCCCGAGCAGGCCTCCGCCGGTACGGTCACCGCCAACACCGACATCTTCGCGCTCGGCCAGATCGTGGCCTTCGCGGCGATCGGCGCGCCCGCGTTCGGCGAGGGCTCCTCGCACGCCGTGCTCTACCGCATCGTGCACGAGGAGCCCGATCTCAGCGCGCTTCCCGACGAGTTGCGGCCCCTGGTGACGCGGTGCCTCAGCCGGGACCCGGCGGACCGGCCGAGCCTGACCGAGATCATCCGGATGTGCCACGACCTCTCCCCCGCACCGCTGCGCCAGGGCGAGGACTGGCTGCCCCGGGCGGTCGCCGGTTCCATCACCGAGCGCCTCCAACTTCCCGAACCGGCGAAGACCCCGCCGCCGCCCGCCGCCGCCCCGACGCCGACCGAGTTCTCCCCGGGGCCCCCGGCGCAGGCCGCGCCCCCGTACCCGCCGGCCGGTCACGCCGTGGCCGCCGCGCCGACGCAGGCCGGCTACCCGTCCTACCCGACCCAGGCCGCCCATCAGACGCCGCCGCCCGGATATCCGGCACAGCCCGCCCATCAGACACCGCCGCCCGGCTACCCGGCACAGCCCGGCTACCCGACCCCCGCGCCCGGCTACTCGACGCCGTCCGGCCCCGGCTATCCGACGCCCGCGCCCGGGTACGGGCCCGGCCACTCGGCGCCCGCGCCGCGCCGCAACCGGACGGGGCTGATCATCGCGGGGAGCCTCGTGGCGGGGGTCATCGCCATCGCGGTCATCCTGTCCCTGCTGCCGAGCGGATCCGGCAACAAGGCCAAGAGCGGCGGGAGTTCGAGCGGGGCGAGTGCCAAGAGCACACCGGGCGGCTCCGGGTCGAGCGGCAAGGGCTCGAAGCGCGCCGACCCCTCCCCTGCCGCTTACCAGGGCATCAACCTGACCGCCAACTACCAGCTCATGCTGGCCGACAGCCCGCCGCGGCCCGGCACCGGCGGGGACGCCGGCGTGTCGTACAACCACGGCGACCTGTACTTCTACAAGGACACCATGTTCGGCGACACGAGGCTCGGCACCGACAACGGCAAGCTGGTGCTTCTGAACAACTCGGAGAAGGGCTCGCTCGCGACCTGCCGGGCCGAGACGCGCTACACGGACAAGATCGGCCTCGATCAGCTCACCGACGGCTCGGAGATCTGCGTACTGAGCGACGCGGGCCACATCGCCGTGGCGACCTACCGGGGCAAGTCGGGCGCGAACGATCCGAGCACGTACATCACGCTCGACCTCAGGATCTGGCGCAATGCCGAGGAGCCTAAGACGAGCAACTGACGCTCTGCTCGCGGGGGTTGGCCCTCCGCAGCGTCAGAACAGCGCGTCCGTCGACTCGCCCCGCTCGAACGCGAGGAGCTGCCGCTTGCGCTCCAGGCCGCCGCCGTAGCCGGTCAGGCTGCCGTTGGCGCCGATGACGCGATGGCACGGGACGATGATGCCGACCGGGTTCTTGCCGTTGGCCAGGCCGACCGCACGGGAGGCGTTCGGGCTGCCGAGGGCTTCGGCGAGCTGCCCGTAGGAACGCGTCTCGCCGTACGGGATCTGCTGGAGCTGGTGCCAGACGCGCCGCTGGAACGGGGTGCCCAGCATGTTCAAGTCCAGCTTGAACTCGGTCAGTTCGCCCGCGAAGTACGCCTCCAGCTGACGGACGACCTCGGGGAAGGGGCCCTCGTCGTCGCGCTCGCCGAAGGTCTCCTGCGGTGGCCGGTGCCGCTGGCCCTCCATGTAGAGGCGGGCCAGGACGCCGTCGGCGGCGACGAGGGTGAGCGGGCCGTAGGGGCTGCCGATGACGGTGTGCGTGATGTGCACGGCTGAACTCCCTTATGCGGGAAGGTGGTTGATGGCGTGGTCCTCGGTCGCCCAGAGGTACTGGACGGCGTAGGCCCGCCAGGGCCGCCAGGCCGCGGCGCGCGCGGTGAGCGCGGCGGGGGTGGACGGCAGTCCGAGGTTCTGGGCCGCCCGGCGCATGCCGAGGTCGGTGGGCAGGAAGGCGTCCGGGTCGCCGAGTGCCCGCATCGCGATCGCCTCGACGGTCCAGGGGCCGAAGCCGGGCAGCTCCATGAGCTGGGCCCTGGCCCGGTCCCAGTCACTGTCGAGCCCCAGCTGGAGGGTGCCGTCGGCGAGGGCGGCGACGAGGGTGGTGAGGGTGACCCGGCGGCTGCGCGGCAGCGCCAAAGTCTCCGGGTCGATGGCGACCAGCTGTTCCGGGGTGGGGAAGAGGTGGGTGAGGCCGCCCGTCGGATCGTGGACGGCCTGGCCGTGCGCGCGCACGAGCCGGGCCGCGTGGGTGCGGGCGGCGGCCGTCGAGACCTGCTGCCCGAGCACCGCCCGCACCGCGAACTCCGCCGCGTCGACCGTGCGCGGCACCCGTCGCCCCGGCGCCTTGCCGACCAGCGGCGCGAGCAGCGGGTCGGCGCGCAGCCGGTCGTCCACGGCGACGGGGTCCGCGTCCAGATCGAGCATCCAGCGGCAGCGGCTGATGGCGATGGTGAGGTCGCGCAGATCGGTGAGGTGCAGGACGCAGCCGATGTGCTCCGGCTGCGGGGTGAGCTCGGCGATGCCGTGCCCGTACGGCAGGGACAGGGTGCGGCGGAACGAACCGTCGCGCCACTCCTCGACCCCGGGGACGCCGGTCGCGGCGAGGTGGCCGAACAGGTTGTCCGGGGTCAGCGGGGCGCGGAACGGCAGCCGCAGGGTGATCGCGCCCGGCGTCTGGCGTGCGATGCCGCGTGCGGCGCGGGCGCGCAGCTCGGTCGGGGCGAGCGCGAACACCTCGCGGACCGTGTCGTTGAAGGTGCGGATCGAGGAGAACCCGGCGGCGAAGGCGACCTCGGCCATGGGCAGCGGGGTCGTCTCGATCAGCAGCCGCGCGGTCTGCGCCCGCTGCGCCCTGGCCAGGGCGAGGGGGCCCGCGCCCAGCTCGGCGAGCAGCTGGCGCTCGATCTGGCGGGCGCTGTAGCCGAGGCGGGCCGCGAGCCCCGGGACGCCTTCGCGGTCGACGACTCCGTCCCTGATGAGGCGCATGGCGCGGGCGACCGTGTCGGCGCGCGCGTTCCACTCCGGGGAGCCGGGTGTGGTGTCGGGGCGGCACCGCTTGCAGGCCCGGAACCCGGCCTGCTGGCAGGCGGCCGCGCTCGGGTAGAAGGTCATGTTCTCGACCTTCGGCGGCACGACGGGGCAGCTGGGCCGGCAGTAGATGCGGGTGGTCAGGACGGCCGTGAAGAACCAGCCGTCGAAGCGGGCGTCCTTGGACTGGACGGCGCGTACGCAGCGGTCGGAGTCGGTGTGCATCGGGGTGGGGGCGACGGGGGCCATGTGTCAAGGATCCGGCACGGGGCGCTCGGGCGCTGGCGAGAATCCGACATCGACCTCGCGCGACCGGGGCGACCGCCCCCTCACCTCGGCGGGGCTCCGCCCCACACCCCGGTTCGGGCCTTCAGGGCGCTCGTCCCGACTTCCTACTTCTCAAGAGCCCGCTCGAAGGCCTGGTAGGCCCCCGTGTCGAACAGGACGAAGCGGATCTCCTTCAACGGCGGGCCGCTGTGGGCGCGGGCGGCACGGACGGCGATGCCCGCTCCGCTGTCGAGGGGCCAGCCGTAGATGCCCGTCGAGATCGCCGGGAAGGCGATGGTCTCGGCGCCCAGTTCCCGCGCGAGCGCCAGGGACTGCTCGTAGCAGGAGGCGAGGAGCGCGCTGCGGTCCTCCTCCTTCGACCACACCGGACCCACGGTGTGGATCACGTGCCCGGCGCGCAGCCGCCCCGCCGTGGTGGCGACCGCCCTGCCGGTCGCCAGGCCCTTCCCGTAGTGGGATGCCCGGAGCCTGCGGCAGTCCTCCAGGATCTCGGGGCCGCCCCGGCGGTGGATCGCGCCGTCCACTCCACCTCCTCCGAGCAGCGAGGAGTTCGCGGCGTTCACGATGACGTCGACCGTCTGCTCGGTGATGTCACCGCGCACCAGGACGATGTCCACGGGCGTCGTGGTCATCGGTGGTCGGCCTTTCTGAGCGTTCGCCACACTGCCTTCGCCGCGTTGTGCCCGGACATCCCGTGCACGCCCGGCCCGGGCCACGCGGCCGAGGAGCACAGGAACACCGACGGGTGCCGGGTCGCGTACGGGAACAGGGAGACCTTCGGGCGGAGCAGCAGCTGGAGACCGCGGGCGGCCCCGCACGCGATGTCGCCGCCCACGTAGTTGGCGTTGCGCGCGGCGAGTTGGGGCGGGCCGGCGGTCGCCCGCGCCAGGACCCGGTCGCGGAAGCCGGGCGCGAACCGCTCGATCTGCCGCTCGATGGTGTCCGTGAAATCGCCCTCCCAGCCGTTGGGGACGTGCCCGTACGCCCAGAACACGTGCTTGCCCTCGGGCGCGCGGGACGGGTCGACGAGGCTGGGCTGGGCGGTGATCAGGAACGGCGTGTCGGGGGCCGTGCCGCCGGAGGCCTGGTTCAGGGCGGTGCCGATCTCGCGGCTTGAGGGGCCGATCTGGACCGTGCCGGCCCGGTGGGGCTCCTTCGCCGTCCACGGGACCGGCCCGTCCAGGGCGTAGTCGATCTTGAAGACGGCGGCGCCGTACTTGTAGCCGTCGTAGGCGCTGCCCAGGCCCGCGATCCGGGCGAGCGCGGTCGGCGAGGTGTCGAAGAGGTAGGTGCGGGCCGGCGGCAGATCGTCCAGGCGCTTGACCTCGAACCCGGTGTGCACCTCCCCGCCCAGGTCACGCAGATACGCGGTGAGCGCGTCGGAGATGGACTGGGAGCCGCCGCGCGGCAGCGGCCAGCCGTTCTCGTGCGCGGCCAGCGCGAAGAGCATGCCGACGCCACCGGTGGCCACCCCGCCCAGCGGGGCGATGACATGGGCGACCAGCCCGGCCATCAGGGCGCGCGCCCGGTCGTCGCGGAAGCGGCGCATCAGCCAGCTGTACGGCGGCAGGCCCGCGACACCGAACCGGGCGAGCCCCACCGGATCGCGCGGCAGCGCGGTCAGCGGCAGCGACATGAAGTCCCGTGCCAGGACGTCCCACTTGCCGAGGAAGGGGGCCACCAGACGGCGGTACGTTCCCGCGTCGCGCGGCCCGAAGGACGCGGCGGTCTCGGAGACCGAGCGGGACAGCACGGCGGCCGTGCCGTCGTCGAAGGGGTGGGCCATCGGCAGCTCGGGGTGCAGCCATTCGAGCCCGTACCGGTCGAGCGGCATGGCGCGGAAGGCGGGCGAGCCGATGCCCAGGGGATGGACGGCGGAGCACGGGTCGTGGCGGAAACCGGGCAGCGTCAGCTCCTCGGTCCTGGCGCCGCCGCCCACGGTCTCCTTGGCCTCGAAGACCTCAACGCGCAGTCCCCTCCTGGCCAGTTCGACCGCAGCGGTCAGCCCGTTGGGTCCCGCCCCCACGACGACGGCATCGAGCATCGACGGCACCTAGGACTCCTCACGCCACGGCCAGGGCCCCCAGGATATTCCGGTGCACCGACAATCCGGCGCCCGGTAGCGTCCGGCCGGTGAACTCGCACCCGGACTCCGCCTTCAGCGCCCGTATCGCCGCAGTCGCCGAGCGGCTCACCGAGGTGCCCGGGGTGGTGGCCGTCGCCCTCGGCGGCAGCCGCGCGCGCGGGACGCACCGGCCGGACTCCGACTGGGATCTCGGCCTCTACTACCGGGGCGCCCTGGATGTCGCCGCCCTGGCCCGGCTCGCCGACGAGATCACGGGCGCCCCGGTCGAGGTCGCGGGTCCCGGCGGCTGGGGGCCCTGGGTGAACGGCGGGGCCTGGCTGAGGATCGACGGCGTCGCGGTCGACTGGATCCTGCGCGACCTGGACCGGGTCGAACGGGTCGGGGCGGATTGCCTGGAGGGCCGCTACGAGGTCGGGGTGCAGCCGGGCCACCCCCTCGGCTTCTGGTCGCCGGTCTACCCCGGCGAGGTGGCCCTGGGGCGTGTACTGGCCGATCCACAGGGCGAGTTGACGGTCCTTCAGGATTCCGTGCGGCGCTACCCCGAGCCGTTGCGGGCGGCGCTGGTCGCCGCGTCCTGGGAGGCGGAGTTCTCGGTGGCGGGCGCCCGTAAGTCGGCCGGGTCGGGCGACGCGCTGCACGTCTCGCTCTGTCTGTCCCGGGCGTTCGGCATCCTCGCCCAGTCGCTGCACGCCCACCACCGGCGCTGGCTGCTCAACGAGAAGGGCGCGCTGACCTCGGCGGCCGCGCTTCCCGCCGCCCCGCCGGATCTCGCCGCGCGCGTGTCGGCGGCCCTGGCCGGTCTCGACGCCGAGGCGGTCGAGGCCGCGGCCGGGCTGGTCAGTGACGTTCGGGCCGCGCTCCGGTGACGTGGGCCCGCTCCTGCGGACGTACGGGCCGGCGCCGCTGTGCGGCGCGCGTGCCTCACTCCCCCGCGAGCAGGCCCCGCAGCCGCTCCGCCGTCGCCGCGTCGCGGGCCGCGGTGAAGGGAAGCGCGTTGCCCCCGGCGATCTTGAACGGCTCGCCTGCGACGGTGGTCTGCGCGCCGCCCGCCTCGGCGACGAGGAGCAGCCCTGCCGCGTGGTCCCAGGCGTACTCCCACGAGAAGGCCAGGCCGTCCAGCTCGCCGCGGGCGATCGCGAGGTATTCGAGACCGGCCGAGCCGCACGGCCGCGGCCGGACGCCCTCGGTGTCGAGGGCGAGGAGGGCGCGCTTCTGGTCGGGCGTCGTGTAGTCGGGGTGGGAGGTGGCGACTTCGAGGACGGCGCCGGGTGCGGGTGAACCGGCGCGCAGCGGCGTGCCGTTGAGGGTGGCGCCCCGGCCCCGCACCGCCACGGCCATCTCGTCGAGCGCGGGGGCGTACGTCCAGGAGGCGAGCAGTTCGCCCCGGTGGGCGAGGGCGACCAGGGTGCAGAATCCGGCTTCGCCGCGGACGAACTGGCGGGTGCCGTCCACCGGGTCGACGATCCATACCGGGGCGTCGCCGCTCAGTGCCTCGTACACCGTCGGGTCGGCGTGCACGGCCTCCTCGCCGACGACGGCCGAGCCGGGAAGTATCGCCGTGAGCGAGGCGGTCAGATGCTCTTCGGCGAGCCGGTCGGCGACCGTCACCAGATCGTGCGGGCCGTTCTTCTCGACGATCTCGTGCGCGGCCAGCTGCCGGAACCGCGGCATGATCTCGGCCGCGGCCGCCTTGCGGACCGCCTCTTCCACTACTGCCAGGTCACCTGCGAGAAAGTCGTCGATCATGCGTCCAGCAAAGCACGCGGCACTGACAATCGGCGAGCCGCTTTCGCACCGGCCGGCTCGGCGCGCGGCGCGGGAATGCGGCTCAGCCGATTACGGTTGGACCGCGCGGAACATATGGAGGCACAACGGTGCATGGCGAATACAAGGTCCCCGGCGGCAAGCTGGTGGTCGTCGATCTGGACACCCGTGACGGAGTGCTGCGGGACGTGACGGTCGCGGGCGACTTCTTCCTGGAGCCCGACGAGGCCATCCTGGCGATCGACGCGGCCCTCGAAGGCGCCCCGGCCGATACCGGAGCGGCCCAGCTCGCCGCCCGTATCGACGCGGCGCTGCCGCCGGGCACCACCATGTACGGGCTGACGTCGGAGGGCGTGGCGGTCGCCGTGCGCCGGGCGCTCGCGCACGCCACCGACTGGAACGACTACGACTGGCAGCTGATCCACGAGCCCGCGCAGCCGCCCGCGCTGCACATGGCGCTCGACGAGGTCATCACCGCCGAGGTCGCGGCCGGCCGGCGCCCGCCGACCCTGCGGGTGTGGGAGTGGGCCGCGCCCGCCGTCGTCATCGGCAGCTTCCAGTCGCTGCGCAACGAGGTCGACCCGGAGGGCGCCGAGCGGCACGGCATCACCGTCGTGCGCCGGATCAGCGGCGGGGGCGCGATGTTCATCGAGCCCGGCAACACGATCACGTACTCGCTGTCCGTGCCCGACGCCCTCGTGCAGGGCCTGTCGTTCGCGGACAGCTATGCCTACCTCGACGACTGGGTGCTCGGCGCGCTCGGCGACATGGGCATCAAGGCCTGGTACCAGCCGCTCAACGACATCGCGACCGAGGCCGGCAAGATCGCGGGCGCCGCGCAGAAGCGGATGGTCGCGGACGACGGCGCGGTGCTGCACCACGTGACGATGGCGTACGACATCGACGCGGACAAGATGCTGGACGTGCTGCGCATCGGCAAGGAGAAGCTGTCCGACAAGGGCACCCGGAGCGCGAAGAAGCGCGTCGATCCGCTGCGCCGCCAGACCGGGCTGCCCCGGGAGGCCGTGATCGAGCGGATGATCGCGTCCTTCCGCTCCCGGTACGGGCTCGCGGAAGGCCGCGTCACGGACGAGGAGATGGCCCGGGCACGCGAGCTCGCCGCGACCAAGTTCGGCACCGAGGAGTGGACGGCGCGCGTGCCCTAGGCGCGCGGCCTAACGGGGCGGATCCTGGGCTCCCGACGCGACAAGTCCCTTGTGCGCGGCGGGAGTCACGGCCGAAAGGACGACGTACAGGAGCAGCGCCGAGCCGAGTCCCACCGCCCAGCCGTAGTCGGCCAGCGGCTTGAGGAAGGGGATGAGGCCGCCGGTGGGGAAAGGGCCCGCCTTGGCGCCCTTGTCGTCCAGGGTGGAGTACGAGCCGCCGATCGCGAGCACCCCGCCCACCAGGAACGCGACGACGGCCCGCCAGTTCCAGCCGCCGGTGTACCAGTAGCGGCCGCCGGGCCGGTACAGGTCCGCGACGTCCAGGAGCGTGCGGCGCACCACCCAGTAGTCGGCGATGAGGATTCCGGCGACGGTGCCGAGGAGGCCGCCCACCACGCCGAGCCAGGTGAAGATGTACAGCTCGGGGGTGGAGGTGAGCTTCCACGGAAACATCAGCACCCCGACGACGCCCGTGATGAGGGCGCCCCGGCGGAAGTCGATGATTTTCGGCGCGAGGTTCGCCAGGTCGTACGCGGGCGAGACCACGTTCGCCGCCACGTTCACGGAGACCGTCGCGACCAGGACGGTGACCAGCGCGAAGAGCAGGCCGAAGACGTTGTCGGTCTTGGCGACCAGGTCGACCGGATTCCAGATCGGCACCCCGTACACCGCCTGGGAGCCGGAGGTGACCAGGACCGACAGGAGTGCGAACGCGGTCATGGTGGTGGGCAGGCCGAGTGTCTGCCCCCACACCTGGGCGCGCTGGCCCCGGCCGAAGCGGGTGAAGTCGGGGATGTTCAGGGACAGCGTGGCCCAGAAGCCGATCATGCCCATGAGGGAGGGGAAGAACACCGGCCAGAAGCCGGGACCCCAGCCGTGCTTCGAGGGCTGGTCGAGGAGCGGACCGAAACCGCCCGCCTTGTGGGCGATCCAGACCAGCAGCGCCAGGGCGCCGACGAGGACGAAGGGCGCCGCCCAGTTCTCGAAGCGGCGCAAGGTCTCCATCCCCCGGTATATGAGGGCGAGTTCGAGGATCCAGAACACGACGAAGCACAGCCAGAGCGTCCAGGGCCGGCCGCCGATCGGCGCCACGTCGGTCCAGCCGCCGAAGATCTTGCCGAGCAGCACGAAGATGCCCTGGCCGCCGATCCAGGTCTGGATGCCGAACCAGCAGCAGGCGACGGCGGCCCGGACCAGCGCGGGAAGGTTGGCGCCGCGCAGCCCGAAGGAGGCGCGCGCGAGCACCGGGAAGGGGATGCCGTACTTGGGTCCCGCGTGGCCGGTCAGAAGCATCGGGACGAGCACGATCAGGTTGGCGAGCGCGATCGTGAGGACGGCCTGCTTCCAGTCCATGCCGAGCGCGACCAGACCGGAAGCGAGCGTCCAGGAGGGGATGTTGTGGGCCATGCCGACCCACAGCGCGGCGAAGTTGTACGTCGTCCAGGTCCGCCCCTCGGGCGGCACCGGCCGCAGGTCGGCGTTGGTGAAACGGCCGTCCTCGGGGGCGGCCGCGGCGGATATGGCGGTGGCTTCGGTCATGGGCGGGCCATTCGTTCGGGGAGGGCGAAGGGGGCGAACGGACCGTGCGGATGAGGGAGTTGGCGCCTATCGGGTCAGGGCGGGGATGATCTGCTGCCCATAGGCGTCGATGACCGGCTCGCGGGCGTCGTGCATGGCGTACACCGCGAACTGATCGACGCCCAGCGCCTTCAGCTCCTTCAGTTTCGCGATGTGTTGCTCCGCCGTGCCGAGGAGGCAGAAGCGGTCGACGATCTCGTCGGGCACGAAGGCGGTGTCCGGGTTGCCGGTGCGGCCGTGGTGGCTGTAGTCGTAGCCTTGGCGCTGCTTGATGTACTCGGTGAGCGCCTCGGGCACGAGGCCGGAGTGCTCGCCGTAGCGGGCGACCAGGTCGGCGACGTGGTTGCCGACCATGCCGCCGAACCAGCGGCACTGCTCGCGGGCGTGCGCGAGGTCGTCGCCGACGTAGGCGGGGGCGGCGACGCAGATGGTGATCGACTCGGGGTCGCGGCCCGCGCCGGCGGCCGCCTCGCGGACCGCCTTCACCATCCATTCGGTGAGGAACGGGTCGGCGAGCTGGAGGATGAAGCCGTCCGCCTTCTGGCCCGCCAGCGCGAGGGCCTTGGGCCCGTACGCCGCCATCCAGACGGGCAGCTTGCCGTCCTTCACCCAGGGCAGTCTCAGGCTCTGCCCGTCGACGTCGGCCTCGCGGCCCTCGGCGAGGTCGCGGATGACGCCGATGGCCTCGCCGAGGCGGGCCAGCGTGTTGGGCTTGCGGCCGGCCACCCGCATCGCGGAGTCGCCGCGCCCGATGCCGCAGACGGTGCGGTTGCCGTACATGTCGTTGAGGGTGGCGAAGGTCGAGGCGGTGACCTCCCAGGTGCGGGTGCCGGGGTTGGTCACCATCGGGCCGACCGTGAGGCGCCGGGTGTTCGCCAGGATCTGGCTGTAGATGACGAAGGGCTCCTGCCAGAGGACGGCCGAGTCGAAGGTCCAGCCGTAGCGGAAGCCGTTGCGCTCGGCCCGCTTCATGAGGCTGATGACCTGGGCGGCCGGCGGGTCGGTCTGCAGGACGAGTCCGAAGTCCATGGTGCGGTGCTCCTAGCCGAGGTACTGACAGGTGGCGCGCGGGACGTAGCAGCCGTGTCCGGCCCGGCCCGTGAACGTCCGCCGGTCGATGACGAGTTCACCGCGCGAGAGGACCGTCTGGACCTGGCCGGTCAGCCGCTTCCCCTCGTACGCCGAGTAGTCGACGTTCATGTGGTGCGTCTCGGCGGAGACGGTCTGCTCGGCGTGCGGGTCGTAGATGACGACGTCCGCGTCGGCGCCGGGGGCGAGAGTGCCCTTCTTCGGATAGAGGCCGAACATCCGGGCCGGGGTGGCGCAGGCGATCTCGATCCAGCGGCGGCGCGTGATGTGGCCGTCGACGACGGCCTGGTGCAGCAGGTCCATGCGGTTCTCGACGCCGGGAAGCCCGTTGGGGATCTTGGAGAAGTCGCCCCGGCCCAGCTCCTTCTGTCCCGTGAAGCAGAACGGGCAGTGGTCGGTGGACACCACCTGGAGGTCGTTGGTGCGCAGGCCCCGCCACAGTGCGGCCTGATGTTCCCTGGGCCGCAAGGGAGTTGAGCACACGTACTTGGCGCCCTCGAAGTCCGGCTCGGCGAGGTCGTCGGTGGACAGGAACAGATACTGCGGGCAGGTCTCGCCGAAGACCGGGAGCCCCTTGTCGCGGGCGGTGGCGAGCTCGGCGAGGGCCTCCTCGGCCGAGACGTGCACGACGTAGAGCGGGGCGCCCGCGACCCGGGCGAGCTGGATCGCCCGGTGGGTGGCCTCGGCCTCCAGAAGCGCCTTGCGCACCTCGCCGTGGTAGCGGGGATCGGTCTCGCCGCGGGCGAGCGCCTGCTCGACCAGGACGTCGATGGCGATGCCGTTCTCGGCGTGCATCATGATCAGCCCGCCGTTGGCCTCCGCACGCTGCATGGCGCGCAGGATCTGCCCGTCGTCGCTGTAGAAGACCCCGGGGTAGGCCATGAATAGCTTGAAGGAGGTGATGCCCTCCTCGACCAGGAGGTCCATCTCCTTGAGGGAGCCCTCGTTGACGTCGGAGAGGATCATGTGGAAGCCGTAGTCGATGGCGCACTGGCCGTCGGCCTTGGCGTACCAGGCGTCCAGGCCGGCCCGCAGGGCCTGGCCCTGCGACTGCACGGCGAAGTCCACGATGGTGGTGGTGCCGCCCCAGGCGGCGGCGCGGGTGCCGGTCTCGAAGGTGTCGGAGGCGAAGGTGCCGCCGAAGGGCAGTTCCATGTGGGTGTGCGCGTCGACGCCGCCCGGGATGACATAGCGGTCGGTGGCGTCGATGACCCGGTCGGCGGTCCAGGCCCGGGCCACGGTGGAGCCGTGTGCCGCTATGGCCGCGATCCGGCCGTCCTCGATCAGTACGTCGGCGTGCGTCTCGTCGGCGGCGGTGATGACCAGGCCGCCTTGGATGAGGGTGCGGGTACTCATGGGTGGAGCTCCCTTTCGTACACGTACCCGTACGCGTACAGGTACGTGTACGGGTACTCGTGCTCGTGCTTGATCCGGGTCGGCTACACGGTGCGCAGGGCGCGTTCGAGGATCGCCGCGCCTTCTTCGGCCTCCGCGACGGTGAGGGTGAGGGGCGGCGCGATGCGCAGCACGCTGGTGTCGTGGCCGCCGCCCTTGCCGATGAGGAGGCCGCCTTCGCGGGCGGCTTCCAGGACGGCCGCCGCGGCCTCGGGGTTGGCCCGGTCCGTGCCGGGCTGGACCAGCTCGATGCCGGCCATCAGGCCCCGGCCGCGCACCTCGCGGACCACGGGGAGCTGGGCGCAGATGGCACGCAGCCGCTCGATGAGCAGCCCGCCGACGCGGCGGGCGTTGCCCTGGAGGTCGTGTTCGAGGACGTACGAGAGGTTGGCGAGGCCCGCGGCCATGGTGACCGGGGAGCCGCCGAAGGTCGAAATGGAGTTGCTGTCCAGGCAGTTCATGACCTCGGCCCGGGCGACGACGCCACCGATGGACATGCCGTTGCCGATGCCCTTGGCGAAGGTGAGCAGATCGGGCGGGCCGTTCTGGGCGTGCGCCTGCCAGCCCCAGAAGTGGTCGCCGGTGCGGCCCCAGCCGGTCTGCACCTCGTCGGTGATCCACAGGATGCCGTGCCGGTCGAGGACCTCGCGGAACGCGGCGTACAGGCCGTCGGGCGGTGAGGTGAACCCGCCCACGCCCTGGATGGGCTCGGCGATCAGGGCGGCCACGTTGCGGGTGTGGCCGAGGAGGTCTTCGAGGTCGGCGACGCAGGCCTCGATGAACTGGCTGTCGCTGAGGTGCGCGTAGGGTCCCCGGGCGCGGACGCCGCCGTGCACGTACAGCGTCTGGAGCGGCGAGAGCCCGGTGGGCGACCACGCGTGGTTGCCCGTGATGCCGACCGCGCTGAAGGAGCGGCCGTGGTAGCTGTTGCGCATCGCGAGGATCTGGTTGGAGCACCGGTAGGCGGTGGCGAGCAGCAGCGCGGTGTCGTTGGCCTCGGTGCCGGAGGTGGTGAAGAAGACCCGGGCGTCCGGGATGCCCGACAACTGGGCGATGCGCTCGGCGAGTTCGACCATCTGCCGGTTGAGGTAGAGGGTCGAGGAGTGGATGATCCGGCCGGCCTGCTCGGCCACGGCCTTGGTGACCTCGGGCAGGGCGTGGGCGGTCATCGTGGTGAGGATGCCGCCGAAGAAGTCGAGGTACTTGTTGCCGTCGGCGTCCCAGACGTGGCGGCCCTCGCCGTGGGTGATCTCGACGGGCTGCCGGTAGTAGAGCGCCAGCCAGTCGGGCAGCACGGCCCGGTGGCGGTCGTGGAGGGGGCGGGTCACGGCTTCACCAGGCCTTCGTAGGCGTCGGGGCGGCGGTCGCGGTAGAAGGCCCACTGCTGGCGGACTTCCTCGATGAGGCCGAAGTCCAGGTCCCTGACGAGGAGTTCCTCCTCCTTGTCGCTGGCCACCTCGCCGACGAACTGGCCGCGCGGGTCGACGAAGTAGCTGGTGCCGTAGAAGTCGTTGTCGCCGTACTCCTCGATGCCGACGCGGTTGATGGCGGCGACGAAGTACTCGTTGGCGACGGCGGACGCGGGCTGTTCCAGCTGCCAGAGGTATCCGGAGAGGCCGCGCGAGGTGGCCGAGGGGTTGTAGACCAACTGGGCGCCGTTGAGGCCGAGTTGACGCCAGCCCTCCGGGAAGTGGCGGTCGTAGCAGATGTACACGCCGACCTTGCCGACGGCCGTGTCGAAGACCGGCCAGCCGAGGTTGCCCGGTTTGAAGTAGTACTTCTCCCAGAAGCCCTTGACCTGGGGGATGTGGTGCTTGCGGTACTTGCCGAGGTAGCTGCCGTCGGCGTCGATGACGGCGGCGGTGTTGTAGTAGAAGCCCTCGCCCTCGGTCTCGAAGACCGGGACGACGATGACCATTCCGGTCTCGCGGGCGAGTTCCTTCATCCTGGTGACCGTCGGGCCGTCCGGGACGGGCTCGGCCCAGCGGTAGTGCTCGGCCTCCTGTACCTGGCAGAAGTAGGGGGCGTTGAACACCTCCTGGAAGCCGATGATCTTCGCACCCTGCCGGGCCGCCTCGCGGGCGTGTTCCTCATGCTTGGTGATCATGGATTCGGTGTCGCCGGTCCAGGTCGCCTGAACCAGTGCGGCGCGCACGACATTGGCCATGAGCTGCTCCTTCGACGGGTCGTCAGCCAGCCAAATCCACACGCGTAGATCCGCGTGTGGATGAGACCGTAAGGCGCGTTACGCACCGTGGCAAGACCATCGCAGCTTCGGCGAGGCTAATCGCGGCACCACAGGTCAACCGGTGATGGGCGTGTCCCCGACACCTGACACGGCGTCACCTCGCGCGGCGCTCGGACCGGGCAGGCGCCCCCAGTTGCCGCGCCGGGCGTGACGCAGCAGCACCGGGTCGTCACCCACCACCACCGGGTGGCCCACCTCGGCGAGCAGCGGCAGGTCCGCCGCCTCGTCCGCGTACGCGTAGCAGCGCGCGGCCGGGATGCCGTGCTCGCGCAGCAGGGCACGGGCCGCGTACCCCTTGCCCTGGCCGATCATGGGGGCCCGGGGGCGCGAGCAGAGCACGGCGTCGGGAGCCAGCTGGCGCACCAGCGGCGCGAGTTCGGCGCTGCTCGCGAGGGCGACGAGCACCACGAGGTGCCCGAGCGCCGCATGCGCGTGCAGGGCGGCGAGGACCGGCGGGTGCCACAGTCGGCCGAGCGGCCCGGCGAGGCCGGCCAGGCTCGGCACGGCGAGCAGGGTGCCCTCCACGTCGAAGAAGGCGACGGCGCTGGGCCGGCGCGGGCGGTCGTCTGGCCGGGTGCGGCGGGTCGTGTCCATTGTTCCGGACCATGCCCAGCCCACCCCACGGCTCAATCCCTAATCTTCAACGTTCTGTTGAATCCGTCCGGAATCAGACGGGCGTGCCGGGGTTCTGCGCGTGGGTCAGGGTCTCCCAGGCGACGAAGAGGTCGTCGGTGCCGGCCGGGCGCTGCCGCTCGGCCAGCTTCCGCGTCTCGGGCAGCGTCATGTGCAGCCGGTTCTGCAGGTGGTTGAGCAGCACCTCGACGTCCGGGCCCATGGACCGTTCGACCTTGCCGCCGCACAGCCAGCTCGGCGGCTGCTCGCCCAGCTGATAGCGGGCGTGGAACTCCGCCGCCGCCTTCAGGCGCTCGGCCGTCGGCCCGTACAGGTCGATGCCCTGCTGCCAGGCCGTCTCGGCGATGTGGGCGGAGGCGGCGAGCGAGTACCCGATGTGCATGAAGTTGCGGCACGTCTCCTGGCCGAGCCCGTCCGCGTAGGTGCGCTGGCCGAACCAGTACGTCGCCAGCTTGTCCGGGGTGTTCATCGAGCCGCCCGGCGGCGGATTGGGCAGCTTGCCGTCGGACGCGAGGTAGAAGTAGGCGGGAACGCGCGCCCGGTAGCGGTCCAGGGCGTCCTTGAAGATCTGGTGGTCCTCCACGAACACGGCGATGCCGATGGCCGCGTCCGTCATCGCCAGTTCCCAATTCCCGTTGTAATCGGGGACCTTGGCGGTGACGGCGGGCAGGTAGGCCTTGCGCAGCATCCACTTGAAGCGCTGCACGGCGGGGGCCTGCCACCGCGGGTATCCGGCGTGCACGATGTCGGCGGCCCGGGCCCAGGTGGAGCCGGCCCAGGCGGTCTGGAGGTCGGCGTTGCCCTCGGTGTGCCGCTTCATCACCTGCGCCCAGCCGTCCATGATCTCGACGGCCTTCCTGGCGTGCGCCTCGTCGCCGTCGACCGACCACAGCAGCGCCTGGGTGTACGCGGCGATGGCGTCCTCGCGCTCGGCCAGACAGGCGGGCGGCCCCGCGTTCGGCGGGCAGGGGACGACCTCGGCGGGGTGCGGGACATAGCGCAGCGAGCCGTAGCGGCTGGCCCGCGCCTTCTGGTACGCCGAGCTCCACGGCTCCTGGCCGGCCCGCACCTTCTGGCGCACCGTGTCGAGCTGGCCCCGGCCCACGACGACGCCCGGGTGGTGGAACACCAGCGTCGAGGGATCCGCGCGGCCCGCCGCGGAGGCGTCCGGGACGTGCGGGCCGGGGGCGCAGGCCGCGAGCAGCGCGAGCGCGCCGAGGGCCAGGGCGGCGGTCGCCCGCAGCGGACGGCGGCGCCGGCGGGAGGACTGAGACGGAGTGACCACGCTCCCACGGTCGCCCGGGGCACGCCCGCGCGCAGGATCTGTTGCGCCGAACAGGCAGCCCGCTCGCCCGGGCCGGGTGGGGGTCAGCTGACGGTGTCCGACAGGCCGGGGACCGGAACGTAGCCGAGCTCCACGGGCGGATCGCCGGGCGACCAGGCGTCGAGCAGGGCGTGCAGTCGCGGCGGCCAGATGTGCTCGTCGGTGCGCCGCAGCTCCTCGGGCGTCCACCAGCGCCCGCCGAGTATGCCGTCCGCTCGGTGTTCGGCCGCCAGGCCGGGGCCGATCTCGCGGCGGGCGTCCGGGGCGTCGGCGAGGTAGATGTGCTCGAACTGGCGCACCGGCACCCCGGCGCGCGTGAAGTCGTGGGTCCAGGTGCACAGCAGCGGGCCCGGTTCGAGGTCCGCCCAGCCGGTCTCCTCGCGCAGCTCGCGGCGGGCACCCTCGCGCGGGGACTCCCCCGCGTCGAGGCCGCCGCCGGGCGTCGCCCAGTGCGGGCCGACCTCTTCGTTGTCGTACCGCAGGAGGAACACCGCGCCGAGCGCGTCGCGCACGACGATCCGCGCGGCGTCGCGGGGCGTGCGCGTCTTCACGGGGCTCATGCCGCGACCGCCGGGGGCGTCGCGCAGGTGGTCACGATCTCGTCCATCGACAGGCCGAGGACCGAGGCGAGGGCGGCCACGGTGAAGAACGCGGGGGTGGGCGCGCGGCCCGTCTCGATCTTGCGCAGGGTCTCGGCGGAGAGCCCCGCCGCGGCCGCGATCTCCGTCATGCTGCGGTCCCCCCGCGCCAGGCGCAGCAACCGGCCGAGCCGCTCGCCTCGTTCGCGCTCCGCGGGGGTGAGTGGGGTGCGGACCATGCGGCGAGTCTAGCCCCGGCGCGCAACGGGGAGCCCGGGACCGGTGCTGCCGTGCTCCGAGCACTGCCGCCACCCCGGCCGGGGCTTCGGCGGTCCGCTCTGCCGCCATCCCGGCCTCGCAGGCACTGCTGCCTCCCCCGGTCGCGGCTGGCCGCCGGCACTCCGGACCGGCCGGGGCTTCAGCCGTCACCGCGCCGCCCCGGCCCGAGGCGCGCTAGTTGTCGGCCACGAACCGCTGGGCCAGGCTCCGGCCCACGGCCACCGCCTCGCCGTGGCTCTCGATCGGCTTGGCCTGGGAGTTCTGGAACAGGATGTAGGTGACGCCGGATTCGGCGCCGCCCGTCTTCGGGCTGGGATTCATCCCGAGCGCCTTGGCGGTGGCGTAGGACGCCTCGCCGATGACCGTGCCGGGGCCGGTGTCGCCGACGACCGCGTACTCGACCCGGTCGTTGTAGACCACGGCGACGACACCGCCGCCCCTGATGCCGGACGAGCTGTAGTTCCACAGGGGGCTCACGTTCGGGACCACCACGTACGACACCTTCTCCGCGCTGAGCGGCTTGTCGTTCGACTGGTGGAAGCGGGTGTCGGGCTGGAACCACGGGTCCGTCGCCTTGTTGCAGGCGGCCGTGGCCTGGCCGTCGCAGTCGACGTCCAGGTCGGCCTGCCAGAACACGGCGCCGTTCTTGCCGCAGACGGGAACGGTGGCTTCGGCCGTGGGGTCCGTTCGGTACTTGCCGTGGGAGATCTGGGCACAGGTCTGCACCTTGGCGAGGAGTTCGGCCGCGCCGACCGCGGCCCCGTCCGGGCGGGCGGACGCGTCGGCGGCCCGGCCGCCACGGACGGACGCGGGCTGCGCGGTCGCGGGGAGCGCGACCGCGCAGAGCAGGGCGGCGCCGGATGCTGCGGCGAGGGCGAGCGTTCTGGAGCGCACGGAAGAACCCTTCTGTCAGGAAAGCGTCCTTACCCGTTGTACGACCGATCCGATCTTCGGCCAGGACGACTTCGGCCCCGCCCACGACAAGAGGCCCATGGCTCCCGGCCGTTCAGGTCGGGGCCATGGGCCTCACGGCCGGCGTCAGCGGCGCCTACTGCTTTCCACTCGGATGGACCACAAGGGCCGAGCCCCCGCCGCGCCGCACCGTCTCGGCCGCGGCGAGCCAGCGCCCGTCGGGCAGCCGCTGCACTCCGGTCGCCGCCCCGATCTCCGGGTTCAGCGTGAAGGCGTGGCCGAGCGCCTCCAACTGGGCCCTCAACGGGCTGTTGTAGAGCGCCGGTTCGAGCTCGGTCGTCGCCGCGTTGCGCTGGCTGGCGCGCGGCGCCGCGATCGCGGCGACCAGCGGCATGCCCCGGTCCAGGTGGTTGACCAGGGTCTGCAGCACGGTGGTGATGATGGTGGCGCCGCCCGGCGAGCCGAGCGCGAGGACCGGCCTGCCGTGCTGGTCGAGCACGATCGTCGGCGAGATGGAGGAGCGCGGCCGCTTGCCCGGGCCCGGCAGGTTCGGGTCGTGGACGGCCGGGTTGGCGGGGGCGAAGGAGAAGTCGGTCAGCTCGTTGTTGAGCAGGAAGCCCCGGCCGGGCACGGTGATCGCGCTGCCGCCGGTCTGCTCGATGGTGAGCGTGTACGCGACGACGTTGCCCCACTTGTCGGCAACGGTCAGATGCGTGGTGTTGTCGCCCTCGTACGTCGTCGGGGACGCGGCGCCGGACGTTCCGCACGCCTGCGGGCGGCTCGGGTCACCGGGCGCGAGGGGGCTGGTGAGGACCGCGTCGTCCTTGATCAGGCAGGCTCGCGAGTCGGCGAAGCGCTGCGAGAGCAGCCCCTGGGTCGGCACCTTCTCGAAGGCCGGGTCGCCGACCCAGCGGCCCCGGTCGGCGAACGCGATCCGGCTGGCCTCGATGTAGTGGTGGAGGTACTGGACGTCGGAGGCCTTCGACAGGTCGGTGCGCTCCAGGATGTTGAGCGCCTCGCCGACGGTGGTGCCGCCGGAGCTGGAGGGGGCCATCCCGTAGACGTCGAGCCCTCGGTAGCCGACCTTGGTGGGGGCCTGGTACTTCGCCTGGTAGGCGCGCAGGTCCTTCCGCGTCAGGTCGCCGCCGCGCACCTTGCGGGTCGACTTGGGGTCGACCGGGGGCTTGCGGACGGTCCGTACGATGTCCGCGCCGAGGTCGCCCCGGTAGACGGCGCCGACGCCCTCGCGGCCCAACTCCTCGTAGGTGCGCGCCAGATCGGGGTTCTTGAAGGTGGACCCGACCACCGGAAGCCGTCCGCCCGGCAGGAACAGCTTGGCCGTGTCGGGGAAGTCGGCGAAGCGCGCCTGGTTGTCCTTGGTCTGCGAGCGGAAGGTGTCGTCGACGGTGAACCCGTTCCGCGCGAGGCGCTCGGCGGGCTTGAGGAGCGTGCCGAGCGACTTGCTTCCCCAGGCGTCCAGGGCCCGGTCCCAGGTGGCGGCGGTGCCCGGGGTGCCGATGCTGAGCCCGCTGGTCACCGCGTCCGCGAACGGCAGTGGCTTGCCGTTCTCCAGGAACAGCGAGGAGGTGGCGGAGGCGGGCGCGGTCTCGCGGCCGTCGAGGGTGTGCACGGAGCGGGAGGCCGCGTCGTAGTAGACGAAGTAGCCGCCCCCGCCGATGCCCGAGGAGTACGGCTCGGTGACGCCGAGGGCCGCGGCGGTGGCGACCGCGGCGTCCACCGCGTTGCCGCCCTTGCGCAGGACTTCCAGGCCGGCGGCGGACGCGTCGGCGTCCACGCTGGACACCGCTCCCCCGTAGCCGACCGCCTCCGGCACCTTGGCGGGGGTGCGGCCGGGCGGTGCGGCCGTGGTGGGCGGGGCGGCCGCGACCGAGGCCGCCACGGCGGCCGCCGCGGCGAGGAGGGACAGGGTGCGGACTGCAGGACGACGCATGCATACCTCCCGTTGGCGAACGTCCGCGCAGCGTAGCGCCGTCCCTCCGGTGACGTCATGAGCACGTCGAACAGAGGAACGAAGTCCCGCTAGCATGCGCGCCCATGAACGATGACGTACGCAACATCGTGCTCGGTGTGGTGGCCGCGGGCATAAGCGCCGCCTTCGGGTGGCTCACCCGCACCTATCTCTGGAAGCGGAAACTCCACCGCAAGCAGGCGTTCTTCGGGCTGCCCCGGCACTCCGAGTGCCTGCTGGTCGTCAACCGAGCCGCGACCCACGAGGGCTCGGTGCACCGCTTCGACGTGTTCGCGCTCCTCGAACTCGCCTCGCTCATCAAGGACTGCGGCGCGCACGCGCGGATCATCCAGCACGACCTCGCGCAGCAGGGCTTCGGCGAACGCACCGAGTTCTGCCTGGGCGGGCCGTACTCGAACCGCCGGATGGCCGCGCACCTCGCGTCGCTGCTGCCCGGGGTGACGATGAACGTGGACCCCGAACCGACCCCCGACCGGGGCGCCTTCCAGATCGGCTCCGAGCGCTACCGGTTGGAGAACGGGGTCGCCGAGTACGTGATCCTGGCCCGCGTCACGCCGGGGCAGGACTCCCGTCCGGTGTTCCTCTTCTGCGGCCAGTCCGCGATCACCAACCAGGCCGCCACCCGCTATCTGGCCCGCAACGCCGAGAAGCTCGCCCGCAAGCACGGCAACGGCTCGTTCTGCCTGCTCCTCAAGGTCGTCAACTCGCAGGCGTACGGCCCCGATGTGGTGGAGCTCGTCGCCGATGTGACCCGGGCCGCCCAGGAGCCCGCCCCCGCGGTCCGCACCTCGCATCGCGCGAGTGGCTAACCCACGTCCAGCGTGAGGGACTTGACGCCGTTGATGAAGTTGGAGACGAGACGGCGCGGCGGGGCCGCGAGCTGGATGCGGGGCAGGACGCGCAGCGCCTCCTCGTGCAGCACCCTCAGCTGCAGCCGCGCGAAGTGGGCGCCGAGGCACACGTGGGGGCCGTCGCCGAACGAGACGTGCGGGTTGGGGCTGCGGGCCAGGTCCAGGCGGTGCGGGTCGGCGAAGACGCGCTCGTCGTGGTTGGCGGAGGCGTGGAAGACGACGACCTTGTCGCCGGCCGCGACGGCCTGCCCGGCCAGGACGGTGTCGCGGGCGGCGGTGCGCCGGAAGCTCAGCACCGGCGGATGCCACCGCAGGAGCTCCTCGACGGCCGTGTCCACCGGTACTTGACGATCCGTCAGACGCTGCTGCTCGTCCGGGTCTTGGGCCAGCGCGAGGAAGCCTCCCGGGGCCGCGGCCCGTACGGTGTCGTTGCCCGCCACGGTCAGCAGGAAGAAGAACATCTCCAGCTCGGCGCCGGCGAGCCGGGAGTGCGCGAGCGAGGTCATGATGTCGTCGGCCGGACGCTCGCGCTTGTACGCGGCCAGCTCCTGGGCGTACGCGAACATCTCCGCCAGCATCGCGGGCGAGCGCGGGTTGACCGGCCGCCCGTCGGGGCCGCGCACCGGGGGCTCGTCCGGGTCCTGGTAGGCGATGACGCGCTCGGTCCACTCCAGGAGCAGCCCCCGGTCGCCGGGCGGCACCCCGAGCAGGTCGGTGAGGTTGAGCAGCGCGTAGTCGTCGGTGACGTCGGCCACCAGGTCGAACACGCCGTCCTCGGCGCCGTCGCGGGCCCCGGTGAGCAGGGCGCGCGCCCGCTCGCGCGCGAGCGCCTCGAAGCGCTCGATGCGGCCCGGGGTGAAGGCGCGGCTCACCAGGCGGCGCAGGGCGTGGTGTCCGGGCGGGTCCTGGTTGAGCATCATGCGCCGGATGAACGGCAGGTCCGCCGGGTCGGGGTCGCGGATCTGGGTGGCGCCGAGCGTCGAGGAGAAGGTGCCCGCGTCCTTCAGGACCCGTACGACGTCCGTGTGCCGGGTGACCGCCCAGAAGCCGGGCCCGGCCGGCCAGCCGAGCACCTCGGGCTCGGCCTGCCACGCGACCGGGTGGCGGTCGCGCAGCTCGCGGTAGGCGGCGTGCGGCGGGCCTGCCGCGTAGGCGCGGGGGTCGAAGACGTCGATGGCGTCAGCCATGGTGGCCCGGGTCAGACATGGTCGGCCCGCAGGAAGTCCTCGACGGTACGGATCAGGTCCAGCGGCGCCTCGTCCATGGCGTGGTGCCCGGCGAGGGGCAGCTCGACGAGCTGTCCCGCCGGGTACCAGCGCAGCCAAGTGCCGCGCAGGAACTCGGCGTTGATGGCCGGGTCGAGAGCTCCGGTCACGGCGAGGGCGGGCACCGGGGAGCCCTCGGTCTCCTCGTGGAAGTCCTCGCCCGACCAGGAGTCGAGCCAGGCGCGGAACGCCTTCGGGTCGCTGCGTTCCATCGAGCGCCGGGTCATCCGGTCGAGCCAGGCGTCGGGGCGGTCGCCGCCGGTGGTGAGGTCGATGATGGCCCGGCGCTTGGCCGGGTGCTCGGCGGCCCCGGTGAACAGGGCGCGGGTCGCCTCGTCCATCGGCATGCCGCTGGCCGGGACCGGCGATATCCCGACCATGCGGCGCACCCGGTCGGGGGCGGCGGCGAGGACGCGCTGGACGACGGCGCCGCCCATCGAGTGTCCGATCAGCGAGAAGCGGTGCCAGCCGAGCCGGTCGGCGAGACCCAGGACGTCCTGGGCGCCCTCGCTCGTGGTGAACGCGCCCGAGGCGTTCCTGGCCTCCCCGTAGCCGCGCAGGTCGACGAACGCGTAGGTGAACACGGCGGCGTCGAGGTCGGGCAGTACGGCGGCGTAGTCACCTCGGTCGGCGAGCCAGCCGTGCACGGCGACGACCCGGTGCGGGCCGTCGCCGTGGAGGGTGTGGGGCAGCGTGAATCCGGCCATGGGCACTCCGATTCCGGGCAGCGGTCGTCGGCGTACGTGCTCGCGAGGTGGCGCTGTCGGCGCGCGAAGACGTACGCGTACACGGTGGCGGTCGCCCTGCCACGAGGCAAGAAGCCGGTCAGAACTCCCAGGGACTGTCGGCCGGTTCCGCCGTGCGGTCCGCCACGGCGACCTCGGCGGGCGCGAGGCGGCGCACCACGTCCTGGGCTCCGGCCGCGTCGAAGTCGAAGAGCTGCTCCTCGAAGCAGAGCCCGTGCGCCCCCGGCTCCCGGCCGAGCACGGGAGCCAGGCGCCGGTACATGGAGCGCGGCCGGCTGATGTAGGGCAGGGCGGGCGAGCGCAGGTCGACGACGAGGAAGCGGCGCACCTTGCGGCCGCTGCGGACGGCGACCGCGGTCACGGCGCTCACCTCGTCCCAGTCGAGGCGGCCCGCGAGCCAGGTCGGCAGCCGCACGGTGAGCGCGTCGACGTCCACGTCGATCCGCAGCGGGCGCAGCAGATAGCCCGCGAAGGTGGCCGCGGCGGCGAGCACGACCAGGCCCGAGACGGCCATCACCGGCCCCGCGACATTGCCGTTGGGGCCGTCGAACATGGCGGCGGCCGCGAGGCACCAGACCACGGCGACCGCGATCGCGGCGAGCGGGACCCAGGTCAGGGCGCGCCTCAGCCGCAGGACGATCCGGGCGGCGGTGGGCCGCGTAGCGTTGGCTGAATTCTCCACACGCTGAGCTTGGTGCGTCGGCGGCCCGGGCGCCAGAGTGTTACCCATGGGTTTACTGAATTGAAGTCAACAGCCTCGCGTCCGTCCTGACGGCTGCCTCAGGGCTCGCAGGCGAGCGGGCTGAGCGAGCTCGGGGCGCCGTTGCCGAGGATCGTCGCCTTGAGGCGCGGGCCGCGCGCCGCCGCCTGGAGGGCGGTGCAGGCGATCTGCCGCTGGGCGAGACGGGAGAGGCCCGAGACGTCCTGCCCGAGCACCACCGTCACCCCGCCCTCCTGGACCTCCATCCTCAACGCACCGCGCAGCGGCGGCAGTTCGCTGCGGAGGCCGGCGGCCCGCTCGTCCTCGTCGGGGCCTGCGAAGAGCAGGGGCAGGAGCGGCCGGGAGGCGCCCGAGCGCACCACGGGCAGCAATCCGTCGGCGCCCACGAAGTACAGCACGGTGGCACCCTCGGGGGGCGGCATCGCCTGCGCGGACGCGGGGTCGCCCACGGCGACGACGTCGGTGGACTGGATGCCGCAGCCCGCCGCGAGCAGCCCGGCGGGGAGCAGGGCGAGGGCGGCCAGCGCCCGGAGACCGGTGAGCCTGGGCCTCATCGCGCCGCCTCCACGGGGGCGCCCCCGAGCACGCCGGTGGGCAGCTCGACCGTGAAGAGCGCACCGCCCTCCGGCCCGTTCGCCGCGCGGACGGTGCCGCCGTGCAGCCGCACGTTCTCCAGCGTGATCGCGAGCCCGAGGCCGCTGCCCGCCGAGCGGGTGCGGGCCGCGTCCGCCTTGAAGAAGCGGTCGAAGATGTGCGGCAGGACGGCCGCGTCGATGCCGGGCCCCCGGTCGGCGACCTCCACCACCAGGGGGCCGTCGCCGGAGCCCGGTCGCAGCCGCACGGTCACCGGCTCCGAGCCGTGCCGCAGGGCGTTGCCGACGAGGTTGGCGATCACGATGTCGAAGCGCCTCGGGTCGATCATCGCCCGTACGCCGTCCGGGAGTTGGGTCACGACGCGGTCCTGCCAGTGCCGTCGTTGCAGGGTCTTGCGGATGGTCTCGGCGACGTCGACCTCGTCGGGGTTGAGCTCGGCGGCCTTGGCGTCGAAGCGGGAGATCTCCATCAGGTCCTCGACGAGGGTGGCGAGCTTGCCGGTCTCGGCCGAGATGAGGCGTACCGCGCGGGCCGTGTCGGGGTCGAGCCCGTCGGCGTCCTCGTCCAGGACCTCGGTGACCGCGAGCATGCCGGCCAGCGGGGTGCGCAGTTCGTGCGAGACGTCGGAGGCGAAGCGCCGGGCCCGGGCCTCCGCCTTCTGCAACTCCTCGACGGAGCGCTCCAGTTCCTCGGCCGACTCGTTGAACGTCCAGGCCAGGTCGGCGAGTTCGTCCGATCCCTTGACCTCGATACGGGTGTCGAGCCTGCCCTTGCCCATGCTGCTCGCGGCCCGCCGCAGATCGCGTACCGGGCGCAGCACGCTGCGCGCGGCGAGCAGGGCCGGCACCACGGCGATGGCGAGGGCGGGCAGCGCCCCGTTCTTCGCCGCCGTGACCATGGCCTGGATGGTGACGCCCTCCGTCTTGAGGTCCATCACGGCGTACAGATAGACCCCGCTGCGCTGCTCGTCGAAGCTGTCGAACATCACCGGCATGCCGATGGTCAGGTACGGGGTGCCGTCCTGGATCACCCGCTGGAACGAGGCGTGCGCGTTGGCGTGGGTCTTGCGGCGCAGCTCGTCGGTGATCACGGTGGAGGTGGGCCGGTTGGTGGAGGAGGCGCGCAGGGTGCCGTACTCGGCGAACACGTACCAGGGGTGCGGCTTGCCGGCCCGGGCCAGGGTGCGGCAGGCGTTCTGCAGCGCGGCCGTGGAGGTGGGCAGCGAGAAGTACTCGTTGGCTATCTGCTCGCGGAACTGCTCGACGGCCTGGTCCTGGGCCTGCTTGAGGATGGCCGAGCGGGCCGACTGGTAGGTGAGGGCCGCGGTGGTGAGCGCGCTGATCGCGGCGACCAGGAGGAAGGCCGCGATCAGGCGGGTGCGCAGGCCGGGGCGCAGGGCGCGGTGACGGAGGGGGAACCTCACAGCGGCCCGAAGCGGTAGCCGAAGCCGCGCACGGTCTGGATGTAGCGGGGAGCGCCGTCGGGTCCCGCCGTGTCGCCGAGCTTCTGGCGCAGCCGCCGCACACAGGCGTCGACCAGGCGGGCGTCTCCGTGGTAGCTGTGCTCCCATACCGATTCGAGGAGTTGCTGCCGGCTGAAGACCTGCTCGGGCGAGGCGGCCAGGTGCAGCAGGAGCTTCAGTTCGGAGGGCGCGAGCGCGAGGCGCTCGCCGTTGCGAGCGGCGGTCAGGCCCGCCCGGTCCAGGGCGAGTTCGCCGTGGATCTCGGGCCCCGAGCGGGTGACGGGGTCGGCGAGGCGCCGCAGCACGGCCCGGATGCGGGCCTCGATGACCTCGGTGCGGGCGGGCTTGACGATGTAGTCGTCGGCGCCCGCCTCCAGGCCGATCACCACGTCGAAGTCGTCGCCGCGCGCGGTGAGCATGATGATCGGCAGCTGGCTGGTCTCGCGTATCCTGCGGCAGACCTGGACGCCGTTCATGCCGGGCAGCATCAGGTCGAGCAGCACCAGATCGGGGTGGAAGGACTTGAGCGAGGCGAGTCCCGCCTCGCCGGTCCCGGCGGCCAGCACCTCGTGGCCGCGCCTGCGCAGCCCGAGCTCGACCCCTTCGCGAACGGAGGGGTCGTCTTCTATGAGGAGCACGCGTGGCATAGGCGTCAGTATCCCAACCGTCTCAATTGTCCCGTCACCGGGCTCGGTGTCTGCCGCCGCCGCGCACCTTGTCGAGCACGGCGTTGATGTCGGTGAGCCCCAGCGGCCGGGCGAGCAGCGCGAGGGCGAGGACGAGCGTCACGGTTCCGGCGCCGGCCGCGGCGATGCTGCCGAGCGCCTCGGCCGAGCGGGCCGCCGCGTATCCCAGCGCCGCCGAGGGCACACAGGCGAGGAGCAGCCGCAGATGTGCGAGCAGCGCCGGGGAGCGCGGCAGCGGGCCCCCGCCGAGCCTGCGGTTCAGGGTGTACGCGGTGGCCGCGAGCCCCGCGAAGAGCGCCGCCGTGTAGGCCCCGGCCATGCCGGTGACGGCCCAGCGCGGGGGCAGCGCCAGGTGGGCGACGACGGTGAGGGCCGCGTTGACCCCGGCGATGACCAGGTTGAGCAGGAACGGGGTACGGGTGTCGCCGAGCGCGTAGAAGCCCCGGGACAGGACGTACTGCCCCGAGAGCGCGATCAGACCGGGGGCGAACGCCATGAGCATGCCCGCCATCACCGTGATGTCGGCGGCGCCGGTCCTGCCGTACTCGAAGACCGAGCCGAGGATCCAGGGCGCGAGCGCGAACAGGGCGCACGCGGCGGGGACGATCATCGCGCCACAGGTCCGCAGGCCGTACGAGACGTCCGCCCGCACCCCCGCGAGGTCACCGTCCGCCGATGCCCGGCTCATGCGCGGCATGAGCGCGGTGACCAGGGAGACGGTGACGATGCCGTGCGGCACCATCCACAGCACATAGGCGTTGGTGTACGCGGTGTAGCCCGCTCCCCCGGCGATGCCCGCCGCCTCCGCCCGGGCCCCGGCCGTGGTGGCGAGCCGGGTCACCACCCAGTACGCGAGCTGGTTGGAGACGACCAGCAGCACCGCCCAGCCCGCCGAGCGCAGCGGCCGCCCGAGTCCGCTGCCGCGCCAGTCGAAGCGGGGGCGCCAGCGGAAGCCGGCCGAGCGCAGCGAGGGGACGAGCGCGAGGGCCTGCACGGCGATGCCCGCGGTGGTGCCCC
The DNA here is from genome assembly GCF_042892175.1 of Streptomyces sp. NPDC001828. Classification (NCBI taxonomy): domain Bacteria; kingdom Bacillati; phylum Actinomycetota; class Actinomycetes; order Kitasatosporales; family Streptomycetaceae; genus Streptomyces; species Streptomyces sp. NPDC001828. The sequence continues at coordinate 178,478 of NZ_JBIATV010000015.1, forward strand.
AGCCGAGCAGCCGGGCATCACCCGCGCTCAGCGTCCCGCCGCTGCCCGCGGCCAGCGCGAGGTAGAGCCCGAACACCCCGATGACGACAAGGTTGTTGAGCACGGGGGTCCACATCATGGCGCCGAACCGCCCGCGCGCGTTGAGGACCTGGCCGAACAGGGTGAACAGCCCGTAGAAGAGGATCTGCGGCAGGCAGTAGCGGGCGAGCGCGACCGTGAGGTCGGCCTGGCCGCCGCTGTAGTCGGTGTACGCGCCGACGATCCAGGGCGCGGCGAACACCGCGAGCGCGGTGACGGCGACCAGCGCGGTGGCGCAGGCCGTCATGAGTCGGTCGGTGTAGGCCGCGCCGCCGTCGGCGTGCTCCTTGGCGGCGCGCACCAGCTCGGGCACGAAGACCGCGTTGAGGGTGCCGCCGATGAGGAGCATGTACAGGATGTTGGGGACGTTGTTGGCGACCGCGTATCCGTCGCCGAGCAGCCCGACGCCGAGCGCGGCCGCGACGACCGCGGAGCGCACGAAGCCGGTCGCGCGCGAGACGACGGAGCCCGCCGCCATCAGCGCGCTGCTGCGCAGCAGCGCGGACCCCTTGGTGACGGTGGCCGTGGCGGTCGCGGTCACCGGCGCGCCAGGTACGCCTGAAAGGCGCGGTACAGCGCGTTGTTGGCGGCCCCGCCCATGGATCTCTCCCACTCGCCCAGCGTCTCGACGACCTGTCCGCCGGTGCCGAGTTTCCAGCGCAGGAGGCCGAAGGGCCGGTCCTGCGGATCGAGAGTGGAGGGTACCCCGCGCATGTCGTACACCTCGGCGCCGAGCGCGTGGGCGTCCTGGATCATCCGCCACTGGAGCGCGTTGCTGGGGCGTACCTCGCGGCGGTGGTCGGCGGAGGCGCCGGTCTGGTACCAGACCCGCCGGCCGACCGTGATCATGGTGTGCGCGGCGAGCACCTCGCCCTGGTGGACGGCCAGGTACAGCCGCATCCGGCCGGGGTGTTCGGCGTTGAGGGCCTCGTACTGGCGCTGGTAGTACGCGAGGGAGCGGCCGAGCCGGAAGCCGTCGCGCTCCTCGGTGATCCGCAGGAGCCGGTAGAACTCGGGGAGGTCGGCGGCGGTGCCGGTCACGGTCCGCACCCCGGCCTTGTGGGCGGTGCGCACATTGCGCCGCCACTCCTGGTTGAGCCCGGCCCACAGCTGTTCAGTGCCGCGTCCGGCCAGCGGGAGCCGGAAGACATGGCGGGGCTGTGCGTCGGCGTCGCCGTCGTCGTCCCCGCCGCAGCGTCTCCAGCCACGGGTGCGCAGCCGCTCGGCGACGGCGGAGCCGAGCGGGTCCACCTCGGTGGCCAGGATGTCGCCGATCCTGCGGCCGGCCCCGGTGGCGGCCTTGAGGCGGGAGGCGTCCCAGCGCCGGTAGGCGGGCGTGGGTCCGATCCGTACCGCGAAGGCGCCGGCCTTGCGCAGATGGCGCAGCAACGGCTGGAGCCAGCGGTCGATTTCGGGGGCGGCCCAGTCGGCGACCGGGCCCTCCGGAAGATAGGCGAAGTATTTGCGGGTGCCGGGGAATTGCCGGTAGAGGACCTGGGCGGCGCCGGCCAATTCGCCGTTGTCAAGGGACCATCCGACCCTTTCGGCGACCCATTGGTCCTTCACGTCGGCCCACGACGGGCATTGCAGAAAACTGACGTCGGCGCGGCTCGCGAGAAAGGAGCGGTACTCGGCGATACCGAGGCCGCGAACCCCGGCGTCCTGGTCCCGGTCATCGGTCACCAGCAGTGCGGACACGTCCGTGGCCTCCCAAGTGCGCCCCGTCGTCGGACCTCCGGGGGGTTCACAGGATGCTCACAGCGGTCCGTGACGAGTCTGCGCGACGTATGTGACGGGACCATGACCGTTTCTCTGCGGTCCTTGTCACACAGGGAATTACGAGTTTCCCGGCGGGCCCCGCAACCTAAAGTCCCACCGATGACTCTCACCTACGGAAAAGCATTTGCAACGGAGGTTTTCCAGTTGAGCCGCATACGCCGCCACACCCTGCCGCGCCGTCCGGTCCGTATCGCCGCCCTCGCCGGAACGGCGGTCCTCGCCGCGGCCTTGACCGCCTGCGGGGGCGGCGACTCCTCGTCCGGGGACGCGAAGTCCGATCTCAAGGCGCAGAAGAAGACCGAGATTTCGGTGAATCTGAGCGGCAAGCAGGCGAAGGCCGGCGAGCCGGTGAAGGTGACGCTGGCCGACGGCAGGCTCCAGACGGTGACGGTCACCGACGCCAAGGGCGGCAGGCTCGACGGCAAGCTGGCCGCCGACGGCAAGTCCTGGACCTCGGCGCGCGGCGCCGCGCCCGGCACCGCGTACACCGTGGACGCCAAGGACGACCAGGGCGGCAGCGCGAAGGCCGAGTTCGCGACGGCGGCCCCCGACAAGGTCAACAAGCTGACGCTGGCACCCGGGAAGGACTCCACCGTCGGCGTCGGCCAGCCGCTCTCGATCGTGTTCGACCACCCGGTGAAGAACAAGGCCGACGTGGAGAAGCACCTGAAGGTGACGACGTCGGACAACACCGAGGGTTCCTGGGGCTGGATGGAGGACTACTCGGGCAAGTCCCGCGTGGACTGGCGGCCCAAGGAGTACTGGAAGTCCGGCACCAAGGTGACCCTTGAGGCCGACCTCAACGGCGTCGACTCCGGCCCCTCGGGCGGCTGGTTCACCAAGGACTACAAGACCGGCTTCACCGTCGGCAAGAACCAGCTCGTCAAGGTCGACCTCGACAGCCACCACCTGAAGCTGTTCCGCGACGGCGAGCTGGTCAAGGACATACCGATGTCGGCGGGCACCCCCGGCGGCGACAAGGCGTCCTGGCGCGGCAAGACCGTCCTGATGGCGAAGGAGGGGACGATCAACATGAACTCGGAGACGGTCGGCCTCGGCAGCTCGTACAACAAGATGGTCGACTACTCGATGCGGCTCACCTGGTCGGGGATGTACGCCCACGCGGCGCCGTGGAACGCCTCGTACTTCGGCTCCGCCAACAAGAGCTCCGGCTGCATCGGCATGAGCGACGCCAACGCCAAGTTCGTATACGACTCGGTGCAGGTGGGCGATCCGTTCGAGATCACCGGCGACGACGCCAAGGGGACCCAGGCCCTCAACAACGGCTACGGCGAGTGGAATCTGACGTACGACGCCTGGAAGGCGAAGAGCGCGCTCGCGGGCACGGGGAACACCGGCACCACGGGGAGCACCGGCACCAACGGCAACTGACACCGCGTCCAATAATCGTTACCCTCGCGTAACTTACCGACCGGTTACCCCAGGTAAGTCTTCGCGGTTACCGTCGGGTCACTTTGCACCGGCGCGAGCGAGGAGCGATTCATGGCCCCCCACCACCTGTCCGCCCGGCCGTCCAGGACCACGGCCGCGGCGGTCGCCGTCGCGGCCCTGTTCGCGGGCGCCGCCTTCGGCCTCGCCCCGGTGGCCGCCGCGGCCCCGGCGCGAGCGACCGCAGCCGCTTCGGCGAGCAGCGGTGTCAGCTTCCACGACATCCCCGGCTCCGGCGGGATCACGCTCAAGGGCAACGTGTTCACGCCCGCCGGGGCGAAGGCCGGCGACCGGTACCCCCTGATCGTCTTCCCGACCAGCTGGGGCGTGCCGCAGATCGAGTACCTCGCCCAGGCACAGCAGCTCGCCGACGCGGGCTACACGGTGGTCAGTTACACCTCGCGCGGCTTCTGGCTCTCGGGCGGCGACATCGAGGTCGCGGGCCCGCCGGACATCGCCGACGTGTCCTCGGTCATCGACTGGGCGCTCGCCAACACCCCCTCCGACCCGGCGCGGGTCGGCATGGGCGGCGTCTCCTACGGCGCGGGCATCAGCCTGCTCGCGGCCGGACACGACAAGCGGATCAAGGCAGTCGTGGCGATGAGCGGCTGGGCCGACCTCATCCAGTCCATCTACAGCGGCCGCACCCAGCACCTCCAGGCCGCGGCCCTGCTGGGCGCCGCCGGGCAGATCACCGGGCGTCCGAGCGCCGAACTCGACCAGATCCTCGAGGAGTTCCTCGGCTCCGACCTGGCCAGGGAACAGGACATGATCGACTGGGGCCGGAAGCGCTCGCCCGCCGCCTACGTCGATCAGATCAATCAGAACGGCGCCGCCCTCATGCTGGGCAACGCCTGGGGCGACAGCCTCTTCCCGCCCAACCAGTACGCCGACTTCTTCGGCAGGCTGACCGGCCCCAAGCGCCTGGAGTTCCGCCCCGGCGACCACGCCACCGCCGAGGCGACCGGTCTGCTCGGGCTCCCCAACGACGTGTGGACGGACGCCCACCGCTGGTTCGACCACTACCTCAAGGGCGCCGACAACGGCATCGACAAGGAGCAGCCGGTCCAGCTCAAGTCCCGTACCGACGGCTCCTACGAGGGCTACCCCAGCTGGCAGGCGGTGGGCCCGGCCAAGGAGGAACTGGCGCTCTCCGGCACGAAGAAGATCACGGCGAACGTCGACTCGGGCGCCGACGGCGGGCTCATCTTCCTGTCCAGCCTCCTGGACCAGTTCGTGAAGCTGCCGCCGATGGCGTCCGTCCCGCTGCTGCCGCGGTCGTTCGCGGCGGTATGGCAGTCGGGGGCGTACGGCGAGGACCGCAGGATCCGCGGGACCGCGAAGCTGCACACGACGCTCACCTCCACCAAGGAGAGCGGCACCCTCGTCGCATACCTCTACGACGTGGGCCCGCTCGGCCTCGGCAAGCTGGTCAGCAACGCCCCCTACACCTTCCACGGCCAGACGCCCGGCCGGCCGTTCCCCGTCGACCTGGAGCTCTTCTCCACGTCGTACGACGTTCCGGCCGGCCATCATCTGGCACTGGTGGTGGACACCGTCGACCCGCTCTACATCGAGCACAACCCGCTCGGCGCGCAGCTGACCTTCTCCTCGCCCGCGTCGGACCCGTCGTATCTGACGGTCCCGCTCCGCGAGAAGTGATCACCGGCTGCTGCCGGGTGGGTTCTTGCCCCTCAGCTACTGCTCCCCCAAGGACTCAAGGTCCAGGGGGGACCCCCCTCGGCAGCAGGGTCCCTGGTTCGGCCGGTGCGACGTCCACGGCCTCCGTCTTGGGATTGCGCTTCTGTCTCCTGGCCACCCAGGTGGCGAACCAGGAGAGCAGCATGCACATCCCGATGTAGATCGGCGAGATCACCATCACCACGGGGATGAACGGCAAATCGTAGTCAAGATTCGACGCGATGAGCTTTCCCGCGTGCAGAAACTCCTCATAGGTGATCAGGTAGCCGAGCGAGGTGTCCTTCAGGGCGACCACCAACTGGCTGATGATGGTCGGCAGCATGGCCCGGATTCCCTGCGGGACCAGCACGTACGTCATGACCTGCGTCTTGCGCATGCCGAGCGAGAATGCCGCCTCCTTCTGGCCGCGTTCCACGGAGTTGACACCGGTCCTGAAGACCTCGGCAAGCACCGACCCGTTGTAGAGCGTGAGCCCGGCCACCAGGGCGGGCAGCGGCTGCACCTTCAGTGCCACGAAGATGAAGAAGATCATCACCAGGACGGGCATCGCGCGGAAGAACTCCACGAGCACGGTGGCGATCCAGCGCAACGGGCGGTGGTCGGAGAGCCTGCCGACCGCGAGCACCGCGCCGAGCGCGACCGAGAGCACCGAGGCGAACGCGAAGGCGCGCAGCGTGTTGCCGAGCCCGCGAAGGAGCAGCTCCTGGATGCCCTTGTACTCGAAGGGGCGCCACTTCGCGGCGGTGAACTGGTCGGTGTCGAAGAGGAGATAGACGATCCAGCCGAACAGGGCGAGGATCAGGATCGTCGAGATGACCCCGTACACCAGGTGCCGCTGCTGGGTCCTGGGCCCGGGGATGTCGTAGAGGGCGGTGGAATCCGTGGCCAGTGGCGCGGTCATCGGGCGACTCCCCAGCGCTTTTCGAGGATGTTGAAGACGGCGCTGATGAAGAGGGTGATGATCAGGTAGCCGATCGCGATCCAGACGAAGGTCCAGATGATGTTGTAGCCGAGCTCGCTCAACGTCTTGTACGTGCCGAGGAGTTCGGTGACGCTGAACGCCCCGGCGATCGCGGAGTTCTTCGCGAGTGCGATCAAGGTGGAGCCGACCGGCGGGATCACGGACCGGAAGGCCTGCGGAAGCACCACCGTCGACAGGGTCTGTCCGAACGTCATCCCGAGGCTTCTGGCGGCCTCGCCCTGGCCCTTGGGCACGGTGTTGATGCCGGAGCGCAGCGCCTCGCAGATGAACGACGAGGTGTAGCAGCCGAGCGCGATCACCGCGAAGAGCTGGAAGGGCAGCACCAGACCGAAGCGCGGCAGCCCGAGCAGCACGGCGAAGAACAGCAGGGTCAGCGGGGTGTTGCGCAGCACGGTCACCCACACCGTGCCGAGCACCCGGAACGAGCCGACCGGCGAGACCCGGCAGGACGCCATGACGAAACCGAGCACCAGGGCGAGGACCGAGGCGTAGAGGGTCAGTTCGACGGTGCCGAGGAAGCCCTTGCCGTACAGCGAGAAGTTCTTGGTGAGTACGTCCATTGCGGCCTCAGCTCGCCGGGTAGCGGTCGATGGGCGGGGCGGGGGCGGCCGGGCGGCCCGACAGGCCGAGCGTGGCGGCGTACGCCTTCTTCCAGTCGCCGTTCTTCTCGTGGGCCTCGATGGCGTCGTCGAGCGCGAACCGCAGCGCGTTGTCGCTCTTGGGCACGCCGATGCCGTAGGGCTCCTTGGAGAACGGCTTGCCGACGACCTTGAGTTCGTCGGGCACCTTGGCCGCGTAGCCGCTGAGGATGGTGTCGTCGGTGGTGACGGCGTCGACCTGGAAGGTGAGCAGGTTGTCCACGCACACCGAGTAGGTGTCGTAGGCGACCATGTCGACCTTCGGGTAGTCCTTCTCCATCCGCTGGAACGGCGTCGAACCGGCCGCCGAGCAGACCCGCTTGCCGTCGAAGTCCTGCGGCGCGGTGAGCCCGTTCTCGTCGGTGCGCACCAGGAGTCCCTGGCCCGCCATGTAGTACGGGCCCGCGAAGCCGACCAGCTTCTTGCGGTTGTCGTTGATGGTGTAGGTGCCGACGTAGTAGTCGATCTGACCGTTCTGCAGGGCGGTTTCGCGGTTCGCCGAGGCGATCGTCTTGAACTGGATGCCCGCCGGATCGAACCCGAGCGAGGCCGACATCATCTTGGCGATCTCGATGTCGAAGCCGGTGTAGACGCCGGTGGCCGGGTCCTTCTCGCCGAGGTAGGGCTGGTCCTCCTTGGCGCCGACGACCAGGTGGCCGCGGTTCTTGGCCCGTCGCCACACCGAGGAGTCCGGGAGGCTGAAGTCCTTGGCGACCGTGTAGTGCGGCAGCAGTTCGGCCTTCGGGCCCTTCACCGGCGGGCTGCCCGACTTGCCGCAGCCGGCCACGGCCAGTGCGAGCAACAGGGCGGCGAGCGCGCGTCGTTTGGCCATCATCGTTGCGTACACCCCCCGTTCAGTGCTTGAGGATCTTGGAGAGGAAGTCCTTGGCCCGGTCGCTCTGCGGGTTGGTGAAGAAGTCGTCGGGGGTGCGGTCCTCGATGATGCGGCCGTCCGCCATGAACACCACGCGGTTGGCGGCGGAGCGGGCGAAGCCCATCTCGTGGGTGACGACGACCATGGTCATGCCGTCGCGGGCGAGCTGCTGCATGACTTCGAGCACCTCGTTGATCATCTCCGGGTCGAGCGCCGAGGTGGGCTCGTCGAAGAGCATGACCTTGGGGTCCATGGCCAGGGCGCGGGCGATGGCCACGCGCTGCTGCTGGCCGCCGGAGAGCTGGGCGGGGAGCTTGTCCGCCTGGGAGGCGAGACCGACCCGGTCCAGGAGCTCGTGCGAGCGCTTGTCGGCCTCCTCCTTCTTGCGGCCCCGGACCTTGATCTGGGCCAGCGAGACATTGGCGAGGACGGACTTGTGCGCGAAGAGGTTGAACGACTGGAAGACCATGCCCACTTCGGCCCGGAGCTGGGCGAGGCCCTTGCCCTCTTCCGGAAGGGGTCTGCCGTCGATGGCGATCGACCCGGACTCGATCGTCTCGAGCCGGTTCATCGTCCGGCAGAGCGTTGACTTGCCCGAGCCGGACGGGCCGATGACCACCACCACCTCCCCCCGGCCGACGGTGAGGTTGATGCCCTGGAGGACGTGCAACTTCCCGTAGTGCTTGTTGACGTCCCGCAGCTCGATCAACGGATCGACGGCCATACGCTGTCCTGCCCACTCATCGCTGTGTCGAGGTCAGCGCAAACTATCCAGCCCGGTAAGGGACTTCACCTCGACACGCACGAATAGGGCATAAACCGTATTTTGACCGCATGGGGTCTCGCAGGGTCGCGCACCGGTCCCGCGTGGGTCTCGCATCGGCTTTACGCCGGTCCCGCGTCGGGCCGCCGGGCGCCGGGCCGCGGTCTCCGGTCTCCGGTCGGCGCGGTCTCCGGGGGCGCGGTCGCCGGTCTCCGGGGCCGCGGTCGCCGGTCAGGCCTCCGAGGCCTCGGCGTACACCTGGAACAGCTCGGGGGCGCCGGTGGCGGCCCAGGTCAGGCCCGCGTCCACCACGTCGATCTCGCGGCCGGAGGCCAGCCGCACCACGGGCCGGCCGCTGGGCCACACGTCCCAGAGCGCGCCGGGCACGGTACGCACGATGACGGTGCCCAGATACAGACCGGCGTCATTGCCCAGCCAGGGCAGCTCCTCCGGGTCGTCGCGCCAGCGCGGCGGCAGCTGGTCGAGGGCCTGCAACGAGGCCGGGGAGTCGTCGAGTTCGAGCTTGCTCTGCCAGGCCCGGGTCCGCAGCAGCTCGCATTCGGAGAGCAGTTCCGCGACGCCCTCCGGGTCTTCCCTGACGGCCTCCGGGACCGCCACCCCGCTTGCCGCCGAGTGCCGCTTGCGCCAGTTCTGGAGGAAGTTCATACGATCCAGACTCCCATTCGGTGGCGTCATCGCACTACAGGGCACGCGCGGGCCATGTCAATCCGGAGGCGGCGGCGCGCGGCCCTCACACCTCCAGGTCCACCACGACCGGCGCGTGGTCGGAGGCACCCTTGCCCTTGCGCTCCTCGCGGTCGACATAGCTGTCCTTGACCGCCTTGGCGAACGGCTCGTTGCCGTAGACCAGGTCGATGCGCATGCCCCGGTTCTTGGGGAAGGCCAGCTGGCGGTAGTCCCAGTAGGTGTACGGACGGTCGTACTTCAGCGGGCGGGGCACCACGTCGGACAGGCCCGCCTCGCGCAGGGCGGCGAGCGCCGCCCGCTCGGCGGGGGTGACGTGGGTGAGGCCCTCGAAGACGGTGGGGTCGTAGACGTCCTCGTCGGTGGGGGCCACGTTGAAGTCGCCGAGCACCGCGAAGGGGCGCTGCCCCGCGGCGTCCTCGGCGACGGCCGCCTTCAGGGCCTCGAACCAGGTCAGCTTGTAGGCGTAGTGGTCGTGCTCGACCTCGCGGCCGTTGGGCACGTAGACCGACCAGAGGCGGACCCCGCCGCAGGTCGCCGAGATCGCGCGGGGCTCCTCGACGCCCTCGTAGTCGGGGCCGCCGGGCAGTCCGAGCACGACGTCGTCGAGGCCGACCCGGGAGACCAGGGCCACCCCGTTCCACCGGCCGGTGGCGTTGACGGCGGACTCGTAGCCGAGCTCGCGCAGCTCGGCGGCGGGGAAGCCCTCGGCCGTGGTCTTGGTCTCCTGGATGCACAGCACGTCCGTGCCGGTGCTCTCCAGCCAGGCCAGCAGGCGGGGCAGCCGGGCGGTGATCGAGTTGACGTTCCAGGTGGCGATGCGCATGGATCCCAACCTACCGCCCGGCTGTGACACTCACAGGTCCGTCGAGTCCCCCGGCGTCAGACGCTGGTGCTCGGCGCCGCCGAGGCCGCCGATCTGCGAGTCGTAGATGGGCCGGGCGAGGTCGGTGAGCAGGGCGTCGTGGATGTCGATGGCCCGGCGCGGCTTGACCTCGCGTACGTAGTCGATGACCTCGGAGATCTTGTTCCAGGGGGCCATCACCGGAAGCATCAGGGTGTCCACGGCGTGGCCGGGGACGGTGAGCGCGTCGCCGGGGTGGAAGACCGAACCGTCCACCAGGAAGCCGATGTTGGTGATGCGCGGGATGTCGGGGTGGATCACGGCGTGCAGCTCGCCGTGCACCTGGACGTCGAAGCCGGCCGCGCTGAAGGTGTCCCCGTGACCGACCGTGTGGACGCGCCCGGGGAAGGCCGCCGAGATCTTCTCCGCGACGCTGCGCAGGGTCCAGATCTCGGCGGCGGGGTTGGCTTCGAGGCCGGCGCGCAGACGCTCCTCGTTGAAGTGGTCGAGGTGCTCGTGGGTGACCAGGACGGCGTCGGCGCCGAGCGCCGCGTCGCTCTCGCTGAACGCTCCCGGGTCGATGACGAGCGTGCGGCCGTCCTTCTCCAGCTGGACGCAGGCATGGGTCTTCTTCGTCAGTTTCAGGCTCATGCCCCCATCCTGCTCCCGGGGCCGCGATGCGGCACGGAATCAGGTCATCCGCGGGGAGTCGTCTCCTCCCGGATGACCGCGCCCGCGACCCGGAACGCGGCGCTCGCGGCGGGAACACCGCAGTACACGCCGGTCTGGAGCAGCACTTCCTTGATCTCGTCGGGGGTCAGCCCGGCGCGCAGCGCGGCGCGGGTGTGGGCCGCGAGGTCGTCCAGGTGACCGCCCGAGGAGAGCGCGGCCAGGGCCACGGCGGCCCGGGTCCGCCGGTCGAGTCCTTCCCTCGCCCACACCTCGCCCCAGGCGTGGCGGGTGGTGAGCGCGTCGAAGTCGGCGCCGAAGGCATCGGCGCCGACGGTCTCGGCGTCCACATGGGCGTCGCCGAGCACCTCGCGCCGGATCCTCATGCCGAGGTCGTACGCGTCCGGCCGCGCCGGGGGCTCGACGGCGACGGGTTCGACGGCGGCGGGCTGGTCAGGGGCGGCCTGGTCGGGCGCGGGAGCCGCCGCATCGGCCGGGGCCTCGGGCGCGAAGGGAGCACCGGGAGCCGGGGGCGCGAAGGGGGCGACGGGAGCGGGCGGCGCCATCGGTGTGGCGGCGGGCGGCGCCGGCATCGCGGTGAGCCCGGTCGTCGACTCGGGCGCGGCCTGCCAGGCCGTGGAGAAGTGGCGTACGAGGAGATCGGTGACCGCGGCCGGCTGCTCGACCGGGGCGAGATGGGCGGCGCCCGGCACCACGGCGAGGCCGGCGCCCGGGATGCCCGCGACCAGCGTGCGCGCGTCGCCGGGCCCGGTCACCCGGTCCTCGGCACCGACGAGGGCGAGCGTGGGCACGGCGATGCGGCCGAGGTCGGCCCGGATGTCGAAGGCGGCGAGCGCCTCGCAGGCCGCGATGTAGCAGGCGGGGTCGGTGGTGCGGACCATCTGCACGGCCCACTCCACGATGGCGGGCTGGGCCGCGGCGTAGGCGGGGGTGAACCAGCGCTCGGGCGCGGAGCGCGCCATCGGGTCCATGCCGTTGGTACGGACGATCACGCCGCGCTGGCGGTACTCGTCGGCGGTGCCGAACCGGGGCGCGGCGGCGACCAGGGCCAGCGAGGCCAGGCGGTGCGGGTATCTCAGGGCCAGGTCGGCGCCGATCGCGCCGCCGATGGAACAGCCCGCGTAACCGAAGCGCTGCACGCCGAGCCCGTCCAGGGTGGCGATCAGCCGGTCACCCAGCTCGGCGACGGAGTGGGCGGGCTGCGCGGGCGCGCCGCCGTGCCCCGGCAGATCGAACCGAACCACCCGCCAGGCGCCGGCCAGCTCGGGTATCTGGCGGTCCCACATGTGCCAGGTCGTCCCCAGGGAGGGGCCCACGACCAGGACCGGGGCGTCTTCTGGCCCGTCACAGCGGTATTGCAGGGTGTCCGGTGGTATCTCGCTCACTCGTCCGACCCTCTCATCCGTCGCCGGATCTCACATGGCCGGGGGTGGACCTCGGGGCCCCGGTTTCGCGACATACCCCCTATGTCCCTACCTCGCGCCCGAGTGACCCTCGACGCCGGGCGGAAAGGGCAGGACAAGTGACAGCGTGTCAGTTTCCTCTACCAGAAGGCGAGTTGCGGCATCGCCCGTGCGAGGCGAAAGCGGGAGCTTCTGATTCTGGGCGGTCGTCGCGCCCGCCCCGCACGGATGCGCCGTGTGTCTTCGTACGGGAAGGACGCCGCAGCCCCGCCCCGCCCTCAGGGAGTCGCCGTGGACACCACGTAGACGACCGGCCGGTCCGGGTCGGTCTCGTCGACCGTGATGTTCCGGGTCGGCAGCGGGTCCTTCTGGGGGTGGGTGGTGCCCGCCCACTCGTGGCCGGGGGCGAAGGGCCAGCCGACCCGCTTGGCGTCCTCGGGGGAGACCGTCACGTCGCCGGGCTTGAGCGCGGCGGTGCTGGTGCCGCTCTCTTTCATGAACTCGGCCAGGCCCGCCGCGCTCGTCGTGAAGTTGACGTAGAGCTTGCTGACCTTCCAGGTGTTCGACTCGTAGTAGTCGACGCCGACGGCGTCCGCCGGGATCGGCACGTTGTAGATGCGCCGCTGGGTCTTGGAGGGCCAGTTGTGCTGGAGGCCGTGCGGCGCGGCCGTGGTCTCCTTGTCGCGGCCGCTGGTGCGGCTCTGCTCGGCGGAGATCGCCAGATAGCCGGCGGGCACCCCGATGAGCAGCACGATGATGACCGCGGTGATCCAGCGACGCCGGACCATGTGCTGGTGGGTCTCGGGGGGCCGCTCGTCCGGCGGCGGGGACTGGCGCGGCACCGCGGGGCGGTCGGACGGTGTCATCAGTCGGATCCCTGGGTGGTGCGGGTGGTGCCCGTCCTGCGGACGGCTTCTGCCGCCTTGGCGTAGCGCTCGTAGCGCTCGACCCGGCGGCGGTTGGCGCGGCGGAAGCGGCGGGCCACCAGGCGGGCGAGGTCGGCGGCGCCGACCATACCCGCCTCGGGGCCGAGCTGGGCCTTGGCGATCCTCGCCTCGGGCCGGTAGCCGCGGCCGGTGAGGTGACGCCGGAAGGCGTCCCTCGCGGGCCCGATCAACAGGTCGTCGGCGGCGCTGACGCCCCCGCCGATGACGAAGCAGGAGGGGTCGAGGGCGGCCGCCAGGTTGGCGATGCCGACGCCGAGCCACTGCCCGATGTCCTGGAGCAGCTCGACGCACATGGCGTCGCCCTCGCGGGCCAGCTCGGTGATGAGCGGCCCGGTGATCTCGGGGATGTTGCCGCCGACCCGCTCGATGATGTTGTACGCCACCGGGGAGTCGGCGGTCGCCAGTTCGCGGGCCTCGCGCACCAGGGCGTTCCCGGAGCTGTACTGCTCCCAGCAGCCGCGGTTGCCGCAGGCGCAGCGGTGTCCGCCGGGCACGACCTGCATGTGGCCGAACTCGCCGGCGACCCCGTACTTGCCGCGCTTGACCTGCCCGTCCTCCAGGATCGCGCCGCCGATGCCGGTGCCGAGCGTGATCATGACCAGGTGGTCCTCGCCGCGGCCGGCGCCGAAGCGCCACTCGGCCCAAGCGGCCGTGTTGGCGTCGTTGTCGACCATGACGGGGACCGCGAGGCGGGCCTGGAGGGCGTCGCGCAGCGGCTCGTTGCGCCAGGCGAGGTGCGGGGCGAACAGGATGGTGGAGCGGTCCGCGTCGACCCAGCCGGCCGCGCCGATGCCGACGGCGTGCACGTCGTGCCGGTCGGAGAGGTCGAGCACGAGCTCGGTGATGGTGTCCTCGACGACCTTGGGGCTCTTGGACTTGTCCGGCGTCTCCGTGCGGAGCTTCTCCAGGATGTTCCCGTCCGCGTCCACGACCCCGGCCATCACCTTCGTACCGCCGATGTCGATGCCGACGGTGGGCACCCGGGGGGCCGTCAGGTGCGAGCGGCGTTCCCGGGTGCCTACGGTGCGCAGCACGGTGGCCCGGGCGGAACCCCGGTGGGCTAGGGCGAAGTCGCGGTACGTGGTCATCGGGGCCGATTCTGCCACCCCTGCCGGACCCGGACCCTGCGCGAGGGGCCGCCCCGGTGGCCCGGGGCGGCCGGCTCACTCCTTCTCGGCCGGGCCGCCCAGGTGGCCGGGGGCGGGTGCGCGCTGGAGCTCGTGGCTGAGCTCTTCGAGCTCGCTGCCGCCCGCCATCTGGCGGGTGAGCTCGTCCAGGGTGATGTCGGAGCGCAGGTGGCTGCCGGTCATCGTGCCGCGCTTGAGGAGCACGAAGCGGTCCCCGACGAGGTACGCGTGGTGCGGGTTGTGCGTGATGAGAACCACGCCGAGCCCGGCGTCCCGGGCGGCGGCCACGTACTTCAGGACGACGCCGGACTGCTTCACGCCGAGGGCGGCCGTGGGCTCGTCGAGCACGAGGACCTTGGCGCCGAAGTAGACCGCGCGGGCGATCGCCACGCACTGGCGCTCGCCGCCGGACAGGGTGCCGATCGGCTGGTCCACGTCCCGCAGGTCGATGCCCATGCGCAGGAGCTCTGCGCGGGTGGTGGCGCGCATCTTCTCGACGTCGAGCCGCCGGAAGGGGCCCTTGCCCCGGGTGGGCTCGGAGCCGAGGAAGAAGTTGCGCCAGACCGGCATCAGCGGCACCACGGCCAGGTCCTGGTAGACGGTGGCGATGCCGCGGTCCAGGGCCTCACGGGGGTTGCTCAGGGAGACGTCCCCGCCCTCGATGCGGAAGGCCCCGGCGTCGTGCCGGTGAAGCCCCGCGATGATCTTGATGAGGGTGGACTTGCCCGCGCCGTTGTCCCCCAGTACGCAGGTGATCTCCCCCGCGTGGACCTCCAGGGAGACCCCTTCGAGGGCGCGGATGTTGCCGTAGTACTTGCTGACGTCGTCGAGCTCGACGAGCGCCGTCCGCTCAGCCGCGCCTTCCGGGCCTTCCGGGGTCACCGGAGTCACCGGGGTCGCTGGGTTTTCCGGGTTCGCCGGGTTTTCCGGGTTCGTCGTCATGCTGTCGCCTCCGCCCGCTTGCGCACCCACGCGTTGAGCAGGGTGGCGAGCAGGAGCATCGCTCCGAGGAAGAACTTGAACCAGTCCGGGTTCCACTCCGCGTAGACGATTCCCTTGCTGGTCATGCCGAAGATGAACGCGCCGACGGCGGAGCCGATCGCCGAGCCGTAGCCGCCGGTGATCAGACAGCCGCCGATGACGGCCGCGATGATGTAGATCAGCTCGTTGCCGACGCCCTCGCCGGACTGCACCACGTCGAACGAGAACAGCAGGTGCTGGCCGGAGACCCAGGCGGCGAAGGCGACGCCCATGTAGAGGCCGATCTTCGTCTTGAAGACCGGTACGCCGACCGCGCGCGCGGCGTCCGCCTCGCCGCCCACCGCGAAGATCCAGTTGCCGAAGCGGGTCCGCAGCAGGAT
The DNA here is from genome assembly GCF_042892175.1 of Streptomyces sp. NPDC001828. NCBI lineage: Bacteria > Bacillati > Actinomycetota > Actinomycetes > Kitasatosporales > Streptomycetaceae > Streptomyces > Streptomyces sp. NPDC001828. The sequence goes on from NZ_JBIATV010000015.1 coordinate 193,819, forward strand.
CCAGGTGGCGACCGCCACCAGGGCGAACCACCACAGGATGGTGACCTTCAGGTCGACCGAGCCGATGGTGAGCTGGGAGGCGAAGAGCTTCTTCGCCGACTCGAAGCCCTCCATGTCGGCGATCGACTTCGTCGAGACCGTGCCGCTGATCAGCTTGGTGAAGCCGAGGTTGAGGCCGGTCAGCATCAGGAAGGTGCCCAGCGTGATGATGAAGCTGGGGAGCTTGGTGCGGGTCAGCATGAAGCCGTTGAACGCGCCGATGGCGACGGTGACGAGGAGCGAGACCGCCACGCCCACCCACACGTTCGCCGTCATCTGGTAGCTGAACATCGAGGAGACGAGCGCCGACGTCGTCACGAGGACACCGGCCGACAGGTCGAACTCGCCGCCGATCATGAGCAGCGCGACCGGCACCGCCATGATGCCGATCGTCGAGGCCGCGTACAGGACGGTCGAGAGGCTGGAGGGCTGCAGGAAGCTTCCGGCGACGACCGAGAAGAAGAGGAAGACGGCGCCCGCGCCGACCACCGAGCCGAGTTCGGGCCGGCCGAGGATCTTGCGCCAGACCGAGCGGCGCAGCAGGCGCTCGTCCCCGGCGATGTCGGTCGCGGTCATCGTGTCCCCCGCTTCGTGTACGCCTCCAGCTGGGCGGCCTGGTCCTTGGTGATGATCTGGGGTCCGGTCAGCACCGGGCGTCCGCCGCCGAGCACATCGGCGTTGTACTTGTAGAGCCAGAGCAGGTCCACGGCCTCGTACCCCTGGAGGTAGGGCTGCTGGTCGACGGCGAAGCCGAGGGTGCCGGCCTCCAGGGAGGTCGCCACCTTGGCGTTGAGGTCGAAGGTGTCGACCTCGGCCGAGCTGCCGGCCGACTGCTTGGCCTTGACGGCGGTGTCCGCGAAGGGCGCGCCCAGGGTGACGACGGCGTCGATGGACGGGTCGGCCTGGAGCTTGGCCTCGATGGAGGACTGCACGTCGGGCATGCTCGTGCCGGTGACGTAGAGGTTCTGGACCTCGCCCTTGAACGTGTTCCTGGTGCCGGCGCAGCGCTGCTCGTGGCCGACGTTGCCCTGCTCGTGCAGGACGCAGAGGGCCTTCTTCTTGCCGCGCTTGGTGAGCTCCTCGCCGACGGCCTCGCCCGCGATGGTCTCGTCCTGGCCGATGTGGGTGAGCGCGCCGAACTCCTTGGACTTCTCCGAGCCCGAGTTCACCGTGATGACCGGGATGCCGGCCTTCTCCGCCTTGGCGACGACGTCCTTGAGGGCGTCCGGCTTTGCGAGCGTGACGATCAGGCCGTCCACCTTCTGGTCGATGGCCGCCTGCACGAACTGGGCCTGCTGCTGGCCCTGGTCGCTGTGCGAGTAGAGGAAGTCGATGTTGTCCTTGACGGCCGCCTGCTTGGCGCCGCTCTGGACGATGTCCCAGAACGTGTCGCCGTCGCCCGAGTGGGTGACCATCGCGAACTTCCAGCGGGGCGTGTTCACCGCGGCCCTGCCCTGGGCCTGAGCGGACTTGCGCGCGTCCTCGGCGCGCTTGCCGCCGGTGCTGCTGCACCCCGCCAAGGAGGCTCCGAGCACCGCTGCCAGCACCGCGCCCATGACGCGTACCCCTGTCCGAACCCTTGCCACGACGCCGTGCCCTTCTTGCTGTACCACCGGGTGCCGCCGGGACTGGTTCAGGCCTGCCCCGGCCGCCCAAGTATGGGTCACGCCGGGTCGGCGGGCGATCATCGGGTACCGCGGGCGGTGTACTTCTCCAGCGTCGGCACGTCCTTCTCGGTGACGATGGCGGGTCCGGTGAGGACCGGCCTGCCGCCGCCGATCACGTCCCCGTTGGTCTGGTGCAGCCACAACTCGTCGACGGCCAGGTAGCCCTGGAGGTAGGGCTGCTGGTCGACGGCGAAGCCGATCTGCCCGGCCTTGAACTGCTTGATCACGGCCGCGTTCAGATCGAAGGTGTCGACCTCTGCGGAGCTGTCGGCGTCACCCTTCGCCTGGACGGCGGCCGCCGCCATCGGCGCGCCGAGCGTGACGACCGCGTCGATGTCCTTGGCCGACTGGAGCTTCGCCTCGATGGAGGAGGTGGACGCGGGCGTGTTGGTGCCGTCCACGTTCAGGTTCTCGACGCTGCCGCGGAAGGTCTTCTTCACTCCCGCACAGCGTTGTTCCAGGGAGACGTTGCCCTGCTCGTGGAGGACGCAGAGGACCTTCTTCTTCCCCCCAGTGAGCTCGTCGCCGACCGCCTCACCGGCCACCTCCTCGTCCTGGCCGATGTGGCCGAGCGCGCCGACGGCCTTGGAGTAGTCGGCGCCCGAGTTGATGGTGACGACGGGTATCCCCGCGGCGACGGCCTTCTTGACGACGTCCTTGACCGCTTCGGGCTTGGCGAGCGTGACGACGATCCCGTCGACCTTCTGGTCGATGGCCGCCTGCACCAGCTGCGCCTGCTGCTGACCCTCCTTGTTGGACGAGTAGAGGAAGTCGACGTTGTCCTTGGCGGCGGCCTGTTTCGCGCCGCTCTGCACGATGTCCCAGAAGGTGTCGCCCTCGCCGGAGTGGGTCACCATCGCGATCTTGAGGCGGGGGGTGCTCACCGCCTTGCCGCCGCTCGCCGGCGCGGAGCCCTTGTCCTCGGAGCTCTTGCCTCCCGAGCTGCTGCAGCCGCCGACCGCGAGCGCCAGTGCGGCGACGGCCACGGCCGCCGCGGTTGCCGTGCGGGGTGTGCGCATGGGTTCCGCCTCCTGTCCCGGCCGCCCGGTTGCGGCACGTGAGTTCTAGCGGCGGGCCCGTGACACCGTCAATACTTTGTCCGAACATTCTGACTCGGTACGCGATCCGGGTGGCGAGAACCTCAGGGGCGCACGAGCAGCTGGAACTCGAAGGAGTAGCGCGAGGCCCGGTAGATGTGCGAGCCGAACTCCACCGCCCGGCCGGTGTCGTCGAAGGTGGTGCGCTGCATGGTGAGCAGCGGAGCGCCCTCGGTCTCCGTCAGGAGGTCGGCCTCCCGCGCGGTCGCCGCCCGCGCCCCCACCGTCTGGCGCGCGCTGTGCAGCGTGAGGCCCGCGCCCCGCATCAGCCGGTAGAGCCCGGTGCCCTCCAGGTACTCGGTGTCCAGCGGGAGCAGGCCCGTCGGCAGGTGGTTGCGCAGCCGCGCCATGGGCTCGCCGTGCGCGTACCGCAGCCGCTCAAGGACGTGTACGTCGCTGCCCTCGGGCACCCCGAGCGCGGCCGCGACCTCGGCGGTGGCCGGCTCGAAGGTGTTGCGGAGGACGGTGGTGGCGGGCTGCTGTCCGGCCGCTTCCAGGTCGTCGAAGAGGCTGCTCAGTTCCAGCGGTCGCTTGACCTGGCTGTGCACGACCTGGGTCCCGACCCCTCGGCGGCGCACCAGGAGGCCCTTGTCGACCAGGGCCTGGATCGCCTGGCGGACGGTGGGCCGGGAGAGGCCGAGCCGATGGGCGAGGTCGATCTCGTTGCCGAGGAGGCTGCCGGGCGTCAGGGTGCCCTTCTCGATGGCCGCCTCCAGCTGCTGCGAGAGCTGGAAGTAGAGCGGGACGGGGCTGGTGCGGTCCACGCTGAGCTGGAGCGGCTTCGGGAAGTCCATCGCTGGTCTGGGCTGCTTGGGCACGGAGCGAGCGTAGTGCGCCGGGGATGTTGACGGGAAGTCGTGAAGTTCGATTGTCAGGACAAACTCTTGACAGGATCAGTCACCCCGTCCACCGTGTGGCCATGCGTATCGCACTGATCGGAACGGGACGGATCGGCGCCTTCCACGCCGGAGTCCTGGCCCGCCACCCCGAGGTCGCCCAGCTGGTGGTCGCGGACGCCGACGCGGCGCGGGCCGCCGAGGTCGCGGCGCTCACCGGCGCCGAGGCCGCGGCCACCGTGCCGGAGGCGTTCGCCGGAGCCGACGCGGTGGTGATCGCCTCGGCGACCTCCGCGCACGCCGCGCTCATCGCGGACGCCGCCCGCGCCGGACTGCCCGCCTTCTGCGAGAAACCCGTCGCCCTGGACGTGCCGGGCACCCTGGAAGCGCTCCACGCGGTCGAGGCGGCGGGCACCGTGCTCCAGCTGGGCTTCATGCGCCGCTTCGACGCGGGCTACCGCCGCGCCCGGGAGCTCGTGCGCTCGGGGCGGCTCGGCCGGCTGCACACCGTACGGGCCATCACCTCCGACCCGGCGCCGCCGCCCGCCGCCTACCTTCCGCTGTCCGGCGGGCTGTACCGCGACTGCCTGGTCCACGACTTCGACATCGTGCGCTGGGTGACCGGCCGCGAGGTCACCGAGGTGTACGCGATGGGCTCCGACGCCGGGCCCGCGATGTTCCGTGCGGCCGGGGACATCGACACGGCGGCCGCCGTCCTCACCCTGGACGACGGCGCGCTCGCGACCGCCACGGCCACCCGCTGCAACGGCGCGGGCTACGACGTACGGCTCGAACTGGCCGGAGAGCGCGATCAGTTCGCGGTCGGCCTGGACGACCGCACCCCGCTGACCTCGGCCGAACCGCAGGGGCCCGGCCGCCCCGACAAGCCGTGGACCGGCTTCCTGGAACGCTTCGCCCCCGCGTACGAGGCCGAACTGGACGCCTTCGTCCGGCTCGTACGGGGCGAGGCGGCGAACCCCTGCGACGGGCGCGACGCACTGCACGCGCTGCGCATCGCGGAGGCGTGCGAGGTGTCGCGCCGGGAACGGCGGGTGGTGCCGGTGGCCGAGATCCCGGACGGGGACGCCGCGGCCGGGTGAACTACCAGCGCACCGGCAGCCGTTCGGGGCCGCGCATCATCATGCCGGTGCGCCACCGGAGGGCCGCGGGGTGGATGTCGAGCGCGAGCTCCGGGCAGCGCTCCAGAAGCGTGCGGACCGCGATCCGGGCTTCGAGCCGGGCCAGCGGGGCGCCCAGGCAGTAGTGGATGCCGTGGCCGAAGGCGACATGGCCCCGGGCGTCGCGCCGGATGTCGAAACGGTCCGGCTCCGCGTACCGGGCGGGGTCGCGGTCGGCGTCGGCGAGCGCCACGAGCACCAGGCGGCCGCCGCCGGGAATGAGGGTGCCGCCGATCTCGACGGGCTCCTTGGTGAAGCGGTACGTCGGCGTCTCGACCGGGCCGTCGTACCGCAGCATCTCCTCCACCGCGTTGTCGATGAGCCCCTCGAAGTCGGCCCGCAGCGAGGCCAGTTGAGCGGGATGGCTCAGCAGCGCGAGCATGCCGTTGGAGATGAGGTTGACGGTCGTCTCATGGCCCGCGACCAGGAGCAGCCAGGCCATGCCGAGGAGTTCCTCGTGGGAGAGGCGGTCGCCGCCGTCCTCGTCGGCCGCGTGGATCAGCGCGCTGATCAGGTCGTCGCCGGGGCGGGCGCGCTTGTCCCCCAGGAGCCGCGTCAGATACTCGTTGACCGACTTGGCCGCGGCGAGCCGGTCGTCGAGGAGGGGCGCCGAGACGGAGGTGTTGGACCAGTGGCGGAAGGTGTCCTGGTCGAGGGCGGGTACGCCGATGAGCTCGCAGATGACGGTGATCGGCAGCGGGAAGGACAGCGCCTCGACGAGGTCGGCCCGGCGGCCCGGTGCGGCCAGCATCGCGTCCACGAAGCCGTCGGTCATCTCCTGGATGCGCGGGGCGAGTCCGTCCACGCGGCGGGCGGTGAACGCGCGGTTCACCAGCTTGCGCAGCCGGGTGTGGTCGGGGGCGTCGGCGCTCAGCATGGTGGGGCCCGAGGAGACCTGTTTCACGCCGAGGTCGGGCGCGGCATTGCGCCATTCCTTGGAGAGCCGGTCGTCGGCGAGCGCGGCCCGGCCGGCTTCGTAGCCGACGACGAGCCAGGCCTCGGCGCCCTCGGGCATCCGGATGCGGTGCACCGGGCCCCGGGTCCGCAGTCCGGCGTAGACCGGGTAGGGATCGCGGGTGAAGTCCGCCCCGAGTGCGGCGAGATCGACTATGACATCGCTGGTCAACGCATGTCCCTTCACGAGGGTGGTGCGGATCCGGCTGACGTTCGAGCGCCCCGACTCTCCCGTAGCTTAGGGGGCTTCTACGCTGGTCGGGGCTGGTCGGGGCGAGGGAGGCAAGGTGCTGGGACGTTGGTGGTTCATGGGGAGGCTGCGTCCCGCCGTGCCCGGCCGGCGGGCCGGTGAACTGTCGAGGGAACAGCAGCAGTTGGTCCTGGAGGAGTGGGCGGCGGCGCGCGAGCGCCTCGACCGCCTGGTGTCGGCGCGGGTGACGGCCGTCGGCGATGTGCTGCGGACCACCGAACTGCCGCCCGCCGCAGGCCTGTTGGCGCCCGACGGATCCGATCCGCGTGCGCGGGGCGACTGCGCCTGGGCCTTCGACGCCTTCCAGGCGGCGGGCAAGCTGCTCGACGAGGCGGCCGACCTGCCCGACCTCGCGGCCGCGGCCGTCCTCGCCGACCGCGCGCTCGAACGGTTCGCGGCGGTCCACGCACGGGCCGCCGGGCAGCCGGTGCCCAAGGCCGCCGAGCGCTGCTTCTACAACCCGCTGCACACGGCGGCCGATCAGCCCCACTCCCCCGTCCGCAAGCAGCACCGCCGACGGGCCAGGCAGCGCACCGGTCCGCGCGAGGCGGCGGCCGACCGGCGGCCCGCCTGCTCCTCGTGCCGCCGGGCGATCCTGGCCGGGCAGGCGCCGGACGTCCTTCCCGCGCTCGTCCCGGTGAAGCTGTCGCGGCTGCGCACGGCGAGGGTGCTCGTGCCGTACTACTCGGTGCCGCAGCAGTGGTCGCTGTGGTCGGTCTGCGCCTGCGGGGCGTACGGGGACGAGTGGCCCTCGCTGGTGCTGCGCGGCGAGCACCGCAGGCGGGCGGCGGCAGCCCGCCGGGCCTAGGGCCGGGCGGGCTCCGGGTGCCTCACCAGCGCACCGGCAGGTGGCGTACGCCCCTGATGAGCATGCCCGGCAGCCACTCCAACTGGGCTGCCTCGACGTCCAGTTGAAGGTCCGGGGCGCGCTCCAGGAGGGTGCGGACGGCGATGCGGCCCTCCATGCGGGCGAGCGGGGCGCCCAGGCAGAAGTGGATGCCGTGGCCGAAGGCGAGGTGGCCCTGTGGGGCGCGCCGGATGTCGAAGCGGTCGGGGTCCTGGTGCCGCAGCGGGTCCCGGCCGGCCGAGGCGAGGGCGACGAGGACGGGCGCGCCGGCCGGGATGAGCGCGTCGCCGATCCGGACGGGCTCGCGGGCGAAGCGGTAGGTGGACGTCTCGACCGGGCCCTCGTAGCGCAGCATCTCCTCGATGGCGCCGTCGATCAGTCCGTCGAAGTCGGCGCGCAGAGCGGCCAGTTGGTCCGGGTGGCCCAGCAGGGCGCGTACGCCGTTGGAGATGAGGTTGACGGTCGTCTCGTGGCCCGCGACGAGCAACAGGAAGGCCATGCCGATGAGTTCGTCCTGGGAGAGCTGGTCGCCGCCCTCGTCCCGGGTGCGGATCAGGGCGCTCAGCAGGTCGTCGGCGGGCGCGGCGCGGCGCTTGCCCTCGATCAGCCCGGCCAGGTACACGCCGATCTTGCCGACGGCCTCGGCGCCCTCGTCGCCCGAGAGGGGCGCGACGGCCTGGTTGGACAGCACGCGGAAGGCTTCGCGGTCGAGGTCGGGCACGCCGATGAGTTCGCTGATGACGGTCATCGGCAGGGGGAAGGCGAGCGAGTCGACCAGGTCGGCCGTGCGGCTCGGGGCGGCCAGCATGGTGTCGAGGAGCCGGTCGGTGATCTCCTGGACGCGCGGGCGGAGCGCCTCGATGCGGCGCGGGGTGAACTCCCGCGCGACCAGTTTGCGCAGCCGGGTGTGCTGCGGCGGGTCGGTCTCCAGCATGTTGGAGCTGGCGGGCAGCTCTTCGTAGCCGGTCTCGGCCAGCGGCCGCCAGTCCTTGGCGAGGCGGGGGTCGGCGAGTGCGGCGCGGGCCTCCTCGTGGCCGACGACCAGCCAGACCTCGTCGCCCGTCGGCGTGCGCACCAGATGGGCCGGGCCCGCGGCGCTCAGCTTGGCGTACGTCGGATAGGGGTCGGCGTTGAATTCCTCGGCGTGCTCACTCAGATCGACAACCGGCATGGTCCCGCCCTCCGTTCGGATGCCGTTCAGCCTACGTCGCCGTCCGGGCCGTCCAGCAGCCCGGCGTCGTGCACCAACAGGGCGATCTGCACACGGTTGTTGAGGCCGAGCTTGGCCAGGACGCGCGAGACATGGGTCTTCACCGTGGGCACGCTCAGATGGAGACGGGCGGAGATCTCGGCGTTGGAGTGGCCGCGGCCGACGGCGACGGCGACCTCGCGTTCGCGGTCGGCGAGCAGCGCGACGCGCTCGCGGGCGCGGGCCGCCCGGTCGCCGGGCGCGGCCGCGCCGCCGGACACCTGGGTCATCAACTGCCGCATGACGGCCGGGGAGAGGACCGGGTCACCGAGTGCGACGCGGCGTACGGCGGCGACGATCTCGGCGGGCGGGGTGTCCTTGAGGACGAAGCCGGCGGCTCCGGCGCGCAGCGCGCGCAGGACCTGTTCGTCGGCGTGGAAGGTGGTCAGGACGATCACCTCGGGCGCGTCGGGGCGGGCGCGCAGGGTCTCGGTGGCGGTGAGGCCGTCGACGCGCGGCATGCGGATGTCCATGAGCACGACGTCCGGGCGCAGCTCCAGGGCGAGTTGGCCGACGCCGTGGCCGTCGGCCGCCTCACCGACGATCTCGATGTCCTCGGCGCCGCCGAGCATGAAGGTGAGGCCCGCGCGGACCAGGGGGTCGTCGTCGACGATCAGCAGGCGGATGGTCATGAGGGCCACGGTAGCCAGGCCACCACCGCGAAGGAGCCGTCGGACCCGCGCCCGTGGTCGAGCCGGCCGCCGGCCAGGGTGGCGCGTTCGGTGAGGCCGATGAGCCCCTGCCCCGATCCGGGGACCTCGGGGACCGGGCCGGGCGGCGGCGGGTTGCGGACCTCGACGGTGAGCCCGTCGCCGGGGCGGCCGGTGACGGTGACGGTGACCTCGGCGCCGGGCGCGTGCTTGCGCGCGTTGGTGAGGGCCTCCTGCGCGATGCGGTAGGCGTTGCGCCCGGTGGCGGCGGGCACCCCGGACGCGTCCGGGATCCGGCTGTCCAGGGCGACCTTCATCCCGGCCTCGCGGGACTCGGCGACGAGCGCGTCGAGGGTGGCGAGCGTGGGCTGCGGCCGGTCCTCGGCGCCCTCGCCGGGACTGCGCAGCACGCCGATGATCTGCCGCAGGTCCTGGAGCGCCTCGTGCGCGCTGTCCCGGATGACCCCGGCGGCGCGGGCGACCTGGGCGGGCGGCGCGTCGGGCCGGAATTCGAGGGCGCCGGCGTGCACCGAGAGCAGGGTGAGCCGGTGGGCGAGCACGTCGTGCATCTCGCGTGCGATGGCCTCGCGGGCGAGCCGCTGCGCGTTCTCGGCCCGCAGCGCCGCCTCGGCCTCGGCGCGGACGGCCCGCTCGCGCAGCGCGACCACGAGCTGGCGCCGGGAGCGTACGAGCATGCCCCAGCCGGTGGCGAGCAGGATGAGCACGGTGCCCGCGACGGCGTTGGCGAGCAGGCTGGTGGTCGGGTCGGGGCGGAGTACGGGCTGCAGGACCGAGCTGACCACGGCGACGCCGCCCACCGCGAGCACGACCGGCTTGAACGGCCGGTGCACGGCGAGGCTGAACAGGGCGACCAGGAACGCCCCCGAGGCGACCGGTGCGACCAGCGACACCACGGCGAGCGCGAGCGCGAGCCCGGCGGGCCGGCGGCGCCGCAGCCACACCGCGCAACAGGCCGCAGCGCCCACCACCTGGTCGAGGACCATCACGGTGTCGGAGTAGCCGGGGCTCTTGCCGAGGGTGTCGGCCGTGACCATGCCGATCAGGGCGGCGGCGACGAAGGCGCAGAGGTCGACGGCCCAGTCCCGTACGGTGCGCCGGGGCCGGGCCCGGTCGCCGGGCAGCTCGGGGTCGGCCACCGCCGAGGGCAGCAGCCAGCGGTACTCGGGTCCGGCTCGTGTCATGTCGACAAAGTTACGCAGCCCGGCGGCCCGGCGGCGCTCCGCGGGCGTGGGTCGCTACCAAAGTCGCGGGGCCGAAGACTTTGGACGCGGACGCGGTGTGCCGAAGACCGACGCGCCGGCGCGGCCGGTTCGAGCAGGCTCGGGGCATGAGGAAATTCCTGGAGGTCGCCGGATTCCTGCTCCTCGTCCAGGGGGTCGGCGGTCTGGTGCACGAGTGGACCGGGTGGTTCAGCCTGTGGACGGTGGTGCACCGGCCCGACGCGCTGGCGGGCCACGAGGTGTTCGCGAGCATCGTGCTCGCGGTGGCGGGCGTGGCGGTGCTCATCGCGTCGGAGCGGGGTGCGAAGAAGTAGCCGACCGCGCGACCGGCCGCCGGCCCGGGCTCCCCAGCTGGTGCCGGGGGTCGGCCCACGGCCCCGGCGTCCCACCTGGTGCCGGGGGGTCACACCACGGACCGGCGTCCCCAGCTGGTGCCCGCGAGGACCAGGACCGCGCCCAACAGGCCGAGCACGCCCAGGCGTTCACCGCCGAGCGCGATGCCGGCGGCCGCCGCCCACAGCGGTTCGGTGCCGAGCAGCAGGCTGACGCGGGACGGGGAGGTGCGGCGGACCGCCCACATCTGCACGAAGAACGCGCACAGGGTGCAGAACACCGAAAGGAAGAGCAGGCCGCTCCACTCGCGGACGCCGAAGCCCGCGGCCACCGTCCAGGGCGCGGGACCCGCGCCGGGAAGCGCGGCCAGGACCGCGAACACCGCGACGGCGCCGCCCAGTTGGACGGTGGTCAGGGACAGCGGGTCGGCGTCCCGGACCGCCTTGACGCGGGCCATGCACAGGACGTGCGCGGTACGGGCGAGCGCGGCGAGCAGCATCAGGAGGTCACCGGCCGAGGGCGCGGTGAAGCCGCCGCCCTGGGTCAGCAGGACCACGCCCGCCACCGAGAGCGCCGCCGCCGCGAGGAAGGCCCGGGGCGGCCGGACCCCGGTGACGGCGGCCTCGGCGAGCGGGGTGAAGATCATCGTGAGACTGATGATGAGCCCCGCGTTGGTGGCCGAGGTGTGGACGACCCCGTACGTCTCCAGGAGGAAGATCCCGCTGAGGACGAGGCCGAGCAGTCCCGCGCCGCGCCACTGGGCGGCGGTCAGCGAGCGCAGGCCGCGCAGGCCGGCGGCCACCAGGACCGGCACGACGAGGCCGAAGCGCAGGACAAGGACGGCGGTCACGGTGCGGGTGGTGGTGATGTCCTTGGCGGCGAGGTAGCTGGCGCCCCAGACGACGGCCACCAGGAGGACCGGCAGGTCGGTGAGCCAGGCGCGGCGCGGGGCGAGGCCCGCGGAGGGTACGGCGATCGACGACACGGCCCGGTCTCCAGACGGCGTGGGGTGTGGAGACGGCGGCGGCTCGCACGGGGAACGATCACCGTACCCGTCCGTGACCGGCCCGGGAAGAGCCTCCCGTCCGCCGGGCGGGCGTCACGCGTCGAGGTCGTAACTCCCGTACTGGGGGCGGCCGGTGGGGCGGTAGCTGTTGACGCAGACGCCGGTGGAGGTGGTGCGGGTGCCGGTGAGCGCGAAGGAGGTCGGCGCCGCGCCGTCCGCGAACAGCCGGCGCCCCTCGCCGAGCACGACCGGGTAGGTCCACAGGCGGTACTCGTCGATGAGCCCGTGCGCCATCAGGAACTGGGCGAGGGTGCCGCTGCCGTGCACCTGGATCTCGCCGCCCGGCCGGTCCTTGAGCACCCGGAGCTCCGCGACGATGTCGGCGTCGACGCCCCCGATGACGGTGGTGTGCTGCCACTGGGGGTTCTTGAGGGTGTTGGAGACGACGTACTTGGGGAGCCCGTTGAGCGGGCCCGCGACGGGGTGGGCCGGGTCGGTGACGCGTGGCCAGTAGGCCGCGAAGATGTCGTACGTGCGCCGGCCGAGCAGGAAGGCATCGGCGCCGGCGAACCACTCGGTGACGTAGCGGCCCGCCTCCTCGTCGTCGAACGGAACCTGCCAGCCGCCCTGCGCGAAGCCGCCGCCGGGGTCCTCCTCGGGACCTCCCGGGGCCTGGACGACGCCGTCGAGCGTGATGAAGGTGGTGAAGGTGAGCTGCATGGACCGAGCCTTCCCGAGGGCCGCCCCGGAGCGGTCGTGACGCGCCGGTCGGCGGGGCCGAGACCATCGGCACGCCGGGAAACGGTGGCCATCGCGGGCACGGGCCTCGGTGTCCGATGCCCGCCAGCGCGGGGCTCACCCGAAGGCTTTCCTTGAAACCGCAACGACCACGCGGCACACCAAGCGAAGGACAGGCAATGACGTCACTCACCTCACTCAGCCCGCTCGACGGGAAGAAGGCCCTGGTCACGGGCGGCAGCCGGGGCATAGGGGCGGCGATCGCCCTGCGGCTCGCGGAGGAGGGCGCGGACGTGGCCGTCACATACGTCCAGGGCGAGGAGGCGGCCCGTGAGGTGGTCGCGAAGATCGAGGCGATGGGCCGGCGCGGGTTCGCGCTGCGCGCGGACCTGGGGCGGGCGGCGGAGGCGACGGCCTCGGTCGGGCGCGCCGCCGAGGCCCTGGGCGGCCTCGACGTCCTGGTCAACAACGCGGGCGTGGGGGTGCTCGCCCCGCTCGGCCGGCTGAGCCCGGACGACATCGACCGGGTCCTCGACGTGAACGTGCGCGGCGTGTTCCTCACCGCCCGGGCCGCGGCGGACCGGCTGCCGCGCGGGGGCCGGATCATCACGATCGGCTCCTGCATGGCCGAGCGGGTCCCCGGCCCCGGCGGCACGCTGTACGGCACGAGCAAGGCGGCGCTGATCGGCCTCACGAAGGGGCTGGCGCGGGAGCTCGGGGCGCGCGGCATCAACGCGACGCTGGTCCACCCCGGCCCGATCGACACCGACATGAACCCGTCGGACGGGCCCACCGCCCCCGCCCAGAGCGCGCTGACCTCCCTCGGCCGCTACGGAACGCCCGCAGAGGTCGCGTCGGTGGTGGCGTTCCTGGCCGGCCCGGACGCGTCCTACGTCACCGGCACCGCCCTGTCCCCCGACGGGGGTTACGCGGCCTAGAACGGCGCGGCGCCCTTCCGGCGACGGCAGTGCCGGAGCATCCAGGAAAGGAGGGGGTACGGGAGAACAACGGCGCGAGACACCCCGGTGCTGTCGGGTCGGGGTGTCTCGCGCCGGCGGGCGGGTGTCGTGCCGCCCTGCTCAAGGGGAACCGGGGGCCGAACTGCCCCCGGTTCAGGGGGAATCGGGGTGTTCATCCCCCGACTCCAGGGCTCAGCCGCCCAGTTCCTGGTGGCGGGCGGTCAGCCGGGAGGTGCCCTCCGGCGTCAGGGAGCCGAAGAGGCGCAGCCGCGAGATGCCGCCGTCGGGGAAGATGTCGATCCGGACGTGCGTGCCCACGGCCGGCGCGTCCAGGAGGAAGCGGTGGTTGGTGTCGGGCTGCAGGCGCGTGCGCGGCAGCACCTCGACCCACTCCCCCGACTCGCCGTCGCGGACCGAAAGCGCCGCCCAGCCGGCCGAGTTGCCCTTGAGGTACGCCGTGTCGATCTCGACCGCACGCACCTCGGACTGGGCCGCGAGCCGGTAGCGGATCCAGTCGTTGCCCTTGTCGCGGCGGCGCCGGGTCTCCCAGCCGTCGTCCATCTTGCGGGAGCGGCCCGGCTGGATGGTGTTGGTGGCGGGCGAGTAGAAGCGGTCGGACGCGTCCTCGACCTGGCCGCCGTTCTCCAGGGCCGCGAGGTCGAGCGTGCCGAGCGCGGCCAGCCAGCGCGGGTCGGGGGCGACCTCGCCGTAGACGCGCAGCCGGGCCACGCCGCCGTCGGGGTGCTGGTTGAGCCGCAGGTGGGTGAAGCGCTGCTCCACGTCCACCGCGAAGCCGTTGGCCGCGTGTCCGCCAACTGCCGTACGGGGTACGAGAGTTGTCCACTTCACGTCCGGGGCGAGCAGCTCCTCGGGAGAGGGGGAGCCCGGCACCGAGGCGGCCTCGACGGAGACGGCCTGCGGGTAGTTGCCGCGGAAGTGGGCGGTGTCGACGACGATGCCGCGCACCACGCCGGGCGCGCCCAGGCGGATGAGCGCCCAGTCGTGGTCCTCGTCGGTGGGGTGCGGCTCGGCGGCCGAGACGCCACGGCGGCGCCGGGTCTCCCAGCCGTCCATGATCTTGCCCTTGTGCCCGAAGTGCTCGGGGTCGAACTCGGCGGCCTCGGGCTTGAGCAGGTTCTCGCGCTCGGCGAAGAACTCGTCGTTCGCGGCGATCACACCCGCGCCCAGGCGCCGGTCGGCGAGGTCGACGTACTGGGTGAAGGAGAAGTCCGCGCTGCGGTAGTCCGCGTACGGGTCGCCGCCGCCGAAGGGGCTGGCGTCACCGGTGAAGGAGGGAAGGGTGCTCACGGTGTCAGTTGTTCCTTTCGAGCAGGCGGCCGGTGGGCTCGGCGATGACGCCGTGGTGCTGGATGCGCTCTCCGCGCAGCCACGTCGACTTGACGACGCCGTGCAGCGTCTTGCCCGCGTAGGCGGTGACGCGGTTGCGGTGCTGGAGTTCGGCCGGGTCCACGGTGAAGGTCTCGTCCGGGGCGAGCACCGCGAAGTCGGCGTCGCGGCCGGCCTCGATGGCGCCCTTCTGGGTCAGCCCGACGAGGTTCGCGGTGGCGGTGGACATCCAGCGGACCACGTCCTCCAGGCCGTACCCGCGCTTGCGGGCCTCGGTCCAGATGGCGGGGAGGCTGAGCTGGAGGCCCGAGATGCCGCCCCAGGCGGTGGCGAAGTCGTCGGTCTTGAGGTCGGCGGTGGACGGCGAGTGGTCGGTGACGATGCAGTCGATGGTGCCGTCGGCCAGCGCGTCCCACAGCAGGTCGCGGTTGGCGTCCTCGCGGATCGGCGGGCAGCACTTGAACTCGCTCGCTCCGTCCGGGACTTCCTCGGCGGTCAGGGTGAGGTAGTGCGGGCAGGTCTCGACGGTGAGCCTGACGCCCTCGCGCTTGGCGGCGGCGATCAGCGGCAGCGCGTCCGAGGACGACAGGTGCAGCACGTGCACCCGGGCGCCGATCCGCTTGGCCGCGTCGATCAGGCCCTCGATCGCGGTGTTCTCCGAGACGCGCGGCCGGGTCGCCAGGTAGTCGGCGTACTTGGGTCCGGTCAGGTGCGGGGCGGCGTCGAGCTCGTGCGGGTCCTCGGCGTGGATGATCATCAGGCCGTCGAACCCGGCGATCTCGGCGAGCGACTGCGCGAGCTGCTCCTGGTCCAGCTCGGGGAACTCCTCGACGCCGGACGGCGACAGGAACGCCTTGAAGCCGAAGACCCCGGCCTCGTGCAGGGGCCCCAGGTCCTTGACGTTGTCGGGCAGCGCGCCGCCCCAGAAGCCGGTGTCGATGTGCGCCTTGCTCGCGGCGACCTCCTGCTTGACCCGCAGGTTCTCGACCGTGGTGGTCGGCGGCAGCGAGTTGAGCGGCATGTCGACGATGGTGGTGATGCCGCCGGCGGCGGCCGCGCGGGTGGCCGTCCAGAAGCCCTCCCACTCGGTGCGGCCCGGGTCGTTCACATGGACGTGGGTGTCGACGATGCCGGGCAGCAGCACGTCGTCACCGAAGTCCTCCAGGCGCGCGCCGGCCGGCACCTCGGCCTCGTACGGCAGTACGTCCGCGATCTTCCCGTCGGCGACGGCGACCGTCGCCGGGCGCGTCCCCTCGGGGGTGATGACGCGCGTCGAGCGCAGTACCAGGTTGACGTCGGACACCCGAGCCCTCACTTCCCAGCGGAATCTTGTCCGTGCACCGGATCTTTTCCGTACACCGGAATTCAACGATCTGTTGAAGGAGTTTGCGCGCTCGCCGACGAAGCCGTCAAGGGTGGCCGACGCGTGACGGCCGACACGGACGCGAGTCTTGGAGGTTTCCACAGAATGGAATTAGAATTTCGCCAAGCAGAATGTAGTTATCACCTGGGGGCGCCGCCGGTGAACGGACAAACCCGCTCTGACCGGCAGGGACACCTGACCTGTCCAGGGTAGGACGGACAACCGCCCGATAGTCTGCTCCTTCGCCTGCCAGCACCGAAAGGAACGCGCCGTGCCGACGTCAAGCGCCAGCACCACCGACGCCTCCAAGCCCTCCGCCGCCAGCGGAGGAGTCCAGTCTCTTGAGCGCGCCTTCGATCTCCTCGAGCGGATGGCCGACGCCGGGGGCGAGGTCGGCCTCAGCGAGCTCTCCGCGAGCAGCGGCCTTCCCCTTCCGACCATCCACCGGCTGATGCGCACCCTCGTCGCCTGCGGTTACGTGCGCCAGCAGGCCAACCGGCGCTACGCCCTCGGCCCGCGCCTGATCCGGCTGGGCGAGTCGGCGTCCCGGCTGCTCGGCACCTGGGCGCGGCCGTATCTCACGCGTCTCGTCGAGGAGACCGGCGAGACCGCGAACATGGCGCTGCTCGACGGCGACGAGATCGTGTACGTGGCGCAGGTGCCGTCCAAGCACTCCATGCGGATGTTCACCGAGGTCGGCCGGCGGGTCCTTCCGCACTCCACGGGCGTGGGCAAGGCGCTGCTCGCGCACACCCCGCCGGAGGAGGTGCGCGCGCTGCTCGCCCGTACCGGCATGCCGGCCGCGACGGAGAAGACGATCACCACGGCGGACGGCTTCCTCGACGCCCTGGAGCAGGTGCGGCGCGCCGGGTACGCGGTCGACGACAACGAGCAGGAGATAGGAGTGCGCTGCCTCGCGGTGTCGGTGCCCAACTCCCCCACCGCTGCGGCCATTTCGATCTCGGGGCCGGCCGGCCGGGTCACCGAGTCGGCCACCGACCGGATCGTCCCGATCCTCCAGGGCATCGCCCAGGAGCTCTCCACGGCGCTGGCCAACACGGGCGCCCAGGCCTGAATCGGGCGCGGGCCCGGTCGCGCGAAGACCCCGGCGGTGTACGGCACCGCCGGGGTCTCGCGCGTCCGGGCCCGGGTTCAGCCCGCGACCTCCCGCGCCGGGCTCAGGCGTCCGTCGGCCATGGTCACCACGGCGTCCATCCGCTCCAGGTGGGCGCGGTCGTGGGTGACCAGGACGGTGGCCGTGCCGCGCTCGCGGGTGAGGCTGAGCAGCAGGTCGAGCACGGCGGCGCCGCGCTCGTGGTCGAGGGCGCTGGTGGGCTCGTCGACGAGCAGCACGGCGGGCTCGTTCATCAGGGCGCGGGCGATGTTGATCCGCTGGCGCTGACCGCCGGAGAGCTGGTGCGGGCGCCGGTGGGCCTGGTCGGCGAGCCCGACGGCGGCCAGGAGCTCCAGGGCCCGGGCCCGCACCTCGCGCGGCCTGCGTCCCGTGAGGTGGGCCATCACCTGGAGCTGCTCGGCGGCCGTGAGCGAGGGCAGCAGATTGGGCTGCTGGAACACGATGCCGACGGACCCCCGGCGCAGCGCCGCCTTCTGGGCCCGGCCGAATCCCGCCGTGTCGGTCCCCGCCACGACGACGCGACCGCTGTCCGGGGTCACCAGGGTCGCGGCGACCGCGAGCAGGCTGGACTTGCCGGAGCCGGACGGGCCGACGCAGGCCGTCACGGTCCCGGCCGCGACCGCGAGGGACACCGCGTCAAGGGCGGTGAGGCGTCCCTCGCCGTCGGGGTAGGTGAGGGTGACGCCGTCGAGGAGCAGGGCGGGGGCCGAGGCCCCGGCCGGATGCGGAACCTGGTCCGAGGCCCGGGCCGGGTTCGGGACCGGCGCCGGGGTCGCCATCGAGTCGCGGTTCGGGGTGGGGTTCGTACGAGGGGTCATCGGGCACTCCCGAGCGCGGTCAGCGGGTCGACGGCGGTGATGCGCCGGATGGACAGGGCGGCGCCGGTCACGCCGAGCACGATCAGGACGGCGGCCGGCCCGAGCGTGGTCGCCGGGTCGAGCACGAAGGGCACGGCGCCGCCGACGAGCACCCCGGCGAGCGAGGCGAGCCCGGTGCCGGCGAGGGTGCCGATCGTCAGCATCACGACGGCCTGGCCGAGCGCGTCCTTGAGGAGGTAGGGCGTCGAGGCGCCGAGCGCCTTCAGTACGGCGATGTCGCCGCTGCGCTGGATCGTCCACACGGTGAAGAACGCGCCGACGACCAGCGCCGAGATGACGAACAGGAAGCCGCGCATCAGCTGGAGCGAGCCGTTCTCGGCCTGATAGGAGGGCAGTGCCGCGAGCGCGTCGGAGAGCGTCAGGCTCTTGGTGGCGAACTCCTTGTCGAGCGCCCCGAGGTCCGCGCCGCCGGTGAGCGAGAGCGCGACGACCGTGGCGGGCGCGTCCTCGGCGAGCGCGGTCCAGACGACCGGGGTGTGACTGTAGGAGTCCGCGCCCGCCACCGCCGAGACCGTCAGCGGACGGCCGCCGAGCGTCAGGCGGTCGCCCGCCTTCGCGTCGAGGTCGTCGGCCGCGCCCCGGGAGAGCACGACGGATCCGGCGCGCACCTCGGCCGGGGCCAGGTCCGAGCCGGGCGGGACCGCGAAGGAGGAGACCGCGGCGGTGCGCTCGCCGGCCTTGGCGTTCAGCGTGGAGATGCCGAGCGGCTGGGCCTCGCGCACCCCCGGAGCCTGCCGCCACTTGCGCCAAGTCCCGTTCTGCACAACGGAGTTGGTGAAGGACGCCGACTGCCCCGAGGGCGGCGCCGCGAAGGCGAGCCGGTCGGCGGGCAGGGCGCTGACGGCCGAGGTGTTGTCCCTGGCCAGCCCGGCGGTGAGCCCGGAAAGCAGCCCCACCAGCAGGGTGATGAGCACCACGACCGTACCCATCAGTGCGAACCGGCCCTTGGCGAACCGGAGATCTCTCCATGCGACGAACATGGGCTCAAGCCTGGCCACCGGGGCCCGTCGGCACATCGCGCCGGAGCATGCTCCCGGGTATCGAAGGATGCATCCGCACATCAAACTTTCGGTTGACCGGGGCTGCCCGCCGCCCCCGTACGCTGGAAGGCCTATGGACTCCGTACGCCCCCACACCCCCGTCGCCGCCCTGCTGCGCCTGTGTCTGCACGCGCTGCTCGGCGGGCTGCTCGCGCTGGCCGCGGTGCGGTCCTTCGGCGACGGCGCGCCGCACGCGGGGGCCGTGGTCGGGGCGGTCGTCCTCATGGCGGCGGTGTACGCGGTGGGGGTCGCCCTGCCCTCGGTACGGCCGCGGACCGGGGCCGCGATGGTGTGGCTCGGGGCGCTCGGCGCGGCCTGGCTCGCGCTGCTCGTGGTCTCCCCCGACGCGCTGTGGGCCGCCTTCCCGCTCTACTTCCTGCTGCTCCACCTGCTCCCGCTGCGCTGGGGGCTGCCCGCGGTCCTGGTCACGGCGGGCGCGGCCATCGCGAGCTTCCTGCTGCACGGGCAGCAGGTCACCCCGGGCGCCTTCATAGGCCCGCTGCTCGGCGGCGCGGTCGCCGTCGCGACCGTGCTCGGGTACGACGCGCTGTACCGGGAGAGCGAGCGGCGCCGGGAACTCATCGACGAGCTGGTGGCGACCCGGGCCGAGCTCGCGGAGGCCGAGCGCACGGCGGGCACCCTGGCCGAGCGCGAGCGCCTGGCCCGCGAGATCCACGACACGCTCGCCCAGGGCCTGTCCTCGATCCAGCTGCTGCTTCGCGCCGCCGAGCGCGCGCTGCCCGCCGGCGATCCGGCCCGCGGACACGTCGAGCAGGCCCGCCGCGCGGCCCAGGACAATCTGGCCGAGGCCCGACGCTTCGTGAAGGCGCTGACCCCGCCGGACCTGGAGCACGGCTCCCTTTCCGGCGCCCTGGAGCGGCTGTGCGCGGCGGCGCCCGGGCCCGCCGTGCAGTTCGGAGTCAGCGGCACCCCGGTCGAGCTGCCGACGCCGTACGAGGTGGCGCTGCTGCGCGTCGCGCAGTCGGCGCTCGCCAACACCGTGCAGCACGCGGCGGCCGGCCGGGCCGAGATCACGCTCAGCTTCATGGACACCTCGGTCGCCCTGGACGTCGTGGACGACGGGCACGGATTCGATCCGGCCGAGCGGTGGCCCAAGGAGACCAGCGGCTTCGGCCTGCCCGCGATGCGCTCGCGCGCCCAGTCGCTCGGCGGCACCCTGAGCGTCGAGTCGGCGCCGGGCCAGGGCACGGCCGTCGCCATCACGCTGCCGCTGCCCGTGGCGGGTGCCCGATGAGCGCGGCGCCCATCCGGCTGCTGCTCGCCGACGACCACCCCATCGTGCGGGCCGGGCTGCGCGCGGTCCTCGACACCGAGCCGGACTTCGCGGTGACCGGGGAGGCCGCCACCGCCGAGCGCGCGGTGGAGCTGGCGTCCCCCGGCGCCTACGACGTCGTCCTGATGGACCTCCAGTTCGGGGCGGGGATGCACGGCGCCGAGGCGACCGCCGCGATCACCGCCCGGCCCGGCGCCCCGCGCGTCCTGGTCCTCACCACGTACGACACGGACGCGGACATCCTCGCGGCGGTGGAGGCGGGCGCGGCGGGCTATCTGCTCAAGGACGCCCCGCCCGAGGAACTGGCGGCGGCGGTGCGCACCGCGGCCTCGGGCCGCTCGGCGCTCGCCCCCGCCGTGGCACACCGGCTCATGGACCGGATGCGGACGCCTGCGGAGGCGCTGACCCGGCGCGAGCTGGAGGTGCTCCAACTCGTCGGCGACGGGCTCTCCAACCAGCAGATCAGCAAGCAGTTGTTCCTGAGCCAGGCCACTGTCAAGTCCCATCTCGTGCATATCTACGCCAAGTTGGGGGTGGACTCGCGCACATCGGCGGTCGCCGCCGCGAGCGCGCGCCGTCTGATCCGCCAGCCGGGCTGAATGCTCCCGCCGCTTCCGACCGGCGCTCGCGAAGGAGGGCCGACAGGGCCCCGGGTCCGTCATGCTGCTGGCATGTCCCAGGCATGAACCGGACACTGTGGAGGCCCTCATGCCCCAGACCTGCCGCCAGTACTGGTGGAACCTGCAAGGGCGGTGCAGGCTCAACTTCAACTGGGCCGCCATCAACCACGATTCGACCGTCGTGGTGACGGCGTCCGAATACAGCGTCGACGGCAACGACCCCCGGCACAGCCCGCGCTTCGTCGGCAACGCGACCATCACCGTCGAGAACATCAGCCCGCACGCGCCGCCCTACGACCCCAACCACGGCGTCACCTTCGTCGTCAACGTCGACTGGGGCGCGCCCCTGCACATCGTCACCGACATCACGGTCCTGGACGGGCCACCGGTCGACATCGAGTACCAGAACGGCTGAGGGGGCCCGATGCCACGCACCGTGCGCCAGTACTGGCACGGCCTGAGCGGCCGTACCGTGCTGAACTTCAACTGGAACGAGATCGACCACGACTCGACGGTCTGGGTCACCGTGTCCGAGTATTCGGTGAACGCCGCCGACGTCAAGCACAGCCCCCGCTTCGTGGGCGACGCCAACGTCCGGGTCGGCAACATCAGTCCGCACTCGCCGCCCTACGACCCCAACCACGGTGTCACCTTCGTCGTGAACGTCGACTGGGGCGCGCCCCTCAACATCGTCACCGACATCACGGTCCTGGACGCCAAACCCGACTACCGCCTCTGGGACTACCAGCGGCTCGCCTTCAACATGCAGGCGCAGACCCAGAGCAACTGGTGCTGGGCGGCGGTCGCCACCAGCGTCGCGCTGTACTACAACGCGGCGAGCACCTGGACGCAGTGCACGGTCGCCAACTCCCAGACCGGCCAGACCAATTGCTGCACCCCGGCCGGCGCGTCCGGCACCGCCTGCAACAGCCAGCAGCCGCTGGACAACCCGCTGCGCATCGTCGGGCACCTGAACCGGATGGTGGCCAACCGCGTCGACTTCGCGGAGGTGGAGAGCGAGGTCAAGGCGGGGCGGCCGCTGTGCGTCCGCATCGGCTGGTCGGCCGGCGGCGGGCACTTCTGCACCGCCATCGGCGTGGACGCCCCGGGCGACCAGGCGATCGTGGCCGTGGACGACCCCATCTACGGCAAGTCCGACCAGGTGTACAACACCCTCGCCACCAGCTACCAGGGCAGCGGAACCTGGACGCACAGCTACTACACGAGGGCGTGAGGACCGATCATGACACTCCAGTCACCACAGCCCCCGGACCAGTCCCGCGAGGCGGCCGAGGCCGGCCTCCGGCTCCTCGCGGGCCTCGGCCGGGTCCGCACGGAGACCCTGCTCCCGGCCGCCCCCGAGGACCTGCGCCTGGCGGACCCGGTGCAGATGTACACCGTCGCCCCCACGGGTCCGCTGTCCGACGCCCGAGCGGTCTCCTGGCGCTATCTGGTGCGGCACGGCAGCGAGCCGGTGGCGCTCGCCGAGACCGTACGGGACGCGTCGGGCGAGCACGTCTTCAGCCAGCTCAACTACGGCCCGTTCGTGGCCGGTACGGCGGCGGCGCTCGATGCCGCGGGCGACCGGTCCGGCGACGCGGAGGTGCGGCTGCTGCACGTTCCGGCCGTACATCTGATCGCGGTGTGGCTGCACGCCGAGTCGGCCGACACCCTCATTCCGGCGGCGCCGGCGCCCTCGGGCGTCGAGGCGGGCCGCCCCTATCCCGCGTCCCAACTCCTCGCCCTGGTAGCCCAGTTCAGCCCGCCCACTCTGACGTCCGACGACGACCGGGGCGGCGGCTGAGCCCCCTCACGAGGTTGGGCCGTCCCCCGCGCGGCCCAACCCGGGGTCGAACCGGGGCCCGGGGCGGAGCCCCGGCGTGCGGCGGACCAGCCAGGCCCCGACCCTCCGAACCCGCCAGAGCGAAACCCCCCGCGGCCGCTCCTCGCACCGCCGCTGCATCTCCCGCTCGAACCGGTCCGTGACCACCACGTCGCCGACCACCACGTCGAGTCCCATGACTACCCACCTCTCTCGGCCACCGGGCCACTGCACCATGCCAATGCGCTGACAGGATCGAGTCTGTAGGCTGATTGGCCTGGACGGCAGGGCCAATTCGCGGAGGTTGGTATGGCAGAGATGCGGGTGGTCCGGTCCGTGGACACCGTGAGCGCTACGGCACGCACGCTCGGCAGCCGCCAGCTCGCCGGACAGATCACCGCCCTGACGGGCCCGCACCCCGGCTACCGGGCCCTGGCCCAGGGCGTGCGCGCACTGCTGCTCGACGGCCGGATCCCGTTGCACACGCGGCTGCCCGCCGAGCGCGAGCTGGCCACCGCCCTCGCGGTCAGCCGGGCCACCATCACCGCCGCGTACGACCTGCTCCGCGAGGGCGGCTACGCGCTGAGCCGGCGCGGCGCGGGCACCTGGACCGGGCTTCCCGAGGGCGCGGCCCCGGCCAATGTGGCCCGCTACCAGGCGCCCGACGGCGTCATCGATCTGGCGATGGCCGCACCCAACGCCCCGGCGGCGGAGCTGGCCGCCGCGTTCGAGCTGGCGGGGCCCGAACTGGCCTGCCACGCCGCCACCAACGGCTACCACCCGCTGGGCCTGCCCGGGCTGCGGGCCGCCGTCGCCGAGCGCTACACGCGGCGCGGGCTGCCCACCCTGCCCGAGCAGATCCTGATCACCACCGGCGCCCAGTCCGCGGTGTCCCTGGTGGTGAACCTCCTGGGGCGCCCCGGGGACCGGGCCGTCGTCGAGAGCCCCTCGTATCCGAACGCCCTGGACGCGGTACGGCATGCCGGACTGCGGATCACTCCGGTGCCGGTGACCGAGGACGGCTGGGACATCGAGCTCCTGGAGTGCACGCTGCGCCAGACCGCTCCCCGGCTCGCCTACCTCATCCCCGACTTCCAGAACCCGACCGGCGCGCTGATGAGCACCGAGCAGCGCACACGGCTGCTGCGCGCGGCCCGGGCCACCGGCACCTGGCTGCTCATCGACGAGACCATGGCCGAGATGTCACTGGAGGGACCGGCCCCGGCGCCCTTCGTGTCCCTGGCCCACCCGGGCGAGGCCGAGCAGATCGTCACGGTGGGCTCGCTCAGCAAGACCCACTGGGGCGGCCTGCGGATCGGCTGGGTCCGGGCGGGCTCCCGGCTCGTCAACGAGCTGGCCGCCCTGCGCATCCACGTGGATCTGGCGCCCTCGCTCGTCGACCAGGTGCTGGCCAAGACACTGCTGCCCGGTATGGACGACGTCCTGCGCGCCCGGCTTCCGCTCCTGCGCGAGCGGCGGGACGCCCTTGCCGACTCACTGAGCCGCCATCTGCCCGAGTGGCGCTGGCGTACGCCGGTCGGCGGGCTCAGCCTCTGGGTCGACCTCGGCCGTCCGATCGCGGGCGCGCTGGCCCAGGCGGCGCTCGCCCACGGCGTGAACCTCCAGCCGGGCTCCCGCTTCGCGGCCGACGCGGGCACCCATGAACACCGGCTGCGGCTCCCGTTCGTCCACGAGCCGGAGCGTACGGAGGAGGCGGCCCGCCGGCTGGCCGCCACCCTGGACGCGGGCCTGCCCGCCGTCACGGGCGGCCAGAACCGTCCGCACTGGGTGGCCTGAACTCCCTTACGTCTGAAGGAAGTTCAGCCTCCGCGCCGCGAGGAAGGCACTACGCCGGCCGACAGCGGCCCGGCGGTCAGCAGCGGCCCTGCGGTCAGCAGCGGCCCTGGGGACGGTGACGGCTCAGTACCGGCCCGGCGGTTCACCGAACAACTCGACCGCTTTCCGTACGTCCGTCACCGCGCCGGCCAACGCGCTGACCGAGCCGATCGACCCCGCGATCAGCAGCAGCGAGCGGCGCAGCCGCGGCACCTCGGGCACGCCGCTGATGGCCATCGCGGCCAGCGCCGCCAGCTCGTCCTCGGCGACGGCCCGGTCGGGAAACTCCGCCGGATGACCGGCCAGCTCGCGGCGCAGCCGGGACACGGCCGCCCGCAGCTCGCTCACTCTGGGGTCCTCACCACTGCCGGTCACGGCCCTCTGCTCCACGCCTCGCAACAAAAGTCCTCCCCCACGCACGTCCTTGTGCAGGTGTTCAGAACCCGTACAGCGAAGGTCAACTGCCGGG
The DNA here is from genome assembly GCF_042892175.1 of Streptomyces sp. NPDC001828. Lineage (NCBI taxonomy): Bacteria > Bacillati > Actinomycetota > Actinomycetes > Kitasatosporales > Streptomycetaceae > Streptomyces > Streptomyces sp. NPDC001828. Next base: position 218,667 of record NZ_JBIATV010000015.1, read on the forward strand.
ATTCGCGGGCCAGTTAACGCCATGCGGTGTGTCGTGCGCCACTCCGGGGACGGAATTCACCGGAAGCTCGGGGTATATCTGGGGCCATGACGCAACCGACGACAAATGCGGCACAGGTCACCGGGCTGCTGCTCGCGGCGGGCGGCGGGCGGCGGCTCGGCAACCGCCCCAAGGCCCTGCTCCCGCACCGGGGCCGCCCGCTGGTGGAGAACGCGGTCCGGGTGCTGCGCGAGGGCGGCTGCCGCACGGTGTACGTGGTGCTCGGCGCCGCCGCCGAGGAGGTACGGGCCCGGGCGCATCTGGCGGGCTGCGTACTGATCGACAACCCCGACTGGTCCGAGGGCATGGGCTCCTCGTTGCGGGCCGGGCTCGAGGCGCTGGGCAAGGCGGAGGCCGAGGGCGGGCCGGACGGCGGGGGCCGGGCCGCGCTGGTCTCGCTGGTCGATCAGCCCGGCATCGGCGCCGAGGCGGTGGCCCGGGTGCTCGCCGCCCATCGTTCGGACGATTCCCTGGCGGCGGCCTCGTACGACGGAAAGCGCGGCCATCCGGTCCTTTTCGGCGCGGAGCGCTGGGCGGACATCGCGGCGAGCGCGACCGGCGACCGGGGCGCCCGCGCCTATCTGAAGGCCCACGAGGCGGAGATCACGCTCGTCGAATGCGGGGACGTGGCGGAGCCGTACGACATCGACACGGAGGCAGATCTGGCCCGTCTCCAGTAGACCTGGAGTAGACGGGACGACACCGGGCAGCCGTCGAAAACACGGAGTGAACGGGGTGGCACCCAGCGCCATGGTCCCTCGACCCGGAGAATCTCGACATCAACAAACCATTGAACTTCCACCATGAGGAAACTAGTATCCACTGTTCAGAAGCGCCCGTCAGATCAACCGGCGCCCACAGTCGTACCTCGGAGCCCTGGCACTGAGTGCCATGCATGGCGACCCGGCGGCCGTCAGGGCACCGCCCCGCGAAGGAGTGACAGCTCATGTCCGCACCAGCGCCGTCTCCGCTGGCCATCGTCGATGCCGAGCCCCTGCCCCGGCAGGACGAGGTACTCACCGACGCGGCCCTCGCCTTCGTGGCGGAGCTGCACCGGAACTTCACGGCCCGCCGTGACGAGCTCCTCACCCGCCGCCAGGACCGCCGCGCCGAGATCGCCCGCACCTCCACGCTGGACTTCCGCCCCGAGACCGCCGGGATCCGCGCGGCCGACTGGAAGGTCGCGCCGGCTCCGGCCGCGCTGAACGACCGCCGCGTGGAGATCACCGGTCCGACCGACCGCAAGATGACCATCAACGCCCTGAACTCGGGCGCGAAGGTCTGGCTCGCCGACTTCGAGGACGCCTCGGCCCCCACCTGGGAGAACGTCGTCCTCGGCCAGCTCAATCTGATCGACGCCTATGAGCGTCGCATCGACTTCACCGACGCCAGGTCGGGCAAGTCCTACGCCCTGAAGAACGCCGACCAGCTCGCCACCGTCGTGATGCGGCCGCGCGGCTGGCACCTGGAGGAGCGCCACCTCCAGTTCGACGGCCGCCCGGTCCCCGGCGCGCTCGTCGACTTCGGCCTGTACTTCTTCCACAACGCGCAGCGCCTGATCGACCTCGGCAAGGGCCCGTACTTCTACCTCCCGAAGACGGAGTCGTACCTCGAAGCGCGCCTGTGGAACGACATCTTCGTCTTCGCGCAGGACTACGTCGGCATCCCCCAGGGCACCGTCCGCGCCACCGTCCTGATCGAGACGATCACGGCCGCGTACGAGATGGAAGAGATCCTCTTCGAGCTGAAGGACCACGCGGCGGGCCTGAACGCGGGCCGCTGGGACTACCTCTTCTCCATCGTGAAGAACTTCCGCGACGGCGGGGCGAAGTTCGTCCTTCCGGACCGCAACGCGGTGACGATGACGGCCCCCTTCATGCGCGCCTACACCGAACTGCTCGTGCGCACCTGCCACAAGCGCGGCGCGCACGCGATCGGCGGCATGGCCGCGTTCATCCCCTCGCGCCGTGACGCCGAGGTGAACAAGGTCGCCTTCGAGAAGGTCAAGGCGGACAAGGACCGCGAGGCGGGCGACGGCTTCGACGGTTCGTGGGTGGCCCACCCCGACCTGGTGCCGATCGCGATGGCGTCCTTCGACGCGGTGCTCGGCGACAGGCCCAACCAGAAGGACCGCCTGCGCGAGGACGTCTCGGTGGCCCCCGGCGACCTGATCGCCATCGACTCCCTCGACGCCAAGCCCACCTACGCGGGCCTGGTCTCCGCCGTCCAGGTCGGCACCCGCTACATCGAGGCGTGGCTGCGCGGCCTCGGCGCGGTCGCCATCTTCAACCTCATGGAGGACGCGGCCACCGCCGAGATCTCGCGTTCGCAGATCTGGCAGTGGATCAACGCGGGCGTCGTCTTCGAGAACGGCGAGACGGCCACGGCCGAGCTCGCCCGCAAGGTCGCGGCCGACGAACTCGCCGCGATCCGCGCGGAGATCGGCGAGGAGGCCTTCGCGGCCGGCAAGTGGCAGCAGGCCCACGACCTCCTCCTGAAGGTCTCCCTCGACGCCGACTACGCCGACTTCCTGACCCTCCCCGCGTACGACCAACTGGTGGGCTGACCCCCCGAGTTGCCCACTCGGCTCCGCCCCCGGTACCGCACAGCACCGGGGGCGGAGCCGTTTCACGTGAGGGCCGCGCCCGCCGCCACGAAGGCGCAGATCAGCACGAAGAGGATGGCGAGCAGCGGGGCCACGAAGCGGAGGTACTTGTTGTAGCCGACCTTCGCCAGGGCCACGCCGCCGATGGTGACGGCGGTGGTCGGCACCCACAGGTTCATCCAGCCGCTCGCCGCCTGCCAGGCGGTGACCACGACCGCGCGCGAGACCCCCGCGAAGTCCGCCAGCGGGGCCAGGATCGGCATCGCGAGGGTGGCGTGGCCCGAGGTCGAGGGGATCAGGAAGGCCAGCGGGAGGTTGACCACGAAGACCATCACGGCGAACAGGGCGGACGGCGCGCCCCGCACCACGCCCTCGATCGAGTGCAGCACCGTGTCCGTGATCTGCGAGTTGTTCATGATGACGGTGACGCCCCGGGCGAGCACGATGACAAGGGCCGGGGAGATGAAGTCGGCCGCGCCCTGGATGATCGTCGAGCTCAGCTCGGCCTCGCCGAGCCGGGCCGCGACGCCCACCAGGACCGCCGCCACCAGGAAGAGCGCCGCCAACTGCGGGAAGGACCAGCCCAGTTCCCAGCCGTACGGGGTGGCGTCCGCCTTCCCCGTCAGGGCGCTGGACCACGGCACCACCGAGAAGATCATGAACGCGAAGACGAGGGTGAGGAGGGTCAGGACCAGTTTGTGGGTGCGGGTCAGCTCCGGCGGCCCGCCGCCCGCCGCCGGAGGCGCTCCCGGCGATTCCGGTTCCCGTGCTTCCCGTGCTTTCGGCGATACCGGTGATCCCGGTGATCCCGGTGATCCCGGTGATCCCGGTGCCGGTGTCCCGGCCGGTCCGTCCGCCGACTCCGTCCGCCGCTGTTCCCGGTCCCCCGGCAGAAAGCCCGACAGGGACCTCGACGGGTCCCGCTGGACGCGCCGCCCGTAGCGGACCACGTACAGGATCGACACCGCCGTCAGGACCACCCACATCACGAAGCGCAGCACGATGCCGTCGCCCAGGGAGATGCCGGCGGCGGACGAGGCGACGCCCGTCGCGAAGGGGTTGACCGTCGAGCACAGCACGCCGATGCCCGCGCCCACGATGATCGTGCCGGTCGCGACGAGGCGGTCGTAGCCGAGCGCCAGCATCAGCGGCACGATCAGGCCGTAGAACCCGAGCGTCTCCTCGGCGAAGCCCTCGACCGTGCCCAGCACCGAGAACACCGTCATCACACCCGCGATCAGAAGCGCCCCGCGCTCGCGCAGCCGGTGGGCCAGCAGGCCGATGCCCCGGTCGAGCGCGCCGGTCGCGAAGACGACGGTGATGAACGCGCCGATGGCGAGCACGAAGAGGAACACCCCGGCGCTGCCGTACAGTTCGCCGGCCAGGGTGGGCCCGACCTGTCCGGTCTTGGCGTCCTGGACGCCGTACAGACCGTTCACCGGGGAGAGGAAGAGGTCGTTGAGGCGGTCCACGAAGCTTCGGCCGCTGTCGACCCGGTGGTACGTGCCCTCGACGGGTGCCCCGTCGGCGTTGCGGTCGTACGCGCCGGAGGGGATGACGAACGCCAGGATCCACACGGCCACGGTGACGATCGCGAGGATGGTCAGGGCGCTCGGGAAGCGCAGGCCCGCGCCCTTGTGCGGTGCCGGTTCCTCGAACGGCGGCTCCGGGGGCGGCACTTGGGGCGGCGCCCCCGATCCCGCCCCGGCCGGATGGCCCGCACCAGGTTCCGCGGGCCCGTGCCCATCGGCCCGCACGGGCTCGCCCGGCCCCGGCCCCGTCGGGGGCGGCGCCGTCACGACCCGCTCCGGAACGCCGCCGCGTACTCCCGCAGGAACGCGGCCTCCGCGATGACCGCGCCGCGCAGTTCGGAGAACAGGACGCGCTCGTTCGGGGCGTGCAGTGCGCACAGGCTGTCCTGCGCGCCGAAGAGCAGCACCTCCGCGTCCGGCACCGCCTTCGCGAGCCCGTTGACCAGCGGGATCGAGCCGCCGCTCGCGGCGAAGGCGGGCTCCGCGCCCCAGCCCTCGCGCAGCGCGACGAGCGCGGCGCGGTAGGCCGGGCCGCCGGTCGCGGGCTCGAATCCGGGGCCGGTGTCGCCGGCGGTGACGGTGAGCGCGATCCCGAACGGCCGCAGTGCCTCCAGATGGGCGACCAGCCTGCCCTGCGCCTCCTTCGGATCCTGCTCCGGGTGGAAGCGGAGGTTCAGCTTGGCGCGGGCGTACGGCACCACCGCGGAGGCCGCGTGGTCGACGCTCGGGGCGTCGATGCCGATCACGGTGACCGCGGGTCCGCTCCACAGCCGTTCGCCGAGGCTGCCGGTGCCGATGAGGGGCACCCCGTCACGCACCGACGCGAGGCCGCGGAACTCCTCGTCGGTGTACGAGGTGCCGGACCACGCCTCGCGACGCAGGCCCGGGACGGCCACGTCGCCGTCGGCGTCGTGGAGGGTGGCGAGCGCGTGCAGCAGGACGAGCAGGGCGTCGGGGGCGGCACCGCCGAACTCCCCGCTGTGCCGCGCCTCGGCCAGCGTGCGCACCTCGACGACCACCTCGCTCGCGCCCCGCAGGCCGGTGGTGAGGGTGGGCGAGCCGGGGCGGATGTTGCCCATGTCGGCGATGACCATCGCATCGCAGGCGAACCGCCCGGGGTCGGTGGGCGGGTAGTCGTCGAAGGCGCTGCCGTACTCCTCCTGGCCCTCGATCACGATCTTGACGCCGGTCGGCGGACGGCCGCCGTACGCCCGCAGCATCCCGAGGTGGACGATGATGTTGGACTTGTCGTCCGCGATGCCCCGGGCCCGCAGCCCGCCCTCGACCGGTGTCGGCTCGAACGGCGGCGACTGCCACAGCGACTCGTCGCCGGGCGGCTGCACGTCGTAGTGGCCGTACAGGAGCACCGTGGGGGCGTCCGGGTGCGGCGGGGGAATCTCGGCGTAGACGACCGGGGCGGTGTCGGCCAGGTCGAGGCGCTCGATGTGCTCGACGCCGGCGTCCTTCAGCAGCTCCACCACCAGGTCGTGTGCCTGGCGCACCGGTTCGGGAGGGAAGCCGGGGAAGGCGACCGAGGGGATGCGGGCCAGCCGTTCCAGGTCTGCCCGCAGCCCGTCCATCAGCGCATCGACCGTCGATCGCAGGTCCTGGTCCGCGTCCATGGGACTCAATGGATCACGCGGGACGCTGCCTCGCATCCGGTGCTCGGCCGGGTGCCGCAGTCCCCGGTGCCTCCGGGCGGCGCGCCCGTTGCTGCGAGAATCCGGCGGGGGGCGTCCGCCGGGCCGGGGACACCGGACTGTTGACGAGGACTGCGAGGGTGTGGGGATGCGCGGAGGCCGGGTCGCCGTTGTCGGCGGAAGCATCGCGGGGTGTGCGGCGGCACTGGCCGCGCACCGGGGCGGCGCCGAGGCGGTCACGGTGTACGAGCGGGCCTCGGGCCGGCTGGCCGACCGAGGGGTGGGGCTCGCGATGCACAACGACCGCTATGCCGAGCTCGAAGCCTGCGGTTTCGTCAGCGCCTCGATGCCGTGGCTCCAACTGACCAGGCGACGCTGGTACGTTCGCGACGGCTCGGCCCCGATGGGCCGAATGATCGGCGAGCTGCCGTTCCCCTTCCGCACCTACAACTGGGGCCCGCTCTGGAGCGAACTGCGCGCAGGCGTACCGGAGTCGGTGGACTTCCGGACGGCGGCGCCGGTCGACCGCCTCGAACTGACGGATAGGGGCGTCGAGTTGATGACTTGCGACGGCGAATCGGACCGGTTCGACCTCGTCGTGGGCGCCGACGGCTACCGCTCGACGGTGCGCGCGGCCGTCTGCCCCGAGGTGGGGCCGGCCTACGCGGGCTATCTCGCCTGGCGCGGCGCGTTCCCCGTCGAGCGGCTGCCCGACGCCGGCCGCTGGCCGGTCGACGACTGCGTGTTCGCCGTCTTCCCGGGCGGCCACGCGGTCATCTACCGCATCCCGGACGGCCGGGGCGGCCACCGCGTCAACTGGGTGCTGTACGCCGCGCCGCCCGCCGGCCACGGACTCCCGCTCGACTCCCCCACCAGCCTTCCGCCCGGCACCCTGACCGACGCCCTGCGCGCCCACGCCCTGGCAGTCGCGGACACTGAACTACCGCCCTTCTGGGGCCAGTTGATGCACCTGACCGCACCCGGCGACCTCTTCGTGCAGCCGATGTACGACTTCACCGCGCCCCGCTACGCCACCGACCGCCTCGCGCTGGTCGGGGACGCGGCCACGGTGGCCCGGCCGCACACCGGCGGCGGCGCGGTGAAGGCGCTCCAGGACGCCACCGCCCTGGAGTCCGCCCTGACCTCGGCCGCCGGCCGGTCCGACGCGCTGGCCGCCTACGACGCCGGGCGCGCCGAGGTCGGCAGCGGCATGGTCGAAGTCGGCCGCGGTCTGGGCCTGGCGATGGTGGAGCGGTGCCCCGACTGGAGCACGATGGATCAGGCGGGCCTGGAGCGGTGGTGGCAACTGGCGGACGGGACAAGGGGGTTCGGCGGCCGGAAGCTCGCCTGACCCCGGACGGCGACGGTTCACGGGACGACCACGGCCGGCTGGGCCGAGAAGTCACCCCACTTGCCGTCCGGCAGCCTGGCCCGAATCTTCACGCTGTAGCGGGTGCCGGGCGGGTCGGTGACGGTGAAGGTGTACGAGCTGAGGCCTTCGGGCGAGGGGGTGCCGGGCACGATCGTGGTGGTCGGGGCGCCGTTGAGGAAGAGCTGGTAGGCGCCGATGTCCCCGCCGGTGTGCGGCGGCACCCAGTGCAGGGTGACCTCAGCACCGCTCCCCGACGCGGCCCGCGCGGTGACCGCCCGCAGGCCGGTGGGCGCGGTGCTCGGGGGCGCCCCGGGCGCGGAGGCGGTGGTGACGTCGACGGCGCCGCTGTCCGGCGAGGAGTTGTCGGCCGCGTCGCGGGCGCGCACGGTGAAGGTGTAGACGGTTCCCGGGCGCAGCCCGGTCAGCCGTGCCGTGGTCACAGCCCCGCCGACGCTGTGGATCCGGGCGCCCTCCTGATAGACGTCGTACGCGGTCACCCCCACGTCGTCCGAGGCCCGGCCCCAGGTCAGGGTGGCGGCGCCGGCGCCGTCCGCGCGGCCCGTCAAGCGCGCCGGGGCGGTCGGCGGCCGCTTGTCGTCCGGGGTCGCGGCGGGCGTGGTGACGGAGGCGGGGGCGCTGGGGGCCGAACGGTTCCCGGCGGCGTCCAGGGCCCGCACGGTGAAGCGGTACGCGGTCGAGGCGGTGAGCCCGTCGACGTCGATCATGCTGCGGTCGGCGGGGACCGCCTTGGCCGTCGTTCCGTCGCGCAGGATCTCGTACCCGGTGACGGCCTTGTTGTCGGTGGACGGCTGCCACATGACGTGGACCGAGGTGGCGCTGCTCGCCTGCGCGGTGACCGCGCCGGGCACGGACGGGCTCGCACCGTCCTTGTCGCCCCCACCGCCGCACGCGCCGAGCAGGAGCAGCGCGACGACGACCAGCCCGACGCCTCCCGCTGACCGACGGCCGGGCCGGCGTCCGGCCCAGCGCGTGGCCCGGCGGCTGGTTCGACCGCCGGTTCGGCGGCTTGCTCCTCGGCGCACGGCGGGGCCCTCCGTCCCACGGAAAAGGTCCAGACCTGTATGACACGGTGACGCGAACACGGCAAGAGTGCGCACCAAGGTTCGCGGGCGGCGCCCCCTTCACGGGGCCGACGAGGCTGCCCCGCGAAGGGGGCTCCGGAGCGAGGACCCCTGCCCGCGCCGGACTCGCCGCACCAGGGCAGCGGCCCCCGATGAGTTCCGGGCGCCCGCGCGGTCTCCCCTGCATGAGCAGCCAACCGAACGACCCGGCACCCCTGCCCGACCTCGGCCCTGCGGCGGCCGAGCTGACCCGTCTGCTCGACGGCGTGCGCGACGAGCACCTCGCGGGCCCGACGCCCTGCCCCGAGTACGCCGTGCGGGATCTCCTCTCGCACGTCCTCGGGCTCAGCGTCGCCTTCCAGGATGCCGCGCACAAGAAGTCGGGCCCGACCACCGAGACCCCTCCCGGCACCGTGGCGCCGCCCGAACTGCCCACGGACTGGCGCACGTCACTGCCCGAGAGCCTCGCCGCGATGGCCGCGGCCTGGCGGGATCCGGCGGCCTGGGAGGGCATGACGCAGGTGGGCGGCCTCACCCTGCCGGCCACCGTCACGGGCCGCGTCGGCCTCGACGAGCTGGTCGTGCACGGCTGGGACGTGGCGCGGGCCACCGGTCAGGAATTCCGGTCGGCCCCGGACGACCTGGAGGTCTCCTACGCCTTCCTCGCCCCGTCGAAGGACGATCCCGCCGCCCGTGGCACCGCGTTCGGCCCCGCCGTCGACGTCCCCGACGAGGCCCCGATGGTGGACCGCCTGATCGGCATGAGCGGCCGCGACCCGGCCTGGACCGCCTAGGGCCTGTCCGGCGGATCTCGTCCGGGGTGCGGGGGTGGGGGGGGGCCCCCCGCGGGGGGGCCCCCCCCCCCCCCCCCCCCCCGGAAATCCCGAGGCCCCCGCCGGGGGCCCCATACCGCGGGCGGGCCCAATGCCCCCCCCGGGGGAGGGGGCCCCACCGGCCGGGGGGGGCCGGGGGGGGGGGGGGGGGGGGGTTTGGGGGGGGGGGGGGGGGGGGGGCCCCCCCGGGGGGGGGGGCCCCCCACCCCCGCTCACCAGCACCGTAAAGCCGAAGCCCGCCGACGGCGACCAGATCCGCCGGACGGACCCTAGCCCGCCCAGTGCGTCGGGCGCACCAGCGACGGCGGAAGCCGGGTCGTCGCGTCGCCCTTCGCCGCGTTCAGCTGGGCCTGGGTCAGGAAGAGCGCTTCGGTCAGATCGGCGCCGGACAGCCGCGCGTCGCGGAAGTCCGCGCCGATCAGGTCGGCCAGGCGCAGATCGGCGCCGCGCAGATCCGCGGCGATCAGGAAGGCGCCCCGCAGGTTCGCCCCGCGCAGGTCGGCGCCCTTGAGCCGGGCACCCATGAGGTCCGCGCCCCGGCGGTCCTTCTTCTTGCCCGGATACCCGGCCCTGGCCAACTCGCTTGCCCGCAGCAGGAGTTGGTTGACCTTGTCGCGGTGGCCCGGCACGTCGAGGTCCGCCAGGGCCTGCGGGTCGAGCGCCGTGAGGGCCTCGGTCTCCTGTAGTGCCGCGCTCAGCTCCGCGTGGACGGGCCGCGCCTTCGCCAGGGCGAGCGCTTCGGTGACGTACCAGAGCAGCTCGTGGAGCTGGCGCATCACCGGGAAGACCTCGAACATCGAGGCGGCCGTCTCCGGCGCCGCCCGCCAGTCGCGGCCCTGGAACGTCTCCTGCGAGACCTTCTGACCGGCCCCGAAGCAGTCGTACACCGTGCAGCCCTGGAAGCCCCGGCCCCGCAGCTCCCGGTGGATTCCGCAGCGGAAGTCCTGCTGGAGGTTGGGGCAGGGCCTGCCGGCCGGCTTGTCGATCGCGAAGTCGGCGGACGCCGAGTAGGCGAGGGAGACACAGCACAGGCCGAAGCATCTGCCGCAGTCGGAGACGAGGGTGAGGCGGGTCGCACCCGGGGACGGGACGGCTGCCTCGTGGTTCTCGGACAACGTGCGGGACTCCTTCTGGCTGACGCACCGACCTGCGGCGACGGCGACCCGTCAGTGTAATCGCGCCCTCGCTCCGGTGCGGGACGCCTGGGAGGCGTGCCCCCCATGGGCGCCCGCCCCGCCGCACACGGCCGCGGACGCGGGCTCCCCACTCCTCAACTTCCTTGTGCCGCAGGGGTGTACGGTCACTTCCCGCTAATGGTAGGAAAGTTTCCTAACAGAACAGCGGAGCGACGAACTTCCCTCTGGAGGTCCAGGTGCACACCCCCCACCGCAAGGTCACCGCACGTCGTACCAAGATCGCCGTACGCGCCCTGCTCGGCACCGCACTCCTCGCGGTCCCGGTCACGGCGTACGCCGCGGAGAACCCGGCCGCCCCGACGGCGGACAATGCGTCGGTGATCAATGCCGCCGCGACCGGGCTCGACGACCCGGCGAAGAAGGACATAGCCATGCAGCTCGTCTCCAGCGCGGAGAACTCCTCGCTGGACTGGAAGGCGCAGTACAAGTACATCGAGGACATCAAGGACGGCCGGGGCTACACCGCCGGCATCATCGGGTTCTGCTCCGGCACCGGTGACATGCTCGACCTGGTCAAGCTCTACTCGGCCCGCAACCCCGGCAACGTCCTGGAGAAGTACCTGCCGGCCCTGGAGAAGGTCAACGGGAGCGACTCGCACAAGGGGCTCGACCCGGGCTTCACCAAGGACTGGAAGACCGCGGCCTCGGAGACGGACTTCAAGCAGGCCCAGAACGACGAGCGGGACCGGGTGTACTTCGACCCGGCCGTCAGCCGCGGCAAGTCGGACGGGGTCGGCACGCTCGGCCAGTTCATCTACTACGACGCCATCGTGATGCACGGCGACGGCAGCGATCCGACCAGCTTCAGCTCCATCCGCAAGCGCGCGCTCGCCAAGGCCAAGACCCCGGCCCAGGGCGGCAACGAGACGACGTACCTCAACGCCTTCCTGGACGCCCGGGTCTGGGCGATGAAGCAGGAGGAGGCGCACAGCGACACCAGCCGCGTCGACACCGAGCAGCGCGTGTTCCTAAAGAAGGGCAACCTCAACCTGAACACCCCGCTCGACTGGAAGGTGTACGGCGACCCGTACCACATCGGTTAACTCCCCCCACACGAGCGGCGGTTACGGCAGCGAGCGGCTGCCGTGACCGCCGCTCGCGCACGAGCCCCCGTCCCTCCGGTGGCCGAATTCGGCCGAGTTGACGAAACTCGCTTTACGCAACCTTTGCGGCCCGTATTCTCTCCTTCACCAGATCCTCACAAGAGCATCGTTCGTCCGAGAGAGCCGCCGCATGCGCATATCAAGACCAGCCGTTCGCACTCTGCTCGTTTCCGGCCTGCTCGGTGCGCTCGCCCTCACCACAAGCGGCTGCCAGGACGACGCGGCGGGGCCGGCGAAGCCCTCGGCCAGCAGCCCGGCCGCGACCGCCACGCAGTCGCCGACGCCCTCCCCGTCTCCGTCGGACACCCCGTCACCGTCGGCCACCCCCAGCCAGAGCGCCACCCCGGCGCCGGCGCACAGCCCGACGCCCGCCCCGCCGGCCGCGAAGAAGCCCGCCGCGCCCAAGCCCCCGCCCAAGCCCAAGATGACGGCCCCGGTCGTGCCCCCGCCGATGGACGGCGGCGGGAACAAGGGCGGCGGGAGCTCCGTGTACTACAAGAACTGCACCGCCGCCCGGGCCGCCGGGGTCACCCCGCTGCACCGCGGCGACCCCGGCTACGACTCCCATCTGGACCGGGACGGCGACGGCATCGCCTGCGAGCGCTGAACCTCAGGCCGCGCGCTGCTGGGTGAGCCGCCAGGTCATCCAGTCCGCGCCGTCCGTGAACTGGGCGCTGGGGAAGGCGGTCGCGCCGCTGCGCACGCGGTGCAGCCGCCCTTCCGCTTCGAGCAGCGCCAGATCGCGGTAGACCGTCATCCGGCTCACCCGCATCTCCCGGATCAGCTCGGCGACCGAGACATGGCCCTTGTACTCGACCCACCGCGCGATACGGGCCCGGCGGACGTCGGCGGTCAGCACGCCGAGCACCTGCGGCCGCGGCCGCCGAGCGCCATCCGGTTCCAGGTGTGGCGCCGGCCGCGGACCGCCACCGAGTAGGAGTAGAGCAGCTCCGGGTCGCACATGCCGGGGATGAAGGAGTCCCCGAAGTGGTGGGCGTCGACCCCTATCTCCTTCGCGTTGAGGGCGAGTTGGGGCACGACGTTGGTGTGCGAGCCCTCCTGGCTGGTGCCGATCGCGCCCATCACCACGGCGCCCGCGTCCTGCACGGCCGCGACCGCCTCGGCGGCCAGCTCCTTGGTGACGCCGGGCATGGTGCCGGGCAGCGGCAGGACGACCCCGTCGGCGCCCGCCTCGACGAGCGAGGTCAGACGGGCGGGGGTGACCCGCTCGGGGTGCCCGGCGTGGTGCATCTTGCCGCTCCACAGGGCCACGTCGTCGCCAAGTCCCTTGCGCAGTTGCTCAGTCACCCGGGCGAGGCCGTCGTAGGAGCCGCCGGTGCCGGGGTTCGCGGTGAGGCACAGCATGGCCGCGCCCATGTCGACGAGCCGCTTGGCGTACTCGGGCTTCGCCCGCCGGATCTCCGGCACGTCGCCGGGTTCGAGGTTGACGGCGACGGGCCGGCCGATGTGGGCCGCGAGGTCGCCGATCGAGGTGAAGGTGCCGAGGCCCGGCAGTGTCAGCCGGCTTCCGTCCCAGGCCCGTTCGATGAGGTTCAGGACGACGAGATCGGCGCCGAAGGCGGCGACGAGCTCCATGTTGTGGACGCCTCTGCCGTCCTGACCCGGGATCAGCGCGGCCCGTTCGGCGAAGACCTCGGCGACCATCGTGCGGCCCTCGGCGGCCGCCACGGCGGCGGTGAGCTCCCGCCCGCGCAGTGCGGCGAGGCCCTCCCGGTCGAGGTCGAGGATGCGGGTGGTGTGCTCAACTGGCTTGTGCGTCATGGCTACTTGGCCTCCGCCTTCAGGAGTTCGGCGAGCTCTTCGTCGGATTCACGGCCCGGCGTCGGAAGGTTGAACCTGGTGATCGCGAAGCGGAAGACCACGTAGTAGAGGCCCGCGAAGCAGAGGCCGACCAGGGCGAGCAGCCAGGGTTTCTGCGCGATGCCGATGTTGAGGAAGAAGTCGATCGCGCCGGCCGAGAACCCGAAGCCGTCCTTCATGCCGAGGGCCCAGGTCAGTGCCATGGAGACTCCGGTGAGCACGGCGTGGATCGCGTACAGGACCGGGGCGATGAACATGAAGCTGAACTCGATCGGCTCGGTGATGCCAGTGATGAAGGCGGTGAGCGCGAGGGAGAACATCATGCCGCCGACGACCTTGCGGCGCTCGGGACGGGCGCAGTGGGTGATCGCGAGGCAGGCCGCCGGGAGGGCGAACATCATGATCGGGAAGAAGCCCGTCATGAACTGGCCCGCGGTCGGGTCGCCCGCCAGGAAGCGGGGGATGTCGCCGTGGGCACCCTGGTAGTCGCCCGCCTGCCACCACGGGAAGGAGTTCAGGAGGTGGTGCATGCCGACCGGGATGAGTCCGCGGTTGGCGACGCCGAAGATGCCGGCGCCGACCGCGCCCGAGCCGACCAGCCACTCGCCGAAGTGGTGCAGTCCGGCGCCGAGGACCGGCCAGATCAGACCGAAGACGATGCCGATGACCAGGCCCGCGAAGGAGGAAAGGATCGGCACGAGGCGGCGGCCGCCGAAGAAGCCCGCCCAGTCGGGCAACTTGGTCCGGTGGAACTTCTGGTAGAGCAGGGCGACCACGATGCCCATCACGACGCCGCCGAGCACACCGGCGTCGACGGGTGCGTCGTTCATGACGATCTTGCCGTCGACGACCGCCGCGACCTTCGGGAGGTTGCTGTCGGTGAAGGTGGCGAGCACCTTCTGGAACACGAGGTATCCGGCGACGGCGGCAAGACCCGTGGAGCCGTCCGCCTTCTTGGCGAAGCCGATCGCGATGCCGACGCAGAAGAGCAGCGCGATGTTGCTGATGATCGCGCCGCCGCCCGCGGACATGTATCCGGCGATCTTGGTCACGACGGTCGGGAAGGACTCCCTGCCGAGCATGTCGGTGTTGCCGAGGCGTACCAGGAGGGCCGCCGCGGGCATCACGGCCACCGGCAGCATCAGGCTGCGGCCGATGCGCTGCAGGACGGCCATCACCCCGGCGGTCTTTTTCTTCTTCTCGGTCGCGTCCGTCGGTGCGGCCGTACTCATCTGCTTCCTCCATGGACAGGGTGTTGCCATGGCAGGGGGCGCAACATCCAAACGGGCCGCGACCCCATGAGGGAGCTGCGGCCCTTCCGTTCTAACACCGTGACCAGCGAAGACAGCTGCTGAGCGGCCTACGGACGACCATCGGCCCGGCAGGTGGTGCCACAGGTCCCGAGGGGTCCCGTGGCCTGCCGGGCCGAAGGGATGAGCGGTGGCGCGAGGCGCCGGTCAGTGTAGGGCGACCTCCGGTTCGGCCGCCTGGAGCGCCTCGACCTCCGTCTCCTGACGCTGCTTGCCGAAGTGGTTGAAGGCCAGGTTGAGGACGATGGCCACGACACAGCCGGTGGATATTCCGGAGTCGAGGACGACGAGGACCTGGTCGGGGAAGGCGTGGTAGAAGTCCGGCTTGGCGATCGGTATCAGGCCGATGCCGACGGCGGCGGCCACGATCAGCGCGTTCTCCCCCTTCTCCAGGGCCGCGGTCGACAGGGTCTGGATGCCGCTCGCGGCGACCGAGCCGAACAGGACGATGCCCGCGCCGCCGAGCACCGGCAGGGGAACGAGGGAGATCACCGAGGCCGCGACCGGAGACAGGCCGATCACGACGAGGATGAGGCCGCCCGTCGCGACGACGAACCGGCTGCGCACCTTGGTCATCGCGACGAGCCCGATGTTCTGGGCGAAGGCGCTGGCCATGAAGCCGTTGAAGAGGGTGCTGAGCACGGATCCGAGGGTGTCGGCGCGCAGCCCGGCGGCGATGGTCTTCTGGTCGGCCGGACGCTCGACGATCTTTCCGAGGGCCAGCATGTCGGCGGTGGACTCCGTCATACAGACCAGCATCACGATGCACATCGAGACGATGGCGGCGACGTCGAACTGCGGGGCGCCGAAGTGGAACGGCGTCGGGAAGCCGATGACGTCCGCGTTCTTGATGGCGTCCAGGCTGGTCTTGCCCATCGGGATGGCGATGAGCGAGCCGGCCACCAGACCGAGCAGGATCGCGATCTGCTGCATGAACCCGTGCAGCAGTCTGCGCAGCGCGAGCACGATGACCAGGGTGATCGCGGCGAGCGCGAGGTTGGACAGCGAACCGTAGTCGGAGGCCTTCTCATTGCCCCCGGACGCCCAGTTGAAGGCGACGGGCAGCAGCGAGACGCCTATCAGGGTGATCACGGTGCCGGTGACGACCGGCGGGAAGAAGCGGACGAGCTTGCCGAAGTAGGGCGCGGCCAGGAAGCCGAGCAGTCCGGCGACGATGATCCCGCCGAGGATGACGGGGATGGCGTTGGTGCCGTGTTCCTTGCCGATGGCGATCATCGGGCTGACCCCGGCGAACGAAACACCGTTCACGAAGGGCAACTTGGCGCCGATCTTCCAGATCCCGAGGGTCTGGAGGAGCGTGGCGAGACCCGCGGTGAACAGGCTCGCGGCGACCAGGAAGGCGGTCTCCTTGGTGTCGAGCCCCACAGCGGGGCCGACGATCATGGGCGGGGCCACCACACCCGCGTACATCGCGGCCACGTGCTGGAGGCCGCTGGTGAACATTTTCAGCGGGGGGAGCGTCTCATCGACCGGGTGCTTCTCGCCGGTCTGGGCGGGGCTGACTGCGAAGTTGCGAAACCTGGGCTGTGCGGCCACGGCGGTTCCTCCGGTCGGTTACACGTCGGCGGTGGACGCGGGTGTCTTGGAGGTGGTGCGTTGTGGTGCGTTGAGCAGCGTGAACAGGTGGTGCGAGGCAGTACGGACAGCACGGCTCGGCTGTCGGGTGGTACGGGGTGGCGCCGGACGGTTGGGGATGGAACCGAACGGGTGCGGGTGGCACGGGCGTTGCCGGTCGCCGGACGGTTCTCGGTGCCGGCGGCGGTCGCCGTCGATGGTGCCGGACGGTACGGACAGAGCGCGGGTCGCGCATCCGGTACGGCTGGTGCGGCAGACGCTGCTCGCGTCAACTCGCGGTGCTTGTGCGGTGGTTGGCACATTTCACCGTTCCGGGGGGTGCGTACGTCCTTGTAGTACGCACCCCCCGGTCCAGCTGCCATGGACCCCGCTCGGGTCCACGGCGACCGGCCGAGGGCCGTCCCCCTCGGCCGGACTCCTTGGGGTCAGGCCTGCGCGGCGATCCGGGCGAGGCGCTGGGCCTCTTCACGGGTCGCGACGGCGATGGCGTCCTCGTCGACCGTGGTGAGACGGCTGTTCTCGACGATCTGCTTGCCGTTCACGAACGAGGCGGTGACCGGGGCCGCCGCGCCGAAGACGAGCGCGGTGACCGGGTCGGCGATGGACGCGTGGGCGAGGGTGTCCAGCTTCCACAGCACGAAGTCGGCGAGCTTGCCCGCTTCGAGGGAGCCGATCTGGTCGGCGCGGCCGAGCACCTGGGCGCCGCCGTAGGTGCCCAGGCGCAGGGCCTGGCGGGCGTTGAGCGCGGCCTCGCGGTGCTGGGCGTTGAGACGGTTGATGAGGAGCGCGTTGCGCAGCTCGGTGTGCAGCTCGCCCGACTCGTTGGAGGCGGTGCCGTCCACGCCCAGGCCGACCGGGACGCCGGCCTTCAGCATGTCCGGGACGCGGGCGATGCCGGCGGCGAGGCGCGCGTTGGAGGACGGGCAGTGGGCGACGCCGGTGCCGGTGCGGGCGAAGGCGGCGATGTCGGAGTCGTTCATGTGGACGCAGTGCGCCATCCACACGTCGCTGCCGAGCCAGCCGGTCGACTCGAAGTAGTCGGTCGGGCCCATGCCGAACAGCTCCTTGCAGAACTGCTCCTCCTCCACGGTCTCCGAGCCGTGGGTGTGCAGCCGTACGCCCTTGGCGCGGGCCAACTCGGCGCCCTGCTTCATGAGTTCGGTGGAGACCGAGAAGGGCGAGCAGGGGGCGACGGCGACCTGGGTCATCGAGCCGAAGGAGGCGTCGTGGAAGCGGTCGACGGTCTCGGCGGTCGCGGCGAGCGCGCCGTCGAGGGTCTCGACGGCGAAGTCCGGCGGCAGGCCGCCGTCCTTCTCGCTGCGGTCCATGGAGCCTCGGGCCAGGGTGAAGCGCACGCCCATCTCGGAGGCCGCGCCGATGATCGCGCCGGACAGGTCGCCGGAGTTCAGCGGGTAGACGTAGTGGTGGTCCATCGCGGTGGTGACACCGCCGCGCGCCATCATCGCGAGCGAACCCTGGGCGGCGACGCGGCCCATCTGCTCGTCGATGCGCGCCCACGTCGGGTAGAGGGCGACCAGCCAGTTGAAGAGGTTGTGGTCGGTGGCCAGACCACGCGTGATCCACTGGTAGAAGTGGTGGTGCGTGTTGACCAGGCCGGGGGTGACCAGGTGGCCGGTGCCGTCGATGCGGCGGACCACGTTTTCCAGGCCCTTCGGGGCCTGGCCGGCTCCGATCGACTCGATCTTGTTGTCGGCGACGACCAGGTAGCCGGAGGCGTACTCGGTGTCATTCGCGTCCACGGTGGCGATCGCACAGTTCTCGATGACGATGCGCTGGGGGGCTGCCGAAGGTGCCATGGTGCTTCCTTCTTCGATCAGTGGCGGCTGTGACTTGGGCACGGCAGGACCCTACGAGGATTTGAGTGCCGGGACCGCGACGCGGCTCCGGGTGCCGAGATGGTGGAAGAAAAGGTTGAGCAGGACCGCGGTGAGCGCTCCCGCGCTGATTCCGGACCCGAGCACGGTCTGTGCCCAGGCGGGGAATCCGGCGTAGAAGGTGGGCGCGGCGAGCGGGATGATGCCCGCCCCGAGCGCGACGGCCACCAGGATGATGTTGGAGCTGTCGTCGAGCCCGGCCTCGGAGAGGGTACGGATGCCGCTCACCGCGATCGAGCCGAACAGGACGATTCCGGCGCCGCCGAGGACGGGCATCGGGACCAGGGAGACGACCGCGCCGAGCACCGGGAAGGCGCCGAGCACGAGCAGGGCGCAGCCCGCGACGGCGACAACGTACCTGCTGCGTACGCGAGTCAGCGAGACCACGCCCACGTTCTGGGCGAACGCGCTGGTGGGGAAGCCGCCGAAGACGGGTCCGAGCAGCGTGGCGATGCCGTCGGTGCGCAGGCCCCGGGCGATGGTGCGCCCGTCGGTGCGGCGCTCGCAGATCTCGCCGATGGCGAGCATGCCGGCGCTGGACTCGGTCATCAGGACCAGCATCACGATGCACAGCGAGAGGACGGCCGCCGGGTGGAACTCGGGGGCGCCGAAGGAGAAGGGCGTCGGCAGGGCGGCGACGGGCGCGGACTTCATCGCCGCGAAGTCGGCCATGCCGAACGGGATGGCGGCGAGTGTGCCGATCAACAGGCCT
This sequence comes from Streptomyces sp. NPDC001828, assembly GCF_042892175.1. NCBI lineage: Bacteria > Bacillati > Actinomycetota > Actinomycetes > Kitasatosporales > Streptomycetaceae > Streptomyces > Streptomyces sp. NPDC001828. The sequence continues at coordinate 237,403 of NZ_JBIATV010000015.1, forward strand.
AGCAGCAAGGCGACTTGGCGCAGGAAACCGCGGCCGAAGCGCTGGAAGAGCAGGATCACGACGAGCGTGAAGGCGGCGAGCGCCAGGTTCTTCATGGACCCGAAGTCGGCGGCGGTCTTGTCGCCGCCCTGGGCCCAGGAGACGGGTACGGGCATCAGCGTGACGCCGATGAGCGTGATCACGACACCGGTCACCAGCGGCGGGAAGAAGCGCAGCAGCCGGCCGAAGAAGGGGCCGACCAGGAGGCAGAAGACTCCGGCGACCATCACCGCGCCGTAGATGGCGGGGAGTTGGTGGCCTTTGGCGCTGGTCTCGGCGATCGCGAGCATGGGCGCGATGCCGGCCGAGGAGGCGGCGTTGACGAACGGGAGCCGGTTTCCGGCGAAGTTCGCGAGACCGATGGTCTGCAGGACGGTGGCGAGCCCGGCTATGAGCAGGCTGGCCGCGATCAGACGGGTCTGTCCCGCGGTGTCCAGGCCGACGGCCTGGCCGATGATGAGCGGAGGGGTGACGACGCCCGCGTACATGGCGGCGATGTGCTGGAGCGCGGCGGGGACGAGCCGCGAGGCAGGAAGCTTTTCATCCACCGGGTGCACGGCACCTTCAGGTGGGGTGGGACATGGGCCGTCGGCTGGTGCCGGCCCCATTGCAGGCTGTGCCATGAGATTCCCTCCGGTCTGGCCGGCCCCCGCCCGACTGCGGGCGGACGGGGGCCGGCTCAGTGCCGCGTCAGAGGTTGGTCATGTCGACCGGGATCTGCGGCTCGACGCCGTCGCGCAGGACGGTCGCCTCGATCAGACCGTACGGACGGTCGGCCGCGAAGTAGACCTCGTTGTCGTTCTTGAGCCCGAACGGCTCGAGGTCCACCAGGAAGTGGTGCTTGTTCGGCAGCGAGAATCGAACCTCGTCGATCTCGGACCGGTTGTTGATGATGCGCGAACCCATCTGGTACAGGGTCTGCTGGAGCGAGAGGGAGTACGTCTCGGCGAAGGCCTGCAGCATGTGCTTGCGCACCTGCTCGTAGGACTTCTCCCAGTTGGGCGCCTTCTGCTCGTCGTCGCTCCAGTTGAAGCGCCAGCGGGCGGAGACCTGGGTGGCCAGGATGCGGTCGTACGCCTCCTGGAGCGTCGTGTACTTGTCCTTGACGTAACCCCAGAACTCGGAGTTCGTCGAGTTCATCACGACCAGGTCCTTGAGGCCCGAGATGACCTCCCACTTCTCACCGTCGTAGGTGATCTGGGTGACCCGGGTCTCCTGGCCCTTGCGGACGAAGGAGTGCTTGACGTCGTCGGAGCCGATGAACTTCGAGTTGGCCTCGGAGGTCTCGATGCGCTCCCACGAGTACTCCTCGATGCGGATGCGCGCGACCTTGATCGGCTCCTGCGAGGTCACGAAGTGCCGCGCGAGGTGGATGCCGAACTGCTCGGCGGACTCTATGCCGTACTCCTTGGCGAACGCGTACACCGTGTTCTTGGTGGTGTCCGTCGGAAGCACGTTGGCGTTCGAGCCGGAGTAGTGCACGTCCTCCATGTCGCCGGACAGGGCGACCGAGACGTTCAGGTCCTTGATGTGGTGCGTGTCGCCGTCCCGCGTGATCTTGACGACGCGGTTCTCTGCTTTGCCGTACTGGTTCTGGCCGAGAATCGTGGGCATGTCTGCTAGCTCCCTCGGTAAACGGAGTAGCCGAACGGGTTGAGCAGCAGCGGTACGTGATAGTGCTCGCCCGGGGTGACGGCGAAAGTGATCGCCACCTCCGGGAAGAACGCACCGCTGTCCCTTACGCGGGGGGCGTCCTGCTGCGCCTCGGCTTGCTTCTTGTTGAAGTACTGCTCGACCTCGAAGTCGAGTCGCACGTGGGTGGTGCCTTCCGGCAGGGCCGGCAGGTCCTTGCAGCGCCCGTCCGCGTCGGTCGCGGAACCGCCGAGCGCGGTCCACTCGGCGTCGGAGCCCGAGCGGGCCGCGAGCGAGATGGCGACGCCCTCGGCGGGGCGTCCGATGCTGGTGTCCAGGATGTGCGTGGACACCGAGGCGGTGGTCGCGGTGCTCATCAGTCCTTGTCCTCTTCTACGAGACGGGTCAGCCGGATTCGGTTGATCTTCCCGAGTTCGGTGCGCACGATCTCGCGCTCCTCCTCGGCGGTGTTGCCGATCCGGGTCTTTACCGCATCGCGCATCTGCTCGCCGGTGGCACCGGTCGCGCAGATCAGGAAGACATGACCGAACTTCTCCTGGTAGTCCAGGTTCAGTTCGAGCAGCTCGGCCTTGAGGGCCTCGGAGGCCCCGGCCATTCCGCGCTGTTCACGTGCGGAGGTGGGGTCACCGGGCTTCGGCCGGCCGATCGGCGGGTGCCCGGCCATCGCCTCTTCCAGGTCCTCCACACCCAGCTCGGCCAGAGCGGCGTCACTGGCGATGAAGAGGTCCTCCGCGGTGGCGTACGGGCGCTGGGCGAGCAGCTTGCTCCCCCACGCCGAACTGGCGCACACCTCGTGGAGCGCGGCCAGGGCCGCACTGTCCTGTGAGGTGTTGAACCGAGCGAGGCCCGGCGTCGAAGTCGAAGTCACGGCGGCCTCCGTGGCCTTGGTGCTGAACGGGCTGCGGATAGCTAACGCCCTCCGAAACATCCCGTCAACACTTTGTTGAAAACTTGGGGTTACAAAAACCGCCGCCCGGTGTCCGGACGGCGGTTCGTTGCGTTCGAGGGGTGCCGAAGCGGGCACCGAGCGTGCTCGCTCAGTCGCCCTTGGCGGTGTTTTCCCTGTTCAGATCCCTGTTCAGGTAGTTGTACACGGTGAAACGGCTGACCCCGAGGGCCGAGGCGACCGTCTCCACGCCGTGCCGCACGGAGAAGGCACCACGCGCCTCCAGGGTCCGTACGGCCGACTGCTTGGCCTTGCGGTCGAGGGAGGCGAGCGGCATGCCGTGCCGGCGCTCCATGGCGGCCAGGATGTGGTCCAGGGAGTCGGAGAGCTGCGGCAGCCGCACCGCCACCACGTCCTCGCCCTCCCAGGCGAGCACCACGTCGTCGGGGTCCGCGTGCTCCGGCGCCAGCATCTCGGCGCCCATCGCGTCGACGAGCGGCTTGACCGCCTGGAGCAGCGGGTGCTCGGCGGGGTCGGCGACGCGGGGAGGCCCGGCCGGGGCGGCGGCCCGAGGGGGCTCGGTCGGCGCGGCGGGAGCGGTGGGTTCGGTCACTTCTCGTCCTCCCCGATCACATTGACCTGGAGCGAGACCCGGGTGGCGCCGGCCGCGAGCGCGCTGCGCAGCAGCTCGTCCACCGCGGTCAGCACCTCGTCGGCGCCGCCTTCCGCGGTGTTGCCGAAGGGGCCGACGTCGATCGCGTCGAGCCGGGCCGCCTGGATCACATCGCGGGCGACCACGGCATGCGGCGGCGCCTCGTCGAGATCGAAGGGCTCGGTCGTGAACTCCACTCTCAATCGCACGCGCTCAACCTACTGCGAGCGGGACGAAATCCGGGAGGCCCCCTTGACAACCTCGCCCGTCCCGCTGCAACCTTCCATCAAGCAGAAAACAACTTCCGCAATACGGAAGGAGCGCACACCCCTCATGGGATACACGGACCAGCGCTTCGATGTGAACCTCTCGATCCTCTTCACGGAACTCCCGCTCCTGGAGCGTCCCGCGGCCGCGGCCGCGGCGGGCTTCACGGCGGTCGAGCTGTGGTGGCCCTGGATCGAGACCCCCACCCCCGACCAGGCCGAGCTCGACGCCCTCAAGAAGGCGCTCGACGACGCCGGCACCCAGCTGGTGGGACTCAACTTCTACGCCGGCGCCCTGCCGGGCCCGGACCGCGGCGCGCTGTCGGTTCCCGGCGAGGAGTCGGACCGCTTCCGCGCCAACATCGAGGTGGCGGCCGACTTCGCCGCCTCGGTCGGCTGCAAGGCGCTCAACGCGCTCTACGGCAACCGCGTCGAAGGCGCGGACCCGCAGGTGCAGGACGCCCTCGCCCTGGAGAACCTCGTCCTGGCGGCCCGCGCGGCCGACCGGGTCGGCGCGATCCTCCTGGTCGAGACCCTGAACAAGCCGGAGTCCCCGCTCTACCCGCTGGTGAGCGCCCCGTCCGCGATCGAGGTCGTGGACAAGGTCAACGCCGCGACGGGTCTGGGCAACGCCAAGTTCCTCCTCGACATCTACCACCTGTCGATGAACGGCGAGAACGTCGCCGAGGTCATCGAGGCGTACGCCGACAAGACCGGCCACGTGCAGATCGCCGACAACCCGGGCCGTGGCGCGCCGGGCACCGGCTCGCTGCCCCTGGAAGAGCTGCTCGACCAGCTCAAGAAGGCCGGCTACGACGGCTGGGTGGGCCTGGAGTACAAGGCCGCCGACGCCGCCGCGTCCTTCGAGTGGCTCCCCGCCGAGGCCCGCGCGGCCCGCTGAGGCCGCCCGCCGGGCCTCAACTTCTCGACGCATTAAAGCTTTTAGGAAGGCAGCACCCTCATGAGCAACCTCCCCAAGATCGCATGGGTCGGCCTCGGCATCATGGGCTCCCCCATGTCCGAGAACCTGATCAAGGCCGGCTACTCGGTCACCGGCTTCACCCTGGAGCAGGACAAGCTGGACCGCCTCGCGGCGGCCGGCGGCACCGCGGCCGGCTCGATCGCCGAGGCGGTCAAGGACGCCGACGTGATCATCACGATGGTTCCGGCGTCCCCGCAGGTGGAGGCCATCGCGTACGGTGAGGACGGCATCCTGGCCAACGCCAGGCAGGGCGCGCTGATCGTCGACATGTCGTCGATCACCCCGCAGACCTCGGTCGACCTGGCCAAGAACGCGGCGGAGAAGGGCATCCGCGTCCTGGACGCCCCCGTCTCCGGCGGCGAGGCCGGCGCCATCGAGGCCGTCCTGTCGATCATGGTGGGTGGCGAGCAGGCCGACTTCGACGAGGCGCTGCCGATCCTCGAAGCCCTCGGCAAGACCATCGTCCTGTGCGGTCCGCACGGCTCCGGCCAGACGGTGAAGGCCGCCAACCAGCTCATCGTCGCGGTCAACATCCAGGCCTGCGCCGAGGCCGTCGTCTTCCTCGAGAAGTCCGGCGTGAACCTCACCGCCGCCCTGGACGTCCTCAACGGCGGTCTGGCCGGCTCGACCGTGCTGACCCGCAAGAAGGACAACTTCCTGAACCGGGACTTCAAGCCCGGCTTCCGGATCGACCTGCACCACAAGGACATGGGCATCGTCACCGACGCCGCCCGCAACGTGGGCGCGGCCCTTCCGGTCGGCGCGGTCGTGGCCCAGCTGGTCGCCTCGCTGCGCGCCCAGGGCGACGGCGGCCTGGACCACTCCGCCCTCCTCCGTGCTGTCGAGCGCCTCTCGGGCTCGCAGGTCTGACCCTTCCGGGTCCCTTAGATTTCCGGGCGGCGGCGGCGCTGACACCTGTCCTGTCGCGCCCAGGCGCCGCTGCCGCCCGGAAGCTCACACTTCATTTTCAACAAACTGTTGACGTTCTGTTCCGGGCGAATTTACGCTCACGGAACCGCGGAACAGTCAGCGGTGCAGCTCCAGTACGGAAGGTCACGATGTCGAAGCGCGTGCTTACGACCGAGTCCGGCGCCCCCGTCGCCGACAACCAGAACTCCGCCACCGCCGGCGTCGGTGGCCCCATCCTGCTCCAGGACCAGCACCTCCTGGAGAAGCTCGCGCGCTTCAACCGTGAGCGCATCCCGGAGCGTGTGGTGCACGCCCGCGGCTCCGGCGCGTACGGCTACTTCGAGGTGACCGACGACGTCACCGGCTTCACGAAGGCCGACTTCCTCGGCGAGGTGGGCAAGCGCACGGAGACGTTCATCCGCTTCTCCACCGTGGCCGACTCGCTCGGCGGCGCGGACGCGGTCCGCGACCCGCGCGGCTTCGCGCTGAAGTTCTACACCGAAGAGGGCAACTACGACCTCGTCGGCAACAACACCCCGGTGTTCTTCATCAAGGACCCGATCAAGTTCCCCGACTTCATCCACTCCCAGAAGCGCGACCCCTTCACGGGCAAGCAGGAGCCGGACAACGTCTGGGACTTCTGGGCGCACGCCCCCGAGGCCACCCACCAGGTCACCTGGCTCATGGGCGACCGCGGCATCCCGGCCTCGTACCGTCACATGAACGGCTACGGCTCGCACACCTACCAGTGGACGAACGCGCAGGGCGAGGCCTTCTTCGTCAAGTACCACTTCAAGACGAACCAGGGCGTCCGCAGCCTCTCCTCCGACCAGGCCGCCGAGCAGGTCGGCAAGGACGCGAACAGCCACCAGACGGACCTGCTGCAGGCCATCGAGCGCGGCGTGAACCCGTCCTGGACGCTGTACGTCCAGATCATGCCCGCCGCCGAGGCCGCGGACTACCGCTTCAACCCGTTCGACCTCACCAAGGTGTGGCCGCACAGCGACTACCCGCTGCAGCGCGTGGGCCGCCTGGTCCTCGACCGCAACCCGGACAACGTGTTCCAGGAGGTCGAGCAGTCGGCCTTCTCCCCGAACAACTTCGTCCCGGGCATCGGCCCGTCGCCCGACAAGATGCTCCAGGGCCGCCTGTTCGCCTACGCGGACGCGCACCGCTACCGCCTCGGCGTCAACCACACCCAGCTGCCGGTCAACTCCGCGAAGGCGGCCGAGGTCGACAACTACGGCCGCGACGGCCTGATGGCGACCCGCAACGGCCGCCGCACCGACAAGAACTACGAGCCCAACTCGTACTCGGGCCCGGCCCAGACGGACGCCGCCCTGTCGGCCCCGCTGGCCATCCACGGCTACACGGGCACGCACGCCGCCCCGGCCCACGTGAAGGACGACGACTTCTTCCAGGCCGGCGAGCTGTACCGCCTGATGTCGGACGAGGAGAAGGCGCGCCTGATCGCGAACATCGCCGGTGGCCTGTCGCAGGTCTCCCGCGACGACGTCATCGAGAAGAACCTGGCCCACTTCCACGCCGCGGACGCCGAGTACGGCAAGCGCGTCGAGGAGGCCGTCCGCGCCCTGCGCGAGGACTAGTCGGCCGGTTCAACCTCCAGACCGTGCAAGGAATTTGACGGGAGGTCAGATTCTTTGCACAGTCCGATCCGCCGACCCGGATGAGGGGTGGTCGGCGGATATGGACAACCTGAGGATCGCGGCGGTACGGCGATGCCAGTGCGGTGGTCAAGGCGTGTGCGTCCCCCTTCCTGACCTGAAGGAAGGGACCCGGCACGCACGCCAATCGCCGCCGCCGCGATCCCAGAACCTCCCCCGCGAACCCCGCCCGGCGGTGCGAACGTCCTGTCGCGCCAGCCTCGTTCCGCCGGGCGGTTACAACTCCACAGCCAGGACGCTGGGTTCGGTTTACGGTCCCGAACCGAGCGTCCGATGATCAAGGCCTCACCCGGTTGGTACGGGTGGGGCCTTGATCTTTGGCAGGGCTCATGTCGTGTACTGGTGGGACGCGTAGGTCAAGTAACCCCGGTCGCCGCCCTGGTAGTACGTGGCCTCGTCGACCGGGGCGAGCGGAAGTCCGGTGCGCAGCCGCTCCACGAGGTCGGGGTTGGAGATGAAGGCGCGGCCGAAGCTGATGAGGTCGGCGCCCTGGGCGAGCCAGTGGTCGGCGTCGTCCTTGCCGGCCTGCTTCGGGCCCATCGGCAGCACGGGATTCATGACGAGGGTGCCCGGCCACGCGCGCCGCAGGGCGAGGAGCGTTTCCTCGTCGGCCGTCGCCTCCACGTGGATGTAGGCGAGCCCGAGAGGGGCCAGCTCGGCCAGCAGCGCGGTGTAGAGCTCGCGGACGTCGCTCTCCTCGACTCCCCAGAAGCTGGCGCCCGGTGAGAGCCGGATGCCCGTCCTGTCGGCACCGATCGCCTCGGCGGTGGCGGTGACGGCTTCGACGGCGAACCTGATCCGGTGGGAGACCGGGCCTCCGTATCGGTCCGTGCGCAGGTTGGCGTTGGAGGAGAGGAACTGCGAGATCAAGTAGCCGTTGGCGCCGTGCAGTTCCACCCCGTCGAAGCCCGCGTCGACGGCACGACGGGCGGCCTCGGCGTAGGACCGCACGTGTTCGGGCACCTCGGCCGTCTCCAACGCCCGCGGAACCGGAGCCGGTTGGGGCCCGGTCGGGGTGAACACCTCACCCACGGCCGCCACGGCGGAGGGGCCGACCGGCCGCAGCCCCGTGGTGTCGGGGTGCGAGACCCGGCCGCCGTGCATGAGCTGGGCGAAGATCCTGCCGCCGTTGGCGTGCACGGCGGCGGTCACCGGGCGCCACGACTCGGCCTGCGCATCGGTGTACAGCCCCGGCGTGCCCGGGTTGGACTGCCCGATCAGGCTCGGCTGCACCCCCTCGCTCACGATCAGCCCGGCGGTGGCCCGCTGGGCGTAGTAGGCCGCCATCGAAGGCGTCGCCAGCCCGCCGGCCGCGGCCCGGACCCGGGTCATCGGAGCCATGACCACCCGGTTGGGCAGCGTGAGGCCGCCGAGCCGGTGGCCGGTGAAAAGCGTCGTCATGTCGGGACTCCTCAATGTGTCGCGCCGCCCGCACTCGGGCACGTCCGCTACGCTAAAAGCTGACACTGACGTCAGGGGCAATGGTCTGTGACGCAGAACACAATCGGAGGGCTCGATGCGCATCGGAGAACTCGCGTCACGTGCCGGAGTCAGCGTCCGGTCCCTGCGCTACTACGAGGAGCAGGGCCTGCTCCGCAGCGCGCGCAGTGCCGCCGGGCAGCGGCACTACCGCGAGGCCGACGTCGAACGGGTCCTCCTCGTCCAACGCCTCTACGCCGCGGGCCTGTCCAGCCGCACCATCCTCGAACTCCTGCCCTGTGTCGACTCCCCCAGCGGCAAGACCTCCGACGCCGCGCTCGACCGCATGGCCCTGGAGCGCGATCGCCTCTCCGCCCACATCGCCGAACTCCTCCACACGAGGGACACCCTCGACGCCGTGATGGCCTCGGCCCGCGCCTACCGCGACCAAGTGCGCGTCACCGCGGCCGGCTGACCCCTGCGCCCCAACAGGCCTCCCGTACAGCACAGTTGAGCCCTCATCAAACGGCCCGCAGCACAGTGCGGCGCCATGCACAATGAGGCATGACCACGAAACTCGTGTCCGCCGCCGCCCTGCCCGCCGTCGAGACCCAGCCCGTTCTCGCCGCCGTTCCGGCCGGCCGCCGCAGGGGCCTCGCCGCCCGGGCCGCCGCCCAGCACGCCGGGCGGGCCCCCGCCGCCCTGCGCCGCGTCACCCTGACCGTCGACACCGTGCCGTCCGCTTCCGCATTCCAGTCCGCCTTGTAGTGGCGTCGGCCCGATATGTCCGCCCGACCGCCTAGGATCGCCACGATGATTGAGACCATCGTCCTCGACATAGGCGAAACACTGGTGCGCGACGACCGCTACTGGGCGTCCTGGGCCGACTGGATCGGCGTCCCCCGGCACACCCTCGCCGCGCTGGTCGGCGCGGTCGTCACCCAGGGCCGCGATTCGGCGGACGCCCTGCGCATGCTCAAACCCGGGATGGACGTGCGCCAGGCCCACCTGGCCCGGGAGACCGCGGGGCGGGGTGAACACCTCGACGAGACCGACCTGTACGAGGACGTGCGGCCCGCCCTGGGCGGGCTGCGCAAGCTCGGCATCCGCGTCATCGTCGCCGGGAACCAGACCGTCCGGGCCGGCGAGCTCCTGCGGGGCCTCGACCTGCCCGCGGACCTGGTGGCGACCTCGGACGAATGGGGCGTCGACAAGCCCCAACCGGGCTTCTACGAAAGGGTGTTGGAGGTCGCCGGGTCGGCTCCGCACGAGACCGTGTACGTCGGGGACCACCCCGTGAACGACGTCTTCCCGGCCAAGGCGGCCGGGCTGCGCGTCGCCCATCTGCGGCGCGGGCCGTGGGGTCACTGGTGGGCAGACGACCCGGAGGTCGTGGCGGCCGCGGACTGGCGGATCGACTCCCTCACCCAGCTGGCGTCCATCGTCGCCGAGGAGACGTCGGGCGCCCACTCCCCCGGCGCCTAGGCAGCGGGCGCTCGTGGGCCCCGAGGGGCGCGCGGCGGCTCCCCGTACGCCCCTGCGGGAGCCTCGCGCGAGGTTCACCCGGAAGGGCAGCCCGCGTACGGGTTCCGGCGGGTGCGGACACGCCCCCGGGCCGGACCGCGCGTACGGTCCGGCCCGGGGATCTGCCCTGGGGGCGAGGTCTAGAGCTTGTCCATGCGGGTATACGGACTCACGATTCGGGCCTGGCGGGAGCCGAAGTCGACGAGCATCGCGACGCCGTCCTCGACCCCGATGATGGTGCCCAGGCCGAACTGGTCATGTGTGACCCGGTCTCCTAGGACGAAGTGCTTGGCCGCCGGAGCATCCGGGGCTTTGAAGGGGCTGGTGGGCAGGTGGCGCCGGGGCGCGGATGGCTTCGTCATCGTCACCCCAGTATGCGCCGCGAAACGGCCCGAAGGGCAGGCCCGCCGGGTGACGATGGGGAATCGATCCGGTATCTCCATGCACCGACACGCATCCCGGTGCGAAAATCGTCACGAATTGACACGCAACCCGGTGGTTGCCAGCGTGGATTTCGAGGCATCCGTCCGCCGGCGGCCCGAAGCGTGCCGGACACCCGCTGGACACCCGCCGACCGCCCTCCGGAGGTGCGCGCGGACGACGTCTTCAGGGCGCTCGCCGACGCCAGCAGGAGGCTCCTGCTCGACCGGCTCAGGACGCGGAACGGGCAGACGCTCCGGGAGCTGTGCGCGGGGCTCGCCATGTCGCGGCAGGCGGTGAGCAAGCACCTCGCGGTCCTTGAGGCGGCGCGCCTTGTCACCTCGGTGCGCAGCCGCCGGGAGAAGCTGCACTACCTGGACGCGGCGCCGATCCAGGAACTGTCCGACCGGTGGATCGGCAAGTACGAGCGCGGCGGACTGGATCCGCCCGCCCGGTGGAAGCGGAACCTGAAGGAGGAACTCCCCGTGGAGAAGCCCGAGTTCGTCTACGAGATCTACATCGAGACCACCCCGCAGCGGCTCTACGAGGCCCTGACCGACGCCGATTTCGCGCAGCGGTACTTCGGCGGCTGGGGGCCCAAGTCCGACTGGCGGGTGGGCTCTCCGGTGCTGTGGAAGATGGGCCCGGAGGGGGCGTACGAGGATCTCGGCCAGGCGGTGATCGAGGCGGTGCCGGGCCGCAAGCTGGCGTACACCTGGCACCGGATTCTTCCGATGCACCGTCAGCTCTTCGACAGCGACGAGGAGTTCGAGCGTGCGCGCACCGAGCAGTCCCAGGTGGCGTTCGACATCCAGCCCGCCGATCCGGCCTCCCTCGGGGTGAAGCTGACCATCACGCACGACGGCTTCGAGAGCACGGACAGCGAGATGCTCAAGGGGGTCAGCGGCGGCTGGGTGATGATCCTCTCCACGCTCAAGACGCTGATCGAGCGCGAACAGGGATGAGCGGCCGGGCACACGTCCGGCCCCCGCTCCCCAGTGCGGGGGAACGGGGGCCGGACCGTTCGAGCGGCTCGGTGAGCCTGGGCTCCCGAGTCCCGGCGCGGCGGCCGTGACCGCGGGAGCCGGGGCTCAGGAAGCCGTGAGGGGGCGGATCGCCGTCGGGGCGTGGCCCGGCTCGGTGGCCAGCTCCTCGAACTCGCTGATGTCGCTGATGTCGTTGGTGCGGCTCATCGAGATGTTCGTGATCCGCTCCAGGATCGCCTCGACGACGACCGGGACGCGGAACTCGGCGGCCAGCTTCTTGGCCTCCTCGAACGCGGGCAGCAGCTGGTCCGGCTCGGTGACCCGGATGGCCTTGCAGCCCAGGCCCTCGACGACCTTGACGTGGTCGACGCCGTAGACGCCCAGCTCCGGGGAGTTGATGTTCTCGAACTCCAGGTTGACCTGGAAGTTGATGTCCAGGCCGATCTGCGCCTGACGGATCAGACCCAGGTAGGCGTTGTTCACGAGGACGTGGACGTACGGGATCTTGTGCTGCGCGCCGACCGCCAGCTCCTCCAGCATGAACTGGAAGTCGTAGTCGCCGGACAGGGCGACGACGGGGACCTCCGGGTCGGCGGTCGCGGCGCCGAGCGCGGCCGGGATGGTCCAGCCGAGCGGGCCGGCCTGGCCGCAGTTGATCCAGTTGCGCGGCTTGTAGACGTGCAGCATCTGCGCGCCGGCGATCTGCGAGAGGCCGATGGTGGTGACGTAGCGCGTCTCCGGGCCGAAGGCCTTGTTCATCTCCTCGTAGACCCGCTGCGGCTTCATCGGCACGTTGTCGAAGTGCGTGCGGCGCTGCAGCGTCGACTTGCGCTCCAGGTGGGAGGCGACCCACGCCGAGCGGTCGGGCAGCTTGCCGGCGGCCTTCAGCTCCTTGGCGACCTCGACGAAGAGCTCCAGGGCGGCCTTGGCGTCGGAGGCGATGCCGTAGTCCGGCGCGAAGATCTTGCCGATCTGGGTGGGCTCGATGTCGACGTGGACGAACTTGCGGCCCTGGGTGTAGACGTCGAGCTTGTAACCGGTGTGGCGGTTGGCCCAGCGGTTGCCGATGCCCAGGACGAAGTCCGACTCCAGGAACGTCGCGTTGCCGTAGCGGTGCGAGGTCTGCAGACCCACCATGCCGGCGTTCAGCTCGTGGTCGTCCGCGATGGCGCCCCAGCCCATGAGGGTGGGGATGACCGGGGTGTTGGTGATCTCGGCGAACTCGACCAGGAGGTCGGAGGCGTCCGCGTTGATGATGCCGCCGCCGGCGACGATCAGCGGGCGCTCGGACTCCAGGAGGAAGGTGATGGCCTTCTCGATCTGGGCCCGGCTCGCGGTCGGCTTGTAGACCGGCAGCGGCTGGTAGGTCTCCGGGTCGAAGTCGATCTCGGTGAGCTGGACGTCGATCGGCAGGTCGATGAGGACCGGGCCGGGACGGCCGGAGCGCATCAGGTGGAAGGCCTGCTGGAAGACGCCGGGGACCTGGGCGGCCTCCAGGACGGTCGTCGCGGCCTTGGTGACCGGCGCCGCGATCGAGGCGATGTCGACCGCCTGGAAGTCCTCCTTGTGGATCACCGCGACCGGGGCCTGGCCGGTGATGCAGAGGATCGGGATCGAGTCGCCGGTCGCGGAGTACAGGCCGGTGATCATGTCGGTGCCCGCGGGGCCCGACGTGCCGATGCAGACACCGATGTTGCCCGGGTTGGCGCGCGTGTATCCCTCCGCCATGTGGGAGGCGCCTTCGACGTGGCGGGCGAGCGTGTGGTCGATGCCACCGCCCTCCTTGAGCGCCCGGTAGAAGGGGTTGATCGCCGCGCCCGGCACGCCGAAGGCGTGGCTGACGCCTTCGAGCTTGAGGATCTCAACTGCCGCTCGGGCAGCGGTCATACGAGGCATGGGGTGCTCCTGCTTCGGCCGGCGAAATCGGCTCGGGCGCGCCGCCTGGCCGCGCCGCCTTCAAACCGAATTCCGTAATGCGGAAGTTTCATTCTGCTATGTGGAAGCAATGTAGGACGGCTTCGCCAGCGCGTCAAGGGAGGACCGGGATGCGCGAATCGGCCACGCGGCGGACGCGGTTGATGGACCATGGACGGCGGAGCCCCCGGAAGAGCCACCGGGGACCCCGTCCGGCGTGGAGCGCGGAACGCACGGTCAACCCGTGCGGCGGCCTCGCGCGGGGCCGTGTCATCAGGAGGTGGGGGCCGATGAACGGTGACGGCGTGCCGGTGCGCTGCCCCACCTGTCGGCGCGATCACGTCTATGTGCCGCCCGCCTACCCCTGCGCCTGCGGGGCGCCGCTCGCGCCCCCCATCCAGCGCGGCGCCGCGCCCTCGCCGATCACCCACCGCACCTGGACGGACACCTGGGTCACCGTGCGGTGCCGGGCCTGCGGGCGCCAGAGCCAGTGGCCGCAGCCCGAGCTCGGCTGCTCCTGCGGGGTGGTCCTGAGGGTGCCGGTACGGCCCGTGACGGCGCCGCCCGTGCCGACGGCGGCCGAGAGACCCGTGGGCCCGCCGGCCCGTACGGCGTTCCGGCCGCTCACGATCCGTACGGCACGCGACGCGGTGACCGCGGCCGGGCTCTATCTGACCTGGCTCGGCTTCGACGACATCCTGCACGCCGAGCCGCCCCCGGCCTCCGGCATCGACCTGCGCGGGCGGGGCCTGGTGGCGCAGGTGGACCCGACGACCCGGCCCGCGTCACTCAAGGCCGTCGAGTGCCTGTGGCTGCACGCCATGACCACCTCGGCGCGCAGCGTCCACTTCTCGCTCGCCGGATACGCGCCCGAGGCCCGCCGGCGCGCCGACGAGCTGCACGTCCCGCTCTTCGTCCTGGACCTCACGGGCACGCCACAGCCGGTGAACGGCGCGGCCCGCGACCTGGTCGCGGCGGGCACCTAGGGCCGGCAGCGCGCTCAGGCCCCGTAGCCCTCCCGCAGCTCCACCTTGCGGACCTTGCCGCTGACGGTCATGGGGAAGGCGTCGAGGATGCGCAGACGGCGGGGGATCTTGTAGTGCGCGAGCCGCTCGCGGCAGTACGCGGCCACCTCGTCCAGGGTGGGCGGGTCCGCCGGGTCGCGCGGGATGACACAGGCCAGGATCTCCTCGCCGTACCGCTCGTCCGGGATGCCCACCACCTGTACGTCGGCGATCTTGGGGTGCCGGTACAGGAACTCCTCGATCTCCCTCGGGTACACGTTCTCGCCACCCCGGATGATCATGTCCTTGATGCGGCCGACGATCTCGACGTAGCCGTCCTCGCGCATGACCGCGAGGTCGCCCGTGTGCATCCAGCGGCCCGCGTCGATCGTCTCGGCGGTCCGCTCCGGCTCGTCCCAGTAGCCCAGCATCACGCTGTAGCCACGGGTGCACAGCTCGCCCGCCTCGCCGCGCGGCACGGTGACGCCGCTCGCCGGGTCGACGACCTTCACCTCGACGTGCGGCATGACCCGGCCGACCGTGCCGGTGCGCCGCTCCAGGTCGTCGTCGGTACGGGTCTGGGTGGAGACCGGGGACGTTTCGGTCATGCCGTAGCAGATGGACACCTCGGCCATGTGCATCTCGGCGACCACCCGCTTCATCACCTCCGCCGGGCACGGCGAGCCCGCCATGATTCCGGTGCGCAGCGAGGTGAGGTCGTACGAGGCGAAGCCGGGCAGGTTCAGCTCGGCGATGAACATCGTCGGCACCCCGTACAGCGATGTGCAGCGCTCCTCCTGCACGGCCCGCAAGGTGGCCGCCGGATCGAAGGAGGGTGCCGGGATCACGATGCAGGCGCCGTGCGAGGTGGCCGCCAGATTGCCCATCACCATGCCGAAGCAGTGGTAGAAGGGGACCGGCACACAGATCCGGTCGGCCTCGGTGTAGGCGAGCAACTGCCCTACGAAATAACCGTTGTTGAGGATGTTGTGATGGGAGAGCGTGGCCCCCTTCGGGAAGCCCGTGGTGCCCGAGGTGTACTGGATGTTGACCGCGTCGTCGCAGGACAGCTCCGCCTGACGGGCGACGAGCTCGGCACCCGGCCGCCCGGCCCCCTCGGCCATCAGCCGGTCCCACCCCGGGGCGCCGATGAAGACGACTCTTCCCAACTCGGGGCATTGGGGCCGCACTTGCTCGACCATCGCCCGGTAGTCGCTCGACTTGTGGGCCAGCGAGGCGAACAGCACCGAGACCCCGGCCTGGCGCAGGACGTACTCCAACTCGTGTACGCGGTAGGCCGGGTTGATGTTCACCATCACCGCGCCGATCCGCGCGGTCGCGTACTGGACCAGGACCCACTCGGGGCAGTTCACCGCCCAGATGCCGACCCGGTCCCCCTTGGCGACCCCGGAGGCGAGCAGCGCGGACGCCAACTGGTCCACGTCCGCGCCGAATTGGGCGTACGTCCAGCGCCGGCCCGACCCGACGTCGACCAGCGCCTCGCGCTCCCCGTACGCCCGGACCGCGCGGTCCAGGTTGCCGCCGATCGTGTCGCCCAGCAGGGCCGTACCGCTCACCCCGTGGGCGTACGAGTCCGTCACCATCGCAGCGCGCCTCACTTCCTCGACCGTGGCCCCCAGCATGCCCCGACCGCCCCTGACCTGCCTAGCGTTGCGCGCTGGGAAGATCGAATCCGTTCGCTCGGGCGGCACTCCCGCGCCGGGCCGGGAACCCGTGTACGCGGGCGGCCTGCACCACGAGCAGCACGGGCGCGAGCAGGACCAGGACGCTCCAGGGAAACGCGGCCGGGCCGAGGAGGCTCAGGAGGATGCCGCCGACGACGCCGCCCCCGGCCATCGCCACGTTCCAGAGCGTGACGAGCATGGCCTGCGCGGCCTCCGCGTGGTCGCCGCCCGCGTCACCCACCGCGGTCTGCAGAAGTGTCGGGACGCCGCCCCAGCCGAGGCCCCACAGGGTGACCGCGACGTAGACCATGGCAGTGCTGTCGGAGAGCACGGCGAGGGTGGCGGCCGCGACGGCGACCAGGAGGGTGCTCGCGAGGGTCAGCGCGCGCAGCCCGCGGTTGATCCCCGCGCCGACCACCCCGATGCTCACCAGCGAGGCCGCGCCGAACACCAGGAGCACGAGATCGGTGGAACCGCCCAGGCCGAGCCCGTCGAGGAAGGTCGCGATGAACGTGTAGAGCACGGTGTGGGCCAGGACGAAGACCAGCGTGACGAACAGGACCGGCGGGACCCCGGGCACCTTCAGGGCCGCGGCCATCGGAGCCCGGGCGCCCCGCTCCTGGCCGGCCCTGTCCGGCACGACCGCGCCGATCCAGCCGAGCAGGACCAGGGTCAGGCCGGTCATCGCCAGGAAGGCCACCTGCCAGTTGACGGCCTTGCCGAGGAAGGTGCCGGCCGGGACGCCGAGCGACAGCGCGACCGGGATGCCGGCCATGGCGATCGCGATGGCCCTGCCTTCGAGATGCGCGGGGGCCATGCGGCGCGCGTATCCCGCCAGGAGGGCCCAGGCGAGGCCCGCCGCGACCCCGGCGACGAACCGGGCCGCCATGGTGAGCGGATAGTTCCCCGAGAGCGCGGTCACCGTGTTGGCCACGGCGAAGCCGGCCATCGACACCAGGAGCAGCCGCTTGCGCGGCCAGGCGGCGGTCGCGGCGGTGAGCGGGATCGCGGTGAGCGCCGTTCCAATGGCGTAGACCGTGATCGTCTGTCCGGTCACGGACTCACTGACACGCAGGTCCGCGCTCATCGCGGGCAGCAGTCCGGCGGGCAGGGTCTCGGTCAGGCTCGTGATGAGGACCGCCGTGGTCAGCGCGAGGAGCGCGAGCAGGGGCAGCTTCCCGTCGTCGCGGCCGCCGGCTACGGCGTGGGCGACAACTGGGCTGCTATCGGCGGCAGTTGGCCTCTTGGTGAGGAACCTCTTGGTGATGGGCATGGGTGCATGCTCGAACCCTCACACCAATGTGAAGGTCAAAGGGAGTGGGTGTGACCTCGACCACCCCGAGGCGTGACGCCGGCCACCCCACTCCCCAACTGTCCCGCCGCAGGCGTCAGTTGACCTCGCGGTCGAGTCCTGACCAGTACGGCTCGCGGAGCTTGAACTTCTGGATCTTGCCGGTGGCGGTACGCGGGATGGCCTCGCGGAACTCGACCGAGGTCGGCGCCTTGTAGCGGGCCAGGTGGTCCTTGCAGTAGGCGATGAGGTCGGCCTCCGTCACCTCCGCGCCCTCCGTCAGGACGACGAGCGCCTTGATCGTCTCGCCCCACTTGTCGTGCGGCACCCCGATCACGGCGACCTCGGCGACCGCCGGGTGGCTGAAGATCGTGTCCTCCACCTCGATCGAGGAGACGTTCTCGCCGCCCGTGATGATGACGTCCTTCTTGCGGTCCGAGATCGTCAGGGTGCCGTCGCTCTCGTCGATCGTGCCGCCGTCACCGGTGTGGAACCAGCCGTCCCCCAGGGCCGCCTCCGTCTCCTCGGGCTTCTCCCAGTAGCCGTCGAGCACCACGTTGGAGCGGGCGAGCACCTCGCCGGAGTCCGACACCTTCAGCCGCACGCCGAGCGCGGGCACACCGGCCCGCGACAGCCTGCGGGCCCGCTCCTCGGCGGGCAGCCCGGCATCGGCGGCCCGGGTGCGGTTCACGGTGAGCAGCGGGGACGTCTCGGTCAGACCGTAGATCTGGGTGAACTCCCAGCCCAGTTCCTCGTCCAGGCGCTGGATCGTCCGGCTCGGCGGCGGCGCCCCGGCGCAGACGACGCGGACCCGGTCGCGGCCCGGGATCTCGCCCCGCCACGACGCGGCCGCGTCCAGAACCATGTTCCACACGGCGGGCGCCCCGCACATCAGGGTGACCCCGTGCTCCTCGACCCGCCGCAGGATCTCGGTGCCGTCGACCTTGCGCAGCACAACCTGCTTCACGCCGAGCCCCGCCATCACGTACGGCATGCCCCAGCCGTTGCAGTGGAACATCGGCAGGGTGTGCAGATAGACATCGCCCTCCCAGGCCCGGGTGTGCAGTCCGAACGTCAGCCCGTTGACCCAGAGGTTGCGGTGCGTCAGCTGAACTCCCTTGGGGCGGGCGGTCGTTCCGGACGTGTAGTTGATGGTGGCCGTCGCGTCCTCGTCCGGGTCCGACCAGGCGCGCGGCTCCACGCCGAACCGCATCAGGGCGGACTCGGTCTCCTCGCCCAGCACGAAGCGGTGGCGCGCCCGGACGGCGGACAGCGCCTCGTCCAGCTCCGGGTCGACGAGCAGGACCGAGGCCCCGCTCTGGCGCACCACGTACTCGATCTCCTCCGGCTTGAGGCGGAAGTTGACCGGCACACAGATCCGGCCGCTCATCGGCACCGCGAACAGCAGCTCCAGCATGCGCGCCGAGTTGTGACTGACCACCGCCACGCGCTCGCCCTCGCCTACGCCCAGCGCGTCAAATCCCGCCTGCCAGGCGCGCACCCGCTCGGCCAGCCGCCCGTACGTCAGGCCGGGCACCGGCGGGCCCGGCTGGTCCGGCTCGTCGACGACACCGGTGCTGGCGGAGAAGCCCAGCTCTGCCCGGTCGAGGAAGTCCGAGACCGTCATCGGAATCCGCATCGCTCTTCACTCCTGGTCCAAGATCGGCATCACCTGTCAGGTGGGGATTCTGGTACCCAACGGCGCTCGCAGCGCCCGAAACCCCGAATCGGCCTGCGCACACCGCCCGTCGTACCTGCCGCCCGGGCGCTGCCCGGTCCGGCGCGGCCGGTGGAGAGCCGCGCCGGATCCGTCCCGCATTCGAGAGGGACACCCGCGCTGTTCCGCCGGCGGCGGAACAGCGGCCGGACCGGGCTCGGTGATCATTACAGTCCCGTCCCATGACGACTACTGCGACGACGATTACGACGCGTACGGTCGAGTACCCGGCCGACGGTTTGACGATGATCGGGCACCTCGCGCTCCCGGCCGGCGTCGGCCGCCGCCCCGCGGTGCTGCTCGGGCCGGAGGGCATGGGGCTCAGCGACGTCGAGCGCCGCCGGGCCGACGCTCTCGCCGAGTTGGGATATGTGGCGCTCGCCTTCGACCTCCACGGCGGGCGCTATGTGGGCGATCCCGAGGAGATGCTGGCCCGTTGCATGCCGCTGCTCGCCGACCCCGACCGGATGCGTGGCATCGGCCACGCGGCGCTCGACGTGTTGCGCACCGAACCGCGAACCGACCCCGACCGGACAGCCGCCGTCGGATACGGCACCGGGGGCGCCATCGCGCTGGAACTCGGGCGCGACGGCGTCAACCTGCGCGCGATCGGGACAGTCAACGGCCTGGTCACGGGCCGACCGGGCGAGGCGGCGCGCATTGGCTGCCCGGTGTGGGCCGGGGTCGGATCGGAGGACCCGATCATGGCGCCCGCGCAACGAAGCGCGTTCACCGCCGAGATGCAGGCCGCGGGCGTCGACTGGCGTCTCACGGTCTATGGCGGAGCCTTGCACGCCTTCCACCACCCGCCGGTCGACCACCCCACGGTCCCCGGCGTCGGCTACCACCCACAGCACGCGAAGCGCGCCTGGCGCGACGTCGTCGACCTGCTCGCCGAGTGCCTGCCTGTGACGGAGGACCTGGGGGCATGACCTGGACGGCCGGCGGCCTCGGGGGCCGGCGTGCCGCAGCGCCGGGAGCGCTCCCGGCGGGCGGCACGTCCGGCCGAGGGCCACGTCCGACTGAAGGCCACGTCCGGCCGAGGGCCACAGGGCCGCGTCCGGCTGAGGACGGGCTACTTGTCGGCGGTGAGCGTGCCGGCCGCGCCCCAGCTGTCCGTGGGAACCTCGTGGATCCACACTTGAACGGTCTCGGCCGGGATCTTGTACGCGTCGACGAACGCGTCCGTGACCCGCTTCACGAGCTCGCGCTTGAGCTCGACGTCGCGGGGACCCTGCTGAATGGTGACGATGGGCATGGCCAACTCCTGTGTCGGCGGCGGCTTCCCGGCCCTTCCGGGTCGCTCACCGGCGTGACCTCAGTCCATCGGATCCGTGCCGTGCGACCAAGAGGCAGACCGCGACCGCAGCGATCAGTTTTGGTGATCGCCGCTGGTCAGGGGCGCAGGGCAGCCGCCTGGGTCGCGGTACCGGCCAATGAGGCCCGGCCGGCTTCGACTTCACGGACTGTGGGTTGAGTTGCCGCAACGCCGCTCTCCGCGGCTTCACTCGCCGTGGTCTCATCCACCATGGCTTCCGCTGCCGTGACTCCGCTCGCCGTGGAGGCCGCGCACGCCTTCACGAACAGCTCGACCGTGGCCGATATGTGGCCGGCACCCACTACGAGACCGGTGGGCAGGGCGAGAGCGGGCCCACGCACCGGGCGGAAGGCGACGCGCGGGCTGTGCAGCAGGCGCGCGTGAGCCGCGTACACCACGGACCACAGCGAACCGAGCCCGATGGCGGCCAGGGTGTTCTGGAGCGAGCCACCGACCGGCCCCGGCACCGGCTCGAAGCCCGCAGCGTGGCAGGCACCCACTACGAGGTCGACCAGCGCCGGATTGTTGCGGCGGGCCGTGAGGGACAGCGGAAGCGCGGCCAGTTCCGAGAGCGCGATCTCGTCCTGGGCGGCAAGCGGGTGGGCCATCGGGACGGCCACGAGCAGCGGATCCTCCCAGAGCGGCAGGATCCGCAGGCCCGGCATGGGCTCGGGCGAGCGCACGAACGCGGCGTCGAGCCGCCCGTCGGCGACCCGCGCCAGGCGCTCCCGCGTGGGCACGGAGACCAGCTCGACCCCGGTGCCGGGGGCGATCCCGGCGAACGCCCCGAGCACCTGGTCCAGGTGCTCGCCGAGCCCGGCGCTGGTGCCGAGGCGCAGCGTGCCGCCCTCCCGGACGGCGGCCCGGGCCCGCTCGGCGGCGGCGAGGACCTCACGCGCGCCGGGCAGCAACCGCTCCCCCGCCGCGGTCAGCCGCACGTGCCGCGGCGAGCGGTCGAACAGGTCGGCCCCCAACTCCCTTTCCAGCCGCCGCACTTGCTGACTCACCGCCGACTGCACGATGTGCAGCCGCTCGGCGGCCCGGCCGAAGTGCAATTCCTCGGCGACGGTGACGAAGTAGCTGAGCTGCCGCAGTTCCATGCGGCGACTGTATCCAGGGGCTTCGGAGACGGGTGGCCCCCGTCTTCGCGCCAACCGGCCCTCGGGGGCAGGCGGCCTCGCCTGTACGTCCATGGGTCCTCGGGGACGGGCGGCCTGGTCTGTCCGTCCATGGGTCCTCGGGGACGGGCGGCCTGGTCTGTCCGTCCATGGGGCCTCGGGGGCGGGCGGCCCCATCCGTACGCCGACTGGTGCTCGGGGCGGGCAGTGCGGCTGCGCGACTGTGCGGGAGCAGTCGGCCTACGTGCAGTCCACCTATGTCCGATCCCTCTATGTGCGGGGCCCCTACGTGCGTCGCGTCTACACCGCCACCCTCCCCATGGGGCCGATCTCCATGAGGTGTCCGTGAGTGCGGTTCATGACCTGGGCGCACCGCACACGGGTGCTGTTGAATGACGGCCATGGTGTCGACCGATCGCTTCCTCGCCTTCGCCGCGATGTCCCTCCTGGTGATCGTGATCCCGGGCCCCAGCGTGCTGTTCGTGATCGGCCGCGCCCTCGCGCACGGCCGGCGCACCGCACTCGCCACGGTCCTCGGCAACGTCCTCGGCTCGTATGTCCTGGTGTGCGCGGTGGCGCTGGGCATCGGCGCGCTGGTGGAGCGTTCGGCGTCGGTGTTCATGGCGGTCAAGCTGGCGGGCGCCGCCTATCTCGTCCTGCTCGGGGTGCAGGCGTACCGGCACCGCAAGGACATGCGGCTCGGGGTGGCGGCCATCGGCGAGGTCGCGGCCGTGGTCCGGCCGGCCCACGGCGATCTGCGGACCGTCGCGGACGGCGTCCTGGTGGGCGTCACGAACCCGAAGGGAATCGTGTTCTTCGCTGCGGTGCTGCCGCAGTTCGTGGACCACACGGCCGGGCACCTGCCCTCCCAGATGCTGCTGCTCGGCCTGATCCCCATCACCATCGGCCTGATCACCGACACCCTGTGGGGCCTCGGCGCGGCGGCCGCCCGGGGCTGGTTCGCCCGCTCCGAACGGCGCCTTTCGTTGATCGGTGGGGCGGGGGGATTCGCGATGATCGGGCTCGGCGTGACGGTCGCGGCGACGGGCCGGGCGGACTGAGCGGCCGCACGCAGTGGCCGTACGCAGTAGCCATACGCCGTAGCCGTAGCCGTACGCAGTAGCCGTACTCAGTGCCGTGGACCCCAGGCCGCCGGCCTGGGCCGCCCGGGCTCTGCGGGCCGCCACCCGGTGGGATGAAATCGCCGGGCCGGGCCGGCGCCACCCGCTCGGCCGACCCGTCCGGGCCGACCTGCGACAGGAGCGCGTCAAAATCGGCGGCACTGGGGTCAATGCCACGTCATGGCGGGAGACCGGCACGGTGCCGGGGGCATAACTTCGGGCGTACGGGCGCATGACGCTTACGGCATCCGCACTTCCGCACCGGAGGACACCATGGACAGCCTCACCATCGAGGACGCCGACCCCGACGAACGCCGCCCGGCAGGGCCGCTCTACGTGCCGGTTCGGCTCGGCTCTGCCGGAGGACACCAACTGCGTTTCCTGCGCGACGAGTTCGGCACCCGCACCGCCGTCGGATTCACCAGCCCGGACCGGCTGCAAGCCGTCCTTGGCCGCGACCAGCGGTGGATCCGGCTCGCCGAGCCCGCCCTGAGAGCGCTTTCGGCCCCGCTCGGCGTCGACCGGGTGACGGTCGACCCCCTGCTCGCCCCGCCGGCCCCGCGCAGGCGCCACGGCCAGACCCCACCGCTGTGCGCCCGCCGGGACCACGCACTGAGCCACGACCACGCGCTGACCCACTAGCTCGGACGCACGTGCCGAGGGGTTGAGGGCCGCGAGAGCGCTGAAGGACCGACGACCCGACCTCAACCCTGGCGCACGAACTCCCCGAACCGTACGTCGTACGAGGCGGCCGAGGTCATGTCGGCGAGCAGCCGCACCCCTTCCTCGGCCACCTCGTCCCGCGACCGCTTCCCGAGCGTGCCGAACGCCTGCACGGTGAGCAGCGCGGTGCCGCCCTTCCGCTCCTCGATCCGCCAGAGCCCGGCGAGGAAACCGTCGACGAGAAGGGTGCGGTGGGCCTGGTTGCCGGTCCAGCCGCGCCCCTTGTACTCGGCGGGAACGACACGGGTGCGGTCGGCGTGCGAGAGCAGCAGGTTGTCGAACTCGGGCAGGAAGCGAGGCGGCGCCGGGGTGTCCTCGTCCGGCCGGGCGGCGTCCGGCAGGTCGAAGAGTTCCACGCCGTTCTCGTCCCGGAACGCCGCGAGCCGGGGCCGCAGCCGCTCGAAGACGGCCCCGAGCCGGGTGAGCCCGGCCCAGGTCTGCATGTCCTTGACCGAGGCGGGGCCGAAGGCGCCGAGGTAGCGCAGCACCGTCTCGTCGGGTCGCGGCACGGGAACGGGAGCCCGGCCGAGCCAGTGCTCGACGGTGGTGAGCGCGACCTGCCCGCTGCGCCCCCACACTCCGCGCGGAGTGACCTGGACCAGGGGCAGCACGCAGCGGGCTGCGACGGAGAGCGCGAACGGATCGGCGTCCGGCCACTCCTTCAGGAGCGCCTCGCGCAGCTCCTTCATGGTGTGCGGCCGCTCCTCGACCAGCGTCCGTGCGCTCGCGCCGAGCCGCTCCGTGTCCACCCCCGCCAGTCCCTTGCGGAACGCGTTCAGCTCGCGGTCCCGGGCGGCCTGTACCAGCGGGCGCAGGGTGAGCGCGTCGTCAGCGGTGTGGGTGTGGATGGTGGACCGCAGGGTGACGATCCGCACCACTTCGCGCGCCTCCATCAGCTCGGAGAGCGCTTCCGGCCGGAACCCGGCGAGCCGAGACCACAGGGCGAAGTAGGGCGGCTTCACGTTCTGCGCCTGGAGTCCGAGGAGATGGCCGACGGCGTCCTTGACCGAGAGCGCGTCGCTGCGTCGCAGCAGGAGCTGACGGTGGAGGGTGGCACGGTTGAGCGCGCGGCGCGAGAGCGGGGGCGGGGACGCGGTGCGAGTGCCGGTACCGGTGCCGGTATGGGAGGCCATGCGGGCACGGTAGCGATCCTTGCGGCCAGATCCTGTCCGCTTCGGCGGGAAGCGGACGGAAAGACGCACGAAGCCTCAGGAAGCCGCCCTGGGCCGCACCGGAGAAGGACGAGGGGGCGCATGGAGAGACACATGGAGGGAGCGCCACCCCGGGCCGGTGCATTTTGAGCCGTATATCCTGCTCCGAGAGCATTCCAAAGGCATTCCAAAGGCATTCCGAAGGTATTCCGAGGCTGTTCCCCGGGGATACGGACCGAGGTTCGCCAGCCTCCGGGCTGGTTGCAGAGCGGGAGGTGAGAACGTGCCCGACGGAAGGGACCGCCCCGCGCGGCCGCCGAAGAAACACGCGTGGCGCAGACAGCCCAGCGCCGACGCCCCGGCCTCCCCCGAGCCCGCACCGCCCCCGGAGGGCAGCGTGGCGCCGGCGACCGGTCGCGTACCGGAGAGGAACGCGAAGGGCGGCAGCATCGTGCAGTCGGCCCTGTACCGCGACGGCCGCCACATCGCCTCCCACGACACCCTCGCCGAGACGTTCCGCCGGCTGCGCGAGACGCCCGAGGGCATGGCATGGATCGGCCTGCAACGCCCCTCGGAGGCCGAACTCCTCTCCCTGGCAGCCGAGTTCGACCTCCATGAGCTGGCGGTGGAGGACGCCCTCGAAGCCCATCAGCGCCCGAAGCTGGAACGCTACGGCGACACCCTCTTCGTCGTGCTGCGCGCGGCCCGCTACCTCGACGCTCCGGAAGAGGTGGACTTCGGCGAGCTCCATGTCTTCGTCGGCCGGGACTTCGTCATCACCGTCCGGCACGGCGCGGCCCCCGACCTCTCGGCGGTCCGCCGCCGCATGGAAGACGACCCCGACCTCCTGGCCCTGGGCCCGGAAGCGGTCCTCTACGCCATTCTGGACGCGGTGGTGGACGGGTACGCCCCGGTCGTGGCGGGCGTGCAGAACGACATCGACGAGATCGAGACGGAGGTCTTCCGAGGCGACCCGGAGGTCTCGCGCCGCATCTACGAACTCTCCCGGGAAATGGTCGAGTTCCAACGCGCCACCCGCCCCCTGGTGGGCATGCTGCACGCCTTGATGGCGGGCTTCGCGAAGTACGGCACGGAAGAGGAACTCCAGCGCTACCTCCGCGACGTGGCGGACCACGTCACGCACATCAGCGAACGAGTCGACGGCTTCCGCCAGGCCCTGACCGACATCCTCACGGTCAACGCGACCCTGGTGACCCAGCAACAGAACGCGGAAATGCGGGCGTTGGCGGAGGCGGGCTTCGAACAGAACGAGGAGATCAAGAAGATCTCCTCGTGGGCCGCCATCCTCTTCGCCCCGACGCTGGTCGGCACGATCTACGGCATGAACTTCGAGAACATGCCCGAGCTGGGCTGGGGCCTCGGGTATCCGTTCGCGATCCTGCTGATGGCTGTGGTGTGCGTCAGCCTGTACTTCATCTTCAAGAAGCGCGACTGGCTGTAGGCGGACACCCTGACCCTTTGCCCCCTCCCCACGCACCGGCCCCCGGCCGCGACCGCACCGGTACCGTGCCCCCCATGAACGAGACCGGCACCGGAGATCCCCGGGCCTCCGCCGAGGACCGGGGTTTCCCCGCGTTCCACGCGGCGCGCTGCGGTGGGCTCGGTGCGCTGGACCGTCGGTTGACCGGGTGCCGGGCCTGTCCTCGGCTGGTCGCCTGGCGCGAGGAGGTCGCCGTGACGAAACGCGCGGCCTTCCAGGGCTGGGAGTACTGGGGCAGGCCGGTGCCGGGGTTCGGGCCGCACGACGCCCCGCTGGCGGTGGTCGGGCTCGCCCCGGCCGCGCACGGCGGCAACCGAACGGGCCGTATGTTCACCGGCGACGCGTCGGGCGATTTCCTCTTCGCGGCCCTGCACGCCGTGGGCCTCGCCTCTCAGCCCACGGCCACCTCGGCCGACGACGGCCTCGAGCTGTACGGGGTGCGGGTGACCTCCCCCGTCCACTGCGCCCCTCCCGAGAACAAGCCGACGCCTGCGGAGCGGGACACGTGCCGCCCGTGGCTGGCGGCCGAGATCACGCTGCTGAACCCTCGCGTGATCGTCGTACTCGGGGCCTTCGGCTGGCAGACGCTGCTGCCCGTCCTCGCCGACGCCGGCTGGCAACTGCCGCGCCCCCGGCCCCGGTTCGCGCACGGCAACGTCGTGACGCTGCGACGCGCAGAGCCGCATGACGCAGGGCCGGCCGAGGCTCGGCGGAACCAGGACGGCGGCCGGGCCACGGACGACCCCGAAACGCGGCGCAGCCAGGACCGCGGCCGGGCCACGGACGACGAACTCCATGTGATCGGCTGCTACCACCCCAGCCAGCGCAACACGTTCACGGGACGCCTGACCTCCCCCATGCTCATCGAGCTGCTCCAACAGGCAGCGGATCTGGCACATTTGGGCGGCTCGCCCCGAACGTGAGGGATCTCGGGCCGAGTTCACCTCGGCTCCGGCCGTGAGGGCGTTCGGGCGCCGGACCGATCGGCAGGCCGGGCGCTCTCTTATTCCTGGTGAACTCCCCTGCGCATGCGTCGAGTTGACGCACGGCAATAACTCAGCACCGCCCATCCCCGCGCCCCCCGCGCCGTAACAAAGAATTCATCCTCGACGGTGTGACTGGCATCTCAAGGACGGCCGTCAACTCCCCTGACCTGCGGCCATACGGATGATGCATCAAAGATGCAGGCGACCGGTTTGCGGGGAGGGAGGCCGCTGTATGTAATTCCCTCGTTTACAGATTGCGTGCGACCAACGGCGCACGCTGGCTACAGGGGGATGGCAATGTACGAGCAATTTCTGTCGGAAAAAATTGAAAAGCTGAGACGCGACGGTCAGTACAGATCGTTCGTGGAGATCAATCGTCGGGCCAACGCCTACCCGAGCGCGACATACCGCTCACCCGCCGGGGACGAGCAGCAGGTGACCGTGTGGTGCAGCAACGACTATCTGGGAATGTCGCAGCACCCCAAGGTCGTCGAGGCCATGCACCGGGCGATCGACGAGTACGGGGCCGGATCCGGCGGTTCGCGCAATATCGGCGGAACACACTCCCATTACGCGGCCCTTGAGGCTTCGCTCGCCGAATGGCACGGAAAAGAAGCCGCGCTCGTATTCCCCACGGGGTACAGCTCCAACGACGCGACGCTCCAGTGCCTGCTGCGTCTGCTGCCCGATCCCCTCGTGCTTTCCGACGAGTTGAACCACGCCTCGATCATCAACGGAATCTGCAGCACGAAGGCCGAGCGTCAGGTGTTCCGCCACAACGATGTGGACCACCTGGAGGAAATACTCGCCGGGCAGCCGCTGGACCGCCCGAAAATCATCGTCTTCGAGTCCGTCTACTCCATGGACGGGGACATCGCCCCGATCGAGCGGATCGTCAAGGTCGCGCACGAGTACAACGCGCTCACCTACCTGGACGAAGTACACGCCATCGGAATGTACGGGCCCCGTGGCGCGGGGATCGCCGCCGAGCTGAACGTCGATCACCTCGTCGACATCATCCAGGGCACGATGGCCAAGGGGATCGGCGTCATCGGCGGATACATCACCGGTTCGGCCACCCTGGTCGACACCATTCGCAGCTTCGCCTCGGGCTTCATCTTCACCACCTCGCTCCCGCCCGCGGTCGTGGCGGCCTGCCACGCCAGCGTGGAGCACCTGAAGACCTCCACCGCCGAGCGGGAGGCGCTGCGGTGCAAGACCGAGCTCCTGCGCGCCGCCTTGGCGCAGGCGGGGATCCAGGTGATGCCGCAGAGCACCACACACGTCCTGCCGGTTCTGATCGGGAACTCCGAGCTGTGCAAGCAGTCGGCCGCGCGGCTCCTCGAAGTGCACGGCATCTACCTGCAGCCGATCAACTCGCCCACGGTTCCGGCCGGCACCGAGCGGTTCCGCGTCAACGTCACGCCGAACCACTCCGACGACGACATCGCCCACCTGGTCCGCGCCCTGGACGAGGTCTTCACCCACTTCGGTGTGGGCGGGAGGAGCGTGTGATGACCGAGACCATGGCTCCGGTCCGCCACGCGGAGCTGTCCGACATCGACGAACTCGTGCGGCTGCGCGCCTACTTGCTGGACGGCGAGGACCACGCGAGCAGCGCGGACGGCGGAGCCGGCGCGGCCGCGCTCCCCTACACCGCGGCGACCCCCGAGGCGCGCGCCGCCTGGCGGGCCGGCTACCGGGCCTGGCTGGCCCGGACGCTGCCCCACGACCCCGACGTATGTGTCGCGGTGGCTCCCGGCCCCGGCCGGCTCCGCGCCTGCGCCATCGCCGTCATCGACCGGCGTCCCCCTTCGCCCGCCTACCCCAGCGGCCGGGTGGCCTGGATGCAGTCCCTCGTCACCGATCCCCGGGACCGGGGCCACGGCCTCGGCACCGCGGTGATCGACCACCTCTTCGACTGCGCGCTGACGCGCGGTGCGGACGTCGCCGTGATGCAGAGCGCCAGCGGGGCCGTGGACTTCCACCGCCGGGCGGGCTGGCTGCCCACCGGCGAAGGCCTCTACCACCAACCGGTCACCCCGAACAGGAAGGCATGACCCCTGTGGACACCGTCAAAGTACTGATCACCGGCATGGGCTACGCCGGTACGCGGTTCCTGAGCGCGCTGCGCAGCCTCTCCGGCCCGCTCGAACTCGGCGTCGACATCGAGATCGCGTACCACGCCCGGCACCGCACCATCGAGGACGTGCCGTACTTCGCCACGGTCGAGGGCGCCCTCGACGCCTTCTCGCCCGATCTCGTCATCGTCGCGGTGACCGACTCGGCGCACGCGGAGATCCTGACGCGCCTGGCGGGCTACCGGGGCTTCGTCCTGGCCGAGAAGCCGCTCACCTCCGTGCACGACGACCTGGACGCCGTGGCATCGGCGCTGAGCGAGGTCTCCGGGTTCAGCGTGGACCTGGTGGGACGGTACTCGGAGGCGAGCACGGCCCTCCATGACTACGTACACCGCCACCGGCTCAACCTCGTTCGCGCGCATGCCACTTGGGGCAAGAACCGCATCAACGACCACCGGCCCACGGTGGGGGTCACGAGCGAAGTGATCCATTCCCTGGACCTGGTTCAGCGTCTCGCCCTCGACGGCGCCCAGCTCCAGTTGCGCAACGCCGTCGGCGTCTGCTCCGACTACTCCGTCTCCGGTCCCGACGTCCTCGACAGCGTGGCCCTGACGGCCCAGCTGGGCGACGCCGTGGTGAGCTGCTACAGCAGCTTCGTCAACGTCACCCGCCAGCGCACGATCGACTGCACCTTCCGGGACCACGAGGGCGGTCTGGTCTACGCCGCCGCCGAGTACTCCAACCCCACCTGGGACGCCGACCAGTTGAGGATCTGGCGGGTCGTCGACGGCCGGGAGGAGACGCTCTGCGAGGTCGACACCCGCCACGACCCCGTCCCCGAGGGGTTCGACACCATCGTCGGGCTGCGCCGCGTCGTCGCGGACGCCGTGCGCTTCGCCCACGACCGGCAGCAGCCCGTGGTGCCGTTCGCCGGCATCGAGGAGTCCGTACGGCTCCAGCGGCTCCTCAACGAGATCGAGAAGACAGCCGAGTTGACGGGACCGGTCGGCTACTTCCCCGACGGCCGGCAGATCAGCACCGAAACCGACTTGGAGCGCCTCGGATGAGCGCCACACAGACGGCGTCCGGCACCGCTCGGGCGCGGGACGGCCGCGGCAGGTTCATCCCGCTGCTCGCGCTGGGCACCTTCGCGCTGGGTGTGGACGCCTACGTCATGGCCGGCCTGCTGCCCCATGTGTCGCGGGACCTGGACGTCTCGGCGTCGTCGGCCGGGCAGATGGTCACCGTGTTCACGCTCTGCTACGCGCTGGGCGGACCGGTGTTCGCCACCCTCCTGGCCAAGCGGTCGGCGAAGGTGGTGCTCGGCGTGGCGCTGGTGGTCTTCACCCTCGGCAACGCCCTGACCGCTCTCGCCCCGACGCTGCCGGTCCTCCTGATCGCCCGCGCGGTCGCGGGGGTCGGGGCGGGGGTGTACTCGCCCATAGCCGCCGCCACGGCGGCCGGCCTCACCACTCCGGAACGGCGTGGTCGCGCTCTCGCCACCGTCATGGGCGGGCTGAGCATCGGCACCGTGATCGGCGTCCCGGTCGGCATGCTCCTCGCCTCGCACATCGGGTGGCGCGGCACGCTGTGGCTGATCACCGCGCTCGGCGTGGTCGCCCTGATCGGCATCGTGCGGCTGCCGAAGATCGAGGTCAGCCCGCCGCCGCCGCTGGGGCAGAGGGTGCGCGCCCTCGCCAGCGGCCGGGTCGCCGGCATCGTCTCCGTCTCGCTGCTCGGCGGCATCGCCAGCCTGGGCCTCTACACCTACCTCGCGGAGTTCCTCCTCGACGCCGCGCACACCCACCAGACGGTCTGGGCGATGTGGGCCTGGGGTGCGGGAGGCATCATCGGCAGCCTCCTCATCGGCCGTGTCGTGGACCGGACCCGGCGCCCGTTCGCCGCGGTCACCTGGATCCTGGTCCTCATCGTGGCCGCCCAGTTCGCCCTGCCCGCCGCCGCTCACGCCGCCGCGGTCCTGGCCGTCGTTCCCCTCGTCATCTGGGGTGCGGCCGGGTGGGCCGTACAGGTGCCGCAGCAGCACCAGCTCATCGCGGCCCAGCCCCAACAGGCCACCGTGGCCGTGTCGTTGAACAGTTCCGCGGTCTATCTCGGCAGCGGCATCGGGTCCGCGCTCGGCGGCCTCGTGCTGAGCCTCGGCGCGGCGCCGGGCGCGCTGCCGTACTACACGGGTGCGCTCACCGTGGTCGCCCTGATCCTGCACCTGACCGTCGTACGAGGCGCCACCCGGCGCGCGGCGAACGCGGCCACAACACCCTGACCTGGGCAAATGGTCGTAGTTGGCTAATATTGACCCCATGGATATCGGGCTGCGTCACTTGCAATGCTTCCTCACTCTGGCCGAGGAACAGCACTTCACCTGGGCCGCCGACCGGCTCGGTATCTCCCAGCCCACGCTCAGTCGGCACATCCAGCGGCTGGAGGGGGTGCTGGGCCGGGCCCTGGTGGACCGCAGCACCCGTCACCCCCGCCTCACCGCCGAGGGGCACCGGCTGCGGGCCGATCTCCAAGTCCTGCTGCCCCAGCTGGAGTCGGCGCTCCAGCCACCCGAGCCGCGGCCCTCGCTGCGGCTCGGCTACGCCTGGGGCTACCCCCTCCAGCGCGGCCGCCAGGCACAGGCCACGCTGGAGGAACGCCATCTCGTCCTCGTGCAGACCGTACGCCGGGACGACCGCACCGCCGGGCTGCGCGAGGGCGCCGTCGACGCGGCCCTGCTGTGGGGCACCGTCAGCGATCCGCGCCTGGTCACCACCGAGATCCTGCGGGAGCCGCACATCGCGGCGATCGCCCGGACCTCCACGCTGGCCGTCCGCGAGCGCGTCACCTGGCGCGACCTCGGGCGCCGCTGCCTCATCGTCAACACCGTGAGCGGCACGCTCAGCGCGCAGGACTGGCCGGCCGACGCCACCCCGGAGATCGGCGCGGAGACCTCCAACATCGAGGAGTACCTGCACGCGGTCGCCGGCCGGCGTGGTGTCGGGGTGCTCCCGGTGTCGGTGGCGGCGCAGCATCCGGATCCGGACATCCTGTACCTGCCGCTCACCGGCGCCCCGCCCGCGGTCCTGACCTACGCCTACCCCCGCAGCAACCCCCACCCCTACGCCGCCACCTTCGGCCAGGCGCTGCGGCAGAGCCGGGCCGAAGAGCGGCCGTACGAGACGGCCGGGTCGGCGGCGGCCAAGGGGTGAGGGCCGCTCACGCCTCGAACCGGTACCCCATCCCCGGCGCCGTGATCAGATAGCGCGGATGCGAGGGGTCGGATTCGAGTTTGCGGCGCAGCTGGGCCATGTACACGCGGAGGTAGTTGCTCTGGGTGCGGTACGTGGGGCCCCACACCTCCTGGAGGAGGCGGCGCTGGGTGACGAGCGTGCCCCGGTTGCGGATCAGGACTTCCAGGAGGTGCCACTCCGTCGGGGTGAGCCGCACGTCGTGGCCGTCGCGCCTCGCCTTCTTCGCGAGGAGGTCGAGGGTGAACGTCCGCGTGGTGACGACTGCCCCGTCGGCGCTCTTCGCCGCCGGTCCCACCCTGCGGGTCGCCACCCTGAGGCGGGCCAGCAGTTCGTCCATGCTGAACGGCTTGGTGATGTAGTCGTCCGCGCCCGAGTCGAGCGCCTGGACCTTCTCGTCGGACGTGGTGCGCGCGGAGACCACCAGGATCGGCGCGCGGCAGCAGGTCCGCAGCCGTCTCATCACCTCGATGCCGTCCATGTCGGGCAGCCCGAGGTCGAGCAGGACCGCGTCCGGGGGCTGTGCGGCGGCGAGTTGGAGGGCGGTGGCGCCGTCCCGCGCCGAGTCGACCTCGTACTTGCGCGCCTTGAGGTTGATCTCCAGCGCCCGTACGAGCTGCGGTTCGTCCTCCACCACCAGCACCCGGGTCATCGGCGTGCCGCCCTTTCCACGACGCGTAAGTGGCTCACTTCTGGATGAGTTCCCTCAGTGCGATGTTGAGCTTGAGGACGTTGACGCCGGGCTCGCCCATGAAGCCGAGGACGCGGCCGTCGGTGTTGTCGGCGACGAGCTTCTCGACCTGCGCGACGCCCAGGTGGTTCCTCTCGGCGACCCGGTGGACCTGGATCCTCGCGTACGCCGGGGAGATCTGCGGGTCGAGTCCCGAGCCGGAGGAGGTGACCGCGTCGGCGGGCACATCGGCCGGGTCCACCCGGTAGCCGGGGACGGAGTTGTCCTTGACGACCGCTTCCTTGGCGTCCTTGACCTGCTGGATCAGCTTGTCGTTGTCGCCGGAGAGGTTGGTCGCGCCCGACACCAGCAGGCTGTACCGGGTATTGACGCTGTTGGTGCCGAGCCCGTTGGAGGGGCGCGGCTGGAACCACTTCAGGTCCGGCAGCGCGGCCTCGTCGGAGTTGTCCGGGTCCTTCTTCGGGAGGTCGTACCGCTGCCCTATGAGCGCGGAACCGACCACCTGGCCACCGGACTTGAGCTCGGAGCCGTTCGCCTTGCCGCTGAACGCCAGCTGCGCGACGCCGGTGACGACCAGGGGGTAGATCACTCCGCAGACGACCGTCAGGACGAGCAGGGCGCGCAGGCCGGCGCCGAGCAACCGGGCCGTGTTTCCAACAGAGTTGTTCATGGTCTCAGCACGCTTTCGAGGGGTTACAGCCCGGGGATGAGGGAGATGAGCAGGTCGATGATCTTGATGCCGATGAACGGGGCGATCAGGCCGCCGAGCCCGTAGATCCCGAGGTTGCGCCGGAGCATCCTGTCGGCGCTGGTCGGCTTGTAGCGCACGCCCTTGAGGGCCAGCGGTACGAGGGCGATGATGATCAGCGCGTTGAAGATCACCGCGGCGAGGATCGCGGACTCGGGGCTGTGCAGGCTCATGATGTTGAGCTTGTCGAGGCCCGGGTAGACCACCGCGAACATCGCCGGGATGATCGCGAAGTACTTCGCCACGTCGTTGGCGATCGAGAAGGTCGTCAACGCCCCACGGGTGATGAGGAGTTGCTTGCCGATCTCGACGATCTCGATGAGCTTGGTCGGGTTGGAGTCGAGGTCGACCATGTTGCCGGCCTCCTTCGCGGCCGACGTACCGGTGTTCATCGCCACACCCACGTCCGCCTGCGCCAGCGCCGGGGCGTCGTTGGTGCCGTCGCCGGTCATCGCGACCAGCTTGCCGCCGGCCTGCTCCCGCTTGATGAGCGCCATCTTGTCCTCGGGGGTGGCCTCCGCGAGGAAGTCGTCCACGCCCGCCTCCTCGGCGATCGCCTTCGCGGTCAGCGGGTTGTCACCCGTGATCATGACCGTCTTGATGCCCATGCGGCGCAGCTCGTCGAACCGCTCCCTCATGCCCTCCTTGACGACGTCCTTGAGGTGGATGACACCCAGGACACGTGCGCCGTCCGCGTCTTCCACAGCCACAAGCAGCGGCGTGCCACCAGCCTGGGAAATCCGGTCGGTGAGTGCCTGGGCGTCTTCCGCGACACTGCCGCCCTGCTCCTTGACCCATGCGACCACCGAACCGGCCGCGCCCTTGCGCACCTTGCGTCCGTCCACGTCCACGCCCGACATACGGGTCTGGGCGGTGAAGGCCACCCACTCCGCGCCGGTCAGCTCGCCCTGGTGACGTTCGCGCAGGCCGTACTTCTCCTTCGCGAGCACCACGATCGAGCGGCCCTCGGGCGTCTCGTCGGAGAGCGAGGAGAGCTGGGCCGCGTCCGCGACCTCGGCCTCGGTGGTGCCGCCGACCGGCACGAACTCGGACGCCTGGCGGTTGCCCAGGGTGATGGTGCCGGTCTTGTCCAGGAGCAGCGTCGACACGTCTCCGGCCGCTTCGACCGCCCTGCCGGACATGGCCAGTACGTTGCGCTGCACCAGGCGGTCCATGCCGGCGATGCCGATCGCGGACAGCAGCGCGCCGATGGTGGTCGGGATCAGACAGACGAGGAGTGCGGCCAGCACGATCATGGACTGCTCGGCCTTCGCGTACATCGCGAAGGGCTGGAGGGTGACGACCGCGAGCAGGAAGACGATCGTGAGGGACGCGAGCAGGATGTTGAGCGCGATCTCGTTCGGCGTCTTCTGCCGCGCCGCCCCCTCGACCAGGTTGATCATCCGGTCGATGAACGTCTCGCCCGGCTTGGTCGTGATCTTGATGACGACGCGGTCCGAGAGCACCTTCGTGCCGCCGGTCACCGCGCTGCGGTCACCGCCCGACTCCCGGATGACCGGGGCCGATTCGCCGGTGATCGCCGACTCGTCGACGGAGGCGACCCCCTCGACCACATCACCGTCGCCGGGGATGACGTCACCGGCCTCGCAGACCACCAGGTCGCCGATCCTGAGCTCGGTACCGGGGACCTGCTCTTGCGAACTCCCGTTCAGGCGACGGGCGATGGTGTCCGTCTTGGCCTTGCGCAGGGTGTCCGCCTGCGCCTTGCCCCGGCCCTCCGCGACGGCTTCCGCCAGGTTGGCGAAGATCGTGGTCAGCCACAGCCAGGCGGCGATCGCCCAGCCGAACCAGTCGCCGGGGTCCTTGATCGCGAGGACCGTGGTGAGCACGGACCCGATCTCCACCACGAACATGACCGGGGACTTGACCATCACGCGCGGGTCGAGCTTCTTCACCGCGTCGGGGAAGGACCTGACCAGCTGCTTGGGGTCGAACATGCCGCCCCCGACCCGTCCGGCCCCGGGCTTGTGCCCGCCGGGGAGGTCGTCGTGGGGCGCGCGGGTGGGTGTCGCGGTGGACATGGAGCCGGGCTCCTCGTGCTTCTTCGTGCCGAAGGAGCCGGGCTCCTGCGACTTCTTCGTGTCGGTGGTCATGACGCGAGGCCTTCCGCGAGGGGGCCGAGGGCCAGTGCCGGGAAGTAGGTCAGACCCGCGACGATCATCACGGTGCCGACCAACAGGCCGGTGAACAAAGGCTTGTTGGTGCGCAGGGTGCCCGCCGTCTCCGGGACCGGCGTCTGCTCGGCGAGCGAGCCCGCGAGGGCGAGCACGAACACCATGGGGACGAACCGGCCGAGCAGCATGGCGAGTCCGATGCTGGTGTTGAACCACGGGGTGTTCGCGTTGAGGCCGGCGAAGGCCGAGCCGTTGTTGTTGGCGCCCGAGGTGTAGGCGTACAGGACCTCGGAGAATCCGTGCGCGCCCGAGTTGGTCATCGAGGTCAGCGTGGACGGCATGGCCATCGCGATCGCCGTGAAGATGAGGACGAGGGCCGGGGTGACGAGGATGTAGCAGGCGGCGAACTTGATCTCGCGGGTGCCGATCTTCTTGCCGAGGTACTCGGGGGTGCGCCCCACCATCAGGCCCGCGATGAACACCGCGATGACCGCCATGATCAGCATGCCGTAGAGCCCGGAGCCGGTGCCGCCGGGGGCGATCTCGCCGAGCTGCATCCCCAGCATGGTGATGCCGCCGCCGAAGCCGGTCAGCGAGGAGTGGAAGGCGTCCACCGCGCCGGTCGAGGTGAGGGTGGTGGCGACCGCGAAGATGGAGGACCCGCCGATTCCGAACCGGTTCTCCTTGCCCTCCATGGCGCCGCCCGCGAGGTCGAACGCGGGGCCGCCGTGGTGGAACTCGGTCCACATCATCAGCGCGGTGAACCCGAACCAGATCGTCACCATCGTGGCGAGGATGGCGTAGCCCTGCTTGAGGGAGCCGACCATCCTGCCGAACGTGCGGGTCAGCGCGAACGGGATCACCAGGATCAGGAAGATCTCGAAGAGGTTGGTGAAGCCGTTGGGGTTCTCGAAGGGGTGGGCGGAGTTGGCGTTGAAGTAGCCGCCGCCGTTGGTGCCCAGCTCCTTGATCGCCTCCTGCGAGGCGACCGCTCCCCCGTTCCACTGCTGGGAGCCGCCCATGAACTGCCCGACCTCGTGGATCCCCGAGAAGTTCTGGATGGCGCCGCAGGCGACCAGGACGACCGCGCCGATCACCGAGATCGGCAGCAGGATACGGACGGTGCCGCGCACCAAGTCGGCCCAGAAGTTGCCCAGTTCACCGGTACGGGAGCGGGCGAAGCCGCGTACCAGCGCGACGGCGACGGCGATGCCGACGGCCGCCGACACGAAGTTCTGCACCGCGAGGCCGCCCGTCTGCACGACGTGGCCCATGGCCTGCTCGCCCGAGTACGACTGCCAGTTGGTGTTGGCCACGAAGGAGGCGGCCGTGTTGAAGGCCTGGTCCGCCGGGATCGAGACGAAGCCGAGCGAGCCGGGCAGCGAGCCCTGCAGGCGCTGCATCAGATACAGGAAGAGGACGCTCACCAGGGAGAAGGCGAGGACGCCGCGCAGATAGGCGGGCCAGCGCATCTCGGTGGACGGGTTGGCGCCGATGGCCTTGTAGATCCACTTCTCGACGCGCAGATGCCTGTCGGAGGAGTAGACCCGGGCCATGTAATCGCCGAGGGGACGGTACGCCAGGCCCAACGCCACGGCCAGAGCCAGGAATTGGAGCACGCCGGCAACAACAGGAGACATGGCGGGACTCAGAACCTCTCCGGGTACACAAGGGCGAGGACGAGATAACCCAGCAGGGCGACGGCCACGATCAGGCCGACGATGTTCTCGGCAGTCACAGCTTTGCCACCCCCTTGGCAATGAGCGCCACCAGCGCGAAGACCGCGAGTGTGGTGGCGACGAAGGCCAGATCGGCCATCGTGGACTCCTCAGAGAGGCTCGAAATGAACGGACACCCTGAGGAAACCTCCTCATCAGGCGCGTTCGGCCTCCGTTGACGTCCCTCTTACGGCCCGCCGCGACTCCTTGACGGGTCCCATACGCCCCTGGCCTCCGGCAACGACACGGACGGGGCAGGGGCGGGTGAGGCGGGGGGGCGCGACCCCCTTGGTCATACGGGCCCGGGGCGGCCGGCGGTGCCGGTCGCCCCGGGGTCGATCAGGCGGCGCGGCGGACCCGGGCCGCCTTGCGGGCCTCGGACAGCTCGCGGGACTCACCGGCACGGCGCGAGTTCCCGGTGCGGCCGGCGGACTGGCCACGGGCGGTGCCGCGACCGCGGAAGGGGGCCTGGCCGCGCTGCTTGGGGCGCTCGGCCGAGGCCGCGGCGGGGCCGACGGGGATGCCGGAGGGCGCCTTGGCGCCGGTGATGCGGCTCAACTCCGCCTCGCCGGAACGGACTTGGGTGATGGTCGGGGTGATCCCGGCGGCCATCATCAGGCGGCTCATCTCGCGGCGCTGGTTGGGCGTGACGAGGGTGACGACGCTGCCGGACTCGCCGGCGCGGGCGGTGCGGCCGCCACGGTGGA